>PLUE01000070.1 GCA_003164785.1 Gammaproteobacteria bacterium | reverse complement strand
CACTTCCTCGCGAAGGAGGCGATCATGAATATTCTGTATTTTCGGTTCGCTAACGCGTTTTTGGAGCCGATATGGAATCGCAACTACGTGGCCAGCGTCCAGATTACCCTATCGGAGGATTTTGGCGTCGCGGGACGGGGGTCGTTCTATGAAACGGCCGGCTGCCTGCGCGACGTCATCCAGAATCATCTGTTCCAGGTCGTTGCGCTGCTCGCGATGGAGCCACCCACCTATCGGGGCTTTGGTGCCGTGCACGGCGAGACGGCCGATGTTTTTCAGAGCATGCGCCCTCTGAAGCGCGGCGACGTGGTGCGTGGACAATACTCTGGCTACCACCGGGAGCCTGGTGTGGCGAGGCGCTCCGACGTAGAGACATTCTGCGCGCTGCGGCTATTCATCGACTCCTGGCGCTGGGAGGGCGTGCCGTGGTACCTGCGCTCGGGAAAGTATTTGGCCGAGACAGCCACCGAAGTCATTGTTCAACTGAAGGCCCCGCCGCAACGGCTATTCGCTGACTCGGTGTCGCTCACCGGCTCCACGAACTATCTGCGCTTTCGGCTCTCACCCAGATCTGCCATCGCGTTGGCAGCGCGCGTTAAGCGCGCGGGAAAGGAATTCATAGGTGATCAGCGAGAACTCTACCTGTCTGACGAGCAGTCTGGAGAGGAAGCGCCTTACGAGCGACTGCTGGGGGCGGCCATGGCCGGTGATGGGGCGCTGTTTACCCGCGAGGATACGGTGGAGGCAGCTTGGGCGGTTGTCGATCCAGTTCTCAACAACCACCGACCGGTCAGCCCTTATCGGCGCCACAGCTGGGGTCCCAAAGAGGCTGATGCGCTGATCGCGGTTGACGGCGGTTGGCACAACCCGACGCCGGACCGAGTGCGACCATGACGGGCGCGGGCGACGCCGATTTTTGCGTGGGCGTAGGTGCAACCGGGCGTGGCGTTCCTCCAAATAGGATTGAGCAGAACCTCATCCGTTCAATTCCAATGAAGTGGTCACGGAGCCCGGTATCGAGGCGATCGCAAAGTGTCACATGAATTCAGTCGACGAGGCCCGTGGTCCAGCGCACAGAGCCACACGATCCGATGCGGTACCTGTCCCCGGCGTGATGGCGGTCGGCAGCATGGCCGCCGGCGATTGTTGACTTCAAGGGCACGGCGATGGACCATATGCAACCTACTATGATGAGTATCGACGGAATGCAGTCCGGCGGGTGTGTCAACAAGCTATCCCTTGCCTTCAACCGGGTCGCGGGTGTCGACGATGTTCAGATTTCGCTGGCCTCCGGCGAAACGACCGTTCGGTATGACGAGAACAAAACATCGCCCGCGAAGTTGAAAGAAATGGTCATCGCCACCGGCGTCGATGGCGTGGCCGCCACCAACGGACACGATCCGCGTCCGAATTATTGCGGGTGAAGGGAACCCTATGCTACGCGACAGCCACGACCTGCTCGATCACTCCGTCGAGGCCATCGACGGCGAAATCGGAATTGTGAAGGATCTGTATTTCGACGATGAATCGTGGGTCATCCGCTATTTTGTCGTCGCGACCGGTTCCTGGTTGTCTGGCCGACGAGTGTTGATCGCGCCAGCGGCGATGACCGTGCCTGTCTGGGAGTCGAAGCGGCTGCCGGTCGCCCTCACGAAGCAGCAGGTCAAGAACAGTCCGGGCATCGACACGAACGAGCCGGTATCCCGGCAGCACGAGCGGGAATACCTGCGGTATTACGGCTACCCATTCTACTGGGGCGGCGGCAATATCTGGGGGCGTGGCGCGGCGCATCCCGGCTCGCTGACGCCCGGTCTGGAACAGGAGGGAGCGGCCGCCGCGCATCGCAGGACCGATGAGGAAAACCACCGTGCCGACGCGCAAGCCGATGCGGAACATCGTCCGCACGGCGATCACCATCTGCGCAGCGTGGAAACGGTCAAGGCCTATCACATCCACGCGTCCGATGGCGAGATCGGACAGGTCAAGGGATTTCTCCTTGACGAGACCGGCTGGGTGATTCGTTACATGGTTGTGGGCACCGGAGATTTCTGGAGGGGTCATGACGTTCTCATCTCGCCCGAATGGATCGAAGACATCCGATGGGACGACAATCATGTGCTGGTGGGGCTGACCCGCGACGCCGTCAAGCGGGCGCCCGCCTATCATGCAGGCGGACCCCTGACTCGTGAGCGTGAAGAGGATCTCCACGTTCACTACGGATTTGGAGGCTACTGGGCTGGTGAAGTCGAGCTGCAGAACCCCGAACTTCAGTTCATGCCGCCGCAATCCGCCTAGACGCGGGCGAATCGCAGACGAAGCGCATTGCCGATCACCGACACCGAACTCAAACTCATGGCTGTAGCCGCGATGATCGGACTCAGGAGAAGGCCAAATGTGGGATAGAGGGCACCGGCGGCGCAAGCGGAGCGGCGATCGCGAGAGGCCCGCTACCTTGGCATCCCCCGCGTTTCGATCTCTGCGGCTGTACTCGTTCATCGCGATTGTTCAGGCTGCAATGGCTAGCGGCTAGTCGACGGTGGTGCGCGACTACTTGGAGGCTCTGAACGGCGCCATGCAGATCGAACAGCTGCCGGCCTATGCGCCCGAGCTCAATCCGACGGAATACATCTGGGGTCAATTGAAGAATCACGCACTCGCCAACCGTTGCGCCACCAACTTCAGTGATCTGAAAACCGGTGCGCGCAACCGCTTGCGCTCTATGCAGCGGCGCCCGACCCTGATCCGCGCCTTCTGGCGTCAGGCCGAGTTGCCGCTCTAAGATGTCAGCCATTTATGCAAGTCTCAATAATGAAACAGATCCCGCAGTTTTCTAAAAAATGAGGGAGAGCGCATGTGTCTTAAGGTCGCGGTCCAGTGGTCTTCTGCGAGCAATTTTCGTTGGAGATCCACTTCCTCTCTTTTCATCAGATCTAAAACTCTGGTGTCCTCGTCATCATCCAGCCAGTAGCCATGTTGGTTCGGACAGAAATCCATTTCCAGATCGTAAAGCCTGTACTTGAACCTCTGGAGGAGAGCGGTACATTCCGGGCAACTATGAGTCGTCACGGCTGAACTGAAAACCAAACTTCCCTTCCAGCGATCGCCGAAATCAAAGACCTCATCCTCCAATTCTTCGAGTTCGTTGTGCTCGAGCCACATTCCCTTACAGGACTGACAGTAGTTGACCTTGATCTTGTGCCGGGTCATCGGAACCAGCTCAATGCTGCATTTGGGGCACTTCATTTAAGCCTCCGCTTCGTTCACTTACCGACCCGAGGTGAGCCGCGACGACTATATCAACTTATATGAGACCGTGCGGATGCTCATGCGACCGGAAGACCGAGCCGGAACGTTCGCGCGCGGCGTACGGCCGCCGACAGTCTGCTTTCGGCACATTCGTCTGCTCGGTACAACTGGCAGCCGCTCCGCGGCACCGAGCTGTGATTGGTCATCGGCTCGAGCGCGTTCGGCGCGGTCAGTGCATCGGTTCCACCGCTGTCGCCCCGCGAAACATGTTGATCCCTATGGCTTTGTCGCCCAGACACAACATTTCCACCGCCAAGTCCGACTGACAAGTGCACGGAGGCTTCGACGCAGATCCATCCTACGCGTGCCGCCTCGGTGCGAGCGCGGTTGACGGAAAGGATTTCCGCGGTGAGGTTCTTGTTGCGTTCAATGGTCGAGCTGCCGATCAAGGGGTCACCGAGCGAGCGCGCTCCAGAGTTTGATTGTCGCAGCCACCCATGCGCCGAGCGCCATCAATCAACAGCCATGGGCCTTCACGGTGGTGCGCGATCAGGGGATACTCGATCTGATATCGCGGAACGCCAAAAACCACATGATCGCCACGGTGCCCGCGGCTGCCGCGTCGGATCGTATCCATGTACATGTTACTGACGCGAACTTTCATATCTTTTATCACGCCCCTGCACTCATCCTAATCTCGGGGATCGTGCAGGGGCCGTGGATCGTTGAAGACTGCGCCTTGGCCGCTGAGAATCTGATGCTGGCGGCCTACGGTGCCGGACTCGGCAGTTGTTGGATCGGCCTGGCGCAGAGCTTTCTCAATACGCCGGAGGGCAAGAAGTCGATCGGTACGCCGGCAGCCTGGATTTCAGTGGCTCCCATTATCGTTGGATATCCGCAGGCCGTGACTGCGCCCGTTTCACGCAATGAGCCCGTGGTGCGTTGGGTCGGTTGACGTCTGGGCCGTGCGATGCTGCGCCCGCCAGCGCACAGACGGCGGCGCTCCCGCATCGTAGTATTCGTCTCCATGGCTACCCACAGACAACGATTCCAATGAAAGAGGCATCCGGGGCGGGAGGACCGTCGATCGCGCGGCGCCGCAGCGAGAAAGACCCGACGCTGCTGCGCGCACTCGCCAGCTGCTGCGAAACCTTCGCATCCATCGGATCCGCCGACATCGAGCCACTGATGGGGCGCATCGGCGCGGCGCGTGTCGTTCTGATCGGCGAGGCAAGCCACGGTACGTCGGAATTCTATCGAATGCGCGCTCGGATCACCCGAGAGCTGATCGAGCATCACAATTTTTCATTCGTCGCCATCGAAGGCGATTGGCCCGATGCCGCGCGCATCGACCAATACGTTCGCCATTTCAAAGCTCCCGCCTCGGAATGGACGGCATTTGCGCGCTTTCCGAGTTGGATGTGGCGCAATCAGGAGGTTGCGGAATTTGTCGAATGGTTGCGCACTCACAACGCCGGGATTGCGGCGCAGGACAGGGCCGCGGTTCACGGTCTCGATCTCTATAGCTTGTATACGTCGATACAAGCCGTTCTGGATTACTTGGACACGGTCGATCCGGATGCAGGTCGGGCGGCGCGCCAACGCTATGGCTGCCTCGCACCGTGGCAAGACGAACCGGCTGTCTACGGACAGGCGGCCGTGACGGGTCAACATCCCTCCTGCGAGCCGGCGGTGACGGCGATCTTGACGCAGCTGTTGAAGAAGCGCCACCTTTACGCTGAAGCCGGCGGGGAACGGTTCATGGATGCCGTGCAGAATGCGCGGCTCGTTGCGAATGCCGAACTCTATTACCGCACGATGTACTACGGCTCGCGCGCCTCCTGGAATCTGCGGGACAGCCACATGTTCGAGACCTTGCAAAACCTGCTCAAGTTTCACGGCCCTGCCAGCAAAGGCGTCGTCTGGGCCCACAATTCCCATGTGGGCGATTCGTCAGCGACCGACATGGCCAAGCGCGGCGAATTCAATATAGGCAACCTCTGCCGACGGGAGTTCGGCGCCGCCTGCTTCTCGATCGGCTTCGGTACGGATCATGGGACGGTCGCGGCGGCCTCCAATTGGGATGAGCCGATGCAGATCAAAACGGTGCTGCCGGCGCTGCCCGGCAGTTACGAATCGCTGTTCCACCACACCGAGGAGCAGAGTTTCCTGCTGTCGCTGCAACACCTGAGCCCCGCGCTCGACCTTGGATTGACGGAGCAGCGGCTGGAACGCGCAATCGGCGTGATATACCGGCCCGAGACCGAGCGCGAGAGCCATTATTTTCACGCACGGCTGCCTCAGCAGTTCGACGAGTACATCTGGTTCGACGCGACGCAGGCAGTCACTCCGTTGCGAACCCGGGAATTGGACGGCCTTCCCGACACTTATCCGTTCGGTATCTAACAGCCCGTCCGTACCGGTATGGTGGGCATCGTCCCTTGATTGCAGTCAGTCCACCATGATGCGCAACTCCTTCCTCACCTCTGTCGTTCTGATCCTGCTGAGCTTGGTATCCATGACGGCCCACGCGATTGAAGAACCGGCGTATACAGTCACCCGCAGGATCGGCGATATCGAGGTGCGCCTCTATTCCGCCTATGTCGTGGCGGAAGTGCGGATTACCGGCTCCGCGGCGGCAGCCGGGAACCAGGCGTTCCCCATTCTCGCCGGCTACATTGTCGGCAAGAACACCGGAGGGACGAAGTTCTCCATGACGGCGCCGGTCACTCAGAGTGCAGCCGGTACGAAGATGCCCATGACGGCCCCGGTGACGCAAAACGCGGTCTCCGGCGGCTACGTCGTGCAGTTTATCCTGCCCCGCGGGCTGACGCTGGCCGCGGCGCCGCAGCCCATCGACCCACGCGTCACGCTGCGTGAGGTGAAGGCGCGTCGTGTCGCCGTCATCCGCTACTCGGGGTTCTGGTCCGATGCGAACTATGACCAGCACCTGTCGCTCCTGCAGCAGGCGCTCCGGTCGGCCGGGGAGGCGTGGACCAGCGAGCCCATCTACGCGCGCTACAATCCACCGTTCGTGCCCTGGTTTCTGCGGCGCAACGAGATTTGGCTGCAGTTGGATTAGCGCCGCGCCCGTCTGTGTGGCACAGCGAACGGTGATCACGACTCGGACGGGGTAGACTCGCGGCTTAAAGACTGCCAACCAGGAGAAAATGCATGGCGACTCGAACCGATGACGATATTCAGCATGACGCGCTGGACGAACTGACGTGGGATGCCGCGGTCGATGCGCAAAATCTCGGCGTCACGGTGGCAGGGGGCGTCGTGACGGTCACGGGGCAGGTCAGTACGTACGCTGCGAAGCGGGAGGCGGAGCGGCTTGCGGAAATGATCCCGGGCGTCAAGGAAGTCATCGTCAACCTCGACGTGGTCACGGCCGGAGCCGTCGGCGACGCGGAACTCGGTGTCGCGGTTCATAACGCGCTCAGCTGGGCCGCCTACCTTCCGCAGGATACCGTCGGTGCGCGCGTCGAGGATGGCTGGGTGACGCTGTCAGGTACGGTTCGCTGGGGTTTCCAGCGGGAGAATGCCGAGGATGCCGTACGCTACATGAAGGGCGTCAAGGGGCTCACCAATGCGATTACCGTGGCCAATCGTGGTGCGCCGGCGGGAAACATCAAGGCGAACATCGAGGCCGCGCTGCAGCGGCGCTTTGATGCGAAAGACCAGCATGTCGTGGTCAGTGTCGACGATCGGGTCGTGACCTTGTCCGGCACCGTGACCAACTGGTGGCACCGCTACCTGACGCGCAAATCGGCATGGAATGCGCAGGGCGTCGAGGATGTCCGCGACCACATGCGTCTCGCCGACTAGCGAAAGGTCTCGACTGCCATGGGTTCACTCCGTGTGTGTTCCATCGAACAGACGCGCCGATGGCGTCGCGCTTAGTATGCGAATATAGATCGCATTGAATCATCAACGCGGAGGGCGGCCATGTTACGCAGTGTCAAGAGTTTGGAAGGATTCGAGATCGGCGCGACCGACGGAACCGTCGGCAAGGTCAAGGATTTTTATTTCGACGATCGAGCCTGGGTCGTTCGCTATCTCGTGGTCGACACGAGCGCGTGGCTGGGCGGTCGCAAGGTGCTGGTCTCGCCATATTCGATCGGCCAACCGGGATGGGATGCGGCGGTGCTTCCGGCCAAGATCACCAAGGAGCAGATCAAGAATAGTCCGGGCATCGACAGCGATGAGCCCGTGTCGCGCCGATACGAGACAAGCTACCTCGGCTACTATGGCTACCCGTATTACTGGGGCGGGGCCGGTCTCTGGGGTGAGGGCTATTATCCCGGCACGATCTGGGGCGGCGTGGACCCGCAATACTTCGACGGCTACCAAGGCTATCTGCAGGCGCCCGCGGCCGATGACGGCGATCCGCATCTGCGCAGCTGCAACGCCGTCAAGGGCTATCACCTGATCGCGAGCGACGGTGAGATCGGACACGTCCAGGGGTTCTTGTTGGATGACCGTACCTGGTCGGTACGCTATTTGATCGTGAATACCAGCAATTGGTGGGTCGGGCATCAGGTGTTGGTCTCCCCGGAATGGATCCAGAAAGTCAGCTGGGCGGACCACCAGGTCACGGTGTCGCTCGACCGTGAAGCCATCCAGCGTGCCCCCGTGTACACGGAAGGCATGGCATTCGATCGCAATGCGGAACTAGACCTTTACAAGCATTACGGCCGCAAAGCGTATTGGAGAGGCGAGCGGGCAGTCGATGCCGCTTGAAGAGAGGCGGCGGCGGACGCAATGGAGATTCCGATGAGCAAGATCACGTCCAAGGAGCTTCGGGCGCTGTCCGCAAGCAACTTCGCGTTCCCTAAGACGCGCAAGGAACCGCTCGAGAACGCGAGTCATGTGCGAAATGCCATTGCGCGCTTCGACCAGGTGCACGGCGTAACCGATGCGGAGCGCGATGTGGCCTGGCAGCGGATACTTCTGGCCGCCCAAACCTATGGCGTAACGGTCGGTAGGGCGGATTGGCGCGATTCTGAACCTTGAGGGCTTCACGACCAGCAGGCCCACGCGCTGACGAAGTCGCGGAAGTCCTCGGTCTCAGTCCAGCGGGGAAGGGCGAAGGGGTCAAAGCGGCGCCTGATTTGTGGGTCCGCCTCGATTGCATCGCGTGCTTCGTCGCTCCAAGTCGCTCATCTGCGCCTCACAGGGCCAGTTGATATGCGAGATCAAGGAGACGCGTCTCTGCCGGCCTCGTCTTGCCGGCCACCTCGCTGAGCGGTGTGCTGGCCGGCTTGCCATCACGCATGCCAATCATCAAGCCATACCGCCGCTCGACCGCAGCGTCTACGGCCGCTACGCCGAGCAGTGTGCCGAGCATGCGATCAAAGACCCCCGGAGAGCCGCCGCGTTGGATATGTCCCAACTTGGTCACGCGTAATTCGAATCCAAGCCGCTCCCGGTGCTCATGGAAATATCGCATCAATGCATCCGAGTTATATTTCGCACCCTCCGCAATCACTGCAATCGCGTGACTCTTGCCGCGTTGATAGGCGGCATAGAGCTCCTCGGCAATGCTCGCCGGCTCCGTATCCACTTCCGGCAACGCAATGACCTCGGCGCCGCCCGTAATGCCTGCCATCAATGCGAGATATCCGCATTTTCGGCCCATGACTTCCACCAGAAACGCGCGCTTCATCGAGGAAGCCGTCACCCGGAGGTGATCGATCGCTTGGAGCGCTACGTCGATGGCCGTGGTCGCGCCAATGCTGATATCCGTGCCGTAGAGATCATTGTCAATCGTGGAAGCGATACCGATGACCGGCGCACCGTCGGCATGAAGTGCGGCAGCGCCTGATTGCGACCCGTTGCCGCCGATGACCACCAGCGCCGCTATTTCATGCGCTCGCAGTTCCCGCAGAGCCGATTCGCGTCCCTGGACTGTCTTTAGCCCTTCGTAGCGCGTGGTGCCAAGCTGAGTGCCACCCAGGTGAATAATACCGCCCACGTCTCGTCTACCCATGGGTCTGAAATCGCCGTTGACGAGTCCGTTATAACCGTCACGCACGCCAACCACTTCAAATCCGCGTCCCACAGCACTACGGACCACCGCCCGAATCGCGGCATTCATGCCTGGGGCATCACCACCGCTGGTTAAAACCGCTAACCGCTGCATGCCGTGAACCTCCAATGAAGATCATTGCAATTGACAATTCCACCTACGAGTGGCTGCATTAAATTCACCGCCGGCCGTTTGATTCGGCGGGATTGGGCGCGGATACCGCCCGGTAATCGTGCACCGTCTTGATATAGTTGGCGCGGTTGAAAGCGGTGGGGTCTTCGACATTCAGGTGGCTCATACGCCCGCGGATGGATGCCAGGGATTCGAGGTTGCGGGCGTCAAGCCAGGTCCGAAGCCCGTCCAGGAGTTCCTTGATGTGCCCGATGCCGTGTCTCAAGAGGGAGGAGGTGGTCATGACGACATCAGCGCCCGCGAGCAGGTACTTGAGCACCTCATCAACACTGTCGACGCCGGTGCTCGCTGCGAGCGACGCCTTCACCCGTCCGGACAACACCCCGATCCAGAGTAGTGGTAAGCGTATTTCATAAGGGCGGCTCAATTCGAGATCGGACACGAGCTGCAGCCGCGCGAGATCGATGTCCGGCTCGTAGAAGCGGTTGAATAGGACCAGCCCGTCGGCCCCGGCGTGCACGAGTTGCTGCGCCATGTGGCCGACGGCACTGAAGTAGGGGCCTATCTTAACCGCAACAGGACAGGTCACGACGCCTTTCACGGCTTTCACGATGTCGATGTAGCGTTGCTCAACGTCGCGTCCGGAAAGACTGAGATCCGAGGGAATGAAGTAGATATTTAGTTCGATCGCGCTTGCGCCGGCCTGTTCCATCTGCCACGCATACTGGACCCAGCCTTGATTCGTAAAGCCGTTGAGACTTGCGATAATCGGTATATCCACCGCAGTGGCGGCCTGGCGCAACAATCCAAGATAAGGCTCGGGATCCAAGGCATAGGTGGTTTGCGCCGGGAAATACGTCAGCGCTTCGCCATAGCTGTCGATGCCAATCGTGGATAATTGATCGATCATCCCCTGCTCGTGCTCGATCTGCTCCTCGAAAATGGAAGGCAGCACAATGGCTCCCGCGCCCAAGTCCTCCAGGCGCCGTATATTATCCAACTGCCCATTCAGAGGGCCGGCGCCGGCTATCAGGGGATTGCGCAGATCGAGGCCCAGATATCGCGTTCTTAAGTTCATCGCTTGGATCGTCCGATGGGGGAAGTCACGGCGTGAGCCTCGACGGTCGAGGTGCCCGTCTCCTGAACCGCAGCCGGCGCGACTTCCAGGCCGGCGAGTGCTTCGTAGCCGCGGTACTTCTCGTTGACTTCGGTTTGCGCCTGACGCAGTAAGCTCTCTGCCTCGGATGGCCGCATCAGCGCCAACGCCCGGTAGCGCAGTTCGTTGTATGCATAATCCTTAAATGGAATGGCCGGTCGCGGTGAATCGAGCCGGAACGGATTCTCGCCGATCTTGCGCATCGCAGGATTGAAGCGGAACAATGGCCAATAGCCGCTGGCGGTCGCGAGATCCTGTTGTTTCATGCCGTACCGCAGGTCAAAGCCGTGGGCGATGCAGTGGCTGTACGCGAGAATCAACGAGGGCCCAGCGTAGGCCTCCGCTTCTCGGAACGCCAGCAGGGTCTGCTGCGGGTTCGCGCCCATGGCGATCTGCGCCACGTAGACATTGCCATAGGCGATCGCCTGCAACGCCAGATCTTTACGCGGCACGCGCTTGCCCGCTGCGGCGAATTTGGCGATTGCACCGAGCGGGGTCGCCTTCGATGCCTGGCCGCCGGTATTCGAATAGACTTCGGTGTCGAGCACGAGGACATTCACATCGCGACCGCTCGCCAACACGTGATCGAGACCGCCGTAACCGATATCGTATGCCCAGCCATCGCCGCCCACGATCCAAATGCTGCGCCGGACCAAATGGTCGACGACGGAGAGCAGGTCGCGGGCCGTCTCGTTGTGCTGCGCGAGCGCCAGCAGTTTGGTCTTGAGCTGGGCCACGCGGATACGTTGGGCGCGAATCTCGGATTCCTGGATCTGCGGCGCTTCGAGGATCGCTGCGACGAATGCCTCGCCGAGTTCAACAGCAAGGGACTTGAGACGCGCGATGGCGAGGTCAAGATGCTTGTCGGCCGCCAGCCGGAAACCGAAGCCGAACTCCGCATTGTCTTCAAAGAGAGAATTGGACCAAGCGGGGCCGCGGCCCTCCCGGTTCTTGCTCCACGGCGTGACAGGTAGATTGCCGCCGTAGATCGATGAGCAGCCCGTGGCATTCGCGATCATCGCGCGATCCCCGAATAGCTGTGAGAGCAGCTTGAGATAGGGCGTCTCGCCGCAGCCTGCGCACGCGCCGGAGAACTCGAACAGCGGCTCCAGGAATTGCACGCCGCGCACGTTGGCGAAGTCAATTCGTGCGCGATCATTCATCGGCAAATGCTCGAAGAAGGCGATATTAGCGCGCTCCAGCTCGATCAAGGGAGCTTTTGGCTCGAGATTGATGGCTTTCACGCCCGGATCGATGGGGCTGTGGGCTGGGCATGCCTCGATGCACAGGCCGCATCCCGTGCAATCCTCGACATAGAACTGCAGGCTGAAGCGCGCGTCCGGATAGCCGCGCGCATTGACCGGTGCCGATTTGAAGCTCTGCGGCGCGCTGCCCAACTCGGCTTGGTCGTAATATTTCGCACGGATGACGCTGTGCGGGCACACGAAGCTGCATTGGCCGCATTGCACACAGAGTTCAGCTCGCCAAACCGGTACTTCATCGGCGATATTGCGCTTTTCCCACGCCGCCGTACCGGATGGAAAGGTGCCGTCGACCGGCATGAGGCTTACTGGAATGTCATCGCCCAGGCTTTCGAACATCTTTGCCGTCACGCGGCGAACGAACTCCGGCGCCGTCGCCGGCACCGGGGGTGCCCGTTCGAATTGGCTGGTAGCCTCGGCGGGAATCGTTACCTCTTGCAATCGAGACAGGGTCTTCTCAACGGCTTTGAAGTTCTGCTGCACCACTTCCTCGCCCTTCGCGACATACGTCTTGCGGATCGAGTTCTTGATCTGAGTGATCGCGGCATCGCCGGGCAGCACGCCTGAGATCGCGAAGAAGCAGGTCTGCAGTACGGTGTTTGTCCGCGTTTTGAGACCAGCTTCCTGCGCGACCCGGCTGGCATCGATGACGAAGAACCGGAGCTTCTTATCGATAATCTGCTGCTGGGTGTCATGCGGCAGATGATTCCACACCTCTGCCGGGCCATAGGGGCTGTTGAGGAGGAACGTGGCACCGGGGGCGGCGAACCTCAATACGTCCAGACGCTGCAGCAAATGAAATTGATGGCAGCCGATGAAATTGGCGGAGCTGATGAGATACGGCGAGCGGATCGGCCGCGGTCCGAAACGCAAATGCGAGACTGTCTGCGCGCCCGATTTGTGCGAATCGTAGACGAAATACCCTTGCGCATAGAGGCCGGCCTCCTCGGCAATGATCTTAACGCTATTCTTGTTGGCGCCCACGGTGCCATCGGCTCCCAGGCCGTAGAACAGCGCGCGCACGACGTCAGCCGGCTCAATCGAATAGCTGCGATCAAATTCGAGGCTGGTGTGCGAGACATCGTCATCAATGCCGACCGTGAACCCATTCTTGGGAGTTGGCTTTGTCAGCTCGTCGAATACGGCCTTGGCCATCGCCGGACTGAAATCCTTCGATGACAGCCCGTAGCGGCCGCCGNNGCTCGCCGCTCGCGCCCGGCTCCTTCGTCCGCTCGAGGACCGCGAGCGCACGACAGGAGTCGGGTAAGGCCGACAAAAAATGTGCCGCCGAGAACGGACGGAATAACCGCACCTGCAGGACCCCCACCGCCTCGCCGGCGCGCTGCAAGACGGCGGCAGTCTCGCGCGCGGTCTCGGCGCCAGAGCCCATCACGATGATGACTCGCTCGGCGTCCTGGGGGCCTTCGTAGTCGAACAAACGATACTGGCGGCCGGTCAGCTTGGCGAACCCGTCCATCACCGATTGCACGATGTCGGGCAGTTTGGCGTAGAAGGGGTTCACGGTTTCGCGCCCCTGAAAGAATGTGTCGGGATTTTGCGCCGTGCCGCGAA
>PLUE01000047.1 GCA_003164785.1 Gammaproteobacteria bacterium | reverse complement strand
GGGGATTATCAGGTAGCCGCCGGGGTCGTGCAAAGGCCCATCAGCCGCGTCCCTTGTGGAATCAGCACGATATCGGGATGGCGACTGTCGTATACCGTCTGGCGTACCGAGGCGGCAATACAGCTGCCGGCGACCACGTACTTCACGAGGAATTTGCCGGCCGTCGCACTCGGCGTCGGCGTCGGCTGATACGAAGCATAACTCGCGGTCACCGTGGTGCCGGCGGAGGATTGCGACAATTGCGTGAGACCCGCGGCGCCGGTCGAGTCGACCACGGTCGCCTTCGTCGGCAACCCATTGACCATGACACCGATGACCGCACTGGTTTAATCCAACACGATGCTCGCCGAAGTATACTTCCCGATGGGGATGGTTGCCGTCCCCCACATTTCTTCCACGTTGCTTAACTTTGTGAAATCGATCACCTCGGGACTGGTGAGCGCCGGCACCATCGCGCCGTCGCTGCGGGTCAACGTGATCGAATCCACCGTGACGGTGTAGGTGGTGAAATCGCCCGGGCTGTCGGTGAGCGTCGCCCAGGCGATGCCCTAGCCGCTGGCATCGTTGTTACTATGGCACCCGGCCAAGACAAAGGCGACGGCGCACAACAGGCCGGTCAACGCGCGTTTTACTGATGATGGATGCACGAAAGCTTCCAATGGGTAAGGAGGGAGCGCGCTCAACCATCGCGGCCGACGCTTACTCGCGCCGGAGTGCCGCCGGGGTACCCGGAGCTGGTTCCGAGACATTCGCAGTCTTGATTCCGACGAAGGTGCTTCGGCCATGAATGCGATACCGCCCTTTCGTCATTGTCTGCGCGATATCTGGAGCAAGACCATCGAACTGCTCGAGCACGAGATCGAAGCCCGCTTCTTTGATCGCGCCAATTAGATATTCGCGTTGAATCCAAAATGAACGCCGGTTGTCCCACGATGCCAACCTTCGATTAGGGCGATCCCGAAAGGCACGCTCGGTCAGGAACTCCGAGAACCACCGACCCTGCAACCCCTCGTGATTCGTCAGATGGCCCAGCTTGTGCGTAGTCGTAGCGTTGTGCCGAAGCGGCAGGATCTTCGCAACGAAGCGACGGAGCCGACGCGGCTGAATGAGACTGGGTGAATCCTTGGCCTCAGAGAAGTGAGTGTCTAGAATCAATACTCGGCGAGTTACCTTCGACATAATGTCAAGGAATTTCCGTGGCTGATCCAGGTGATAAAAGAGCCCGCAACAGAACATGACATCGAAGGAGCCATATTTTTCGATGTTCCAAACATCATCAACGACAAACTCGAGGTTCGGCAGATTTACCTTGGATTGTGGGTAGCGGCATGCCTCAATATTTATTGGACGTACATCGATTCCCAGCGACTGAAACCCGAGCCGCGCAAATTCAATGGTATAGCCACCCTCGAGGCAACCGAGATCGGCGAGTCTGAGATGATCCTTTTTGCCGGGATACACCATCTCCAGAATTCGCTTGGCCGCGAGAAACGTCGAGTTCTCGCCGGTCGAAACCCCGACGTCCGGCTTAGTCAGCGTTCCGTCGTCCAATCGAATATTGTGTGCAGTGAAAATAGCCATTCGCAAGAGCTCTACACTTCGACCATCTTGTCGCCACGATGTCGGCGCTTAAGCGCTCGGATGGTCTTTCTGAATATTGGCGGGGTCAGGTCCTGTACCAGCGCCTTGAGGATATGATCAAGCCGCAAGCGAGCAGAGACTTCAACTCGCACGTGCTCAAGCCATTCTGGATCGAAAAAGTCATCAATCACGAGATGCGGCCACGCGTTATTGGGGGCATACACGGCACTTGACTTTTGCCCGAGTTGCGAGCGGCTTCCGTGGTCGGATTTGTAATCGATCATTGCAACCAAGAAAACGCCCCTTTGAGTCTCGCGGAGATCGGATTTTACCTCAATGATGGAAGACGGGCGATCGCCTAAAATCCGTCGGAATTCCTGTTGGATTTGGACGGGGAAGTGATAGTTCAAGATCGTGGCTATTGGGTCAAGCATAGAGGCTCGAAGACGAAACCCCTCGCCCAGGTGCCGCACGGAATCGACTATTCGTTGACGCGGCATGATAAACATGGAAAGCGTATTTTGGGTTTTGACAATGCCCATTCGGCCCGTAAGGAGGGCGGTCGGTTCTCTCCGCGGCAGGTGGGGTATGACCTTTGGCATCCGGACGGACGCAGCATAGAAGTCTACGAATTTACGGATGCTGGAAAGTTAGTCGAGAATTTCTTTGCCGCTGTAGATCGAATGCTGAAGGACGGAGGTGCGACATGAAAGTAATTACGATTGGCATCATGCCGCAAGAAAAAGTGCGGGCACGAGCCATTGCCATTGCCCGAGGCCAGTACAAGCCCAAGCCAAGCGACCCGAAGATTTGGTTCCCGAGTATGAAATCGCTCGCCGAGACGCTGAGCGACAAAAATATGGAACTCATCAAGATCATTGCTGAGCAAAAGCCGGATTCCATTGCTGCTCTTTCTCAGCAGACAGGTCGAGCGAGCAGCAATTTGTCGCGCACTCTTAATCGGCTGGCGATATTTGGATTCGTCACGCTACAAAAGCGGCCCGGAAACGTGGTGAGGCCTATCGCCAAGGCCGTCAAGTACAACATCTTGGCGGGCGCGACTAGCGGGTAATTTCTGCATGAAGGCTCCGAAATCCGCTCCGACTATCTGATCGTTCTCTTCGACCGATTGATTGCGGGTCGACCTTTTCGATCATGGAGAAGCGGGGCGTTCAGTTTCCAAGAGGGTTGCGGCGGCTGCCACTCGATCTTCCGCCCGATGCCGCGCAAGAATTGCGGACGCCTGTCACCCCTGCTGAAGGTGTTCAGTTGCGCTTCGCGCCATGCTCCTGGATCTCGCCGCCACGGTGAGTGCCTGAGGCCTGGCCGGAGACCAGCGCCGTGGCTCTGGTTGTCGCCGCATACAGGTTGAGGCGGGAATAAACACCGAAGGATGATCCGTCGTCGAGGAATCCGCCGCCCGGTCCTTCGGTTTCGGTCAAGATCTCGTCAGCCTGCTTTAGGCTCAAAGAGGGGAATGCAACGGTCAATAAATTGCCAGCTTCCGGGGCGAGTTTTCCGACATCCTCAACCGAACCGGCGGTTTTTGGATAAACCACCGGCAGGTTGTAGGTCTGCGTGTCCGCATAGGATGCGTCGTTTGCTGCGCGATTGCTTAGACGTCCAGTGTCCTCGTCTGAGCATTCCTGGATAGTCTTTCCGCACGCTGCCTGCAGGGTGACGGCCATGTCGGTCCTCGCCGACTTTAGCGCAGCTGGAAAGTCCTTGATGGTGGGTGCGCCGTGCAGCGCGCGCCCCACGTAAGCCGGATCATTCGCGAGTAGATGTGCCATACCGTAGAGGGCAACCGTGCGGCCGCCGATCACATCCATCGCATAATGAGCCCCCACCAAAATGCGGTCGTTGCCGTATTCCGCGCCGCGCGCGATCATCTGTGGATACCGCGTCGGCACGAGAACCCCTAGAAGAATTGCGCCGGTATAGCCGTAAGTCGTATGACCGCTGGGAAAGGAGGGGCTATCGGTCAGATCCATGAGTGGCCCATGGTTGTATGCCCCGTTATCGGCGGGGGCGTTGAGATAATCGCGACCAACGATCGATAACACACTCGGTTCGGTCTGAAATGGGCGCGAATTGCCGTAAGCGTCGGCGCCGGCCGTCCCTGCCGGAAAGTGATAGCTCTTACCGAAAATATCGGTGTCACCCCCCAGGGTCTTGAGTATTGCCATTGCTTCGGATGAGGCAGGCGTTTTCGCGTCGGTGGTCGCGTTGGCGAAGAAGTACTTGGCGGAACCCGAACTCATTCGGGTCGTGGCTAGGGCATACGCAATGATGTCTGCAATCGGTTGGCCGAGGTTCGTGAAATGGGTCCGATCTATGTAGTGGGAGCGTGCCAGGTACCCGGAGCCGAGCGTGGTTCCCAGGCCGTCCGCAAGCTGCGCGAGATTGCCACCGGTGATGAAAGCATCCTGAAGCGCTTGTTGCTGTTGTTCCGCGAACGGTAAGAGAGTGGACTGCTTGATGGCGCCTGTTTGGATGCCGCCAGTGACCGTGTAGTTCGCGGCCAGGGCGGCGTTGCCTTCGGGGGTCTTCGATAATACGGTAACGGGTGCGAGTCCCTTCAGCACGGCCATATCGGTGGCGGATTGTGCACCCGCCAGGAGTGGTTGCATCGCGCAAAGCAAGCCGACCAGCAAAGATGTCTTGAATGTCATCGGGCGATCTATCCTTTACTTTCGAGAATCACGCCATACGGGCAGGCTCCGGAGCCCGCACAAACAATTTGATAACCTTCATTCTGATGGCAATTGAGCAATCCGCGCAAATTATAGATGCGGAGTGGTCAGCTCGAGGCATTCCCACACGCGGCGGAGTGTATCCGTGGGAATTTGCAAAGAAGCGCCGGGAGTTTCGCGTGCGGGTCGAAGGACAGCTCATTTTCAACGGCATCGCGCCGGTGCCGACGCCATGGCGTTCGGCGCACGTATAAAGTACAGCCGATGCGCTTTCCGCCATGGTTCCCGGCCGCTATCCTTGGGTTTACTGCCTGGTCGCCTATGCCCATCCTCGACGGACGCGACATCTGCCGTTCATTGATAGCTTGCTAAAGGAAATTGCAAATGCCAACTCTATCGACTGCGGACGAGCTGCATCTGGAGAAATTCATGCCCTTTCGGCTCAATCGGTTGGCGGACGCCGTCAGCATGAATCTGTCCGAGATCTACCGCGACCGGTTTGGGCTGCTGATTCCGGAATGGCGGGTGTTGGTCACGGTGGGGAAATCCCGCGTGTGTACCGCACAACAGATCGTCTTCAGCACCCGGATGCACAAGACACGCGTCAGCCGGGCGATTTCGTCCTTGGAGGCCCGCAAGCTGGTGATCCGGGAATCGAATGATGACGATGGCCGTGAAATGGCCATCGCGTTGACCCGTGCGGGACAGCGCATGGTTGCCGCCTTGGTGCCGTTGGCTCTGCAACGCGAGAGTCACCTGTTGTCGTGTTTGTCGCATGCCGAGCAACAAGCATTTCTGCACGCGGTCACCAAGCTGGAAGGCGCATTGGAGTTGACCACCGATGGATAAATGTCTGATCCCGCAAGAATGGAACCGTTACAGCCCGTCAGAGCACGCGATGTGGGACACGCTCTTCGCGCGACAGGTCTCGATGCTGTCGACCCGCGTGGCGCCTGCGTTCCTGGAAGGAATCGACGTACTTCGGATGTCCAAACCCGGGATCCCGGATTTCGACGAATTGTCCGAGCGATTGCACAAGGCGACCGGCTGGTCGGTGGTGGCCGTTCCGGGGTTGATTCCGGATGACGTGTTCTTCGAGCACTTGGCAAACCGTCGCTTCGTGGCGGGCCGGTTCATTCGCACGCCCGAGCAGATCGATTACCTCCAGGAACCGGACGTATTCCACGATGTGTTCGGGCATGTCCCGCTTCTCGTGCACCCCATGTTCGCCGACTATATGCAGGCCTATGGCCAGGGCGGACTACGGGCGATGAAGTATGGTTCCATCCATCGGCTGGCCCGCCTCTATTGGTACACGGTGGAATTCGGTCTGATACGGGACGGGAGCGGCTTGAAATTGTATGGAGCCGGCATCGTCTCGTCCAACAGCGAGTCGTTGTTTGCCTTGGACAGCGATTCTCCCAATCGACTGGCATTCGATCTCAAGCGGGTCATGAGGACCAAGTACCGGATCGACGACTTTCAACAAAATTACTTCGTCATCGACAGCTTCGAGCAATTGCTGCGCGAAACCCTGGAGACCGACTTCGGTCCGCTGTATGCTGAATTGGAGGCTGCGCCCGAGATCGACGTCGGCGCCGTCGTATCCAGTGATCGGATCATCAGTCTGGGCACGCAGATTCACGCCCGGACGCGGGGATCGCCAGCGCCGATATCGACCCAGACTTGAAGCCGCGGCGACGAGCCCGGAGCTGCCGTCTGAAATGCAAACGACGCACGCGGTCGACCATATCGGGGCAACTCAAAGCCGTTGGCTACGGCTAAACTGTGTGTTCCCTCCCCGCTCTGAGAACTGTGTTGCCGACCGTAAAACCGTCCCGTTTGCTCGTCATTGCCTCGGTCATGACGACGATGGCCATGATTGCCATCGAAGCGACCATTGTATCCACTGCCATGCCCCAGATCGTCGCAGATCTTGGCGGCCTGCATCTGTACAGCTGGGTATTCTCGTCGTTCCTGCTGGCGCAGACCGCCATGACGGTCGTCTTCGGAAATCTCGCCGACGCGTACGGCCGCAAGCCGGTCATGCTGGTCGGGATCGGCATTTTTCTCCTGGGTTCGCTATTGGCAGGCTTCGCCTGGTCGATGCCGGCCATGATCTGCTTCCGGTTGATTCAGGGTGTCGGGGCGGGCGCCCTGCAGCCGGTCGCGATGACGATCGTGGCGGACCTGTACCCGGCGCGCGAGCGCGGCAAGGTGCAAGGGTACCTGGCGAGCGTGTGGGCCGTCGCCGCCGTGGTCGGACCCGTCTTGGGCGGGCTCATCGTCCGCTCCGTGTCATGGGCCTGGATCTTTTGGATGAACATTCCCGTGGGCATCGCGGCCGCGTCGGGTTTCATTCTGTTCCTCAAGGAAAATTCGACGCACCAGCGCCGTTCCACCGACGTGGGCGGCGCCGTCTCGTTCACGGTCGCCGTCACGTCTCTTTTGATTGCACTCACCGACATAGGCAACCAGCACCCATCGGAACTCGCGGCCGCGGCGGCGGTGTTCTGCATCGCAACCGTGATCTTCGTGATGGTGGAGCGCCGGGTCACCCATCCGATCGTCTCCTTTGCGTTGTGGAGCCACAGGCCGATCGCGGCGACCAACGGCGTTTCCGTGCTGGCCAACATGGCGCTCATCGGACTGACCACCTTTTTGCCGATTTACGTGCAGCTCGTCATGCAGCGTTCGCCGACCATGGCGGGATTCACGCTCACGACCATGCTCATCGGGTGGCCGGCGGGCGCCACCATCGCCGCCCGTCTCTTCCACCGATTCGCGCTGCGGCACCTGCTGGTCACCGGCGCGCTGCTCCAGCCCCTCGGCGCCATGGCATTCGTGTTGTTGACGCCCAATGCGTCCCCTCTGTTAGCCGCGATGGGATCTCTCGTGATGGGCTTCGGCATGGGACTCATCAGCGTGCCGTCGCTGGTTCTCATGCAAGAAATCGTCGATTCCACGCAACGCGGCAGCGTCACGGCGTCCAATATCTTCTCGCGCAATCTGGGCAGTACGCTGGGAGCCACTCTACTCGGCGCCGTACTCAACCATGGCTTGAGGGGTTCGGGAAAAGCGGCGCCGGTCACCTCGGATCAGTTACGCCAGCTGTTGAACACACACGATCTCGCGGCCGGGGATGCGGCGATCCGCCTGTCTCTGGCGCAGGCTCTCAACCTGACATTTTGGGCCGTCTTGGTGCTGTCATTGGGTACGGTGGCCGTGGCCCTGCTCGTGCCGCCAACGCCGGCCACCGATGCGGCGCTCAAGCCGGCAGTGGATCCTGAACCCCGCTAGGGCCCTCCGGTAACGATGATGGGGCCGCGATCTGCAACGCCTCGGTGACGGGTGCTCTGAACCTGCCAGGCGGCGCAACTCAATGAGTGAAATAGCGGCGGTTCAATAGCGCCCCGACTTTCGCGTAGCGTGCTTCCAACTGGGCCTTTGTCGTCTCCAAGAACTTCCTCAGGCCCGGATCGGTTTCGAGCCCCACCATCACCCCGACAAGATGACGTTGCTCGTTGAGCGCGTCGTAAAACATGAGCAGCGCCTCCCGCTCGAATTCGACGCCGGTCTTGCCAATGAGCGGGGCGAAGTCCTTGGCGGAGTCCGCGCCAATGGCTTTGCGCTCCTCGCCCTCGATCTCGGACATTGCTGCCACGTCGATGCGCATGGCGGGAAATTGCTTGGATAGCCGCTGCATGGTGTCGGCCAGCTGCTGGTAATAGTCGACCAGTTCATTGGTGACCCGCCCCATTTCTTCCGGTTTGTCCTTAAACATGAAGAGCCACTTTAGTTTAGGAATCCCATCGGCCTCCTGGTAAAGCAGGCTGTAACCGATGGACAGCTGCGCGCGTGGCGCGTTCTTGTCCGGGGTGGGCTTTCTGGTATTGCTCAATTGGCTGCAGGCCGCGAGAGTCAGCAACAGTGCGGTGGCGACGAAGCGAATCAGAGTTGATCGCCGGGGCGCGTATGGCGGTTCAATGTGCATCAGCTGCTCTCTTGGTTCCCGAGACAAGGCGATTGACTTCGGCCCGCATAGTGTTCCGAAAGATGCGCTCTCGGAGAAGTGATGCGGTCGGAAATGCGCAACATCACGCGGCCAAAAAAGTTCTTCACATATGACCACCCAACGAGGACTTTCGGAGCCTTCCTAAATGGGCCGTCTTTTGCAATTCCCCCCCCCGCTCACCGTAGCGGGAGGGGCCGTCGCCCCTGCGATTGCGTCGGCGCCTAGGTGCTCGAAATCTCCGTCTTTAGCCTGCCGTACTCCTCGCGACTGATGTCGCCCCGGGCATAGCGCTCGTTGAGGATGTCCAGCGCTCTTGCGCTCGGGGCCGTGTCGTATTTCCGGTGCGCGCGGTAAGTATAACCCCAGTTGCCGATGCTCGAGAAGGCCAGGAAAATGATTCCGAACCACAGAAACCAGCCCCAGGCGAAATACCAATCGTTCCAATAAGAATGCATCTTGCTCACTCCTTCTCGTGCCGTACGATCAGTTAGCCGACATGGCTTCCGGTTTGATGACGGCGATGGGCTCCGCCACCAAGGTCGGCGAAATACCGAATGCACCCTCGCGGACCCAGAACGTCAGTTGGTCGCCGACCTTGAGGTCACTTACGCGTTCCTCCTTGTCGTTCAGCGTAATGCGACCGCCGACTCCAACCTGGAACGCGATCGTGCTCACCGGAATGTCGGCGACATCGGATACCTCCACTTGGACGAACAGGTGATCCACCTTCGACACCTTGCCGTTGAATTTCGCGTATTTGATTCCGTCCTTGACCGTGACCTCGCGGCACTCGACGGGAGCCTTCGGGTAATCCTTGAGAAACTTCGGATTCCATTGAATGTTCGAGCAGGATTCCTTCGGCGCCGGCACCGCCGCCTGTACGTTCGCTCCGAGAAAGATTGCCGGCGTTGCAGCCAATATCACGGCTGCCAATCTGAAATTGGTCATGGTCCTCAGCTCCGTTGAAGCGCGTCTTTGCGAATGGCGCTTACACTGACATACACGATTCACCTGTTCCGTCCGCCGACGCACATAACTGCTTCGCGATACCCGGCGCGAAGGTCGTCATGACGGGCCGTGCAGGTCGTTGTTCGCTAACGCACCGACACTCGATGTGCGCACCTCGATACTGCGCCAACCTGCATGCTCTCCGCGAGCAGAGTGGAGGTATTTCGCCACGAACGATCCAGTCGGTAAACCAATGCCAGAAATGCTGACGCAATCCGTCTCCTTGTTCGCGCCTGCGGCATCTGCCGTATTCGGTGCAAGCGTGGCCGCGGCCGCGGGCATGCTGCTCAGCCCCCTCGAGGAGAGCGTGTTCGACTCCAGCGAGCGGATGCTGCGGCCGCTGGTGAGCGTGCAGGGCCGCGCCGTTAATTTCGCGTTCATGGACAAGAAACGCAGCCATGCCGTCATCAGCGGAAGTTTGTTTGCCGGCGATGTGTCCGGCCGGCGCGTCATTATTTGCCGACGCGATCCGGACGCTGGAGCAGGACCGGTCGCCATGACGCGTGTGCGGTGCAAGAAGGGTGCGCGCCAGCCCCCGAGCGCGGCCAGGGGGGGCCTGGAAAGCGAATTTCCCTCCTTTCGCCAAACATGCTCCCATTGCGGCCGACTTGCTGCGATACTTGGTGCTTACACTCCAGCGGCTGGTATCGCCATGAACTATCGAAAAGCGCTCCTGGGTACGGTCGCCCTGCTTGTCATCGTCCACTGGCACGGTGCTCGGGCGACCGCTCGGGGTCCTTGCGACGATTCCCTGGCTCAGGGCATCCCGGCGCGGGACGCCGCTGCGCCCGGCGGACGAGCGTTCGCCGCGGGACTTCGCGGACTCACCGACGATGAGCGCGAAGCGGCGATTCGCAAAGAATTGCTGTCGGGAAACATCCCCGGATTTTTGCGCCGATTGGTACCCATCCGACTGACATCCCGGCCCGTCGATGGTCCGCTCGTCAACGTCGTCATTTGCGCGGCTCCGGATTACCTTGCCATCGGTTCCGACGAGGATTTTTTGCTGATGCCGATGCGTCTGGCCACCGCGTTGTCGACCGCCGTGGACTTTGGGTTCATCTTGCCGACGCCCCGAATGGTCGATGCCATTTACGAGCAGGCCGTCGGCCATTTCGCTCCCCAGCCGCTTCCCGCGGGCAGCGAGATGCGTTCCACGAGCTATTCCCTGCATCACAATGAGCTCGTCGCCGGTCAACGTGCCGCGCTGGGAGTGTCATTGGGCGATCTGATCGCCGGCGATAAGAAGGATTTGGTGCTCACCAACCGGTTGCGAGATCACCTCGATCGGGTGGCGATTTATGGCTGGCACACCGCGAACGGTAAGCCGATTCAGCCGCTCAGCACCGTGCATGGTTGGCGCTATGCGGATTACAGCCATGGGACGCGTCTCGTGAGCACGAAAATGTTCGTCGACGGTCGGGTGACTTCGATGTTCGCCGCCATGGCGGATGGGCGCCTGGCGCCCATCCTGAGCAATGAAGGGATGATTGCCGACGTCATCGGCTTGATCAAATCGCTGGATGCGCGCGCGCAGGCCGTCACCGCGTCCATCCGCTAAAGTTCGGTCAATCGGTCGGCGTTTCGATCCCGACTGTCGTAAAATCCCGACGCGGTACTGACCGGTCAGGGGCATCGTCCGCGGGATTACAACCCGCTGATCGACAGCTACGACAGTCAGAGCAATCTCGCCTATCTGCGGCAGATCAAGGACTCGGTGCGGGCGATCGCGGCAAAGATGCCGGAACATGGCTCCTTTCTACCGACCGCGGTTCAGCGGACGGGGCCCGCCCGATAAAAGCCGATGGCGAGGAACGTGTGTTCCTCGTGCACCGCGAAGTTTTCGATATCAGCCGCGTGCGAGCGAAGCAACGCCGCGATCACCGCGTTTCGCGAATTGCCCACGTTGAGCCACAGCACCTTGGGGGGATTTGCCTGCAGCACGCTCATGCCGACGAAGTCCTCGTCCCGTGTGGTGAGCATATAGCCAGCGGTGCGGGCAAGCTCCCAGGCGTCCTTGTCCGAGGCGCCGCCGGGCCGGAGGCTTCGGAGATGGTCCGATCCTGGGAACAGATCGGCGAGCGGGCGCAGCAGACGCTCCGATAGATTTTCATCCAAGAGCAGCCGGACGGTCACTACGCTGCCGGAAGCGCGAGCAGTCGGCGCTCGCGCTCCGCTGCAAATCCGAAGCACGCCAGCACGTCGTCATGGCTCAATTGAGGGAAGTCCGTGAGCAGCTCGGCTTCGCTTCCGCCCCCCGCCAGGAATCCGAGCACTTCCCCCACGGTGATGCGGGTGTCACGAATGCAGGGCTTGCCGAACCGAATTTCAGGACCGATGGTGATGCGCTCGAGGGTGTGCATGTGCAAACATTAAGCTCGTCGGACGCTTTTGGCAACCCTTCGGATTTCGCGCGCCGGGTGCGGACGCCGTGGGGTCAATAGGTCAGCAATAGTCGATCCCTGACCTCGTGCCCTTCCAAGGTCCTTCCAACCATTTGAAACCGCTTCAGCATCGAGCGCCCGACGGCGATGAACTCCTCGCGCTCGAACAATCCGTCCGGCAGCGGGATGTCGCACAGTTTGCGACCCGACAGCTTCGTGCCGTCGATGCTCAGAGCCACGCGAACACCCCGCGCCTTGCAGGCGGCGATGGATTCGAGGAGCGTGGGCAGTGAGAAGGCTTGAGCTCCGTACAGGATGGCCTGGCTGTCCGAGTACGGGGGATCGCAGTAGACGAGGTCCCCACGGCCTGCGCGGCTCATGGCGCTGCCAAAGTCCTCGTGATGAAACTCGACGCCCTGCAGTCGTGCGTGCCAGAGATCGACCCGGGCGCCAAAACTATCCGGGCTGATGGGCTCGTGGATGCCGACCGGCGTGCTCATGAAGCCATCCTGCTTGCGGAACCGCACGACACCGCCGTAACAGGCGCGGCAGAGGAACACCAGGTCGGCGCCGTTGGGTGCGGCGTTGTAATCGGCAAGGACCTTGGCGTAGGCCGCCTGCTTGCCCACGGCCTTCACCAACTCGTGCCGCTCGGCATAATGGTGCTTCAGTGCCTCCTTGTCGCTCATCAGGCAGCGCCAGATTTCCATCAGGGGCAGGAAGCCGTCGCTGGCGACGCCGTGTTTGGGAGCGAGCACACCGAGCACGCCGCCGCTCCCCAGGAAGGGTTCGAAATACATGCGGAAGCTGGTCGGGAAGAAGCCGATGATGGCGTCGGCCTGCTTCTGCTTGTTGCCGATCCACTTCAAGAGCTGGGTGCGGAATGGGATCGGCGGCATGATACGGATGTTAGCACGGCGATTTGCGCGGGCCCTTTGCGGTGGAATCGACGAGCTGCGATACCGGGTCGCGCCACGGTGAGATAAGCTGTCGAGATAACGCGCGGATCAATCGAATTCATCTGGAAGGTGTTCATGTCGTTATCCCCGTTTGTTGCGGCGGCGTTGGTTTTGGCCCTGACCCCCGGTCCCGGCATCCTTTACGTGATGGCTCGGACCTTATCCGGAGGAAAAGCGGATGGTCTGGCGTCCACGCTCGGCACTGCGACCGGCGGGTTGATTCATGTGCTGGTCGCTGCGGTCGGCCTGTCGGCGTTGCTTGCCACCTCGGCCAGGGCATTTCTCGTCGTGAAATACGTCGGTGCCGCATACCTCATCTTCTTGGGCGTGCGGTCACTGTTGAGCGCCCGGCGCCAAGCCGGCAGTATGGCCCTCTCGCCACCGCATGGCTTCGGCAAAGCGTTCAGGGAGGGGATCCTCACCGAAGCGCTCAACGTGAAGACGGCGCTCTTTTTTCTGGCCTTCATTCCGCAGTTCATCGACCACGGCCTGCCGCCTGCGCCGCAGTTCGCCATGCTTGGGCTCATTTGCGTCGTGCTGAATACGACCGTGGATTTGATCGTCGTTGCGATGGCCTCCCGTCTGTCAGGCTATCTGCGCCGTTCACCGAGGCCGGCGAAGATGATGTCCTATGGATCCGGCGTCCTCATGCTGGGGCTGGGCGCGTATATCGCGGGCTCCGACACCGGGCGCTGACCCTCAGGTTGTCGACACCTCGGTGGAAAAGCGCGCGGGCAGCGTCGCCAGCGCTAGAGAGCCTCGTTCTGCCGCGATATCCTTGCGATGCACAACGCGAACAAGCCATTCAGCTTGGTGATTCCAAGTTTCTGATATGCGCGCCGTCGCAAGGTGGCGACCGTCGATTGTTGGACGTTCAACGCGGTGGCAATGGCATCCACCGTGAGCCCCGTGAGCGCGAGCGAACACACCTGTCGTTCCCGCGAGGTCAAACGGGGTTCGATCGATTCCAGCAAGGATTCGAGGTATTCGCGTGACTGGGGAATGTCCCCGTCGGCCGCGTGTCCTGTCAGCGCGACATGCTTGGCCGTGCAGGTGACCAAGAGGGCGGCCAGACCGGACAGCGTATCGAGGTCGTGGCCGGCGAACGCCCCGGATTCGACGTCGCGGTAGACGTTGAAGGTGAACCAGCGCCCGTTGACCGCGCGCACCAGGGAAATGCGCTCCAACAGATTGAAGTGCCGATATAGACGATTGCGATAGTTCGGGTCACGAATGTCCGCGGCGCTCTGGCGAAACAGCATGACGTCGTCCTCGCCCGATCGGCCGCTGATGCGTTGGCCGTTCGGGTCGTGGCGGTAGAACGAGGAGCGTTCGTAGAGCCGTCCGGCGAGCAGCGCGGTCCGGGAGCCGGCCTTGCTCGCCGCTCCCAGCAGGTGCGGCGTGAGTTCATGGTCCAGAACGAAGAATGATACGTGGTCGACCGCCACCTCGGTGTTCAGATAGGAGATCGCCGCGGCCGCGAAGCCGGGTTCTCCGATCGCCATCACGAACCGGATCAGCGGCAGGTCACTCACGCGGCTCTACGCTCACCGGCCTTGTCCACCAATGAGTGGACAGACCGTGGGGGAGATTGATTTTATACTCTGCCGCATGACGATCGCTGGCACCGGGATATAAGGGGGTTCGATGAGTTTGCCGCAAACTTCGCTGCTTCGGGCGTCGCAACGCGCCATGCGCCAGATGGCGGATCGCAATACTCCTTTCATCAAGGACGAGTGGTACGTCGTCGCCTTCGTGACCGAGATCGGCCGGGCATTGCTCGAGCGGACCATCATCGGGCAGCGCCTCGTCCTGTTCCGGACGACTCGAGGAGAGCCGGTGGCGTTGGAGGATCGGTGCGCGCATCGATCCTATCCCCTGTCGGCCGGAAAACTGGACGGCGACACCGTCATCTGTGGTTATCACGGCATGCGTTTTGACAAGGTCGGGGACTGCATCGAGGTTCCCTCGCAGGCCACGTGCCCGAAGGGCATCGGCGTGCGGCGCTACCCGCTGGTGGAGCGGGGGCCGTTCGTGTGGGGGTGGTTCGGTGCCGAAACGGAGGCCGACCCGGGGCGTATTCCTGCCACGCCGTGGCTCGAGAGCGATCAATGGGTCTCGTCTCAGGATTACTTTCATCTGCCAGGCAACTATGTGAGCCTGCATGAGAACCTGCTGGATCTGACTCATTTGACCTATGTGCACGCGGGCAGTTTTGGCACGCCGGACTATGCGCGCGCGCCGTACGAGGTCGAATCGAGCGATGGCCGCTACCGCATCACTCGCAGCGTGGTGCCCACGCGCCTGCCCCCCGTTTGGGCGGTGCCGACCGGCCTCGGCCACGATCATGCGGCGCGCATCGCGACCTCGGAGTTCGTCGCACCGGGCCTGCACGTGGTGAGCGTAACCTTCTACGATACCGAGCTGGCGCCGGACAAGCGGCCGGAGTTCATCATCCGCACCTGCCACGTGCCGACGCCGGAGACCCATGGCAGCACGCACTACTTCATCGTGCACAGCCGTGATTTCGCGCAGGAGGATTCGTCGATCACGGAATTCATGCGCGGCCAGCTCATGATGGCGTTTCGCGAAGACGTCGAGGCTCTCACCAAACTGGAGCAGGTGCTGGCGGAAGACGATCCGGAGCGCTACGAAATTTCCGTCGCGTCCGATGCGCCGGCGGTCGCCATGCGGCGCTACCTGTTGAGGCGGGCCGTGCCGATGACGGATGCGCCGGCCGACCGCGGCACCGTGGCCAACAGCGATCTTCACGCCTCGATCAGGCCATGACGAATGGCAATCAACGTGAGCTCCGATTGGTTCACCACGGACAGCTTTTGCTTGATGTTGTAGAGATGGGTGCCGACCGTCGAGGCGGATAGCTTGAGGTCCTGCGCGATGCGCTGCACGGTTGCGCCGCCGGCAAGGCGCAGGAATACGTCGAATTCCCGTTCCGAGAGCTGCTCGACCGGCGACTTGGTGCCGCCGTCGAATTCCGCCAGCGCCAATTTCTGTGCCAGCGCCGGATCGATGTAGCGCCGCCCGGCGGCGATCGTGGCGACGGCCTCCAGCAACGCTTCGGGGGCGCTGCGTTTGGATAAAAACCCGAGCGCACCTTCCTGCAGGGTGCGGCGGGCGTGCATCACATCATCATGCGCCGACAGAGCCAGGATTCTTGCATTGGGCTGGCGCGCGATGATGCGCCGCAGCGCCTCGAGGCCCCCCATGCCAGGCATGGCGAGATCCATGACGACCACATCGGGCGTGAGTTCGGGATACAGCAGACAGGCCGCCTCGCCGGACTCTGCTTCGCCGACGATCGTGAGATCCGGATTCGATTGTAGCAACAGCCGAAACCCCATTCGCACCACGGCATGATCGTCGACCAGCAACACGCGCGTCATGCCGGCACCGGCGTGGTTAGCGGGATGTCGGCGGTCAGCCGTGTGCCGCCAGCCGCGCCGTTCCCGATGTGGAACGCGCCGCCCAGCTGCGTGACCCGGTCGGTGAGCCCGCGCAAACCGAAATGGCCGGGTCTCAGCCACTCGGGTGGCAGTCCGATGCCGTCGTCCGCGACATCGACCTTGATTCGCTGCTCATCGCTGCTGACGTCGACGTCGACCCGCGTCGCCCGTGCATGGCGCAGGGCATTGATGACGCCTTCCTGGACCACCCGGTAGATGGCGAGCGTGACGCCGGGGCCGAGATCGGGCGGCAGATCGTGACGCAGGGTCAGTGTGATCTCCGGGTGGCGTCGCTGCCAGTCGCGGGCCAGGTTTTCGAGCGTGGCGGTAAGACCCATGGTGTCGAGCGACAGGGGGGCGAGGCGAGGGATCAGGCCGTGCATGGCGTCGTACAGCCGCGCGGCCTCATCGGAGATCAGGTGCGCCACCTCGCCGGTCGCGGGGTCGCGGGTTGCTGTCTGGGTGGCAATGGCGAGCGCGAGGCTGCGAATGGCGGTGACGGATTGCCCGAACTCATCGTGCAGCTCGTGGGCGATCAAACGCCGTTCCTCCTCGACCCGCTGATCGGCCAAGGCGGCCATTTCGCGCCGCTCCTCGAGACGGGCCTCGACGTCGCGGGCGTGACGTTCGGCCTGAACCTTGTCTTCGACGGCCTGGGCCATGCGGTTGAAGGCCACGCCGATGGTGCCTGCCTCCTCGCCGGTGAGTGCGGGCAGGCGATACGTCAGGTCTCCTCGTTGGATGCGCTCGAGGCCCTTCGCGATGATGGGAAAGGGCTTGAGGACCCGCGCCACGCTCCAAAAAGCGAGCACATTGACCACGATCAGCAGGCCGACGCCGAACGCCGTCAGGCGGATTATGTCATCCCAGGCATCGAGCACGGCGCGCGACGGCTGCGCCTCGATCACCAGACGTACGCCGCCGCGCAGGCCAAACGTGATCTTCGTGACCCGGGGAGCCATGATGTCGGCAAACCAGGCCGGGGCTTCGCGGTCCGCCTTGTAGGTGGCGCGCGGCGAACGGTAGAGCAACCGTCCATCGGCGGCGGTCAGGGTGACCTCGTTGGAACGTACGCGTCCGGTCTGCCGCAGGAATTCCAGCACCCAATCGGGGCCGCCCACGTTGGAATAAATGGCGGCCAGCTGGCCGAGCAGCTGGGCGGCAACGCGGTTGGCGGATTCTATTTCCTCGCGGATCGAGGCGCGGGTGCTCTCCACTTCGGCGCCGAGCAACACGAGCACAAAAGCGGCGCTGAGGCCGGCTACCACGAGATTCAGGCGGGTCCGCAGTCTCATTTGCGCCCTATGGTAACAGGGCGAGCGTTCGCGGCACCCTCATGAAAATCATGACCTCACTTTCATGATGTTACTGATTCGGGGTAGGGCGGTGCAGCGGAGGATACGTCGAACCACAACCACAGGAGATTGCTTATGAAATGGGAAACACCGACGGCCATCGATCTGCGCTTCGGCATGGAAATCACCATGTACGTGTCGAACCGCTAGCAGCCGACCGGGCGTTGCCCGCGCTGCCCTTAAGGGCGGTGGCGGGCGCGCTCACCTCGACGTGAAAATTCGTGTGCTGGGGTCTGCCGCCGGGGGCGGTTTTCCTCAATGGAATTGCAACTGCCCCAATTGCGCGGGATTTCGGGCGGGTACCCTGAACGCCCGGGCCCGGACCCAGTCCTCGATCGCCGTCACCGGGCGGCCCGGGGGGGCGACCGTGCTGGTCAACGCCTCGCCGGACATCCTGGCCCAACTGCAGGCGGCGCCCGACCTACAACCCAATCGATCGATTCGCGACACGGCGCTCGCGGCGATCGTCCTCGTCGATGGCCAAGTGGACCATACGACGGGCCTGTACATGCTGAGGGAATCGAATCGGCCCTGGCCCATCTGGTGCACCGACAGCACTCATTCGGACCTGACCCTGGGCAATCCGGTATTCGGAGTACTCAAACATTTTTGCGGCGTCGACCGGCGGCGGATCGAGCTGGATGTTCCGTTCGAGATCGATACCGTGGGCGGCGTCAGTTGGCGCGCGCTGCCGGTGGCGAGCAAACCCGCCCCGTATTCGCCCAACCGGGATGCGCCGATCAGCGGCGACAATCTTGCATTGGTCATGACCGACGAAGACTCCGGTCGGAGCGTCGTGTATGCGCCGGGCCTCGCCGCCATCGATCCGCGTTTGTGGGAGGCCATGCTGGGCGCGGCATGCGTCATGGTGGACGGCACGTTTTGGACCGACGATGAAATGATTCGCCTGGGCGTGTCGCGCAAACATGCGCGCGACATCGGTCATCTGCCGCAGAGCGGCCCCGACGGAATGTTGGAATGGCTGGCCCGATTGCCCCCGGACACGCGAAAGATCCTGATTCACATCAACAACACCAATCCCATTCTCGATGAATCGTCGGCGCAGTCCGAGGAATTGCGACGGCGAGGGGTCGAGGTGGCGCGGGACGGCATGGAGATCATCCTTTGAGTGCCTGGAGCCGCGAGGAATTCGAGGCGCAGCTGCGCCAGCAGGGCAGCGCTTACCATATTCATCATCCTTACAACAAGCTGCTCAACGCCGGTGGGGCGAGCCGGGAACAGATCCAGGGTTGGGTGGCGAACCGGTTCTATTATCAGATCAGCATTCCCATCAAGGATGCGGCAATCCTCTCGAATTGCCCGGACCGTGCGGTGCGGCGCAATTGGGTGCAGCGCATCCTGGACCACGATGGCTACGGCGATGACGCGGGCGGGATCGAGTCGTGGCTGCGTTTGGCGGAGGCGGTCGGCCTGACCCGCGAATCCGTGGAGAGCCTGACCTTGGTGCTGCCGGGAGTGCGGTTCGCGGTCGATGCTTACGTGAACTTCGCGCGCCGCGCGCCGTGGCAGGAGGCGGTGTGCTCGTCGCTGACCGAACTGTTTGCGCCGGAAATTCACAAGCAGCGGCTGGCCAACTGGCCCGAGCACTATCCGTGGATCAATCCATCGGGGCTGCACTATTTCCAGAGTCGCGTGAGCCTGGCGCGGCGCGACGTGGAATTTGGACTGGGGTTCACGCTGGATCATTTCACGACGCGTGCAATGCAGGAACGCGCCCTCGAGATCCTGAAGTTCAAACTCGATGTTCTGTGGCAGATGAGTGATGCCATGGCGCTGCGCTACGGGGTGGCCGCATGAGCGAGAATGCCGTGTCGGTGACCGCGGCGTCACGGCCACGGATCGAACGACGCTTTCGTCTGCAATGGGAGCCTGCGCAAAGCGCGCATGTCTTGTTGTACCCGGAGGGCATGATCAAGCTGAACGGCAGCGCCGGCGAAATCCTGAAGCGCTGCGACGGTCAGGCGACGATCGGCGACATCACCGCGGACCTCGAGGCGACCTTCGTCACCACGGGATTGGCGAATGACGTCCTGGCATTCGTCGCCATGGCCGTGGACAAGAAATGGGTGGAGGTCGAGCCATGAGCGCGGTGCCGACCGCGCCCGGCGCCACCTCAGCGGTCAGACCCGGGCCGCCGCTTTGGCTGTTGTGCGAATTGACCTACCGGTGTCCGCTGCACTGCGCGTTCTGCTACAACCCCACGGACTTCGCGAAGACCGGACCCGAACTCGACACCGAGGATTGGCTGCGAGTGTTGCGCGAGGCGCGGGCGTTGGGCGCCGTGCAATTGGGTTTGTCCGGCGGAGAACCGCTGGCGCGCGATGACCTGGAGGTCATCGTCGCGGAAGCGCATCGCCTCGGCTTCTACATCAACTTGATCACCTCCGGTGTGGGCCTGACGGAGCCGAGAATTTCGGCGCTGAAGGAGGCCGGACTGGATCACATCCAACTGTCCTTTCAGGACAGCTCGCAGAAAATGAACGATTTCCTGAGCAGCACGCGCACCTTCGACCTGAAGTCCAAGGTGGCGGCGCTCATCAAGAAATACGATTATCCGATGGTGCTCAACGTCGTGTTGCATCGCTTGAACATCGATCACGTCGAAGAGATTCTCGAGATGGCGGACAAACTCGGCGCGGAATATGTGGAACTCGCGAACACCCAGTATTACGGGTGGGCGTGGCACAACCGCGACCAGTTGATGCCGAGCCGCGCCCAGGTGGAGCGGGCGGAGGCGACGACGCAGAAATGGCGCGAACGCAGCGGGCGGCCGATGAAGATCTTTTTCGTCGTGCCGGATTATTTCGAGCGTCGGCCGAAGCCCTGCATGAACGGCCTCGGATCGATTTTCCTGACCATCACGCCGGGCGGCACGGCGCTGCCCTGCCATGCGGCGCGGATGCTGCCCGGCCTCGATTTCCCCAATGTGCGCCACTCGAGCGTGGAACACGTCTGGTTCGAGTCGAGCGGCTTCAATCACTTCCGGGGTGATTCATGGATGAAGGAGCCCTGCCGCAGCTGCCCGGAGAAGACCCGTGATTTCGGCGGCTGCCGCTGCCAGGCCTACCTGATGACCGGCGACGCCGCCAATGCGGACCCCGTCTGCGACCTGTCGCCTCATCATCATCTGGTGACCGAGGCGGTGGCGCTGGCGGACGCTCCGCGCCCGCCAGCCGCGCCCTCCCTCGTGGAGAAGCCGCTGGTGTTTCGTTCGCCGCAGAACTCGTCCAAGCTCTTTTCGTGAGCCCGCGGCCCGCCGGCCGATGGCCGCGGCGGGATCGGCGGCGTTAGGCCGCCGCCCCGGGCGTCAGGCCGCCACCCGTTGGGCGGGCGAGTCTTCCAGCGCCCGCGCCAGAACATCCTCGATCTTCTCAGCCCAGACGAATTCGAGCCGCTTGCGCACGCTCTCGGGAATCTCCTCCAGATCGCGGCGATTGCGCGCGGGAAGAATCACGGTCTTGATGCCGGCTCGTGACGCGGCGACACATTTCTCCTTGATGCCGCCGACGGGCAGCACGACGCCGCGCAGGCTGATCTCTCCCGTCATGGCGACGTCGGACCGCACCGTCCGTTGCGTCAGCAGCGACGCCAACGAGGTTGCCATCGCGACGCCGGCGCTGGGGCCGTCCTTGGGGATCGCGCCCGCCGGAACGTGAATGTGCAGATCGGTGTTGTCGAGCATCGCAGGATCGATGCCCAGGCGCTCTGCCTGGGATTTGATCAGCGTGACGGCCGCCTGCGCGCTCTCCTTCATGACGTCGCCCAACTGACCCGTGAGGATCAACTTGCCCGAGCCCTTCACGCGACTCGATTCGATGAACAGGATGTCGCCGCCGGCGGGCGTCCAGGCCAGACCCGTCGCGACACCCGGCACGCTCGTGCGCAAGGCTACGTCGTTCTCGAAACGCGCTCCGCCCAGGATCTTGGTCACCTCGGCCTCGTCGATGTCGATGCTCGACGCGCGACCGGACGCGATCGTCACGGCGGCGTTGCGCAGCAGCGCGCCGATCTGGCGCTCCAGGCTGCGCACCCCGGCTTCGCGTGTGTAATCGACGATGAGTTTGCGCAAGGCCTCCTCGGAGACCCGCACCTGCTCCGCGGTGAGCCCATTCGCCGCCAACTGCCGCTTCAACAGATAACGCTGCGCGATCTGCAGCTTCTCCTCCTCGGTATAGCCGGTCAGCTCGATCACTTCCATGCGGTCGCGCAGCGGCGCCGGGATGGAATCCAGCACGTTGGCGGTGCCGATGAACAGGACCTGGGACAGATCGAAGGGCACGCCGAGATAGTTGTCCCGGAAGGTGTTGTTCTGCTCCGGATCGAGCACCTCGAGCAACGCCGAGAACGGATCGCCCTGGTGGCTGGCCGACAGTTTGTCGACCTCGTCGAGCATGAGCACCGGATTGCGCTTGCCGGCCTTGCGCATGGCTTGAACGATGTTGCCCGGCAGGGCGCCGATGTACGTCCGGCGATGGCCGCGAATTTCCGCCTCATCGTGCACGCCGCCCAAGCTCACGCGCCGGAACTGGAGTCCGATCGCCTTGGCGATGCTCTGGCCGAGCGACGTCTTGCCGACGCCGGGTGGGCCGACGAAGCACAGAATGGGGCTGCGCCCCTGGGGGTTCAGCTTGCGCACCGCCAGGAATTCGAGGATGCGCCGCTTGACCTTCTCCAGGCCGTAGTGGTCCTCGTCGAGGATCGTACGCGCGCGGTCGATGTCGACATCCTCGGCGTCCGCCTTCGACCAGGGCATGGCGACCAACCAGTCGAGATAGGTGCGGGTCATCGAATATTCGGCGGCGCCGTCCGACATCCGCTCGAGCCGGGCGAGCTCGCGCAGCGCCTGCTCCTCGGCTTCCGCCGGCATGCCGGCATCCTTGATGGCCGTGCGCAGCTCCTCGACTTCGGAGGCCGAACCCTCCGTCTCGCCGAGTTCCTTTTGAATCTGGCGCAGCCGCTCACGCAACACGGCTTCCTTCTGGCGACCGTCGAAGGCCTCGCGTGTGCGCTCGTCGATCTGCCGCGACACCTTGAGCACCTCGATGCGCCGGTTGAGCAACGTCAACACGCGGTCGAGCCTGGTCTTCAGGTCGAAGGTGGCCAGAATGTCCTGTTTGTCGGGCGTCTTCAGATCCATGAAGCTCGCCACGACATCGGCGAGCGCGGGAATCGACTCGATGGAGCGGATGGCATTCGTCAATTCCGCCGGCGCCTGCGGCAGCAGCTGCAGTGCTTCCATGGATTTCTCGCGCAGGTTCAGGCCGCGAGCTTCGATCTCGTTGTCCAGCACCGTGACCTCCTTGTGAGGTTCGATGCGGGCGACGTAGAACGGATCGCTGCTCACATAATCGAGAACGGTAAAGCGTTGTTCGCCCTGGCAGATCAAATGGTGACTACCGTCGTGGGCCGTGACGAACCTCACGATGGAAGCCACGGTGCCGACCCGATGCAGACCGTCGGTATCGGGTTCCTCGACGTCGGCATCCTTTTGGAGAACGACGCCGACGCGCCGTTGGGTGCGCACCGCCTCCTGGGCCGCCGCCAGTGCATGCTTGCCTGTGATGGTGATGGGCATCACGACGCCGGGAAACAGAACGAAGTCACGCACGGGCAGCACGATCAACACGTCTTCCGGCAAGGCGGCGCTCGTTGATGGTTTGTCGTTGGTGTTCATAGCGTTGACCCCGTGAGCCGCAAATACAAATAGCCGTTTTCCAATCGATGTTCCCGCAATACGTAACGTCCGGGCGGCAGATCGATTCGCCGCCGCATGCGGCCGTACGGAATCTCGAGGCGCACCACGTGCATGCCGGCGAGAAACGTCGGCGGCGGAACCGTGGTTTCGATCTGCAGACCGGCGGCGGTGAGTTGGACGACGATATCGCCCTCGCGCGCGCCCGGCAGCGCCACTTCGACCTGCAGTTCGGTGCCCGAGGAGAAGATGTTCGCGGGAGGTTCCCACGCGGGGGCAGCCGCAGGGGGCGCCAACAGGTCGAAAAAGTGCCGCTGACGACGCTCCGCCGCATCGAGAAGCGCGCAGGCTTCCGCCCACATCCAAGAATTTCTGCGCTCACCATTCATAGAAACAACCCCCAGGTTCCGGCGAAGTGAAAGAATGAGGGCGTTCAGCTCGAGTTCAAGGCGTGGCGCGCTGGCGAGCCCGGTTGGACGGGCCTGGCGGGACGGGTCTAGCGGGACGGGGCCTTGTCGACCACTCGAACCATGTAACCGCCCGACTTCTCGTCGGCCTGCAGGGTCACCAAGCCACGCTTTTGGGCGTCCGCCAACAGATCGTTGAAGGAGCGGAATCCGTAGGCACGCTCGTTGAATCCCGGATGGCGGCGCTTGATCGCTTGTTTGATCATCGATCCCCAGATGGGTTCGTTCTCGCCGCGCTCCTCGATGACGGCGTCCAGGGTTTCGACCACCAGATCGAGTGCGTCCGTCACATCCAAGACCCTCGTCTGCGCCGGGGGGGCGGACTCAGCGCTCACGCTGTCGGCGGGGCGGGCCACCGCGGCGGGCGCCGCGGGAGTCGCCGCCGGTGCTGCCGCCGCTTTGCGACGCCGCGCCTTGGAGGGCTCCTTGCGCACCAAGTCGTCGTAATAGATGAACTCGTCGCAGTTGTTGAGAAACAGGTCGGACGTCGAGTTCTTGACGCCGATGCCGATGACGGTCTTGGCATTCTCGCGCAGCTTGCTGACGAGCGGCGAGAAATCCGAGTCGCCGCTGATGATGACGAAGGTGTCGACATGGCCCTTGGTGTAGGAAAGGTCCAGGGCATCGACGACCATGCGGATGTCGGCGGAATTCTTGCCCGATTGGCGCACGTGCGGGATCTCGATCAGCTCGAAGGCCGCCTCGTGCAGGCCGCGCTTGAACTCCTTGTAGCGGTCGAAGTCGCAGTACGCCTTCTTGACGACAATGTGGCCCTTGAGCAGCAGCCTTTCCAAGACCCGTTGAATGTCGAAGCTGGGATAGTTGGCATCCCGGGCCCCGAGGGCGATGTTCTCCAGGTCGAGGTACACGGCCATGGTGGCGTCGGCGATGCGGGGGTTGCGTTCGTGCATCGCGCGAGTCTACCAGGGTGGCAGGCAAACACTGACCGTACGTGGCGTGGTCGGGGCATTTGCACTGCCGTGCCCGCGGCCTGCCTCAAAACCAATTGTAATTGAAGCTGACGCTCACCCGTTCCGAGGCCGTTGGATTCGGTGCGACTTCATGGCGCAGCCAGCTTTCGAACAGCACCAATTGGCCGGGCACGGCGGGAACGGTGATCCATGTACGATTCTCGGGCTGAGCGTCGGCTCGACGGGGCGGAGCCGCCATCATTCGATCCAGGCGCGGGTCCTCGAACTTGATGCCGGGACTGCGGGCGGGGACTTGAACGTAATACGTCCCGCTCAGCGTCGAGTGCGGATGCAGATGCAGGCCGTGGACGGTCTGTCGGGCCATGACATTCACCCAACAGTCCGTCATTTCGAGCTTCCGGCCGGTCAGGTCCCATTGAACCGCCTCGGCGAACGCCTTGACGTGGCGCTGCAGCTTGCGTTGCAAGAACTCGAACGTGGGCGAGATGCGCTGCAGATGATGGACGGAGCCGTACGATGTGTAGCCGCCCGGATAATTCTTGGCCGACCATTTGCGGCCCGCCACGTCATCGTCGCGTAACTGGCGTGTCTCCTGCAGAATTTGTCGATTCAGATCCTTGGAGCCGGCTCTTTGCAGGTTGGCGGTGTAGATGTAGGTCGGGAAAAACGCGTGAACGGTCATCCGGCAAGATTAGCGCTTTGCGCCGATCGTCACGCCGGCGAGGAAAGCCACGGTCCCCGCCACCAGCACCCCGGTGCCGAGCGCCAGCCAGGGGTAGTCGCGGACATAATCATCGACCGTGCGGGCGATGTCCCGGAGTTGAACTGCCGCGCCGTCATCGGTCTGGGCAATGGCACGCCGCGCGTTGCCGATGGCCTCGTCGACACGGTCACGAAACCTCTGAACGTCGGGATCGTGTGCGTCGGCCAGCTTGGTCAACAGGTCTTCGGCGCCGTCGATGAGCTGGTCCAATTTGAAGGCTTTATCCACGGTCTTCCTCTCTCGATCGTTTGGTCATATGGCCGTAACATGGCGTCCGCAGGAGTTTGAGCCAATAGCCGCTCGGAAGGCAACGTTGCGCGGATCATGCCTGCGCCGCATAGAAAGCGTGCCACTTGGTGACGAACCCAGGGTAGATAGGTGCTAATCAATATCAGTTCATCCATCATCGATCTCCCGCGGCTGCTCATTCTGCATGACGGCGGAAGACACCTTAACAATTGCTGAACAAGGAGTGCGCTATTGAAAACCGTGAACGCGCGTAGGACAGGACCTATCCGGCTCGCCGTGTATGTTCAGCCGGGCGCGTCCAGCACGGCGCTCGCCGGGCTTCACGACGGGCTGGTCAAGATCCGAATCTCAGCGCCTGCGGTGGAAAATGCGGCCAACGAGGCGTTGATCGCGTTCGTCGCCGGGCGACTGAATGTTGCCAAGCGCGCCGTGCGCATCGTGGCGGGTGCGGGCGGCCGCCGGAAGCTGTTGGAAATCGACGGAGTCAGTGCGGAACAGCTGTGGGCCGCGTTTCCCAACGCTCAAGGTGTCGCCGCCGATCCGGCGGGTGCCCGCGCATCGCTCGCGCCGTAAAGCGTTGCGGGCCGCGGGAAGCCCAGCTCTTTCGCGGCGGCGGCGTCCGCCGGTGCGATGCCGATGGCCTCGGCGGCATTGCCGGTTCCCCAAACCTCCAAGGGGACCACGTGATACCCCATGCGGGTCAACGCGGTGGTGGTGTCGGCCGAGTGGCGGCGAATGCCGCGGACGCGCCGACTTTCACGTGTGCTCCGGCGGCGCCGGGATCGGACCCAATGCGCGCTCGAGTGCGACGCCCAAGGCGAGAAGCGCACGATCGGCGCCGGCGGCCGCATCGAATTCGAATGCCACGGGCAGGCCTTCAGCCGACAAGCCCACGGGCAATACCAGCCCCGGCAAGCCGGCGGTGCTGCCCGGTGCGATGTTGCGGGCCACCGCGACGTCGAACGGCACGTCTCGTCCCCGAATCTTGACGATGGACTCATCGCCGATCAACGGGGGAGGCGTCAACGTCGCCGGAAACACGATGGCCGCCACCCCGGACCGCGAAAAGTAGTCCTGGTAGGTGCGCCGCAACTCGGGCAGGTAGCGGTCGCGGGCCGCCGCGTACGTGGCGTCGGACACGATATTGGCGCCGCCCGGCAGCACGTCGCTGCGGAACACGTCGCGGATGTCGGCGCTGGCCTGCGAAACGAGTTCCTCGAGGCTGACGCCCACGCCATAGTCCCGCAGATAGCCCGCGAGTGCGGGTCCGACGTCGTGGTTCTGAATCGGGTATGTCGTGAGGTCGATGAGTCGTGCCAGATTCGGCAGTTCGCCTTCCACGAGAATCGCACCGGCGTTGTGCAGCCGCGCGAGTGCAAGATCGGTCAACCGCTCGACCTCCGGATCGAGACCGGCGAAAAAATAGTCCCGGACGATGCCGAGCCTTACCCCGCGCAGCGATCCGCGCGCCCGGGTTTCGAGCGGTGACGCATCGTGCGCCACCACCGAGTCGAACAACGCCAGATCGGTGACGGAGCGCGCCAGTGGGCCGACCTGATCGAACAACGACGTGATCGGCACACAGCCGCGGGTCGGATAGCGCCTCGTGGTTGGTCTGAACCCGGCGATGCCGCAATAAGCCGCCGGAACCCGGATCGAGCCCTCGGTGTCCTCGGCGACACCGAGGGGCGCCAGGCGCGCGGCGATGGCGGCCGCCGTACCGCCGCTGCTGCCGCCGGGAATTCGCCGCAGATCGTAGGGATTCAGGACCGCGCCGAAGGCGTGGTTGTTGCTGGTCCAGCCGTAGGACAATTCGTGCAGGTTGGTCTTGCCGAGCACGATCGCGCCGGCGGTTCTGAGCGCCGCCACCACGGGGGCATCCTCGGCCGGACGAAAGTGACGCAGAGCCGGCGTGCCGCCGGTCGTGGGATAATTCTGGGTGTTGACGCTGTCCTTGACCGGAATCGGCAGGCCGAACAGCGGCCCGGGGGTCGCGCCCGCGCGCCGCTCCAGATCGCGTGAGCGCGCATCCTGCAGCACCGCTTCCGGCTCGAACGTGATGAATGCATTGAGATCGCGCCGCGCGGCGCAGCGTCCGATGAGTTCTCGCGCATAGTTCTCCGCGCTGAAGTCGCCGCGAACCATGTGCGCCACGGCGTCGGACGCGCTCAGGGCGTTCAGCGGGCCCATGGTCCGCGGCGCGGCGCCGGCGGCCCCACCTGCGGCGGCCCCGCCGGCAGCGGCGAGGGCGGCGGCGGCCGACCGGAGCACGAAGGAGCGACGTGCTGGATCGTCAGGATCCGGCATGATCGCGTTTCAACGCCTGACACATGCAATGCACCGCGCCGCCGCCGTTGCCGATCATCGAGACGTCGGGATCGTAGACCGTCAGGCCCTCCGCGCGGCAGGCGGCAACCAAGTTCTTGCTCGAGGCGGGCACCAGGACGCGCTCCTTGCCCAGTGCCACGACGTTCGTCCCCAGTTGCATGGCGTCGCCGTAGGAAATCGGAATGATGCGGATGCGCTTCGACTCGAGCCAGGCCACCAGTTCCGGTTCCACGGCCTCGACGCACACCACCGCAAGGCCCTCGGCGAGCATGCCCATCTGCACGTCAAGATGCAGGAAATGCGAATCGAACGCATAGGTGTGCATCTCCCAGCCTTCGGATTCGAACCAGGACTGCAGTTGACGTACCGCCGGTTCGATGGAGCGCTGGCCCGAGTAACCGCACGCCGCGACTCCCGGCTGCAGCACCATGAAATCGCCGCCCTCGACGTTGCCGGCGGTGATGAGATCGTAGATCGGAATGCCGGCCTCCAGGTAGAACCGCAGACACGCCGCGTATTCGCCGCGGCGATACGGCTTCTGCAGCTGCATGATGACGGCGCCCCATGGCGTCATGACGCTGCTGTCCCGGGCGAAGATCTGATAGGGAAGACCCGGTTCCGGTGCGAGCGTGTGCACCGTGACGCCCGCCTGCCGGTACACGTCCAGCATCTCATCGTACTGCGCCCGCGCGACATCGAAGTCGAAGCGCAAGCCGACGCGTTCGGAACGCTCCGCCACCGCATTGCCTGCGCGCCATGAAAAATGATCGACGGGTCCGACGAGCACGTCCCGCAGCGTCCCATATTCGCTGTCGACGCCCCAGCGCTCGGACCGCGCGGAACCACCACCTTCAACCCTCGTGCGCAACTGGATCATGACTTTCCCGGCTGTTTCCATCTTTCTTTGGTTAAGTAAATTAACCACCCGGAAGCTAAACTAGAATCGACGTGCGGCGCAAGCCTATTGTAGAGTCGGCACCAATGAAAAGACGCAGCACCACGGTGCCGACCCGGGATCGGATACTCGACGAGGTGGAGAGGCTGATCGCTTTGAAGGGGGTCTACGGCTTCAAATTGCGCGACGTGGCCGAGCCGCTCGGGTTGCAGGTTCCCGCCATTTACAAGCATTACAAAAGCCGTGACGATGTCCTGGTGGAGGTGGCGCGACGTTTCATCGGATTGCTCGCCATGCAATTCCAGCCGTCCGAGAACCTGGAACCCGACGCGGCGTTGCGGTCCAGCTTGAACCACTTCGTGCAATTCAAGCTCTTGCATCCAGCCTACGTGCGGCTCGCGCTCATCGACTTTGCGACGCCGGAAGGCGGCATGGAATACGTCAAGCGGGCGGCGGGCGGATCGTTCGAGGAGAATTTTTCCGACGGGCCGTTGGCTGCCATGCATGCGAGGCTGCGGGACCAATTGGCCGCCTGCGCCCGAAGTGGGCGGTTCAGGCGCGTGAGGGAAATGGACTTCTATCGCGTCGTGAAGTCCGCTCTTCTGATTCGATTGGTGTTTCCGAACGACGAATTGCTGCTGCGGCGGGCCGCGGCATCGGAGGTTCGCAAGGTTCAGCGCTGGCTCTGGGACGTTGCGAGTGGTTACCTGAGCCTGCGTCCTGCATGAGCGCCGGCAAAGCCGGCCACGGACCATGCGATCCGGTCGCGAGTCGAGGCGCAGCGTGCGTGGCTGAAGAAGCTTTCCACCGTCATCTGCAGCAACAGCGCGAAAAATGCCCCGGTGGGCATCCCTAGATCGGCGCCATCCGACTGGAGGGCCATCAGGAACGCATCCTGAGCCATCGGGGACAGGGCGGCGAAGTCCATGTCTCGTCGTTCGAACGCATCGTTGATGGTCCGCAGCGTCGAGCGGAACAAATCGGCGGGCGAGGACGCGCAGATCGCGAACGGGGTGCCGGGCTGCCATGGGCCGTCGCGATACGATCCGCGGCCGGCGCCCCACGACGTCGACAACTGGGAGTCCAGCTGCCTGCTGGCGCCCGCGTCCTCGGCGCCGGGCCCGAAGGCGTCGGCGGGAATCAAGCGGGCGCAGGCCGCCTCGACGAACCGTGCTTCCGCAGCGTCAAAAAAGACATAGTCCGACTGTGCCGCGGTCGGTGAGGAGGCGTGCGGCCGTCCGAATGACCTCGCTGCCGGCACCAGCGCCGCCGCTCCGACGGCAGTCACGAACGTTCGTCGCGTCACCGTTTCCATCGGCAAAGTGTACAACGCGCCGGCTTGCGCAACGGGGGCATGATCACCTGCGGCTGCGAGTGGATGGATGATCAACTCGCCTTGTATCGCGCTGTGGGCTGCGTTCGGCAAGGTGATGCGGCATCAGCTCGACGATGCCCGCGTGCGCCGTTGGTTCGACGGCTCGATGGCGTTGCTGGTGATCGCGACGGCGATCTGGATCGTCTGGCCCGTATTCGTCAAAGGCCAGACTTGAACCGCAACCATGCCCGGGAAAAAACCCTGAGCTCCTCCAGGCCATTTGACGACGGAGCGAGGCGGCGAGGTAATGTAAATATGTGTCAAGTTTCAAACATTCGTTGCGCGTTCAGGTCAGAATCGACGAACTTCGTCGTGGTTAAAGGGAGCATGGATGGCGTCACGCTCATTGATGGTGGGAATCATCGCTTGCTTGTCCGCCATGGCGGCTTCATCCGGCGTCTCCACCGCTTTTCCGCACCTCACGCGCGTACCGGCCGCTGCCGGCGCGGCGCAGTTGCGAGCATTCGGCGGCCGCAGTGCACAACAGCGCCAAGGCACGGCATCTGCAAAATTCGACGGTGCGCTCGCCGATCTCGCCCGACACGCTGCCCTGGCGAGCCCCGCCCATGCGTTGGCCGACCTGCATGCCATGAGTCCCGCGGCGCGGTTCAAATTGAGTTCCGATGGCGTCACACCGTTGGTGGCGGTCGATGCCGTCACGCGGGGCGACCCAGCGCAATTGCAGGCTGCGCTGGAGGCTCTCGGGCTCGAGCGAGCGGCGGTGTACGCCAATGATGTCGGCGGGTGGCTGCCGGTCGCGCAACTGCAGGCCGCCGCGGCCCGGGCCGAAGTGCATTCGTTGCGCGCCGTGATGTCGCGCGCACGGTCCGGCGCGGTGAAGAGCCAGGGCGATTTCGTGCAAGGCAGCGCCGCCCTGCGATCGGCGGATTCGTTGACCGGGTCCGGAGTCACGGTGGGCGTGCTGTCGGACAGCTACGATTGCTATTCGGTGTATGCGGCATCGGGCAGCGTTGTCCCCGTGTCGGGCTACGCGGGGTATGCCTACAATGGTTTCACGGCCACCGCGGCAGACGATGTGGCCGGCGGCGATCTGCCGTCCGGCGTGAGCGTGCTCGAGGAGGCCGACTGTCTCGACTACGGGTCGCCGATCTTCCCGCCGCTCGGCGATGAAGGGCGGGCGATGTTGCAGATCGTGCACGACGTGGCACCCAGCGCCAGCCTGGCCTTCTATACCGCGGAGAACAGCGAAGCCGATTTCGCGGCCGGCATCGGCAAGTTGGCGGCGGCGGGCGCCAAGATCATCGCCGACGACGTCGGCTATTTCGACGAGCCTTTTTATCAGGATGGCCTGGTCGCGCAGGCTATCGATGCCGTCGAGGCGACCGGGGTCGCGTATTTCTCCGCGGCGGGCAACGACGGCAACGCCTCGTACGAGAACACCGCGCCATCCTTCGCGACGCCGGCGACCTCGGGCTCCAACAGCGGCGAATACCTGCTCAACTTCGATCAATCCGGCGCCGCCACGCCGACCACAGCATTGCCGGTGACACTGGACGCGATGGCGCCCGGCGAGTTCGCCGCCATCGTGGTGGAATGGGACCAGCCGTACGTCACCGGCGCCCCCAACAGCGGCGGGGCGACCAGTCGAATCGACGTCTGCGTCACGGGCGCGACCAGCGAGTTCACCGTGCTCAACAACGACAACACGGCGGCGACCTGCACGGGCGCCAATGGCTTGGGCGCCGATCCGGTGCAGATATTGATCATCGCGAATCCGGCCAACGCGACTTCGAGCACGGCCGAGACGACGCTGAATGTCGTGATCGGCCTTGCGGATGGATCCGTGCCGCCGGGCCGCGTGAAGGTGGTGGTCGAAACGGATGGCCAGGTTGATCCTGCGATCACCCAGTTCGCCACCAACAGCTCCACGCTTCAAGGTCACCCTGGCGCCGCCGGAGCGGCAGCCGTGGGAGCGGCCTTCTATTTCCAGACGCCGGCATGCGGAACGAGTCCGGCGGTTCTCGAAACCTATTCCTCGGTGGGCGGCGCGCCGATCCTGTTCGACGTGAACGGCGTGCGGCTTGCGACTCCTGTCGTGAGACAGAAGCCGGACTTCGTCGGTCCCGACGGCGTCAACGATACCTTCCTCGGATTCACGCTGGCGAACGGTGGTTACACGGGGTCGAACGGCGAACTCGACACCAGTATTTCCACCTGTCAAAACAACCCCAGCTATCCGAACTTCTTCGGGACATCGGCGGCTACACCGCATGCGGCCAGCATTGCCGCCCTGATGCTGCAGGCCAACTCAGCGGTCACCCCCACCCAGATCTATACGGCATTGCGCAGCAGTGCCCTGCCCATGGGGGGCGCCAGCGGGTACAACGTGGCCTCCGGCTTCGGCTTCATCCAGGCGCAGCCTGCGATCGCATTGTTGCCGCCGGGACCGCCGACCTTGTCGCTGGCAGCAACGTCTGTGGCTGTCGGAAGTTCAACGACGATCAGTTGGACGTCGTCGAATACGACGGGTTGCACCGCCTCGGGCGCCTGGAGCGGCGTGTTGGCGGCCAGCGGGTCGCAGACGCTCACACCCACCACGGTGACGACCGCGACCTATACGCTTGCGTGCGCGAATGCGGTCGGGACGTCCAGCACCACGTCGGTGAGCCTGGCGTCCACCGCTGCACCCGCCGCCGCGGCCACCGCCGCGGCCACCGCCGCGTCCACCGCTGCGCCCGCAGCCGCGGCCACGACGAGCGGCGGAGGCGCCGTGGACTGGCGTGCGCTGCTGTGTCTGGCCGGGTTATTCGCCCTTCGCTGCTGGCGACCCGTCTCAGGTGCTCGCCGTGTCTCAGGTGCTCGACGAACTGCAACTGGCGTCGGCGTGAACGGTCAAGGCGCCGGATTCCTCGAGACCGACCTCGGCCGCGTGGACGCATTTCCGGGAGTTGGAATCCGCTGAGATCGCGGTCCAGGATAGCCCCTGGCGCGGCCCGTCGCTCCTACGTTGGTTGCAATGCCAGCTTAATTTTTGACGCCTGCATCGGCCTGCGCGAGGACGGTGGAGCAGTCCTTGTCCTTGGCCAAGCCGGGATCGATGAAGGCCAGGGCTGACGCCACCGGGGTCAGCAGGACCCCCAGCGCGGCCGCGATGCCTGCTTGTTCCGCGAGTTTGCCGGCCTGGAGGCCGACGGCGGGGTGCAGCAGCGTCCCATGCAGGGAAATGGGCGACCGCAATCGCAGCAAGCGAACTTTCTTGGGGTCGCCTTGAAGCGCCAGGTCGATGTCCTCATCCCCCAGATTGATCTTTCCCCGACCGGTGATGAGCACGTTGGTCGTGTCCACGTAAACGGTCGTGGTATTGAACGAGCCCGCGTGGTCCTTGAAGTCCACGATACCGCAACGGATGTCGGTCTTGTCCTCCTCCTTCGACAGCAGCAGGCCCAGCGCCTTCAGCACGTTGATCCCCGTGAGTTCCGCGAAGGCCTCGCGGATCTGGCCGTGCGGGATCACCACGCTCATGGCGCCGTCGGAGTTGGCGGCGAACTTGTGTATCGAGCTGCCGGCGCCATGGAATTGGAATCGACCTTCGAGGTTGCCGGTGAGCGGTGGATCCTTCATCGACGCTGATTTGAACTGACTCAGCTCGACATTCTCGATTCGCATGTCGATGTCGGATACGGGGATGTCGTTCCGAGCGTCGATCTGTACCTTGCCGGAGAATTTCCCCGCATCGAGCACGAACGTCAGCGGGTCGATGGTCAGAACGCCGTTGTCGAGGATCAGATGAAACCCGACGGCTTGCATGGGTACCTTCGGCGCGACGATCGCACCGGCATGGTAGGTCACGTCGGCATCCATGCCGCGCACGCGGTTCACCTGCAGATCTGCGTCGGGAAGCAGCCGGCCGTCGCCGGCCGGGGGCTCCGCCGGCGCATTCGCGCCGGCAGGCGCAGTCTTTCGCGCCTTCGTTCCCTTGTTGACGTGATCGTTGTCCGACGCCGCGAGGGAGGTGGCCTTCGGAGCGGGTTGTCCGAGGGTCGGCGCCAAGTCGACGATGTTCAAGGTTTTCGAGGTTAGCTTCGCGGTGAGCTTGGGCTTGTCTCCGGCGATGTCCACCTCGGCCTTGCCGGCGATGTCGCTCGAACCGACACGGCCGCTCAAGTCATCGATGCTGTACCGCGTGCCGGAGACATGCACCGTGGCGGCAAGCCGGTACTTCGGCGTGTTGGGCAGCGCCAGTCCGGTCAGATAGAACACGTCCGCCAGGTCGTTGCCGCTCACTGCAAATTTCACGTCGAGCAGTCCAAGATCGAAGGGCTTCAAAACGGTGACGTGTGTTTCCAGATTGATATCCGACGCCGTCAAATGCGCGCTGAAGGAATAGGGCTTGCTCGGTTCCAAATCGAGCAGCGGGCCGCCATTGGCATCGAGTTGAAAGGGCTTGGCGTTGAGGGTTCCGGAGCAACGAACCTTGAAGGCGTCCGGATCGTCCTTGCCCGAGCGCTCCGCCGCGACCAACGATCCGCTGAACGTCAGCTTGCGGATTTCGTCGACGACGTGCAGTTTTCCGTTTTCGATGAGCAAGCGACGCACCGTCGGCACTTTCGCCGGCTTGGTGTTGTGATTCGGCGTGCCCGCCTTGGTGCCCAGTTCCCAACTCGCGCGGCCCTTCGAGTCGCGCTCCAGGTTGATGACCGGTTCCAGCAGATCGACCTGCGGCAGCACGATCTGTCCCCGCAGCAGTCGTGCGAGGCTCACACTGATGGTGATGCGCTTCGCGCCGAACATGAGATCGCGATCGGCCCAGGGCGGATTCTTCAGCGTCAGTCCGTTCACTTCCGCGCTCGGATTCCACGACCATAGATGCACCTTCAGGTCACCATCGATCGCCGTGGCCCGGCCGGTGGCCGCGGTGATCTGCCGAGCCAGGGCGGGGCGCAACAGGTTCCAGTTGAAGAGTGACAGAAAGATGACGGCGGCCACGATGAGGACCAGAAGCACGATTCCGGTCCATTTGGTCCTGGGGTGGGCACGGAAGAAGTCTTGCATTTATTGTCCTTCCGCATGCAAAGAATCTGACAGCCATCCCATGCGCGGAGTGTCGCCCCACCATCGGACATAGATCTGTAGGACTCACACGCGATGCCGTGTCAGCGCCAGGACCTCCCTTGCGACGCGCATTTTTTTCGCCCGCCCCCGGCACACTGTGGTATCCATGGCGCCAAGGCCACGGTGAGTCACAGCAATGCAAAGCGAGTCGACAATCGTTCGGGGATTGATTCCACGGGAACGCGGGATCAAGCAGGCAGGGTGGGCGAGTTTCGCCGCACTCGGCATCGTATTCGGCGACTTGGGGACGAGTCCGCTGTACACGTTGCAAACCGTGGTGCAGGCCACGGGCGGCCGCTTTACGCCCCAGAGTGCACTCGGCATCCTCTCGTCCATCATCTGGACGTTGATCATCACGGTGTCCGTGAAGTACTGCGTGTTCGTGATGCGTGCTGATAACCGCGGCGAGGGCGGCATCCTGGCTTTGATGTCACTGATCGGCGCCAATGGATTCACGCGCGGATTCAAAATGCTCACATGCATGGGGCTTCTGGGAGCGGCATTGATCTATGGCGACGGCGTCATCACGCCGGCGATATCGGTTTTGAGCGCGCTCGAGGGATTGAACGCGGTCACCGCGTCGTTCAAGCCCTTCGTGATGCCTATGGCGGTCGCCATCCTGTTCGGTTTGTTCGCGTCCCAGCGGTTCGGCACCGAAAAGATCGGGCGCGCTTTCGGGCCGATCATGCTGTTGTGGTTCCTGGTCATTTCCGTGCTCGGATTGCTCGCCATCATTCAGCATCCGGGCGTCCTCGTGGCGCTCAATCCGCTGTATGCGATCAATTTCCTGCGTCACGCGGGTGCTGTCGACATCCTCGTGCTGGGCGGCGTGTTCCTCTGCATCACCGGCGGCGAGGCGCTGTATGCCGACATGGGTCATTTTGGGCGGGAGCCGATCCGGCACGCGTGGTACGTCGTGGTGTTGCCGGCATTGTTGCTGAGTTACGCCGGGCAGACCGCGTACCTCTTGGACCAGCGGTCGGTGACCGGCAATCCGTTCTTCCAGATCGCCCCATCGTGGTCCATCTATCCGTTGGTGGCGCTCGCCACCCTGGCGACCATCATCGCGAGCCAGGCCATCATCACGGGATCCTTTTCGATGACACGCCAGGCGATGCAACTCGGCTGGCTCCCGGGCGTCTCCATCCGCCAGACGTCGGATCGCGTGTATGGCCAGATTTACGTGCCGGTGGTCAATTGGCTGCTGATGGCCGCGACGTTGGCGACGACGATCGCCTTCGGCAGTTCGGATCGTTTGGCGGGCGCCTATGGCACCGCCGTCGCGACGACCATGCTGTTGACGACCATCCTGCTGTACAAGGCGATGCGAACGGTTTGGCGATGGTCGGCGCCCGCGGCCGTGGGGGTCACGGCATTTTTCCTGGTCGTCGACAGCAGCTTCTTCCTCGCCAATCTATGGAAGGTGGCCGATGGAGGTTGGTTGCCGCTGTCGTTCGCGGCGGTCCTGTTCGTGATCATGGTGACCTGGCGAACCGGCGTCGAGGCGGTACGCGCGGCGCTCGTTCAGACTCCCGAAGCGGGGGAGAAATTCCTGGCGGACCTAAAGTCGGGAGCGATTCCGCGGGTGGAGGGAACGACGATCTTCCTGACCCGCAGCATGCAGAAGGTCTCCCGCCTCATCATGGAGCATGCGCATTTCGTCGGGGTGCTGCCGCGTCACGCGATCGCCCTCAGCATCGTTTTCGAGAACATCCCGCGCGTCGAAGGTCCGAATTGCACGCTGGTGGAAAACCTCGGCGAAGGCTTGTGGCACGTCGTTGCCCGATTCGGCTTTTTCGAAATTCCGGATCTGCGACTGGCGCTCAGCAACGCCCATGGACTCGACAAGGCGATCGATATCGACAAGGCGATGTTCGTGGGCACCCGGGACCTCGTGGTGCGCAAACCGCATCACCCGGCCTTGTGCGGCTGGAGGATGTCGCTGTTTGCATTCTTGTATCGCAACTCGGTGAAAGTGGTCGATCGATTCAACCTGGCGCCGGAGAACGTGGTCGAGATCGCGCGGCAGATCGAAATCTGAGGGCGGAACTCAAAATCCTCATGGGCGGAACTCAGCGGCGGCTGCTCGTGCGGACATCGCCGATCGCGTACGTCTCCCCGCTCGCCGATCCCCGGTATCGGGCGGGCCATTCGCCATCTTCCTTGAGCAAGGGTCCGGCCTGCGACCCGTGTTTGACCAGGTCGTGCCACACGCTCAACACGCTCGCGGCCAATACCAGACCCACGCCGAGCGCCACGCCAACGAAGCCCATGATATGCAAGATCGACCTACCCGTGCGGTCTCCCGGATGGAGCCGCTTGCGGGCTCATTTTGTCCCGATGTTCCCAAATTGCATTGTAGGAATATCTCGTATATTGGCGTCAGTCTGCACATGATAGGCGCGCCCCCCGTCGGTTCGACCCTCATTCGGATGGCGGTGGGATCGGGGTAACCGAGACTCGTTTCTCGTGCTGCTGCTATGGGTCTATTACTCCGCCCAAATATTCCTGCTGGGCGCCGAATTCACGCGCAACTTCGCCTATGCCCATGGCTCGAGAACCGGGCGCACCGAAGGGTCTCTTGCGACCCGCGGTGAATCGACCGACTGAAACGCCGACGGGCCGCCGCCGGCGCATCGGCCTCATTTCACCCGGCTCATGGATTTCATGAGCCGGTAGGTGAATTCGATGCTCTCGTCGAAGGCGGCGACGCCGACGCGCTCATCTCGACCGTGTGCGCGGTTCTCATCCACATCCATCCAGATGCCGTTGATGTCGTAGCTCGGAATGCCGGCGTTGCGGGTCTGTCGATCGTCGCTGAAGCCGGTCGCCATGGTGGGGATGATGGGAACGCCGGGCCACATCGAGTGCACCAGGGTCCCGACCTTCGACATGATCTGGTCGGTCGGCGGCGATTCCGGACTGACGATGGGATCCGCATCGAGAGTGACCGTGATTGCCGGATCGTTCAGCGTCCGGACCAACAGCGCGCGCACATTGGCTTCCGTGTCGCCGGGCATCATGCGGCACTGCACGGTCGCCTTGGCCCGCTGCGGCAGCGCGTTCTCGGCGTGACCTCCCGAGATCAAGGTCGCGACGCACGTCGTGCGCAGCAGGGCGTTGAGGCGCACGTTCTGGCTGAGGCGTTCGGCCGCAGCGAGGTCCGGCGGCGACTGGGCAACGGCCTTCATATCGGCGCTGGTGGGCCCGGGGTCCACGGTGGCGAGCCGGTCGAAGCTCGCCCGCGTCGTCGCGGTCAGCATGACGGGAAACTTGAAGGCTTCGAGCCGGCCCAAGCCGTCGCCGAGCCGATAGATCGCATTGTCCGGCCCGGGCAACGAACCGTGGCCGCCGGGGCTCGTGGTCTCGAGCGTGTAGGTGACGTACGTTTTCTCGCTGGTGCCGATCTCGAAATAAAAGGGCGCGCCGTTCTTGAGATCGCCGCCGCCGCCGTCGAGATTGACGGCCATCGCCGCGTCGATCAGGTCCCGATGACTCTTGAGCAGGAAGGCCGGACCGTTCGCATCGCCGCCCGCTTCTTCGTCCGCCGTGAAGGCGACGATGATGTCCCGCTCGGGCGTGAACCGCTCCCGTTTCAGGCGAATCAGAGATTCGGCGAGCGCGGCATCGCCATCCTTCATGTCCATGCTGCCGCGGCCGTAGAACCATCCGTCCTTTTCGGTGAGCTTGAACGGATCCACGGACCAGTCCTCCGGTTTCGCCTCCACGACATCCAAATGGCCCAGAAACAGCACCGCGTTTCCGGGGTGTTTGCCGTGGTAGCGCACGACGACGCTGCCCTTCGTCGGGTGATCATCGGGAGCGATGAATGTCACGTCGCTGGACGGAAAGCCGGCGGTGATGAGCCACGCCTGGATGGCCTTGGCCGCCTCGGTTGACCCGTGCGCGTGCGTGGTGTTGATTTCGACCAATGTCTTGAGCATGTCGCGCGCCAGCGCCTGGTCCTGGGGGGGCGGCAGCGGTGCGGCCGCGAAGGCGCCTGCGCAGGATCCGATGGCTAGCAGTACGGCGGCCAGCGAAGCAATGTGAGACTTTTGCATAAGTGTTTGGAGGAGCGCTCGGTTCTACCCAGGAACTCCGGAGCATAACGGAAGCGAGGATAATCATGCAGCCGCTCGTAGGGCGGCGGGGCGTGCCGGTCCGCTAGCCCGATTTGGGGCGATGATCCACCTGGGTGATGAGGCAGGCGCTGCGGTTGCCGGTGGTGTAAATCCACAGCCAACTCAGGGCCACCGCCAGTCGATTGCGCAGGCCGATCAAAAAGTAGATGTGCGCGAGTCCCCAGACCCACCATGCCAGCCGGCCACGCATCTTGATCCAACCGAAGTCGATTACCGCGGAGCGCTTGCCGATCGTGGCAAGGTTGCCCGAATTCTTGTAGCGGAAGGGCCGCGGCGCGGCGTCGCCCTGCAGCCGCTTCTTGATCGTGCGCGCGACATGGACGCCCTGCTGTTTGGCCGCCGGCGCAATGCCGGGAATGGGCTTGCCCTTCCATGCGTTGACGCTGGCCGTGTCCCCGATGACGAATATGTTCGCGGCACCGGGTACGGTCAAATCCGGCTCGACCTTGACGCGGCCCGCGCCGTCCCCCGCCTGGCCCAGCCACGCTGCCGCCGGCGATGCGCGCACGCCCGCCGCCCAGAGGATCACGTCGGCGGCGATCGAGTGACTGCCATAGACGACACCTTTGTCGTTGCAGTCGCTCACGGGCACGCCCAGTTGGATCTCGACACCCAGCCGCTCGAGCGCGGCGTGCGCATACGCCGACAGATCGGCGGTGAAGCTCGGAAGAATGCGGGGGCCCGCTTCTATCAGCAACACACGCACTTTACGCGTATCGATGCGCCGGAAATCCTCGGCGAGGTTCTGGTGGGTGAGTTCCGCGATGCTGCCCGCCAATTCCACCCCCGTCGGGCCGCCGCCGACGATGACGAAGGTCAGTCGCGCCGCGCGGCGTTGCGGGTCGGTCTCCCGTTCGGCGCGCTCCAGCGACAACAAGATTCGCCGCCGGATCGAGGTCGCGTCCTCCAAGGTCTTCAAGCCCGGAGCATAGGTCTCCCACTCGTCGTGACCGAAGTACGCATGGCGCGCGCCGGTGGCAAGCACCAGCGTGTCGAACGGCACCGATGCGCCGTCTTCGAGAAGTACGGCCTGCTGCACGGGATCGACGCCGCTGACGACAGCCAGCAACGTGGTGACCTCCTTGCGCTTGCGCAATAGATGACGGATCGGCCACGCGATCTCGGACGTCGCGAGGGTCGCGGTTCCGACCTGGTAGAGCAGCGGTTGGAACAGATGATGATTGCGCTGGTCGATCATCGTGATCCGCACCGGAGCGCCCGCGAGTCCGTGGGCGACGGCCAAGCCGCCGAAGCCGGCCCCGACGATCACCACGTGATGAAGTGTCGAATCAGTCAATGCACGCGCCTCTGGCCTCGATCGGTTCAGCTCTTCGGACAAGTATAGTCCTCATCGCCCTTCGTGGCCTTCGGCGTTTCCTTGGTCCAATCCGCCGGCACCTCGAAACGGCCCGCGGGAATCATCCGATGATCCGCAGAGAGCTTTTCTCCATTGCAAACACTCCGTGTTATTTTTGTGACGCGGTGACACCGACGACAGCATAGCCTGCGGCGAGCCAGGCTTCGAGTCCGCCGTGCAGTGGTCGCACCTTTTTGAAGCCGTGGTTCATGAGAATTCGGGCGACGCGCGCCGCCGAGGCCTCACTGGGGCAGGCACAGTACAAGACGATATCGCGATCGTGGGGCAGATCCTTCACGTGCTTGGCCACATCCTCGAGCGGGACGTGCAGCGAGCCCGGTATCCACGTCGGCTCCAACGCCCGTGCCGTGGCCGAGCGGACATCCACGATCACCGGTTGTGCGCCGGCTTGAATCAGGTCGTAGAGTTCGCCGACATCGATGCGCGCCATGCGCAACGATCGGTAAAAACGCATTCGTTCCCACCATTTGTAGGCGACGTACGCGAGGAGCGCCGCCCCGAGAATCACGGCTGCCATGCTGCCGATGTCGTCGATGTGTATCAGCAGCGTTTCGATCTGGGTTCTGAACAGCATGCCGGCGATCAGCGCGCTGCCCACCCATAACAGGGCGCTCGCGGTGCTTAAGCCCAGGAAGCGCAACCAACCGATGCGCATGGCTCCGGCGAGCGGCGGCGCGATGATGGCGAGACCCGGAATGAATTTGGCGATCACCAAGGAATTGATTCCCCAGCGCTCGAACCGTGTCTGGGTCTGGCTGACGCAGGAATCCGGTTCCAGCGAGATGCGGCACAACACCTTCAGCACACGGATGCCGTACAGCTGACCGATCAAGTACCAGCCGCAATCGGCGATGAGACAGGCGAGGACCGACCCGAGGAACAGCGACACCAACGGCATCTGACCGTTGGCGGCAATCGCTCCCGCCACGACCAGTGTCGGGACCGCCGGCACGGGAATGCCGAGTTGATCCACCAGGACATTGATGAACACGATGACGACCCCGTACTCGCCGATGATCAAGAACAATTGATGCGTCAAAGATGCATGCTCATGCCAACTACTGCGTACCCTACTAGCTAGTTCGTTGCCTGTCCTGCGAGAATGCGCCGATGAAACGATTCGAACCCTATGTGTTTCTGCGCGAACTCGCGACGCGCTGGGACGTTCTGGCGTTCATCGTCGTCATCGGTCTCATTGTATTCCTGGGCGAGACGTCACGAGGCCTGTTCGCCCCGTTGTCGCAGCTCAAGGCGACACCCTTGTCGCTCGATCCAATTCATCTGCCTGAATATGCGGCACGCACCACTTTTCGCATGCTGGCCGGGCTCGTTCTGTCGTTGGTTTTCACGCTGACCTATGCAACATGGGCGGCCAAGAGCGAGCGGGCCGGCAAGCTCCTGGTGCCCCTATTGGACATTCTACAATCGGTGCCCATTCTAGGTTTCATTTCCGTGACAGCCGTGTTTTTCCTGTCGTTGGCGCCCGGACGGGTGTTGGGCGCGGAGTTCGTGGCGATTTTCGCCATATTCACGAGTCAGGCGTGGAACATGGCGTTCAGCTTCTACCAGTCGCTGCGCACGATTCCGACCGAGCTCACGGAAGCGGCCGAGTCGTTCCGCTTGTCACCCTGGATGCGGTTCTGGCAATTGGAAGTGCCATTCGGCATGCCGGCGTTGATCTGGAACATGATGATGTCGATGTCGGGCGGGTGGTTCTTCGTGGTGGCCTCCGAGGCGGTGGTGGTGGGCCACACCACCTTCGCGCTGCCCGGTGTCGGCTCCTATATCGCGCTCGCCATCGCGCAAAAAAATCTCGTTGCCATCGCATGGGCCATCGTCACGATGTTGATCGTGATTCTGCTCTATGACCAATTGCTGTTTCGGCCGCTGGTCGCTTGGGCGGACCGATTTCGCGTGGAACAGGAGCCGGGCGCACGCGTTCCGTCCTCGTGGGCCCTGACCATGATGCGCCGTTCGCGGATCATCAGCGCGGCGACGCTCGCCTTTCATTCCGCGGTCCTGTGGACGAGTCGTGCCGTGAAGCGTAAGGATGAGCCGTTGGTGGAGCCGGAGGCTCGACCGAAGCGGCGCAGTCTCGACCTGCTATGGGTGTCATTGGTGGTCGCAGCCGTAGTGCTCGGCCTGTGGCACATCGTGGCGGTCCTGCTCGTCAACACGTCGTTGCGCGAAGCGCTGCAGGTGAGCGGTTTGGCGCTCCTGACCATGCTGCGCGTTTTCGTGCTGATAACGCTGGCGAGCGTGGTCTGGGTGCCCATCGGGGTCTGGGTGGGCATGCGACCGCGCGCGGCCCAGTTGGTCCAGCCGGTCGCTCAATTCATGGCCGCGTTCCCCGCCAACCTATTGTTTCCGATCGCCGTCTACGGCATCGTGACCTGGAAGCTCAATGCAGACATCTTCCTCAGTCCGCTCATGATTTTGGGCACCCAGTGGTACATATTGTTCAACGTGATCGCCGGCGCGTCGGCGATCCCGGCGGAAATGCGCTACGTCGCGGCGAACTTCAAGGTCACCGGCTGGCTGTGGTGGCGCAAAGTCGCGTTGCCGGCCGTATTGCCGTTCTACGTGACCGGCGCGATCACCGCCTCCGGCGGCTCGTGGAATGCCGCGATCGTCGCTGAACTGGCCACCTGGGGCGATACCCAGGTGCAGGCGCGCGGGCTGGGCGCTTATATCGCGGAGGCCACGACGGCGGGAGATTTCCATCGTATCGTGCTGGGCATCGGCACCATGAGCCTGTTCGTGGTGATCATCAACCGGCTCTTCTGGCGCCCCTTGTATTACTACGCCGAGCGCAAATATCGGCTTACCTGAGTTCCATGGCATGAACAACCCTCCACTGCTGCAGTGTACCGACGTCCGCAAGGCCTTCCCCAAGCCGGACGGCGCCGAACTGTTGGTGCTCGAGGGCATGAATCTGGAGTTGCGGGAAGGCCAGATCGTGGGACTGCTGGGGCGGTCGGGATCGGGCAAGTCGACGCTCTTGCGCTTGATCGCCGGTCTATCCGAGCCCAGTTCGGGCGAGTTGAGCTACCTGGGTCATCCGATCGCGGGTCCAGCGGCCGGAATAGCCATGGTATTTCAAAGCTTTGCGCTGTTCCCGTGGCTCAGCGTGTTCGAGAACGTCGCTTTGGGTCTGGAAGCGCAGCGCATGCCGCGGGCGGAGATCCGCAAGCGATCCCTGGCCGCGATCGATCTCATCGGGCTGGACGGGTTCGAATCGGCGTATCCGCGCGAATTGTCGGGCGGCATGCGGCAGCGTGTCGGTTTTGCCCGGGCGCTGGTGGTGCACCCCAACATCTTGCTGATGGACGAGCCGTTTTCCGCGCTCGACGTGCTGACCGCCGAGACGCTGCGCACCGATTTCCTGGATCTGTGGGGCGAGGGCCGCATGCCGATCAAGGGCGTGATTTTGGTCACCCACAATATCGAGGAGGCGGTGTTGATGTGCGACCGCATCCTGGTGTTCGGCAGCAATCCGGGCCGAATCTTGAGTGAAATCAAAGTCTCCCTGCCTCAGCCGCGAAACCGGCTGGATCCGAGCTTCCGCGAGTTGGTCGAAAGCATCTACGTCGAAATGACGGCGCGTCCCCAGGGCGCCGCGGGCGGCGGCCGCCAGGAGCGCTTCCCGGGCTTGGGGATCGGCAGCGTTTTGCCGCAGGTCTCGACGAACCTGCTCGCGGGTCTCATGGAGGCGGTGGCGGCCGCCCCGTTCAACGGCACGGCCGATCTGCCGAAAATCGCGTCGGATCTGCAAATGGAGATCGACGAACTGTTTCCGGTGGCTGAAACGCTGCAAATGCTGCGGTTTGCCGAACTCGAAGGCGGCGATCTGAAGCTGGCCGAGGACGGCGTGGCCTTCGCGCAGGCCGCCGTCGACGAGCGCAAACGCATTTTCCTGCGCCATTTGCTCTCGTACGTGCCGCTGGCGGCCCACATCCGCCGGGTATTGGATGAACGGGCGTCGCATTCCGCGCGAAAGAGCCGGTTCATCGACGAATTGGAAGACTTCATGAGCGAGGAGGCGGCCGATCAGACTTTGCGTGCGGTGGTGCGCTGGGCTCGCTACGCGGAGGCCTTTGCCTACAACGACGAGAATGCCATGTTCAGCCTCGAGAATCCGACTTAAAATGGCCGGCATGAGCGACTCGGCAACCCCCTATTTGAACCTGCATGTTCCACCCGATGAGATGGTGAAATACATCCAGGATCTGATGGCGTTGCCCCATGGCGCGATCGCCGCCAGTTCCGCCATGACGTTGGCGCAGCGCCACTGGGGCGGCGACACGCCGCTGGCGCGGGCGGCCTTGTTGCGCTGGGGCGCCCTCAACCTGGCGTTCCAGGACAAACGGCTCGAGACATGGACGGTCACGCGCGAGCGCGATCGTATCCAGGTGCCCGCGGCGCTGGTGGCCGCGGCGGGGGTCGCTCGGTTGGTCATCGATAACGAGCGGGCCGTGTTCGACATTCCGGCGCTGCTCGATGCAACCCTCGAGTTCCAGCCACCCGCAGGTCAGGCGTAGGCTTCCATGGCCAGCGACGACTGCCAGGCGCCGGCACCGCGCTTCGGGATGCTGCGCACCATTGCGCTCTACAAGCTCCTCAAGGTGTTGCTGCTGCTGCTGGCCGCGTATGGTGAACTTCGTCTCCATGATGCATCGCTATCCGCGAAGCTCCTGACCTGGGTCCAGGCGCGTCCGTCGGGGCTCGAGCACGAATATGTGACGCGCGCATTGCAGTGGTTCAGCGGTCTGAACGAATCGAACATCCACAAGCTGCGCTTCGTGACACTGACCTATGCGGCGGTCTTCGCCGTCGAGGGCGTCGGGCTGTGGATGCAGAAGCGTTGGGCGGAATGGTTGACCACCATCATCACGGCGTCGCTGATTCCGGTGGAAGTCTGGGAGTTCCTGAGCAGACCGAATCTGGGCAAGGCGGGCATCGTGGTCGCCAACATCGCCATCGTGGCGTACCTCGTCTGGCACGTGCGGGCGAAGGGACGTCGCTGCGCACCGCCGGCTTGAGCGGTCGCGCCCGCGGCAACGACCGCGTCATGAAAAGATCTTCATCTGTTCTTAATTTTACTTATCCGGCGTATTCTTCAACCCACTCGTAATGCCACCGCTGGAGACGCCATGAATAAGTCTGGAATCTTGATCGCCTCTGCCTTGATGACGGTTGGCCTCGCGGCTGGCTCGATGGCCGCCGATATGCCGAAGACCGCCGCGCCGATGTCCGCCGATGCGCCCGCCGCGTCGGGCGCGGTGACCGATGCGCCGAAGAAAGCGAAGAAGCACACCAACAAGCACAAGAAGGCTGCGGCCCCTTCGACCAGCAACTAGGAGCTAAATGGGCGCCCCGGCCGCTTCGCGGCGGTCGGGGCGCTTGTGTAGTTGCCATGAATTCCGGAGCGCAAGCCGTCGACATCGCCCATCTGATTCAGGTGGCATTGACGCCGATCTTTCTCATCTCCGCGATCGGCGTGACGCTCAATGTTCTGACCAGCCGTCTCGCGCGCATCGTCGATCGCGCCCGCGCCATGGAAGATCGATTGCTGCGGCCGGACTACATTCAAGACGATCGCGATCTTCATGGTCAGTTGAAGATCCTGGCGCGCCGCTCGCGCTGGATCAACGCGGCGATCACTTTCATCACGCTATCCGCGTTGTTCATCGCGCTCGTCGTGGTCATGCTGTTCGTGAACGCCTTTTTGCGCTGGGATCTGTCCGTGTTCATCGCCTGCATGTTCATCCTGTCGATGCTGACGCTCGCGGCGGCATTGCTCGCGTTCTTGATCGAAGTGCGCATTGCAACGACGACCCTGCGGATCGGCATCGAGGAGGCCGCACGCCAGGGGGATTAGCCAGGACACCCCCAGAAAATCCGGCCTCGGGGGCGGAATGCGCCAAAAAAGCCAGCGCGCACGGCATTAAGAACCTAAGATTGGCAACCATGAAAGCCGCATCACATAGTTCGAAAACGTCCCGCTCGGAGGCCAGAATGCGCCGGATTTCAGTCAATTACCTCCCACTCGCGGCGGTTCTGCTCGCCCTGGGCTCGACCGTGTCGCTGGCCGGCGGCCAGATGGGAGGCATGGGCGGGCAGGGTGGTTATGGCGGCGGTGGAGGCCGACCGGGCGGCATGAATCAGCCGGGCGAGGAGATCCAAACCGCACCGCGCGCCGACAAACCGGACGCTGCCGCCAAGAAGGCCTATAACGCGGGCGTGAAGTCGTTGAACAAGGCAAAGGAGTACGAGGCCGCGGCGGCCAGTGCCCCGAACGAAGACAAGAAGAACGCCGCATTGGAAAAAAAGAACGATGCGTACGGCAGGGCTCTGGACCAGTTCACGCTCGCGCTGAGCAATCAGGGCGACATGTACGAGGCTTGGAACAACGTGGGGTACATCCATCTGCGCCTGGGCGCGTATGCCGAGGCGGTGGATGACTACAATCACACCCTCGCCATGAAGCCGGATCTACCCGAAGCCATCGAACATCGGGCCGAGGCCTACGTGGCCATCGATCGACTGGATGAAGCCAAGGTGGCTTACATGGATCTGTTCAATCACGAGCCGAAATTGGCCGAACAGCTGATGCTGCCGATGCAGCAGTGGCTCATCGATCATCGCGCCAATCCGAATGGCATGCGGATCTCGGACATCGATGCATTCGACAAATGGCTGCACGAGCGTGATGGCATCGCGAAGCAGGCGGCATCGCTGCCGCAGTGACGCGGCGGTGCTCCCGATGGCCTTTAGGTCGCGGCGCTGCCAGCATCCATGAGCGCATCGAGTTCCGCCCGCATGACGGCGACCAGCGCTTCGAGTTGCGCGACACGTTGACCCAGCGTCGCGGCGTTCGCGGGCGACTCGGCGGCCTCCTCGGATTCGGGCGACGACTCGATCATCCCCGAGAAAAGATGGGCATAGCGTGCTTCGCGGGCGCCCGGCGCGCGTGGCAGGCGGGCGATGAACGGGCCATCCTCACGCTTCATCAGACCGAGAAGCGTGGATTCCACCTGGGCGGCATCGGAAAATTCGCATAGTCGATTGGTGCGTGCACGCAGTTCGCCGGGCGTCTGCGGACCGCGAAGCAAGAGCACACAGAGGATGCCGAGTTCTTGCTTCGAGAATTTGAGCGAGCCGAACTCCGTGTTGCAGAATCGCTGCTTGTATTTGGTCACCCTGCCGCCATATCCCGCCGACTTGTCGCTCACCAGGTATTTTTTCATGAGCGAGTCGACCGCTTGCTGGACGGCGGACTCGGCCAGTTCGAGCACCGGCTCCCGATTGGTCTTCTGGTTGCACGCATTGGCGAGGGCGTTCAGCGACAGGGGGTATTGGTCCGGAGTTGTGATCTCTTTTTCGATCAAGCAGCCGATGACGCGCGCCTCGAGTGAAGAAAGTTCGATGTTCATATGCAGCTTCCGGGTCCGTCAGGGCCGTTTAGGATATCCTTTAAAATTATTTGCAGCGTGATGGTGTATTCATGAGCACGATTCAATTGGTCTCCGAACATGCTTGCTTTGGCGGCATGCAGCAATTCTACAAACACGATTCCCGCGAAACGGGCGGTCCGATGAAGTTTTCGGTCTATCAGCCTCCGCAGGCGAAGAGCGGAAAAGTCCCTGTTTTATACTACCTGGCGGGATTGACCTGCACCGACGAGACATTTCCCACGAAGGCTCACGCGCAGCAGGTCGCCGCGGAATTGGGGCTGATGCTGATCGCGCCGGACACCAGCCCGCGCGAGCCTCGCATACCGGGGGACGCCGACAAGTGGGACTTTGGTCAAGGGGCGGGATTTTACGTCGATGCGACCGAAGCGCCCTGGTCGACCAACTATCGGATGTACAGCTACATCACGCGGGAGTTGCCGGAACTCGTCGCCGCGAATCTGCCGGCGCTCAAGGAGGCCACCGGCATCTTCGGCCATTCGATGGGCGGCCATGGCGCGCTGACCATCGCCCTGCGCAATCCCACGCAGTACAAGTCGGTCTCGGCGTTCGCGCCGATCGGGGCGCCCATGCAGTGTCCGTGGGGCCAGAAAGCCTTCGGTAATTACCTGGGCCCCGATCAGGAGAAATGGCGCGAGTACGATGCCAGCGTACTCGTGGCACGCAAGGCGTTTCCGACGCACATGCTGATCGATCAGGGCACCGCGGACCAGTTCTTGAAGGATCAGCAGTTGTTGCCGGAGAAATTTGCCGCCGCTGCCGCGACATCCGGCCAGAAGCTCAACCTGCGCATGCAGGATGGCTACGACCATGGGTACTATTTCATCCAGACCTTCATGGGCGATCACTTGCAGCATCACGCGAAGATACTCAAGTAACGGGACGTCCGCGTTCGGCGTCAAGTCGGGGCCGCGCATACAGGCCCCGACCCTCCCCGCGGCCGACGCTCTCTCAGAAGCTCGCGCGAACTCCCGCGAAGCCGACCCGCCCGAGCGATCCATACTGGTAAGCCGTTTCGTAGGCTTTGCCCGTGGCATTCTCGACGCGCGCATACAGTTCCAGATGATCGTCGAACGCGTACGAGGCCCGCAGGTCCACCAGCACGTAGCCGCCGAGCGCGATGTCGTTGGCGGCATCATCGAAACTGCGGCCGCCATAGCGCAGAGCCACATCGGTGGTGAGGTGGATCGGCCAGCGATAGGTCGCCGCGAGATTTGCCGCTTCCTTGGGATGTCGCGGCAGTTCCTTGCCGAAGGTGGCCGAATCGGGCGACTTGTCTTCGGTGTCAGTCAAGGTGTAGTTGGCGGTGAGGTTCAGTTCCTGCGTCGCATTGACGGCGGCCTGCAGCTCGGCTCCATGCGCGGTCGCGCGGGCGATGTTCGCGTAGTAACCGAACGGCTCGGTGGCACACAGTCCGTTCGGCGTGGTGCAGTCGAAAAATGCGATCAAATCGCGGCTGTCATTCTGGAAGTACGTGGCCGACAGGATCACGCGTCCATCCCAGACGTGCTGCTCGATGCCGGCGTCCCAACTGTGGGACTGTTCGGGCTGCAGCGCCGTGTTGCCATATTGACTGTACAACTGGTAGAGCGAGGGCGCCTTGAAGCCCTGGCCGAAACTCGAGCGTAATACCGTGTGTGCGTCGTTCAAGACCCAGGCGGCGGCCAGTTGTCCGGTGGTGTGGCCGCCATAGACATCGTGCCGGTCGTAGCGTTCGCCCGCCGTCAGGGTCAGTCCGGCCAACACCTCGCCCTGCAGCTGCGCATAGCCGCTGTCGATCGAGGCTTCATTCTCGAGGGGGGCGGGGTCGTACTCCGTATCGAAGGTGTCGGTCGTCGACTTCTCGTGCTGAGCGCCGAACACCAGTTGATACCGCGGCGCGAACTGCCAGGTTCCCTGGTATTCCTCGCGCTCGTTGCGGCCGATGCCGTAGAAGGTTTCGGTGGTGGGAATTCCCTCATTGGCGGGTGCCTGCGGATCGTAGCTCCTGGTATCGGTGTTCGTGTATTCGAACGCCAGCCGATTGGTGAGCGTTCGATCCGGCGACTTCAGCGTGAGCCCGGCGTAGCCGAGAACCTGATCGGTCGTGCCGTATTCGTTGTCGTTGCCGAATGTGCCGGTCGGCGTGTCGTAACCGTCGAAGTCAACGCGCGCCGTCGTGTAATACGCGCGCAGATCGAGTTGCAGGTCGCTCGTGATGTCGTAGCGCAATTGGCCTGAGCCGCCGCCGATCTGGCTCGCGTCCCGCTGCACGCCGCCGAGCCGTTCGTCGAAGGCGGCGATGCCGCTGGTGCCGTACCAATTGCTGGCGAGGCGCCATTGCAGCACATCCGTCTTGCCGCCGATATCGCCCGCGATCGAACCGGTATCGAGCGATCCCCCTTCGGCATTCACTTCACCGCCGGTGGGCTTGCTCGGATCGGCGGTGACGATGTTGATGACCCCGCCGATTGCCTGGCTGCCGTAAAGGGTCGATTGCGCTCCGCGCAAAATCTCCACGCGGGAAACTCCCGCCGTCATCAGGTTCGCGAAATTGAAACCGCCGCCGGGCGCTGAAGGATCATTCAACTGCACGCCATCGATCAGCACGACGGTCTGGTCGCTGGTGGCGCCGCGAATGAACACCGATGTGGGCTGTCCCACGCCGCCGTTGCGCGCCACGGTCAAGCCGGGCGTTTGCACCAACAGATCGGACAGCACCGTCGCCTGGCTTTCCTGAATCGCCGCTTCGTTGATGACGGTCACCGAGTTGCCGATTCTCGACAGCGGTTCCGGCGCGCGGTTGGCGACCACGACGATCTCGTCCAAGGACGAATCCTGCGGCGAAGTCACGACGGTTTGCGCAATGCCCAGGGTGGATACGAGCGTGGCTGCGAGGGTGAGTGCGATGCCGGCGACCGATGCGCCGGCGAGGCGAGATTCGGGGTAATTCAAGACTTGCTCCCAATGACGAAGATCCGCAGACCGCAGCGGATACGGGCACGCGACGCCAAGCCCAAAAATTGGGCACGGCGACGTCGGCCTGCATCAGACGCAGTCCTATACCGTCGCCACTTCGGGATACTCCGCTCGCTCAGCACACCCCGGCTGTCGAATGGGCGACCATGACAAGCAGGTCTCCTGGCTCGCGGCTTTGACGTCCCTGCATCACCTTCCCGGACTTCGTCAATCCAGTGGTCTTCGATGCGGGGCACACCGCTTACAGTTGCGGGGGCAGCCCGGGCATGTCACCCGAGTTCCCTTTGAATCCCCGTCAGGGGAACTTGTTATGTATTCTTACGGTGCCGCATTCCGGCAGCGAGGTCAACCTGCTCTCGCACGCTTGTTTGACCGTCTCGTCGTTCGAGGGCAGACTAGCGGCGCGTTCAGGAGTCCGTTGGCCGTCCGGCCAATGGGTGAAACGGGAAGCCGGTAAAGCAAAGCCGGCGCTGCATTCAATGGACCGCGCCTGAATGAACAACGTATTACTCGAGCTTCTCGGCCTGGAAGCGATCATGCCCGCGGCTGCGGCGGGGCCAGTGTGACGCGGTCTGTGGCCATGGCCCTGGTTCTTCTGGCCTGGGGGTCGGGCCTTGGCCTCGCCGATACTGCCGCGCGGGCCGCGGAACCAGTACATCCTGGCGTGGTGGTGCGCGATGACCTGCAGCGCGACATCACCTTTGCCCGCAGTCCGTCGCGCATCGTCTCGCTGCTGCCCTCGCTCACCGAAACCGTGTGCGCACTGGGGGCCTGTGACCGGTTGGTCGCCACGGATCGTTTCTCGAACTGGCCCGCGCAGGTGCGCGCGCTGCCGAAGACGGGCGGATTGGACGACGCATCGGTGGAGTTGATCGTGAGCCTGAAGCCGGACTTGATCCTGCTCAGCCGTTCCCAACGCATCACGCAGCGCCTTCAAGAATTGGGGATTCAGACCTTTGCTCTGGACACCCAGACCTATGCCGACATCGGACGTACGGCCGACGTGCTCGGAAGGATCCTGGGCGTGCCGGACCGGGCCGTGATCCTGGAGCAAACGATCGACGGTGCCGTGCGCGACATCGGCGAGCGCGCGCGGGCAAGGCGGCATGGCGGGGGCCCCACGGTGTATTTCGAAGTGGATCGCGCTCCCTACGCCGCCGGGCCGGAATCGTTCATCGGCGAATTGCTCGACCGATTGGGCAGCCGCAACATCGTGACGGCGGATTTGGGTCCATTCCCGAAGCTCAATCCCGAGTATGTCGTACGCCGCAACCCCGACGTGATTTTCATCTCTCCCGTGGAGGCGCCGCGGCTCGGCGAGCGCCCCGGTTGGGGCACCATTCGCGCGGTGCGCGAGAAGCGGTTGTGCGTGACGACGCCGGAGGTGAACGACACCATCGTGCGCGCGGGCCCGCGGGTGGCGGAAGGGATGCGGGCGCTCGCCGATTGCCTCGACAGATTGGCGCCGTGAACGCACGCAACCGCTTCGTGCTGTGGCTGGCGGGCTGTCTCTTGCTGACGCTGTCGTTGACCTGCGCCAGCCTCATCATCGGTACGTCGAGTGTGGAGACCTCGCTGCATTGGTTGCTGTCGCCCGATCCTCAGTCCGCCGTGGTGCTGTGGCAGATTCGTCTGCCGCGAACCGTCGGCGCTTGGTGCGTGGGGGCATTGCTCGGTCTGTGCGGCGCCACGGCACAGGGGGTATTTCGCAATCCATTGGCGGAACCCTATTTGCTCGGGACGGCATCGGGGGCGGTGCTCGGCGTCGCCATCACCTTGGTCGCCGCGGATTCGACGCTGGGTGAACTGGCCTGGGCTGGAAAAATCGGGGTCACCGGCGCGGCTTGCATCGGCGCGGCCGCCGCGACCGCACTGACGATCGCGCTGTCGCGCGGTGTCCTGCAGACGGCGAGTCTGCTGCTCGCGGGAATCGTGATCGCGTTCGTGTTGAGCGCGGTCACCTCGTTGATCCTGCTGACGAAGCCCGACATCTGGCGGGCGATGCAGTCATTCATTCTCGGGACCACGGGCTTTCTCGGTTGGTCGTCCGCCATGCTGCTGGGGGTTGTATTCGTCATCTGCCTGATTCCCGCGGTCGGACTCGCCCGCGGGCTCGATGCTCTGACGCTCGGCGAGGATACGGCGCACTCCCTTGGCTTGTCGTTGCCCGTGCTACGACTGACGTTGCTGGGCGTGGTGTCGCTGGGCACGGCGGCGGCCGTCAGCCAGGTGGGCACCGTAGGGTTCGTGGGGTTGATGGCGCCGCATCTGGTCCGTGAGACGCTCGCGGTGAATCACCGCCAATTGTTGATCGCGGCGCCGCTGTGCGGTGGAGCGCTGTTGCAGGCGGCCGATCTGCTCAGTCGCTGGATCATTCGGCCTGCGGAGCTGCCGGTTGGCGCGGTGACGGCATGCATCGGCGGCGCCTACCTGGTATTTCTGCTCTGGCGTAGGAACCGCGATGGTTGAGCCGCCGATTTTGAGCTGCCGGAGTTTGACGCTGGGCTACGGCGCACGCGTCGTGCTCCAGGACGTATCGCTCGCCTTTTCGGCCGGGCAGTGGAGCGCCGTGGTGGGCCCCAACGGCTGCGGGAAATCGACATTGCTGCGTGCTCTGGCCGGGTTGGCGCGTCCGCTCGCGGGCGCGATCCGTTTGCACGACAGGGACCTCGCCTCGTGGCCACGCCGCGAGCGGGCGCGGCGACTGGCGTGGCTCGCACAGTCGGCCGGCGTCTCCGATCTGACCGGAACCGAAGTGGTCGGTCTGGGCCGGTTTGCACATGGCGGGTGGCTCGCGGCCCGGCAAGCCCAGGACGATGCAGCCGTCCGCCGCGCCATGCTCGCCACCGGTTCGCTCGACTGGTCGCAGCGCCGGGTGTCGAGTCTGTCGGGTGGTGAACGTCAGCGCGTGTATCTGGCGCGTGCGCTGGCGGTCGAAGCACCGGTGTTGCTGCTGGACGAACCGACCGCGCACCTGGATCCGCCGCACCAGGAGGACGTCGTGCGCCTGTTGCGCGACCAGGCGCGCACGCGCGACGTGTGTGTCGTGAGCGCCATTCATGACCTGTCCTTGGCGCTCGCGGCCGATCGACTGGTCGTCATGGGTCGGCACGGGCTGGTCGGGCACGGAACCGTCCACGACGCCCTCGCGGGCGACTGGCTGTCCGCCGCGTTCGAAACACGCGTCGATATCGTCGACTACAAGGGAACTCATCTATGGCGCCCCGCATTGGAGCCTCAGCGGGACTGAACCAACGCCTGCGATGTGATGTGGCCGTCGAAATCGGTCCACACATGCTGCGCGAAGTCATACAGCTTGCAACGCCGCACCGTGTTCCAATAATAGCGCCACGAGAACACCTCGGAATTCAGGCGCTCGTCGAGCGTGGCGCTGAGCCTCGCCTGAGCTTCCTTCAGCCGATACAGCGGAATGCCCATGTTCACGTGGTGAGCACCGTGCTCCAGGATGTAGTGAATCAGGCCATCCAGCGGACGCATCAGCTTGATGTGCACGGTGGTGGTGGCGTACCCGGCGTTGGCGGTCCATTCGTCGCGACGCTCGTACCAGGCCACCCGCGGATGCGTGTGCTGCACGTAGATCACGAAACCCATCAGACAGTTCCACAGGAAAAACGGCACCGCAAAGCCGAAGATCAGCAACGACCAGATCGACTTGCCGCTGTAGACGCCCCATGCGGTGAGCCCGCCGATCCACAGGACCGCGAATCCGGCCACCAGGAAGCTGTCCACGAGATGACTGGTGCGACGCGTCGTGACGTGCTTACGGCCGGGGAAGAACAGCTTCTTCCACCACATCTCGACCATGTAGTACACGCCTTGACCGACGCCGCTGCGGTAGACGTGCTCAAGTTGGCGCCGTCCCCAGGGCAACCGCGCGAACTCGAGCGGCGAGTAGGGCGTCCACACGTAGTCGCGGCCCTTGAGATTCGTGAAACCATGGTGAGCGAGGTTGTGCCCCACTTCCCACAGGCTGTAGGGCGTGAGCGAGGGCAGGAAGGCGATCCGCCCGATCCACTTGTTCAACGTCTTGTTGGGCGTATAGGAACCATGGCAAGCGTCATGGCCGATCACGAACAGACGGGCGATCCATAGGGCCGCGACCAGCGAGGCGAACACCTTGACCCACCAGGTATCGACCACCAGCAGGCTGGCGATCGCGACGCCCAGGACGAGCCAATCCAAAAAGAACCAGATGATGGGCACGACGATCCCCCGCTCGAGCGTGAACGGCTGCAGCATCTTCTGGAACTTGAAACGTGATTTATCGGGAGCCGGGCTCGGCTTCGCGATGATCTCTGGTTCAGGTGTGGATGGCGTTTGCATCGAAAACTCCGGCAAGGCGCGCGAAAAGGTAACTGAGCATCATACGCTCACTACAACGGTTCGCTAAGGAACCGTATCAGGCCGTTTCCGCATCAGGCCAGAGGAGAACCCCTAAATGCTCGCAGGCTTCTATCAAGGCGGTGGCGGCCTCGCGGGTGCTGGCATCGAGCCGGCGATCGTGTGTCAGCAGCCACGTCAAGCGGGCGCGGCGGGATCGCGCCGACGGCTCGCTGTCGAACAACGCAGGAAAAAGTCCCAATGCATCGACGAACTCACGCATCGGGGCGGCGGTGGGCGAGTTCGGCGCCGGGGTCAGCAACAGTTTCAGCCAGGTGACGCAGCGCTTGGCGAGTCCGGCCCGGGTGATCCCCAGACTCGTGCGGCGGCGCGATTCGCCGTCGGCGAGCGAATCGGCGAGATTTCGGTAACGCTCCACGGCCGCCTCGTCGGCGGGCAGGGCGGGACTCGCATCCGACAAGACGGAGCGCAACAGGTCGGCCAGGAGCAACGACAACGACTCCGCCAGGAAGCGCTGGTTCTGTTCAGAGTCGGGCCGCGATAGTTCGTCCCAAGCCGGAGGGCCACCTACACGCCTAGCTTTCGGGGAGTTCGACATGCCTACCAGTGTAGCCGCTCCGGCAATGGCCGCAACTATGTCCGACTGCGATCTGCCTCACAATCGCGCCCAAACCCGCTGGGAGGGGGCCCAAACGCGCGGATGGCGTGCAGCTGTCCAAAATAATTTAATGATCCTATGATGTTGTGCATGCAACATTCACCGGTGAGGCGACTACGGTGCGGCGGGGGGCACCCGCAGCCGCAGGCCCATTTGCTCAAGCTGGTCCGCGAAGGACGGGTCAGCGAATTCGGGGGTAACTGGCGGGTCACCCGCGCATGACTGTCCGCTTGAGTGTCGCGCTGCATGCGGTCAGCGTGCGGCGCGGCGACACATGGGCGCTCAAAGAGGTGTCGCTGGTGCTCAAAGCGGGCGAGCGTTGGGCACTCATCGGCGGAAACGGCGCCGGCAAGACACAGTTATTGAAACTCATCGGCACGGCGGTGTGGCCGACGCCCACGGGTCGTGAGAAGCGCTCCTACCGGCTGGGACGCCGCCACGTCGATCTCATCGAGGCGAAACAGCGCATCGCCTACATCGGCGCCGAGTTGCAGGACAAATATGCTCGCTATGGCTGGAACCTCGTGGTTTTCGACGTGTTGGCGACCGGGCTGCATCGCACGGATCTTCTGCAACGGCCCATCGCCAAGGCGGAGCAGCGACAGATCCACACCATGCTGGAGCTCTGTGGCTTGCTGGAGTTGGCAGGGCGTAGGTTCTTGTCGCTGTCGTATGGACAGAAGCGCCTCGTGTTGCTGGCGCGCGGGTTGATCCAAAAGCCCGACTGGCTGCTCTTGGATGAGTTCTACAACGGGTTGGACATGGGGTTTCGAGCCCGGATCGACGGCATCCTGGGATTTGCGCTGGCCAAGGGCCAATCCTGGGTCGTGTCGGCGCATCGAGCGATGGACATCCCGAAGGGCACCACCGGACTGATCGAACTGCGCGCCGGCAAAGTTCGTGAGATCAAGCGGTTGCGGGGTGCGGATCTGGCGCGGCTGCAAGCCCGGGCGGGCGAGGGCACGCGGACCTCGCCCGAGGTGCGCCGGCCACGGTCGCCCGCACGCGCCGCGCCGGTTCTTCTGCGGCTCGCGAAAGCCGACCTGTTCGTCGAGTACCGCGAGGTGCTGCGCGATGTGAATTGGACTCTGCGCGCGGGCGAGCAATGGGCGATTTTCGGCGCCAACGGCGCCGGCAAGTCCAGCCTTCTCAAATTGCTCTATGGGGATCTGTCGCCGGCGTTGGGCGGCGTCATCGATCGTACCGGCTTCCCCCGCGGCACGCCGATCTCGGCGTGGAAGCGGCAGGTAGGCCTCGTCTCGCCCGAACTGCAAACCGACTACGGCGTCGATGTGTCGGTGTTCGAATTGGTCGCCAGCGGGCGTTACGCCAGCATCGGTTTGTCCGACGCGCCGACGGCGGCCGATCGAAAAAGCGCACTTCACTGGCTCAAATTCTTCAAACTGCTGGCGGTGGCCAAACGCCGCCCCCGCGAGCTGTCGTATGGGCAGCTACGCCGCGCGCTGTTCGCGCGCGCGCTCACGGGCAGGAAGCGGATCCTCTTGCTGGATGAACCGCTGACCGGACTCGACCCGCGGCAACGTGCGGTGATGAAGCGCTTGCTCGAAGATCTCATGAAGCAAAATCTGACGCTGGTCATCGCCGTGCACCACCCGGAGGATCTGCCCCGGGGCATGACGCATGCATTGCTTTTGCGCGACCAGCGGGCTCAAATCGTGGATTCGGATTCTGCGACCTGAGTCGGCGGCCGTCCGCTCCTACTCAGGTGATAATGGAAACCATGTTCCGTGCTTGGGAATCGACCCTATGTTGCGAGTTGTCGTCGCGGTTCTGGCCGCCGCTGGTTTTGCGCTCACCGGCTGCGGCCATTCCGATTATGCGGTCCGGCCGATACCGCGAATCGCGGCGGACAATGTCGGCAAGCCGGTGAGCCGCTTGGAGGAGGCCTTCGGGGCGCCGCGCAAGGTCGACACGTCCTCCACCAAGCTCATATACGACTGGTTCCTCGCGGAGGCGCCCGCCGGCGCGCCCGTGGGCTTTCACGGTTGTGAGCTCGAAGTGACCGTCGACATCCGATCCGATCATGTTCTCGGCTACTCGTTGGCCAACATCGGCTGGGGAAAGTGCCTCGACATGGAACGAAAGATTCGCGTAGCGGAACAGTAGGGCGCCGCAACCGGACTGCGAGGAGGCCGGCTGCTTTACAATGCAGCCCTCAAGGGCGCCCCGGCGCCGATCGCTGTCGGAGTGGCCGTGTCATTGATCTTCATTCTTACGCTCGCCGTCCAGGCCTGTCTCATCGTGCATGTCATCAAGACGGGACGTAATACGCTGTGGATCTGGGGTATCGCGCTGTTGCCGGCCGCCGGTTCCCTGGCGTACATCGTCGTGGAGGTGCTGCCGGGGATTTTCGGCGGGAGGACCGCGCGCCGCACACGGGCGGGCATGCAGCGCATGATCGATCCGAACCGCGATCTGCGCCGCGCGGCCGCCGAGGTCGAGATTTCCGGCAACGTCGATGCACGCCGCCGCCTCGCCGAGGAACTGTTCACGCGCGGTCAATATGCGGAGGCGAGCACCGTCTACCAGGCGGGACTCAAGGGGATCTTCGAGCACGATCCCACGCTGCTGCTAGGGCTTGCGCGCGCGCAATTCGCGGGCGGCGACTACGCGGCCGCGCGCGCCACACTGGAGCGTCTCATTCACAACAATCCGGATTTCAAATCGTCCGATGGGCACCTGTTGTATGCCCGCACGCTCGAGGCCCTGGATGCGCTCGAAGAAGCGGAGCACGAATATGGCGCCGTGGCGCCGGGCTATCCGGGCGCGGAGGCGCGTCTGCGCTACGGCCTGCTGCTGAAACGCCGCGGCAAGGTTGCCGAGGCGCAGCGGATATTCAAGGACCTGATGGACAGCGCCAAGATGGCGCCCGGCCATTATCGAAAAGCACAGGCCGAGTGGCTCGACCGGGCCCGTCGGGAACTCGGCTAGGAGCGCGCCGACGGCATGGGCGATGGGCGCCGCCGCGTTCCTCAGGCCGCCAGCGTGCCTTCGCTGACGATGACCGCGCTGCCGCCGATGTGCGCGGCGATCAAGCTGCCCGAGTCGATTTCGAGCTTCACGCTGACCTCGCCCGGTCGATTCATCCGACGGCCCTGGTAACCCGTGAACGTGGTCGCGCCGTTGCCGAACTGTCCGATCTCCCACAGATAGGACGCCAGCATGGAATGCGCATTGCCGCTGACCGGGTCTTCGGCGATGCCCAACGCGGGGCAAAACATGCGGGACTCGGTCGATAACGCGTGCGCGCCCGCGATGACCGCGAAGACGAAAAATCCGTCGGTGCCGAGTTCGCTGCCAAGTTCCACCAACGTGTCGAAATTTGGCGCCATGGCATCGAGCGCGCCGACGTCCCCGATCGGCACCAGCAATCGTGTGCCGCCCTTGCGGGCGATGCGCGCGGGCATGAACTCATGCAGCTGAGTTGCCGGCAGACGCAGGGCTTCGGCGACGCGCAGGGTGGTCTTGAAAGGCAGCGGGGCGTCGAGTTCCGGCATGGTTTGGCGGAATTCGATGACGGTACGTTGCTCGATTCGTGCGGCGCGCACGTCGACGACCCCCGTCCCGCCGTGTTGCCGGCTCACACCCAAGCCGCGTCGGCCGACGGCGAGCAGCACCGAGTGTGCCGCCACGGTGGCATGCCCGACGAACGGCGCTTCCTTGTGGGAGTTGAAGAAGCGCAGCCGAACATCATGGTCCGGACCGGTCGCGGCACAGACGAAAGCGACTTCAGCGTGGGAGAACTCGCGCGCGATGGCGCTCATGGTCCCGTCATCGAGGCCGTCGGCGTCGAGGACGACCGTGGCGGGATTGCCGGTGAATTTTGACTGCGTAAAGGCGTCGACTTGAAAAATTCGCAAGCGTATCTCCCGAGGATCTCACGGCAGTTTTGCACGCCTCCCGGTGTTAAGGCTACACTTGCTTCACCTTGGGGTGGTCTGCAAGACCTGAGACGTGGGATGCCGACTTTCCGGCTACCCTGCGAACCCGTTGAACCTGACCCGGATAATGCCGGCGTAGGGAGCAGGTATCGCGATGCAATCAGCTATTGAAATCAGCATGTATCCTCTGGCGGGCGACTATCGGCCTTTGATCAAGGCGTTCATCGACAGGCTCAACACTCATCCTGAGCTCGTCGTATCGACGAATGCGTTGAGCACGCAAATCTGGGGGCCGCTCGATCGTGCCATGGCGATACTCGCCGAGGAGATGGGCCGCGCCGCAGCCGGCGGACCGCAGCCGATATTCGTGATGAAAGTGCTCCCGGGGTTGGCACGGCCGGTACAGGCGCGGCCGGCTGAGGCACGGCCGGTTGAGGCGCGGCCGGCCTAGGGGCGAGCGGCCCAGACCTCGTCGTGCTCGCAGAACTCGGGCTCCAGTTGGTCGACGCCTGGCGCACGACCAGCGGTATCGAGATGCTGGCCGCCGTCCTGGCGGTGATCTATCTCGTGCTTGCCATCAAGCAGCTGCGTGGCTGTTGGGTGGCGGCGTTCGCGAGCTCGTGCCTGTACGTGTGGGTGTTGTTCGCGGCGCGCCTCTACATGGAATCCGGCTTGAACGCCTTTTATGCGGCGATGGCGGCGTACGGATATTGGCAATGGACGCCCGGCAAAGGCGGCCCGGGTCTGCGAATATCGCGTTGGGGGATGGGCCGCCACGCAATCGGCCTTCTGGCAGTACTCGGCCTGTCGATCGTGAGCTCGTTCTTCCTGCGACGATTCACCCCGGCAGCGTGGCCTTTCGTCGACTCGATGGTGACCTGGGCCAGCGCTTTCGCGACGTTCCTGGTGGCGCGCAAGGTCTATGAAAACTGGCATTGGTGGCTCGTCATCGACTCGGTGAGTTTGTGCCTGTACTTCAACCGGCATCTCTATCTGACCACCGCGCTGTTCGCCGTCTATCTGGCGATGATCATCGTCGGGATGCGTGAATGGTCGCGCGACTTGACTCCGGTGGCCCATGCCGCGCAGCGCGCTTGAACAAATCGCCGAACGCCGGGTGCCGGGGTCGGGCCCGATCAACATCCATCCGGTGGCGACAGGCCTGGTCAACCGAAGCTGCAGGGTAGTGCGGGACGGGAATTCGTTTTCGATGCGCGTGGTTGCGGAAGGCGCCACCGATCTAGGCCTCGATCGCGCCTGGGAGTGCCGGGTCTTGGAGCGCGCGGCCACGGCCGGCCTGGCGCCGCGCGTGGAATGTTGCGCGCCGGAGGAGGGAATACTCGTGGCTGCCTGGGCGAACGGGCGCACGTGGAGTGCCGAAGAAGCGTGCGGTCCCGAGCATGTCGACCAGATGGCGGAACTGTTGCGCCGGGTGCATGCGCTGCCGATTCCACAGCCGCCGCGGGTCATGAGCGCCGGTGCGTGGATCTCGCACTATGCCGCCGCCGCGGCCCGGCGCAAGGCCGGCGTGGCACGATCCGCGGCCCTGCGTGCGAATGCCATGACGCATCTGGGACGCTTGGGCGCAACTCCGGCACCGCCCGCCGTTCTGTGCCATAGCGACTTGCACCGCTTGAACATCGTCGACGATCGTCCGGGCGGCGGCCTGATTTTGCTCGATTGGGAATATGCGCACGTCGCCGATGGCTTCTGGGATCTGGCGGGATGGATCGCCAATAACGATTGGACCGAGGACACCGCGGCGCGCTTGTTGCGGAGCTATCTGCGCAGGGCCGCGTTTCCGGCCGAATCGGCGCGACTGGGTGCGTTGCGGTGGCTCTACGATTACGTCTGTCTGCAGTGGAGTGAAATCTACTTAAATCAACGCGCTGGCCCCGACAGTGACGAGGTCGACGCGCGCGCGGAGCGCTTGGCCGAGCGCCTCGGTTGCGGGTCCGGTGGTCGCGCCGGGTAAGTTCCGGCACACTACGCGGCTCAGCGACAGCCCCGGATGGGGATTACATAACGGAGAGTTCAATGGCGCGGATGTTCGTAGTGGACCGTGATGGCAAAGAGCACGATGTGGAGGCCAAACCAGGCCTCAAGGTGATGGAGATTCTGCGCGAACTCGACTATGGCGTGGCTGCGATCTGTGGAGGGCTGTGCTCCTGTGCGACCTGCCACGTGTACGTCGACCCGAGCTGGGCCGGCCGCCTGCCGAAGCCGCAAAGCGACGAATTGGAGTTGCTCAAGGAACTGCCCGATTACAAGGAGGCGACCTCGCGCCTCTCCTGCCAGGTCGATTTCACCGAGGCGCTCAGCGGCATCAAGGTGGAAATCGCTCCGGACACCTAGCGGGCGCCCGCGGTCACGCGACACGAGGTCGTGTGACCGCGATGCTCTATTTCCGTTCGGTTTGGCGGCGCACCGCATCCTGCGCGGCCGCGAGAGCGGCCGGATCGCCGAGGAAGCGGCGGCTGGTCGGCTGCATCTGGTCGTCCAGTTCGTACAGAATCGGGATCCCGGTGGGGATGTTGAATTCGACGATTTCGCTCTCGGACATCATGTCGAGCATTTTCACCAATGCGCGCAGGGAATTGCCGTGCGCAACGATCAGCACATTCTTCCCTGCCCGCAGTTCGGGGACGATGCGCGTTTCCCAGAAGGGTAGTACGCGGGCAAGCGTGTCCTTCAGCGATTCGGTGGCCGGCAGCAGCGCGGGGTCCAGCTCGGCATAGCGCGGGTCGAAGCGCGGATGGCGCGGATCATCGAGGCCCAGCGGCGGCGGCGGAATATCGTAGCTGCGACGCCATATCTTGACCTGCGCCTCGCCGTGCTTTTCCACGGTTTGCGCCTTGTTCAATCCCTGGAGCGCGCCGTAGTGGCGTTCGTTGAGGCGCCAACTGCGTTCCACCGGGATCCACATGCGGTCGGTCGTGTCGAGGATGATCCACAACGTGCGGATCGCCCGTTTCAACACCGACGTGAAGGCGATGTTCGGTTCGATCTTCTCGCTCAGCAATTCCTTGCCCGCCTGATCGGCTTCCACGCGCCCGAGATCGCTCAGGTCCACGTCGTGCCAGCCCGTGAAGAGATTTTCGACGTTCCAGATGCTCTGTCCATGACGAACCAAGATCAACTTGCCGGGCACGAATTTCTCCTTGAATTATTTGTCCAGTGATGGTCGGCGAATCGCCGCCGCGAATACGCCTTCGAATTCCGTCGCCACGGCCCCGCCGTGGTGAATGTCCACATTCAGGCGGATGCGGCCGCGACCCGCCCGCTGCAGCATTCTCCCGAACTTGTCGATTTGCGGTGCGGACGGCGCCACGAGACTGGCGCGCAGGGGTCCCTGTACGGGGACCAGATACCGAATGGTTGACTCCTGGATCACCGCGTCGGCGGCGATGTCGGCGGTATCCAGATGGCGCGTGACCCACGCCCAGCCCGTGAGAACCGCGAGCGAGAACAGGCTTCCGCCGAAGGCGGTTCCCTTGTAATTGGCGTTGGCGGCCAGCGGCGCCTGCAGCACGACGCGACCGTCGTCGGCGCATTCGACGATCACCCCCATGTGACGCGCGAGCGGGAATTCCGACACGATGCGGCGTTGCAGGTAATCCATTCCGAATTCGGGCATCGTCCTAGTCCTGCGCCAGACGGCGCACCGCCTGCAGGGTCACGGACAGCGTGGCGAAGTCCACGGCCGCACCGGTCCGTATGTCGACCACGATTCTCCTCAAGGATTCGACCGCGATGCCGTGGGTTCCAAGCCAGTGATCGACGCGCGCCGAGGGGCTCTTGCCCGGGCACGCAAGGACCGCCGCATTGATCCTTCTCTGCAGGGCGTACAGGTTGTCGCTCAAGGTTCCGCGCGCCACAGCCTGCCAATGGCCCTCGGCCGTGAGGTTTTCGATCTGGTCCTTGATCCAGGCAAGGCCGATGCGCTCGCCGATGTCGAAATAGGCCTTGGCGGCGAAGCCGATGTCGAGTCGGGCCGTCATGGCGGTTTCCACCAGATCCAATGCGCAGTGCAATGATTCGAGCGAGGCGACGCGCGTCGCGAGTCGTTCCGGCAGGTGCTGTTCGATGAGCAGCGAGCGTTGCGCGTTCAATCGCGCCTGCTCGGTCGCGCTCAGCGCTTCGCCCAGGTGCGCCGACAATTCGGCGGCCAGGGGTCCGTAGCGCCGCACGGCGCGCTCGATATCGAGGTCGTCGCGACGATTGTCGAGCAGCCAATAGCTCATGTGGTGCAGCAGGCGGGTGGTCTGGAACATGGCGGTGTATTGCACGGACGCAGGGCATGAATTGTCCAGCGCCTCGATTTGCGACCAGATGTCCCGCACCGCGAACACCTCGCGGGCAATGGTGTACGCGCGCGCAATGGCGGCGGGGGCGGCCCCCGTGTCGTCCTGCGCGCGGACGGGAAACACAGGACCCATGCGATTGATCACGCTGTTCGTGATCGACGTCGAAATGATCTCGCGGCGCAGCCGATGGCGCTTGATGCGCGCAGCGAAGCGCTGTTGGACCGGCGTCGGAAAGTAGCGGGCCAGCTCCGCCGACAGATAGGGATCCTCCGGAACGTCGGAATTAATCAGCGCCTTGTGCAGCCAGATCTTGCCGTAGCTCAAGGCGACGGCGAGTTCGGGACGCGTCAGTCCCTCGCCCGCCTTGCGGCGCTCGGCGATTTCTTCCTCGGAGGGCAGGTATTCCAGCGCCCGGTTCAAGTCGCCGGAGCGCTCCAAGGCTCGAATGACGTATGCGCTTTCGCTGAGCCGCTCCCGGGAGCGAAATTCGCCGGTGCTGATCGCCTGACTCTGCAGGTAATTGTTCCGCAACACCAGCGCGGACACCTCCTCCGTCATCTGCACCAGCAGGCGATCGCGCGCGGGCCGCGTGATCTCCTTCGACCGAACCGCGCCGTTCAGCAGTATCTTCAAATTCACCTCGACGTCGGAGCAATTGACGCCGGCGGAGTTGTCGATGAAGTCGGTGTTCAGGCGGCCGCCGCGGCGCGCATATTCGATGCGCCCGAGTTGGGTGAATCCCAGGTTGCCGCCTTCGCCGACCACCTTGCAGTTCAGCTCACGGCCGTCGATGCGCACGGCGTCGTTGCTGCGATCGCCGGCATCCGAGTTGCTCTCGCTGCCGGCCTTCACGTAAGTGCCGATACCGCCGTTCCACAGCAGGTCGACGTGCGATCTCAAGATGGCCTTGACGATTTCGTTCGGCGTGGCCTGCGGCGGGAGTTCGAGCAACTCCTGCGCCTCGCGCGACAGCGCCACGCTCTTGGCGCTGCGCGAAAATATGCCTCCACCCGTCGAGATGGCCGCAGCGGAGTAGTCCTCCCACGAAGATCTCGGCAGCTTGAACAGCCGCTCGCGCTCCCCGAACGAGCGCGCCGCATCGGGTTGGGGATCGATGAAGATATGCTGGTGATTGAAGGCGGCAACCAGGCGGATGTGCGGCGATTGGAGCATGCCGTTGCCGAAGACGTCGCCTGCCATGTCGCCAATGCCCGCGACGGAAAAGGGTTGATTCTGAACGTCGATGCCGATTTCGCGAAAATGTCGTTTGACGCTCTCCCAGGCGCCGCGTGCGGTGATCGCCATCTTCTTGTGATCGTAGCCGGCCGATCCGCCCGAGGCGAACGCATCACCCAGCCAGAAGCCATATTCCTTGGAAATGGCGTTGGCGATGTCGGAGAAGGTGGCGGTGCCCTTGTCGGCCGCGACCACGAGGTAGGCATCGTCACCGTCATGGCGAACGACGTCGGGCGGGCCGACGATCTTGTCGTCCACGATGTTGTCCGTGAGGTCGAGCAGGCCCCGGATCAGTGTTTGATAGCAGGCGATCACCTCGGCCGCCTGGGTCTCGCGGTCGCCCGCGAGTCCGCGCCGCACGACGAAACCGCCCTTGGCGCCGACCGGCACGATGACGGTGTTCTTCACCTGCTGTGCCTTCATGAGCCCGAGCACCTCGGTCCGGAAATCCTCGCGGCGGTCGGACCAGCGGATGCCGCCGCGCGCGACATAGCCCATGCGCAGATGCACACCCTCCATCCGCGGCGAGAACACGAAGACGTCGAACAGCGGTTTCGGCAGCGGCAGGTCACGAAGCCTCTGGCTTTCGATCTTGAAAGACAGGTAGTCCTTGAGCTGCCCATTCGCCGCGGCCTGGTAGGCATTGGTGCGGACCGTTGCCGACAAGACGTTCCACAGTGCGCGCAGGATGCGGTCTTCGTCGGACCCGGTGACATCCTCCAGCCCTAAGCGTATGCGCTGCTCCAGCCGTGTCAGCGCGGCGCGCCGCCGCGTCAGGGTCAGCCGCGGATCGAAACGCGCGGCGAAAGCCTCCGCAAAGGCCCGGGTGAGCGCCGAATTGTCGACCAAGACCCGGGCGATATAGCCTTGACTGAAAGGCAGGCCCGCCTGCAGAAGGTAGTGGCAATAGGCGCGCAACACCGTCACCGTGCGCCACGAGATGCCCGTGGTGAGCGTCAGTTGATTGAAGCCGTCGCTGTCCGTGCGGCCGGTCCAGACCGCGATGAAGGCGCCCTTGATCTCGCGATCGAGCGCATCGAATTTTATGACGCTCGGCGCCTGCATCACGACTTCCAGGTCTTCGATCCAGGCGCGCCGGCCGCCGGGCAGTCCCAGCTCGTAAGGTCGCTCGGCGATGACCTTCAGTCCCATGTTCTCGAGCAGGGGCAGCAGATCGGAGATTGGAATCGCGTCCTGCGCGCGGAAGATCTTGAGGAAGAATTTATCCTTGCGTCGCGGCTCCGGGCGATAGATGTCCAGGTGCAGATGCTCGGCGTCGCTGTCGACCGCCTCGAGAAACGAGACATCGTGCGCCGCCGCCCCGCCGGAGAAGTCCTCCGTGTAGGCGGCGGGGAATGCCTGCGCGTACGTCGAGTACAGACGCAGCGCATAGGCTTCGTCGAAGCGGGTAAAAAGCGCGCTCTTGAAGTCATCCGACCATGATCGGACGGCTGCGGCTATCTGGAGTTCCAACGCGTCCGCAGCCACGCGCTCGGTCTCCACCGGCTGCGTGCGCGCGACGATGTGGATCCGCGCGAGGTTCGATTCGGCGATCTGCACCTGGGATTCCATGCTGAACGCATGGAACGCTTCGCGCACCACCGATTCGATGCGTTGCCGGACCACGGTGTTGTATTTTTCGCGGGGCACGAAAACCAGGCACGAGTAGAAGCGCCTGAACGGGTCGCGCCGCAGCAGCAGCCGCACGCGGGGGCGCTCCTGCAGCCCGAACACGCCCGTGATGGTCTTGTTCAGTTCGGGGACGCTGGCCTGGAACAGCTCGTCCCGCGGGAACGATTCCAGGATGTGCTGCAATGCCTTGCCGTCGTGGCTGTCGGGGGCCAGCGCGAAATGCTGAACGAGCTGCGCGACCTTGTGCCGCACCAGGGGGATTTCCCGGGGCGTGGTGTTATAGGCGGCCGAGGTCCACAGCCCGAGAAAACGGCGCTCGCCGATCAGCTGGCCCTTGGGGTTGAAATGCTTGACGCCGATGTAGTCGAGGTAACCTGCGCGATGAACGGTCGACTGGATGTTCGCCTTGGTGACGAGCGCCAGAACACGGGACCGGCTTTGCCGCCGGATGTCGCTGGCGAGAATGCGGTTCGTGCTCTCCGGAACGACATGGCCGTCGCGCAGGATGCCGAGGCCGGTCCCATCCACCGGCTCCAGCGTTTCATGACCTTCGCCGCCGCGCAGCCGGTATTCGCGGCAGCCGAGGAACGCGAAATGGCGGCTGTCCATCCAGGCGAGCAGCGCCTGGGTTTCGAAGACGTCGCGGGGGTCGAAACGCGCATTCAACGAGTTGAGATCGTCGGCCGCGTGCCGCGCGGCGGCACGCATCTTGCCCCAGTCCGCGCAGGCGACGCGCACATCGCGCATGCTGCGTTCGATCTGCGACTGCAACGCGCTCAATGCGGCCGGATCGACGATGCGGTCCACCTCGATGTGTTGAAAGGATTCGAGCCGCTGCCGCCTGCCGCCGGTCGGCTGCCCCCGCTCCTGCACCGACTGCAACAGGCCCGAGGGGTCGCGCGCGACGGCGAACACCGGATGTGTGAGGAAATGCAGCGTCAGTGATCGTTGCGCGAGCGCAAGTCCGATAGAGTCGACCAGGAAGGGCATGTCGTCGTTGACCATCTCGACGACGGTGTGTGGCGACATATATCCATGGTCGCGCAGCGTCGGATTGAACACCCGGACCGACGCGCGCCCGCGGCGCCGGTGGGCGAATGCCAGATGCGACAGCGCGAGAATCGCGAGTTCGCCGGGACCGCGGCCGGCCAGATCCTCGACGTCGACGTTCGCGTAGTAGGTGCGAAGATAAGCCTTGATCGAGGTTACGCGCAGCGAGGTACGCCGCGACCTCGGCAGGCGGCCCGCCGCCGCGGCGACGGCCGCGACGAGCTTGCGATGCTGCTCCGGAAACGCTTGTTGCATGCTGGTGTTCCCCGATGCGATGCGATTCTCTAGTTTGATTTTTCCAGGTCTGCAATCACGGCCGCCAGGAACCTGCACGCTTCGCCGCCGGTAATGCAGCGATGATCGAAGCTCAGCGACAGCGGCATGCGCCGATGCGCGACCACCGCGTCCCCGACCACCACTGCGTCCTTGCGCACTTTTCCGGCGCCCAGTATGGCCACCGCCGGCGGCACCACCAGCGGAATGCCGTAGCGGCCGGCGAGTGTACCGAAGTTCGACAACATCAACGTGAAGTCGCGCAAATCTTCCGATGTCGTGTTGCGCCGATGGGCGGCTTCCTTTTGCGCGACGATCGCGGCGCGCAATGACTCGGGCGTCTTGTCGGCGATGTTGCGCAGCACCGGAACGATCAGGCCGCCGGGCGTGTCGACGGCGATCGCCAGATCGATGTGCCGCAGCAAAATTCGCGAGTTGTTGGCCGAGTCGTACCAGGCGTTCAGCGCCGGTTCGGCGCCGCACGCGGCGATCATCGCGCGTATCAGGCGCAACATGTAATCGCCCCCGTGGGCCCAGGCATGGATGTCGGCGTCGTCGCACACCGTGCTGCCGGAGACCTGGTCGCGGGACATCGACATGCTGTGCGCCATGGCGCGGCGGGCGCCGCGCAGCGGCTCGGCGGCGGAGTCCGGCGGCGCGGAGAGCGCCGCACCGGCGCCGGCCGCACCCATGTTGGCATGGCGAATCACGTCGTCGAGCCTGACCACGCCTTCGGCGCCGCTGCCCGCAATGCCGGTCAAGTTCAGCCCCAGGCGTCTGGCGAGCGCTCGAGCCACGGGGACCGCGCGTGCCCGGCAATCCGCATGGCCGTCACCGTGGCCGTCGCCACGGGCGTCGCCATTGCCGCGGGGATCGCGACGACCCGCGCCGTTGCCCCGGCCGACGATCGCGGCTTCGATGAATTCCTCGTCGCTGGTGCCGGGCATCGTCCCCACGACGGTGCCGGAATCGAAATCGATCAGGGGCGCGCCGGTGGCGATGATGTCGCCCACCGCGCCGTGCAATGCGGTCACGGTGCCGCTGAAGGGCACCGGCACCTCGACCACGGCCTTGGCGGTCTCCACGGAGACCATCGGCTGATCAACCCTGACGTGATCGCCGGGCTTGACGTGCCACTCCAGGATTTCCGCTTCCGCCAGTCCTTCTCCCAAGTCCGGTAGCTTGAATGTGCTCATGAAGTGGCTCTCTAGTCGTCCAGCGTGAGCCGTGCCGCATCGACGATGCGTTGCACGCTCGGAATGTAATCGTGCTCGAGCCTGAACAGCGGCATGATGGTGTCGAAGCCGGCCACGCGCCGTATCGGCGCGTGGAGGTCGTAAAGACCGTGTTCGGCGACGATGGCGGCGATCTCCGCGCCGACGCCGACATTGCGCGCGGCTTCGTGCACGATCACCAGGCGCCCCGTCTTGGCGACGGAATTCAAAATTGTTTCGCTGTCGATCGGGCTCAGCGTCGCCAGGTCGATCACGTCGGCGCCGATGCCCTGGGCCTCGAGTTCGGCGGCGGCGCGCAGCGTTTCGAGCGTCATGGCACCCCAGGTGACCAGGGTGACATCGGCGCCCTCGCGCAGGATGAAGCAGCGATCGAGGGGCAAGGCGCGCCCATCGTCCGTCACTTCCTGGCGCATCGCGCGATAGAGCCGCACCGGTTCCAGGAACATCACGGGGTCCGGATCGCGGATGGCGGCGAGCAACAAGCCGTAGGCCCGCGCAGGCGATGAGGGGCACACCACGCGAAGTCCCGGAATGTGGCACAGCAGGGTCTCGGTGCTTTCCGAATGATGCTCGGGCGCATGAATACCGCCGCCGTGCGGCGTGCGGATCACCACCGGACAGGTGAGGCGTCCCCGCGTCCGGTGGCGCATACGGGTCATGTGATTGACGATCTGGTCGAGGGCCGGATACATGAAACCCATGAATTGGATCTCGGCGACCGGTTTCAGTCCGTGCGTCGCCATGCCCACCGACATGCCGGCGATGGTGGCCTCCGCCAAGGGCGTGTCTTGTACTCGATCGGCACCGAAGCGCGCCTGCAGTCCCGCGGTGGCGCGGAACACGCCGCCGTTCGCGCCGACATCCTGACCGATCACCACGACGGATTCATCGTGCTGCATTTCCCAGCCATGCGCCAGCGCAATGGCCTCGACCATGGTTATTTTTGCCACTAGTGACCGCTGGGCTTGGCGGAATACTTGCGTGCGATGGCTCGTTGCTCGTGCAGATGAGCCGGCATTTCAGCGAACAGATGGTCGAACATCGCGTCCGTCGACTGCTTGGTGCTGTGCAGATAGTCGCTCACCGCCAAGTCGACCTCGCGCGCGCAATCCTGCAGCAACGCGCCTTCGCGGGCGTCGTCCCATGCGCCTTTCGCGGTCAGATAGTGGCGGATGCGCAGCATCGGCTCCACCGCCCATGCACGCGTCACTTCGGCCTCCGCTCGATAGCGGCTGGCGTCATCGGCCGTGGTGTGATCGCTCAGCCGGTAGGTGAGGGCTTCGATCACGCAGGGACCGCCGCCGCGACGGGCCGTCTCGACCGCCTGGCTCACGACCTCGCGTACGGCGAAGACGTCGTTGCCGTCCACCTGGACGCCGGGAATGCCGGCAGCGACCGCTTTTTGCGCGAGCGTCTGGGCCGCGGTTTGCGCGGAGACCGGCACCGATATCGCCCAACCGTTGTTGACGATCACGAACACCACGGGCAGGGCGCGCGCGCCGGCCAGGTTCATGGCTTCGTAAAATGCGCCTTCGGACGTGCCGCCATCGCCGATGTAGGCGACGGCGCAACGCGGTTCGCGACGCACCTTGAAAGCCATGGCGGCGCCGGCGGCATGCAGGGTTTGGGTGGCAATGGGAACGCACCAGGCAAAGTCGTGTCGCGGGCCCGCGAAGTCATTGCCCCGCTCGTCGCCGCCCCAGTACAGCAGAATTTCGGTCATGGTCACGCCGCGCCAAAGCTGCGTGCCGTATTCGCGGTAGACCGGCGCCAGAACGTCCTCGGGCCGCATGGCGGCGCCGATGCCGACGTGCGTCGCCTCATGGCCCAACGAGGACGGATAGGTGCCCAGCTGCCCGGTTCGCTGCAGGTTCACGGCCTTGGCGTCGAATACACGCACGCGAGTCATCGCGGCGTACATTTTGACGACCTCGTCCAGATCCTCGGCGAACCTCGGCAGCGGCGCAACCAGGCGGCCATGGGGATCGAGGATCTGCCTATGGTCAATTTTGAATTCGGCGACGATCGTCATGTGTCAATTATGCCAGGGCTTGTGTTGCGGTGCTTACACCGCCGCGGTCAGGGACGATGTTGACCCGCCAGATAGTCCTGAGACTGCATTTCGATGAGCCGGCTCGCCGCGCGCGCAAACTCGAATTTCAACCGTTCGCCGTGGTATAGCGCGACCGGCGGCGCTGCCGCGGATACCACGATCTTGACGCCGCGATCATAGAGCTCGTCGATGAGCATGATGAAGCGTCGCGCCGCATTTTCGTTCGCGAGATCGAACAGCGGAATATTCGAGATGAAGATGGTGTCATAGAGCCGGGCAAGCTCGATGTAGTCGTTCTGGCTGCGCGGGCCGTCGCAAAGCTCCGCGAATTCGAACCACACCATTCCCGGACCGGAGTCTACCGTATGGATGTCGCGGCCTTCGATGACGAGGACCGTGGGACCTGAGGCCATTCCGGAGGCAAGGTCGGCGAATCGCGATTGCATGGCGGCCGCCGTGTCAGGACTGTGGAAATCGAGATAGGTCGGCGCCTTTTCGAGCTGCCGCAGCCGGTAATCGATTGCGCCGTCCAGGTGAACGACATCGACGTGCCGTTCTATCAACTCGATCGCCGGCAGGAAGCGCTGGCGCTGCAGGCCGTCCTTGTACAATTCGTGCGGCGGCAGGTTCGAGGTGGCCACCAGGGTCACACCGCGGCGGAACAAGCCCTCGAACAGGCCCGAGAGGATCATGGCGTCCGCGATATCGGCCACGAAAAACTCATCGAGACAGATGACCTGCGCTCGAGCGGCCAGCCGTTGCGCAACGACGTCGAGCGGGTCGGCATGCTGTTTGACGTCCCGCAGCCCGGCATGGACGTCGCGCATGAAGTGGTAGAAATGGCTGCGTTCGGCGCGCGGGGCAGTCCGTGACGCCGTGTGGGTCGGACGCGTTGCCGCCTCCTGCAGCGATGCAAAGAAGAAATCCATCAACAGCGTCTTGCCGCGGCCCACGCCGCCCCACAGGTAAACGCCGCGCAGCGGAACGCCGGGCGCATCGGCCGAGAGCCACGGCAGACACGAACGCAGGCGTCGCCAGATGTCCGGTGTGCTGTTCTTGAGCTCCTTGCTCAGAACGTCGAGACGAGCCGCGGCCGCGCGCTGCGCGGGGTCGGGTTGCAATCGATCCGCGATGATGTCCACATCCAGACGGGCCGCGACACTTCGATGTTCGGGCAACGTGACTTACAGGCTCTGATAGTTGGGGCCGGAACCACCCTCGGGAGTGACCCAGGTGATTTGGTCGGTGTATGGCTCCTTGATGTCGCATGCCTTGCAATGCACGCAATTCGAGGCGTTGATCTGCAATTTCTTGCCGCCGCCACCGTCGGGGATCATCTCGTACACGTTGGCGGGACAGAAGTTGGTGCAGGGATTGCCGAACTCGGTCGCGCACCGGGTGGCGCACAGCGTCGTGTCCGCGACGTGCAGATGTACGGGTTGGGATTCTTCGTGTGTCGTAGCCGCGAAGAACACGAAGGCTACCCGATCTCGCGGCGGCAACTCGCGCTCGCCCCAAGCGCGGTCGGGGGAGACGTAGTCGAGGGATTTGAGCGCCTTGTCGTCGGCATGATTCTTGAGGGTCCAGGGCAGCTTGCCCATCGTGAGCGTCTCGAGGCCGGCGTTGGCCAGTCCGAACCACAGCCCGCGGTTGAAGCCCGGGCGGATGTTGCGCACCTTGTGGAGCTCCCGGCCGCCGGTCGATGCGCGCCAGCGCCGATCGAAGCCGGCACTCGTGCCCGTTTCGACGAAGTGCGCGGCGGCGAGCATGCCGCAGCGGATGGCCTGATGAATGCCCTTGATCTTGGGCGTGTTGAGGGTGCCACCGGCATCGCCCACCAGCATGGCGCCCGGCATTTCGAGCGTGGGCATGGACTGGTAGCCCCCTTCGATCACGGTGCGGGCGCCGCCGGCGATGATCTCGCCGCCCAGCAGCAATGCCTTGATCTCGGGGTGGTTCTTATATTGCTGGAAGGCTTCGAAGGGTTTGAAGCGCGGGTCCTCATAGTCCAAACCCACGACGAAGCCCACATAGACGCGGTCGTTGTCGAGGTGGTACAGGAAGCTGCCGCCATAGGTGCGCGAATCGAGCGGCCAACCCAACGTATGCTGAATGAGGCCCGGCTGGACGCGACCCGGCGGGAGTTGCCACATCTCCTTGAATCCGAGGCCATAGGTTTGCGGTGATTTGCCGGCGTCGAGCTTGAAGCGCTTGATGAGTTGCTTCGAGGTGCTGCCGCGGCAGCCCTCGCAGAATAGGGTGACTTTGGCGTGAATCTCGGGCCCGAGCGCAAAGTTCGGGCCCGGTTCGCCGTTTTTCTCGACGCCCATGTCGCCGATGCGCACGCCTTTGACGGCGCCGCTCTCGTCGAACAGGGCCTCGGCGGCGGCAAAACCGGCGAACACGTCGACGCCGAGCTTTTCGGCCTCGGCCCCGAGCATCGGCACCAGTTGTCCCAGCGAGATGATGAAGTTGCCGTGATTCGCCATTTGCGGCGGTGTCGGCAGCTTGTAGCGCTTCTTTCGCGTCATGAACAGGAATTCGTCGCGGGTCGCGGGCACGCACACGCCCGGCGGATTCGCACGCCACCCGGGGAGCAGTTCGTCGAGCGGCCCGGGCTCCATCACCGCGCCCGACAGCGAGTGCGCGCCGAGACTGGCGGCCTTCTCGAGTACGCAGACGCTCAACTCGGGATTCAGCTGTTTGAGGCGGATGGCGCAGGCCAGGCCGGCGGGGCCGCCACCGACGATGGCAACCTCATATTCCATGACATCACGCTGACTTTCGCTCATCGACTTCACCTACGGGCGCCGCAAGGGCGCCTCAATTCATTGTTTTCACGGCAAAACGGCGGCGTAGTAGACCATAAAGTGGCCCGGTCTTGCATGGGTCCAACAGGCGGATAGGCTATGAGGGTATTTCCGAACGGATGTCGCTTTACCTGGTGGGATCACCATGTTGATAGGCCATGGACGCCGAACACCAGGATGGCCAATGGATTTTGGGCATGGTCAAGGGCAAGGACGCCCGTCCCTTCAGATCAGTTCGATGGCGATGGCGGTGGCTTCTCCGCCGCCGATGCAGAGGCTGGCGATGCCCCGTCTCTTACCGCGGGCTTGCAGCGCGTGAATCAGGGTCGTCAGGATCCTCGCCCCGGTGGCGCCAATGGGATGACCCAGGGCGGTGGCGCCGCCATTCACGTTGACCCGTTCCGGATCGAGGCCCAGATCCTGGGTGGCGGCCATGGCCACCACGGCGAATGCTTCGTTGATCTCATACAAGTCGACCTCGGACGGCTGCCAGTCGACCTTGGTCAATAGTTTCCGGATGGCTCCGACGGGGGCCAGCGTGAACCACTCCGGCTCTCTGGCGAAGCTCGCGTAGCCGACGATGCGCGCCAATGGCGTGAGGCCCTTCGCCTTCGCCGCCGACTCCCGTGTCAGGACGAGCGCGGCAGCGCCGTCGGAAATCCCTGCCGAACTCGCGGCGGTGACGGTGCCATCCTTCTTGAATGCGGGCTTCAGGGAGGGGATTTTCGAGACATCGAGGGTCGCCGGCGTCTCGTCTTTGTCGACCAGCAACTCGCCCTTGCGGGTCTTGGCGGTCACGGCCGTAATTTCTGCCGAAAACGCGCCTCCCTCCATGGCCGCGAGCGCGCGGCGCACGGACTCCCGGGCAAATGCATCCTGAGCCGAGCGCGAAAAGGCGTACTTCTCGGCGGTGGCTTCGGCGAAGCAGCCCATCATCTGCCCATCCCAGGGACTCTGCAGACCGTCGAAGAACATATGGTCCAGGACTTCTTGGTGGCCCATGCGGTAGCCGGCCCGAACTTTGGGCAGCAAATAGGGCGCATTGGTCATGGACTCGAAGCCGCCGGCCACGATCACCGTGGCCGAACCGGCAAGAATCTGGTCGGCGGCCAGCATCACGGCGCGCATGGCCGAGCCGCACATCTTGTTGACCGTCGTGGTGGGCGTGCTCGCGGGCAAGCCGGCGCCGAGGGCCGCCTGGCGCGCGGGAGCCTGGCCAAGACCGGCTGTCAGGACGCAGCCCATGATCACTTCGTCGATCTCGCCGACGGCGACCCGGGAATCGGTAATCGCCGCCTTGATGGCGGCTGCGCCCAGCTGCGGGCCCGAGACCGTGGAGAATGCGCCTTGGAATGCGCCGACGGCGGTGCGGCGTGCGGACAGGATGACGACAGGATCAAGGGTCATGGCAGCTCTCGGAATGGGTGAAAGCCGCACATTATAGCGCCCGCGTCCTTACGCGGGGGCCATCGGCTCATCCACGGCAGCTGCGATGAGTTCGCGGCTGCGCTGTCGGGCGCCCGCGGGCTCGAGCACGGAGAGTATGTCGACCCGGATCGGGCGCCGATAGAACATCACGCCGCCGGGCGGCATGACATCGCGCGGGCCGTGAAATGCAACGGCGACCACCGGCATCTTCGAGCGCTCGGCGATGGCGAAGGCGCCGCCGTGGAATTGGCGGATGTGACGACGTTCATCGAACGTGCCCTCGGGAAAGAAGACCAGCGATTGGCCGGTTGCGGCCAGCCGCAGCACCCGGCGTGCGTCGGACGCTCCCTTGTGCCGGTCGAAACGCTCGACGAACTCGGAACCCAGGCGTCGCAGCAACAGGCCCGCCAGCGGCACCCTCACCATCTCCTTCTTGATGACGAAGGCGAAATCCGGCGGCAGCGCGGCCACTGCGACGAGTCCGTCGACGTAGCTGGAATGGTTGGCAACGACCACACACGGCGCCCGTGGCAGCGTTTCGAGCCCATGAATGGTGATCGGAATGCCCGCACCTCGGAAAAAGGCGCGGGAAAAGGCGCGGGCGACGTGGCGGCGGGCGCGCAGGGCGGGGACGAACAGATTGACGATCAACGCGGCCATGCCCATCACCACGAACAGCGCGATGCAGTAGACGGCGTAGAGGCGTTGCAGAACCGAGGGACGTCGATGGTCGGGTGATGGCTGAGTCGCGGTCGGCGGGGGTTCGAGATCTGTGATCTGGTTCTCCTTATGTTAATAAAGGTACTGTGAGAGCGATCACGGCGACCTTGGAACACCCCTCGCATACTTCTGACATCAATGCGTATGGCACACATTTCGTGCGATCACCACGCGGGAACATATGGCGACTGCTCTCAAACGCACGGTTTATACACGCACCTCGGGCGCAGAGGAAACTCCCACGCGCGAAGCGGCGGATCCGGCCTTGCAACGGTTTCTCGATGCCGTCTGGCTGGAGCGCGGCTTGTCCGCCAATACGCTTGCTGCTTATCGAGCCGATCTTACCGCATTGGGGCGCTGGCTCGAGGAACATGACAGCGCATTGCTCAAGGCGACGCGCATCGAGTTGTTGGGATTCATCGCCGCGCGCGTCGAAGGCGGCTCCCGGCCGCGCTCGACCGCCCGCCAACTATCCAGTTTCAGGCGGTTCTACCGTTTCATGGTGCGCGAAGGGATGATCGACGACGATCCGACCGCGCAGATCGCCATGCCGAAAATAGGCCGCTCGCTGCCGAAGTCCTTGACCGAAGCCGAGGTCGACTCATTGCTGGAGGCGCCGACGGTCACGGATCCGTTGGGACATCGCGACCGAACCATGCTCGAAGTCCTGTATGCGACCGGTCTGCGGGTCTCGGAGCTCGTGAGCCTGAAGCATAATCAGGTGAATCTGAATCAGGGCGTCATCCGAGTCGTGGGCAAGGGCAACCGGGAGCGGTTGATTCCGCTGGGCGATGAGGCCGTCAAATGGGTTCAGCAGTTCATGCAGGGACCGCGCACCGAGATTCTGCTGGAGCGTCAGACCGATTACCTCTTTCCGACGCGCCGCGGCGACCGCATGACGCGCCAGGCGTTTTGGCACATCATCAAGCGCTATTCGAAGAAGGCCGGCGTCGACAAGGAACTGTCGCCGCACACGTTGCGGCACGCGTTCGCAACCCACCTGTTGAACCACGGCGCGGATCTGCGCGTGGTGCAGATGCTGTTGGGCCACAGCGATCTGTCCACCACGCAAATCTACACCCACGTCGCGCGTGAGCGCTTGAAAGAGCTGCATCAGGCGCATCATCCGCGCGGTTGAGCGACGGCACCGATGCCCTCTGATAGAATTTCGTGAACCTCCTGGCGGCGGGGAGGTCGAAAACTGTCGGACCCGCTGGAGTATTCGCATGTTGAAAGTCGTCGCCTGCCTCGTGTTGGGGCTTGGAATCGCCCTTGCGGCCCACGCGGCCGACCAACCTCCCGATCCCCGGGGGGCCCTGCTCAAGCTGCTGCCCGCGGGGGCCAAGCTCGAGGATCTGCGTCCCTCGCCCATCGCCGGCATCTACGAATTTTCCCAGGGCGCCGACGTGAGCTACCTCACCGCCGACGGGAAGTTCTTCCTCGACGGCAACATCTACGACATGAGCACGCGGGCGAATCTGACCGAGGACCTGCGCACGAAGGCGCGGGCCGCCATGATCAATGCGGTCCCCGAATCGCAGATGGTGATCTTCTCGCCGAAGAATCCGCAATACACGATCACCGTGTTCACCGACGTCGACTGTCAATACTGCCGCAAGCTGCACAGCCAGATAGCCGAACTGAACAAGCTGGGCGTGCGCGTGCGGTACATGTTCTATCCGCGCACCGGCCCCAACACGGAAAGCTGGCACAAGGCCGAGGCCGTCTGGTGCTCCGCGGACCGCAACGACGCGCTGACGCGTGCCAAGGCCGGTGGCCCGGTGGATATCACCAAGAGCTGCCCACAGAATCCGGTGGCGCGCGAATACGCACTGGGTCAGAGCATCGGTGTGCAGGGCACGCCGGCGATCGTCACGGAGAATGGCGGCTACATCAACGGCTACCTGCCGCCGCACGATCTGGTCGAAGAGATCAAGGTATTGCAGTCCGGCAAGAGGCCGGGCTAGCGACGCGGGGGGACGGGTCCCCCGTCAGGGTACCCGGGCGAAGAGCCTACTGCTCCAGCAGTTTGACTTTGTCCTTCACGCCTTCCCACTGTTTGGCGTCCGCCGGCGGCGGCTTCTTCTCGCTGATGACGGGCCATTTCTTGGCGAGATCGGCATTCATCTGCTTGAAGTTTTCCTGGCCCGACGGAATTTCCTCTTCGGAATAAATCGCCTCCACGGGGCATTCGGGTTCGCACAGCGTGCAATCGATGCATTCATCGGGATCGATCACGAGAAAATTAGGGCCTTCGTGGAAACAGTCCACGGGGCAGACCTCCACGCAGTCCATGTACTTGCACTTGATACAGCTTTCGGTGACCACGAACGCCATGACTTACCCTTCTTCTTGAACCATTGAACGTGGCGTCATTCTGCCACAGCCTTAAGATTTCAACGGACGCGTGAGCTCCGTGAAATGGTAATCCTCGCGCCCGGCGGCGCGATCCGCATAAAATTTCCGTAACGTGAACTCGCCGCTCGGAAACGCCAAATCCGCCCAGGGGATTTCGGCCTCGGTATACAAGCCCACCTCGAGACTCTCGGCGCCCGCTCCGAACTCGGGGGTCAGCATGCGCGCTCGAAACATGACGTGCACCTGGCCGGCATGGGTGACGCTCGCCATGGCCAGCAGTGACCCGACCTCGACCCTCGCCAGCGCCTCTTCATAGCATTCGCGCGCCGCCGCGTTTTGCAGGGTCTCGCCGTTTTCCATGAAGCCGGCGGGCACGGTCCAGAATCCTCGCCGCGGCTCGATGGCGCGCCGGCACAGCAGGATCTTGTCTTCCCACTCGGGCACGCACCCCAAGACCAGCAACGGATTCTTGTAGTGAATCATGCCGCAGCTCGTGCAAACGAAGCGCGGCAGGTGATCCCCATCGGGAATTTTGGAAACGACGGACGCGCCGCAATTACTGCAGAAGTTCAAAGCATACCCATAAATAAAAAGTCTGGTGCCCGGAGAGGGAATCGAACCCACACGGTGTTAACCACCGGATTTTGAGTCCGGCGCGTCTACCAGTTCCGCCATCCGGGCGTACCAGATCCAGCAGTATATGCGATTGGCGCAAGGTAGTATTGCTTGGATAGATGCGCCGCACCGACTTTCATTTCGACCTCCCCAAGGATCTCATTGCCCAACGACCCGCGGAAGAGCGTTCCGCCAGCCGTTTACTGACCTTGGATGGGGAGAGCCGCGCCACGCGGGACCTGGCATTTCGGGATCTTCCCTCCCTGTTGGAGCCCGACGACCTCCTGGTGTTCAACGACACGCGGGTGGTGCCGGCGCGGGTGCACGGAATCAAGGAAAGCGGTGGAAAAATCGAGATCTTTCTCGAGCGGGCGCTGACGTCGAACACCGCGCTGGTGCAGGCTCGGGCCAGCAAGGGACTGAAGCCGCAGGCGCGCGTCGCCCTGCCGGGAGGCGTCACGGCGCGCATGTTGGGCCGCGAGGGCGACCTGTACCGGCTGCAATTCTCCTGCGACGTGCTGGCGTATTTCGAGGCGCACGGGGAGATGCCGTTGCCCCCTTATGTCGAACGCGTGCCGGAAACCGCCGACCGCGAGCGCTACCAAACCGTGTATGCGCGGGCGTCGGGCGCGGTGGCCGCGCCCACCGCGGGACTGCATTTCGACGCCGCGCTGTTTGCCGCGCTGGCGGTGCGGCGGATCAAGCACGCGTTCGTCACCTTGCACGTGGGGGCGGGCACGTTCCAGCCGGTGCGGGCGGACGACATCGACGGGCATGTGATGCACGAGGAATACCTGGACGTGCCGGAGTCCACCTGCGCGGCAATCCACGCGACCCGGGCCGCGGGTGGCCGGGTGGTCGCCGTGGGTACCACGGTGGTGCGGTGCCTCGAAACGGCGGCGTCGGGGGCACCGGCCGACCCGGGCGTCGGCGCCCGGATCGCTCCCTATAAAGGCGCCACGCGCATATTCATCAAGCCGGGGTACCGATTTCGAATCGTGGATGCCATGGTCACCAATTTTCATCTGCCGGAGTCGACCCTGTTGATGTTGTGCGCTGCTTTCGTGGGGCGGGAAACGCTATTGTCGGCCTATGCCCATGCAGTGGCGGAGAAATACAGGTTCTTCAGCTATGGCGATGCCATGTTCCTGACACCGGCGAAAGCCGCCCGGGAACGCGATTGATGAGCATGCGCTTCGATCTGTTGGGGCAGGATGGCGCGGCGCGCCGGGGACGATTGGAGTTCGCGCGCGGAACCGTCGAGACGCCGGCCTTCATGCCCGTGGGGACCTACGGCACCGTGAAGGCGATGACGCCGGAAGACCTCGAGAGCGTCGGCGCCCAGATCGTGCTGGGAAACACCTTTCATCTGTTTCTGCGCCCGGGCCTCGAGGTCATCGACGCACATCAGGGATTGCATCGCTTCATGCACTGGAAGCGGCCGATCTTGACGGACTCCGGCGGGTTCCAGGTCTGGAGCCTGGCCGATATGCGCAAGATCACCGAGGAGGGGGCAAGTTTCCGATCGCCGGTGGATGGAGCGCCGGTCTTCCTCTCGCCGGAGGAATCGATGCGCATCCAACGCGTGCTGGGCTCGGATATCGCCATGAGCTTCGATGAGTGCACTCCCTATCCCGCCACCGAGGAACAGGCGCGCACGTCCATGGAGTTGTCGATGCGCTGGGCGGCACGGGGCTACCGGACGTACTACGAAACCGAGCCGCCGGGAACGTTGTTCGGCATCGTGCAGGGCGGCGTTCATGGGCATTTGCGGCTGGAGTCGCTGGCCGCGCTAGAAGAGATCGGCTTTGCCGGCCTTGCCGTCGGCGGTCTCGCGGTGGGCGAGACCGAGGCGGAGCGCGAGGACGTGCTGGGCGGTCTGATGCCGCACATGCCGGTGGGCAAGCCGCGATACTTGATGGGCGTGGGACGGCCGCAGGACATCGTCGAGGCGGTGCGGCGCGGCATCGACATGTTCGATTGCGTCATGCCGACCCGGCACGCCCGAAACGGCCATCTCTTCACCCGCTCGGGCTCCATCAACATCCGCAATGCCGTCCATCAAAAGGACACGGGACCCATCGAAGCGGGGTGTGGCTGCTACACCTGCCGGAACTACAGCCGCAGCTACCTGCGGCATCTGGATAAATGCAGCGAGATTCTCGGATCTCATCTGAATACGGTGCATAACTTGTATTTTTATCAGCAATTGATGGCCGAGATGCGGGTCGCGATCGAGACCCGGCGGTTCGAGGCGTATGCGACCGACTTTTATGCCTTGCTGGGCCAGCGGAAATCGCTGCCGCCCATTTAGTTCCCGTCCGGTCGCTCAAGTTTGCGGCGCGCTGCTGTATACTGCACGGCTTTGTGCCGCGGCATCCGCCGCAAAAAACGGGTGTAACTGTATGGATTTCTTCATTAATTCGGCCCATGCGCAGGCTGCCGGCGCGGGCGGTGGCCAGAGTATCCTGAGTGCCTTGATGCTGCCGGTGCTGTTGCTGGTGGTGTTCTATTTCCTGCTGATCCGGCCGCAGAACAAACGCGCCAAGGAACAGAAGGAAATGTTGTCCAAGGTGGCGGCGGGCGACGAAATCGCAACCACCGGCGGCATCCTTGGCAAGGTGACCGAGGTGGGCGAGCAGTTCCTCACGCTGGAAATCGCCAGCGGCGTCAGCATCAAGCTGCAGAAATTCCAAGTCGCGCAGGTGTTGCCCAAGGGCACGGTCAAAGGCGCATGATTTCTTATCCGCGCTGGAAGATCGCCTTGGTGGCGGTCGTGCTTCTGATCGGGGTTTTCCTGGCGCTGCCGAATCTCTTTGGTGAAGAGAGCGCGCTGCAACTCGCACGCGATCGGGCAGTCGTCGAGCCGACGGATCGAACCAGCGTGGAGCAGCTGCTGAAGGACAAGGGCGTGACGCCCAGCGGTTCGTTTTTAGAGCAGGGTCGTCTAACGCTGCGCTTCGCCAGCAAACAGGATCAATTGAAGGCGCGGGACCTCATCAACGAGGCGCGCCCAAATCAATTCACCATCGCGCTGTCGCAGGCCTCACGCGTGCCCGAGTGGATGAGAAATCTCGGCTTGAGCCCCTTGAAGCTGGGCCTGGACCTTCGAGGCGGCGTATATCTGGTGTATGAAGTCGACGTCCAGGGCGCGGTCAAGCAGCAGCTCGACCACCGCGAACAGGATTTTCGCTCCTCGCTGCGCAACGCCCGTGTTCCGTATCAAGATGTGCAGGTGGACTACCCGACCAACCGGGTGCGCGTGCTGTTCCGTGACGCCGACAGCTTCGCGAAGGGCAAGGCTGCGATCCTCGCCGACAACCGCGGCGTGACGCTGGCCGACACGACGGTGGACGGCGCGCCGGCGCTGGAATTGAAAATGACGCCGGAGGAGATCCAGCAGCGCCAGGACTACGCGGTGCAGCAGAACATCGTCATCCTGCGCAATCGCCTCAACAGCCCCGAACTTGCGGTCTCCGAACCGCAGGTGGCGAGACAGGGCGTGGATCGCATCGCCATCCAACTGCCGGGCCTGCAGAATTCCGCCGAGGTGAAGAAGATTCTCGGCAAGACGGCCACGCTCGAATTTCGCATGGTCGACGAGAACAGCAACCCGCTCGACGCTGCCGCCACCGGGCACGTTCCGCTGGGCTCCAAGCTGTACTACACCCGCGAGAAGCAGCCGGTGCTGTTGAAGCGCGAAGTCGTCGTGACGGGCGATCAATTGACCGATGCATCGTTTCAGCCCAATTCTCAGGACGGCGCCGCCGTCTCGGTGAGCCTCGACAGCCGGGGCGCCGCGAAAATGCTGAAAAACACCCAGGAGAACATCGGCCATCTCATGGCCGTGGTGTTCATCGACCGCTCGCGCGAGAAGAACGCCCAGGGCGTCGATGTCGACCGCACCACCGAGGAGGTCATCAATCGCGCGACCATCCGTGGCGTGTTCAGCAACAACTTTCAGATCACCGGCGTGAATCCGATCGAGGGCCGCGAACTCGCGCTGCTGCTGCGGGCGGGCGGCCTGGCGGCGCCGTTGACGCCGGTCGAAGAGCGGGCCATCGGTCCGAGCCTGGGTCAGGACAATATCGACAAAGGCGTGCATGCCATGGTGTTCGGCATGCTGGCGGCCTTCGTGTTCATGGCCGTCTATTACAAGGTCTTCGGCTTGATCGCCGACCTGGTGCTGGCCGCCAACGTGATCCTGCTCACGGCGTTCCTCTCGTTGGTCGGCGCCGCGCTGACCTTGCCGGGCATCGCGGCCGTGGTGCTCACGGTCGGCATGGCGGTGGACGCGAACATCTTGATCTACGAGCGCATCCGTGAAGAACTGCGCAATGGCGTCTCGCCGCGTGCGGCCATCACGGCAGGTTTCGACCGGGCGTTTTCAGCCATCGCCGACTCGAACGTCACGGCGCTGATCGCGGGTTTGGTGTTGTGGCTGTTCGGCGCGGGGGCAGTCCGCGGCTTCGCGGTGGTGCTGGTCATCGGCATCGCCACTTCGATGTTTACGTCACTGATGGGCAGCCGCGCATTGGTCCAGATCATTTACGGCGGCAGGCGCAAGGTCGAGCGTCTGTCGATCTGACGCGGCTCTTGAGCCCGAGGTTTAGCGAAATGGAATTTTTTCACAAGGTAACGAGCTTCCCGTTCATGAACACCCGCAAGGTGTGGTACGGGCTTTCCGCTGTGTTGATCGTCGCCTCGCTCGCCCTGGTGGGGATCCGCGGCTTGAATCTGGGCGTGGATTTCACGGGCGGCGTCGTGGTCGAGACCAATTTTCCGCAGCCGCCCGACATCGAGAAGCTGCGCGCGGCGCTGGCATCGTCGGGAGTCGCCTCGGCGCAGGTGCAGGCCTTCGGCAGCTCACGCGACATTTTGGTCAGGTTGCCGCCCGATCCGAATGCCAAGGGCGATCAGATCGGCGCCCACATCCTCGAGGTGTTCAGCGGCGTGGACAAGGGCGTGAAGCTGCAGCGCACCGAGGTCGTGGGTCCCCAGGTCGGGCAGGAGTTGTTCGTCAAGGGTGCGTGGGCACTCGTGGCGACCCTGGTGCTGATCCTGATCTACGTGTTGATGCGGTTCACGTTCAAACTGGCGATGGGCGCCATTTTCGCCGTGTTGCACGATCCGATCTGCGTGCTGGGGTTCTTTGCGCTGACCCAGATGACATTCGATCTTACGGCGATTTCCGCGATCCTGGCCGTCATCGGCTATTCGCTGAACGATACCGTGATCGTGTTCGACCGCGTGCGCGAGAGGGCGCGCGTCGCGCGCAAGCTCACGATTGCGCGGGTCATCGACGAATCCATCAATCAGACATTGTCGCGAACCTTGATGACGAAGTTGGTGACCTTGCTGGTGGTGCTCGCCTTGTTGATCTTCGGCGGCGAGACCCTGCACGGGTTTTCCGCGGCGTTGGTGATCGGCATCATCGCCGGCACCTACTCGTCGATCTACATATCGGCGGCGCTCGCGCTCGACTTCGGATTGCGCACCGACGATTTGATGGAGCGCAAGTTGACGAAGCCGGAAGAGGTCGACGGTCTCCCGTAGGCGCCGATGGCACTTCTCTCAGATCCGCAGGCCTGGCTGTCCTTTCTGACGCTTGCGGTACTCGAGATCGTTCTCGGCATCGACAACATCATCTTCTTGTCGATTCTGGTCGACCGGTTGCCGCGGGCACAGCGCAGGAGCGGCCGCTACCTGGGCCTCGGTTTCGCGATGCTCACGCGCATCGCGCTGCTCTTCTCGATCACCTGGCTCGCGACCCTGACCGACACGTTGTTCACGGTGCTCGGAAATGCCATCTCCGGGCGTGACCTGATCTTGTTCGGCGGCGGCGCGTTCCTGGTGATCAAGAGCATCATGGAAATTCGCGACATGCTGGGGGGCCGCCTGCCTGAGCGAAGGCCGGGAATGATGAACAGCTTCTGGCTCGTCATCGCACAGATCGGCGTCATCGACATCGTGTTCTCGTTGGATTCGGTGTTCACGGCGGTCGGACTCGCCAACCATATCGAGGTGATGATCGCGGCCATCGTGGCGTCCGTGCTGGTCATGATGGTGGTGTCTTCCGCGGTCAGCCGGTTCATCGACCAGCACCCCACCATCAAGGTGCTGGCGCTCGCGTTTCTGGTCCTCGTCGGCGGCGCCCTGATCGGCGAGGCGTTGGACGTCGACATCCCCAAGGGCTGCTTCTATTTCGCGATGGCATTCTCGGCCGTGGTCGAGTGGATCAACATCAACCTGCGGCGGCGGACGGGATCGGGTTCTTAAGCACGGCCGCAAAAAGCTTGGATGGGTCGGGGGAAAGCCGCTACAGTCGGTGTCATCGCATAACTTTTGCGGGCTCACGGAGACGACATGAACTGGCGCATCAAACCGCTCGACGCGATCCTGGCGAGTGCCGAAAAGAAGTCTCTGGCTCGAACGCTCGGGCCGTTCCAGCTGACGATGTTGGGCGTCGGCGCGGTCATCGGCACCGGCATATTCGTGTTGACGGCCGAGGCTGCGCAGAAGGCCGGCCCGGGCATGATGCTCGCCTTCATCATCGCCGGGGCGGTCTGCGCGGTCACCGCGCTGTGCTACGCCGAACTCGCCGCGATGGTTCCGGTGTCCGGATCGGCCTACACGTACTCGTATGCGGTGTTGGGCGAACTCATCGCGTGGATCGTGGGTTGGGCGCTGATTCTCGAATACGCCGTTGCGGCCAGCGCCGTGGCGGTGGGATGGTCGAATTATTTCGTGCCGCTGATCCAGCATAGCTTCGACATCCACATCCCGATCTACCTGGCGAAAGGCTACTTTGCCGGTGGCTTGATCAATCTGCCGGCCGTGGGCATCGCGCTGCTGGTCACCACGCTGTTGGTGCTGGGCACGCGGGAGAGCGCCGCCGTGAACGCCACCCTGGTCTGCATCAAGGTGGCGGCGTTGGTATTGTTCATCGCGCTCGCGCTGCCGGTGATCAAGATGGAGAACTTTCATCCCTTCGCCCCCTTGGGCAGCCTGGCCGTCGGTGGGGCGGCCGCGTCCATCTTCTTCGCCTACGTGGGATTCGACGCGGTGTCCACAGCCGCCGAGGAGACCATCAATCCGCAGCGGAACATGCCGATCGGGCTCATCGGCAGCCTGGCGATCTGCACGGTGTTCTACCTGCTGGTGGCGGCGGGCGCCATCGGCTCGATCGGTGCGCAGCCGGTGTTGGATGCGGCGGGCCAGGGGATCGAGCCGGGGACCGCCGCGCTGTTCGAGGCGTGCAAGGATCCGGTCAAGGCGGCGCTGCTGGTTTGCAGCGAAGAGCCGCTGGCGCATGTTTTGCGCGAGCTCGGCTGGGACAAGCTGTCGCGTCTCATCGGACTGGCCGCGTTTCTCGCGCTGCCCTCGGTGATCCTGATGATGATCTTCGGTCAGACCCGCGTGTTCTTCAGCATGGCGCGCGACAAATTATTGCCGGAGGTCCTGACCAAGATTCATCCACGCTTCAACACGCCGCATGTCGTGACCCTCATCACCGGCGCGGGAGTGACGTTGGCCGCCGCGTTTTTTCCGGTCGGCAAACTGGCGGACCTGTCGAACGGCGGCACGTTGGCCGCCTTCTTCGCCGTGGCGCTGGGCGTCATGATCCTGCGGTTCACGAACCCGGAACGAAAGCGACCGTTTCGAACCCCGGTGGTCTGGCTCGTGGGTCCGCTGGCGCTGATCGGTTGCGCGGTGTTGTTCGCGTTGTTGCCGACGGCCTCGAAACTGGTGTTCTTCGGCTGGGCGGCGTTCGGCTTGCTGGTGTACGCGCTCTATGGCTATCGCCGCAGCGCCTTTGCGACGCCGCAAGCGAAGCCGCCCACCTTGAGCCCGAAGCTCGGCTAGCGGGGCCGCGAAACGCGGTCCGGGCGGATCAAGCGCGGAGCGCCTTGGGCGTCAGCGGGCCGAGGGCCGCGAGCAGGGCTTCGTAGACCTTGGTGTTGCCGGCGAAGACATTGGGGCCGAGCGCGTAGTCGGCGCCGGTCGGCGTCCCGATCCGGCCGCCGGCCTCCAGGATGAGCAGCGCGCCGGCTGCGGTGTCCCACGGCGACAATCCGTATTCCCAAAAGCCATCGAGGCGTCCGGCCGCAACATACGCCAGATCGAGCGCCGCCGAGCCCGGGCGGCGCACGCCGGCGGCGGTGCCCATGATGACCTTCAGCGTCGCGAGATAGTGATCCACATGTTCCGGTTCCATGCGGAACGGAAATCCCGTGCCGATCAGCGAGCCTTCCAGTGTGCGTTGCGAACTCACCCGGATCTTTTTGCCCTCGAGTTGGGCGCCGTCGCCGCGCGATGCGGTGAAAAATTCGTTCCGGCTGGGGTCGTACACCACACCGTGCTCGACCCGGCCCTTGATTTCGACCGCAATCGATACCGAAAACGTGGGGAAGCCGTGCAGGAAATTCGTGGTGCCATCGAGCGGGTCGATGATCCACACGATTTCATTGTCGCCGCTGCGGCCGGATTCCTCCGCGAGGATCGCGTGCTGCGGATAGCTCCGATGGATGGTGGCAATGATGTCGGCCTCGGCCTTTCGGTCGATGTCAGTGACGAAGTCGTTGCGGCCCTTGGTGTCGATTTTGATGGAATCGAGGCGCGAGAGGCTGCGCACGATCAGGTCGCCGGCGCGCCGCGCCGCGCGCATGGCAATATTGAGCAGTGGTTGCATAAGGTGGGCGGTAGAATAACAGAGCATGACCGCTCCCGTTCGCATCGTCCTCATCGATCCTAGTCATCCCGGAAACATTGGCTCGGTGGCGCGCGCCATGAAGAACATGGCCGTCACGGATCTCGTTTTGGTGCGACCGCGATCATTTCCACATGAGGAGTCGAACCGGCTCGCCGCCGGGGCGGACGATATTCTGGAGAATGCCCGCATCGTCTCCACGGTCTCGGAGGCAATAGCCGATTGCGGCTTCATCGCCGGGGCGACCGCCCGACAGCGGTCCTATTACTGGGAATTCACCACGCCGCGCGATGTGGCCGCCCGTATCGTCGCGCTGCCCGACGAGAACCGCGTGGCGCTGCTGTTCGGCTCGGAAAAGTACGGTCTCGGCACCGAGGATCTGCAGTACTGCAACGTCCTGGTGCGGATTCCCTCGAATCCGGAGTACTCCTCGCTGAACCTCGCGATGTCGGTCCAATTGTTGACCTACGAGATTTTCCTGGCGCGCGAGACGCCGCAGAGCAAAATCCAGCTGGAATTGCCGTTGGCGCCCGCGGGCGATGTCGAGCATTTCTACAATCACCTGCTCGAAGTCTTGAACGAGATCGATTTCGGGGACAAGACGGGACATTTGATGGAGCGATTGCGGCGGCTGTTCAACCGGGCGCAGATGGATCGCAACGAGCTCAACATCATGCGTGGCATCTTGAGTGCGGTGCAAAAGCGCCGATGAGCGCCGTTTATCTCGACTATGCAGCGACCACGCCGGTGGATGAGCGGGTGGCGGCGGCGATGGCTGCGTGCCTGACGCAGGCGGGGACCTTCGGCAATCCTGGGTCCCTGAGTCACGATTTTGGCGATGCGGCAAGCGCGGCGGTGGAGGCGGCGCGCGGCCAGGTGGCCGCTGCCGTCGGCGCATCGATGGCCGACATCGTCTGGACCTCGGGGGCCACCGAGGCCGACAACCTGGCGATCTTCGGAATCGCCAATTACCACCGGAACACGGGGCAGCATCTCATCACGGTACGCACGGAACACAAGGCCGTGCTCGATCCCTGTCGTGAACTCGAGCGACGTGGGTGGCGCGTGACCTATCTGGTGCCGGGGCGGGGCGGTGTATTGGACCCCGCCCAGGTGAAGGAGGCGCTGCAGCCGGACACCGTGCTGGTCTCGGTGATGCACGTCAACAACGAGATCGGGGTGGTGCAGGATATCGCGGCGATCGCGGCGATCTGCGCGGCGCACGGTAAGGCCCGCCTGCACGTCGATGCGGCGCAAAGCGTCGGCAAGTGGCCGCTGGATTTCGATGCCCTGGGTCTCGACCTCATGTCGCTGTCGGCGCACAAGGCCTATGGTCCCAAGGGCGTGGGCGCGCTCGTCGTCTCGCGCAAGCGCGGTGTGCACCTGCAAGCGCTGCAGTTCGGCGGGGGCCAGGAGCGGAACCTGCGCTCCGGGACGGTCCCGACGCACCAGGTCGTGGGAATGGGCGTGGCGTTTGCACTGGCCGCCGCCCTGCGATACGAAGAGGAGCGCCGCATCCGACGGCTGCGCGATCGACTTTGGCTCGGAATCGAGGCGTTGGGGGGCGTTTTGCGAAACGGGGACGCCGCACGCTCGGTGGCCCACCTTCTCAACGTGTCGTTCGAGGGTGTCGAAGGGGAGAGCCTGCTCGCAGCGGTGCGGTCCTCTATCGCCGTCTCCACCGGTTCGGCGTGCACCTCGGCGGTGCAGGAGCCCTCCTACGTGCTGCGGGCGCTGGGTCGGGATGAGCGGCTTGCCGAGAGTAGTTTGCGCTTCAGCCTCGGGCGATATTCGACAGAGGCGGAGGTGGATACGGCGGTGGCGGCGGTGACGTCGGCCGTGGAGTACCTCCGGCGCGTGGCCGGAGTGGGAGGCGCACCGCGGGCAGCGTCCGCGACGGTGGCCACCGCGGCGGTTCCGGCCGCCTACAGCGAGTTGACGTGGAGGCACTTCCGCGCTGCCGGCCGCGCCGGCGAGTTGACCGGTACGGACGCCTGCCGCGGGTCGGCCGGGACCTACGCGCAAGGGACGTGGGTGCAATTCGACGTTCGAATCGTGGGAACGGCCGCCTCGGGCGATGCGCGGTGCCAAAGCGAGGGGGGGCAGGAAGCGCGGTGCCAGGGCGCGCGGGGGCAGGTGGCCGCCGCGGCATTTCTGGCATTCGGATGTCCGCACGTCATTGCCGTCTGCGATTGGCTGGCGCAGCAGGCCGTGGGGCGGCCCGCCGCTGCGTGCCTGCCTGAAAGTGTGACGGCGCTGCAGCGGCGGTTCGGGGTGCCGACCGAAAAACTGGGCCGGCTGTTGATCGTGGAAGACGCCTGGATTGCGGCGCTTTCGCCCCCATCTCCGGGCTAGGAGTCGGATGGTGCTGCGGTGGCATATCGATATGCGAAAAAGTGCGCTGTCGTTCCGTGCGCCGGGCGGCGATGCGTGTTATGTATAGCGCAAGGATGAATGGTGAGGCGATGACATGGCTATCTTATTGACTGAATCGGCGGCTGATCGAGTTAGATCCCACCTGGAAAAGCGCGGCGCCGGCGTCGGGCTGCGCGTCGGCATCAAGAAGACCGGGTGTTCCGGTTTCGCGTATGTCGTGAATTATGCTGATGAAATCAAGCCCGAAGACGCGGTGTTCGAGGCGCGGGGCGTGAAGGTGGTGGTGGACCCGACCAGCCTGCCGTTGATCGACGGCACGTTGGTGGATTTCGTCAAACAGGGCCTGAACGAAGCGTTCAAGTTTCAGAATCCCAAAGCCAAGGGCGAATGCGGTTGCGGCGAGAGCTTTAACGTCTGACATGGCGGGTTAGCCCGAAGATTTCGGCTTACTCTCGGTTTTTCCAAGCAATACAGGGACTTCGGTTTGTCATCCTGATTGCTTGAGCAGGCGCGCTCCAGTACACTTCGCGGTCTTTGTCGGCCCCTTTTGGGGCTGATCTCCCATCAAATCACCCGAGGTCATCATGCCAATTGAGCGCACTCTTTCCATCGTCAAGCCGGACGGCGTCGGCCGTAATCTGATCGGCGAAGTGTATCGTCGATTCGAGCAGGCGGGCTTGCGGGTGGTCGCGGCGCGCATGCTGCAGTTGTCGCAGGCCGAGGCCGAGGGATTCTACGCGGCGCATCGCGAGCGCGGGTTTTTCAAGGATCTGGTGAAGTTCATGATTTCGGGGCCCGTGATGGTCCAGGTTCTCGAAGGTGAGAACGCAATTGCCAAGAATCGCGAATTGATGGGGGCCACCGACCCGAAGAAGGCAGACAAGGGCACGATTCGCGCCGACCTGGCGACCAGCATCGATGAGAACATCGCCCATGGTTCCGATGCTGCGGACGCGGCGGCCCGCGAGATTTCGTATTTCTTCAGTGAAATTGAGGTCTGCCCGCGTACGCGCTAGCGTATGCGCCGCCAGATCGATCAGGAACATGTCACGTGGCCGATGATCGCGTAAATCTTCTCGGCTTGCCGCGCACGGAACTCGAGGCATTCGTGGCCGAGCGTCTCGGCGCGAAGCCGTTTCGTGCGCGGCAATTGATGAAGTGGATCTATCGCCGCGGCGCGGCGGACTTCGGCGCGATGACCGATCTGGCCAAGGATTTTCGCGCGCAACTCGAGGGCGTGTCGAAGATCGTCGTTCCGGAGATCATGTCGGAGCAGCGGTCGTCCGACGGCACCATCAAATGGCTGCTGCGCATGGACCAGGTGCAGGGCATCGAGACGGTGTACATCCCGGAGCCGGACCGCGGCACCTTGTGCATTTCCAGCCAGGTGGGCTGCGCCATGGATTGTTCCTTTTGCTCGACCGCGCAGCAGGGCTTCAATCGCAATCTGAGCGTGGCGGAGATCGTCGGCCAGGTCTGGTTGGCGCATCGCGAATTGACGGCCGAGGGCATGGAGACGCGCACCGACGGCAGCACGTATGGCCGCAAGATCACCAATATCGTCCTGATGGGCATGGGCGAGCCGCTGGCGAACTATCGCAACGTCGTGCCCGCCATGCGCATTTTCATGGACGACCTGGGCTATGATCTGTCGCGCCGCCGGGTCACCCTGAGCACCTCGGGGTTGGTGCCGCAAATCTATAAATTGGCCGAGGAGTGCAACGTGGCTCTCGCGGTGTCGCTGCATGCGCCGAATGACGAGCTGCGCAACGAGCTGGTGCCCATCAACCGCAAGCACCCGATCGAGGAACTGCTCAAGGCGTGCTGGCATTACTTGAACGAGCAGAACGGGCGCAGCATCACGTTCGAATACGTCATGCTGGACGGCGTCAACGACAAGCCGGAGCATGCCCGTCAGTTGGCGCGCCTGCTGCGCGGCCGGCCTGCGAAGCTCAACCTGATTCCGTTCAACATCTTCCCCGGGACGCGCTACAAGCGTTCGCCCGCCGCGGTGATCGTGCGGTTCCGCGACATCCTCAACGAGAATGGCGTGATCGCGACGATCCGCCGGACGCGCGGCGACGATATCGACGCCGCGTGCGGGCAGCTCGCGGGTAAAGTGACCGATCGAACCTCCGTGCGCCTGGGCACGCGCCTGAATGTCGCTGCGCGCCCGTCGTCGCCGGTGGAGGCTGGATGAGATTTGTGGGACCGATCGCCGCGGCGGTGATGTTGGGACTCGGCCTCAGCTTGGGCGCGTGCGTGCATAGCGGTCTGGCACCCGGCAAGACCGGAGCCCAGGCCGCGTCGGTCAACGTCCAGTTGGCGATCGAATACATGAAGATCGACAAGCTGTCGGCGGCGCGCGAGACCATCGAGCGGGCGCTGACGCAGGATGGCGGTAACGCGAACGTGCAGCTCACGGCAGGGCTCATCTACGAGCGGCTCAACGAGACTGCGAAGGCCGAGAAGGCCTATTCGCTGGCGGCGCGCCTGGGCCGACAGGATCCCAACATTCAGAACAACTACGCGGGATTTCTCTGCCGCACCGGCAAGGCCGCCGCAGGGGAGAAGCTGTTCGTCGAGACGGCGCGCAATCCTGCCTATCAAACGCCGGAGGTCGCGCTCGTGAATGCCGGTGTGTGCGTGGAGAGCGTCGGAGATGCTCTCGATGCCGAACGCTATTTCAACAAGGCGCTGGCCCTCCGGCCCAACCTGCCGGAAGCCATCCTGCAACTTGGCAATCTGGCCATGGACAGCGGTGATGCGGCTCAGGCCCTGAGCTTCACGCAGCGCTACCTGGCGGCGAATCCCGCGAATGCAGAAGTGTTGTGGCTCGGGTTTCGGGCCCAGCGCAAGCTGGGAGACAACACGGCGGCCGCCGGTTTCGCGCGTCGCGTGCAGACCGAGTTCCCCAATTCCGAGCAGGCACAGCTGATGCGATCCGGCACCAATCGATGAGCGAGGGGTCCGAAACGCTGGGCCAGCGACTGAAAGCCGAGCGGGAACGCAAAGGATTGAGCTGCCAAAAGGCAGCCGACGCATTGCATCTCGACGGGTGGGTCATCGAGGGGCTGGAGAGCGGCAACTATGCGCGGATCGGCCCCGCGGTCTATGTCAAGGGGCACTTGAAGCGCTACGCGGAACTGCTCGGGCTGCCCGCGGATGAGATTCTGGCGAACTTCGAGGGGCAACCCTTGGACGAGATCCCGCCCCCGGCGCCGGCCATGCGCGTGCGCACGTCGCCTTCCACCGGAAACGCGCTCCCGTGGGCACGAATCGTTGGCGTTGCCGTGATTGCCGCGCTCGTGGCGGGGGGCTTGTGGCTGTGGCATCCATGGCATCCGCGGAGCGCTGCTGGGGTGCCCGCGAAAGCCGCAGATACGCTGGCCAGTGCCGCAGCGCCGCCGGGCGCCACGTCGGATGCGCAAGGCGCGTCCGCGGGGAGCGGATCGGAGCCGGCCGCGCCGAGCGCCTCGGATCCGGTTGCCGGCGCCGGTCGAGCGCGGCTGCGATTGCTGTTTCTGGCGGACTCCTGGGTGGACGTGCACGATGCGGCGGGTCAGCGCTTGTTCGCCGGCAACGGCCATGCGAACAATGTGCGGAGCATGTCCGGCGCGGCGCCGTTGCGCGTTTACATCAAGTCCGCCAGCAGCGTGCATCTCGACATCAACAATCATGCGGTCGTCATCGGGCCGCAATTCATCATCGACAACGTCGCGCATTTCGAAGCCGGCGCGGACGGCGTCCTGCGCCGTGATCCGAAGATCGCTCCGCCGAACGGCGGGGGACCGGCCCGCGTGGCGACGCCCGGTGGGACGCCGTCCGGTGGAGCGCCGCCCGACTCGCACCCGCGCGGCTGATCGGAGCATTCTTATGGCGAAGATTATCGAGCCCCTGCGTGGCGTTCACGATGTGTTGCCGGCGCAAGCCGCGGCCTGGCAGCATCTGGAACGCATCACCCGGGAAGTGTTTTCGGGCTACGGCTACGAAGAATTCCGGGTGCCCATCATCGAACAGACTCAATTGTTCAAGCGCTCGATCGGCGATTTCACGGATATCGTCGAAAAGGAAATGTTCAGCTTCGTCGATCAGGGGGATGACCACATCACCTTGCGCCCGGAAGCCACCGCCGGAATCGTGCGGGCGGTCATTTCGAACGGAATGCTGCGCGAGAACCGGCTGCGTGTGTGGTGCATGGGACCGATGTTCCGGCGCGAACGGCCCCAGGCGGGGCGCTACCGCCAATTCCACCAGATCGATGCGGAGGCCTTCGGCTTTGCCGGTCCGGACATCGATGCGGAGATGATTCTGCTGTCGGCCCGCCTGCTGCGGCGGCTGGGGCTGGGGCGATTGAAGCTGTTGGTCAATTCGCTGGGCACGCCCGCCTCGCGCGCCGCGTATCGCGAGCGACTCACGACGTATTTCGGCGCCCACGAGGCCGCGCTCGACGAGGACAGCAAGCGGCGCCTGGTTGGCAACCCGCTGCGCATTCTCGACAGCAAGAATCCGGACATGCAGCGCATCGTCGCGGGCGCGCCGCTGCTCCTCGATTTCCTCGATCCCGAGTCGAAGGCGCACTTCGATGCATTGTGCGCGCACCTCAAGAGCGCGGGCATCGAGTATCATGTCGAGCCGCATCTGGTCCGCGGGCTCGACTATTACACGCGAACCGTATTCGAATGGACCACGGATGCGCTGGGCTCGCAAAGCACGGTATGCGCCGGCGGCCGTTACGATGGCCTGGTCGAGCAACTGGGCGGCGTCAGCACCCCCGGCATCGGTTGGGCGATGGGTCAGGAACGCATCGTGATGCTGCTCGAGAAGCAGGGCTTGGGCGCCCTGCGTGACCGGCCGCAGGTCTATGTGGTGTTGGCCGGGGAACATACCGAGATTCCGGGTTTCCAAATGGCGGAACGACTGCGGGATGCCTGGCCGGGTCTCGCAGTGCAAATCAATCTTGGCGGCGGAAGTTTCAAGACGCAGTTCAGGCGCGCCGACAAGAGCGGGGCGCTGCTGGCGGTGGTGCTGGGCGACGATGAGGTGGCCCGGGGCGTCGTGTCCATCAAGGACCTGCGTCGGGACGTGGCGCAGGAGGAATGCGCCATCGACCGAATCAGTGAACGGTTGGGCGTGTTGTTGGGTCTGAAGGGTGGGGTAGCGGAGTAGTCATGGCTGAAGATTATTTGACGGACGATGAGCAATGGGACGTCGTCAAGCGCTGGATCGCGGAGAACGGCGTGTGGATCGTCGGCGGCGTGGTCCTGGGTGCGGCCCTGCTGTTCGGCTGGCGTCATTACCAGACCCATGAGAACGATGTGGCCCTGAAGGCGTCCGGCCAATTCGGCGAGATGACCAACGCGCTCGCCGCCAACGACGCCGGCAGGGCGCGGCAGCTCGCCGATGGCCTCATCAAGGACTTCCCGGGGTCCCCCTATGCGGATCAGGCGCAACTGACGCGCGCGCGCCTGGCCGTCGACGAGGGGCAGGACGCCAAGGCGGTCGCGTCGCTGACCGAGGTTATGGCCAATTCGAAGGACACCGAGCTGCGGCACATCGCGCGGCTGCGCTTGGCGCGGATATTGATCGATGAGGGTAAGCCGGACGACGCGATCAAGACGTTGGCGGAAGGCACCGCCGGCGCGGCGACGCCCGGCGCGTTCGCGGCCCGTTACCACGAGGTGCGGGGCGATGCGTTTTACGCCAAGAAAGACAGCAAGAGTGCAGAGAAGGAATACAAGGCCGCGCTCGTTGGCGGCGATGCGAGCAGCGTCGATTCGGCGTTGCTCGAATTGAAGATAGCGGATTTGGGCGCGCCTGAGACGGCTGCCTTGGTCCCGGCGCCCACACCTCCGAACAAGGCCAAACCCTGATGCGCGTTGTGTTTTCCCTGGGCCTCGCGGCCCTGTTGCTCGCGGCCGGTTGCAGCAAGGACAAGGACGTCGAACCACCGGCGACCCTGACCAAGTTCATCGGTACGCTGCCGGTCAAGAAACTGTGGGGCGACAACGTCGGCGGCGGCAAGAAGCAGCAAAAATTGCGCCTGGGGCTGGGGCCCACCCTGGACGAGGGCGTGGTCTATGCCGCGTCTTACAAGGGAGAAGTGCTGGCCGTGATCGCAGACACCGGCAAGACGGTGTGGGTCAAGAAGCTCAAGCAGCCCCTGTCGGCCGGGCCTGCCGCGGGCTTCGGGCTGGTCGTGGTGGGGTCGAGCAAGGGCCTCGTAATCGCGCTCGACTCCGCAACCGGCAAGGAGCGTTGGCGGACGCGCGTGAATTCGGAGCTGCTGTCGGCGCCGGCGATCAGCACCAAGATCGTGGTGCTGCGCTCGGTCGACGGCCGGTTGCACGGCCTGGACGTCACCAACGGCAAGGAGCTGTGGCAGGTCGAGCAGCAGGTGCCGCGCTTGAGCTTGCGCGGCACGGCGACGCCGATCATTGCCAAGGAGCTGGCCATCAGCGGTTTCGACAACGGCAAGGTGATGGCGGTGAACCTCAATACGGGCGATACCGTTTGGGATACGGCACTCGCCTCCCCGCATGGGCGAACGGAGCTCGATCGGTTGGTGGACGTCGATTCGGCGGTGCGGGTGGTCGGCGATAACGTGTTTGCGGCCGGGTTCCAGGGGCGCACGGCGATGTTGGCGATCGATTCCGGTCAGATCTGGTGGGCGCACGACATGTCGAGCTATCGCGGCCTGGTGGTGGATGCCGAGAATCTCTTCGTGACGCAGTCGGACGGCATCATCGTGGCCATGCGGCAGCGCGACGGATCGGAGCTCTGGCGCAACGACCGGTTGAAATTGCGTGGCGTCAGCACGCCAGTCGAAACCAGCACGGCCGTGGTGGTCGCGGACTACCAGGGTTATCTGCACTGGCTCGACAAGGCCACCGGCGCCCTCGTTGCGCGGGAACGTGTCGCCAAGTTCCGCGTCGGCGCTCAGCCGGTCGCCATCGACGATACGGTGGTGGTCCTGGATGACGGCGGCAAGCTGGCCGCCTACCGTGCGGATCCTGCTGCTGCCAAGCCGCCGGGCGTGTCGGCTCCGGCGACGGAGCCCGTTGCTCCCCCGCCGCCGCCGGCTCCCCCGTCGAAAAAGAAAAAGTAACCTAGACCGTGCTTCCCGTCGTCGCATTGATTGGCCGGCCGAACGTGGGGAAATCCACGTTGTTCAATGCCATGACGGGCACCCGCGACGCCTTGGTCGCAGATCTGCCGGGGCTCACCCGGGACCGGCAATACGGCTTCGCCCGGCGCACCGACGTGCCGTGCATCGTCATCGACACCGGCGGACTGGTCGAAAACGCCGAATTGATCGAAAGCTTGATGGTCGCGCAGACCGAGCGCGCGATTGCGGAGGCCGATCGTCTGATCGTCCTCGTGGACGGCCGCGCCGGGGTGACCCCACAGGACCAGTTCGTCGCTCAGTTGGCACGCCGCAGCGGCAAGCCGGTGCTGTTGGCCGTCAACAAGACCGAGGGCTTCGATCATGACGTCGCGGTCGCCGACTTCCATCAGTTGGGATTGGGGGAGCCGCATCCCATCGCGGCCGCGCATGATCAGGGCGTCATTTCATTGCTCGAGGCGACTCTCGAGGGATTGACCCCCGATCCGCACGATGGACCTGAGAATACCGGCATCAAGGTGGCCATCATCGGACGGCCCAACGTGGGCAAGAGCACGCTGATCAACCGCCTGCTCGGCGAGAATCGGATGGTGGCGTTCGACGAACCGGGCACCACCCGCGACGCGGTGCTGGTCCCGTTCGAACGCGACGGCGAGCGCTACACGCTGATCGATACCGCCGGCGTGCGGCGCAAATCGCGCGTCGAGGAGACCGTCGAGAAATTCAGCGTCATCAAGACGCTACAGGCGATCGAAACCGCGCACGTTGTCGTGGTGGTCATGGACGCGCAGGACAATGTCGCGGTCCAGGATGCGAGCCTCCTGGGCACGGTCATCGAGCAGGGCCGTGCCTTGATCCTGGCGGTCAACAAGTGGGACAACATTCCCACGGAACAGCGCGACCTCATCAAACAGCAGGTGGAGATGCAGCTGGAGTTCGCGAATTTCGCGCCGCTGCACTTCATTTCGGCACGGCATGGCAGCGGGGTCGGCGAGTTGTTCCAGGCGGTCCGCAAGGTGTATGCCGCCGCGACCCGCGACATGAGTACGCCGGAATTGACCCGGGTGCTGGAGGCGGCAATCGAGGCTCATCAGCCGCCGCTGGTCGCGGGACGTCGCATCAAGCTGCGCTATGCCCACCAGGGCGGCCAAAACCCGCCCATCGTCGTCATCCATGGCAACCAGACCGATCACGTGCCCGATGCGTACCGGCGGTATCTGGTCAATGTGTTCCGCAAGGCCTTCGACCTGATGGGTACGCCGGTGCGCGTGATCTTCAAGGGCGAAACGAATCCCTTTGCGGGCAAGAGGAACCCTCTGACGCCCCGCCAGGTGCGCAAACGCAAGCGGCTCATCCAACGCAACAAGCGGTGAGGCGAGTTTTGATAGACTAGCGGTAGAGGTCGCTACAGCGGCCGATGGGCGGATGTCCTGTGCTGCAATTCTTGAGGAGTAAAACTTTTCGGGTCATCGCCGTCGTGGCGCTCGTCATCGGCTCGTATGCGATCGCCGGATTCGTGGTGGCGCCGAAATTGGTGCGATCCGCACTCCTCAAAGACGTTCCCGCGAGCATCGGCGCCACACCGGCCAAGGACGGAATCGTGGAACTTGAGTTGTCGCTGCAGTGAGCGGCGATCGAGACGGATTCGGCACTTCACGCCTCAAAGTAATGCATCCGGTGCTGCCGGCGCGCTGCCACGGTGCAAATGCACGCTCCTAAGCGCACGCCAATATCTTGTAACTTGCTGATCGCGTTACAGTCTCGACCGGTGGCACAGCCGGTGCTTGATGCGCCGCCAAGAACACAAAAACTACACGGACGAGGTTCTCTTTTCAATGAAGCTCATCACTGCGATTATCAAGCCGTTCAAACTGGACGATGTGCGCAAGGCGGTCGGCGACGTGGGAGTCCATGGCGTCACGGTGACGGAGGTGCGCGGCTTCGGGCGGCAACGCGGCCACACCGAAATCTATCGGGGCGCCGAGTATGTCGTGGAGTTCGTGCCCAAGACTAAAATAGAGATCGCGGTGGACGATGCGCTGGTCGAGCAGGTGGTCGACGCGGTGATGAAAGCCGCGCACACGGGAAAGGTCGGGGATGGCAAGATCTTCGTATTCAACCTGACGCAGGTCGTTCGGATCCGGACAGGTGAGCGGGATGCCAGCGCAATTTAAAAATCAAAGGGGTTTTCACTGATGAGTATATCGTCTCGATTGGTTCTTCTCTGCCTCCTGGCCTGCGGCGTGCCCATGGCGTGGGCGGAGGACGCACCCGCGAGCGCGACCGTCGCTGCGCCGTCCGCGGCATCCGAATCGGCCGCCACGTCGGCCAGCACGGCCGCGGCGGCCCCGGCCGCCGCGGCGCCAACCGAGCCCTTCGTGACGGAGGCGGAGAAGATCAGTTCGGGCGACACCGCGTGGATGTTGACTTCGACGGCGCTGGTTTTGATGATGTGCGTGCCGGGTCTGGCGCTGTTCTACGGCGGCATGGTGCGGAAGAAAAACGTCCTTGCGACCCTCATGCAAAGCTTCGCATGCTGCTGTGTCGTCACCCTGCTTTGGTGGATCATCGGCTATTCGTGGGCCTTCACACCGGGCAACGGCTTCATCGGCGGCACGACGCGCGCCTTGTTCAACGGGATCGCGTACATCCATGGCGAGGCCGGCAACAAGCTCACGGTGTCGCACCTGGCTTCGTCGATCCCCGAGACGGTCTATGCGATGTTCCAAATGACTTTCGCCATCATCACTCCGGCGCTCATCGCGGGCGCCTTTGCGGACCGCATGAAGTTCTCGTCCATGCTGGTGTTTCTGTCGGCGTGGTCCTTGTTGGTGTACTGCCCGATCGCGCACATGGTGTGGGAGCCGACCGGTTGGTTGAACGCCGGCGGCGTGCTCGATTATGCCGGAGGCACGGTGGTGCACATCAACGCCGGCATCGCGGGACTCGCGAGCTGCCTGGTGTTGGGCAAGCGACTGGGCTATGGCAAGGAGGCCATGCAGCCGCACAATCTGACCTACACGTTGATCGGCGCCTCGTTGCTGTGGGTGGGTTGGTTCGGGTTCAACGCGGGCTCCGCCGTGGCGGCCGACGGACGCGCCGGCATGGCCATGTTGGCCACGCAGTTGGCAACCGGCGCGGCGGCGTTGAGTTGGATGTTTGCCGAGTGGGTGACCAAGGGCAAGCCAAGCGTGCTGGGCATCGCCTCCGGCGCCGTGGCCGGCTTGGTCGCCATCACGCCGGCTTCCGGTTTCGTCGGACCGAGTCCCGCGGTGATCATCGGTCTCGTCGCCGGCGTCGTCTGCTTCTTCTCGGCCACCACCTTGAAGCATATGTTCAAGTATGACGACTCTCTGGATGCGTTCGGCGTGCACGGCATCGGCGGCATCGTGGGCGCGCTGCTGACGGGGGTGTTCGTCAGCAAGGAGATCAGCGGCGTGGACGGGTCACTTCTGATTCAAGCCAAGGGTGTCGCGGTCACGGTGGTGTATGGATTCGTGGTCAGCTACGTGATCCTGATCGTCATCGACAAGACCATGGGCCTGCGCGTCACCGAGGAACAGGAGCGCGAGGGCTTGGATATTTCGCTGCACGGCGAGAGCATCGAGTAACGAGCATTCGTGGCAGGGCGCGCTCAGGGACGGAGCGCGCCATCTCGTCGACCCTCCCGCCGACCATGGCGCCATTTTGCGACGTGGTACCGGACCCGCTCCCGAAACGGCGGGACTCGGTAATCAAACCAACACACTTTTGCGAGACAGTAGCCCTTCATTGCGTAGTCTGTGCCGCAAATCATCGAGAACCCATTCGACGTTCAGCGGTCCCATGCGTATGGCGGCATGATCCTGGTCGTGAGCTTCTTTTACGGAGAATGTGGTGTTTATGAGCAACGAGTTTTCGGATAGTGCGTTGAAAGTAGAATCAGGCCTGTTGCCGATCCGCCTGCCGAGCCAATATCCACACTTGAGTTCGAAGGACCCCGCGGTTCACGGCATGACCGACTTCACCCGCAAGCTGCCGTTCAGTGTCGGGCCCGAGCGGTCGACCGACGAGGCTCTGGCCGACATGGTCCGATTCGGTGTCCGTGCGCTGCTCGTCGTTTGCGGCGACAGCGTCATCGGCCTGATCACCTCTTATGGCATCGAGAATGCCGGGAAGCCCGCCGGCTCCGTGCGCGTCGGCGACGTGATGACCCCCTGGAACGATTTGCCGACGGTGGATTGGTCGACCATCCAGTCGTCCCGCATTGCGGATCTGTTGGAGATTTTCCACGGCATCGGCGTGATGCACCTGCTCGTGGTCGAGGGCAGGGACGGCATCGGTCCGACGATGGTGCGGGGCCTCGTGTCGCGCGCGCGCATCGAAGATCGCCTTACCAAGGCGGATGCGCTGCCGTACGAGTATCAAAAAGCCGGCTGAGCGCGGTGGGGCCGGGGCGTGCAGGAAACACAGCGCGCGCCTCAGGCAGGCAGCGGTGTCCGTGGAGGGCGCGGTGGTCGATCACCTGCTGAGCGGCGCTTAGCGGACGAACAACTCCGGGTCGACCCAGGCCCGGTTCAGCGACAGGGCCCAATGCAGGTGGGGGCCGGTGACGCGCCCGGTCATGCCGACCGCACCGAGGCGCGCGCCGGCTGCGACGCGCTGTCCCGGCGTCACGTCGATGGCGCTCAGATGGCAGTACATGCTGATGAGCCCGCGACCGTGGTCGACGAACACCGTGTTGCCGTTGAAAAAGTACTCGCCGGTATCCACCACCGTGCCTGCCAGGGGCGCGAGCACCGGCGTGCCGGTGGGCGCCGCGATATCCATGCCGCTGTGGGGGTTGCGGGCCTCGCCGTTGAACAGGCGCCTCATGCCGAACGAGCTGCTGCGGGGTCCGGGCACGGGTTGCGGGAAGTGCAGCGTGTCGGGCGGCGGCTCGGAGTAGCGCGCCAGCGCATGATCGATGCGCACCCGCTCGCCGGAGACGCGCGCGAGATCCGATTTCGAGAGATTGACCTGACGCGGCGGGACCTTGAGCGACTGGCTTGCGTATTGCTTGTCGCCGACGTCGAATTCGAGGTCATGCCGGCCGCCGGCGTCGCGTACGGTCACGTGCCGCATGCCCAGCGGCGCCGCGAGGGGGATCCCGATGACCGCCGCCCATCGGGCGCCGTCTTTGACCACCAGCGCGCGATGGTCATCGGTATCGACGTAGGGCAGCGACGAGCCGTCATCGTCGAGCGCGAGGATCTTGATGCCGCCCGGCACCGCATTCTCGTGCGGCAGGTCGAAACCGGATGCCATTGCGGCGCACACCATGAGGGCCATGGCCGGGATCGTGAAGGCGGCCGCGCGCCGTGCGCCGGTCATGGCGGCCCCTCCACCTTGGCGCGCAGACGTCCAGCCTCGAGCCTCACTTCGATGAGGGTGCCGGGCCCGGCATCGGCGGCATCGCGCAGGATTCCGCCGCCCTCGATGCTCACGATGGCGTAGCCGCGCTCGAGCGTGGCGAGAGGACTGACCGCATTCAACGTGCGCACCAAGGGCAAGAGGCGCTCGCGCGCACGCCGCACACAAGCAAGTCCTGCGGCCTGCAGACGGGCGACCAGCGCCGCGTGTTTCGCCGCGGCGTCGCGCACCTGGATGATCGGACTGGCCCGCCAGAGCCGGCTCTGGGCGCCGCCCAGCGTCGAACTCCGCGAACTGACGGTCTGCCGCCAGGCGCGGACGAGGCGTTGGTCGAGATTCCCCAGTCGCAGCAATTGTTGGCCCAACCGAGTTGCCGGGCTCACCAGCGCCGCGCGCCCCGTCAGCCAGCGCAGCCGCTCCCGATGGTCGTCGAGCTGCCGCCGCATCGCCCGCGACAGGCATTGCTCCAGTTCGTCCAGGCGCTGTGCTTGTTGCGTCAACCGGGCCGCCGGACTCACCAGCGCCGCGCGTCCCGTCAGCCAACGCAGCCGCTCCTGATGAGCTTCCATCCGACGCCGCATGCCGCGTTGCAGTCTCAATTCCAAGCGCTGGAACGAGTCGAGCCATTCCGCGGCATCGGGAACCACCAGTTCGGCCGCGGCCGACGGAGTGGGTGCACGTACGTCGGCCGCGAAGTCGGCGATCGTGAAGTCGACTTCGTGACCGATGCCGGTGATGATGGGTATCGGGGATGCAACGATGGCACGCGCCAAACGCTCGTCGTTGAAGGACCAGAGATCTTCGAGCGAGCCGCCGCCGCGGGCGAGGATGAGCACGTCGCACTCGGCGCGGCGCGCAGCCAGCGCGAGGGCCGTGATGATGTCTCCCGCCGCCGAGGCGCCTTGGACCGGCACCGGATAGATGAGCACGGGAACCGCCGGAAACCGCCGCGCCAGCACGTGCAGAATGTCGCGCACGGCCGCTCCCGTGGGTGACGTGATGATCCCGATGCGGCTGGGGAGGCTCGGCAGGGGTCGCTTGCGCTCGGCGGCGAACAGACCCTCCGCGGCGAGCTTGGCGCTCAATTCCTCGAATTGGCGCTTCAGCGCCCCCAACCCCGCGTCTTCCATGTGGTCGACGATCAACTGGTACTCGCCGCGCGGTTCGTACAGGCCGATTCGGGCGCGCACCAACACCTTTTGCCCGTCGCGCGGGGCGAAAGTGCTCAATATATTGCGTTGGCGAAACATCGCGCAGCGCACCTGGGCGCCGGCATCCTTCAGCGAAAAGTACCAATGTCCCGAACTCGGGCGGGCGAGATTCGAGATCTCCGCCTCCAGCCACAAGGTGCCGAAGCCGCGCTCGAGCAGCACGCGGACTTCGCGATTGAGCCGCGAAACCGTGTAAACGTCGCGATCGGGGCGCACGGGAGAAGCGGGGCTCGGCCTGGTGTCCATGCGCAAATGATAACGCGGTTTACCGCAAGGTAACGTCAAGGTACAATGCGCCGCCTCTTAGACGAACCAGTGAACGCGACCCCTATGCGCATTCTTGAAGAGGCACTCACTTTCGACGACGTTTTGCTCGTCCCGGCATACTCCGAAGTACTGCCTCGCGAAGTCTCGCTTGCCAGCCAACTGACCCGCGAAATCCGCGTCAATCTACCCGTCGTGTCGGCCGCCATGGACACGGTCACCGAAGCCCGCCTCGCGATCACCATCGCGCAGGAAGGCGGCATCGGCATCGTCCACAAGAACATGTCGATCGACAATCAGGCGCGCCAGGTCGATCGGGTCAAGAAATTCGAGAGCGGGGTCATCAGCGATCCCATCAGCGTCCACCCGGATATGACCATCCGCGAGGTCATCGAATTGACCCGCGCCAAGAACATCTCCGGTGTGCCCGTGGTGCTCGGGACCAAGGTGGTCGGCATCGTCACCCATCGAGATCTGCGCTTCGAGACCAAGCTGGATGCCCCGGTGTCCTCGGTGATGACCCCCAAGGATCGCCTGATCACCGTCCGCGAGAATGCCCCCAAAGACGAGGTCCTGATGCTGTTGCACAAGCATCGGATCGAAAAGGTGCTGGTGGTCGCCGGCGACCACGAGTTGAAGGGCATGATCACGGTCAAGGACTTCCAGAAGGCCACGGAGTTTCCCAACGCCTGCAAGGACAATGTCGGCAGCCTGCGCGTCGGCGCCGCCGTGGGGACCGCCCCGGATACCCTGGAGCGGGTCGCGGCATTGCGGGAAGCGGGCGTCGACGTGGTGGTGGTCGATACCTCGCACGGTCATTCGCGCGGCGTGCTGGAAACCGTCGCCAAGATCAAGAAAATGTATCCCGACCTGCAGGTGATCGGCGGCAACATCGTGACCGCCGAGGGTGCGCTCGACCTGGTCAAGTACGGCGCGGATGGCGTCAAGGTCGGCATCGGTCCGGGCTCCATCTGCACCACTCGTGTCGTGGCGGGCGTGGGTGTGCCGCAGATCAGCGCCATCTCGCGGGTCGCCAAGGCGCTGGAGGGCACGGGCGTTCCGGTCATCGGCGACGGCGGGATCCGCTATTCCGGCGACATCGCGAAGGCGTTGGCGGCGGGCGCGCACTGCGTGATGATCGGCGGCATGTTCGCCGGCACGGAGGAGTCGCCAGGCGACGTGGAGTTGTATCAGGGCGGCTCCTACAAGGCGTATCGGGGCATGGGATCCCTGGGCGCGATGGCGCAAGCGCACGGATCGAGCGACCGGTATTTCCAGGACACGACCACGGAACTCGAGAAGCTGGTTCCCGAGGGCATCGAGGGCCGGGTGCCGTACAAGGGCAGTTTGGTGTCGATTCTGCACCAGCTGTCGGGCGGCCTGCGTGCCGCGATGGGTTACACCGGCAGCGGCAGCATCGAAGAGATGCGCACCCGTCCGCAGTTCGTGCGGATCACCAGCGCCGGAGTTCGTGAAAGTCATGTGCACGATGTGACGATCACCAAAGAAGCGCCCAACTATCGGATCGGTTGATGCCCGACATTCATGCTGATCGAATCCTGATCCTCGATTTTGGCGCCCAGTACACCCAGTTGATCGCCCGCCGCGTGCGCGAATTGGGCGTGTACTCGGAAATCTATGCCTGCGATGTCGATGACGATGCCATCACGCGCTTCGCGCCGACGGCGATCATTCTGTCCGGCGGTCCCGAGTCGGTGTACGACGTCAAAGGCCATGTGGCCCCGCAGGTGGTTTTCGAGATGGGCGTGCCCGTCCTCGGCATCTGTTACGGCATGCAGACCATGGCCGCGCAACTCGGCGGCCAGGTGGAACTGTCCACCCATCGCGAGTTCGGTGCGGCGCAAATCCGGCCGACGACGGCATCCCGGTTGCTGGATGGCCTGGAGGACAACCGCGACGCCGCGGGTGCGCGCGTGCTCGACGTGTGGATGAGCCACGGCGACCACGTCACGGCGGTGCCGCCGGGATTCAGCGTGATCGCTGCCAGCGACAATGCGCCGTTGGCAGCCATGGCCGACGAGTCGCGGCATTTTTACGGTCTGCAATTCCATCCTGAAGTGACCCATAGTCTGCAGGGCGCCGAGATACTGCGGCGCTTCGTCCGCGAGATCGCGGGCTGCGCGGCGAGTTGGGCCACCGGCAACATCATCGAGGATGGCGTCGCGCGGATCCGCGCCCAAGTGGGCGCCGACAAGGTGTTGTTGGGCTTGTCGGGCGGCGTCGACTCGTCGGTGCTGGCGGCGCTTCTGCATCGCGCGATCGGTGATCAGCTCACCTGCGTGTTCGTCGATCACGGGTTGTTGCGCCTCGGCGAGGGCGATCAGGTGATGGCGACGTTCGCGGAACACATGGGCGTGCACGTCATCCGCGTCGATGCGGAGAAGCGCTTTTTGAGCGCGCTCGCCGGCGAAGCGGATCCCGAGAAGAAGCGCAAGATCATCGGCCGCGTCTTCGTCGAGGTGTTCGACGAAGAGGCAACCAGGCTGAAAGACGTGAAATGGCTGGCGCAAGGCACGATCTACCCGGATGTCATCGAGTCGGCCGGGTCGAAAACGGGAAAGGCCCACGTCATCAAGTCGCACCACAATGTCGGAGGGCTGCCGGAGCACATGAAGCTCAAGCTCCTCGAGCCGCTGCGCGAGTTGTTCAAGGATGAAGTGCGCAAGCTCGGCCTCGCGCTCGACCTGCCCGCCGAGATGGTGCATCGGCACCCGTTCCCCGGGCCGGGGCTCGGCGTGCGCATTCTGGGGGAGATCCACAAGTCGCATGCCGACGTCCTGCGACGGGCCGACGCGATTTTCATCGAAGAGTTGCGCCGGCATGAGCTGTACGACAAGGTGAGCCAGGCGTTCGCCGTGTTCCTGCCGGTTCGCTCCGTCGGGGTGATGGGCGATGGGCGCCGGTACGATTACGTGATTGCGCTGCGAGCCGTCGAGACCATCGATTTCATGACGGCGCGCTGGGCACGGCTGCCGTACGAATTCCTGGATCGCGTCGTGCATCGGATCATCAACGAGGTGCCGGGCATCTCGCGAGTGGTGTACGACATTTCGGGGAAGCCGCCGGCGACGATCGAGTGGGAGTGAGCCGTGCTCTCCCCAATTGTGGCACGGTCCGCCGAGACAGTGAACCCTGAGTTTCCGGGTGAAATTGGCAAAAACCCGGCTGCAACACTCGGACGTTTAATTGCAGCATCAGATGGATGCAGACGGAATTGCGATGGTGTCCGGTAATCGGGGGAATTGACGGATAAAGCGTCTGTCGATCTGATCCTTCAGCCGCCAAGCCCAGCGGCCGGAGCTGCACCAGGTGCCCCAGCATGCAATGGCCGACCCATTGGCGCCCGACAGGAGGTAGAGTGAGCGGCGGCGGGGCTTATAGGCGCGAAGGGGCGTTCCCTGGGCGGCAGCCAGGAGGTTATGTGCCAGAACAGGTCCTAAGCGCACGGACTGCACGCCCGACTTCTGGATCGCTCCTGAATCACGGGAACAGACATCACCGGCGGCAAAGACGTTCGGATGCGTTCTGCTGCGATGGCAATCGTCGACGGCCACGAATCCATCGACGTCGAGCCCGAGGCGCGAATGCCCCAGCCAGGCCGGAGCCCTAGCCCCGGTGGCTGCGAGGACGCAGTGCGCCGCGATCGACCGACCGTCGGGCATTCTCACGCCTTCGGCTGTCCCGACCACGCGTTGATAGACGATTTCGATTCCGGCGTGGCGAAGAAACTTGGCCGCGATACTCTGCGCCGACGCGCCCAGTTGATCCAGGGGGCCGTCCGGTCCACAGATGAGTGTGACTCGAACATCAGGCCTGACCTTGAGCAGCCCGGTGTGCACCGCGAGTGCGAGTTCAACGCCGGCGGCGCCTGCTCCAACGACTGCCGCCGAGAAGGCGGGAGTCATCCGGCAAAGTTTGATGAATTCTTCCCATCGGTGATGAAAATCCGGGGATTTCACCGGCAGCAGAGGCGCACCCAGGGGCTGAAGACTGTCACAGGCGGTTTCGCTGCCAATGTCCAGCGACAGGAAGTCATATTGCAGTAGCCGGCCTGTGGTGGTACCAACGGTGCGGTCCTCAGCGTGGATTTCGCAAGCCCCGTCTTCCAGAAAGCAGGCATTCGCCGATGCGGACAGCGCCTGAAGGTCGATCCGACACTCCTCCCGACGATAAGTCCCGGCGATCCAGCCCGGCAACATGCCGGAGTAATACTGCCACCGACTCGGACTGAGCAGAGTTACCTCAACGTCTGGGGGCTTGCAACGGGCTATTTGGCGCAGCACCAGCAGATGAGCGTGTCCGCCGCCAACGAGTACGATGCGCTTCAAAGGCTCCACCGCAGCTGCAGCAGAACAGTCAATGGCTGCAACGTGGCGACCTGCGGAATGATGGTGCCATTTGCCGTGTACTGTGCGTAGCCCACATAGCCGATATCCCCGAGGTTTGGCTTGGCGTTGGTCAGATTGTGTACGCCGAGCGAGACCTCGGTCATCGCGTACCGCACGCCGACGCGGGCATTCGCCAGGGAATATCCCGCACGCGTCGCCAGGAATCCGTTCCCGCCGTTGAGGAGCGACTGACTGTTGCCAGTATAGCTATCATCCAGCTCCGTAAATCCCTCGAGGGAGTCCGAGAGCGGAAAGTGCGCCACGATCGCGAGCGAGGCGTTCCACTACGGAGTCCCCAAGATGCGGGATCCCGGTGTGACGCCGACCAGTGCAAGGGCTCCGGGCTCAGTGACAGAGGTGTGTTCGATGCCTCCGCTTCCGTGGATCTCGACGTACGGGCCCAATCGACCCGCGACGTCGAACTCGCCGCCATCGACGCGCGCACGTCGACCATTGATGTCGAAGTAGGCGCCACAGGGTAGTGCTACCTGCTGCTGCAGGTCTTTCCAGTCGATGTGGAACGCGGCCGCCGAGAGAATTACACCTGAGGGCAGGCGGGACTTCACACCCAGTTCGTAGCTCCAGAGGGAATCGGAGCGCAGATGAGTGATGGCATCAGCGGGCAACGCTGGCGCTGCGCAGAACGGCAGGTACTGCTGAGCGGCCCCGGCGCGAAAGCCTTCGGATGCAGACGCATAGACCATCGTCGCATCCGTGACCTGGTACGACAGACCAAGTCGCGGGTTGAACCCGGATTGGTGACTATGCTGGGGATCGCTCAATGTTGCCCCGAAATTGTTGAAACCATTGGCCGTAAAATCCGTCGTCTGATGCAGCCAATATTGCCGCGCACCCAGCGTGGCGGCGAAGCGCGGAGTAAAGTGCCATTGCGCCTCGCCAAAGAGCGAGACATCGTCTTGCGTCGCAGGATTGTAGTCAGTCCAGATCAGATCGTTCGGCCATGGTCCGACGACCGTATTGCCGACGGTGGCGGCAACCAGGCCGGTGGCGTATGTCGGCGGAATCGCGAGGGTCGAGTGCGTGCGGGAGGCAAAGGCGCCGATGGTGCCCGTGAGGGTGGGGCTTGGTTCGAAGGTGGCGCGCAGTTCCTCCGAAATCTGATTGTGCCGGTGCTCTTGGTCCCACAGGAAGGGTTGATTCGGCAGATTACTCACCCCGTAATATCCCCGGAAGATCTGCTGCGTACCGTAGGTCGAGTCCTCGATGTCGCTGTTGCGCCGATAGAAGTAGCTCGTTGACGATTGTATGGTGACGAGACCGGTGCGATAGGTGACGTCGAGCGAAGGCAATACCCACCGATCGATCGCATAAGGTTGGATGTCAAAGGCCCGGTCGATCGTATACTCGGGGTTGAACGCCGGCAGCGGAGCAAATGTCGCAGCAAATCCGTGCTGCTCCGTGTTCTGGAACATCACGCGGACTCGAGCCTCGAGCGCATCGGATGCATGCAGCAGGACGTTGATGGAGCCTCCGTACGTGGCTTGCGCACCCTGGTCACCGATGCGGGTTCGCGGAACGTCGAGAAACGGATCGCCGACGCCGGGGCTCGACGGGGATGGAAAAGCCCGAGTGAGATACCCTGCGTCGTGATTGGCGAAGAGCACCACGCGTACGCCGAGTATGCCTGGCACGGCGGCGAGATTGGCAACCACGCCCCCACCGCCATCGGCGCTCCCACCGCCCGATGTGAGTCCCACGTCGGCACTGGCGGCCAGATCGTCGCGGTTCAGGTCCGGCTTCTTGCTGATCAGGCGCACATTCCCAGCAAGGGAACTCTCTCCATACAGGGTGCCTTGCGGCCCCTTTAGAATCTCAACGCGATCTAGGTCAATGACTCGTGGATCGATGGCCTCCGGCACCGGGGTGTCGTCGATGTAGAAGCCTACGGCACCTGCCATGCCGAAGAGGTTCTGCCCCGCAATACCGCGGATTGAGACTGTCCGGGCGTTTGAAATGCCCGTCGATCCCGATCCGTAGCCAAAGGCGACATTGGCGCTCTTGGTCGCATAATCGTTGAACGACCGGATGTCCAACGCGGTGAGCGTGTCGGAGGTAAAGACGGTCATGCTCTCCGGAACGCGCTCCAGCGGTTCTTCGAATTTGCGCGCGGAGACGATGATTTCTTGCAAGCCCTCGTTGCCGGATCCGACGCTGTCAGCCGCGTAGAGTGTTGAGCTGCAGGTTGCTGCGCATAGGACGGCCGCGACCCATGGCGTTTTCAACGTATGTCCCCTGTAGTCTCGAAAGTCATATGTCTGCCCGGCGATGTGGAGGAACGGGTTAGCGGTTGGAAACAGTCACGTCTGCGGCGCGCCATTGCAGAGTCATTGTCGCCGGGTATGGTAGTCGGCGAAGTGCCGACGACGTTGCCCCGGGCGCTATCCGCAGCGCAGTACGTGAGCATGCAAAAGTGGGTAATGACGCCAGCGCCGAACGGGCATCGGCAAACGGCAACTCTGATCAGCACCATGTAAAGTAGCATAAGTCATTCATTTTTCTCGTAATCCAAAGACCTGGGCACACAAACGCACCAATCACCGGAAAATCCAGCGCTACTACTTAGAGGGTTGGGAAGCCGTTTTGGATTCGCACGCACCGAATTCGCCCGGAAAACGGTTGCCCCAAAGCTGTTCCGTGGCAAAAGACCGTCCGAAGCAGCGCCGCGGACCGCCTCCTCCCCAGCAAGACTGGTCGGATGCCCGTATCGCTGTGGCAGCGTTCTCATGCGTGACCCGACGTCGTCGAGGCGCCCATCTCTCCGCCCCTTCATAGGTAGCGAACCAGGCATATTCAACACGACGAAAACCTCGTTCAACGCGGCTTTGGGTCTGCTCAACACCGAAACCCTGGCGCTGGCCAAGCAGTGCTTCCTGATCTCGGAAAAACAGGTGAATGCGATGCGCGCGGCGATCGCTCCGCTGGTTGAAGTTGAATTGCCGTGCTCACCATCACTCAGATCACAAATGACGCCGAGCGTGACTGGTTCAATTCCACGCCGAGCGCGTTTCGCCTTCGGTTCGTCGAGGTCGATACCCTGCGCACACTTGCGGGCCATCTGCTCGATGAATCGCCGGAGTTTCAAGACTTTCGTGCGGCGCTTGGAGAAGATCCCGCGGTAGGGTCGCCGAAGTGATGAGCGTTCACGGGAAAGCCAAAGGCATGCAGCCGCGACTCGTGTCCGCACAAGTCTCCTCAGTGCGCTGCCGTACATACGAGCACGTCGAACACACCTAAAGTGCCATCGTAACCGTCACCAATCGAGACCGCTTGCCGCTTTCGAATAGACTGAAAGATTTATTCGATCGTGTGTGAATCCTTTTGACCCGGAGAGGCCTCTATGTCGGTACGAGATTGATTCCGATGCCCGATAACCAGCCCTAATGGAGATTAGACGTATGAATACTCAGCAAATGCTAAAAACTGCCCTCATGGGCGCCCTGACCCTTGGCTTCGCCTCAATCACCTCGACCGCCGCCAACGCTGCGGACGCGATGAAGGCGGGCGACATGAATATGACCAAGTGTTACGGTATTAACGCGGCGCACAAGAACGACTGCAAGGCACCGGGACATTCCTGTGCCGGTCAAGACGCAAAGGCGCGCGATCCGAACTCCTTCGTCGCTGTGCCGGCGGGCCTGTGCGAGAAGATCGCTGGCGGTTCGACGACCCCGGCTAGCAAGGACTGAACGTCGATATGACTGCGCTGCTGTGCCCAATGCAGCATCCGATCCCGGCAGCGGCCGGGATCGGGCTGCGCGCACCCCACATACAGCGTGTCCTCGCCGAACGGCCGCCGGTGCCGTGGTTCGAGGTACACAGTGAAAACTATTTCGCGGCCGGTGGTGCGATGCATGTGGCACTCGCGCGGATCCGCATCGATTACCAGTTGAGTTTTCATGGCGTGGGCTTGTCGCTCGGCTCGGCCGATGAACTTGACATCGACCATCTCTCCGCCTTACGCGGACTGGTCGAGCGCTATGATCCGGCGTTGATTTCCGATCATATTTGTTGGGGAGCGATCGATGGCACCCACCTGAATGATTTATTACCTCTGCCATACACCGAGGAAGCGCTGGCTCTGATGGTGTCACGCATAGGGCAGGTGCAGGACGCGCTCGGTCGCGAATTTCTCGTTGAGAACGTGTCGAGCTACTTAAATTTCCAGGGCGCCGAGATGCCGGAATGGACCTTCGTCGACGAGCTCGTGCGGCGCAGCGGCTGTGGCCTGCTGCTGGACGTGAATAATGTCTACGTCAACAGCGTTAACCACGGCTTCGATCCGCAGACCTATTTGCGCGCCATGCCGCACGCATCGGTGCGCGAGATTCACTTGGCGGGATTCACCCGCAAAACCAACCTAGCGGCGCCGCTTTTGATCGACACGCATAGTCGCCCAGTGTCCGATGAGGTCTGGTCGCTCTACGACGCGGCGCTTGAGCTGTGTGGGGCACAACCGACGTTGATCGAGTGGGATCAGGATATTCCCGATTTGGAGGTGCTGCTGGCCGAAGCCGCGCGCGCAGAGGAGAGGCTGCATGCTGGCCTTGCCGCGCTTGCGTGAATTGCAGCGAAGTTTCGCGACCGCGCTGATGGGGGGCGGTGATGCCGTGACGGCGTACATCGACGGTGCGGGACTCGATCCATCGGCGCGCCTGCGCATCTACCGTCACTCGGCCGCCGGCACGCAGATCGCCGCTTTGCGCGACAGCTACCCGACGGTGCGACCCCTGGTCGGCGATGAATTCTTTGAGATCTTGGCGGGCCGCTATCGCGAGCGATATCCGTCGACCTGCGGTAACTTGCAGCAATTCGGTGGCGCGATGGCTGAGTTTATTGCCCATATGCCGGAAGTCGCGCACTTGCACTATCTCGCCGACGTCGCCCGACTGGACTGGCTGCGTCAAATGACTGCGCTGGCGGCGGACGCACAACCCGTGGGAGCCAGCGCGAGCGCCGCGGCAGCGGCGGTGCCGCCGGAGTGCCTCCGGATTCGCCTGCATCCGAGCCTGCATCAGCTGCATAGCTCGTACGCTGTGCTGAGTGTCTTTCGATGGTGCCAATCGCCGACGGACCCGCCGCCCCGGCCCGATGACGGCGCTGACCATGTGCTGCTGTGGCGCGACGGTGGAGAGGTCAGCATGGCCGCAGTCGACCCGGCGACCTACACCTGCATCGAAGCCCTGAGCGCCGCGCGCGATGTCGCCGCCGCTTGGGGCGCCGCTACCGCTCACGACGCGAATTTCGATCTAGAACCCTGTCTACGCGATCTGCTTGCGCAAGGGTTGATCGTGGAATATTACGAACAGGATCGCTCGATATGAACCGTTGGATGAGTCATGTCGACGCTCGCTACCAACAATTGGCCACAGCGTTGTCGGCCCTGGGGCCCCTGGCGCTACTGCTGTTTCGGGTCTGGGTGGCGCTCGCGTTCTGGCGTGCTGGCGTCGTGAAATTCAGCGACCCGACCGGCACTTTGTATCTGTTCAACAACGAATACCGCGTACCCTTGTTGTCCGGCAACGTGGCGGCCTTCCTCGGCACGTGGATCGAACTCATCGCGCCATGGTTCCTGTTGCTGGGGCTCGGCGGCCGGCTGGCGGCAGTGTTCCTCTTCATTTACAACGTCATTGCGGTCGTGTCCTATCCGGATTTGTGGCCGCACGGCTTCTGGGCCGGTCTGATCGGCAGTGACTTCGACGATCACAAAATCTGGGCGATGATGCTGCTGGCGATTATCGCCTGGGGTTCCGGTGCACTGTCAATCGACCGCCTCATCGCGTGGGTTTGGTCGAGCGCGATCAGGGGCACGCGAGCGAGGCCGGCGGAAAGCGTGCATTAGGTGCGCGTGCTCAAGAGAGGATGGATTCCAATTTTGATTGCGCAATTGTGGACTTTGGCCGGCGCCACAGCGCCGGCCGCCGCGTTAGATACTGTCAGGCCGCGGGAAAGGTGATGTGCGAACAGATTCGCCCCCAATACATCGGAAGTCCGTGGAGAAATAATGCGCGGCCCGGGGCCGGCGAGGAAATCTTTCTCACGCAGTATCAGCCCGGACACTCCAAGGCACGAGAGAAAAGCGCGTATGGGAAGATCCGACCCATTTGGCCGAACGCGGGTGCGACAACCGAGCGTCGATGCCGCCGGCGTCGCGTCGTGGAGGTCAGAAGACGAGCATGCCCCTGACTTTAATGAATCCTTTTCGGATGCCGTTGGCTCTATCGGGTGAGAATGGCGGACCTGTAATCGCTCTATCATTGAAAACATTGCAAGAAGTGCCTTATGCCACATGACCCGAAGCTAGTGGAGGACGCGCGCCGCGGTGATCTCGTCGCCGTTGCTCAGCTGTTGGCCGTCTGCCAGCCGGATTTGCGCCGTATTGCCCGGTCGCAATGTGCCGATGGCGTAGACCCGGATGACGCCGTGCAGGAATCCATGCTACTCATTTACCGGCGGATTGGCGCGTTGCGCACGCTCGCCGCATTCCCCGCGTGGACCTTTTCGATCGTGCGCCGGGAGTGCCACCGGCTGCTGCGGGCGATGCGCGGCGAGGTTGAATTGCCGGAGCCCGAGCATCCGATTTTCGCCTATACGGATCACCCCGATCTGCAATCCGATCTGGCGGCAGCGATCCAGTCGCTGCCGCCAAAATACCGCGAAGCAATCATCCTGCGCGACTTCGAGGAGCTGTCAATCACCGACATCGCCGAGCAGCTGCGCCTGACGCGCGCAGCGGTGAAGAGCCGCATTCATCGCGGTCGAGAGATGGTTCAGGAATACTTAAAAGACTGAGCGAAACAACACGGCTTGGGAGGCACGATGTGCTCCCAAGACGCGCCCCTTTCATCGATACCTTTATGGAGAAATTATGAATACTTACTTACGCGCCATGATCGCGGGCTTCATTGCCACCGTGGTTTTGTCGATTTTGATGATCGGCAAATCGATGATGGGCATTATGCCCGCACTCAATCCAGTGCACATGCTGTCCAGCATGGCCCACGAGCGGATGGGTATGCCGGACACTCCGATGGTCGGTTTGGGTCATTCACTTCATGATCGGCACCGTCCTATGGGGAGCTCTGTTTGCGCTATTGTACAAATCGTTGCCAGGCAAGAGCCCGCTGGTCAAGGGTTTGGTCTTTTCCGTGTGCGCATGGCTGCTCATGATGGTGATCGCGATGCCCATGTCCGGCGCCGGGTTGTTCGGTATGAACCTCGGCATGATGGCCCCCGTGATGACGCTCATGCTGCATCTGATTTGGGGCGCGGTGTTGGGTGGCAGCTACGGCGCGCTCGAAAGGACTGCAACGTCGCACTGAATTATCTGGTCTGACCGAAGGGCCGACGCGGCACAGGTGAGAGGCCGCCACGTCGAAGTGGCTGACACCATGGCTTCGCTCGGATTGTGCTCGCATGAAAAGTAAAACCCTTGTCATCCGTTCGCTGATCGTCCTTGGTGTGCTGGGCGCGATATTCGCGTTCTTCGCCCTCGGCTTGGAGCATCAGTTAAGCCTTGACGCGCTGAAGGCGCGCCAGCACAATCTTGAAGCGTACGCCCATGCGCATCCCGTCAGCCTTGCGGCGGAATTTTTTCTGGTCTATGTCGCGTTTGCTGCGCTGTCGCTACCCGCGGCGACACTCATGACGGCAGCCGCGGGCGCGCTGTTCGGTCTATGGGAGGGCACGCTGTTAGTGTCTTTCGCCGCCAGCATCGGCGCGACGCTCGCGTTTCTGGCCAGTCGGTATGTGTTTCGAGAGGCCGTGCAGCGTCGCTTCGGTAAACGCCTGCGCGCGATCAATGAGGGTATGGAGCGCGAAGGCGGAGTCTATCTATTTACGCTGCGGCTGGTTCCAGCGATCCCGTTCTTTGCCGTCAATCTGTTGATGGGGTTGACTCAGCTACCGGCGCGCACTTTCTATTGGGTCAGTCAGGTCGGCATGCTGGCAGCCACTGTTGTCTACGTGAATGCAGGAACGCAGCTGGCGAGCTTACATTCCTTGTCGGGCATCCTGTCCCCGCGCCTTGTCGGCTCATTCCTACTGCTTGGTTTGCTTCCGCTGTTCGCCCGGTGGATCCTTGCTCGGGTCAAGGCCGAGCGCGTCTATGCGCGCTGGACAAAGCCGAAACGCTTCGATCGCAACCTCGTGGTCATCGGTGCCGGGTCAGCCGGCTTGGTCAGCGCGTACATCGCTGCCACCGTGCGCGCGACGGTCACGCTGGTCGAAAAAGACGCGATGGGTGGGGATTGTCTCAATACCGGCTGCGTCCCCTCAAAGGCGTTGATTCATGCCGCGCGGCTTGTGTGGCAGGCACGGAGTGCGGCCCGTTCCGGCGTGAATATCGGCGAAATTGACGTCGACTTTGCGGCGGTAATGACCCGAGTGCACGAGGCCATTGCCACCGTAGCTCCCCACGATTCGGTCGAGCGCTATCGAGCACTCGGCGTTGATGTACGACGTGGCAAAGCCCGGATCGTCTCGCCGTGGATCGTAGAAGTCGACGGCAAGCCGATCAGCACCCGGGCGATCGTGATCGCGAGCGGTGCCGAGCCCTCAATACCGACATTGCCGGGATTGGAAGGCGCAGCCTATCTCACTTCGGAGACGCTATGGCAGCTTCGTGAGCTACCGAGGCGTTTGGTGGTGATGGGCGGGGGGCCGATCGGCTGTGAGCTGTCGCAGGCGTTCGCGCGACTGGGTGCCACGGTCATTCAAGTGCAGAAGGCGGAGCAGTTGCTGGTGCGTGAAGACGAGGAGGTGTCGGCATTCGTGCGAGCGCGCCTCATCGCAGACGGTGTCGACGTGCGCACGGGGTGCAAGGCCGTTGCGATCGAGCAGGGGAGCGACGGCGCGGCTCTCGTGTGTGAAGCCGATGGTCAACGCTTGCGACTGCCCTACGACACGCTGCTGGTGGCCGTCGGGCGCAAGCCACGCACCGCGGGCTTCGGTCTCGAGGAGCTCGGAATCCCCGCAGCGCCCACGGTGGAGACGGATGCTTGGCTCACGACGCTGTATCCGAATATTTACGCCTGCGGCGACGTCGCTGGGCCATTCCAATTCACTCATACCGCCGCGTATCAGGCGTGGTATGCCACGGTCAATGCGCTTTTCGGCCAGCTACGCCGGTTTCGTACCGACTACTCGGTGATCCCGGCCGTTATTTTTGTGGACCCCGAGGTGGCACGCGTCGGTCTTAATGAGCGTGAAGCGTGGCAGCAGGGCGTCGAGTACGAAGTTACCCGCTACGACCTCGAGGCCCTGGATCGAGCGATAACGGAAGATCAAGCCCATGGTTTCGTGAAGATCCTGACACCGCCCGGCAAGGATCGCATCTTGGGAGCGACGATCGTGGGTCAGCATGCGGGTGAGCTGCTGGCGGAATTCGCCCTGGCAATGCGCAATGACCTGGGGCTCAATAAGATCTTTGGCACCATCCATGCGTACCCGACGTGGGCCGAGGCCAATAAGTACGCAGCGGGGATCTGGAAAAAGACCCATGCGCCGGAGCGTGCGCTGCAGTGGCTCGGTCGTTATCACACGTGGCGGCGACGGTAGCACGCTGGGGCCGCCTGGCGTTCATCATGCACAAGAGGTTTTGCAGGACGTGACTCGATGGATGCCGCTGTTGATGCTGAGTGTGAGTCTGGGCTTGGGTCTGGCGGCGTGCGAGCGCTCGCCGACCGCCGACCCGAAGTCCGAGAGCTGGTCGAGTATTGTCGCGGCGTCGCGCGGTCAGATTGTCACGATGGCGATGTGGCAGGGCGATCCGTCGGTCAATGCGTTCATGCGCGACTACGTGGCCCCTCATCTGCAGCGTGAGGACGGCGTCACGCTCAACCTCGTACCGGCGCAGGGCGACATGATCGTGAGCGCATTGATGACTGAGACCGAAGCGCACCGCCCATCGAGCGCGATCGATCTGGTGTGGATCAATGGCGAGACCTTCTACCAACTGCGTCAGATTCATGCGCTCTATGGCCCATTCACTCGGGCGTTGCCGAATCAGCGCTACATCGACTGGGGCAATCCGTTCGTTGCCGAAGATTTCCAGCAACCGCTGCAAGGCTACGAGTGTCCATGGGGCAACGTGCAGCTGCTGCTGATTACTGATCGCAAGCGGGTACCGGACCCGCCGATCGATCCGCAGACGCTCGCGGCTTGGATCCACGCGCATCCCGGGCGCTTCACGTTCGACACTGGCTTCACCGGCATGGGCTTCTTGAAGTCGCTGATGTACGCATTCGCGAAGGAGCCCAATGCGTTAAAAGGGCCGTTCGATCGGATCACCTACCAGCGCTTGCGTGACCAGGTTTTCACCTGGGTTGACTCGGTACGGTCCGATCTGTGGCATCACGGCGAGACGTTTCCGGCGAGCACGGCGCAATTGCACCAGCTCTTTGCCAACGGCGAGGCGGACTTCACCATGAGTTACAACGATGGGGAGGTCGACAATCGCATCGCCAGCGGGCTGTTTCCGGATTCCGCCATGGCCTTTGTCCTACACACCGGCACCCTGCAGAATAGCCATTATCTTGGAATTGTCGATCGCTCCTCGCACAAGGCCGCCGCGATGGTCGTAGTCAATTTTCTGATCTCCCCCGAGGCACAACTGAGAAAGCTCGATCCCGCCGTGTGGGGCGATGGCACCGTGCTCGATGTGACGAAAATGACCGACGCATGGCGCGAACGGTTTGACAAGGCGGGCTCGAGAGTGCATGCGCCGCAGCGCAGCGCCATCCAATCCTATGCACGCGCGGAGCCCTCGCCGCAGCTGATGATCGCATTGTCGCATGACTTTCGGCAGCGCTTTCTGCATGAGTAGGCGACGCCGCTTCGACCCGTGGATTGGACTACTGGTCGCCTTGATTGCAGGTCCATTGATGGCTGGGCTCGCATTCATGCTCCTGTACAGCACCGGCGTGATTGGACTGCTCGCCACGGGTTTCACGCTGCGCTACTGGAGCCATGTGCTGATCGATGGTCAGACCTGGATCTCGTTGGCCTACAGCGCACTGCTCGGCAGTGCGAGTCTGGGCGCGTCGCTCGTACTTGCACTCGCACTGCAGGCGGCGCTTGGGGTCCGCCTGCGGACGGGCGCACTGCGGGGCTTGCTGTTCCTGCCGATGGCGATCCCACCCATCGTGGCGGCGCTCCTAAGCGTTCAGATGCTTGGCAATGCCGGACTGCTCTCGCGGGTGGCCCATGCAGCGGGCTTAGTCGCACGGCCGGAGGACTTTCCGGCGCTGCTCTACACGCCGGCGGGTCTCGGTATCGTGATAACCCACGTGATGTTGGTAACGCCGTTTCTGCTGTTGATGCTCGATCGCATCGAGCGGCACGCGTTGCTGTCCGATCTCGAGCAGATGGCCCGTACGCTCGGAGCGTCGCCGTGGCAAGCGTGGCGGCGGGTTTGCCTACCCGTTCTCCTACGCGCGGGCGCGCCGGTCTTAAGTGTCTATCTCGTCGTCTTGATGGGCGCATACGAGGTGCCGTTGCTGGTCGGCGCTCAGTACCCCTCGATGATTTCGGTGCTGATTCAACGCCGCTTCTCGCAATTCGATATGGGCACACGCCCCGAAGCCTATGTGCTGGCAAGCATTTACGCCTGCTTGGCCGCGGGCCTGCTGCTGGTGCTGTTTGCGCCGCGTGCCAGGCGCAGCGCGCAGGAGCATGGCGCGTGATCCGTCGCGCGTTGGCATGGACGCTGTCGGTCTTGCTGGTGATGCCAGTGATCCTGCTGGTGCTGCTGTCAGTCGCGAGACACTGGACCTGGCCGGCGCTGCTGCCAACCGACCTGCAGTGGCGGCAGTGGCAGGAACTGACTGCTGCTTCGAGTACCTTGGTTGCGGTCGCATTGCGTTCGCTCGGCTTAAGTGTCGGGGTCGCCATGGTGGCGACCATCCTCGGCTTTCTGAGCAGCCGCAGCGTTGCACGCCATCCTCGGCAGGGCCAGCTGTTGGTACTGTTGCATCTGCCATTTGCCGTATCGCCCGTGGTGCTCGGCGTCAGTCTACTGTATGCCTTTCTGCGACTGCACCTCGCCGGCCACATCGCCGGCGTGATGTTGGCGCAGCTTATCTTTGCCTACGCCTATGCGGTGATCTTGCTGAGCGGATTCTGGAACTCGCAGGTGCTGACGCTCGCTGAACTGGCCATCTCCCTTGGAGCGAAGCGCCCGCAGGTCTGGTTCCGGGTACTGCTGCCGCTGGCGCGGCCGCTGCTCTTTGTGTGCCTGTTTCAGACTTTCATGATCTCCTGGTTTGATTACGCGCTGACCTTGTTGATCGGCGATAGCCAGGTCACCACACTGACCGTCACGCTCTATCAGTACTTCAGCTCCGGCGACATTCGGTTGGCGGCAACCTGTGCGCTGCTGCTATTGGCACCGCCGCTGTTCGCGCTCGGAATCAATCACCGGCTGCTGTCGGCCACGGTGGTCACGCGGCTGGAGGCACAAAGTGACTGACTTCTTGGCACCGGTGTTGCGGGTGCAAGACATCGACGTTCGGCTCGGCCGGGAGCTGGTTCTGCGTGAGGTGTCCCTCACCGTCGAGGCCCACACCACGATGGCCGTCGTCGGCGCCTCGGGCTGCGGGAAGACGACTCTGCTGCGGACCATCGCGGGACTCATCGTCGCGGAGCGAGGCCGAGTGATGCTCGGCACCGAGAGCGTGAGTTCCCTGGCGGCCAACCGTCGCGGGATCGTGTATTTGAACCAGGAGCCTCTGCTTTTTCCGCATCTGAATCTGTACGAGAACATCGCATTCGGTCTGCGTCTGCGGCCCGCGACGGAAGCCGGGATTCACGAGCGCGTGGGAAAGCTAATTGCGCAGCTGGAGTTGGATGGCTTGGAGCGTCGGCATCCCGAGGCTCTGTCTGGCGGGCAGCGTCAACGGGTCGCATTTGGCCGGGCGCTTGCGGTGGATCCGGCGCTGTTGCTGCTCGACGAACCGTTCAGCAATCTCGATGCGGACACGCGCACGAACATGCAGGACTTGTTCAAACGGTTGGCCCATGAGCGCGGCACCACGGCGTTGTTCGTCACCCACGACTTGAAAGAAGCGATTCGGGTCGGTGACAGTTTTGCGATGATTCGCGCCGGGCGTGTGTACACCTATAAAGATCGCCAAGAGTTTTGTGATGATCCCATCAGTGGGGTAGACCGTGAGGCCGCATTCTGGCGCCTCCTCGCGCGGGGCGATTCGGAGAAAAATTCGTAAGAATGCTCGGCAACATAAATCCAGTCCACCACAGAATATCGATCAATTCGGCGCTTCCGCGGCCAACGCCAGACCTGCATGACGCAGGCGCTGCGCCATGGTGTAGATGATCACGCCAATAAACAGCGAGGTCCATGCCGTCAAGTGATTCGCGCCTGCGATCATGAGACTGAGGCATATAAACGCCTCGGTGCGTTCGCCGAGACCGGGTGCGTAGTGGAAGGACTTGGCCGAGCGATTGCGAAGCGCCGCGGCAATCGACAGGAACAGCGACATTGCAATCGCGATGACGCCGGCGAGTATGACCAGCATGAATTGCGCCTCTGGGTGACCCCAAGCGATTGCGACGATGACGCTAACCTCGACAACGCGATCAAAAGTAATATCCAGAATGGCGCCAAACGCACTGGCACGCGTCATTCTGGCCAGCGCACCGTCAACGGCATCGAGCAGGCCGGAGAGCCAAAGCAGGGCGATTCCGGTCCAAACCCAGTTTGCCGCAACACAGGCCGCGGCGCACACACCGACCAGCATCGCGGCAACCGTTACTGCGTTGGCCGTCAGCCCCGCTCGATGCAGTGCCCGGGCGATTGCATTGAGGATCGGATCAACGAGTCGGCGCGCGTGCGTGTCGAGCAACTGAGGTACCTCTAAACGATTCGATTTGAAGCACACTGTATGTTACGGCACATCGAGCGTTCGACGCACTTCGGCTGGCAGCCGCTACTAGGCATCGGTGCGAAATCTCTCAAGACCGAGCGTCATCGAGGAATGATCGGATAGCGGGTTGTCACCACGATCAGGCCATTCAATTGGCTTCGTGGACTTCAATTAGTGCGGTAAGCGCGCAATATGAAACCGACATGTGCATTCGCGCCCTTGATCGCTGGTGCGCGATACGTGCCCGGGGTCGCGGCCGCTGCTGCTCCATTGCTCGATTGATCGTTGTTCGCGTTGCATGGCTTCGACAGCGACTCGGCCCTTTCGGGATCTATCGGTTTCTATCGTCTTCCAGCGGAAGTTTTTGGCGGTAGATGTGACGGTAAATTCGGCGTACGCTGAGAAGAAGTCGCGTAATTGCAGCTGCTTATACGTGTCGGAGACGATTGAGTGGGAGTGACCAGGGCGCTCCCCTGGTGTGGCACGGTCGGCAGAGAGGGGGAACCCTGAGTTTCTGGGCAATAGTGGCAATAACTCTGAGTCGTCATGGAACGTTGTCCGGATTGCCCAAGTCCCCGCCTTCGCGGATCAATAAATCGCAGCGTCGCCGGCGTTCAAACCACGCAATGATGGTTGGCAAGCTCGGCAATGGTCTGCGCCACGCGCCGACAGGTAGTCCGGCGCCGCGACCATCCACGCGGATCGTCGGATAGTTTGGATCGGAGTCGGAGGGGACGTTCTCCAGATCCGTGGCGATGCCGATACGCGACCCAACAATCCGACGGATGAATCGCGGTATCGAAAAGCCCAATTCCCTACTATACTTAGCCTTCAGGAGATGGCATTCCTCCTCGAACTGCCCTCATGGGCTGATGATGCCTACCATGCCTGGGGACCCAGGGCGGTGGGCTTGACGTTAATCAACCCCGAACTGCGTCCCAAGCTGAGTCAGATCACTTGCAGTAAGGAGCGATGGTTGATTCAACGGCCTTTACAGCGGCTTGCGATCTACGGGAGCCTCCCGGTCAGTGGACGGCGCAGTCCGGGCCTGATGTCATGATGGTCTCGGATCCTACAAACGGTGAGTTGAGTCCGGGAGACGACAGTCCCGGCGCTGCTCTTTCTTCGGGCTCCTCACTCGGGCCTACCAAATCCAAGGGAAACCAATCCATGGTGAATTCCATCGTTGCCATAGCCACTGGCGCGTCACTCGGCGCGCTCCTACGCTGGTACCTGTCGAATCGACTGAACTCAACCTTTCCGCAGCTTCCGCCCGGCACGCTGGTGGCGAACATTTTGGGCGCATACTTGATCGGTATCGCGATTGCGGTGTTCTTGACGTTTCCCGCGTTGTCTCCTCAATGGCGATTGCTCACGGTCACCGGGTTCTTGGGAGGCCTCACGACCTTTTCGACATTCTCCGCCGAAGTGGTAACCGCCATTCTGGAGGGGCGCGGCGTATGGGCAGTTTCAACGGTTGCGGCGCACGTGCTCGGCAGCATCGTCATGACGCTCTGCGGAGTCGGTACCGTGCGTCTCGTGCGGACTCTGATTTAGGAGCATGACATGAAGGGTTATCAAGTCAGTTTTATGGCGGAACAAAATCGCCGGATCGAACACAAGCAAGCGATGGAATGGTTGCTGCAGCTCGCGAAGGAGTTGGGCATTTCCGGGTGCACGGTATTCTCGGGCGTCGAGAGCTTTGGCGCCGATGGCCGTCGGCATTCCGCGCGATTTTTCGAACTCGCCGATCAACCGATGGAAATGGTCATGGCGGTTACCGAGGAACAGGCCAACCGCTTGTTCGAAAGAATCGCGGCGATGGACACCAAGATCTTTTACATCAAGACCCCCATTGAATACGGGCAGTTGGGAAAGCAGGAAAATGGATAGCCGGATACAGACGATTCATGCCCGCGAGATACTCGATTCCCGCGGCAATCCAACCGTCGAGGTTGACGTCACATTGAGCGGCGGCGCCCAAGGACGCGCTGCCGTTCCCTCTGGCGCTTCCACCGGCGTTCACGAGGCCATCGAGTTGCGCGACCAGGATGCCCATCGTTATGCCGGCAAAGGGGTGCGACTCGCAGTCTCAAATGTGAACGGCGCTCTCGCCGCCGCTACCAAAGGCTTGGACGCGCTCGATCAAGGGCTGATCGATCGCACCTTAATCGCAGCTGACGGCACGGAAAACAAGGCGAAGCTTGGCGCAAACGCCTTGTTGGGCGTGAGTCTCGCGGTCGCGCGCGCAGCGGCCGCCGCCACTGAACTGCCGCTGTTCCGCTATTTGGGAGGTGCCGCAGCGAACCGCTTGCCGGTCCCGATGTTCAACATTCTCAATGGCGGTGCGCATGCCAATTGGCAGGGCACGGACTTTCAAGAGTTCATGGTCGCGCCGGTCGGAGCGCCCAATTTTGCCGAAGCGTTGCGCTGGGGAGCCGAAATCTATCATCAGCTCAAAAAAGTGCTCAAGGATGCGGGGCTCTCGACCGGCGTGGGCGATGAAGGAGGCTTTGCGCCGGTCCTGAAGCGCAATTCCGATGCGATCGATTTGATCTTGCGCGCCATCGAAGGGGCGGGGTATCGACCCGGCGATGACGTCGTCATCGCGCTCGACCCGGCGTCCAGCGGGTTTTTCGAGAAGGGAATCTATCGGCTGCGCACCGAGGGCCGCGCCGTCGGTGCGCAAGAGATGGTGGCCCTCTACGCCGACTGGGTGCGTAGATATCCGATTGCCGTGCTCGAGGATGGCCTTGCCGAGGATGATTGGGATGGCTGGAAGATCCTCAACCGCGAACTGGGCGATCAGATCGAATTGGTGGGTGATGACCTGTTCGTCACCAATGTATCCCGAATTGCCCGAGGCATTGCCGAGAACGCTGCGAATGCGGTACTCATCAAGCTCAACCAGATCGGCACGCTCACTGAGACCATCGCGGCGGTCCATCTGGCCTATGACGCGGGTTGGGGTGCGATGGTGTCTCATCGAAGCGGCGAGACGGTGGATGCGTTCATCGCCGATCTCACCGTTGCGCTCGACACCGGGCACCTCAAGACAGGCGCGCCGTGTCGTGGCGAGCGAGTCGAGAAGTACAATCAGTTGATGCGCATCGAAGAATACCTCGGAAAATCGGCGACCTATGCGGGGCGCAATGCATTCGTGCGCCGGCGACCTCTCGGCGCGGCTATCCCTGCGCATGACGCCGCTTGAATGGGATTCCCGCGTGGCTGACCGGGCGCCGTGCACTGCGCCTGCCTATTCCACGAATAGTGGGCGGGATTTGCAGGCACTCACGCAGTTGTTGGCGATGGAGCTCCGGCGAGGGCGGCATATAGTCTTGTGGGGACCGCGCGGCGGTGGAAAAACGACGCTGCTGCAGGCGGTGGGGCGCGAACTCGGGGGTGTACACCATGCGCTCAGCGTGGTCACCAGCCACCTCGACGACATCACTGAGACGCTGGAGCGAGCGTATGCCGAGGTTCCCACCCAGGGGGTCAAGCGCCGCACGGCAAGGTCGCGTCTGTGGTGGGCAGCGGACGCGGACCCCGGCTGTTTACTCCTTGACCACGTGACCAAGGTTTCTGCGGCCATGAAGGGATGGCTGCGGCGGCTCCGCGGCGGTGTGGTGGGCGTGGGTTCAGCGGTAGCGCGGCTGCCCTCGGTGTGATTGAAGGATTCTCCGATGCGGCATCCAGAGTACTCAAGCTGTGGATGTCCTTTTATTCCGATCGCGTCGGCAAGCGCAAGCCCATCCTGGCGGTCGCCTATTTCGTGACGGCAATGATGGGGACGCTCGGCTTGGTCACGGCCATATGGCAGATTGTGCTGATTCGCATGGTCGCGTGGATGGGCCGTGGGGCGCGCGGCCCGGCGATTGCCCTGTCACTGGTCGGAGCGATGGCGCTATGCCACATTTTCCTGATCGCCTTCATTCCCGGCGCCATCACCGTCCTCACGCCCAGTCATGGCTCCGTGCAAGCGGGAAAAACCGCGATTGGTCTCTACATCTTTCACACTGTGGTGTATGCGGCCGCCTCTTATCCGGTGGGCATGCTCGGTGACCGGATGAGCATGCCAGAATTACATGTCGCCTGACAGCTTCCGTTATCGTCCTGCACCCGTGACGCCGTTAGATTCACGTGTCCAAATAATCTTGGGAAGTCCAGTGTCCGCCGCGACGAACCGTCATCGTTCGATTTGACAATTTCAAGTTCTATTCCGAAATACAGAATCTGGATTATCGATCATAGTAGCTCAACTGCTAGCGGAGCTGTTGCAATCTAGCGGAGAGCAGCTGCAGTACTTCGTGGCGCCGACACTCCCCATAGGCGGCGTTTGTCATGAGCGCCTTAGTATTTCGGATGGAATGAATCGAGTTCTGCCCACAAGGTGTTAACCAACCATGAACATGAGGATTCCATGAACAATCGGACGGCTTCGGCGGTCACCACGACTTCGCGACGCGGCCTCTTAGTCGGCGGGGCCGGCGTCCTTGCCACGGCTAGCCTGTCATCCACGGCGCTCGGCACAGCGGGCGAACATAGGCATTCTTCCGTCTCGCCCACCAAAGGAGCGCACTCGATGAGCACGATTACCACGAAAGACGGCACGCAGATCTACTACAAGGATTGGGGCAGTGGACAACCCGTGGTATTCAGCCATGGCTGGCCGCTTTCCGCGGATGCGTTTGAAGATCAGATGTTCTTCCTGGCTTCTCGCGGATATCGATGTATCGCGCACGACCGGCGTGGCCACGGTCGATCGAGCCAGCCTTGGACCGGCAACGACATGGATACCTACGCCGACGATCTGGCCGAACTGACCGAGAAGCTTGGCTTGGAGAATGCCGTGCATGTCGGTCACTCCACCGGCGGCGGTGAGGTTGCGCGCTATGTTGGGCGACACGGCACAAAGCGTGTGGCGAAAGCGGTGCTAATCGCCTCCGTCCCGCCGCTGCTGGTGAAGACGCCGGGCAATCCCGGCGGAGTGCCGCCCAGTGTCTTCGATGGCATCCGAGCCGGGGTGCAGGCCGACCGTTCGCAATTCTTCAAGGATTTGACGTTGCCGTTCTACGGTTACAATCGTCCCGCCGCCAAGACCTCGGAGGGAGTACGTGAATCCTTTTGGCTGCAAGGGATGATGGCGGGATTCCCCGCAGCCTACTTTTGCATCAAGGCTTTCTCCGAAACGGATCAAACCGAAGATCTGAAGCGCATGGACATCCCGACGCTGGTCATTCAAGGTGACGATGATCAAATTGTGCCGTTCGCCAATGCCGGGGCGCTCCAGGCGAAGCTCATCCCGAATGCGAAGCTCAAGGTATACAAGGGCGCTCCGCATGGACTGTGCACGACGATGAAGGACCAGGTTAACGAAGATCTGCTCGCCTTCATCAGGGCTTGAAATTGCCGGGCAGCATCACGCTGCCGGCCGAGACCGGGTCGCAATCGATATTTTCGTTGCGACATGATCGGCCGCTTTTTTCGGCACACCACCTAAGGAGTCGCCATTACGTTCAACGTCCTTCGCTTCGCCTCAGCAGCCAGCATCCTCTTTTTGATGAGCATCATCAGCCACGTCTTGACCTTCCTGGACGCGCGGCCGACGGCGGCATGACCCCGGGGCCAGCAGGTTCTCGCCCACTATGTTCGGGCTCATGATCGGCATGACGGAGTCGCCATGTCGGCGCTTTTCACGCCCCTGAGACATGTGGAGATTTTCTACAATAACGGGGGCGAGCTGGAGCCGCTCGGCGAGCTCGTGGGGCGTGAAGCGATCGCCAATGCGGGACGTGGCTGATTGAATCGCTGCGGATCAGCCAAAATCTGCCGCTGGTGTTCGAGGTCCGATCGGGTGGCCGCACCGCCTCAGGCGGCCTCTTGTCTTTGGGGCCACTCAGCGAGCTGTGCGCGCCTCCAGCGGCCGGGGGTCTCGCCGACGAACCGTTTGAACACGGTCGAGAAGTGGGCCTGTGTCTGGAACCCCACGGTCAGTGCGATGTCCAGCAGTTCGCGCGAGGTCTGGAGGAGGAGCCGTTTGGCGGCCTCGAT
>PLUE01000022.1 GCA_003164785.1 Gammaproteobacteria bacterium | reverse complement strand
AATAGCTTAACAGCGGGTATTGCTGCCAAGATCATGATGTACCCGGTGTAAATTCCGCTAATTGTGTCGGGTTCCGCGGCGATTACCGGCCATTCGGTGCGCGGAGTGATCAGAACCGATTTGGCCCGTTCCACCAGATGACTGGCTTGCATATTTGTGCTCCCCGAATTTTTAATTAGAATTTCCCGAAATCATATTGGCTCATTGCCGCCCACGTCTTTATTTGAACCGGGCGGGTTATCCGAATCGGCCCGAATTTTCGTCGCGCCAACCGGGCCGGCGATATTGCGGGCAATCTTCCATGGCCTACAACATATTCAAGAAGCTGCGTCGCTAGCAACCAAGGCATCGTCGATGCCGCTAACTTGTTTTTGGTTACCGAGCACACGCAGTGTGGCCGGGGGTCGGCTTGCACGGCGGTGGGGGCTTTTTGATTACTACCTTTTTCGGAGTACCGACCTGACCCACAATCGGAGTCTTGACGGGTCCAGGAGGGGCCACACTATCCGCGAAGGCCGGAACCGTGATCGTCAATGCGGCGACGAGCAGAACAACTTTACTTAACATGGCATGTGTCTCCATGGCATTTTTTGTGTTTCTTATCCGGGATCCGATCAATACCCTTGCTTTCGCATCGCGAGTCGGCATCGCGGAAAAGGCTAACATGGAGGGCCTCATGACGCCTAATCCTTTGAGTACGCGTGCATTCCTGCTCCTGCGGACTATTGGGCACTCGTCGAGTCGGGCGGCGGTTCGGGCGTCGCGGACACCGCACAGAGGAATTGATCGTTGAGGTCGGCAGGCTGTGTTCAATCAATTGGTCTACATGCCCGCTTTGGCGAGTTGCGGTCGAAGAAAATCTCATGGCAATTCCGGTGGTTGGAATTCCAAATCATGCCCCCGTCACCAATTTAAAATTTCTTGTTTAAAATCAATAAGTTGTTGGAATAAGCCCGCCTAAGCGCCCCATAGAGCGCTACCATACTTAGCCGTTCGGATTTACTCAGCGCCGAGTATCAACAAAGGCGCTCGACAGCTGTGCGAGCCGAAACGTGGTGGTGCTCAATCCGCAGCACAGGTTCAATTCTCGTACGCCTTCATTCGGCATTAATCTGAATACACCCGCGGCAAGCACCCCCACGGCCAGCGGCTTGGGCACCCAAAACCACCCCTAAAATGAGTCCGCCCGGCTTCATTATTTATCAGTCACTTATAGGTCACGTGATTTATAGGTCACGTGATTTAAATCTAACGCTTAACGGACCGACGCCGACCTCGCGGTTGGCTCATTTCTCCGCAGCAATAAGAATCAGTTTCGGCTCGACGCTGGCGATCAAATCAAAGTCTCGATCACGATGCAGTAGTGGTACGCCGCCAAGTATCGCGTGCACTGCTATCAAGCAGTCGTTCGCGGAACGTGGCGTGATGCCCGCCCAACGACATCGCGCATACAGGTGGGCTGCGTTGCGCGCAGTCTCTCGGGCGTCTGGTGCGATGACCATTGGCAATTCACCGAGCACCCGGTCCCACCGGGCAAAACGATCAGCGCTATCGGCTCCCTGTAATATCTCCTGCAGGATCGGCGGTGCAAGCCAGACAGACTCTCTATGTTCGAGAGCTTCGGTGAGCAACTCGACTTCGATCAGATTGTCGCCGCGTAGATACGCGACCCATACTGAAGAGTCGACAAGCATCTCACGTCACCGCGAGGGGCTTGCTGCCTTCGGATCGTAGCCCTCGGAAACGCCGCCCGTGCCGCGCAATGCGAGAACTCCTGAATAGTCGCGACTACGGACGTAGTGTTCGAGCGCAATGTGGACGGCGTCACGAGTCGTCTTGACCTTGGCGAGTCGCTTGACCCGCTCGACGAGTTTCGAGTCGAGAACAATATTCGTACGTTCGGTACTCGGCTTGGGCGATCGCTGCATAAACCTCTCCGTACACATCTAATGTGTATTGTAGTCTATAAGTATTTCTAGCCCGGTGCAACGACGTGGGGAGCCGCCACACGTGGTTATCCCGCAAACTGCCACCGACGCGGCCAGGCCGGTGTCGACAGGGTAGTAGTAGGCCGTAAAATCGATGGAAGCGAGCCCCCGCTACCAACCTTTAAACGGGCATGTCTCAGGCCGCCAGCGCCTTGATGACTTTCTCCGGCGCTGGCGGCCGAGTACCGAAACGGCTGGAGACGGGAGCGACATAGGTGCCTCGAGCTACGCGCAGCAACTTGCCTGCCTCGACCAACCGGGTGAATACTTGATCAACCGCGGCCCGGCTTTCCAGGTGGAGAAATTCCTTGGGCGACAGCACGCCACCCTCGGGCAGGGAACGGGCATGTATTTGAGAGAAGCGCATTGGTGTCCGTCGATTGAAGAGCGGCCGCTATCGGCGCCGCGATGGCAGGCGAGATTTTTTTTTCTAGCGTGGACAATAGGTTAGACTAGCCGGAACGTTCGGTAGTCGCAGCGAATGCTCGATACAAAGATCAAATCCCCCCCCCCCCCCCCGCCACTACCAATTCTCACGTAAGTTGTCATTCCGATTGACGGTACAACTGCATATGTGCGACGGAGTGCAACGATGACGCGACGATTTCCCATGTTGGCTGCGCGCCCATGAATAGGGGTCCGCTGCGTTGTCTAGCATGGGGCCTACTGTTTTTTTGTTCCAACTACGCCACGCATGTAAGCGCAGCGAAGCTGACCGATAAACAGCACACGCAAATCGAGGAGCCGCGGCCGGCCGGCTTGCCGAGCGATGCCGTGCTCGAGGCGGCGGGAGCCGTCATCGGTAAGATCGAGATCGACATCCACAATATCTTCGATGAGAACGATCCCCACGAGAACAAAGGACTCTACGGGCTTGCCGATCGGCTGCACATCCGCACCAAGCCTGCCACGATCCGCGCTCAACTGCTCTTCAAGAGTGGAGACCGCTACAGCGCTCAAAAGCTCGCCGAAACCGAGCGCAATTTGCGAATGCTGGGATTCATTTACGACGCACATATCGTTCCGATGCGGTACGCCGAGGGCAAGGTCGACGTCCAGGTAATCACCAGGGATGTCTGGACGTTCGATCCCAACATTTCCTTCGGGCGCTCCGGCGGCGCCAATTCAACCAGCTCCAGCCTCCAAGAGGAGAATTTTCTGGGCTGGGGCAAGCAGCTGGAAGTCGGGCACACCAGCGACGTCGATCGCACGAGCAAGCTCGCGGAGTATTCGGACCCCGATGTGCTCGGGTCGCACTGGATGGGGGCTCTCGCCTATGTCGATTCGAGCGACGGCAACGAGCGCATCGTGCAGCTCTCGCAACCCTTTTATTCGCTCGATACGCGGTGGAGCGCAACGATGGCGGCGCAGAGCTACGATCGTACGATTTCCCGCTATTTTCTCGGTAATATCGCGGATCAATTCAATGACGACGAGGCGACGTATATGATCGGCGGCGGCGTATCCTCAGGCCTCGTCGACGGCTGGACCAAGCGCCTGCTATTCGGGATGTATTACGATCGCAACGATTTCTTGCCTACCCTGGCGACGACCTTGCCGGCCATGCCGTTGCCGGCGCCGCGGACGCTGTCCTATCCCTTCGTGGGCTTCGACATTCTGCAGGACAAGTACGGCAAAGCAGGCGACGAAAACCAGATCGGCAAGACCGAGGATTTGTACTTTGGAACGGAGGTAACCGCCGAGCTCGGCTATTCCGATGCAATTTTCGGCGCCAATCGCAACGCGCTGCTCGTCAAGAGTGCGGTGACCCACGGCATTGCACTGCCCTACGAGCAGCAACTGTTTCTGAGCGCGAACTTCTCCTCGCGATTCGAGAGCGACCATGCGCGCAATTTGATCAGCGACGCCGCCGCAAAGTATTACTGGCGGTGGCGCCCGGACTGGCTCCTGTATGGGTCGCTCTCGGGGACCGTCACGCATGATCTCGATCCAGACGTTCAACTTCTGCTTGGCGGCGACACTGGGCTGCGCGGCTACCCGCTGCGTTATGAAGCGGGGACTTCACGAGGCCTCCTCACGATCGAGCAGCGCGTGTTCACCGATTGGTATCCGTTCAGGCTCGTGCGTGTCGGGGCCGCAATTTTTGCGGATGTCGGCAGGACGTGGGGGACGGGAGTCGTGGGCAACAGCGACTTGGGCATACTTAGCGACGCCGGGTTCGGCTTGCGGGTGGGGAATGCCCGCAGTGGCCTCGGCAACGTATTGCACATCGACTTCGCGTTTCCGCTCAAAGACGTTCCCGGTAACGCCAAGTTCCAAGTGCTGGTGCAGACGATGCAGAGCTTTTAGTCCCCCTGGTAGGTCCGTAAAGCGTCTCCTGAGTAGTAGGACTCGCCGGCACAAAAAATATTCCCGTGATCGCAGCGGCCGCAGATGCGCACCGACACGCTGCAGCCCCGGCAGCTATACAGCCGGTAGCTCTCCTCCCGTTCTTGCACCGCACGCCTCCACTGGACTATCCGTGATGCTGTAAGCAAGACCATGACATGGCCGTCGAAGACCCGGCGCGGTCTCGAGCACCCAGTTGATGACGTGATTCTGAACGGACGAGACGTCACGGGATCGAAGTCCTTCCCGAGAAATACAAACTGATCGCGCAGACTGAGCAACGCCAAGATGCCGTCCCGGGATCCCACTTCGTACACCGGGGCGTCGGTCAAAGCTCGCGGCCGGTGGATTGGCTTTGCTTAGTTGAATACAAGCCGGCCTGGATTGATGCATTGCAAGGCTAGGAAATGAGGAAACGTAAGCTGATCGAGCAATCCTAATCGAAGGAGGATGGCGATGGCTGCTCTGATTGTATTTCACATAATATTGGAATAGTGTATCCTGCCCGGAGAGATGGATTAATTTGCCCTCTCTGGTTTGCACCAACACGATCTACCTACGTGGAGCACATAGGGAGGATATATCGTGGATCTAATCGCAGACCATGTTCGCGAGCTGCTTGACGCCGGCCCAGATGCTCTGGTCGTCGCCGACGAAAGCGGCGTAATTGCGTACGTCAACCGGCAGACGGAAGTCCTGTTCGGCTTCGAGCGCGACGAACTTCGCGGCAAGAAGGTCGAGATGCTGTTGCCCGAGAGGCTGCGTCCAACACATCCAAGCCACCGTCGATCCTATGGCACCTCTCCGCGCGTGCGCCCCATGGGTGGAAATCTTGAATTGTATGCACGCCGACGAGACGGCTCTGAATTTCCCGTGGAAATCAGTCTGAGCCCCATCCATACCAAACAGGGACTGCTGATTTCAAGTACGATTCGCGACATCGGCGATCGCCACCAGATACTCGAAGATCTGCGGGCGGCCAGGAATGAAGCGGAGCGCGCTAATCGTGCCAAGAGCACGTTCCTGGCAACCGCCAGTCATGATCTCAGGCAGCCGCTGCAATCCTTGATCTTGTTGAATTCTGTTTTGCGGAAAACCTCAACAGATTCTCGCGCGATAGAGGCAGCCGCCGCGCAGCAGGAAGCGCTCGCATCCATGTCGGAATTGGTGAACGCGCTGCTCGACATCAGCAAACTGGAGTGCGGGGCCATCAAGCCCGTCAGTGAGGATTGCGCAGTGCGCGGAATCTTCCGCCAACTGCGCGCCTCCTTCGAAGAAGAGGCGCGAGCGAAGGGTCTTGCGCTGATTGTCGATGAGTCCGACGATATCGTGCATACGGACGGGGGACTCCTTGGGCAGATCGTGCAGAATCTGCTTGCGAACGCCATTCGCTACACCCGCGAGGGCAGGGTACATCTGCGCTGCGTGAGCCACAGCGCCGGTGTCCGAATCGAGGTATTGGACACGGGCGTCGGCATCGCTGTCGAAGATCAGGAGCGAATCTTCGAGGAATTCCATCAACTGCTGCCGGCGCGGGGGACGCGGCGCGAGGGTCTCGGACTGGGCCTTGCGATCGTCCGCCGTATTGCTCAATTACTGGAATGCACGATCGAGGTCGAATCTGAACCCGGTCGAGGTTCGTGCTTTAGCCTGACCGTCCCGAGGGGATGCAGCATCAGTCCGCGGCCCGTGTTTGAAAGCAATCCGGTGATCAATAAAACCCGCAACGCGCTGATAGTCCTGGTCGACGATGAAGTTGCCGTGGCGCGTGCTACGCAGATGCTGTTGGAGTTGGAAGGGCACGTAGTACTTTCAGCGAGGGGATTGGACTCGGCGCTGACATTGGTCGAGCAACACGGGACGATGCCGGACCTCATCGTGTCGGACTTTCATTTGGGATCGAGCCTTACGGGCATCGATGTCATTCGGGAGCTGCGCGCGCTCGCCGGGGTCACGATTCCAGCCATTCTCGTGACCGGAGATACTTCCCCGCGCCTGGCGAATGCGGAGAATGCCGTGAATCTCGACATTCTGAGCAAACCCGTTGACGCCGCTGAATTTCTGGATTGCATAGATCGGCTATTGAGTGCCAATCCTTCGCAGTACTCATCGCCAAGAATTTCGAACGGGTTGTTGACCACGCAACCGTTACCTGCGAATTGATCTACTATTGCATCTCCGGCGCGGCCAGTTGCCAAATCAGCGGCCAAAGAGCGACAACCTGCCGAAAGCCGGCCCGGCGAATGCCGCACCATAGCCAGTGCTCAACCCAGATGCATTTAGAAGCGGCTACTGCGGGACTCATGGCCGGTGAAGTGCGCGGGCGGCATCCGCCAGCGGCGTGGCCGACATGCTCGAGCCGCTGGGTCGGCGTCCCGATCGGCATGCGCCGAGGTGTTTGCTTCTGAAAGAAGCATTTACCCAGCATCCCGTCGGGGCAGCGCTCGAGAGCCAGCACAGTCCACCAACCGGGCAATTGTCGGCCCTGCTATCGAACCGCGGGCATTCTCGCGGTTCATGTCCCGAAGACCGCAGAATCACCAAAGCACAAGGCGAAGCAGATCACTGTACAGTGACGAACTGGCATCATGAGCCTGGCGGCGCGTGACCCGCGCCGCTCTTTGTCATCCACGTCGCGCAACAGGCCTCAGCGTACAAGATACCCGGCAAGCATGCATCGATACGTATATCCACGGATTGCGCAACCGGCCAATCATAATCAGCATTGCGGAAGTATTCATTCAAATCACCCGCTTACGGCAAGGAAAAAGCCTATTAGCGTACCCGCTCGGCAATGTTGGAGGATGCGATGAAGTTCAAGGTGCGACATCTCTGGCTAATGCTCATCGTGGCCGCTGTGCTGCTCCTAATCGCAGTGGCCATACGTACCGCTTCGGCCTGATGATAATCGCAACCTTGCAGCCCAAGTGCGGCTTCGCAGTCTCGCTGGAATTCTGAGCTGCGTGCACGGGCAAAATTTCCGAAGCGGCCCATGGCTATTTTGGTATGGATCGGCTTACGAATAGCATGACCGGGCCTTGAAGCAATTCGCATGGCCGCGCCGCAGGGGAGTACCTGCGATCGGTCGGTCGCGCGTCACGACCACAGGAATATTCAATATCGAATCGGCTGTCTGTCCGCAGCAGCAGCCCCTTGGTGTTCGCACCGCCTTCCCGGCAGCGGGCGACGACTATAAAGGCATGGACGCAAGAATCGACACGGAGTTGCGCGTTATCGCCCGTTTGTGCAGTTGAAGGCACTAATGGTGTGGTCGGCGTAGTGACCGATTGCAATATTTTCATTGGATCGCGATTCTGACGGCGATGTTCATGCACGACGGCTGTTTTTTGGCTGGGCCGCCCTTAGCAAGGATTCGACCTGCTCGTCGGTCGTTTGATCGAAGGATTCGTACCATTCGCCGACCGAGCCAAATGAATCTGGCGTCAAGAGACTGACCACTTGATCGGCCTCCTTCTCGAAGGCGACGCATGACTCTCGGGATGCCACGGGTAAGGCAACGACGATGCGGGCGACCTTCATATTCTTTAGAGCACGCACCGCGGCCTGCATCGTGGCTCCGGTCGCCGCACCATCATCTACGACGATCACGGTTTGTCCGGTCAAGGGCAGCGGCATTCGGATTGCGCGATACAAGGCTTCGCGGCGCTCCAACTCCACCGTTGCACGCGCCAGGCTTTCCTTGATCAGTACATCAGGGTGCTCAAACCACCGCTGGACTTCGGGATTGTTCACGATGACGCCGCCGGAGGCAATGGCGCCCATCGCTAGTTCTTCCTGGCCTGGGGTACTGAGCTTTCGGACGACAAGGACATCAAGCGGTAGGTGGAGTGAGCGAGCAACCTCATTGGCCACCGGCACGCCGCCGCGGGGTAAGCCTATGACTGTTACGTCCTTTCGACCCAGATAGCTTTGGAGCGCGTGGGCCAAGCGCTTGCCGGCATCAACTCGATCGACAAACCTGTTCAATGTGGCCGGCACAGAATTCGATCAATCGCGCTGCAAGCGCGACGCCTCCGGGAAAGCGCTCGCGGCAGGCGGGGCCGACTTAAAGTGACGCGTGAACCACGTCGCTGCCAGCGACGCAACTAGCTCAAGAGCACCTGGCTCCTCAAAGAGATGCGTCGCCTCCGGCACGATAGTCAGCCGTGCCTCGCAGCGCAAAAGTGCGATTGCTCGTCGATTCAGCGCCAGCACTTCTGGGTCGTTCCCACCGACAATGAGTAGCGTTGGGACGGACACATCGAGGAGTGCTGCTCCTGCGAGATCTGGACGGCCGCCGCGCGATACCACGGCGGCAATGCCAGGCACTCGTGTGGCGGCAATCAACGCGGCCGCGGCGCCGGTACTGGCTCCGAAGTAGCCGATCCTCAGATCGCGCAGTTGCGGCTGCGCTTGCGTCCAGTGGGTGACCGCCACTAAGCGTTTGGCCAGCAGCGGAATATCGAATCGCAACTTTGCTGTCAACGTATCGCGTTCTTCTTCCTCCGCCGTGAGCAGATCAAACAGCAGCGTTGCGCATCCTCTGCGATACAGGCGTTCCGCCACGTAGGTATTGCGCGGGCTCAAGCGACTGCTGCCGCTCCCGTGGGCGAACAGTACGATCCCGGCAGCACCCGTCGGAGAAGCCAGGGCGCCTCGCAGCAGCGCCGCCTCGGCCGCAATCGAGACCTCTGAATAATGCTCGTCGGTGGTCATTTCGTGGGAATCTGCTAACAAATCAAGCGGGAATCTTACATCGATTACGCTGGGGACGAATCCAGACGGACCGCCCAACGTTTAGCTTGCGCAATGGCGATACGAATAGCTCTTCCTTCGTCATATCCCTCCGCCAGGAGTGCGTTGGCAATCTCGATAGCCTTGCCGCGTATGATCGGCGATAGGTGCAGCATTGATCGTGGGAAATAATCAGCATTCCAGGGCATCGGAACGTCCTCCGTTATAGTGTGTTACTCGGCGTCAGCTCGCTTCGCACTGTTTCATGTCGCGCCGCACTCAATTCGCTCGATCGCGCTGGGCGTGCCCACTCTTGAGACCCATTATTGCGCCAAGCATCAGCCCGATGCTTCCTGCAATGCCTATCGCCGCCCAGACGTTCTCACGCAAATAAGCATCCGCAGATCGCGCGGCATTCTTTGCCTCCTCGACTGCGCAGAGCTGCGCGTTTTTCAAGTTTTCCCTCGCTGCTTCCAACGAGCCTTCAACGCGCTTTCGCGCCTCGACGATCGCCTCGTTCGTGTGGCCGGCCGTAGACTTGACCAGTTCGTCCACATCGACCGCCACGGCGCTCAGATCCCGCATCAGCCTGTCAGCGTTGACTCGTTGCATGTTGCACCTCTCCTATTTCATGCTTCTGGCTAGTCTGCTGACATATCGGTCATAGCGATATAGCGGGAAACACGAGTAAGACTGCCAACGCTACTGATCTGCATCGCCTATGAGGAGGCTCCACTCTGTCGGTATCTCAAATGTCATACCACGCAGTGCCGAACGGGATGGAATCGTTACATCGGGAAATACACGTATTTCCTTGGGCGATGGATCGCCCAATGGTCGTCTACCAAGGATGCCGCGCAACGCCCCCGAGAGGCTAGCTCGGCCAAACGACGGGATCGAAGGCGCATTGTGCGGTTACTAGGTTTGGTGACGCAGTCATTGAATAGATGGCATGGGATAAGTGCAGTCTCGGCGGTGGCTCCTCACGCTTATCCACGCGGACGTTACGGCAGATACGTATTGCGTCGCCGCCGGGGGTGTTGCGAAATGCTGCTTGGTTCCGCCGCGCGAAGCGGTCTGAAAGTACTTCAGCTAGGGTCACATTTCCGGATGTCGAAGCAGGGTCTGCCAACCGAGTTCGAGTTGATCGCGCGTTATTTTGCGCCGCTTGCACGTGCATTTCCCGGCGCCTACGGATTGCTCGACGACGCAGCCGTGATCAGTCCGGCATGCGGCAACGAACTGGTTGTCAAGACCGACACCATAGTCGGCGGTATAGATTTTCTTCCCGACGAGTCAGCCGATTTTATTGCGCGCAAAGCGCTGCGCGTCAATCTCTCCGATCTCGCCGCCAAGGGTGCAGTCCCGCGCGCCTATCTGCTGGACCTCGTATTGCCGAACACAATCGATGAACCGTGGATCGGCGCTTTTGCCGCCGGTCTTGCCCGCGACCAGGCCGAATACGGTTTGCATTTGATCGGCGGCGACACGAGTTCCACAACAGGCCCGATCACAATCGCAATCACGGCTCTTGGTGAGGCGCCGATCGGTCGGATCATCCGGCGAGGCGGCGCGCAAGCGGGTGATACCGTTTTTGTCACCGGTACGATCGGCGATGCCGCGCTGGGGCTCGCAGCATTGCGCGCAACGCCGCCCTCGCTCGATGCGGCATCGACCACGTTGCTCGTCGATCGCTATCGATTGCCAGAGCCGCGGGTCGCCCTGGGCCCAAGGCTGATCGGCATCGCGACCGCGGGGCTTGACGTTTCGGACGGGCTAGTCGCCGATCTGCGGCATCTTTGCGAGGTCTCACGCCTCTCCGCGGTCATCGAAGCCCGGTCGGTCCCGCTGTCGGCCGCCACCCGCGCCGCCATAGCGGGCGATCCTCATTGCCTCGCGACTGCGCTGACGGGCGGCGACGATTATGAAATCCTGTTCGCCGCGCCTCCCGCAGCATCGACCCTGATCGGCGAACTGTCTCGACAATTCGGCGTGCCGATTACGCCCATCGGCCGCATGGTGGGCATGTCGGAGGGTGGTCAGCCTCAGGTGGTGATACTCGACGAGTTCGGTCTGCCGCGCAGTTTTGCCACCGAGGGCTGGACGCATTTCGGCAACAGCCCTTGATGGAGTGAGCACTGGCTATGACTCCGCACTTGCCGTGCCGGCTTCAGGCAGGCCGTCGCTCTTTGGCCGCTGATTGGGCAGCTGGCGGCCGCATATTTGAGGCTAGGTCAATTCGTAGATATCGGAAGATCATGCGGAGACCGACATGATCGGCGTATTTCGCGTCGCGGCTCGTCTATCGTCCAAGACCCGTCTCGACGCACCGTGATCAGTATCGTGCGACCAATAGGCAGACGTCAGGCCAACTCTTTGGCTGCGTTTTGACCGGCGATGCGACCAAAGGCCAGAATCTCTGCGAGATTGCCTCCGCCGGAGGGATAGCGCTGCCCGTAGATAGAGCCCAACTCCCCAGCTTTGTAAAGGCGAGGAATGGGGTTTCCGCAGACATCGAGCACCCTGCCCTGAGAGTCGAATTTGGGCCCCCCCTGGGTGTTGGGACCACACGGCCACACCTCGGTGGCATAGAAGGGTCCGTTCTCGAGGGGCGCGAGGACGCGGCGGCCAAATTCGGGATCCTCGTGCCGATGGGCATTCTCATTGAATGTCGCAACGGATTTGGCCAGGAGGGTTGGCTCCATTCGGATGCTACTCGGATAATCCACGAATTCGTTCGGGCACTGTCGGGCACGGATCAACAGGGCCAGCTCTTCGATCGTTTCGGCCTTCAGGACCCAGCCGTTCTCGATTTCCTTGCTCTGATCCGTGCTCCAGTAATAGCCGTACTTCGCCGTTTTCGCCCCGATAAAGTCGCCGCCGGGCCCTGTATTGGGTGAAAGCGGTGCTCCCATCGTGCGCACCTGCTCGTCGAACACGAGGTAGGAGGGTATCCGAGGATAGACGCCCTTGAGCGGATCGAAAAAAATGAAAGAAGCATAGGCAGAATGCCCATTATAGCTTTCATTGAAATAACGCTTCCCGTATTGATCCACCACCAGATAGCTTGGCTTGGCGATGCCGCCGAGGATCATGCCAACCGGGAAATTCTTGTAATGGAAGCCGTAATGTTGCGACGACCAGTTCATGTGCCAGAGGTCGGCACCGGCTGCCATCGCCATCAGAAGCCCATCGCCCGTGTTGCTGTCCGTGCCGTAGAAGTAGCGTGGGTTGCCGTAAAATGCGTTGAGTTTGACCTGGTCATTGAACTCGAAGCCGCCCGATGCGAGGATCGTGGCGCGACGCCCCCGGATACTGATTTCCTTGTTATCACGTTCCGCGACGACCCCGAGAATTGCCCGGCTCTCATCCTGAACGAGCCTCTTGCCGGGGCTCGAGTACGCAACCCGGATGTTCTTGCGAGCCTTCACGCACTTGTCCAAGACCTCAAACATCTTGGTGCCGAGACCTGATTTCAATCTCCAACTGCTGATGCCGTCTGCACCGGGCAGATCGGGAAACTCCGCGCCTCCGTGCCTTATCATGTCCGAGGGCTCCCCGACACTCTCCGCGAGCCCCTTCAGGTACTCCTTGTTGGTCGACGTCTGCGTCGCCCAGACTCGGCACAGGGTGTCATCGACGGTGTCGCCGACGCAGGCCTTGATGTATTGGAAGGCCTTCTCTACGTCCGTAGGACAGATGAATATGCCACCGGATACGTTGGTATTGCAGATATGGCGATCGGCGGGATTCTTCTCCAGGATAACAACGTCGGCCCCGGCGTCCGCGGCCTCAATGGCCGTTATGGCCCCGCCGCCGCCATAGCCCACCACGACCACATCGGCCTTCTCATCCCATTGGCCCGGTGGAGCGCTGATCGCTCGTGCGACACTCTGCTTTGTCACGTTCTACTCTACTCCCGCGGAGATTCAGCGCCTTGTTCCTGTTCCCCACCATATCCGCTATTTCTCGGTGCGCTATACGGGAAAGGCGCAGAACCTACACGCCGTGGTGGCGTTCGTCTTCGCCGGCCATGCAATAAGGATATCTCAGCGCGCGTTGCCATTAACCAGCGGACCGTCGAGAAGCACACCGCGCGGCGATCATGAGAAAGATGGGCGCATCATTCGCACCAAACTGGTCGGCCCGAGCTGGCGGCCGGAGCAGGGAATGCGCCGTCGTAGAAATAGGGGCAAAGACGTCGGAGCCTTCATTCCTCAACGCAACCGTTCGCGTCGCGCCTATACAAGGAGCGGTCCGTCAGAATACCTTGATGTTCCCGTCTATGGGTTCGTGCGAAGGAAGGTTGGTGTCGCGCAGCTGCTGGGTGCGATGCGGATCACTTTGTCGCCGCGAATGATCTCGCCGCGAAACTCGCGCGTGAGTCCGCGTGCATGTCCTCAATGCCGTCTCGACTCCGCCTTTCAGCGATGCGATGGTATCCAAAGCTCAGCAGTGAGGGGAGGGATTAACTGTCGACGCAATACCCCCAAAGAAATGGATACTCTGAATTGGCACGGTCAACGGTCAGCTGAAAGACGTGCATAAGTTCCTACGTTCGTGCCGATCCGCGGCTCGTAATGGGCCGATGTTTCGATACTTCGTCATTTGCCTGCACCGCAAGCTGCAGGGGCTTGGCGAGTTCCGAGCGGTTCATCCGGTAAAGCGTCTGATGCGCGTATTCAAGCGGCTGCCCCGCGGCTCTCCAACGCGCGCCCTGGTCATCCCGCAAGATCGTAAGGGTTTTAGTGAGGTCGGCGATTGCCGGCTCGAGTTCGACCACTAATCGCGTATGTCCCTGACGTATCCATTCATCACGAACGGCCTTCACCGCGTGCAGCGCGTCTTCCGCGTATTTGAGCGCGACGATGCGCTGGCTCTGTTCCACGTTCATACATCAACGCCTGTCATTGCCTGCCGCGGGCCGCGCCTACATTAGAAAGTCTGCCATCATAGCGCTGGAAAAAGAATGATATATTCCTCAACTGCGTCCGCAGCGTACTTGTTTGCGCGTTCTTGATGACCACGCGCTAGCTGTGCATGATGCGCCGCTGTCTCATGTTTTCCCGCATCGTGATGTTTTGCCGCTTCCTTGTGGTGCCGCGCCGCGTGCTCGTGATGTTCCGCGGCCTTGCGATGATGCTCTGCTGCTTTCTTGACCATAAGTCTTTCTCCTCTCGTATCAGATCTCCGTGCTATCAGACGGAGTGCCTATGCCGGCTTGCAACAACAGCGTCAAACAAAGATGAATCTAGAGCTTACGGCCTTCGCTCATTAGCCGATCCAATTTCTGTCTCCGCTGCCAGCCAATCGTCAAACTCATGACCCGGTACAAAACCACGGTGTTCGGCGCGAAAATATGCAGCTTCCGCAATTGCCTTATGATGCAGGTCGCTAAACTGCGGAGCTGGAAACTCCATTGCGTAATAAGGTAATCGTGTTTTATCCGGGTTCTTATCCATATCTTTAATTTCCTCGCTTGGTCCCACCCCTGCTATTGGGGAAAATCCTCATACCCTAGGTAGTAGCCCTATTCCACTCGAGGTACCTAAACCTGAACGGGATTGCGGGGGTGTCGGGAGCGACTTTGATCATTCCGAGAGCTTCTCGGGGTTTCCCGCAGTCTAGCAGGCGGACTCGACAGAATAACTGCCGCATCTGATGGCCCTGCGCGGAGCGGTGGATGCAAGGCGCGCGTCACTTCCTAGACGGACCAGCGCCGCTGCGGGGACGCCCGAGCCCGCATCCGGGCAGCGCAGCCGCTTGCTCGCGACAGGCTTTGACAGATCACTCTTGCACTGCGCCGGTCCAGAGAAGTCCTCGCCACCTCTTGCAGCTGCCTGCCGAGAATTTCGGTAGTTACGGTTCCATCAGGGAGGAAGGGAAATCTGGCTATTTCCGCTTCCTTAAGTAAATCAAGAAATCCCGAGCGGGAATCACGAATGGCCGGACCCTCGTCGAAGCGCGATCATTCCGCTGGGCAATTACCAACGAAGGAGATATTCATGAGAACTGACGCAGAAATTTGCCGTGATGTGGAGAGCGAGTTGCAGTGGGACCCCAGCATTGACGACACGCGGATCGGAGTCGCGGTCAGGAACGGAGTGGTCACATTGACTGGGGACGTGCCGCACTATTCCGGCCGCTGGGTAGCCGCGGATCTGGTCAAGCGCGTGAAGGGCGTGCGTGCCGTCGCGAACGACATCCAAATCAAGATTCCCGCATCGGGCGAACGGACCGACACCGAAATCGCTGAAGCGGCGGCGAACGCCTTGCGCTGGAACGTTTCGCTAAGCGGCGCCGGGATCACCCCCGTCGTCAAGGATGGTTGGGTGTCGCTGGGCGGGCAGGTCAGCTGGGGATATCAGAAGATAGCCGCCGAGACCGCCGTGAGAAATCTGATGGGAGTCAAAGGCGTCTCCAACGAAATCAGCGTGAAGTCTACCGTTAAGGTCACGGATGTGAAACAGAAGATAGAGGAGGCATTCAAACGTCATGCGATCCTCGAGGCGAAGGACATCGAGGTCGTCGTACATAGCTCGATTGTCACCCTGAAAGGTCATGTCCATTCCTGGCAAGAACGGGAAGATGCGACCTTGGCAGCATGGGGGGCGCCGGGCGTCAACGCCGTGGAAAATCGCCTCACGATCCAGTAACCCGATCGCCCGGAATCTAGTTACAGATCGGCATGCCAGGCATGATCTTCGCGAGATATCGCGACGGTCATGCCTGGCATTGTGCGAGATGCGCGTAAACGTCGAGACGCACACGGCATAGGCAAGGCAGATGGCATCCGATATGGTCGGGATCGGCATGGATTGCCGTATCATTTCTCGTTACTTACTGTGAGCTACTTGGACGTGCGTCACTCTGAGTGTCCGGTTCACCGCATCGGGCCGCAATAAAGGCTCGCGTTGAATCGCGAATCCGCAGTGCAGCCGCCGATGGTTTGAGCTCTGCCGGTACGGGTATCGGAGGGCCAACCTCTACGAGGATCGGAAGCCGCCGCGAAAACCACTCGCCATCGCGGAGCGCGGAGCGAGTGCCGCGAATCGCCATCGGCACCGTGACTGCGCCAGCGGTGGCGGCTGCCAGGAATCCGCCCAGATGAAACGGCATGAGTCCGGGTGCGCGGGTCAACGTGCCCTCGGCAAAGACCACGAGTGCCTCACCGGCGCGTACTGCGGTGGCCATGGCCTCAGCACTCGCAACACTCTCGACGGTCTCATCGCGAGCTACGAACAAGGCGCCCACACGTTGCAGGAACACGCGGGGAATCAGCTGGTCGAGTAACTCGCGTTTGGCGACAAAACATACGTCGCGCCGCAGGGTTCCGAAGACAACGAGGCCCACTCGTGCGTTCGAGAGGAGTTTGGCGTGACGTCGAACGTGTTCCTCTAGTTGTCCCGCCTCGGCTGGCGGGTAAATCGGAACGGGTACGCAGCCGCAGAGGAGCACGCCCATGAAAGCCGTGAAATACTCAGCTCCTGTGGGAAGCATCAGCGCGATCGCCTCCCCGGCGACGACGCCGCGCGCCTGCAGGGCACCGCACACAGCGAGCGCCGTTTGCCAAAGCGTCGCATGGGTGATGGGTCGTTCCCCGTCCGCGGTGATCACCGTGATGGCGGTGGTGGAGGCGGCTCACTCGACGTACCACCGGAGCACCTCGATCAGCGTCGACGCCCTATCGGGCGTCCGTTCGGGGCGAGTCGCTCGCAACGCATCCTTAGCCGATCGTTCGGTAGGCACGGCACCGGGGCCGTTGCGCTCGATGGCGGCCAGCAGGTCTCGCAGCGTAGCGGCGGATGCGAACGTGTCATCGGGGAGTCGAATCTGGAAGGCCTCTTCAACACGGTGCAGAAATTCGACGCGCGCCAAACTATCGAGCCCGAGCTCGTTTTGAAGTGTACTGTCGAGCGACACTTGGAGACCATAAAGATCGCCGCCGCGGAACTCAGCGACCGCCGAGCGCGCCACATTCAGCAATCGCGTTGCGGCGTCGGTACCCGCAAGGGAAGGCTCGGCAGCCATCAGCTCGCGTCACGCGGATCTCGGGTGATCGGTGCCCGCGGGAGCGGTTCCGTGCCTGCCTCAGCGGAACGTCTCTCTATCCCCGAGAGCGTCGGATGCAGCGTGTGACCTTTGACGTCCAGTCGACGTTTTCGCGCATAGTCCTGCAATTGTCGGCGCACTGCCCGGAACGCATCACGCACCGCAACATACGGATCCTCGTGACTCTGCAGCTCACGATGTTCATATTGAGCTATCAGCTCGGTCCCCGGAACGGTCACCTGGATGTGGACTTCATAAATATGTCCCTGATGCCCCCGTTTGTGTGGGAGCTCAATAATCACGTGGCAGTGAATCATCTTGGAGCTGAATTTTTCGAGCTGCTGCGCCAGCGCCCGGACCCGCCCCTCGAGTGCCGCAGACGGCTCCATACCTCGCCAAGTGATTTGAATCGGTAGCAACATGCTCGCGGCCTCCACATGAATAAGAGACATCAGAACGTCTTCCGTTCAAGGCTACGGCCTGAGTCCCCTCCCTTCCATAAGGGCTGGACAACTTTCGTTGCGGGAAGCCCCTATGGCGGATGGAGCGCGACTTCTCCATGATCGCTCGTCGTCTTCAATCAAGGGAGTTCGAGCGCCATGTCAACCGGATCGTATCCCACGATTGCTGGAGAGGTGGTCACCATTCGGCCAATCCGAATAACCGACGCGGAGATGGAGGCGGACTTCGTTCGTCGCTTGTCCCCACAGACCAAGCACTACCGCTTCTTTGGTGGCAGGAAGGAGCTGTCCCCATCCGAAGCAGCACATGCGTGTGATGTCGATGGCCGGCATTCCATGGCATTCCTTGCAACGATTCGCCGCGACGGCCGGGAAACCGAGATCGGCGTCAGTCGTTACGCCCCGAATTCACGGTCGGACGTGCGGGAAATTGCGGTCACGGTCGCCGATGATTGGCAGCACAAGGGGCTCGGCACGATGCTGATGAAGCAGCTGATTCAATCTGCCAAGTCCAATGGCGTGAAACAGCTGTACTCGGTCGAACTCTCGGACAATGAAGCGATGCGCGCACTTGCCGGGGAGTTGAACATGAGCGCCCACTGTGACCCAGATGATTCTCATCAGACTATCTACTCGCTCCAGCTATAGCCGCCGCGGCCCGCGACTGGGTAATTCACCACTCGCGGGCGGCCCCGCCTAATACGGCAGCACTCGAGCATTCTCCAAACCCGAAGCGCCAGCTCGAACCTAGCTGTAATGCCCGGGCCATATAGTCACTAATCTCTCAGCCAGTTCTCGACGCGCAGTCTGCTGACTCGTGAGAATTCTTTGGCGTTGTCCGTCACCAATGTGAGATCTAGAGATATGGCGTGAGCTGCAATGAGCAGATCGTTTCCGCCGATCGGCGTGCCCGCCAACTCGAGTTGGGTGCGAATCGCTCCATAGGTCTCATCGCCAGGGAAATCGAATGGCAGCGTGTCGAGAGCTCCGAGTACGGCGTCAAGTTGCGCCGTGAGCCGAGGGGATGCCTTCTTGGCTGCGCCATAACGAAGCTCCGACGCCACGATGATGCTCGTACAGACGCTCGCTTCGCCGACGGCTGTGATCCGCTTGGCAACGCCTCCACGAGGTTCTCGTATGAGGTTCGACACGATATTGGTGTCGAGCAGGAAGCGCATCAGATCTCGACTTCATCGGGCTCGCCATCGAGGATGGGAGGAAAGTCATCATCGATAGGTTCGAGCGTTGCAAGCAGGGCGAGTAGGGATCGCGGGGGCGCCGCCTCGATGATTAGTTTGTTTCCGTCTTTGCGCATGATGGCGTCGTCGCCGGGCAGTTCAAATTCGCGCGGAATCCGGACTGCTTGGTTCCGGCCGTTCTTGAACAACTTGACATGACGTTCGGGAATCACAATATTACCATCCGACTGAGCGTTAGCATATGCTTCAGCATATGCCAATGATTTAGCCTAGTCAATCGTCTTGCGGGCTTCGACGTATGGGCTGCGAAGCCCAAGTCCCTCGATAAAAGAACGGCCAATTTGATGCTTGGATCGACCGACTGGAATTGGCCGGGAAAAGCCCGCGAACGCATTCGATTCAGGGGCAGGCCATCACGTTCGTCTAGACAGTCACGACAATCTTGCCAAGTTGCTGGTTCGATTCGAGGTAGCGGTGCGCTTCGACAATCTCTTCCAGCGGGAACGTTTTGGCGATGACCGGCTTCAAGCGCCCTTCCGCCAGGCCGTACAGTATCAAATCTCGATTGTGGGCGAATCGCTCCGGTTTGTTCCAAATGGAGGAAGCGACCCATCCGCGCAAAGAAAGCCCCTTCAACGCGGCCGGCCAGTGCGGGTACGGTGTCGGACGGCCGCTTAGGCCCCCATAGATAATGATGATGCCTTCCTCGGCGGTCGCTTGCGCGAGGGCATCAATGTCAGGTCCTCCCACCGGATCGAACACAATGCGGACTCCCTTACCACCGGTGATGCGTTGCACCTCCGTGACAAGGTTCGACTCGTCCGTTGCAATCACGTGTTTTGCACCGTGCGCTTTGAGTGCCGCCATCTTGGCGCCGGTGCGAGTAGTTGCAATCGGGACAGCGCCAGCCCAATTGGCAAGCTGAATCGCAGCAAGGCCGACGCTGCTCGAGGCGGCGCGGATGAGGACGGCGTCGCCCACCGCCGCGTGGGCAACTTCATAGATCGCGAGCGCCGTAAAATACTGCATCCAAACCGAGGCTGCTTCAACGACCGTGAGACCGGGCGGCGGTGCAATGAGGCTGCGCGCTGGGACGATCGCATGCTCCCCATACAGGCCATACTCGCCGAGCCGGTAGTTTGGCATGACGCAAATTCGGTCACCGACCGCAAAGCCTTGCACTTTCGCTCCAAGGGCTTCCACGATGCCAACGCCTTCGTAGCCGATTAGTGACGGAAAATGCGGCGCCTGCAGATAAGCGCCCGCGCGAAACATCGCCTCGGAGCGGTTCAGCCCGATGGCTTCGACCCGAATTCGTACCTCTTCGGGACCAGGATCGCCGACCTCGATCTCATCGATCCGCAATTGCTCCGGCCCACCGTGCTCATGAAAGCGAACCACTTTACTCATTGGGTATTCCTAAATCCTCTTACCGTATAGCGTTTACCGTTCTCGCATCGCCAGCCTATCAACCCATCGTTCCAATTACCATGAAGCAATTCTCGAACAGCGAATTGCGCCAAAGCTGGATCGGACGAGGGGGTGCAGGTGCTGCAGTTTTGGAGCGACGCGCACCGATAGGTGGGCCGGCTAATCAGCTGACCACGTTGACGCCGAGAGAACGTGCCGATCGCGCCATCTTGGCGTCGAAGGTGAGGAGACGGGCACCGCAGCGCTGTGTGATCGCGATGTTGAGTGCATCGGGAGCACGTAATCCCAAGTCAAGTCGTCGAACCAGTGCGGTGGCGTGTCAGCCAGTCCAAATTGGCCTCGGATACCGGCTCGGCCGGCGCCGGCACCGGTTTGAATTCTACGACGGGCTTGCACGTCTCCTGCACCAGCAAGCCAACCGTGCGTTACTGGCCGATGACCACGAAGCCCTCTCTTTGAGCGGCGCGCGCCAGGCGAACATCGAGGCACACAACTTCCAACGACATCGGATCGTGATCGGACGCGATCAGTGCCGCTGCCAGTTGCAGGCTGTCGGCAGCGCGCAGGGGATGAGCGCGAAGCAGGCGCTCGGCAGTTCGACGGATCGAGTCGGACGGCACGATTTCGTGCCAGCTCTCCGCGAGCGCATGCGCAGCCGTCAGTGCAGTGGTAACTTCATCGGCGGTGAGTAATCCCTCCCGTTCGCGCCTCGCAAGTGCCGAAGCAATTTCAACGGGTGTTCCCCACCACACGAGCATGTCTGCATCTTGCTCGAGCAGGTGCAGCAGGTTATCCCGGCTCGGTTCTTCCGCCAATAGCGGAGTTATTGCCGACGCGTCCCAATATTTCAGGAGAGCACCCACGGTGCGACAAGCGGGTGCAGTCTCATCGATCCTCGGAGCGATCTTGCTGTACAGCCTCGAGCAATCGCGTGGCTTGGGGTAGGGGATTTTGCAAGCCGGCGAGGATGGCCATCGCTGTTCCTTGACGCAGCGGAAGTCGTGTCACGCCTTTTGCATGAAGCGATGCAAGTCGGTCAGAACCCAGCCCGGTGGATTCAATTCGCTCGAGGCGGGCGATCGGAACTTCCCGGTCATAGATGACAACCGGGTGTCCCGCGCGAACCGTCCGGAGGTATGCGCTCAAGTTGTTCTTTAAATTAGATACGCTAGCCTTTTTCATTTGGCTATTATAGCTATCTGAATCTCAGTCTTCAACAGCCCCATCGGCGCGGTACCGTGCCCTGGCAGGTATATACGGAAACACGTATATACGTGGCATGGAATCAACATTCGCCATCATTGCAGAGCCGGGCCGCCGCACCACCATCTCTTCGCGGAAATAGCCAACGTGTGCAAGGGACCCGCCGAATGAGGTCATTCCAAGCTTGAGAAAGGTGAGGAAGACCTCGAGCGGGGATCCCTCACGCATACTTGAACAACGCCATGAACCCAAAATCCATGTGCAACTGCTGGTGGCAATGAAATAACGTCAGCCCGGGGTTGTCGGCAACAAAGTCGAATGCCACTTCTTGGAAGCCGGCGAGCATGACAACGTCTTTGATAATGCCGGCGGTCGCTTTGCCACCGATCTGCGTGAGTTCGAAGCTGTGCCGATGTAGATGCAACGAATGGATGTCATCACTCGCATTGCGGAGTTTCAACCGATAGCGGCGGCCTTGGTGCAGCGTGTATAGGGGTTTCATGGTCTGCATCGAAAAGGCTTCATCGTTCAGGGTCCATCGGTTGAACCCCCCGACAGCAGCATTATTCTTGACGATCGTCATCTCGATGGTCTCGTCGGCCGGAACCGCCGGTGAGCCCGGCTCGCCGATATGTCTCAATCGCGCTCGCCTTACCTGCAAGCCGTGAATGACGCGGGAACAAATGTCCATGCAAGGGAGCATGGAACTTCACATACACAGTATCGACAGGACAATCGGCTGGAAGCGAATTTATTGTCACGAACCATGTTATCAATCGCAACAGATTGCGGTGATGACGCGTGACTTCTCCTTGTAACAGGGGCATGCGATCGTGGCGCGATGTGTTGGAAGACCCTCGGCCTCTGCCTCGGCCTCGCCTTATTGACGGGTTGCGCGAGCCATGCGCCCGTCAAATCGGTTGAAACGCTGGACGAGACGACCGGGTTGACGCGGGCGGCGCTGGTGCAGCCCATGGCCTTCGTCGAAACCGGCATCAGCGATTTGCTCGCGCCCGACAAGCAACCGAGCGTCGTCTACATGGGTCCCGTGGAGTGGGATCGCAGTGGCGATTACAGCTATCTGCTCTGGGTTCAACTTGCTCCAGGCGTCGATGGTCACCGGATCGATGATCTTCACACCCGCGGGGCGGTCGTTCTGAAGCTCGACGATGGAGCGGTGGTCCTGTCGCCACTGGATGCGGCAGTCAGGGCGGATAATCCGTATCCCTTGATCGCGCCGGTGGGCCAGACTGCGTACTTCGCGATCGACGTGGCGCTGCTCAAGCGGATGGCGGCCAGTCGACGTCTCGTGCTGAATGTCCAGGCGGGCGATCTGACGATGGTGGACTTCGTTCCCAGGCAGGAAACGCGGGCTGTGCTCAGACAGTTCATGATCGCCCGGCAAATCGCCGACGATTAGGGCTGGGGGGCTTGACCGACTCCTCGGCCTCATCGGGCTGTTCCTGCGCTTCCGGCTTGCACGTGTACTTGTCCTCGACGAGTCGCGTGACCAACGACAGTGCTTTTGCGGTGCAGAAGGCGTGGTTCGTCCTTGAAGTCCAGAGAGTCGTCGTCTTCCCGTCCCGCGTGTAGTCGACGTGACATGACCCCGGCTCACGCCCGCCCTTCGAGGGTGGTCGAACGTAGATGCTCACCACCCTTTTCGATCCACCGGACTTGCAGATGATCTCTTCGTGAGATTCACCCGTGGGCTGCGCCTGGCAGGCCGCGGCCATTCCCCAGAAGACAAGACCGACGAGCCAGCCTCTGTTTGCACCTTTCATCGATTCTCGCAGTTGTTGTTCTGGTGGGCGGTCCCGAGGGTGCCGCGAGCTGTTTCGCTCGATCAGCTTGGCGAATTCGTCGGTGCCCTAGGATAGGCCAGGCGTCCAACGACGGCAATCGGTCGGGCGCACTGCGGTCGTGGCGGCTCCGTCGCGCGACGTATCAACTGGCTGCCACAAACCCCTCAGGAGTGGAATCGATGAAATTCATCGCCAGAGTATTCTTGTCTTTCATGGTGGCTGCCTCGGCGTCCACCGCGTTTGCGGCGACCCCTTCGGTGAACGGCGCGAATATCGATGCGCAGCCTTCCATCGTCGATGCGCAAGGCAACACATGGACGATCGTTGCCGGCGTCATCGAAAAAAACGGGGTTCACGCCGGTAACAACTACAACGTGAATCGTGACGGCGCAATCGGCGTGCAGTCTGGGCACCTTCGAGACCCGGACGGTGACCGGTGCGGGCACTGTCCAGGCATCCTTCACGACGTCCCATCGATCCGACCCTTACATCAGCGTCGCCGCCATGTTCCATTAACGTCGACAACCGAAGCGGGAGGCGACGGCACGGCGGATCACGCACGGCCGTGTGCCCGAGGCATCGAGCAACCAGCGGGCGCATCTTGCAGCCGCTCCATGGGCCTGCTGGCATCTTAAAACGCGAGTGATGTCGATTGGGACGGAAAAATCCTGCACAATCATCTCCGCTTGGATCGAAACACGACCGGGCTACGTGATTGACGACACTGTGGGGAGTTGCATATGAATAAGTTTTCCGTTTGGCTGATGGCTTCAATCCTGACGGGGGCGGCAGGGATGCCCCTGGCTGCACCGGCGGTGGCGGCGGATCCCTCGGTGGAGGCCGCGCCCGCGCCCTACGTGGTACCGCCGAACACGCCTGCCTACATACGCCACGCGGTCGAATCGTCCGCCCGCAGCGCCGAACAGAAGGCGAGGGATGTGAATCGCAAGCCCGCGGAGCTGCTGACTCTCTCCGGCGTCAAGCCGGGGGATCAGGTGGTCGAATTCGCCTCCTTCGGTCAGTATTTCACGACGCTCCTGTCCGACATCGTCGGGCCCAAAGGGAGGGTCCACATGTTCGATCTGCCTTACACCGAGAAACGGTCCGGTGAGGCCAGCCGGGCGTTCGCCGCGGCACATTCGAACGTCCAGTATGAGCTGGTCGATTACAACACGTTGGAGCTGCCTCAAAACGTCGATATCGTCTATAACGTGCTGTACTACCATGACTTGAAATTGAATGATATCGATACGGGCAGCCTCAATGCGCGCATTTTCAAGGCGCTGAAGCCGGGAGGCATCTTTTTCATCGTCGATCACAACGCGGCGCCGGGCTCCGGGACGCGCGACACCAAGCAATTGCATCGCATCGATCCGCAGATCATCAAAACGGAAGTGACGGCCGCAGGCTTCGAGCTCGTCACCGAGAGCAGGTTGCTCGCACGGTCGGAGGATGACCACACCCAGATCGTTTTTGCGCCGGGGCTGCGCGGCCTGACCGATCAGACGATCTTCAAGTTTCGCAAGCCGAAGAAATGAGCGGCCACAGGGGCGGCTGACGGCGGCAGGGATTCGCTGCCGCTGCGGTCGAGCAACGGTTCGTGCCGGAAGAAATCGAGCGTTGCGGGCAGCGGGAAACCACAGGATCCTGCGGCAATTCCGAGGACCGTGCAGGCCGGGGATCGGTTGTAATCGCGTCACCATTTCTCGAGTAGGAGCACTCCATGTACGACAAAATTCTGGTGCCGATCGACGGCAGTCCGACGTCACAGTGCGGATTGAAGGAAGCGATCAAGATCGCGAAGAGTCAAGGAAGCATCGTCCGCCTGCTGCATGTCGTGAATGAATTCATGTTCGACTACACCTATAGCTCGGGGATGAATACGACCACCGTCATCGATGCGCTGCGCGACGCCGGCAAGAGGATTCTGGCGGATGCCGAGGCCGCGGTTCGGCAGGCGGGGATCGAGCCCGAGTCGGTATTGGTCGAGACCATCGGCGGACCGGCGGCGGAGGCGATCATTGCCCAGGCGGGTTCGTGGCCCGCGGAGTTGATCGTCATGGGAACCCATGGCCGCCGTGGCTTGGCGCGGGTCGCCATGGGCAGCGACGCGGAGGAAGTGGTGCGGGCCTCGCCGGTTCCGGTCTTGCTGGTCCGGGGCCAGCTGTCCGCTCAAGCTCATGCCAGTCGGGCGGCTGCGTAGCCAGCATGGCGTTGAGGCGCCGTATGAAGGCGCGCCGCACGCGGTGACGGGACCGGATCCTGCGGATTTAGAGGTCATGGCTCCCTTGCTGTCGGCCGGGGAGCCTTGGCCGCCGGGTGCCCGATGTGAGCGCCTGGGAACCAACTTCGCAGTGTTCAGTCGCCAGGCGACGAGCATCGAGCTTTGGATCTTCGGGCGGCAGTCGGCCTCCGCGCCGATGCGCGTGCCGCTCGATTCCCCGTCCCACCGTACCGGCGATATCTGGCATGTACGGATCGGCGGCGATCTTCGTGGTCGCTGCTACGTTTTCCGCGTCACGGGGCCCGGCGATGCAGGCCGCCCGGATGTCGATCCCCGGCAATTCCTGTTGGATCCCTACGCGGCCTTGATCGTTCCCTGGCCCGAAGCCGCCGTCTTCGATGAATCCGGGCGGGCGCCGAACCTTCCGGGACATCGGTTCGCCGGAGTCGTTACCGACCATGCCTTCGACTGGCAGGGCATCTCGTCGCCGCATCACGAATGGGCGGACACGATCATCTACGAGACGCATGTGCGGGGTCTGACGATACATCCGTCATCGGGCGCCCTACACGCCGGCCAGTACCTCGGCGTGATCGAGAAAATCCCGTATTTGAAATCATTGGGCGTGACGGCCGTCGAGTTGCTGCCGGTGCAGGCATTCGATGCGCGACCCGATACGGCGGCCGCCGATGGAGCGCCGAACCGGATCGATTACTGGGGTTACGAACCGATCGCGCTGTTCGCACCGCATCCGTCCTATGCGTCGGACTCGCCGCTGGAATCGCCGTTGATCGAATTCAAGACCATGGTTCGTGAACTGCATCGCGCGGGTATCGAGGTGATCCTGGATGTGGTCTTCAACCATACCGGCGAGGGTGGGTGGAACGGCCCGACCTACAGCTTTCGAGGTCTCGACAACGAGGTCTATTACCTGCTGACCCCCGACGGCTCGACGTATCTCGACTATACGGGTTGCGGGAATACCTTGAACTGCAATCACCCCGTGGTCCGATCGATGATCATGGATTGCCTGCGCCACTGGGTCATGCATCTCCACGTGGATGGCTTTCGCTTCGATCTTGCGGCCGTGCTCGGCCGGGGTGAGGATGGAGCCTTGCTCGCGAATCCACCGATTCTGCAGGAGATCACGGAAGATCCGATTCTGCGGCACACCAAGTTGATCGCCGAGGCTTGGGACGCGGCCGGCGCTTTCGAAGTGGGCCGCTTTGCCGGCCGCCGATGGGGCGAATGGAACTCCCGCTTCAGGGATGACGTGCGGCGTTTCTGGCGCGGCGATGCCGGATTCACGGGAGCCCTTGCCAGCCGCTTCTGCGGAAGTGCCGACCTTTACCAGCATGACGGTCAGTCCGTGGTGAAAAGCGTGAATTTCGTGACCAGTCACGATGGGTTCACCCTGAGCGACCTGAGTTCCTACGCGCGCAAACACAATGAGGCCAACGGTGCGAACAACGCAGACGGCACGAACGACGACTACAGCGCCAACTACGGCACGGAAGGGCCGACGGCGGACGCCGTGGTGGTCGAGTTCCGTCTGCGACAGTCGAAGAACATGCTTGCGACCTTGCTGCTCTCCCGGGGCGTGCCCATGCTGCTGGGCGGGGATGAGTTCGGACGATCGCAGCAGGGCAACAACAACGCGTATGGCCAGGATAATTCCGTGTCCTGGTACGACTGGACATTGGTGGACAGCAATGCGGGCCTGGTTCGCTTCGTGCGCAACCTGATTGGCTTTCGAAAGGAACACGAAGTGCTCCGATCGGGGCAATTCTACTCGGAGAAGGAGATCCACTGGCTGGGGGTCGATGGTCGGGCGCCCGACTGGCAGGGACCGTTCAATCGCCTGGGATGCGTGGTCCGCGGTGATTCGATCGTGTTGGCCTTGTTGTTCAACGCCACCGAGCATGAATGCTCCTTTACGTTGCCGGTTGGGGAGGCAGTCCGCTGGCGATTGCGCATCGACACCGCGCGCTCCGCGCCGGACGACCTGCCGGATGAGCCTGACGCGCTGCCGATCGACGCCGCCGCTCCGATCGCCGTCGCGCCTTGGTCGTCGATGGTGCTCGACGGTCTCCCTCAGGTACGCCGCGACAGCGCTTCGTAACCGGAAACGACCTCGCCTGAAACAGGATCACGAAGAGGTACGCACGAACGAACCTGTCGATCGATTCGGCGTAGACATCGATGATCTGCGGCCGAGCCCGGTTGGGCCACGGGATCGCTGACAGCCGGCGCTGCCATTGACCAAAACGGCATCGGTATGCCGGAAGTACGCCCGGCAACGAACGTCAGCACGGCGCCCAGTTGGCGGTTCGTTTGTGGCGTTCGATGCCGGGCGATCAGCTCCCGCAGGAAGGTGGCTATCTTGCCAACCGGTTGATTTTTCCGCCGGACACGGAGATATCGGCCATGAGCCCTTCTTCGTCGAAGACGAACCGCAGCACGGGTTTTCCCAACGTGACGCTTTCGTAGTCGGCGGCGGTGCTCTTTTCCATCACCGTGACGCCCGTGTCGGCGCCGACGGCCCAGCCCTTGCTCTTAAGAAACTTGTCGAGCGCATTGCGCGTCATGAACAGGATGATCTCTGAATGCGTCTCCATGCCGGCGGTCAGACCCACGGACGCGGACGCCAGGCTGTAATACCCCTCCGTGGCGCCATCGGTCTGCAGGGCGCCGGCGCCGTATTCGTTTGCCAGGCCGATCCCCCCCTTCACCAATGTCGGGAAGATCAACACGCCCACCGCGCGCCGGAGCAGGGCTTCGTGGCGGCTGTCCAACGCGATGAAGTGCGCCAGCGTGCTCGCCACGTTGGTATCGATGACCGCCTTCGATTGGGCGCAGGCTCCCGTGGCTGTCAGCATGCCGACCAGAGCCAAGGCCGTCGCGATCATCAGCGAAGATGTTTTCAACGCGTTTACCCCCCCGTCCGTAATCAGTTCACGTTATCGACCCGGGAGCTGGATGCCCATCAGTACTTTCCGAAGCGGCCCAGCCAACGCCCTAGACCATTGCGGGTGTTACGTATTTTCGGCGGGCTCGATGTTTGCAACTATGTGGCGAATGCATCGGAAACAGTTCGACAACCAGGAGTCGCGACGTGTCGGTAGATAAATGGGCAACCCCCGTGTTCGATGGTGCGATGGCGCAGCAAGGATGGGCCTTGAACAAGATGTGCTTTTCGTTTAACAGTGCCGGCAATCGCGCGGAGTTTTTGCGGGATGAGCCTGCCTATTGCGATAAATTCGGGCTCACAGCCGCGCAGCGCGCGGCCGTCGAGCATCGCAACGTGCTGGAGCTGTTGCAAGCGGGCGGCAACATCTACTATCTCGCGAAACTCGCCGGCGTGTTCGGACTGAACATGCAGGACATCGGGGCGCAGCAAACGGGTGTCAGCGTTCCGGAATTCAAAGCCAAGCTGCTGGCGGCGGGAGAATAGCGGTGGGAACTGTCGTCGGAACCATCATGACCGCCCATGTACCGGCAATCGGTACTGCGATTGCGCAGGGCGCGCAGCAGGAGCCCTACTGGAAGGCGTTTTTCGAGCAATATCATCGCGTACACCAGTGGTTGGATGACGTGCGCCCCGATGTGGCCATCGTCCTGTACAACGATCATGGCCTGAATTTCTTCCTCGACAAGATGCCCACCTTTGCGGTTGGCGCGGCGCCCGAATACCGCTACGCGGATGAAGGCTGGGGCCTGCCGGGCATGTTTCCTGTGTTCCCGGGTGACCCTGCCTTGTCATGGCACCTGATCGAATCCTTGGTAGCCAACGATTTCGACATCACCACGTGCCAGGAAATGCTGGTGGACCATGCCTTTGCGATTCCCATGGCCCTGATGTGGCCCAACGTGGCGGCGTGGCCGGTGCGTACGGTGCCGATCTGCATCAACACCGTACAGCACCCCTTGCCGTCGGCGAAGCGCTGCTTCAATCTGGGCCGATGCGTTGGCCGGGCCGTCGAGGCCTATGCGGATGACCTGAAGGTCGTCGTCATCGGGACCGGTGGCCTTTCACATCAATTGGATGGAACGCGCGCCGGGTTCATCAACAAGCCGTTTGATCTGATGTGCATGGAAAAGATCGTCGAGGAGCCGGAGGCGTTGACCCATCTGACGAATGTCGAATTGATCGAGCAGGCGGGTTCTCAGGGCGTCGAATTGCTGATGTGGATGGCTGCCCGCGGAACGCTCGGCGGCCAGGTTGCGAAGGTTCACGGGAATTACCATATTCCGATCTCCAACACGGCCGCGGGTCTTCTCGTGCTCGAGAACGCGAGTCGCGCGAGCGCGCAAAGCGAAGATGCCGCCGAACTCAGCCGCCTGTCAGTTCCGCGATAGCCGCAAGCAAGGCATTCGTGTCGACCGGCTTGCTCAGGAATCGGCAGTTGGGGGTGGCCGTCTTGACGACGCGCATCATCGACTGCAGATCGCCGCTCAAGAGAATGGCGGGGACGTCGCGCTTGGCTTGGATCCGCAGCTGTATGAGCACATCGAGACCGGTCAGGCTGCCGTCCAAATGATAGTCCGAGATGAGCAGGTCGCCAGGCTGCATGTCCGACAGCAGTCCTTCAGCTGCCGCAACGCTGGCGGCGCTGCGAATCTCGAAGCCCTCGAGGGTCAAGAATAACTCGGTCGCGGCACGCACCGAGTCGTTGTCCTCCAGCAGGATGAGCCGATGACGCGCGAAAAACGGTGCCTTGACCTGGATGGACTCGACGTCGGGCGCGGGCGTTTCGGATGTGATGCGTTGAGTCGGGATCCTCAGCCGGACGCGGGTCCCGCGGCCGAAGTCCGACGAGACGACCACCGAGTATCCCAGCAAACGGGCGACTTCCCGGACGATGGCAAGACCCAGCCCCACGCCCGAGCGCTGCGTGCCGGAGGGGTCCACTTGATAGTATTCATCGAAAATGCGTTCCAATTTGTCGTTTGGAATCCCGGTTCCGGTGTCCTCGATCGTGATGCTCAGCGCCTCGGCGTCGAGGGTCTCGGTCACTCGAACCCATCCCGACGACGTGTATTTGAGCGCGTTCCCGACCAGGTTTTGCATGAGTTGCGTGAACAGCATGCGGTCCGTCGACATGACCGTCTGGCTGTCCGCAAACTCCAGGCGCAGTGATTTATCGGCGGCCACGTGCTCGAATTCCCGTTGCAAATCGGTATAGATCGACCCCAGTTTCACCGGTGCGAGATGAGGCTCCACGGCGCCGGACTCCAACCGGGTGATATCCAACAGGGCATTGAGCAGCCGGCTTGCGCTGTCGATCGCGGATTCCTGCCGGCGCAACAGTTCGTTGATCTCGGGAGCCGATGCGGTGAGGTTCAGGAGCGACGCGTTCAACAATCGAATCGTCTGCAGCGGCTGGCGCAGATCGTGGCTGGCGGTTGCCAGGAACCGCGTTTTCGCCATGTTTGCCCGGTCGGCCTCCTCGCGTGCGGCTATCAGGGCGTCATTGATGGCACGACGGTCGGTCATATCGCGGATGGCTGCGGCAACGAAGGTCTTGTCACCATCGTAAAAGGGGGCCAAACGGATTCCGGCAGGGAACTCGGACCCGTCGGCGCGGCGCGCGAACAGATCGATGATCCGCGCACCCATTTCGCGGTTGGTCGGGTCGCGGAAGTATCCCGCCAGATGGGATCCATGCCGCAGCCGGTAGCGTTCCGGCACCAACATGTCGATCGGTTGTCCTACCAGCTCGTCGCGTGTATAGCCGAACAGCGCGCGCGTGGTCGCGTTGGCGAAGAACATCAGGCCTCTGGCATCGACGACAATCAGGGCGTCGGGCGAAAATTGCAGCAAATGCTGAGAAATCGAAGCAATTTTGTCCATATCGCGCCGATGGGTATCAAAGCCGTCGAGGTTGGCATGACAGCTTAGCATGCATCGCACCAGTCCATCCGCCGTGCTGGTGGGGCTGCGGCGAATGCGCAGAGCCTAAGGAGAATCCGCAGCTGTCCGTCGCCCGTCTTTCCGGCACACTAGCGGCCGGGTGGGCTGACTCTAGAATACAGAAGGTGCATTTGAACGAACTGAAGACAAGCTGGATCGGGTCCGAGGCAATTCTCAATCAACTGATGGAGGTCGCTCGGATGTCGGTGTTGTCGGAAATGGCGAGCGGCATCGCGCACGAGCTGAACCAGCCGTTGGGTGCGATCGCGACGTTTTCGCAGGCGGGTGATCGGCTGCTCAACCGGCCCGAACCGCTCATATCACCCGCGATCGAGGTCTTCCGACAGATCAATACCGAGGCGTTGAATGCGGGAGCCGGCATACGCCGTATCCGCAGCCTGTTCAACCAGGCCGAGCCCGAGCGCGTGCTTTGTCAGCTGTCCGGGGTCTTCGACGAATTGCGTCCGCTGCTGGAGGTCATGGCCCATGCCGCCAAGGTCGACCTGCGAGTGATCGTCGGTCTGGCGCTCCCCGACGTCTCGATCGATCGCTTGCGGATCAAGCACGTCATTTTCGCCCTGGTGCAAAATGCATTGGATGCCAGCGCCGGCGGTGCCGCGCCGCCCATGGTCGGCATTGATGTGGTGACGGACCGATACGCCGTCGAGGTGAGCGTGACCGACTCCGGCCCCGGCATCCCCGATGACATGCGCGACCAGATCTTCCGTCATTTTTTCACGACGAAGACCAATGGAACGGGGCTCGGACTGGCCTCGTGCCGTGCCATCGTCGAGACCCACGATGGGACGATCGGCTTCGACCGGGCCGCAGGTGGCGGCTGCCGGTTTTGGTTTCGCCTGCCCATCACGCCAGCTTAACGGGATATTCCATGGTCAAATCCAGCGACGCATCCATCTTTACGCCGACCGTGTTCGTCGTCGACGACGACGACGGCATGCGTCGGGCATTGTCCCTGCTGCTCAACACAGTCGGTTACAAGACCAGCGCCTTTGCGAACCCGAAGGAGTTCCTCGCGCAGCTGAAGCCCGAGACCAGCGGCTGCTTGGTTCTCGACATTCGCATGCCCGGCATGAGCGGCCTCGAATTGCAGCAACAATTGAATCGCGCCGGATGCATGCTGCCGGTAATTTTCATCACGGGTCATGGTGATGTGCCGATGGCGGTCCAGGCAATGAAGGAGGGTGCCTTCGAATTCATTCAAAAGCCGTTCCGCGACCAGGACCTGCTCGATTGTGTCAACCATGCCTTGCAGCAGGACAAGGAAAGCCGGGCGACACTATCGCGCCGCGCCGACGTCCTGCGGCGCCTGGACTCGCTGACGCCGCGCGAGCGGCAGGTGATGGACATGGTGGTCGACGGTGCGGCCAACAAGGTGATCGCGATCGATCTAACCTTGAGCGAGCGAACCGTGGAGATTCATCGGGCCAAGGTGATGGAAAAGATGGGCGCCCGCTCGGTGGCGCACCTGGTGAAACTGCAACTGAGCCTGTCCGACACCGCGTAACGGCTCGCGACCGCTCCCTGGATTCAAACCATGACATCATCGGTGACGTTGTCGTTTTGCGGCGTCGCACGCACCGGCGAACTGGAGGCGCTCGCGCGCGATTTCGGTCTGCGGCTTCAGCGGCTGGATGAACGCGCCATCAGTTGCGGCGTGACCTTGTCCTGCGATTCGTCCGGACAGAACAGTGCCCCGGTGTATACGGCAAAGATCCATCTGGCACTTCGCGATGCCCAAATCCATGCGGACAGCGCCAGGCGCGATGGCGCCGGGCATGCCGGGGCGCAAGCAGCATTGCTCGAAGCCTATGAGAACGCGAGGCGACAATTGAGCACCCTGCAGCGCGAGCGATGCCCTTCGCCCTTCGCCCTCGCCCTTCGCCCGCTTGAGTAAGCGGAAGTACCTATTGTCCCGACCAGGTGCGTGCACCAATCTGTGATTGCGCACGCGCCATCCCGGATCGTGGCGCAGGAGGACGATGTGACGAGCTCCATGGCCGTTTCTTTCGATTCGGATCTGATGACGCGATATGGCCAGTCCGGCCCGCGCTACACCTCCTACCCGACCGCGATGCAGTTCAATCAACGAATCGAGTCGCGCGAGTACCATCTCGCGGCCGCATGCAGCGACGGCGCCGTGGCGAAGGATCCGCTCGCGATCTATCTGCACGTGCCATTCTGTCTCAGTCCGTGCTTCTATTGCGGGTGCAACAAGATTGTGACTCGTCGACTGGATCAGGCCGACACCTACGTGCGCCATCTGCTCGACGAGATCGCCCTGCGCGGGCTTCATTTCGATCGTGGAAGGGTGGTCGAACAGATGCACTTCGGCGGTGGAACGCCCACGTTCCTGCCGAAGAAAAAGCTGATAGAGATCATCGACAGGCTGGACCGCATGTTTCAGCTGACTTCCGCGGTCGACCGGGACTACTCGATCGAAATCGATCCGCGCAACATCGACGACTTCGGGTTGCGGCTGCTCGCGGGTCTCGGCTTCAATCGAATCAGCCTGGGCGTTCAGGACTTCGACGACGCCGTGCAGCGCGCCGTCAACCGCGTGCAGCCGTTGGAAACCGTCGCCCGCGTGTATGACGCGGCGCGCGCCATCGGCTTTCAATCGATCAACTTCGACCTGATCTACGGATTGCCGTTGCAGACTGCGGCCGGCTTCGCCACCACCCTCGATCATGTCATTCAGATGCGTCCGGACCGTCTCGCGGTGTACGGATACGCCCACATGCCGCACCTCTTCAAGGCACAGCGGCAGTTGCGCAGCGAGGAATTGCCGGATCCGGCCACGCGGCTCAGCCTGCTGCAGCTCTCCATCGACAAGTTGACCGCCGCCGGCTACGTCTACATCGGCATGGACCACTTTGCGCTGCCGACGGACAGTCTGGCGAGGGCAAAGCTCGACGGTACTCTGCATCGCAGCTTTCAGGGTTACACCACGCATGCCAATCGGGATCTCGTGAGCTTGGGCGTGAGTGCGATCGGGCAGGTCGGCAGGCTCTACGTGCAGAACCACAAGACATTGGGCGAGTATCAAGCCGCAATCGCGAACGGTGAACTCCCGTCGCAGCGCGGCGTCAGCATGAATGCGGACGACCTCATCCGCAAAGAGGTGATTCACCAGATCATGTGCAACGGCATCGTCGACATCGTCCAGGTGGAGGCACGCTGCGGCATTCGCTTCGACGAGTATTTCGCGGACGAGCTCGAGCGGCTGCGGACGCTGGAAGCCGATGGACTCGTGGTTGTCACCGGTGCGAGCATCCTGCTCACCCCGACGGGACGCCTGCTGATGCGCACCGTCGCCATGACGTTCGATGCGTATCTGGGCCCGCAACGGGCGACGAAGCCCATGTCGCGGCTCATCTGACCCGCATGCGACGCGCCATGAAGTGGTCAAGCGTCCTGTTGGTGTCGGCCATGCTCCTGGGGGGGGCGGCCGTGCAGGGCGAGGAGAAGCCGGATGAGCGTGTCGACCGCCTGACGCAACGTGCGCTGCTCTCCGATCCGCATCCTGTTCGGGGCCGCCGGCTGTTCGGCGAGCATTGCGCGCAATGTCACGGCGCCAAGGGGTTCGGCGATGCGGAGCAGGGCGTGCCCGCTCTCGCCGGCCAGCGCTTTGCCTACCTCGTGCGGCAACTCGCCAACTTTGCCGGCGACGAGCGCGACAGCGCGACGATGCACGGCGTGGTACGGCAACCCGCGATACGTGGGCCGCAGTCGTGGGCGGATCTCGCTGCCTTTCTGAGCCAATCCGCCGCCGCACCACGACCACAGGTCGGCCCCGATCGGGGCTCCAATCTCGGCCGGGGAATTTTTCACGAGCAATGCGCTTCCTGTCATGGGGCGGATGCGAGCGGCGACGCGGAGGGATTCGTTCCGTCCCTGCGACATCAACACTACGGGTATCTGGTCAAGCAGATGAACAAATTGGCGGCCGGCTACCGGCACAATGTCGACGAGAGCCTGATGCTGTTTCTGCGCAGCTTCGATGACAACGACATCAGCGCGACGGCCGACTATCTGTCGCGTCTGCAGGGTCCGGGGACGGACCGGAGCAAGCTGTTGAACAACGGCGTGGCGGTGGATTAGGAACGGCTTGCGCGCCGCCGCAGATTCCTGATCGATCCTCCCTCGCGGGGTCGCAAACAAATTTAAGTGAACCTATGAGCGCGCCGAGTGGTCTGAACGCCCACTCTGGGTAATCCCGGATGCCGTTGCGGCAGAACATGATCTTGGAGCCGAATGATGGATGTTGTCCGGTGGTTGATGGTATGAAGGGTGCCCCATGGCCACGACCAGTACGGCATCTGGAGACCGAATGACCGAAACGCAGGACACACACACTGTAAAAGGCCCCCCAAAACATCGAATTCGCCTGATCCTGGCCGTGGCGGCAGTGATTTTGCTCATCTTCGTCCTGGTGCAGGTATTCAAGCGCAAGCCTGCTGCGCGCGGGGCCGCGCCCCAGGTCGTCAAGGTCGCGCAAGCGACCCACGGCGACATGCCGGAAACGCTGCGCGAACTCGGCACCGTCACACCGGTCGCGACCGTGACGGTATTGCCGCAGCTCAGCGGCTATCTGACCGAGGTGGGTTATCGGGAAGGGCAGGATGTGACGAAGGGCCAGTTTCTCGCCCAGATCGATCCGCGACAGTATGAAATCGACCTGCGTCAGGCGCAGGCCGCCTTGCTCAAGGATCAGGCCGTGCTGGCGCAGGCGCGCTCCGACCTGGCCCGTTACGAACAACTGCAGAAACAGAAGGCCATCGCGCCACAGACGCTTGCCGATCAGCAGTTCACCGTCGAACAGGATGAGGCCCAGGTCAAGAACGACCAGGCCAGCATCGATCAGTACCGGCTCGATCTGGCGTACTGCCGTATCACGGCGCCGGTGTCCGGCCGGGTCGGGCTGCGTCTCGTCGATCCGGGAAATTATGTCACGGCCTCGAGCTCGCCCGGTATCGTGGTCATCACCACCATGAAGCCGACGACAGTCGAGTTCACGGTGGCCCAGAACGACCTCGACCGAGTGGTTCAACGGGTGAACGCCGGCGCAAAGCTGCCGGTCACCGCGTATACGAGCGACAACAGCCGCAAGATCGCCACCGGCACGCTGTATGCCATCAGCAATCAGATGGCGACGAGCACCGGCACGGTCACGCTGCGCGCCAGTTTTCCGAACGATGACGAGGCGTTGTTCCCGAGCGAATTCATCAACGTCGAAATGCTCGTCGACACATTGAGCCAGGCAGTGCTGGTGCCGACGCCCGCCGTGTTGAGCGGTGCGCCCGGAGACTATGTGTACCTCGTCAATGCCAATCAGACCGTATCCGTGCGCAAGATCACGCTGGGCCCGAGCGATGGCAAGACCACGGCGATACTGTCCGGCCTCGCCGCGGGGGACACGGTCGTGATCGACGGGACCGACCGGTTGAGCGATGGAGCGAAGATCAGCAGCGCGCCGGCGGGCGGCGCGGCGCGCGCAACCACCGGCAAAAAGTCCGGCGCACCCGCCCAGGCCGCGGCTGCACCCGCCGATGGCTGACGAGCATCCCTTGTCGATGCGCGCCCCTTGAACATCTCCCGCCTCTTCATCCTCAGGCCGGTCGCGACCTCGTTGCTGATGATCGCGCTGGTGCTCGTGGGCCTCGTGGCCATGCGGTTCCTGCCGATTTCCTCGTTGCCGGCGGTCGACTATCCGACGATCCAGGTGGAGACGTTCTATCCCGGCGCCAGTCCCCAGGTCATGGCGACCACCGTCACCGCGCCCCTGGAGGTCCAACTGGGGGAGATCCCGGGTCTTGCGCAGATGACATCGGCCAGCTCCGCCGGCGCCTCGGTCATCACACTGCAGTTCAATCTCGCGCTCAATCTCGACGTCGCGGAGCAGAACGTACAGCAGGCCATCAATTCGGCCAACAGCTTGTTGCCCACGGGCCTGCCGGCACCGCCGGTGTATGCGAAGGTGAATCCCGCCGACCAGCCCGTCCTGACGCTGGCGCTCACGTCCGATTCGATGTCCTTGACGCAGCTGCAGGATGTCGCCAGCAATCGTCTGGGATCGAGAATCGCCGAGGTGCCCGGAGTCGGCCAGGTGACGCCATCGGGCGGCAACGTGCCGGCGGTGCGGGTGGAGATCGATCCGCACAAGATGGCCGGCTACGGGCTCAACATTGATGATCTGCGCACGTTGCTCGCCGACATCAATGTCAGCCAGCCGAAGGGCAACTTCGACGGGCCGGAACTGGATTACACGATCAACGACAACGACCAGATCCAGGATCCGAAGGATTATCTGGACTCGATCATCGCCTATCAGAACGGCGCGCCGGTTTTCCTGCGCGATGTCGCGGAGGTAACGCAGGCTGCGCAGGACGTCGAACAGGGTGCGTGGTTCAACCACAAGCCGGCGATCGTGCTCAACGTGATGCGGCAGCCGGGCGCGAACGTGATCGCGACCGTGGATCAGATCAAGAAGCAGCTGCCGCAGCTTCTGGCCAGCCTGCCGCAGGCGATGCAGGTGACGATCGTCGCCGACAGCACCGGGGTGATCCGGGCCTCGGTGTCCGATGCCGCCTTCGAGTTGGGGCTTTCGATCGCGCTGGTCGTGCTCGTGATCTTCGTGTTCCTGCGCAACGTGCCGGCCACCCTCATTCCCAGCATCTCCGTGCCCGTCTCCTTGATCGCCACGCTGGCGGTCATGTATGAACTGAATTACTCGATCGACAACCTCTCGCTGATGGCCTTGATCGTCGCCACCGGCTTCGTGGTCGACGATTCGATCGTGATGATCGAGAACATCGTGCGGTTCCTCGAGGAGGGCAAGAGCCCCTTGGATGCGGCGCTCGAGGGAGCGGGGCAGATCGGCTTCACCATCATGTCCCTCACGATCTCGCTGATCGCCGTGCTGATTCCGCTGCTGTTCATGGGCGGGGTGATCGGACGGCTGTTCAGCGAATTCGCCGTCACTCTCGCCGTCACCATCGTGATCTCGGCGGTGGTGTCCTTGACGCTCGTGCCGATGCTGTGCGCGCGCATCCTGCGGCGCAAGGCGGAGCGTGCGCCGAGCCGCTTCGAACGCTTCAGCGAAGGGCTGTTCGACAAGACGCTCGCGGCCTACGAGCGCGGGCTGCGCTGGGTGCTGCAGCATCAGGTCCTCACCTTGCTGGTCGGCACGGCCACCGTGGCGTTGACCGCGATCCTGTACATCGCCATTCCCAAGGGGTTGTTCCCGGTCCAGGACGTGGGCGTCATCCAGGCAATCAGCGTGGCCGACAACTCCGTGTCCTACAAGGCCATGGCGGAACGCCAGACGGCACTCGCCGATCTCATCATGAAGGATCCGGATGTGACCTCGATCACCTCCTACATCGGCATCGACGGCATCAACACGACCCTGAACAACGGCCGCTTTCTCATCAATCTGCGCCCGCATGGCGATCGGTCCTTGAGTGCGGCCCAAATCGCCAGGCGTCTGCAGGGCGAAGTCGCCGGCGTGTCCGGCATCAAGCTGTATATGCAGCCGGAGCAGGACCTCACACTCGACACCGTGGTGTCGCCGAATCAATATCAATTCGTCCTTCGGGGGCCGAACCAGCAGGCATTCCAAGCCTACGTGCCGCAACTCATGCAGCGCATGAGGCAGATCCCGTCCATCACCGACGTGACCAGCGACCTCGACAATGATGGATTGAGCGTCAACGTGGTGGTGAACCGGCAATTGGCCGCACGCTACGGCATCACGCCGGCAACCATCGACAATGCCCTGTACGACGCGCTCGGCCAGCGCATCGTCTCGACCATCTTCAACCAGTCCAACCAGTATCGCGTGGTGCTGGTCGCCAAACCGGGCAGCCTTCCCAATCTACAGGCGCTGGGCGCCCTGTATCTGCCGAGCCAGACCGCCACCAGCGGGCAGGTGCCCTTGAGCGGGATTGCCGACATCAAGATCACCAAGTCGCCGTTGGTGGTGAGCCACCTGGCGCAATTCCCGGCGGTCACCATTTCGTTCAATCTTGCCCAGGGCGCATCGCTGAGTGCGGCGGTGGAGGACGTCGCGGAGGCTGAACGAGCGGTGCACCTGCCGCCGTCCATCACCACCTCCTTCCAGGGCGCGGCCCAGGCCTTCCAAGATTCGCTGTCGAGCGAGGTGTTTCTCTTGGGGGCCGCGCTGGTGACCGTCTACCTGGTGCTGGGCGTGCTCTACGAGAGCTACATCCATCCGGTGACGATCTTGTCGACCCTGCCGTCGGCCGGCATCGGCGCGCTGCTGGCGTTGATGCTGGCCGGCAGCGATCTGGACGTGATCGGCATCATCGGGATCGTGCTGCTGATCGGCATCGTGAAGAAAAACGGCATCATGATCGTGGACTTCGCGCTCGAGGCGGAGCGTCACCACGGCAAATCGGCGGAAGAGGCCATCTTCCAGGCCTCCTTGCTGCGGTTCCGGCCGATCCTGATGACCACGCTCGCGGCGATGCTCGGCGCGTTACCGCTGCTGGTCGGCACGGGGACGGGCTCCGAATTGCGCCGGCCGCTCGGCCTCGCGATCATCGGTGGGCTGATGGTGAGCCAGGTGCTGACCTTGTTCACGACGCCGGTGATCTACCTGTTCTTCGACCGCCTCTCGCAGCGCTGGAACCCCAAGCCGCGGCCGGCGCCCGCGACCGAGGAGGCGACGTGAGCATCCCCGCGCTGTTCATCAATCGGCCGGTCGCGACCTCATTGCTGGCGGTCGCCATCGCATTGTCGGGCATGCTCGCGTATTTTCACCTGCCCGTCGCCCCGCTGCCGGACGTCACGTATCCTGTCATCGCGGTGCAGGCGAACATGGCCGGCGCGAGCCCGGAGATCATGGCGTCCACCGTTGCCGAGCCGCTCGAGCGGCGACTCGGAACGATCGCCGGCGTCACCGAACTGACCTCGACCAACTTCGTGGGCTCCTCGATGGTCGTGGTGCAGTTCGCTCTCAATCGGGACATCAATGGCGCGGCGCGCGACGTGGAGGCGGCGATCCAGGCGGCGCGCGCCGATCTGCCGACCACGCTGCGCAACAATCCGAGTTATCGGGAATACAATCCGGCGGATTCGCCGATCATCATCCTGGGTCTGACCTCGAGCACGCTCACCACCGCGCAGCTCTACGATTCGGCGGATACCATCATTCAGCAGCAGTTGTCGCAGATCGACGGCGTGGGCCAGATCCAGCTGGGCGGCAGCGCGCTGCCGTCGGTGCGCGTGGAACTCGAGCCCGACAAGCTGAACAGCTACGGCATCGGGCTGGAGGATGTGCGGGCGGCGATCGCCGCGGCCAATGCCAACAGCGCGAAAGGCTACATCGATCAGGGCGACCAGCGTTACGAGGTGCTGTCGAACGATCAGGCGAGCAGGGCGGCGGATTACCGTGATCTCGTCATCGGCTTTCGCGCGGGCGCTCCCGTCTTCCTGCACGATGTCGCCGCCGTCGTCGACTCCAACGAAAACATCCGCAATGCGGGCTTTTTCAACGGCCTGCCGACGGTGGGCGTGATCGTCTTCCCGCTGCCCGGCGCCAACATCATCAAGACCGTCGCCCAGATCAAGAAGGTGCTGCCGGCGGTGCTTGCGACGTTGCCACCCAGCATCCAGGTGCACGTGGCGAGCGACCGCTCGCAATCGGTCAACGCCGCCGTGGGCGACACGGAGCGGACCCTGTTCATCGCCGTATTGCTGGTCATCGGCGTGGTTTACGTGTTTCTGCAATCGCCGCGGGCCACCCTGATACCCGCGGTGGTTCTGCCGCTGTCCATCGTCGGGACGTTCGGCCCGATGTATCTGCTCGGCTACAGCCTCGACAATCTGTCGCTGATGGCCTTGACGATCGCCACCGGCTTCGTCGTGGACGATGCCGTGGTCGTGCTGGAGAACGTCGTGCGGCACGTCGAATCCGGCACGGATGTGCACGAGGCGGCGCTCCGGGGCAGCGCCGAGGTCAGCTTCACCGTCATTTCGATGAGCCTGTCGTTGATCGCGGTTTTCATTCCCATTCTGCTGATGCCCGGCATCGTCGGGCTGCTCTTCCACGAATTCGCGGTGACCCTGTCGATCGCGATCCTGTTCTCCCTGGTCATCTCGCTCACCATCACGCCGACCATGTGCGCGTACCTGCTCCGTGCCGAGGCCCAGCACACCCGTGGCCGGTGGGCGACCTGGGCAGAGGCGCAGTTCGAACGCTTCAAGGGAGCGTATTCGCGCTCACTCACCGCCGTGCTCGATCATGCCCTGTTGGTCGGCGTGCTGTTGATCGTCCTGATCGGCGTCAACATCGTGCTGTTCAGACTGGTCCCGTCGACGTTCTTCCCGGAGCAGGACAACGGCCTCCTCATGGGCCAGATCATTGCGGACCAGAGCATTTCCTTCCAGGCGATGGAGAGCAAGCTGCAGCAGCTGCAGCAGATCGTGCAGACGGACCCGGCGGTGGCGTCGGTGATCGGCTTCACCGGCACGCGCGCGCTGAATACGGCCAACGTATTCGTCGCGTTGAAGCCGTTGGCGGAGCGCCACGTGTCGGCCGATCAAGTGGTCCAGCGGTTGCGCCCCAAGCTCAATCGCGTCACGGGCGCGCGCCTGTTCCTGCAGGCGACGCAGGATCTGCGCATCGGCGGGCGCCAGTCGGCGGCCGAATATCAGTACACCTTGACCAGCGAGGACACGGCCGCCCTTTACAACTGGACTCCCAAGCTGGTGGCCGCGCTCTCCAAGGTTCCAGGCCGGATCGTGGACGTGAATTCGGACATGCAACAGAACGGCCTTCAGGCCTTCGTCACCATCGATCGCAAAAGCGCCACGCGCTACGGTTTCCAGGCGAACCAGATCGACAACGTGCTCTATGATGCGTTCGGGCAGCGCAGCGTGTCGACCATCTTCAATCCGTTCAATCAGTACTTCGTGGTGATGGAAGTGGCGCCCAGATATTGGCAGTACCCGAATGCGCTCGATCGCACCTACTTCAGCACGGCGGCCGGCAATGCGACGGGCACCGCACAGACGCAGGCGCCGAGCGCCACGATCAAGGGGGTGAGCGCGTTCACCGCGATCGCCGCCACGTCGAGCACCTCATCCGCGACCAGTGCGCTCAACTCCAACGCCGAGGCGAATGCGGTCACCAACAGCATCTCCAACAGCCGCGGCGGAAGTTCCACCGGCTCCGCGGACAGCACGGCGGCCGAGACCATGGTGCCGCTGCCGGCCCTGGCCTCGTATCATAGCAATCACACCGCAACCCAGGTGAACCACCAGAACGGTCTCGTGGCCGCGACCATTTCGTTCAACCTCGCGCCGGGCGGCTCGTTGAGCCAGGCCGCCGCCACGATCGATGAGGCGATGCGGGAGCTGGGGATGCCCGCCTCGATTCACGGCAACTTCGCCGGCGCCGGACAGGTGTACGCGCAGTCGATGTCGACCATGCCGCTGCTGATCCTGGCGGCGCTGGCGGCCGTCTACATCGTGCTCGGCATCCTGTACGAAAACACGATTCACCCGATCACCATCCTGTCCACTCTGCCCTCGGCGGGCATCGGCGCAACCCTGGCTCTGCTGATTTTCGGCACGCCGTTTTCGGTGATCGCGTTGATCGGCATCATCCTGTTGATCGGCATCGTCAAAAAGAATGCGATCATGATGATCGATGTGGCGATTCACGCGCAGCGCGAGCAGCATGTGGAGGCGAAGACGGCGATCCACGAAGCGGCGGTCATCCGCTTAAGGCCGATCATGATGACCACGGCGGCGGCGGTGCTCGGCGCGCTGCCGCTGGCGATCGGCATCGGTCAGGGCGCCTCATTGCGTCAGCCGCTCGGCATCACCGTCATGGGCGGTCTCATCCTCAGTCAATTGGTCACGTTGTACACGACACCCGTTATTTATTTGTTCCTCGACCGCGTGCGGGTTCGCCTGCGAAGCGCGACGGCGGGGTTGTCCTGGCGAAAGGATCTAGGCTCGGCAACATGAATACCAGCATCAAAACCGCGTTGATCGTCATGCTGGGCGGCATGCTCGGCGCCTGTCTGGTCGGGCCGGACTATCACCGGCCCGCGGCTTCCGTGCCGGCTCAGTACAAGGAACAGCCCGGCTGGACGGCGGCGGCGCCGGCGGACGCGGCGCCGAAGGGCGATTGGTGGACCGATTTCCAGGATCCCTTGCTCGACCAGCTGGAGCCGCAGGTGGCCGTGTCGAATCAGACCGTACGTCAGGATTTTGAGAATTACCAACGGGCATTGGCCGAGGTAAAGCTGGCCCGCAGTGAACTGTTTCCCACCATCGGCGTGACCGGCTCGGCGACCCGATCGTCGGCGTCCGCGGCGACCACCGGCGGTGTGGCGTTCGCGGGCACCCGGGGCGCGGTCAACTCGGGTTCGCTCGAAGGCACGGCCAGTTGGACGCTCGACATCTGGGGCCAGGTGCGGCGCTTGATCGAGGAGAATGCGGCGACCGCGCAGTCCGATGAGGCGATCCTCGCCAATGCGACTCTGTCGGAGCAGGCATTGCTCGCCACCACGCTCATCGAGCTGCGGCTCGCGGATGCGAACATCGATCTGCAGCAACGGACCGTCGATGCCTATCGCGCCTCGCTGGAGGTCACGGAGCATCAGGGAGAGGCGGGGATCACCGCCGCCCCGCCCTCCGCCGTGATCACGGCGCGTGTCGCCCTGGAGACGACGCAGGCGAGCTTGATCGGTCTCGGGGTCGCACGCGCGCAGTACGCTCATGCCATCGCGGTGCTGGTGGGCAAGAATCCCGAGGAACTCGAGATTCCGCACAGCACCGTCATGCCGACGCTGCCGCAGGTTCCGGCCGGCGTGCCCTCGGTATTGTTGCAGCGTCGGCCCGACATCGCGGCCGCCGAGCGCACCATGGCGGCGCAGAACGCCGCCATCGGCATCGCAGTGGCGGCGTACTACCCGACGCTCTCGCTATCGGCGGCGGCGGGGTTCACGCAAACTCCGCTCGCCGGCCTCTTGCGCGCAGCGAATCACGTGTGGTCGGTCGGTGCGACCGGCACCGAAACGCTGCTCGACTTCGGCGCACGCCACGCCGAGGTCGAGGCGGCCAAGGCGGCCTATGAGGCGGCGGTCGCGGGCTATCGCGGCACCGTGCTCACGGCGTTCCAGGACGTGGAGAACGATCTATCGGGACTGCGCATTCTCGCCGACCAGGCGAAGGCGCTCGACGTGGCGGTGCGCGATGCCATACGCGGCTCGGAGATCGCGCTCGCGGAGTTCCAGGCGGGAACGGTCGACTACACGACCGTGGCCGCGGCCCAGGCCACCCAGTTGGCCGATCAGCAGAGCGCGCTCAGCGTGCAGCAAAGCCGTCTCGTCGATGCCGTCTCTTTGATCAGCGACCTGGGCGGCGGCTGGGACAGCTCGCGGCTGTAGGTGTGGTCCACGGCGCTCACCACGGCCGATTTGGAGCCCTTCGACACCGGCTTGAACCGGACCGACACGGTGCAGCTTGCGGCCGCCGCGAGGGTCGCACTCAGACTGCGTAGCGCAGGCCGGGCGGCGTACCGTTCATCATCCGATCCCAGGTCTTGTTGAATACCGCGGTTCGCATCTTCACGGGGTGATTCTTCTCGCAGCGTGTCCGTATGACGGCCTTGACGAAGAAATCGTTCTGTCGATCCTCGGGCGGCAAGGCCATCGGATCAAAACCGAGCGACCGGGTGGCACGGCGCAACTGGTCCTCCTGCCAGGACTGCATTTTTTGCAGCTCCGTGAGCGGCGGTCGTTTCTCATCGGGCGTACTGTCGTCGGAGGATGCGGCCCCCGGCGGCGCCGCCGGGGGCTGCGACACCCCGGTCGCGATCAGAAAGCTCTCCGCCAAGGGAAGGCGTCCCGTCAGGCGAAGCCAGGCGGCGACTTGTTTCAATTGGACGCGATGGTTCGCGGGCGTGTCGGAACTGACCAAGCCCTTCGTGAAATGCTCGGGATCCGGCAGAGCGGCAACGAGCAGCTGCAGGCGCCCGGCGAATTCGGTCCGCATGCGCGCGTTGGCCACGTCCGCGTCGGCCGGCGCCAGCCTGCCATAATCGCGAGACTGATCCATCCGGTCGGGATCGATGCCGAGCGACAGCGCGATTGCCTGCCAGACCTTGACCTCCGGCATGGTTCGCCAGAAATCCCAGTCGATCGACGAGATGGTCATCAAGGGGCTCCTTTGAGCGTGGAACTCGAGCGCAGCGGCGGAGGCACCGTGGCCGTGGCGACCATGGTGCCTCCGGTTGTCATCATGCCATGAGCAGCACAAGGCCGGGTGTCACGGGGGCGAACTGCTTCAGCCGTCACCGGGATCATCGCGTGCCGTACAGCCGGTCCCCGGCGTCACCCAACCCTGGAATGATGTAGCCATGATCGTTCAATCGTTGGTCGATCGCCGCGGTCCACACGCGCACGTCGGGGTGGTGGCGGTGCAGGTTCGCGATCCCCTCCGGCGCCGCCAGCAGGCAGACGAAGCGCAGTTCGCTCGCGCCATATTCCTTGAGCCGTTCGACCGCGGCCACCGCGGTGTTACCCGTCGCGAGCATGGGATCGACGACGATCACCGGCCGTTCGGACAGATCGGAGGGCGCCTTGAAATAGTATTCGACGGCGGTCAGCGACACCGGGTCGCGATACAGACCGATATGCGCAACCCGGGCCGAGGGCACGAGGTCCAACATGCCTTCGATCAATCCCATTCCGGCGCGCAGGATCGGCGCGAACACGAGTTTCTTGCCGGCCAGGACCTGCGCCTGCATGGTCGTCAGGGGCGTCTCGATCTGCGTCGTGGTGAGCGGCAGATCGCGGGTGACTTCGTAGCACAGCAGGGTCGCGATCTCGCGCAGCAGCTGGCGGAAACCCTTGGTCGAGGTGGTCTTGTCGCGCATGAGCGTGAGCTTGTGCTGCACGAGCGGATGAGCCACGACTGTCACGTTGTCCATCAGAACACCGTCCCATCGCTCGAGACATGAAAGGGCGGCCCGCCATCGGCCCGGGTCTTGCGTGCGAGGAGACGGCCGGCCGCCCAGGTTCCGCCTTCCAGCATCCGTGCCAGCGGAAACAGGTCCGGTCCCAGGCCGAGTCGTGCGCCGACCAGGGGCGCCAGCCGATCGAGCAGCGCCACCGTGAGCGACCGCCAGCCCACCACGAACGGATCCGCCACCGAATACGTGGCGGACAGGGCGGCGGGATCGCGCGTCCCGAGCACACCCATGTCGACGAACAACCCGCCATTGCGATATTCGGCCAAACCCGTCAATTGATCCACGTCGGACACGGAAACACCTGCCTTCTCGAGCGGCTCGATCAGTGAGTACGACAACCACTGCGACAGCTTGTGCAGCGGGGCGTAACCGTCCTCGGGACGGCTTCCGATCAGCGCGGGATGCGGCCAGCAATCGCCGAGCGGCACGCCGCCCAGGCTGGGACGAGACTCCCATATCGGGCCCAAGGCCTCAAGCAGAGTTTCGAGAATCGTGGCTGCCGGAAGCCGTCCGTGCAGCGCGCGCGCGCGCAGGGCATCGAACAGACCACCGGGCCGCGGCGTGTCCGCGATGGCGAACAGATCGGGCCGCGACTCCATGACCGCGCCCAAGCGGTTCAACAACGCCGCGCGCCCCTCCAATCCAAGCAAGGCATTGTCGTCGTCCGCCTGGAACGCGCGTCGTATGGCCGGTGTGTCGATGCGGCGGAGCGCGGCCGCATCGACGCGGTAAGGGTCGAGCGGCTCGTCCGACAGGTCGCCGCTCTCGAACCAGCGCAGACTGGCGAGCGACAGTCCCTCCGACCGCGTTGCCACCGCGCCGGTGGCGTGATCGCGAAACCGCCAGCCGGCGCCCGCGCCCGCATCCAGCAACACCGAGGTGATCGCGAGATCGAATGCGGCTCGCGTCGCCGAGTCCTGGCCCGACCAGGTGGCGCCGGCCACGATCTGCTGCCAAAGGTCGCGCCCGCCGAACACCATGTGCCGCCAGCGCGAATGGACCGGTATGTCGAGTCCAGGATATCGATTTCGTACGACGTCGGCGACGAAGGCCGCGGTCGGCTCGAGACGCTCGAGGTCGACCGACCAGTCCTCCAGATCCCCCGCGAGCGCCAGCGTCAGCAGGCGCTCCGCGCTAAGGCGCACGGCCTGGGGCCGCAGCAGTCGTCGAGCATCTTCAGAAATCTTTGATGTCACGTCCGACCACCGATGGCGGACTGTCGCCCGATTGAGTGTCCGATTCCGGGGAAAAGTAACCGGCCGCCTTCTTGGCCGCGATTTCGACCATCGCGTCCGGCGGCACCAGCCCCTGCGGCAGGGGGACCCGCTCGCCGATGTCGATTCCCGCACCCACCAGGGCGTCGTATTTGAGATTCGACATCGAGACGAGGCGGTCGATACGCGAGATGCCGAGCCAGTGAATGACGTCTGGCATGAGCTGCTGGAAGCGGGCGTCCTGGACGCCCGCGACGCATTCGGTGCGCGCGAAGTACGTGGCGGCTTGATCGCCTCCCGGCTGGCGCTTGCGTGCATTGTAGACCAGAAATTTCGTCACTTCGCCGAGCGCGCGTCCTTCCTTGCGGTTGTAGACGATGAGTCCGACGCCGCCCGCCTGAGCGCTGCGGATGCACTCCTCGACGCCGTGCGTGAGATACGGGCGGCACGTGCAGATGTCCGACCCGAAGACGTCGGAGCCATTGCATTCATCATGCATGCGGCACGTGAGTGGCCGCGTGGCATCGCCTAGGGCGGCCGGATCGCCGAACAGATACAAGGTCATTCCGCCGATCGGAGGCAGGAATACGTGCAAATCCGGGCGCGTCACCAGTTCGGGATACATCCCGGCGGTTTGTTCGAACAGGGTTCGGCGCAACGATGTCTCCGTCACACCGAAGCGCTCCGCGACCCCCGGCAGATGCCACACGGGGTCGACGGCCGCCTTGATCACGCTGACCTCGCCGCCGGCATGCACGACGACGCCGTCCTCGGAGAGCCGGCCCTGTTCGATCGCCTCGCGAACCTCGGGCAGCATCAGATGCGCCTTTGTAATCGCGATCGTCGGGCGGATGTCCATGCCGTCTGCGATCTCCGCTCGGAAGTCTTCCGCGACCCGATGACCCCAGGGATCCAGCGACACGATGGTGTCGGCGCCGGCCCATTGGCGGTGCGGACCGATGTCGATCAGAGGTGAGGTGCCGTGCAGATCGGGGCGGCCGTTCGGATCCAAGGTCCCGGACGAAACGGCCAAGGCGCGATAGATCGAATAGGCGCCGCCATGCGCGCCGATCACGTTGCGGTGATCGCGCGCCGTGGTCGAGCCGATGACGGCACCCCGCGCGCGCGCCGTCGACTCTCCCCAGTGAATGGGGAATTTCGGCGGCTTGCTCCCCGACGGGTGCGAGGTCAAGCGAATATGGCCCGATGAGTTCTTGGTCACGCCTTGACCATAATCCACTCTGGGTGCGGACGGAAGTGAGTTGCCGCACACCCTCGCACCCTGGTAGGGTGATGTGCCGCACCTTCCGAGCGCGTCGTTCCCGATTTGCCAAGCGGCTGCTTTGCAGGGCACTCTCGACGACATGCCGGAACTCCCCGATATCGATGCCTACCTGTTCGCGCGCGAAGCGAATGTCCTCAGCATTCGCCGATGTCCTCGTTCCACACATCGGGTTGCCGCTCGATGAAGGCTTGCAGTAATTCTTCGCATTCCGCCGATCCCATGTCGATCACCTCGACGCCGTTTTCGCGCAGCCAGTCGATGCCGCCGCGGAAGGTCGATGACTCGCCGACGATCACCTTGCCGATGCGAAACTGGCGGATCAGCCCGCTGCAGTACCAGCAGGGGGCCAACGTCGTCACCATGATGGTGTCCTGGTAGCGACGCTGGCGGCCAGCCTTGCGGAAGGCGTCCGTCTCACCATGGACCGACGGATCGCTCTCCTGAATGCGTCGATTGTGGCCCTGGCCGAGCAGTGTGCCGTCCTTGTGAAACAGTGCCGCGCCGATGGGGATTCCGCCTTCCGCGATGCCGACCCTGGCTTCCTGAATGGCGACGTCGAGCATGGCTTGATGGTTCTTGGACATGGGTTCCCTTCGCTTGACGGTGTGAGAGGAGGAGCGCCTGGCACGGCGGGCGTAAGCCGCCTCGGCCGGACCTGCCGGTGGGAGCGGTGGGGGGCATCAGGTCGCGACCAGGCTGTCCTGGTCGCGACCTGATTTCCGATCGATGACTTCGATCAATACCCCGTTGCGATCGACGTCGGCGCATTGCCCGCGGCCACCGTGCCGGGAGTCAACGGGGTGAGTCCACCGGTGACGCCAATCAGGAACTGCGAGACCGTGGTCGTGCCACGATTCGTCGCATAGGCGTAGGTGCCCGTCGGGTCGACGGTGACCGAACTCGCGCCCGATCCCGCCGCCACGTACGCCGGTGTCATCGGTACGAGCGCACCGCTCGGAGTCGAGATCGTGTACTGATAAATGGTGCCATCGCCGCTGTTGGCAACGTAGACGTACCGGCCCGAGGGATCGATGGTCACGCCAAACGGACGCGAGCCCGCCGTCGCCGTCGCCGATGTCGTCACCGGCGTCAGCACACCCGCCACGATGGTGTACTGAGAGACGTTGTTATCGCCGACGTTGGCCACGTAGGCATAGGTGCTGGTCGGGTCGATGGCGATTGAGTCGGGTCCGGATCCGCTGGCGACCGTGCCGAGGACCGTGAGTGATCCGTCCGTCCCGACGCTGTACTCGGTGATGCTCCCCGGTCCGGGAAGCGGCGTGGGTGCATTGACCCCGAAGTTCGTCGCATACGCGTATAGGTTGGAAGGGGCGACCGTCAGCGAGGCCGGATTCGTGCCGGCGGTCACCGTCGGGGTGGTCATCGGGACGAGGGTGCCGAGTGCATTGATCGTAAACTGCGAGATGGAGTTGGCGCCGAAATTGGCCACGTAGGCATAGTGATCGGTGTGGTCGATCGTCACGCCATTCGGATGGACGCCGGTCGCGACGGTGCCGGTACCCGCCGGGCTCAGGGTCCCGCCCGCACCAATCTGGAATTCGGATACGGTGTTCGACCCATAGTTCGCAACGTACGCGAACTCGCCGGTGGGTTCCACGGAGATAGAGAAAGGTTCATGTCCTGGTGACGCAAAGGGCGCGGTCAATGCAGTCAGCAAGCCGCCGGCGCCGATGCTGTATTGAGAGATCGTGTCGTCTCCGAAATTGGTGGCGTATGCGTAGATCTGGGCGGCGACGGTCAACGTGACTGGCGGGGGGGGCAGGCCGGCCGTCGCCGATCCGGTGATGACGGTCGTGCTCAACGCGCCTGGTGCTGCGCCCGCGGTCGCGAGTCCGGTGGCGCTGATCGTGGCGACGCTCGTGGTGGCCGAATTCCACGTCACCGCGGACGTGACCGTCACGAGCGTGCCATCGGTCATCGTCTCGGTCTCGCTGAACTGCACGGTCTTGTTGACCGCGATGGTGGGATTAGTCGGTGTGATCTGGATCGAGACCACCGTGGCCGGCGTGACCGTCAAGACGACCGTATTTACAGTGGCGGTGCCCAGCGTGGCGGTGATGTTGGTCGTGCCCACGGTGGCTCCGCTGGCGAGGCCGCCGGCAGGCGTGATGGGCGCGACCGTTGGAGCACTCGAACCCCAGGTGACGGACGTCGTAATCGGCTTCGTCGTGCCATCACTGTATGTGCCGGTCGCGACGAATTGGATCGTCAGGCCCTTGGCCACGCTCGCCGCGGCCGCGATGGGCGTGATCGCGATGGACTTGAGCGTCGCCGCAGTCACCGTCAACGTCGCGGTGCCGGTAATGGTGCCGGTAATGGTGCCGGAAGTCGCGGTTATGGTGGCGGTGCCAACCGCAACCGGTGTCGCCACACCCGTGGTCGCAACGATCGTGGCGATGCTCGCGGCACTGGTGCTCCAGGCGACGCTGGTCGTAATGACGGCGGTCGAGCTATCGCTATACGTGCCAGTCGCAACGAAGCTGCTCGTCGAGCCGAGCGCAACGCTCGAGGCGGACGTGGTGACGGCGATGGAGGTCAGCGTCTTGGTCGCGGGCGGCGTCACTGCGGCGGGCGAACCATCTCCACCTCCGCAGGCGGCCAGCAGCGCCGTGAAGCCCAGCAGGGCGGACGCCGTCAACGTTTTCAAGCCAATACGCAAGCGGCGTTCGGCACGCGGCAGAGTGAAATAGGTCATGCAGTTTCCCTGGGCTAGTTATGGTTGACGGCCAATATGGCAAATTGGCGCGGAAAAGATACGCTTTTGTTGTCCCATAAAGGTGACGCAACCCTCGAATTTGAAAAGAAAAATGGGGGCCGCGGCGCACCACCGGGATCACGTGCGACAGATGGACAGAACGGACGTCCCCGGTTGAGCAAAACCACAAGGAATCTTGTGAGAGTGCGGCCTTGCAGCAACGCGAATCCTGTCTGTCATAAATCTGTCATGGAGGGTGTGTACAAATTGCAACCGATAGGCCTTAGACGGCTATCTTGATCCGGAATCTCTCGTGAACGACCGGGTTTGCTAGGGTATTCGGCAGACTCGTCGTCGCCATGGAGGCGGCGATTCTGTGTTCCCGGCGCAACGACCGGTCGGGGGTTGGAATCGGAGCCGCGACTACCGATGCACCCGACGCGGACGTGAGGCGAGTGCGCGCGACGGGAGTGCGATATCGGGGTGTTGCGGGGCCATGGCGTGCCCAAAAAGCAACGCATGGCGGTTGAACGGTCCAATTTGCGGCAGGATCCCATGATCTGCGCGTCATGGCGTGGTTTTCGATACGCGCTCGGCGTCCCTGCGAAAATTGCTTGATGTATTTGGGCAACAAAGTTTCCGATTGACTTGTCTGGGTGAGCGAAAGCTGTTATTAAATTGTGGGTTGAAATAAATACAAAGACTTGCGCGCGCTCCTCGATGGTCTGTTCGAGCCGTTTCTACAAGGGAAGGGATTTTTAAATGAATGCAAATACGAAGTTGTCGTATGCGATTGCTGCGGTTTTGAGCGGCGCGCCGGTGGGATTCTCGTACGCGGCAACCGCAACCGATGCCAGCGATTCCGAGGGCATTCAGGAGATCACGGTCACAGCACAACGGCGCACCGAATCGATCCAAGACGTGCCGATCACAATCCAGGCGATCACGGGAGAGCAATTGACGCAATTGAACGTGCAAACGTTCGACGACCTGCTTAAGTATACGCCGAACGTGACCTACAGTGGCAACGGCCCCGGCCAGGGCAACATCTTCATGCGCGGCCTGAGCTCCGGCGGTTCCGGCAACCAGTCGCAGTCCACCACCGCGCCGTTCCCGAACGTCGCGGTGTATCTCGATGACGAGTCCATGCAGTTCCCGGCCCGCAACGCCGACGTTTACATGGTCGACATGGAGCGCGTCGAGGTCCTCGAAGGTCCCCAGGGAACTCTGTTCGGCGGCGGTGCGCAGGCCGGTGCGATCCGTTACATCACGAACAAGCCGAAACTGGACGTTACCGAGGGTGACGTCAATGCCTCCTACGGCGTCACGGCCGGCGGCGATCCGAATTCCAGCGTCAACGCCACCATCAATCTGCCGCTGATCGCCGACCACCTCGCCATCCGCGGCACGATCTACAGCGACAGCCGCGGCGGCTACATCGACAACGTCCCGGGGACGATCACGTTGCCGGTGGCCAACATGCCGAGCGCCAACAACAACAACCTGGTCGCGGACAACACCAATACGGTCACCTACAAGGGATTGCGCGTGTCGGGCCTGTACCAGATCAACGATGACTGGAACGTGCTCGTGACGCAGAGCTATCAGAACATGGAGGCGGACGGCTATTTCAACGAGTATCCCGTCTCCTCGCAGGGCACTGCCTTGGCGCCGTATCAGATCACGGCCTTCTCGCCCGCCTACGACAAGGACAAGTACGAGGCCACGTCCTGGACCGTGAACGGCAAGATCGACGATTGGAAGCTGGTCTACACCGGCAGCTACATGATCCGCCACATCGAGCAGCAGGCCGACTACTCCAACTATCTGCTGAGCGGCGGTGGCCAGTATTACGCCTGCACCGGCGCCAAGTCGGGACTCGGTTCGGCTGCCAAGCCCCAGAGCTGCTACGCCCCCGTCGGCTCCTGGAACGACACGGTTCAAAACGAACATCAGAGCCACGAAGTCCGCGTGAGTTCGCCTGACGAATATCGAATCCGCGGTACCGCGGGTTTGTTCTGGGAAGAGTTCCAGATCCAGGACCAGATGAATTTCAACTATCTGTCCATTCCGCAGTGTACGCCGGCCAACCTCACGACCGCGTTGACCGGCGGTCCGGACTGCGTGGCCGCGACCGGCCCGATCGCCGGCACGCCGGCGGTGGATCCGGGTCTGCGCTCCTCGAGCACCGCGTTCGGCGAGGACGCGCAGCGCGGCTACATCCAGCGGGCGTTCTTCGCTTCCGCCGATTTCGACATCATCCCGAAAGTCTTGACGTTGACCGGCGGCACGCGTTTGTTCCATTACGACGAATTCGAGACGGGTTCGGAGTTCTATACGTCGACCGCCAGCGTCGACAAACCCAATGGGACGGCGACCAACGGCTTCGGCATTGACCTGCATAAGCAGGAGTCCGGCAGCCGCAGCCGCGGCAATTTGACCTGGCACGTCACGCCGGACACCATGGTGTACTACACGTATTCGCAGGGCTTTCGTCCGGGCGGCTTCAACCGCACGGCATCGCCCGACGGCATCGTCTCGCTCGCGGCGGTCGCGCCTTACACCGCGGGCGACAAGGCGACCCGGCAGTACTACAAACCGGAGGGTTACAGCTCGGACAATCTCATCAACAACGAGATCGGCGCCAAGACCGAATTTTTCGACCATCGTCTGCAGCTGAACGGCTCGCTCTACAAGATGAAATGGGAGGGCGTGCAGATCCCGTTGTTCGATCCCTCGCAGCTGGGCAACACGACGTTCGTCACCAACGGTCCCACCTACGAGGTGAAAGGCGTCGAGCTGCAAGTCGTCGCGCGCCCGATCGAACAGCTGACGGTGCAAGGGTCGAGTTCGTGGAACAGCACGAATCAGATCAGCGCGCCTTGCTTGACGAGCGACGTGCCCGCCGCGAAGGGTAATCCGACGCCCCAGGGTCAGTGCATCACGACGGTCAACGGCGCGCCCTTCGCGAACCCCTACGGCCAGCTCGACACGTCGCCGGCCTTCTCGCCGCCGCTGCAGTTCAATCTGCGGGCGCGGTGGGACCAGCCGGTCTTCGACTACAAGACCTTCGTTTCCGTCGGCGCCAGTCATATCGGGTCGCAGCGCAACGAGCCGGCGAGTTTCCCGTCCGGCAACCTGCCGACCTCGGAAGGGGGCTGTCTCGCCGGTGGGGTGCCGAACACGACCTTGTGCCAGTACACCATGCCGGGATACACGACGTACGATGCGTCGATCGGCGTGGCCAAGGATCAGTGGACCGCGCAGATCACCGGCAACAACATCACCAACTCCGATGCCAGCATGTACACGTCGTCCAATCAGTTCATCAAGACGGAAGTGCCGCTGCGTCCGCGGGTGCTGACGCTGATGTTCGGCTACAAGTTCTGATCGGCTAGGCGACCGGGCCGGCCGGCAACGGCCGGTTGCAGTAGAATCGAGGGCGGACGCGGGTCCGCCCTTTTTTGTTCATGGACGCTTATGGATTCCACCGACGCCACAGCCACCGCGGCCCGCCGATCCGAGGTGGGGCGGATTCGGGCGCTGTTGCGGCAGCAGCAGTTTGCGGAGGCGCTGGCCGCAGGCGAGGCCGCGCTCGCCGCGGACCCCGCCCATCGCGATACGCTGCTCATGGTGGCCGTCGCGCAGCGCTATCTGGGCCGGATCCCGGCCGCGTTGGACACGCTCGCCAGGCTCGAGCGGTCGCATCCGCGGTTCAGCCGGCTCCACGAGGAGCGCGGCCATTGCTTCGTCGCCTTGAAGCAGGCGCCGCCGGCAATCGACGCCTTCCTCTCGGCCGTGAACATCAATGTGGCTCTGCCGTCGAGTTGGCGCATGCTCGAGGGGCTGTACCGCATGACGGGACAGCCGGACAACGCGGCCATGGCGTCGAGTCACGTGGCGACGCTCAAGAGTCTGCCGCCCGAGGTGGTGACCGGGACCGGGCTGTTCTCGGACGGCGACCTCGATCTGGCGGAGTCGCTGGTGCGGGCCTATTTGCTGAAGCACGGCGACCATGTCGAAGCGATGCGGCTGCTCGCCCGAATCGGCATCGCGCGCGAGGTGCTCGACGATGCGGAACTCCTGCTCGAGGCCGTGCTCGAAAGGGCGCCCGATTACCGCGTGGCGCGCCAGGAATATGCCGGCGTGCTGCTGGACCGTCACAAGTACAGCCAGGCCCGGCGGGAGCTGGAGCGGCTGCTCGAACGGGAGCCCGATCACCGGCTCAACCGGACGTTGTATGCGACCAGCTGCGTGGGACTGGGTGAACACGAGCGGGCGGTCGGTCTGTACCGGGAACTGCTCGAAGGCGCGCCCACCGATGCCGAACTGCATCTGTCGATCGCGCATGCGCTCAAGACCCTCGGCCGGCGCGAAGAGGCCATCGATGCCTATCGCGCGGCGGCGGCTTTGCGTCCCAACTTCGGGGATGCCTATTGGAGCCTCGCGAACCTCAAGACTTACCGCTTCACCGACCAGGAAATGACGGCGCTGCGCGACGCGCAGGCGAGGCCGGACAGCGGGGTGGTCGATCGGTCCCATCTCTGTTTCGCGCTCGGCAAGGCGCTCGAGGATCGCGGCGAGTATGCGGAGTCGTTTCGCTATTACGAACTCGGCAACGGGCTGAAGCGCTCGGCCAGCAAATACCGGCCGGAGATCATCGAGACCAACACGCGGCAACAGATCGAGGTGTGCACGGCGGGGTTTTTCGCGAGCCGGCGCGCCGTGGGGGCGCCGGCTCCGGATCCCATCTTCATCGTGGGGCTGCCACGCTCGGGCTCGACCCTGTTGGAGCAGATTCTCGCCTCGCACTCGCAGGTGGAGGGTACGCAGGAACTCGCCGACATCCAGCGCATCGTGGTGAACCTTCAGGGACGCGATCCGGATCTGAACAATCCCCGCTATCCCCGCGTCCTGCCGCAGTTGACGGCCGACAACTTTCGCGAATTGGGCGAGAAATATCTCGCCGACACGCGTGTCTATCGCAAGTCGGGCGCGCCCTTCTTCATCGACAAGATGCCGAACAATTTCCGCCACCTGGGACTGATCCACCTGATGCTGCCGAACGCCAGGATCATCGATGCCCGCCGCGAGCCGATGGCGTGCTGCTTCAGCAACTTGAAGCAGCTGTTCGCCAATGGCCAGGAGTTCACCTACAGCATCGAGGACATCGCCCGCTACTACAGAACCTACCTCGAGCTGATGCGCCACTGGGACGGTGTGCTGCCCGGACGCATTCTTCGCGTCCAACATGAAGACGTGGTCGAGGATCTGGAGGGCAGTGTGAGGCGCATCCTGGCTTATTGCGGACTCGAGTTCGAGCCGGGCTGCGTCGAGTTTCACAAGACCGAGCGCAGTGTGCGCACCGCGAGTTCGGAGCAGGTTCGCCGGCCGATTTTCCGCGAGGGATTGGAGCAGTGGAAGCATTTCGAGCCGTGGCTCGGCCCGCTCAAGGATGCGCTCGGCGATGCACTGGATCATTATCGCGATTGACGCGCCGCCGGCCATCATGAAACCCGGTCGAAACAAAGCCTGCCCGTGCGGCAGCGGAAAGAAATACAAACACTGCTGCGGGCGTGAGCCGGCGCCGTCGGTGCTCCCGACATTGCACCCGAACGAGATCGGCGCGCTGGTCGCGTTGGTGGGTAACGGACGCGCGAGCGAGGCGGCCGCGGCCGCCCGTGCGCTTCTCACCACGCATCCGGGCAACGGAATGTTGTGGAAGATCTTCGGTGTGTCCCTGCTGAGGCAGGGACAAGATGCCCTGCCGGCGTTGCGCAGAACCGCCGAGCTGCTGCCGCGGGATGCGGAAGCGCATGGCAATCTCGGTGCGGCCCTGCATGATCGAGGAGAATGGGCCGAGGCCTTGACCAGCCTGCGTCGAGCGCTCGATCTGCAGCCACGCGACGTGAAGGCTTTGATCGACGCGGCCCATGCCTCGCGCGCGCTGGGGCGCACCTCGGAGGCGATCACCTTCTATCAGCGGGCGCTGCGCCTCGAGCCGCACCTGATCGAGGCGCACAACGATCTTGGCAACACGTTGTTGGCGCTCGGCCGGTATCCGGAAGCCGTGACGTGTTACCGGGCTGCTCTCGGGATCGAGCCGGATGATGCAGCGGTGCACAGTAATCTGGGCAATGCGCTGCGCCAGATGGGGCGGCTGGACGAGGCGATGGCCTGTTGCCAGCGGGCGATCGCGCTCGACCCGGCGTTGAGCGAACCGCACGACACCATCGGCATCGCGCTCGCCGCGCGCGGCCGGTTCCGCGAGGCCATCGCGAGCTATCGGCGGGCGCTGGAGTTGAATCCGCGTCATATCGAAGCACGGATGAATCTTGGCAATGCGCTGCGCGATCTGGGCGAATTGCGGGACAGCGTGGCGTGCTTCCGTCAGGCCGTCGAACTCGATCCGGGTCGCGCCGCGAACCATCGTGATCTCGGCAACGCGTTGCTCGATCTTGGGCGGCTCGACGACGCGGCCGCGAGTTACGCCCGGGCCCTGGTGCTGCAGCCCGACTATGCCCCGGCCCACCTGACCTCGAGCATGGTGCTGCGCCGCCAGGGCCGCGCGGCCGACGCGGAAGCGGCGTGCCGGGCTGCGCTCTCGATCGCGCCGGACTCCGCCGAAGCGCTCTCGTTCCTGGGTGAGCTCTGCGCGGACCAGGGGCGGTTTGCCGAGGCCGAGGGATTGTTCCGGCGCGCGTTAGCCATCGACCCGGATCTCTCGAACGCCTGGTGCGGTATCGTGGCCCATCGCAAGATGTCGGAAGAGGACCGCTCCTGGCTCGAGGGCGCCGAGGCGTTGCTTGCCAAGCGGCTGCCGCTTCGGCATGAGATCAGTCTGCGCTATGCGCTCGGCAAGTACTTCGACGACGTCGCGCAGTACGGGCAGGCCTTCGACCATTATCGCTCGGCCAACGAGTTGACCAAGCGCTACGGTGTGAAATACGACGGAACCCGGCAGAGCCGGCGGGTCGACGAAATCATCGGCGGCGTCGACGCTCGGCGCCCGGAGCCGGCGGGGTCGAACCCCTCCGAGCGTCCCGTCTTCGTCGTCGGCATGCCGCGCTCGGGCACGACGTTGACCGAGCAAATCCTCGCGTCCCATCCGGCGGTGTTCGGGGCCGGCGAGCTGACGTTCTGGGACCAGGCCGCGGCGGCTCGCGGCACGGTTGACCTCGTGAGCGCCGGGTATCTTGCCCACCTGACGTCGCTCTCCAGCACCGCGCTCCGGGTGGTGGACAAGATGCCGGCGAATTTCATGAACCTCGGATCGATCCATGCGGCGTTTCCCAATGCCAGAATCATCCATATGCGGCGACACCCCATCGATACCTGCCTGTCGATCTATTTCCAGTATTTTTCGAGCACCCATCCGTATGCGAACGATCTCGAGAACCTGGCGCATTATTACGGCGAGTACGTGAGGATCACCGATCACTGGCGCGCCATGCTGCCGCCGACGACGCTGCTCGAGGTGCCGTACGAGTCGTTGGTGGAGGATCAAGAAGGCTGGAGTCGGCGCATGGTGGAGTTCATCGGTTTGCCGTGGGATCCCCGGTGCCTGGATTTCCATCAGACGCAGCGCGCCGTCATCACCACCAGCAAGTGGCAGGTGCGCCAAAAAATCCATACGGCGTCCGCCGGCCGCTGGAGGAATTACCAGCCGTTCGTCGGGCCTCTGCTGCGGCTGGTCAGCCGGTAGCGACGGACGTCGCCCAGGGCCTGATGGTGCGTGCCGTCCGCCAGAAAAACACCGCCGAGGCACCGACGAGCCCGATGCCGAAGATGCTGGCGCCGTAGGCGCTGAACATGAAGACCTGCAGCCAGTTCAGCTGGACCATGCCGAAGTTGCGCCAGATCAGGAGCCCGCAGCTGCCGACATAGCCGCAGGCATCGGCGATGTAGATCAGGAAGCCGGCCGTGCCCACCGTGCCGCCGACGGCGATCAAGCGATCGAACAGCATCGCATTGAACGGTACGTACGCCATGTACAGGCCGGCGCCGCTCAATATCATCCAGGCGAGTGGCGACAGCAGTCCTGCCTGGTAGGCCAGGGTGGATAGCCCCAGGAGCGCAAGACCCACGAGCACCACGCCATGGATGACGAGCAGGGCCCGATCATTGTCGCGGACCATAATGATGACGCCGAGCACTGTGAGCGCCAGCAGCGCCACCGGTAGTTCGCTCTCGGTGAACACGGAGGCGGCATGCCCGAACCCGAGGGCGGTCCACAATTCCGCCGCGAAATTGTCGCGAAAGTCGCGCAGCGCCGTGGTCAGGATATACGACACGACCAGCAATGCCACTCCGGTCCCATAGCGTTTGAGAAATTGCGAGCGTTCCTTCGCGCCCATCGGGGCGCGACGCACCCGTTCCAACTCGTCACGGGCCGACGGCGGCGGTAGTTGGGACAGGCACCAGACGGAGAGCCCAAGCAGCGGGAAGAACAGCGCGCCCGCGATCGCGGGCATCCAAAACGGGCCGACGTGCCAGGTGTCGAGCAAATACTTGCCCACCGATTTCACGCCGCCGGACCCCAGGATGAAGCTCGCGCAAACGATCGCTCCGAGCACCTCCGACGTGCGTCGGCCCTCCATGAAACCGAACACGAGCCCCCAGATCATGCCGAGCGGCAGGCCGTTCAGGAACATGGCCAGCACGTTCCACGGCGCGGGCACGAGGGCGAACAGCACGAGCGCCACCCAGGCCAGGAATATGAGCTTCATAATGGCGCCGGGCCGCCGGTTCGGGCTGATCTCGGCGATGAGTTTGACCCCGATGATCTTCGCGATCGCGTAGCCTGCCACCTGCGCCAGGACCAGGGCAATCTTGTAGTCGAGCGCGAAATGCCAGCCCGGAACGTTCTCGAACAGCGCCACCGAAAAGGGCTTGCGGAACGCATACATGGAGGAGTAGGCAGAAAAGCCCGCAAGTCCCGCGAAGGTCGTGAAGAGGACGGGATTCGCTCCTTCGAGCAGTCGATGCAGTTTACCGGTCACGGGAATTCGTTTTCCTTGGGAGCTAAACCCAAGACTACCGCGAAAATCCACCGGCCAGTTTATTTTGCCACCGGTTGCACCCGCGCCATTTGCCTGTCATGTTTCTGTATTAGCCTGCGTGCGTCGAAATGGTCAACGAACAAGTCATGAATTCCCGATCTGCCGTCTCCGGCATCTTCGATCTGGCGGTGGTGGGTGCGGGTATCGTCGGGCTGTCGTGCGCACGTGCGGCCGCGCTGAAGGGACTGCGCGTCGTGGTAATCGATCGCGATGCACAAGCGAACGGCGCCTCGGTGCGGAACTTCGGCTTCGTCACGGTCACCGGCCAGGAGCGCGGCGTCGCGTGGAATCGCGCACGGCGGACCTGCGCCATCTGGCAGGAGGTGGCCGCGGAAGCGGGCATCCCCATCCTTCAGCGTGGACTGTGGCTGACGACGCGGCGCCCGGAAGCGGTGCCGGTGCTCGAGGCCTTTCTCGATACCGAGATGGGTGAGGGATGCGCGATCTTGACCAGAGCCGAAGCGTCCGCCCGCTGCGGGGAGATCGTGAATGACGAGGTGCAGGCGGTGCTCACCAGTTCGGTCGACGTCCGGGTGGAGTCGCGCGAAGCGGTCCCGAGGATCGCCGCCTGGCTGACGGCGCGCTTCGGCGTCGAATTCCTGCGCCAGACGACGGTGCTCTCGGCGCAGCCGCCGCGTCTCGAGACCTCCCGCGGCGACGTGCAGGCGGGTGCGGTCATCGTCTGTCCCGGTGACGATCATGGGGGGCTGTTCCCGGAACGAATCGCGCTCTACAACGTGACCCGCTGCAAGCTGCAGATGCTTCGGCTGGCCGATCCCGGGTTCCGTCTGCCGCATGCGGTGATGTCCGACCTGGGGCTGGTGCGCTATGCCGGCTATGCGGCGCTGCCGGCGGCGGCTGCGTTGCGCGCGCGGCTCGAGACCGAGCAGGGCGAACATCTGCGGCATGGGATCCATCTCATTGTCGTGCAGAGCGCCGACGGCACGCTCGTGGTCGGCGACAGCCACCACTATGCGCCGACACCGGATCCCTTCGCGGATGAGCGAATCGACCAGCTGATTCTCGACGAATTCGCGCGCGCGCTCGGTCGTCCCGCGCCGCCCGTGATTGCCCGATGGACCGGCACTTATTCGTCGACGGCCGATCGAATGATGTTCATCGACGCACCCGCATCCGACGTGCGCATCGCCATCGTCACCAGCGGTTCGGGCGCGTCGAGCGGTTTCGCGATCGGTGAAGATGTCGTCAATGACCTGTTTGGTGGGAGCTCGATTTAATGTCCATACGCGATCGATTCGATTTGGTGATCTTCGACTGGGCAGGGACCATGGTCGACTTTGGCTGTCTCGCGCCCGTGATCGCCCTGCGCGAAGCCTTCGCACGCCATGGCGTGACACTGACCGATGCCCAGGCCCGGCGCGACATGGGCAAGGCCAAGGCCGATCATGTGCGCGCACTGCTGGCGGATCCCGTGGTCGCGCAGGCCTGGATCGACGCCGTCGGCCGGGTGTCGGGCGAAACCGACGTCGACGTCTTGATGGCCGATCTGGGCCCGTTGATGACCGAACAGGCGGCGCGCGCGGCTCGCCTGATCGACGGCGCGCGGGCGACCGTCGATGCCTTGCGGGCGGCGGGGGTGCGGGTGGCGTCGTCCACCGGATACACCCGTGCGATGATGGCGCCGGTGCTGCGCGAGGCGGCGGCGCAAGGCTACGTTCCGGAGCACCTGGTATGCGCGAACGAGACGCCGGCAGGCCGGCCCACGCCGCTCATGATCTACAAGGCATGCGCCGAGCTCGGCGTGTGGCCGCTGTCGCGGGTCGTCAAGGTCGATGATGCCGACGTGGGCATGGGCGAGGGGCGCTCCGCCGGATGCTTCACCGTCGGCGTTGCGGCATCGGGCAACAGCATCGGGCTGTCCCAGGAAGCCTTGGGTGCGCTGCTTCCCGCGGAGCGGGCCGCGCGACTCGCGACCGCCGAGAAGGCGTTGCTCGCCGCCGGAGCCGATGTGGTCATCGAGAGCGTGGCCGGGCTGATACCCGCGCTCGAGCGCGTGTGCTGATCACTATGGGACGTCGGGAGCGGGGCGTTCGGCGTATTGAAGGATGAGCTTCGCCACCACGCCGGCCCAGCCGGTCTGGTGGCTCGCGCCCAGGCCGACGCCGGTGTCGCCGTGAAAATATTCATGAAACAGCACGAGATCCCGCCAATGCGGGTCGTCGTGAAACTGTTTGCGGTCGCCGTTCACCGGCCGTCGACCGTCCGCATCCTTCAGGAAAATACTGATGAGCCGCCACGACAGGTCGGTCGTGACCTCCCACAGGGTGGCGGCATTGTCGCTTCCCGTCGGCAACGCCATCTTGAAGTCGTCCCCCAAAAAGTAGTGATGCTTTTGCAGCGACTCGATCAGCAGGAAATTCAGGGGAAACCACACCGGCCCCCGCCAGTTCGAATTGCCGCCGAACATGACGGAGGTCGATTCGCCGGGTTGATAGTCGAGCACGAAGCTCTCGCCATCGAGTTCGAGCACGAACGGATTGTCCGCGTGCCGCTTGGCCACCGAGCGCACGCCGAATTCGCCGAGCAGGTCGCTCTCGCGCAGCGTGCACTCGAGCAGACGCCGCAATTTGTGGGAATCGACCAGCGCCAGCCGCACGCGTTGGGCCACGCCGTGATGCGTGAGGTCGGCGAGTCCTTCCAGCAGGTGTGGCCGGTATTTGGCGAACCAGCCATAGCGCTCTACGAACCCCGGAAAGGCACGCATGCTCTCCCGGTCGAACGTTGCGATGGCGAAGATCGGTATCAGGCCGGCGATGGTGTGCGCCGCGATCGGCAACCGTTGGCCATCGGCGAGCTTGAGGGCGTCGAAGTAAAATCCTGCCTCTTCGTTCCACAACCCCGGCCGGACATGATCGCTCACGCGGTTGGCGGCGGCGCCGATGTAGACGAAATGCTCGAAGAACTTGGTCGCCAGATCCTGGTAGGCCGGATTGGTCTGCCCCAGTTCGACCGAGATCGTCAACATGTTGAGGCAATACATGGCCATCCAGCTGGTTCCGTCGACCTGCTCCAGAAGGCCTCCGGGCGGCAGACCCGACGTGCGATCGAAGGCGCCGATATTGTCGAGGCCGAGGAAGCCGCCCTCGAACAAGTTGTTCCCCTGGGTGTCCTTGCGGTTGACCCACCAGGTAAAGTTGATGAGCAGTTTTTGAAAGATGCGCTCGAGAAACGCCCGGTCGCTGCGGCCGTACATCTTCTGTTCGATCTGATACACACGGATCGCGGCCCAGGCGTGGACCGGCGGATTCGAATCGCCGAACGCCCACTCGTAGGCGGGTATCTGACCGTTGGGATGCATGTACCATTCGCGGGTCAGCAACAGGAGCTGTTGTTTCGCAAAATCGGGATCGATCATCGCAAAGGGGATCACGTGAAAGGCGGTGTCCCATGCGGCGAACCAAGGGTATTCCCATTTGTCCGGCATGGACAGGACGTCCGCCGCCGATAGATGCCACCAGTCGTGGTTGCGGCCGTGTTTGCGCTCTTCCGGCGGGGGCGGTGCGGCGCGATCGCCTTCGAGCCATCGATGGACGAGGTAGCGGTAGTACTGCTTGGTCCACAGCATGCCGGCGAACGCCTGGCGCTGCACGTTGCGCATGTCCGCCGACATCTTGAATGGAGTGACGCGCCGGTAGAATTCGTCGGCTTCGCGGCGGCGCTGGTCGAATAGCGCGTCGAAATCCTCGGCTTCCGGAAAGTCGAGATCGCCGCGGTGGGTAAGGCGAAGCCGCAGGACGGTGCTCCGACCGGCGTCGATTCGGCGGCGATACTGCAGCGCCGCCTTGGATCCGATCAGCCCGGGATTCACCGCGCCGGTGACGCCGTTCACGATGAATTCGTTGAACCCATCCTTGACGAAGGGCGTGGCGTTGGGCGCGCCGTACAGGCGTTTCTTGTTCGATTCGTTCTCGGTGAACAGCGCCCGCTCCGGTGTCTCGCCATACATCCAGTAGGTATCCAGCTTGCGATGCGTCGTCTTGAGCACGAGGCAGTCCCCGTCCTGCCGGTCGATGGCGATTCGCGGTCTGGCGTTGCTCGGAAACCAAGTCCAGTCGTCCTTGAACCACAGTGTCGGCAACACGTGGATGTCGGCCGCGTCAGGCCCGCGATTGGCGACGGTGATCCGGATGAAGATGTCGTGGGTGGATTGCTTCGCATATTCGATGAAGACGTCGAAGTAACGATTGTCGTCGAAGATGCCGGTGTCGAGCAGTTCGTATTCCGGATCCTTGCGTGTGCGATGTTGATTTTCCTCCAGCAACGTGGCGTATGGAAATGCAGCCTGAGGATACTTGTAGAGATACTTCATGTAGGCGTGGGTGGGCACGTTGTCCAGGTAGAAGTAGCACTCCTTGACATCCTCGCCGTGATTCCCCTCTTTGCCCGACAGGCCGTACAGACGCTCTTTCAGAATCGGGTCGGCACCATTCCACATCGCCACGGCAAAGCACAGTTGTTGCCGGTCGTCGGAGATGCCGGCGATGCCGTCCTCTCCCCAGCGGTAGGCATAGGATCTGGACTTATCGAAGGTCACGAACTCCCAGGACGTGCCGTTCGGACTGTAGTCCTCGCGGACGGTTCCCCATTGCCTTTCACTCAGATACGGCCCCCAAAGCCGCCAGGGATGTGTGCCCGCGATCGCCTCGTCGAGTCTTTTTTCTTCTTCTGTGCTCACGACACCGGATCCTAGTGGGTATGACGAAGGTCTGACTGTAGTGGTAATCCGGATCCTGACGATATACTGCGCGACCAGCCAGGGGGAGATCATGATGTCGATCGATAACGCAACCATTGCGCGGGCCTGCGAGCAGCTCGTTTACCGAGCGGCGCGCTACACGGACTTCGAGCAGTGGGATGACCTGGCGGCGTTGTTCGCGGTGGAGGGACGGCTGGTCCGGCCGAGCGACCCGACCAAGCCCATCGTCGGCCGCGCGGATATCCTGGCGTCGCTGCGCGCACGCCCGTCGCGCACCACGCGACATGTGCTGAACAACATCGTGGTCGCCGTGCATTCAGGGACGTCCGCGCACATTTCCAGCATCGTGACGTTATACATGAGTCCGGTGGCGGGCGCCGTCCTGCCCGTCAAGGGTCAGAAGATACTGATCGGCCAGTTCGAGGATGATGTGGTCCACATCGACGGCGAGTGGGCGTTCGCGCTGCGCGGCGGTTCCATGGCGTTGGAATTCGACTGCGGTTAGCGTAGAGGAATCGAAGCGAGGCGAGGTGCGAGTTCACCGCGGTGGCGTTATGTCGCATCGGGGCCGTCACGCTGGAAGTTGTTTTGTGGCGGGAAGCTGGATGGATGTACAGTACCACCCATGCGCGATCTCGACATTCAACAGCTCGGCGACGAATTCGGCCAGTACATCATTTACCTGAAGTGCGTCTGCGGGCACATCCGTCGCTGTCACCCGCATACATTGGCGGCATTCGCGGGGTGGGACGCGACGCTCGCGGATGTCGTCAGGCGGTTGCGATGCTCGAAATGCAACCAGAAGCAGTGCACGGCGCGTGCGGTGCCGATGACCGCACCGCGTGGTTACAAGAGCCATTAGAGGGTGCCCGGGACGCTCGCGTCGATACGGTTGCGGCGCCGCGGTGTATAACGTAACAACTGAACGGGGGGAGCTTGCGCATGCAGGATGTCGATGCGATCTTGAGCGGCTGGTACGTGGGCGAACGCGGCGGCGAGGCGTTGTTCACGATGCTGGCCAATGCCGGGCCTCACGAGGCAGCCTGCCTGCCGCCGGAACTCGGCACCGTCCGCAGCATCGTCGTGCGTCATGAAGTCGCGCTGGTCGCGTTCGCCGAGTTGGAGCTTGCAGGTGAAGTCGCGGTTTCGATGTGCCCCATCGAGGCCTTCCTGAGTTCGGTGGCATGAGCCGCAAGGACGAAGACCGGCTTCTTCACGGGCTGTATTATTACCGTGAGAGCATCGATGAGGAATTCACCGCAACCAGTGATCAGATCCTGTGGCTCGCGGCACATTCCTACGTCGAGGGCACTGGATGGTACAAGGGCGACGATCTGCAAAGTTTCGACAGTTCGGTGGTCCCCATCGAAATTCGCAAGAAACTGCTCATGTCGAAATTCGAATTGCCGCTGCGTTACCTGCATTATCGCCGGCTCATCAAGCTCGCGCGGGCGGGCGATGACGTCGTGGCGATCTCCGTGACGTTCGCCGGCGCGGACCGTGCCATCCGACTGCACACGCTGCCGGGCCGAATGGAGGTCTGGTACCAGGAGCGCAAGGATGGCTTTCTGGGGCTGGTCACCACGATTGCGGTTTCGCTCATCACCGCGTTGGTCACTGTGTACGTCGCCGAGCGCTTTCACCGAAATGCCGACTATCCGCCGCGGCTGATTTACGAGATTCAGCCCAAGTCTCCGCCGGTGCTTTGAACCGACACCTTGAACCGACCCGAGCCTACCTGAGATCCAGGGCGCGGCGACGGGCCGCGATGCAGGATATGAATGCCGCATAGCTCCAGGCCAGGTGACGGGCGGATCGCGGCACTCCGGTGCGCTGATCGAATTGCTCCGCCAGATCGCCGCCGGGCGGCGTGTAGGCGCGCACCGTGCGCAGGAACCGGTCGCCGCGTTCGATGTCCGGCCGCGGGTCCGGCGCCCGCAGCGCCGCCTGGAAATAGAATTCCGCGACGCCCAGCGTGGAGAAATAATAGGCACCCCCCGAGAAATACACGTCGCCCGCATAGCGGCCCATGGCGGGACCACGCTCGGCCGGACGTGCCTGGTTGATCGGATACGCGGCATCGAACAAGGCCTCGAGGCGCGCTGCGGTCGCCCGCATTCGCGGGTCGTGTGCCGAATGCGTGTCCGTGTGCCCGCCGGTTCCGCCATCGGCGCCGACGTGAACGGCGGCGAGAATCACCGATATGTCGAGCTCCTTTCCGGACGGCATCCCGGAGTCGAGCACCCGCGAACGAAAGTAGCGTTGCTCGGGATTCCAATACCCCTCGAGCTGGCGCAGGATGTCGTCGGCTTCGGTGGCCCACGCGTGTGCTTCAGCCGGTCGGCCATGGTCGTTGAACCAGGCGGCGCCCGCCCACAGCGCCGCCGCCGAGACACGCAGCGTGTAGTAATGCACGCCGCGCTCTTCCTCCCAGATATCGAAACCGGACTCGCGCGAGTGAGCGCGGATCACTTCCAGGTCCGAATAGAGGAGCGCCTCGACATTCGCCTGGAGCGCGGCGTCGAGCCACCGCGTGCGCAGCCATCGCAGCAACGTCACGGCGCGCATCGCCGGCCCGTCGTATTGCGGTCGGGGCCATCGGGAGATGTCCAGACTGGCATCCGGATTCACGCGTGTCTCGGCGCTCGTGGCCGCGCCGCGGATCACGGATAGCTCCGCTTCGCTGCGTAGATATTGCTTGAAATCATCGGCAACGCGGCCGCGCCACGCGCGATCGGCGTTGAGTGCGCGGCCGTCGAGCTCCTGGAGCGATGCGCTGAACCGGACGAAGTCCGCGAACCGATCCATCGTGTCTATGCCGGCCGCGCCTATACCGGCCGTGTCGATGCCGCTGCGCGAATCCTCGAGCAACACGCGCATCGCGTCGACCACGATGGCCGAATCGCGATACCAGTGAAAGAAGTAGTCCGGCTCCGGGTCATAGCTGGCGCAGACCGGGGAGGCGACGATCGAGCCCTTTTTCGCGCGGATCACCTGACCGAAACCCGGCCGCGTCTTGACGATGTCCGACGACACGCTCTGCAGCATCGCCGTCGCGCTATGGCGGTACTGCCCGTCGATCCAGTTGTCCAGCGATTCCATCAGCGGCGCTCCCTCGCGGTCTCGAGGTGCGGGCTGGAAAAGCCGAGCATGCGCAGCCCCCGGCGGATCTCCGGCACTCGCATGAACAGCCGCCATAACAGACCGGTGCGGTGATTCTCGATCATGACGATGATGGGGCCCTGGTCGATGGCCAGAAACGTATCGGCGAACCAACCCTGGCCTTCGTTGAAGGCGTCCACGAAGCCGTACGGACCCCAAACCTTGTCGCCGTAGGCCGTGAGGAAGCCGCGTATGGCGGCGAGGGATTCGCGCGGCGCGTACGGCATGCTGGACAGGGCGGCGGTGGGCGACAGGGTGCCTGAATCGTGGTCCGGTGCGTGCTGCGCATAGCCATTCACGTCATAGCTCGACGTCAGTCCCCAACAGTCGGAGGCGTAGCCCTTGTGCTGCCGGGGATTCGTCTCGCAGTACGTGTGATTGATGCGCACGTGACGCACGTTCTGCTGCCAATAGTCGGCATGGCGGTCCTGCAAGCCGCGAGGATCGATGCCGCAGAACGAGTAGTGCGCGAAGAACAATGGGCCGCCATAGGGGGGGCCCAGCGGCAGCTTGATGCCGTAATACGAATGGCCGTTCAGGAAATCGCGACCCGCCGCGAAGCCGCGTTCATAAACGGCCGCATCGGCCGCGTGGCGCGGCGCGGACACGGCGAGCAGATAGGTCACCAAACATTCGTTCCAGCCGCGAATATCGAGATCGATGGCCCAGTCATGCGTCGGGCTCCAATGCCAGTACAGGACGTTGCTGCCGCCATGCGTGTACCAATCCCATTCCATTTCGTGCCAGATGCCTTGAATGCCTGTTCGCAGCCCGGCTTCCTGCGGCGCGGCGCGATCGAAATACTCTCGGGCGCAGAGCAGGCCCATCAGAAGAAACGAGGTTTCGACCAGATCGCCGCCATCATCCTGTTTCGCGAACGGGATGGTGGCGCCGGACCGTCCGTGCATGAAGTGCGGAAACGCACCGTGATAACGGCTTGCCCCCGCCAGCAGCGCCAGCGAGCGTCCCAATCGCTCGACGGCGGCGGCGCGGGAGATCCAGCGTCGCTCGACCGCCACGATGATCGCCATGATGCCGAACCCCGACCCGCCGATGGTGATCAATTCGTCGGTGGGCACCGCGGTGCGCGTCACCCGATCGCGCGCCAAGCCGCTGTCCGGATGTGCCGCATCCCAGAAATAGCGAAAGGTCTGCCGTTGCACGGCCTCGAGCAATGAGTCGTCGGGCAGGGCGGCGAGTGTCGCGGACGCCAGGTTGCCGGGTGCATCCATCGAGATTGCCATGGTCAGGACGTCGCGACGGCGCGAGCGACGTGGCGGGCGAGCCGGCGTACCCCGGGATCCTTGACGAGATGGATGGTGCGGGTGAACAGCAGGTCGTGAGCCGCGGCGCGGCCTATATGAACGATCCCGGTGTGCTCGAAATCCTTCGTCAGGACATCGACGACGAGCTCGCGCGCCTGCTCATCCAGCCCGTCGAGCACCTCATCGATCAGGATCCACGCCGGCGCATGCAGCAGCGCCCGCGCAAAGGTCACCGAGTGTTGTTCGTCGTCGTTCAATTCACGATCCCAACGTTGCGTCACGTCGAGCATGGGAACGAGCCGTGACAACTCCAGCCGCTCGAGCGCCGGTTGGAATGCCTTCTCATCGAAACTCTCGACGGAGAGTGGATACGCGAGAACTTCGCGCAGCGTGCCGGGGGGAAGGTAGGGGAAGCGGGGAAGGTACAGGATTTCCTCGCCCGGGGGGCGGGCGATCTCTCCCGCACCCCACGGCCACAAGCCGGCCAGGGTGCGGAACAATAATGTCTTGCCGGTCCCTGCCTCGCCGACGATGAGGATCCGTTCGCCGGCGTGCAGCTCGACATGGGTCTCCGCGAGCATGGTGGCGCCCGCGGGCGACGCGATTTCGAGATTGTCGATCGTGATGACGCCGGCCGGGCCGTCGGCGAAGACGATGCGGCTCTCGGCGCCGTGCAAAACGTCGACGCTGAGCACGGCCCGCCGAAAAGTTGCGACCCGCAGCAGGGTGGCCCGCCAGTCGGCGATCGTGCTGAAATTGTCGACGAACCAGCGTAGCGAGGATTGCACCTGGATGAACGCGCCGGCCGCCATCATGAGGCCGCCGAACGACAAGTTGCCGGCAAAATACAAGGGCGCCGCCACGAGGATGGGCGCCACGAGCGTAAACCACCCGTAGCCCGCGGTGATCCAGGTCAGATTCGTGAGCCCGGTCACGAGCCGACGCATGGCGAGCAACACGCCTTGGAAGTCGACCTCGATGCGCCGGGCTTCGTCGGCCTCGCCGGCCGCCAGCGCGATGGCATCGATGTGCTCGTTCACCCGCACCAGGGAGAATCGCAAATCGGCCTCACGGGCGTAGCGTTCCGCGTTTCGGTCCACGAGGCTGCCGCCGACCCAGTAGCTCACGAGCGATGCCGATCCGGAATACACGATGGCGGCCCAGACCATGTAGCCGGGGATGAGGACGTTTCGGCCGCCGACATGGAACACGAAATTGGTCGACAACGCCCACAGAACGTCGACGAACGTGACCAGCAAGATCGACGCTTGCAACAGCCCGACCCCCAGGTCGGCGGATAATTCGGTGAGGTGGCGAGCGTCCTCGTGCAGGCGCTGGTCAGGATTGACGCCGATGGGGCCTGCGTTGGCCAGTCGGAAAGCACGCCCGGGCAACATCCAGTTCTGAATGAGGTCGTGCACCAGTCCCTGACGCAGCTTCAGCTTGAGCATTTCGCCGAGCCATTTCTGACCGACGTTGAGCACGAGCAGCGAGCCCGCGATGATGCCGAAAAGCCCCAGCTGCTGCAGGAATTGTCCGAAATTGCGGCGCGACAGGGCGTCGTAGAAGGGCTGGTTCCAGCTGTTGAGGCGGATCTGCCCGTATGCCGTGGCGACGATGACGACGAACATGGCTGTCGAGAGCAGCAGCAGAGCGTTGCGTGCCGGCGCAGCCCAGAGCGCGCGACCCACCATTCCCATTTGCGGCAGAAGCCCTGACTCGGCGATTTCGTCCAGCTCCGCCTGGGTGCTGGCGGCGTCGCGCGGCCGTTCTAGTATCATGCGTCAGCTTCTTCGGGATGAAAACGATCCAGCATTATCCGGCAGGTTGCCAAAAAAGCGAGGCGCGTCTCAGTGAACCGTATCGAGAGTTTGTTGAGCAAGATGACCCTGGCCGAGAAGCTGGGGCAGATGACCATGACCGCCTCCAGCTATGCCGTCACCGGGCCGGTGATTGCGGGCGATTCGACCCAGGCCATCAAGGATGGCACGATCGGCAATCTGCTCAACATGGTGGGTGCGCAGCATGTACACGATATGCAGCGCCTGGCGGTGGAGGAGTCCCGGCTCGGCATTCCCCTCTTGATCGGCCTGGATGTGATTCATGGACACCGGACCGTGTTCCCGATTCCCCTCGGAGAGGCCGCGCTGTTCGATCCGAAGATGTGGGCGCTGACGGCGCAGGAATCGGCCAGGGAGGCCGCGGCGGACGGGCTTGCGATGACCTTCGCACCCATGCTCGACGTGTCCCGCGACCCGCGCTGGGGGCGCAGTGCGGAAGGCCCCGGAGAGGACCCGTGGCTGGGCGCGCGCATCGCGGAAGCCAAGGTGCACGGATACCAAGGCAATGACCTTGCTGCGCCGCACACGTTGTCGGCAGTTGCCAAACATTACTGTGCCTACGGGGCCGTGACGGCCGGGCGCGAATACGCCTCGGTCGATATCTCCGAGCGCACGGTCCGGGAAGTGCATTTGCCCGCGTTCGAGGCGGCCGTGGCCGCGGGCGTGGCGGCCGTCATGCCGGCGTTCACCGATCTTGCGGGTGTGCCGATGACCGCCAACGTGGCTCTCCTGCGCGGCTGGTTGCGCGGCAAGCTCGGGTTCCGCGGCGTCATCGTCAGCGACTACCACGCCATCGCGGAACTCATCCACCACGGCGTCGCCGCGGACCTGGCGCACGCGGCCACGCTGGCGCTCAAGGCGGGAGTCGACATCGACATGATGGCCGACGCCTACCGGCGTGGTCTGCCGGAGGCTCTGAGTCGCGGTTGGGTCACCATGGCGGAGATCGACACGGCGGTGCGCCGCGTGCTCACGCTCAAACTGCGGCTCGGATTGTTCGACGATCCGTATCGTCGCGGTGCGCGCCCGGAGGACCCCGCGGCGGTGAGCGCGCGGCGAAAGTTGGCCCGCGTGGTCGGGTCTCGCGCCATCGTGATGTTGAAGAACGGCCAGGGCGTGTTGCCGTTGACCAAGCCGGGGCTGCGTCTTGCGGTGATCGGACCGTTGGCGGACAGTTCGGTCGACATGCGCGGCCCCTGGTGGGGCGCATCGGCGCCCGAGGGACACGTCACCGTGCTCGAGGGATTCCGGCAGATGCTGTCCGATGCGCATGTCGCGCATGCGCAGGGCGTCTCGATCGATGACGACGACACGAGCGGCATCGCGGCGGCACTCGAGCGTTGCGAGACCGCCGATGCCATCATCTTGTGCGTGGGAGAGGCGGCGGCGATGAGCGGCGAGGCAGCGAGTCGCGCGCATCTGGGGCTGCCGGGCCGCCAACGGGCATTTGCCGACGCCGTCTTCGAGCGTGCGCGCTCGCTCGGAAAGCCGGTCGTCGTCGTGTTGTTCTCGGGACGACCGTTGGTCGTGCCGTGGCTCGCGGAGAAGAGCGACGCCTTGCTCGCGGCCTGGTTCCCGGGCAGCGAAGCGGGCAACGCCATCGCCGACGTGGTCCTCGGCCACGTCTCGCCGAGCGGACGGACTCCGGTATCCTGGCCGCGTGCGGCCGGTCAGGTTCCGATCTTCTTCGGCCAACGTCCCAGCGGACGCCCCCGCGATGCCGCCGACCACTACACCAGCAAGTATCTCGACGTCGCCAATGACCCGCTGTTTCCGTTCGGGTTCGGGCTGACCTTCGGGCGTTTCAAGTACTCGAACCTGCGAGTGCCGGCCGGTGGCGTGGCCGAGAGCGACACCATCGTGGTGCGCGTCGATGTGGCGAACGAGGGCAGGCGCGCAGCGGAGGAAACGGTGTTTCTGTTCACGCACGACAGGGTCGCGAGCGTTGTACGCCCGGTATTGGAATTGAAGGGGTTCGGGAAGATCAGCCTCGAGCCGGGCGAGACGGGAACCGTCACGATGCTGTTGGCCGCCGCCGATTTGAAGTTCCTGGGGTTGGATCTCGAGCCGGTTTTCGAGGCGGGCGACGTGGAGATCCTCGTGGGTCCGTGTGCGGACCGCAGCCAGCTCCTGTTGGCCGGCATCGAACTCGCGCATCCAGCGCCATCAGGCATCAAACGTTGAGCCTATTTGGCGGGTTTCTGCGCGCAAGCCCATGAGAAGTTGTATTCGTCGCGCGCTCCCGGAACGATGGCATTCCAGGGTGCTTCCTTCGGATCGGCTTCCTCGGTTTGCTCGCCGCCCTGAATATTGTTCTTCGAATAGTAGATGACCAGGAGCGGCCGCTGCAGATGTTTCGCGCAGTTGTACTGGACCTTTTCGACCACGCTCATGTAGCGATTGTCGCTGCTCACCTGCATTTCCGCGTATTCCTGGCGCAACCAGACGGTGACGATCTTCCCTGAGCGCTTGATTTGATGGTCCGTGCTGTAATCCGCCCATGCCCCGTCGTTGGCCACGGCGCGAAACTGCCAACCGCCCGCCTCCATCGGGTTGAGCGTGCGGACCCATGCCATGGGGTCCGCCTTGCGCGCTTCGCGCTCGCGAGCCAGGCGCTCGGCGGCCGCCTTCTCCTCAATGAGCGCCTGCGCGTGTTGCGCATCCCACATTTGCTGCTGTTCCGGCGTTTGCGCGACGCTTCGAAGGCTGACCAGACCGGTCAGGCTGCCGGCTCCGACGAGCGCGGTTATCGTCAGAAGCCACGAGTGTTTCACCATCCCTGAATGCTAACCCTTGGCGAAAGCGGACGCCATAGAAGGCGCCACGCTGATGGCCGGATCCTGGTGCAGGATGTGCGTCGTCGAACCGGGCGTCGACGATGCCGACAACAGGAGATCCTGCATGATCTGCGGAATCATGCGCTTCGCCTCCACCACCGCATCTGCGGCGATGGGCCTCGAGATGAGATAGCCCTGCAGACTGATCGTGCGATGTTCCGCCAACGCCGCGAATTGCTCGGGCCGCTCGATGCCTTCGGCCGTGATTTCGAGCCCCAGGCCCTTGCACAGCCCGATGAGGGCGGTCGTGATCGCGGCGGACCGCACGTTGGTGTCGATGCAGGCGATCAAGCTCCGATCGAGCTTGATGCGCGTCAGGGGCAGGTTTTCGAGCGACGCCAGGGAGGAATACCCCGTGCCGAAATCGTCCAGCGCGATGGCGATGTCGTGGGAGCGCAGACGGCGCAGCGATTCGATCGTCGTGGGTCCGGTCTGCAGCACCGATTCGGTCAATTCCAACTCGATGCAATGGGGCGGCAGGTTGAATTCCCGCAGCAGATCCTGCACGTTGTCGACGAAACGCGAATCGAGCAGCTGGCGCGGTGAGACGTTGATGGCGACACGGGCCTCGGGCCACGCCCCATGATGCCAGCTCGCCGCCGTCTCGATGGCCTTGCGCAACACCCAGTTGCCGACTTCGATGATCAGGCCGGACTCTTCCGTGATGGGAAGAAATTCGGCGGGCGGCGCCTGACGACCGTCGGGCAGGCGCCAACGGACCAGGGATTCCACCAGCACCATTTCCATCGTGTCCAGTGAGACCTCGGGTTGAAAGACGAGTTCGAATTCATTTTGTTCGATCGCGCGCCGCAAACCCTGTTCGATGGTGAACTTGCGCGTCGCGCTCGCCAGCAGTTCCGGCGTAAAGATGGCCAGCTGTCCCCGGCCCAATGCCTTGGCTTGAAACAGCGCTGCATCCGCCGCGCTCAACAGATCCTCTGCCTGCTTGCCGTGACTTGGATAGACGCTCGCGCCGACGCTCGCACGGACGATGACCTCCCGGCCGTCGATGATCAGCGGTTGATCGAATATCTCCACGAGCCGGCGACCAGCCTCGCTCACCACCATTTCGGTGGGAGCATCTTCGTAGACCACCGTGAATTCGTCTCCGCCCAGACGTCCGGCAAAACCGAATGTCTGGGCCGTTTCCTTCAGCCGCTTCGCGATGCCGGTCAATACCTGGTCGCCGAAAGCGTGCCCCATGCTGTCGTTGAGGTTCTTGAAGTTGTCGATGTCCATGAAGAACACGGCGACGTGGCGTTGGTTCTGTGCGGCGCGCTCCAGCGCGTGGTTTAGCAGCACGAACAGCTGCCGGCGATTGGGCAGATGGGTGAGGGGGTCATGCTCCGCCAGATGCTGCAGCTGGCGGGTGCGCTGTTCGACCTTCTCCTCGAGCCGTTGTTGGTAGTCGCGGGTCATGTCGCGCGCGGCGGCGAGCTGCGCCGCCATTCGATTGAAGCTCGTGCCCAGCGTGTCGAGCTCCTTGATGCCCCCGGCGGCGACGCGGACATCGACGTCGCCGCTCGCGATCCGATCGGTGGCCTCGAGCATGCGGCTCACCGGGATCAGTATGCTGCGCACGGTCAGAACCGAGACGGTCAGCAGAACGATGAGCACGGCGGCCGTGATCCATGCGACCGTACGGCGCGCATCGCCGTCCAGACCGCTGGTGGTCGTGATGGTTTGGAGCACGGGTGCTGCGATGGGTGTTGCGACCGGCGCGGCGTCGGCGGGCGCCGCGCGGACGTCCTCCTGGACGATCTCGACGCGGGTTTGCGGCCTCGGGGTCGTCACGGAAGCCGATGCGGGGAGATGCTTGGGTATGGATTGCGCAAGGTTCGCGCGGGCGGACTCGAACGTGCCGGCGCTCGCGTGTGCGCGTACATCGAGGTCGGCGATCGACTGTCGCAGCTCCACGATTCTCGCAAAGTCTTCGCGCATCTGACGCACCCAGGCGACGCCCTCCGAGCGCGCGAACGCCGTATCGTTGGCGTTCGCGGTCGCAGCGAAGGCAGCTTCGGCGGCCATGATGGCGTCCGCTGCTGCGGATCCGTTGTCGCCCGAACTCAAGCCCGAGAAGCGATGACGAATCTCGTCCAGTTCGGAATGCAATTGCATCAGGGATTGGCGGGCCAGCACGCGGCCGAAAATCTTCATCGCGCCGTCCAGAGAAGCGGTCAGACGCCCATCCATGCCCGCGGCACAGGCGTCATACTCCTCGACGGCCAGACGCCGGGCGTCGGCGATCTGGATGTGTGCGGAGCCCGCGGTTTCGTAGGCCTTGGTCCTGGAAGCGAGCAGGGAGGTGCCGAGAGCCCTGGCGTCGGCGGCGGCCCGCAGGGATTTGGAGACAGCGTCCAGATTCTTCGTGGCCGTCTGGAATTCGATGGTGGTGGTCGCAGAATCGATCGACGCGCGCACCTCGACCGCACGCTGATAGCGTTCGACCGCCTCGATGAGCAACCCGGAGTCGACCGCCGGCAACTCCCGCTCCGGCGCGGCAGTGGTGGTGGTGGTGGTGACGCGGGATACCCGGCGGACGGTGGTCGGCGGCGGCGGAGCCGCATCGGGGCGTGCAAGCTGCGTCGTGCGGATCACGGCGACACCGTGTTCTGCGATGAGATTTGCCGCGGCGGCCAGGATGGCGACGGCAACGAACGAAAACAAGAGGCGCGCGGTGATCCCGAAGGACAGCGGGCGATTCAACCAGACCCAAATGCCGGCACGGAGCGGCGGTGTATCGAGACCCAGCATGTGCGACACGTGCTCTTACGATGTAAGAGCCTATAGTGCACAGCACCACCGCACCGTGTGCGATCCAGTGATGGAACTGTGGACTCTATCGCTAACCTAGGCGGACCTGATCCACAGTTCCGGGTCGAACCTATCCGCGGTTCACGATTCCCTTGGTGTCCGCCAGCGTTTCCGAATCGTCTTCGACCTCGAGTCCATCTTCGTACAGGGTGTCCTTCTCATCGTCGAGGTGGAGTTCGGCATCAGGCTCTCCCTTCGTCTTGTCCAAGTCTTCCTTAACGCTGCCGTGCAGACGATTGTCGGGTGAATTGCCCATGATGGTCTCCTTAAGTTTTGGCGAATCAGGTCGTAGCTTAGGCGTGAGGGCGGGGGTGCGGCACCGGCGCAGCGGCGGTGACAGTGTAGGTACCGTCTGACAGCCGACCGTCGTCGAGGCGCCACCAAAGGCTCGCGATCGCAGCCCGCCGATCGAGGTCCGCGAGACCACCGGGGCTCAGTGCCCGATGCACACGCGTTGCGCCATCTCGCGCGCATCGGGCTGTGCGGACTTGCTCGCTGCGCCCGATAGGAGTTCGCCGATTTCCGAGAATACGGCGTAGATGAACAACGCGATCCCGCCGCCGACCAAGAACAATGGCAGCGCGACGAACCAGGATACGGCGCATCCCATGAAGAAAAAGACCTGTTTGAACGACATTGCCAGTTGCTCCTCATAGGCCAGCGCGTCCATTTTCCTATTCATACATCATAGTAGATTGTAGGAATAGGATTACATAGCAGTACGTCGCATTTATTTACTTAACTTATTGCAAAATCCCGTCCTCCAGGTGGGGCACGATGAGAAGTCACATGACGTTTGCGAAGTAAGTCAAGGACCTAACTCAAGGCGAGGACGACTCGCAGCCCGGGATTCTGGTCGGACAACTCAAGGGCGCTGCCATGCAGTTTTGCGACGGCCTGTACCAAGCTTAAGCCCAAACCGACGCCCGGTGTGCCGCGACTGGCGTCGCCGCGATAGAAGCGTTCCACGACCTTGGCCTTCTCGGCGTCGTGGATTCCCGGTCCATTGTCGGTCACCGCGATCTCGACGACGCCGTCTTCACGCCGCCGTACGGCGACGTCGATGATGCCGTCATCAGGGGCAAACTTCAGTGCATTGTCGATCAAATTGCTGAGCGCCTGTGCCAGCAACACCGGATCGCCGGAAACCGGCAGAGCGCCGTCGGAGTGAAAGTTGAGCGCGATGTTCTTGAGCTCCGCGGCCGGTGCATAGAATTCGACGGCCGTGGCCGCCAGGTCGCTGACGTCGATCGGAACGAAGCCGGAGCGGCGAACGCCGGCATCGATTTCCGCCAGGCGCAGCAGGGCGTCGAAGATGCGGATCACCCGGTCGACGTCGGCGACCGCTCCATCGATCTCGGCGAACGTCTCCGCCGGCGGCGGCCGGATCAACGCCAGTTCCTCGAGGCGCGAGCGCAATTCGGCGAGCGGCGTTCGCAGATCATGGGCGATGCAGTTCGATACGTTGCGCACGCCATGCACCAGGACCTCGATCTGCTCGAGCATGCCGTTGATGGTGCGCGACAACGTGTTCAGTTCGTCGTCGCTCAGGTGCGTCGGCAGTCGATGTTTCAGATCGCCGTGGATGATGGCCGACACCGTCTGTCTGATGCTCTCCACGCGGGACATCAAGGTGCGCCGCGTGATGAGGCCTATCAAGAGACCCGCGATCAGCAGCACCGCCACGGCGCCGGCGAGTCCGTACCAGAAGCGCTTCTCCAGCGGCGCGAACAGACGATTGTCGCGGCCCACGAGCAGGTTGTACTGCCCGAGCGGTACCACATGCAAATGCGCGGCCTGGATGCCGCCGCGTTCGCCCAGGTCGACTTGAATCACGTAATCGCCGGGCGCCGCCGGCACGTTCCTCGGCCACGCCGGAAGGTTGCCCGCCACCGGCCGCAGATTCGCGTCGGTCAGCAACAGGATGCGTTCGCCGGCGATCTGCATGCTGACGCGGGTGTCGATGAACGTTTTCAACGCCTCCGGGCCGTCGCGTCGATAGATATCGGTCAGGCGCTGGGCATCCGCCAACAAGATCTCGGCCCGGCCCTCGCGGATCGTGCCCTGCCACGCGTACCACAGAGGGGCGGCAAACAGCACCAGCGCGGCCGATCCGAGGATGAAGTAGCCCAGCCCGAGCGATACCGCGGTCGACCGAATCACGCTGGTCATGTCGCGGACACCTTACTCGGCGGCGGTGACCATGTAGCCGGCATTGCGAACGGTGCGCAGCAATGGGCGCTCGAATTCCGCGTCGATTTTCTGCCGTAGCTTGCTGATGTGCACGTCGACGACATTGGTCTGAGGGTCGAAATGATAATCCCACACGTTTTCGAGCAGCATGGTCCGCGTCACCACCTGGTCGGCGTGCCGCATCAGGTATTCGAGCAGTTTGAACTCGCGCGGTTGCAGGGCGATCTGACGCTCGCCCCGCGTCACCTTGCGCGTCATCGGATCCATATGCAAGTTGCCGACCGCGAGCGGAGTGTCGTGATTGACGCCTGCGGCCCGGCGATGCAGTGCGTCCAGGCGGGCCAGCAATTCGCCGAAGGCGAACGGCTTGGTGAGGTAGTCATCGCCGCCGCTGCGCAGACCGCGGATGCGGTCGTCGACCTCAGACAGCGCGCTCAAGATCAAGATCGGCGTGCGTTTGCCGGTTTTCCGCAGGACTTCGACGATTGCCAGGCCGTCGATGTCGCCCGGCAGCATCCGGTCCATGATGACGACGTCGTAGGGTTCGCTGGCGGCGAGAAACATGCCGTCGCGGCCGTTGGCCGCGTGGTCCGTGGTGTGCCCCGCCTCCTGCAGTCCCTTGATGACGAACTGGCTCACGCGCTCGTTGTCCTCCACGAGGAGGATCTTCATGTGGATTCGCCCGCGGCGTGCCCGGCGGTGTCGAAGTGCTGGCCGGCCGCGGGGCCGCCCGGATCGGCGTGCAGCGACTTGCGGCGCCTGCGCTTCATCCACAAACTGAACTGGTCGAGGTACAAATAGATCACCGGGGTCGTGAACAGGGTGAGCGCCTGGCTCACGATCAGGCCGCCCACCATCGTGTACCCCAGGGGCTGACGCAGTTCGGAGCCGGTCCCATGGCCGAGTGCGAGCGGCAGAGCGCCCAGCAGGGCCGCCATGGTGGTCATCATGATGGGCCGAAAGCGCAGCAAGCAGGCCTGACGGATCGCGTCATGCGAGGACAGATGCTGATCGCGCTCGGCCTGAATCGCGAAGTCGACCATCATGATGCCGTTCTTCTTGACGATGCCGATCAGCAGGATGATGCCGATGAGCGCCATCACCGACAGCTCGATGTGAAAGATGAACAGCACCAGGAGCGCGCCCAGGCCCGCCGACGGCAGGGTGGATAGAATGGTGAGCGGGTGAATGTAGCTTTCGTACAGCATTCCGAGAATGATGTAGACCGCGACCAAGGCGGCCAGAATCAGGTACGGCTGACTCTTGAGCGAGCTCTGGAACGCCTGGGCGGTGCCTTGAAAGCTGCCGGTGACAGTGGCGGGCAGGCGCATCTGCAGCGAGGCGCGATTGATGGCATCGACCGCATCACCCAGCGCCGCGCCGGGGGCGAGGTTGAATGAAAGGGTGACGGCGGGAAACTGTCCTTGGTGATTGATCGACAAATAGGTCACTTGCTGCGTGTCGTATTTCGTCATGGCCGACAGCGGCACCATCTGGCCGGTGATCGCCGATTTCAGATACAGCTTCTCGAGCGATGCCGGATCCCGCTGCAGCTCGGGCGTGATCTCGAGGATCACATGGTAGCTGTTCGCCTGGGTGAAGAATTGCGCGGCCTGGCGCTGGCCGAAGGCGTCGTACAGGGCCTGGTCGATGGCGGCAGGCTGGATGCCATAGCGCGCGGCCTCGTCGCGGTCGATGGTGAGGGACAACATGCCGCTGCTCGTCTGTTGATCGGACGCCACGTCGCGCAGCATCGGCAGCGTCTGCAGCGCTGCCAGCAACTTCGGCGCCCAGTCATTGAGCTCGTTGATGTCGGAATCGGTGAGCGTGTACTGATACTGCGTACGGGATGTCCTGGCGCCCACGTTCAGATCCTGCGCCGCCTGCATGAACAGCGTGGCGCCCTTCACCTTGGCGAGCTGCGGTCGCAACCGGGTGATGATCTGGTCGGCGGTCGAGTTGCGTTCGTCGCGCGGCTTCAGACCCAGGATGACGAAGCCGTTGTTGAGGGGACGGGTGCCGCCGATGTTGGTGCCGTAGGCCTCGACGTCTGGGTCCTTGGCGACGATGTCCAACAATGCGTGCTGACGCTTCACCATCTCGTCGAAGGAGATGTCCTGCGGGGCATCGGACAATCCGGTGATGACGCCGGTATCCTGCTGCGGAAAGAATCCCTTNNCCGGTGTCCTGCTGCGGAAAGAATCCCTTGGGTATCTCGATGTAGAGCACCACGGTGGCGACCACGGTCGCCAGGAAAATGGCCAGCGTGGTGCGCCGGTGGTCCAGCGCCAGATCCAGACCCTGGGTATACCAACCCAGCACGCGGTCGAAGGCCCGCTCGACCGCCATGTATGCGCGGCCATGCGTCGCGTGCTTCTCGTCCCGCAGGAACAACGCGCACATGGTGGGCGACAGGGTCAAGGCGACGAAGGCCGAGACGGCGATCGTCAGGCTCATGGTGACGGCGAACTCGCGGAACAAGCGGCCGATGATGCCGCCCATCAGGAGCAGCGGGATAAACACCGCCACCAGGGACACGCTGATGGTCATGATGGTGAAGCTGACCTCATCGGCGCCTTTGAGCGTGGCCTCGAGGGGCGACAGACCATTCTCGATGTGCCGATAGATGTTCTCCAGCATGACGATGGCATCATCGACCACGAAGCCGACCGCGATGGTGAGCGCCATCAGCGACAGGTTGTCCAGGCTGTAGTTCAGGACATACATCATGGCGGCGGTGCCGAGCAGCGCCAGCGGCACCGTGACGCCGGGAATGATGGTCGCCCAAGCATTGCGCAGGAACAGGAATATCACCATCACGACCAGCACGATGGTGAGCACGAGGGTGAATTCGACGTCCTGGACCGCTGCCTTGATCGTCGTGGTTCGGTTCGCGACGATGTCGACCTTGATGGATTTCGGCATCGCGGCCATCGCCCGCGGCAATAACTTCTCGACGCGCTCTGCGGCGTCGATCACATTGGCGCCGGGTTGTTTGAAGACGAGCAGCAGGATGCCGTTGTGGCCGTTCTGCCAGGCGGTGAGCAGGGTGTTCTCGGGTCCGTCCACCGCGACGCCGATGTCCTTGATCCGCACCGCCGCGCCGTTCTTGTAGGCCACGACGACGTCGTTCCAAGGCGCGGCCTTCAGCAGCTGATCGTTGTCGTAGATGGTCAACGATCGCTTCGGTCCGTTGATCGCGCCCTTCGGCGCATCGACGGTCGCCGCCGTGATGACGGCGGCGACATCCTCCATCTGCAGTCCCAGCGCCGCCAGCTTCACCGGGTCGATCTGGACGCGCACCGCGGGCTTCTGTTGGCCGCCGATCGCCACCTGGGCAATGCCCGGGATCTGGGAGATTTGCTGTGCCAGGATGTTCTCGGCGTAGTCGTCGACGGTGGTCACCGGCAGCACGTCCGAATGCACGGAGAGGATCAGGATGGGCGAATCCGCGGGGTTGACCTTGCGGTACGTCGGCGGCGTCGGCAGATTCTTCGGGAGCTGGCCGCCGGCGGCATCGATGCCGGTCTGCACGTCCTGGGCCGCCGCGTCGATGTTGCGGTTCAGGTCGAATTGCAGCGTGATCTGGGTGTTGCCCAGCACGTTGGTCGAGGTCATCTGCGTCAACCCGGAGATTTCCGCGAACTGGTACTCGAGCGGCGTGGCCACGGAGGAGGCCATTGTCTCCGGGCTGGCGCCGGGCAGGGACGCCGACACCTGAACCGTCGGAAAGTCGACCTGCGGCAGCGGCGCCACAGGCAGCAAAGGATAGACCACCAGACCGACGAGAAAGATGCCGCCCATCAACAAGGAGGTGGCGATCGGGCGGCGGACGAACGGCGCCGAGATGCTCATGATGTTTTGAGCGGCGCCGACGGCGGCGTGGGCGCGACCGCCGGTGCCGCGCCGTCGGCGGCCGGCGCATTCGTGTTCACGCGCACCCCAGCCTGCAGGCGGTATTGGTTGGTGGTGACCACCCGCTCGTTCAGCGCGAGGCCCCCCGTTACGATGGTCATGCCGTCATGTTCCTGCCCGATCTGCAGCGGCCGGACCTCGACGGTCTCGTCGTTCTTGACGACGTACGTGAACGGTCCTTTCGGCCCCAGTTGTACGGCGGCCGCCGGGATGGTGAGCGCGCTCTTGTCGGTATGCAGCAGGACTCGCGCGTTGACGTATTGGCCGGGCCATAACGTATTGTGCGCATTGGGGAAAACGGCCTTGAACTTGGCGCTGCCCGTGGCCTGCAGAATCTGATTGTCGATGAGGCTCAGCGCGCCGACGTCGAGTTGCTTGCCGCCGTCGCGGGAAACGACGGTGACTTCGACAGGACCGGCGGCGTGCGCGGCGCCGACGGCGGTCAAATCCTCTTCCGGCAACGTGAAGATCACCGAGATGGGTTGCACCTGGGTCACGACGACGATGCCGTTCGTGTCCGCGGCGTGCACGATGTTGCCGGGGTCGACGCCGCGAATGCCGGTCAGACCCGTGATGGGCGAGGTGATCCGGGTGTAGTCGAGCTGCGTGCGCGCGCTGTCGATCTGCGCCTGATCCACCTGCAATTGCGCGGCCAGCTGGTCCACCGTGGTGCGCTGCGTGTCGACGGTCTGCTTGCTGGCGAGATCCTCCGGCTGCAGCGCGGCATACCGTTCGAGGTCGCGCTTGGCGTTGGCGAGGGTCGCCGCGTCCTTGGCCTTCGTGGCGATGGCTTGCTCGAGCGCGGCCTGGTTCGGACGCGGATCGATCTGCGCCAGCAGGTCGCCCTTGTGCACCGTCTGTCCTTCGGTGAACGCGACCTTCTGCAGCTCCCCATCCACCCGTGCCGTCACCGTGACGGTATAGAAGGCCTGCACCGTGCCGAGGCCCTGAAGGTAGATGGGCACATCGGTCCGCGTCACCTGCGCGGTGTCCACGACGACGGCGCGGTCCACGTCGGATTGGTGGGATTTCTCCGAGGCGGCATGCGCCTGCTTGTGAGCCATGGCGAACCAGGCAACGCCCAGCGCCGCGATCAGGCCCACGGCTGCCGTCGTCATTCTCGTTCTGTTCATTGCATGACTTCCCATACGTCTATCCTTGCTTCCAGCCGCCGCCGAGAGCCGTGAATAAATCGACCAGCGCCTGGACGTGCGAGTATTCGACCTGCACCAGGACGTCCTGCGCGCTGAAGAGCGCGTTTTCGGTATTGAGCACGGTGAGTATGTTGACCACGCCCGCTTGCATTTGTTTCTGCGCGAACTCGTAGGCGCGCCGCGCCTTCGCCACCGCCAATTGCTGGCGCTCCTGTTGGGCGGCCGTTTCGCGCGTCGCCACCAGCGCGCCCTCGACATTGCTGAAGGCGGTCAGCACCGTCTTGTGGTAGGTGGTCAACAGCTCGGTGTAGCGCGCCTTGCTGTAGGCGAGCTGACCGCGCAGCGCGCCGCCGTGAAAGATGGGCTGGGTCAGACCGGCGCTCACCGCATAGAAGCGGTTCGCCGGACTGATGAGCGAGGTCAGCGTGCTGCTCTCGTAGCCCCCCGATGCGGTCAGCACGATGCTGGGGAACAGCGCGGCACGTGCGACCGTGATGTCCGCATTCGCCTCGATCAGCTGCTGCTCTGCCTCGGCCACGTCGGGTCGCCGGGACAATAGCTGCGACGGCAGACCCGCGACGATGGTCGGGCTGGTCAGCTGCGTCAACGCTCCGGAGTCGGCGGTGGCCGTGGTCAAATCCAGCGATTCCGGCGTTCGGCCGAGCAGCACCGCGAGCGCATACACCGATTGACGAAACTGCTGCAGGAGCGGCGGTATCGCCGCGTCGAGCAGCGCCACCGTCGTCTCCTGCTGCGCCACATCCAGTCCGGTCACGGTGCCGACGCGCTGCTCGAGTTGCAAACCGTGGAGAATCTTGCGCCCGTTCGCCAGGTTCTGTTGTGCGACCTCGACCCGATCGCGGAATTCCAGCGCCTGAAAATAGGTCGTGGCGACGCTGCTGATGACCGTCAGCGCGACCGTTTGCCGATCGTAGCGGCTGGCGACCGCGGCGGCGCGCGCGGCATCGCGCGTCGCGCGATTCTTGCCCCAGAAGTCGAGCTCGTAGCTGGCGGTGAATTGCGGATTGAAGATGTTGAACACCTGGATGCCTGCGCCGGTCACGGTGGCGCGTTCGCGCGTGGCATCCGCGCCGAAATCGACCGACGGAAACAATGGTGCGCCGGCGATCCGCATCTGGGCGTCGGCCTCCTGCACGCGCGCCAGGGCGCCGGCCAGATCATCGTTGCTGGTTTGGGCTTCCGCGACGAAGGAATCCAGTTCGGCCGAGCCAAAACCATGCCACCACGCGGCCTCCGGCCATACGGAGGGTGTGTTGTCTGTTTCGGTGGGCGATTCATGCCAGGCGGTGGGAAGTTCGATGCCCGGACGCTTGTAGGTGGGACCCACACTACAGGCCGCCAGCGCAGCGCAAATCACACCGCCCAACGCGATGGCCGGGGATTCCCATTTCATGGCGGCAACCCTGAGCCCCGGGCGGTTAAACCCGGATGGTCGAATTGTTAAAGTCTGTTAATGCACCAAGGCGAACCCGCGGATACCGTGGGAATCAACAAACAGGGGGCGCATGCCGAGGCGGAGCCGATGGGCTACGTGGCGGGCATGCCGCCCACGAACTCGCCGCCCACGGCTGGCCGGCCGCGGCTGGGCGCCCCCGGCTGGCCGCCCCCGTCATTCCCCGCGTTTGAGGATGAGGAATTCGTCGAGCTGGCCGCCGGGGTGGCCACGCTCGACGGCCTCGAGGCGCGCATGCCGGCAGCGAATCGTCCAATGCCGGGTGATCATCCCACCGCGGTTCGATTGCTGATCCATTTCCATGTCGAGCGGCGAACCCAGCGGGCCCAGACTGGCGTGCAGATCGGCGAGCGCCGCGGCGTCCAGATAAAAGTTGCCGATGTCGGTGAACAAGCGTCGATCGATCGTTCCCGCCTGCAGTCCGGCGAATACGGTGCGTGCGCGCGCCTCGGCGGCCGTGGGCGGAAGGATGAGATAAGCAATCCGATTCACGAGGTCGGCGGGAGACGCCCAGTCGTCGTTGGTGAAGACCACGATCGCCGTTCGGTCCTGAGGCCAGATCCGGTTGACGGACAGAAATCCAGAGCCTGATCCTGAATGGCCTATTCGCAGACGGCCGCGGCTGTGTTCGACGTCGAGTCCGAGCCCATAGGTCGTCGTCGCGCCGCTTTGCAGGACCGTCGCCTGAATTTGCGCATCGTACGAGCGCGGCTGCATGAGCGACCGGTCGATCACGCTGATGTCCCATTGCGCGAGATCGGCCGGCCGCATGATGAGGTCGGCCGCACCGAACAACCATCCCGCGCCTTCCCGCGGCGCCCGACGCACCGGTCCCAAGCCATGCCGCGTATAGCCTTCGATGTCATTGGCGGTGCGCGGCAGGGCGTGATCGGTCACGTGCATCATGTGCAGCGGCAGGAAGATGCGTTCCTGCAGGAAATCGAAGAAGCGTTCGCCCGAGGCCTGCTGCACCACCGTGGCGGCCAGCACGTAATTCGTGTTGGAATACTGCCAGTCCGCGCCGGGGGCGAAATCGAGGGGGCGCTTCACCCATTCCGCGATGATCGGCTCCGGGTCGGTGGGCCGCGTCATTTCCGGGGTCACGAAATCCTGCGGCCAGTAGTCGCGGATGCCGCTGGTGTGCGAGAGGAGTTGCCGCAGCGTCACGGTGCCGGCCGCACCGAGATCTCCGTGCCACTTGGCGAGGGAGTCGTCGAGCGACAACTTGCCATCTTCCGCGAGCAACAGCACCGCCGCGGCGGTGAATTCCTTCGTCACGGAATCGATGGCGTAGCGGGATGCGGGTGTCGCGCGGCCGTAGGCGTTCGCATAGGTCAGGGCGCCTTGCTGGACGATCGCGATCGACACCGAGGGCGCGTCGGTGTCCGCGAGCCACTCGCCCGCCACGGCGTCGACCTGGTCGCGCACGTTGGCGTCGAGCTGCGGCGCCGTCGCGCCGGCACACGCGGTGGCACACGTGCCGGCACACAGGGCGAGCAGGAGGCTGCCGAGGCGGCATCGGGCCGCAAACGTCCATGAGCGCCTGGCCGATGTGCCTTGCATGCCTCAGTCCTCGGTGATGCGGCTGTGTTGGCGCGTGTCCTTCATGGTCAGCACGACCACGAAGCTGATCGCCGACAGGAGCGCGGCGTAGACATAGAAACCGCTTTCGACTCCGGCCGATTTGAACCAGAGCGCCACGTACTCGGCCGTGCCGCCGAACAGGGCGTTGGCGAGGGCGTAGGGCAATGCGACGCCGAGCGAGCGAACCGCGGTCGGGAAAAGCTCCGCCTTCACGACCGCGGCGATCGACGTGTAGGCCGATTCGAACAGCACGGCGGCGAGAATCAGGAAAAATGCGACCACGGTCGATCCGCCCAGCGCCACCCGCGTCAATACCGGCCAGGTGACCACGGCGCCGCCGCCGAACGCGATCAGCAGCATGGCCTTGCGGCCGATCTTGTCTGACAGCCAGCCGCACAACGGCTGCGCCACCAGAAATGCCACGAGCGTCGCGGCGCTCAGCTCGGTCGCCTGATCCTTCGAGAACCCCGCCGTGTTCGACAGGAACTTCTGCATGTAGGTGGTGTAGACATAGAAGATCATGGAGCCGCCCGCGGTCAGGCCGAAAATCGCGAGCGTCTCGCGTGGATACTTCGTCAACAGCAGGCGCGTGCTGCCGCGCTGGTCCCCGGGTGCATCCGCACCAATGAAGGATTGGGATTCCTGCATCTTGCGACGCAGCCAGAATGCGACGATGGCGAGCGCCGCGCCGATCACGAAGGGAATGCGCCATCCCCAGACCGCCATGTCCGCGCCGGAGAGCAGGTGCTGCAAAACGATGAGCACACCCAGGGCCACGAGCTGGCCGCCGATCAGCGTTACATAGTTGAAACTCGACCAGAAGCCGCGATGCGTGCGGCCCGCCATTTCACTCATGTACGTGGCGCTGGCGCCGTATTCACCGCCCAGCGACAGGCCCTGGAAGATACGCGCGAGCATGAGGATGATGGGCGCCGCAACGCCGATCTGGGCGGCGCCGGGTGTGACGGCGATGACCAACGATCCGAGGCACATCATGGCCACCGACAAGGTGAGCGCCGCCTTGCGGCCGGAGCGATCGGCATAACGTCCGATGATCCACGCCCCCACCGGCCGCGCAAAAAAGCCGACCGCGAACACCGCGGCCGTTTGCAGCAGCTGGGCGGTTTGATTCCCCTTCGGAAAGAACACCGGCGCGAAATACAGTGCCGTCGCCGAATACGCATACCAGTCATACCATTCGACCAGATTGCCCGCCGAGCCGCCGAGGATGGCGCGCAGGCGCATCAGCGCGGGGATGCGCTGCGGCGAATCGCTCATGGCGGCGGCGTCGTGGGTTCGATCTGCGGCAACAGCGTCGAGAGCCGCGGCGGCTCCGCGTCGCGCACCTTCGCGAACGCGACGATGTGCTCGAGGATGTGCTCGACGTAGCCGCGGGTCTCGGTGTAGGGAATGTTCTCGATCCAGATATCCGCATCCAGGGAATTGCCGGGTATCCAGCGCGCAACGGAGACCGGGCCCGCATTGTAGGCCGCGAGACTTTGATCGAGCTGGCCCTTGTACCGATCGAGCAGCTCGTGCAGGTATATCGCGCCCAACTTCACCGCGACCGAGGGATCGAACAAGCTGTCGCGGCCGGGCGCGGGCAGGTTCCACCGGTGGGCGACGGCGGTCGCGGTTCCCGGCAGCATCTGCATCAATCCGCGCGCATCGGCGCGCGACACCGCATCCTTGCGGAACAAGCTCTCCTGCCTCATCACGGCAAATATCCAATCGCCGGGCACCTGGGTGAGCTTGCTGGCGTCCGCCACGGCCGAGGCGTACGGGCGTGGATAGCGCAGCGTGACGTCATCCCATTCCCCGGCCTGGGCCAGGGTCGCGATCGTCTGGGCGTACCAGCCCCAGCGGGAGGCAAGACGCGCTGCCTGGACCTTGACCACGGGCTTTGCACCGGCCATGACGGTCGCCCACTCGACGCCCGCGTCATCGGCCATGTCGCAGTCGAACAGCGCATGAGCACGAATCATCGCCGGCTCCGCCGCCAGAGCGGCCTGCACTTCGGCATCGTCCGGCGCCGGTCGGCTGTTGAGGTTGTATGCCTGATCCAATCGATCGGCCGCGAGGTATCCATAAAAGTCGCGCATGCCCGCGATCTGTGCGTACAAAGGGGCCGCCGCGGCCGGCCCGGAAACGGCGCCCGTCGCGCGCGCGCGCCAGTATCGCCAACGCGGCAGCTGTGCAAGGCTCGGCGGCATCTGCTCCAACCAGGCGGCTGCCTTGGCAAAGTCGCCGGACCACAGCGCCGCGCGCACACGCCATTCCTGGACCGGTACGTCGTTCGGATCTTCCGTCAGTTTGGCGAAAGCGGCGACCGCGCCCGGCAGCCGGCTGTAGGCCGAGCCGAGCGCCACCGCGCGCTGCAGTCGATTGCGCACCGTCGGCGAGAGGTCGGTGCGCTGCAGCAGGGTCGGCAGCAAGGTGGTGGCCGCGGCGATGTCGCTGCTGCTGAGGTGGCCGACGCCGGCCACCAGCGCCTCGGTCTCGACCGGCTGCGCCGGGTTGATGGACAGCATGCCGAGCGCGGCCTTGGGGGCTGCGAGCAGCTGTATCCATTGCAGCAGCGGGGTGGAGCGGGGCGCCGGCACATCGACGACGAACTCCTGCGCCAACCGCGGGTTGTCCGCGACGAGCGCGGCCCGTGTGCGGGTCTCAGCCAAGTCCGGCGTCAGGAGGCCCTGCGCCCGGAGCCACGAGAAGACTCCATTGCACTCGAGCGGCTGCTTCTGCGGCACGTTCCACCGCGCCAGCGCGTCCGCCGCGAGTCCCCCGGTGTCGCCCGTGGCGAGTCGTCCCGCCAGTCGATCGCACACGAGCAGAGGGTCGGAGACGTCGGTGGACCTCGGCAGAAACCAATCCCAGCGTCTGCGATCCGCGAGACTGGTGAGCCAGTCGTGACGGAGCGCCCGCGCCACGGGGAGGGTCGCATGGGCCTTGAGGAAGGGGTCGATGGTGTTGTCCAAATCGTCGCTGGGATTCGCGGCCAGGTCGCGCCGCAGGCGCGCGGCAACGAGATAGTCGTGCAGCACGTAGGCTTCGAGCGCCGGCGAGTCGGCTTCGTCCGGCAGATGCTGCCGCACGCGCTGCATCGCCGCAACGAACTCCTGGGCGGCCGGCGACCGGGCGTTATCGGGGACCGAGGTGGTGTCGGCGGGTCGTGCTTGATACACGGGCAATAGCAAGGCCAGCGCGACGGCGCGCATCCAAGGTCGTCTGTTCATGGTCGCATCTTATGCGCTGCACGCGCGAGCGTCGCCTTATGCCGCCATACTCGCGATTCGGCGGGGCCGCCGATCTTTATTGACGCTTGGCCATGCGCGCGCCCTTGGCGGCCGCGGCGGTGCTTTGATAGGCGGCGTCCGCCTGATCCTTGCACGCCTGCTGCATGTCGGCTTGCAGGGTGAGACATTGCTCGGTGGCGACCTTATGGTCGCCGTCGGCCTTGGCCATGGCGACATCGTACGCCGCGGTGGCCTTGGCTGCGCTCACCACTGCCGCATCCGAGCCGCTCACCTTGGCGGCGCTCTTGACGTCCTTGGAGGCCTCCGCGCGCGCATCGGCGACTTCGCGTTTCGCCTCCTGTTGAGCGGCCTGGAGGTCCTGGGCGGTGACGGGCTGAGGGGCGTTCGCCTTATGGCAGGCCGCCACCAGCATGGCGAGGCAGATCAAAGAAACAGCGTGTATTCGCATCGAGCCCTTCCGGTTCACGCGTGGCGATCCGGTGCGCCGGGCGGCAACTCGGAGAAGTTGAGTTCTTCGCGCGTTCCCAGCCGCGACCACTCGCAGACCAAGCGACATCCATCCGCGGCAAAGACCTCGGACCAACCTTCGAGCCCCGACTCGCGCGTGCCGGTCTTCGAGTCGCACGTGCCGGGGCCACCATGGCGCGCGAGGAAATCCCGGATCCGATCCTGGCTGTCCGGCGAGTCGTCGAGAGGCCCTTGCGGCGGAGTCGGTTGCATTGCAAAACCATAGCGGACCGATGGTTGGATGCCCAGGTGGTTGTCGCGGCAGCGTTCGTCAGACGATGCCTACATTCCCGAACTCGGGCCGTGGATCGCTCAGCGTCGACGCACACCCGCGGATAACTTGTCGGCGAGCGAACTCAGCGCCTGGCTATAGGCTCTGGCGACCGCGGCATAACCCGTGCCGTCCACGGGCACGGGCACGGTGAACACGTCGCCGCCGATCTCATCCACGCCGGCACCGGCGTCGACGATCCGCCAATGCGCCTCGACGCTGGCACTGCCGCCGAGGCTGGCAACCATGCGCACGATGTCCACCCTGAGCGTCACCGACGGCGTGGCGGCCTGACCGAAACCGCGGTCACCCACCAGCACGTCGCTGCGCCGCTTTTCGATGTCGCGAGCCAGTGTCTGCGCGATCTGGTCCGCGAAGGTGCCGGCCCAGCGGTCATGGTCGAGCACCAGGATGCCGTTGTCCGATGTGCCGACCACCATCTCGGCCCGGTCGACGACCGATGGCACGCTCACGCTCAAGAGAACGTGCAACGTGGGCGCAGCGGCCGTCGCGCGCGCGTCCTGGGGCAGGATGTTGAGCACGTAAAAATGATCGCGTTCGCTGGCGCATGCAGTCAACAAGAGGCATGCGCAGGCGGCCGTGAGGGGGAGGATTCTGTTCAACGGGCGTCTCCCGGCTTGCCGCGCAGTAGGGATTCGGGATGGCGTTCGAGATAGTCGACCAGTGCGCTCACCGACTTGGCGGCGCGCGCCAACTGCAGCAACGTGGCGCTCAGGTCGTTCTGTAACGGACCGTCCTGGGACAGCACGCTCCTGGCGTTCTTCATGGCGCCCTGGGCTTCCTGCAGGGTGGCGGTGATCTCGGGAGCAATGGTGCCGTCGACCTGGCCGAGCAGGCGGTTCGCCGTCTTGAGGGTGTCGTCCAGCGTGGCCATGGTGGCGACCAGGCGCGCCGAAATTTTATCGAACGGGACCTTGTCGAGTTTCTTCGCGATGCTGCCGATCGAGTCCTGGATTTCGTCGAGTGCACCCGACGTGGTCGGAAATACGGCGGGATGGGCGTCCCAGCCCACATGGTCCGGCTTCACCTCGTCATGAAAGTCGAGGGCCACGTATTTCTGACCGGTCAACAGATTGCCGGTCTTCAGTTCGGCGCGCATGCCGTGCGCCACCAGGCTGTCAACCAGTTCGCGGCTGGACGTCTCGGAGCGATCGTCCGGCGCAGGCGCCGGACGATCGTTGCGGCGGCTGTGGCCGCGAATTCTCTGCGGGAATATATCGACCTCGACGGGAAAGCGCAGCGTGCCCGCGTCGCTCTCGTACTCCACGGACAGGCTCTTCACTTCGCCGATGGTGATGCCGCGCAGATCCACGGGCGCCCCCACCGACAGTCCGCGCAGCGAGCCGCCGAAATACATGATGAACGTGCGGACCTCGGAATTCGTCTGGCGCATGGCCCGGTCGCGGTCCGAGTACAGGTTGAATTCCGTGTCCGGGGCAGCGCTCGCGGTCGATGTGGCGTTGGGCGCCAGTTGGAATGCGATCCCGCCCTCCAGGAGGGAGCTCAAGGATTCCGTGCGCAGCTTGACGCCTTCCGAGTCGATGGACATGTCGATTCCGCTGGCCTGCCAGAAGCGCGTGGATCCCGTGACGAACGCATCGAAGGGATTGTTGACGAAGATCTTGATGGTGACGGAGGCGCCCCCGCGATCGAGGGAATAGGCGACCACCTGGCCGGCGGCCAGGTGGCGATAAAACACGGTCGCGCCCACGCTCAACGAACCGATGTCGTCCGTGTGCAGCACGAATTCGCGACCCGGCAGGTCGGCGGTCACGATCGGGGGTATCTCGAGTCCGGTGAACTCGTGCTTTTTCTTGTCGGAGCGGCCCACGTCGACGCTGATGTACGAGCCCGACACCAGCGTGCCGAGACCCGAGACGCCGCCGCCGGTCACGCGCGGGCGAACGACCCAGAACCGGGTGTCCTCGACGAGGTAATCGCTCGCGTCGCGGTGCAGGCGGGCGCTCACGATCACGGTCTTGCGATCCTTCGCAACGTGGATGTCGGTGACGTCGCCGATCTCCACGTCCTTGTAGCGGAGCTTGGTCTTGTTCGCCTCCAGCCCGTCGGCGTCGAGGAAACTGATGTCGATTCGCGGGCCCTGGGCCAGCTTCTGCTGGACGACCACGAAGGCGCCGATCAGAACGACCAATGCCGGGAGGACCCAGACCAGGGGCACACGTGAGTGCCGCGGCGGGTCGGCAATCGCCTCCGGCAGGTCGTGGGAAGGAGGAATCGACGAGTCAGTCATCGGATGTCGTGTCCCAGAGCAGGCGTTCGTCGAATGACTGTGCTGCAAGCATGGTCAATACTACCACCGCGCAGAACGCCAGCGCGCCAATGCCGACCCTGATATTGGCGAGCGAGCGAATCTGCACCAGCGCCACGAGCAGCGCGATCGCGTAGACGTCGAGCATCGACCAGCGGCCGATGAACTCGACCAGCCGGAACAGCTTGCTCCGCTGCAACGGATGGCCGGGCGATTTGCGGACGATGCACCAGAGCAGCCAGCTCATCGCGAGCAACTTCAACAGCGGCACGACGATGCTCGCGACGAAGACCAGCAACGCGAGCGGCCATGATCCTTCCTGCAGCAATGAGATGACGCCGCTCATGATGGTGTCGCTGTCCTCGCTGAAGAAGGTGCGCGTGTACATGACGGGCAGCAGATTCGCAGGAATGTACAGCAGCGCGGCACTCACGGTCAGGGCCGCCGTGGTGGCGACGCTGTACGGCCGCCGTGCGTGAATCGCGGCGCCGCAGCGCGGGCACCGGGCGCGATCCTTGCCGGCGCTGCGCACCGTTTCATGGCAGTGCAAGCACACCAGAAGCCCGAGTTCGCGGCCGGTGACGAAACGCGTCATGTCTTGCTGCCCTCGACCCACGCCCAGAATTGCTCGGTGGGCGTGACGCTGGTCAGGCCCGCGAGCGTCAGCATCAAGGCGGCGTAGCAGAAGAGCGAGATGCCCGGTATGACCTGGGCCAGGGCGGAGAGCTTCACCACGGCGACCAGCGCACCCAGCATGAAAACCTCCGGCAACGCCCAGGGGCGCAGGCGGCTCAATGTGCGAAACAGTTCGTTCTGCCGGACGGCACGCCGCCGGTCGCGCAGTGCGATGAGCACATAGAGCAGGCTGGCGATCTGGAACAGCGGAATGAACACCGTGGTGATGAGCACAATGGCGCCGATGAGTCCGTAGCCCTGGTCGTACAAGCCGAGTGCGGCGCCGAAGAGGGTCGTGACCCGGGTGGTGCCGTTCAGCTGGAACGCCACCAACGGATAGAGATTGCTCAGCAACAACAACACCGACGCGGTGATGGCCAGCGCGATGGCCGTGTCGATGCTCGCGGAATTGGTGCGGTAGAGCTCGGCCCGGCAGCGCGTGCATCGAACCCGCGAATCCGCCTGAATGGCGCCGCGACGATGCACGAGGTCGCATGCATGGCAGACGATCAGGGACGTCATGGAGTGCTCAGGCGATGTCGATAAGCATAAGCATGCAGACTTTACCACGGCACGTAGGAATTCGCTGGCGTCCAGGCGGTGCCCCACCACCGTAGCCGGCGATGGGGGCAAGGCGTGTAAACTATCGTGAAGGGTGGCAACCGTATTAGGATTCTCGGTGCAATGCGTTTCAGTATCCCGGGAATTACCGCAGTCGTCGTCGCCCTGTGTGCGTCCAATCTGGTTCGTGCTGCGGATCCTCAGCCCTACCGGGTCGACATTGGGTCCACCGGCAATGGGGCGATGGACGGTACGCTGCGCGCGACCTCCGACCTCGTCTCACTACGCACCAGCGCGCCGGTCAGTCCCTTCGGGTTGATCGCGCGTGCGCGGGGAGAGGGCGACCGCCTGAAGACCGTTCTGGAGAGCTACGGCTACTATCAATCGAGCGTCACGGTGACCATCGACGGCATGGCGCTCGGCAGCGGCGAACTCGCCAATTCCTTGAATGCGCTGCCCAAGGGCAAGGATGCGAAGGTCGCGGTCCGCTTCGACCTGGGACCGCTCTATCACCTGCGCGGCGTCAAGCTCGAGGGCACCATTCCCGAGGCTGCCCAGGGCGTGTTCACGCTGAAGCCGGGTGACCCGGCGATCGCCTCGGACGTGCTGGCGGCCGGCTCGCGCCTGCAGACGGCGCTCCAGGAGCGGGGCTACGCGTTCGCCAAGGTCGACGCTCCCGTGGCCTACGAGGATCAAACCGAGCCTCTGCTGGACGTGTCCTTCCATGTGGATGCCGGCCGGCGGGTGAAGATCGGGCAGATCCGCATCGAGGGCCTCAAACGGCTTCACGAAAAAGTGGTGCGCCGACGGCTGACCCTTCATTCGGGGCAGCAATACAGTTCGAGCGCGGTCGAGAGCGCGCGCCGCGATCTGCTGGGACTCGGTCCGATCGCGTCGATCACGGTGCAGCTCGACGCGACGGCCGACGCCGACGGCGCGGTGCCCATCACCTTCACGATCCACGAGCGGCTGCGCCATGCCGTCACCTTCAACTCCGCGTATTCGACGGATCTTGGGGGCAGCGCCGGCGTGACCTGGTCCGATCGCAACGTGTTCGGCAATGCCGAGCAGCTGAATGTCGCCGCCTCCATCATCAATCTGGGCGGCAGTGCAACAACGGGCATCGGTTATGACACGTCGATCAAGCTGATCCTGCCTGATTTCGGTCATCGCGACCAGTCCCTGCAGTTCGCCGTGGGTGCGATCAAACAGTCGCTGCAGGCATACGACCAAAAGGCACTCACCGCCGGCGTGTCGCTGAATCGGAAACTATCCAGCGTCTGGTCCGCCAGCGCGGGAATCGCGACGACGGAAGAGCAGATCACTCAGGAAAGTCCAGCGGCCATTTACACGCTGGTGACCTACAACTACACCCTGGTGGCGCTGCCGCTCGGGCTGTCGTACGACTCGACCCACCTCGCCTCGCCGCTCGATGATCCCACGCACGGCATGCGTAACTCGTTGAACATCACGCCGACACGGGCTTTCGGGCACCCGAGTTCCAGTTTCATCATCAGTCAGATCAAGCTGGCGGATTACTTCGATCTGAACGCGCTCGGGCTGGGTGCTCCGGGCCGGACAGTGATCGCCTCGCGAGCCCTGGCGGGCCTCGCCCAGGGCGCCAGCGAACTGAGCCTGCCCCCCGACCAACGTTTCTACGGCGGCGGCAGCGGGACGGTGCGCGGATACGCGTATCAGGCGATCGGGCCGAAGTTCCAGGCGGACGGCAATCCGATCGGCGGCACGTCCATCGCCGCCGCGAGCGTCGAGCTGCGGCAACGCTTCGGCAGCCGTTTCGGTGCGGCGTTCTTCGTCGATGCGGGTCAGATCGGCGCCACGTCGAAAGGGCTGCCGAGCGAGTTTCGCGTCGGCGTCGGCGCCGGGGTCCGGTATTACACGCCCATCGGGCCGATTCGCTTCGACGTCGCCATGCCCACCAAACGAACCAGGATCTTTTATGCGGATCCGGCCTACAACGCGCAAGGCGTGCTGGTCAACAGGCCGCTCACCGTCGAGGACGACGCATTCGAGATCTACATCGGGCTCGGGCAGGCCTTTTGATGCGCCGTCTCCTCAAAGTCTCCGCCTGGGTCATCGCCGGCGCGCTGCTGCTGCTGGTGGTGTTGGGCGGCGCGGTGATGATCGCGGGCAACACGGATCCGGGTCGCGCATGGATCGAGCGCCTGACGTACCAGCTTACCGCCGGCACCGTGAGGCTCTCGGGCCTCGGCGGTTCATTCCCGGTGCAGCTGACTCTCGCGCAATTGCAACTGGTGGACCGCGGCGGCGTCTGGTTGAGTGCGGATGACATCGCGCTGCGCTGGTTCCCGCTGCGCCTGCTCGAGCGGCGCATCGAAGTCGATAGCTTGCACGCGGCGCGTCTGCACATCGAGCGCGGACCCATCAGCGATGGGACGGGCGGCAATGCTTCGATTCCGTTCATCGAGGTCGGTCGGTTTTCCATCGACCGGGTGGAGGTGGGGGCGGCCGTGGTCGGCACGGCGGCGACCTTGTCCGCCAACGGCAACGTTCGGTTGCGCTCCCTCGAGGATGCCGACGCCGATCTCGATGTGCGGCGGCTCGACGGGGACGGTGCCTACACCTTGCACCTGAAATTCGATCCTGCCCGCATGGATGCCTCGTTGACCCTGCACGAGCCGGCGAGCGGACCTCTCGAGAACCTCGTCGCGATGCCCGGCCTGGGCGCGTTGTCGGCGACGGCGACGCTCACCGGGCCACGCAGCGCGGAGGTCGTCGACGTGACACTCGCCGCCGGCGATCTGCGCGCGCGAGTTCAAGGACGCGTCGACCTGACCCACCAATCGGCTGATGTCGATTATTCGTTGACGTCGCCTGCGATGGCGCCCCGACCCGACGTGTCGTGGGGGAGACTGACGCTCAACGGCAGTTTCCACGGATCCGTCGCCGCGCCCACCGCCTCGGGCCGACTCGACGTGGGCCAGCTGCGCATCGCCGGGACCACGCGGATCTCCGCGTTGACGGCCGACCTCGGCGCGAGCGGCGGCAAGGTGACGACCCACGCCACGGTGACTGGCTTGGAAATTCCCGGCCCCCAGCCGCGCTTTTTTGCTGGCGATCCATTGCAGCTCGACGCGTCGATGCAACTCGATGCTCCCGCCCGGCCGCTCGAACTGAACGCGGTCCATCGATTGTTCTCGTTGCGTGCCTCGACACAGACGGCCGCCGACAAGGATGGCCAGATGATGACGTCGGTCCAGCTCAAGCTGCCGAATCTGGCGCCGTTCGCCGCGTTCACCGGTCAGGATGTTCTCGGCGACGCGGTGCTCGATGCGCGCCTGACGCATCGTCCGAGCGGGGATGCGATCACCTCGGACGCCAGCATCGGTGTGTCCGGTGGGAAAGCGGGTTGGGTGGGCGCCGTGGGAAAGCACATCGCCGTGCAGCTGTCGGGAGAGCTGTCCGCCGACAAGATCAAGGTCGACAACGTCAGGATCGCCGCCCGCGGCATCACCGTGGCGGCGAACGGCAGTGCAACGCGGACGCCGCCGGCGTCGCCCCGCGCCAAGCCTGCGACCGGGGAAAATCCGTTGGCGCCCTTCGTCAAGGACCTCCAAGCTCAATGGCAGGTCGAATTGGCCGACCTCGCCGCGCTCTCGAGCGACGTCGCCGGCGATGCGAAATTGTCGGGCAAATTGAGCGGGCCCGTGAATTCGCTTAACGCCGATGCCGACCTGACGTCTCATGTCTCGGTACGGGGCTCACCGTCCGGCCTCGTCACGGCTTCGCTGCGTGCGCGCGGCCTGCCCACCACGCCCAACCTGTCCCTGCAGGCCCGCGGCATGCTCGACGGGGCTCCGCTCACGCTCGATGCGGCCCTGGACCGAGCAGGCGGGAAGGCCTACCGGGTGCTCGTTCGCCAAGGGCAATGGAAGAGCGCGCACATCGACGGCGATATGACCGCGGACGCGGAACTCACGCGAAGTCACGGTCAGCTGAATCTGCGGATCGGGCAACTCGGCGATCTCGATCGGCTGCTCGGCACGACGGTGGCGGGGAGCGCCGAAGGCAGCGTCAAGTTCGTGCCGATGCAGGGTCACAGCCAGGCGCAGCTGCGCCTGGATGGCACGGATCTGGTGTTCGGACAGTTTGCCGGGAACGTGCATGTGGAGGCTCTCGGCGTGTCCACCGCCGTCGCGATCAAGCTCACCTCGAACCTGCCCGATCTGTACGGCTTTCCCGCCAGCGTGGCATCGGCCGCGGAACTGAACATCGACAAGCGTGAGCTGCGGCTCGCGAGCGTCTCGGTCGTGTATCGGGACCAGACGGTGCGCCTGCTGAGTCCCGCCAAGGTGTCGTTCGCCGGCGGCCTGTCCATCGATGACTTGAAGATCGGCGCGCAGGACGCGGTGGTCGAGCTGAAGGGACAGGTCAGCCCGGCGCTCGACCTGCAGGTGTCGGTGCTGCAGGTGAAACCTGGATTGGTCAATGTGTTCGCGCCGGGACTGCTCGCGAGCGGATTGGTCGAAGGGCACGCTCATCTGCGCGGCAGCCCCACCAGCCCGACGGGAAGCGTGAAAGTCGACGCCAGCAACATCCGTTTCGCGCACGATGCGGCGACGGGACTGCCCCCGCTGGAGCTGCATGCGCGCGCGCAGCTCGCCAACGACACGGCCGCGTTGAACGCCACGCTGAGCGCGGGCAGTGCGTCGGAGATGACCGCCGCCGGTAACGTGCCGCTCGACGCCAACGGGGCGCTGGCCGTCAAGATCGGCGGCAAGCTCGACGTCACCATGGCCAATCCGTTTCTCGAGGCCCGCGGCCTGCACGCAACGGGCGAACTGACCGCCGATGCAACGGTGACGGGCAGTTCGGCCGCGCCCGTGGTGGGCGGCGGCGTCACGCTGGCTCAAGGCAGCCTGCGGGATTACGGTCGAGGCGTGAATCTGACGGACATCACCGCGGACATCATCGGACGCGAAGGTACCTTGCAGATCAAGAGTTTCAAGGCGACCGCGGCGCCCGGTTCCATCGGCATGACGGGGTCGCTGGGCGTGCTGCAGCCCGGGTTGCCGGTGGATCTGAACGTCACCGCCAGGAACGCCCAGCCCATCGCGAGCAATATCGTCACCGCCAATCTGGATGCGGACGTGCACGTCGGCGGCACGCTGCGCAAACGCATCGATGTGTCGGGCAAGGTGCATGTGAATCGTGCCAGCATCGGGATTCCGAACTCGCTCCCGCCGGACGTCGCGGTGCTCGACGTGCGTCGTCGCGGCAAGGGCGCGACGGCCACCGCGCAGACGCAGCTCGTCGTCGGCATCGACCTGACCATCGAGGCGCCTCGGCAAATCGTCGTGCAAGGACGTGGTTTGGATGCGGAGATGGGCGGCACGATCAAATTGAGCGGCACCACCGAGGCGCCCGTGGCGAGCGGGGGTCTGGATCTGCTGCGCGGCAGCTTCTCGATGTCGGGCAACAAACTGACCTTCGATCAGGGCAGCAAGATCAGCTTCGACGGTGCCGGCCTGCACAAGAAGATCGACCCCACCCTGGATTTCACGGCGCACACCACGGTCTCGGAAACCACCGCCACCCTGCGCATCACCGGCTTCGCGGACGCGCCGAAATTCGAGTTCAGCAGCACGCCCCCGCTGCCGCAGGATCAGATCATGTCGCTGCTGCTGTTCGGCGTGCCCCCGGCGCAGCTGACGGCCGCGCAGGCTGCGGAGATCGGCGTCGCCCTCGCCACGTTGAGCGGAGTGGGCGGCGGCGGTCCCAGCCCGCTCGCGAAACTGCAAAAAACCTTGGGCCTCGACCGGCTGAGCGTCGGCGCCAACACGGCGAGCACCGCGGCCGGCGCGACAAACTCCGGATATGCGGTACAGGCCGGCCGCTACGTGTCGAAACGCGTCTACGTGGAGGCCAAACAGAGCACGACGGGAACGTCGCAGGTGCAGGTGGACGTGGATCTGACCAAACACTTGAAAATGCAGACACGCCTTGGCAATGGCAGCGCGATCACCCAGGGCACGACGCCGGACAACGACCCGGGAAGCAGCGTCGGGCTTTCCTATCAGTTCGAGTATTGAATCCGGCGCGCGAGTGCGGCGAGCGGGTGTTAGTATTTTCGGCCCTGCATCACGGCGAGCATCTCGATGGAATCAAACTTCGGCGAGCGATTGATCGAGAAACGTTCCATCGACTACGTGCCCATCGCCGAACGGCATGGCAAGGTGTGGCATCTGTGGCCGGTCTGGTTCTCGGGCGATGCTCATCTGGCGACGGTCGCGACGGGCGTCGTGGGCGTCGCGCTCGGCGGAAATCTGATCTGGATGGGAATCGCCGTGGTCCTCGGCTCCGCGTTCGGCACGTTTTTCATGGCGTTCCATTCCACCCAGGGTCCGCAACTGGGTCTGCCGCAGATGATCCAGTCGCGGCCCCAGTTCGGCTATGTGGGCGCCTTGTTGGTGTGGGGCGTGGCGCTCCTGGCCTACATCGGATTCAACGCGTTCAACCAGATCCTGGCCGCGCAAACGATGCATCATTTGTACGGCGCGGAACCGCGCGCGACCATGGTGGTGTTCGCGCTGCTCGCGGTCTCGCTGGCCGTGATCGGCTACGATCTGATCCATCTGGCGCAACGCTGGATCGCGTATGTGCTCATCGCGGCATTGTTGGTTTTCACCGTCGCGGTCCTCACCAAGTTGCATCTGCCCGCGGGGCAGCTCGATCTTAAGGATTTTCGCGGCGTGCCGTTCCTGGCGCAATTCTTCGCGGCCGCCTCCTATCAAATCGCGTGGTCGATCTACGTCTCCGATTACTCCCGCTACCTGCCGCGCGATGTCGGTGTGAGCGCCTCATTCTGGTGGACCTACCTGGGCGGCTTCATCGGCGGCGCCTGGACCATGCTGGTGGGTACGCTGGCGGCCGCTCTCTATCCGACGCTGGAGGTGGCCACGGCCTTGCGCACGGCGGCCGATTCGGTGCTGCCGGGTTTCGGCAAGCCACTGCTGCTGTGCTCGCTGCTCGGGCTGCTGACGATCACTTCGCTGAACTTCTACGGCGCATCGCTCACGTTGCTGAGCGTGATGGATTCGTTGAAACCCAGCCGTCCGACGCTGGCGAAGCGGGTCGTGACGCTGGCCGTCTCCATGGTGGCGGCCATCGGCATCGCGCTGGCATCGTCCGATGACTTCGTCGCCAAGTTCGGTGAGTTTCTCGCGGTGCTGTTGTACCTGTTCACGCCATGGACCGCCATCAACCTGGTGGATTTCTACCTGGTTCGCAAGGGCCATTACTCGGTCCGTGAAATCTTCAATCCCCATGGCATGTATGGCCGCTGGAATTGGCGCGGGCTGCTGGCGTACGGCGTCGGCTTCGTGGTGATGATCCCGTTCTTCAGCACCGGCCTGTATACCGGGCCGGTCGCGGCCGCGCTCGGCGGAGCGGATATCGCCATGCTGGTCGGTCTGCCGGTGTCGGCGCTCGTGTACATCTGGGCCTGCCGCTCGCTGGATCTCGACGCGGACCGACGTCGGGCGTTCGCCGCCGACGTCGGTCTCGACCCCGCCCGCTAGCGCTCGCCGGCTAGCTCGCGAGGAAGGCGTTCACCACATCGGCGACGCCCTGCGGATCTTCCCAGAACGGATTGTGGCCCAGTCCCGGGAAGATCTTGACCTTCGCCTTGGGCAATCCCTTCATCAAGCTGTGGCGCACCGGCGCTTCCATGATGGGATCCTTGCTTCCCCAGATGAGAAGCGTCGGCGCGGTCAAGCGCGGCAGCGTGCGCTGCAGGTCCATATACCCCGTGTCGGACGAGAGTCCTTGATCGAGAACCGCGAGCCAGACCCGCAGCGGAATGCCGGCGGCGTCCTTGCGCTGACGGCGGATGAAATCGGGATCGACCGGTGTGGGCGAATCCCACCAGGCAATCATGAAGGGCGAGTCCGGATCGATGGGTTCCTTGAGCTGGCGAATCTGCGCGGCGAAGTCGAATTCCGGAGCCTTCTTCGGCGCGCCGGGGGGCTGGCCGCCGGTCGAGGCGATGAGCACCACGTGTGACGTGCGCTCGGGCCAATACTCCGCAAAGGTCTGGGCGATGATGCTGCCGAGCGAGTGGCCGACGATGTCGGCCTTGTCCACCTTGAGCGCGTCGAGCAGCAGCTTGATGTCATAGGCGAAGTCCAGGCGGCTGTAGCAGCACTCGGGTTTGCTCGACTGTCCGTGGCCGCGGATGTCGACCAGGATCAAGCGAAAGCTCGTCGACAGGTACGGCAGCAGGGGAACCCAGTCGCGCGCGTTGTCGGTATAGCCATGAATCAAGACGACCGGAAAGCCCTTGGGGTTGCCCATGTCGATGTAGGCCAGGGTCTCGCCATCGGGGAGCGGCAGGGTCTTCTTCCGGGCATCGAAGGCGTCGAGATCGATCTTCGGCGGCGGTGGGGCGGCTGGGTGAGCGGGCGACGACTCGTCGGGCGCCGCATGTCCCGGATATGGCATCGCGGCGGACAGAATCAGGCTGCAGAGGATTGTTCCAAGTTCCGTACTATATTTTTGCATCACGCAAAGTTTACGTGCATCAACTTCGAAGTTCACCAAAACAATGCGATCCCTACAACATCTTGGTGGCACGTGGCTGGACACCGTGTGCTGGTGCGCATTTGTGGGGCAGCGACCGCGGTATTGCGCACCGTTCTTGCTCTGAATCGGCGTCTTTTTGCCCTTTTGTTGCGCAATAACAACAAATCTGCCGCCATCTTGGACGAAGATGCAACTCATAACCTGTTGATTATTATTAGGTAATAATTTTTTGTTGCTTGTGCGATTCCTCATCTCGGGCGCAATGTCGCGGCTGGCCTGCAATTTGCAATCTTGATTGCTGCTGCCAGCAGGGATGTGCCGTCGCGACGCATTGGTCGAAGGGCGGTGCGGCGGATCCGGGGCGGCGCTGAATCGTATTCAAACAGGGAGATCATATGCCTACTAGTTCCAACAAAGCTCTGCCAGTGACCTTGCGACTTGCGATTGCGATGCTTTGTAGCAGCGCGATGTTGCTGCCTCTCGCATCTGCCATGGCCGATACCGCCGCGTCAGATGCGCAGGCGGTCCCCACCGCGGATGCGGGAGGCATCGACGAAGTCATCGTGACCGGAACGCGCGAGGTTGGAGTCAGAGCGCTGGATAGCGCGACCCCCATTCAAGTTGTCTCCGCCGCGTCCTTGAAAGCAACCGGAGCGCCCGATCTCATGTCGGCCCTCGCGCAAGTTGTCCCTTCCTTGCAGATGCAAGCCTTCGGTTTCGACATGTCCGGCCAGACGCTGCAGGCACGTCTGCGCGGCGTGAGCCCGAACGACGTGCTGGTGCTGGTCAACGGCAAGCGGCGCCATACCACGGCGAACGTCGCAATCGATGCGGGCTCGCCCTTCCAGGGCGGTGCCGGGGTCGACCTCAACTTCATTCCGCTCGATGCCATCGACCACGTCGAGGTACTGACCGACGGCGCGGCGGCGCAGTACGGCAGCGACGCCATCGCGGGTGTGATCAACATCATTCTGAAGAAGAACTCGTCGGGCGGCACGGTGTCCGGGCTCTATGGTCAGTACGGGAACAACGGCGGCGGCAAGACCGAGGATGTCAGCGCCAACCTGGGCTTGGAACCCACCGAGGGCGGATACTTCAACCTCACGGGTGATTTCCGCAATCATGGCCACAGCAACGTGGGCGAGGAGGACCCGCGCCTGTACTCGTCCAATCTGGCTGCAGCCGGATATCCGGATACGAACGCGGCAAATGTCGGCGGCTACCCGAATCTGAACCGCATCTCCGGAGATGCGGCGGTTCAGCAAAAGCTCGCGGCCGTCAATGCCGGCTGGGACTTCGACGGAGGCACGGAACTGTACTTGGTCGCCACCTATGGTCATAAGGACGCGGCGTCGTATGAGAACTATCGCATGCCGGACAAGGTCGCCTACACCGCCGGCGGCGTAACGACCTATGCGCAGCCCAATGGCTTCAATCCCCAAGAGGCGAATTACGAGGACGACTATCAATTCACCGCCGGCGTCAAAGGAACGATCCTTGGTTGGGACTGGGACTTGGCGACGGGGTTCGGCGGAGATCACGATGAGTTATATACACTGGATACCGTCAATACCGGTCTGTACGGCGATACCGGCAGTGCGGCCGCGGGCATGCTCAGCAATATCTACGACGGTTCCCTGCAAGCGACGCAATGGACCAGCACGTTGGATTTCCGGCACCCGTTCGATGTCGGTCTTGCCGGTCCGCTGAACGTCGCCTTCGGCTTCGAGCATCGCCGTGACACTTACTCGATCGGCGCAGGACCACTGATTTCCTATGAAGACGGCGGCGCGTCATCGTATCCAGGCTTCACGCCGCTCGATGCCGGCTCCCATTCGCGCAAGAACGATGCGGGTTACCTCGATTTTGCGGTCAAACCCGTCGATGCCTTGCAACTGGATGCGGCGGTTCGGTTCGAGCATTACAGCGACTTTGGCAGCACCACCATCGGCAAGCTCAGCGCGCGCTATGACTTTACGCCCGAGTTCGCGATACGAGGCGCGGTCAACAACGGCTTCCGCGCGCCCACCCTGGCCGAAGAGTACTACTCCTCGACGAATGTCGGGCCGCTCACGGCGTATGTTCAGTTGCCGCCCAATTCGGATGCAGGAAAGCTGCTGGGACTCGGCAACGGCCTGCAGCCCGAAAAGTCGATCGATTACAGCTTGGGCTTCGTGTGGCGGCCGTACGAGCACCTGAGCGCGACTCTGGACCTTTATCAGATCGGGATCACGAATCGGATCGTCGGCAGCGGCAACGTCGCGGGCCAGATCAATGGCGTACCGACGGGCGCTTACGCGGGCGTCGGCGCGGCCATCGCCGCTTATGCGCACGGCACAGATGTCATCGATCCGGCGATTCTAGGCACCTGTCCGCCAGGCCCAAGCGCATCCATCGTTTGCGGTTCATACGGCATCAATGTGTTTGCCAACGGCATCGATACGCGCACGGACGGGGCTGACCTGGTGTTCAACTTTCCGTACGACTACAACTTCGGCAAGATCACCTGGTCGGTCAGCGCCAACGTGAACACGACATCGATCACGAAGTACGCGGCGACGCCGGCGTCATTGACGGGAGCCGTGCTGTATGACCAAACCGCCTATTCGGAACTGACCACCGCCAGTCCCAAGTACGTGGTGAACTTCGGCGCGTTGCTGCAGCTCGACAAGTTGACGGTCAATCTCGTGGAGAAGATCTACGGTCCGACGTCGGATTTCGAGAACGACGACGGCGACAACCCGACCGGCAACTTCGAGTACTTCAAGGACTCGATCGGCATCACACCCATCACGAATTTGGATGTCGGTTTCCAGTTCACGGAGCATCTCAATTTGGCGGTCGGCGCGCAGAACTTGCTGAATCGTTTTCCGGGTCGGCTCAACAGCAGCATTTTGCAACATGAAATCGCTGCAGGGGACAACGCCGCGGTCACGCAATATCCGATCTTCTCGCCATTCGGCATCAACGGAGGCTTTTACTACGTCAAGGCGGTGTACAAGTTCTAGCGTTTAGCAATCGTTTGTAAAGTGGTGACTCTGGGGTGGCGGCGAATTTTTCGCTGTCACCCTTTTTTCATGGCACCGGCTTGTCATGGCGCCCGCCGTCAGTTCTTGATCCGGTAGCCCGTCTTGAAGATCCACGAGATCACCGCCAGGCACAGCGCGAAAAATCCGAGCGTCATGCCGAAGCTCACGGCGACGTTGACGTCGGCGACGCCGTAGAAGCACCAGCGGAATCCGCTGATCAAATACACGATGGGATTGAACAGGCTGAAGGTGCGCCAGGCCGGCGGCAGCATGCCGATGGAATAGAACGCGCCGCCCAGGAACGTGAGCGGCGTGATCACCAGCATCGGGATGAATTGCAGCTGTTCCCAGCCCTTCGCCCACAATCCCAGAATGAATCCGAACAGACTGAAGGTGACCGCGGTCATCACCAGGAAGGCGATCATCCAGACGGGGTGCAGAATGTGGATGTGCACGAATGCCGACGCCGTGGCCAGGATGACCAGGGAGAGGAAAATCGACTTGGATGCGGCGGCCCCCACGTAGGCGAGGACGATCTCAGCATAGGAGATCGGGGCCGACAGGAGCTCGTAAATGGTGCCGATGAACTTGGGAAAGAATATGCCGTACGACGCGTTCGAGAGGCTTTCGGTGAACAGCGCGAGCATGATGAGCCCCGGCACGATGAACGCGCCGTAATCGACGCCCGACACGGCATTCATGCGCGAGCCGATCGCCGCGCCGAACACGACAAAATACAGCGAGGTGGTGATGACCGGGGTCACGAGGCTTTGCACCAGCGTGCGCAGCGCGCGCGCCATCTCGAATCGGTAGATGGCCCACACGCCATGGCGGTTGAAGGCGGGCATGGCGGGGCGGTTCACCGGCTCGGCGCGCGGTGGTCGGGAGTGGCACGGCTCATCGGTTGCTCACCAGGCTGACGAAGATGTCCTCGAGCGAGCTCTGGTGGGTTTGCAGGTCGGTGATGGCCACCGAGGATCTGCTCATCTGGTCGAGCAGCCGGGCGATATCCATGTTCTCGCCGCCGTTGACCGTGTAGACCAGGTCGCGGCCCGCGGATTTCAATTCCAGCCGCCATGGCGCAAATTCGGCGGGGATGGCCCTAAGCGGGTTCGCCAGATGCAGCGTGACCTGGCGCTTGCCGAGCTTTCTCATCAGCGCCTTCTTTTCCTCGACCAGCACGAGGGCGCCCTTGTTGATGACGCCGATCCGGTCGGCCATCTCCTCGGCTTCCTCGATGTAATGCGTGGTGAGGATGATGGTGACGCCGCCCTCGCGCAGACGCCGCACCAGATTCCACATGTCGCGCCGCAGTTCGACGTCGACACCGGCGGTGGGCTCGTCCAGGAACAGGATTTCCGGTTCGTGCGACAGGGCCTTGGCGATCATGACGCGCCGCTTCATGCCTCCCGACAGCGTCATGATCTTGGCATCCCGCTTGTCCGACAGCGACAAGTCGTGCAGCAAGCCGGTGAGGTAGGCGGGGTTGGGGGGGCGGCCGAACAACCCCCGGCTGAACGTGATCGTGGCCCAGACGGTTTCGAATGCGTCGGTGGTCAGTTCCTGGGGAACGAGCCCGATCTTCGCGCGGGCCGCCCGGTAGTCGCGCACGATGTCATGGCCATCGGCGGTCACGGAGCCGCTGCTCGCGGTCACGATGCCGCAGATGATGTTGATGAGCGTCGTCTTGCCGGCGCCGTTCGGGCCGAGAAGGGCGAAAATCTCGCCCTTCTCGATCTCGAGATCGATCGGTTTCAGTGCATGGACACCCGAGGCGTACGATTTGGCCAGATTGGCGATCGAAATTATCGCGGGCATGAGCGCTGGCGATCAGCCATTGCTGATGCGCTTGACCAACGCCCGCGTGAAATCGGCGGTGCTCGTGTGGCCGCCCAGGTCGCCGGTCCGTGCCTTGTCGATGTTCAGCGTCTCGTCGAGTGCGGTGCGCAATCGCAGCGCCAGATCCGGCAGCTTGCAGTGCTCCAGCATCATGGCGGATGCCAGCAGGATGGCCGTCGGATTGGCGATCCCTTTTCCGGCGATGTCCGGAGCGGAGCCGTGCACGGCCTCGAAAATGGCCGCGTCCGCGCCGATATTGGCGCCCGGGGTCATCCCTAAGCCGCCCACCAGTCCGGCGACCAGGTCCGACAAGATGTCTCCGAACAGGTTGGTGGTGACCAACGTGTCGAATTGCCAGGGGTTCAGCACCAGTTTCATGGCGCACGCGTCGATGATGACGGTCTCCAGCACGAATTGACCCTTGTACTTGCGCTCGTACAGTTCCAGGCCGGTTTCCAGGAAAATGCCGGTGAGCGCCTTCATGATGTTGGCTTTGTGCACGATCGCGACCTTCTTGCGGCCCGTGGCGACCGCGTGCGCGAAGGCGAACTCCAGGATTCGGCGGCTTCCCTGGCGGGTGTTGATGCCGGTGGCCATGGCGACGGCGTGAGGGTCGTCGTCGATCTCGATGTAATGCTCGTGGCCGATATACAGGCCCTCGAGATTTTCGCGCACCACCACCAGGTCGATGTTGTCGTAGCGGCCGCCCGGGATGAGGGTGCGGGCCGGCCGCAAATTGGCGTACAGCTTGAATTCTTCGCGCAGACGGACGTTGGACGAGCGATATCCGCCGCCCGACGGTGTCTCCAACGGTCCTTTAAGAGCCAGTCGAGTACGTCGGATGCTGTCGATCGCAGCGCGCGGCAGGGGGTCTCCCGCGAGTTTGACGCCTTCGAGGCCCGCGACCTGACGATCCCATTGAAACGGCGCACCCAGCGCATCCAGGGCGGCGAGGGTGGCATCGACAATCTCGGGTCCGATCCCATCTCCGGGGATCAGCGTGGCGGGAATCGTTGGTAGCATCGTCTTTGCATCTCACGGTGATTGAGCGGTCCGTTAGGATACTAGAACTCAAGGCGATTAGACTGCCGACGACCACACAGGATTTGCGCCCATGACCGACGACATCATTCTCGAGACGCGCCGCTGGGTGGAAAGGGCGGTCATCGGGCTCGGTCTGTGTCCTTTTGCGGAAAGCGTCTACCGTGCCGACCGGATTCGCTTTCAAGTGAGCGGTCAGCGCAGCGCGGCGGGGTTGCTGGAGGATCTGCGGACGGAACTCGCGCATCTGCACCGTGCGCAGCCCGGGCAGGTCGAGACCACGCTGTTGATTCATCCCTGGGTGCTCAACGATTTCATCGAATTCAACGACTTCCTGCAGATCTGCGATGACGCGGTGGTCGATCTCGACCTCGAGGGCGAGATCCAGGTGGCAAGCTTTCATCCCCAGTACCAGTTCACCGGCACGCGGCCGGAGGACATCGAGAATCATACCAACCGGTCCCCGTATCCCACGCTGCATCTGCTGCGCGAGGCGAGCATCGAACGCGTGCTGGCGCAGTATCCGAATCCGGATTCGATCTACGAGAACAATATCGAGCGATTGCGCGAGTTGGGCGAGGCGGGTTGGGCCGCCCTGTGGAACGACTAGGCCAGCCGCTTGTACATTGGAAGGAACTCGATGCTTTCGCCCGACCCGACGTCGTACCGCACCTGCTCCGCGCCGACATAGCCGCGAGCGGCATAGAGCTTCACGCCGGGAAGCGTCGCCATCAGTTCCACCCGCGAGAAGCCGTGGGCCCTGGCCTCCTGCTCGCAGCGCTCGAGAAGCAGGGTGCCGATGCCGCGGCGGGCATGAGCCGGATCGACGAAAAAAGCCCGTATCTTGGCCGATTGGGTGAGCGGCTCGAGCAGCGACGCATCGCGCTCCGCCCGGGCATCCCCGCCGAACAGCGTCGAGCGGAAACTCCATCCGCCGCAGCCCACCATGTCGCCGTTCTCTTCGGCCACGAAATAGGTTTCATCGTGCAGCAACTGGGAATCGACGCCGAAGGCGCCGCGCAGCGCGCCCTCGACCTGGGCCGGCCGATAGTCCTCGGAGCTCAATCCCCGCGCCGACCTTGCGATCAATGCGCTCAGGGCCGGGATGTCCGCGAGCGTGGCCTTGCGCAGGGACACCGCCATGAGAGTCTCACTCGGACCGTGGCAGCGTCGGTGCACCGTCGCGCGTGGCGGAACGCAGCATGGCGAAGGCCGCGTACGCGATCACCACGATCACGAGCCAGCGCAGCGCCACGAGCGGCAGCGACTTGACGATGAACGCCGCGACGAACACGCCGGCGATGCCGCCGAAGGCGAGCCCGAGAGAGGGGCCCCAGGCGAACGCGCCCGTTTGAAAGAAACGCAAACTGGCGACCGGCTGCAACAGCGCGCAGGCGCCCATCATGATGGGGAACGCTGCCAATGGATGCATGCCGAGCAGTGCCAGAGTGATCATGCACGGTGCGTACAGTCCGATGCCGGCGCTCATCAGGGCTCCGAGGACGAAGTTGATGCCGACCGCCAGCCCGAATTTCCAGCCGCCGAGGCTCATGGCGACGCCGCCGCCCGGCAACGCGCCGAGATTGACCGCGGTAAAGACGCACCCGGCTACAGCCAAGGCGAAGCCCATGGTGATCTGGATCGCGCGGCGCGGCAGGCGCGCGACCACACCGGCGCCGAGCCACGCGCCGGCCGCGGCGCTCACCACGACGGTGACGAGCAATACCGGATCGACGATGATGGCGGTCACGAAAATCAACGCTTCCGTGAGCGCGGCCGGCGTGAGGCCCACGTTGAGCGTCCCTGGAATCAGCTCGTCGGGGACCATGCGACGCAGTTTCAGGATTGCGGTCGTGGGGGCAAACGAGCCGATGCCCAAGGTGTCGAAGAAGGCCACCGTGAATCCGATGAGATTCTCGATCGGTGTGGGCCAGCGCAGTGCGTGGCTGCGGCGGGCGGCTCGGACCCCGGCGAACACGAAGGCGAGTCCGGCCAGACCCAAGGCAAGGTAGAAAAGTGTTTGGGCGACGTTCATTCGTGGAATATACCTGTTGCCGCGCCGGAGTATTCAGCTAGCGGCCGTTCACGTACACTCCGGCAAAAGCGCGATGACGGGCGCAAAAAACGGGAGTCGAATAATTGGGGTTACGAAGGTCGGGCATCGCGCGTATCTACGACACGAGCCGCGCCATCACGCGCCGGCCGCCGGGAGAGCCCAGTTTGAGCCCCTGCCAGGCCATTTCGATTCGCGACGTCATCGTCGCCTACGCCATCAGCGGTGCGCGCTTTTCCGTGCTCAACCAGACATCATGAATGCGAAGAGAGGCCTAACGAAATGAGAATGACAGTGTTACGGGCAACCTTGGGCGTGGGCTCGTGCGTGGCGGCCGCATTCGCGGGCGCAGTCGACTTTCCGAAGCCGTTGCCGGCGGAAACGATCCCGAAAGTCGAAACCTTGCCGGCGCATTATCCGACGACGTGGAGTTTCCTCAATTACTCCGGCGACCGGATCGAACTGCGCAACGTCGGCAGCGACAGCCGCGAGGTCAAGGGCCAGCTGCAGGCGCACGACTCGGCGACGTTGTTGGTGTCCGACAAACGTCCGGAGATCTACGTGGCCGACACGGTGTGGTCGCGCGGTTCGCGCGGCGTGCGCACCGACTTCATCACCATCTACGACAAGCAGACGCTGAACGCGGTGGGGGAGATCGTGCTTCCGGGAACGAAGCGCGCGCTCATCACGGCGATGGAGGGGCTGGTCGCCTTCACCGACGATCAGCGCATGGCATTGATCTTCAACTTCACGCCGGCTTCCTCGGTGACCGTCGTCGACCTCGTGAACCGCAAGCCCTTGGGGGAGATCGAGATCCCGGGCTGTTCGCTGGTCTACCCCACCGGCGCACGCGGCTTCTCGACCTTGTGCTCGAGCGGCACGTTGCTGAGCATCAAACTCGATGCCAATGGCGCGGTCGCGGGTCGCAGCGAAACGAAGGCCTTCAATCCCCTGGACACCGACCCCTTGTTCACCGGGTCGGCCACCCTGGGCGGCGTGCGCTATTTTCCGAGCCTGAAGGGGCGCGTGCAGCCCATCGACATGCAGGGCGACGACGTCAAGGTGCTGCCGGATTGGCCGCTGGTGTCGGGCGCGGATGCTGCGGCGCATTGGCGGCCGAGCGGCTGGCAGCTGATCGCCAGCGACGAGCAGAAGCTGCTGTACGTGCTGATGCAGGCGGATGCGCACGAAGGTACGCACAAGGATCCGGCCGACGAGGTCTGGGTGTTCAACCCGGCCACCAAGACGCGGGTCAAGCGCATGCGGCTGGTGCGCCCGGGATCGTCGATTTCCTTGTCGCACGGACCGGAACCCTTGATGTTGGTCCAGGCCGGCGAGCGGCTCGACGTGTACGAGCCCCAGGGCGGCAGCCTGGTGCGCAGCCTGGAGCTGCCCGGGTTTCGAAGTCGCATGCTGATCGAGCCGGTGCGCTGACCATGGGCTCGCTCAGCGGCGGGACGGCCGGAGTGCTGGCGGCGCAGCTCGCGGCCTTTGTCGCGGTATTGCTGGCGGTGTCGGCCGGCCACAAGGTCGTCAAATGGTCCTACTCGCGCAACGTGGTGCGGGAATTCGCCGGATTGCCGCATCACGTCGCGACGGCGGCATTGGCCGCCGCGGCGCTCGGCGAGGCCGTTGCCGGCGTGCTGCTCCTGTTGCCCGGCGCGCACCTGCGCATGATCGGGGCGTCGTTGGCCGCGGCGATCTGGGCCGCCTATCTCGTCTTCATCCTGCGCGCGGTCCTGCAAGGCCGGCGCGAGGTCGACTGCGGCTGCAGTTTCGGCTCCGGTGCCGGAGCCAATCACCGGCCGCTGGGGGCGTTTCAGATCGGAAGAAACGCCGTGCTGCTGGGTCTGGCGATTCTGGTGGCGGCATCGGCGCGCGGCGCAGTGCCGGTGCAAGGGTCTCAACTGCTGGCGGCCTGCGCGCTGCTGGCCTTATACGGCGCATTGGATCAAGTGATGGCCTTGGCCCCAATGCGCAGCGGAGAAGTGTCATGAGTTTCCTGATCGCGTCGCAAATCGCTCTTTGGGTGGGCCTTCTGGTGCTGGGCGTCATCTGCATCGCCTTGGCGCGGCAAATCGGCGTTTTGCATCAGCGCATCGCCCCGGCCGGCGCGTTGTCGCTGCGGCAGCCGCTGAAACTCGGCGATCTGACGCCGCAGATGGTTCTTCCGGGGTTGGACGGCTCATCGGTGCAAATCGGCGGGCTGCGCGGCGGCCGCAGTCAGCTGCTGCTGTTCATATCGCCGGACTGCACGGTGTGCGACGCATTGCTGCCGGCCGTGCGTTCGGCGCAGGGCGCGGAACGCGGATGGCTGGACATCATCCTGGCGAGCGACGGCGAGTTCGACAAGCATGCGGAATTCGTCAAACAGAAAAACCTGGGGAAATTTCCCTACGTGGTGTCCGAGCAGCTGGGGCGCAGTTACGGCGTGGCCAAGCTTCCCTATGCAGTGTTGATCGACGAAGCGGGTAAGCTCGCGTCGACGGGGCTCGTCAACACGCGTGAACACTTGGAAAGTTTATTCGTCGCCAAAGAAACCGGCGTCAGCAGCATCCAGCAATTCCTCGGCCAGGTTGGGCCGCGGCGTGCCTCTTCGGGAGAATGAATGTGGGTCAATTCGATCATTTAGCGGAAAAAGCCCTGCGCGGTTTCGCGAGCCGAACGTCGCGGCGCAGCCTGTTCACCGTCCTCGGGGGCTTTCTGGCCGGGGCGGCTTCGCTGCCGTTGTTGCCCGTGGCGCGGGGCGCCGACGAGGGCGGCAGTCCGCCGACCGGGCCAAACTCAGGCCTCGGCGCGCCGCAATCGACCGGGAATCCGCAAGATCCGGGCGACCCGACCAAGTGCGATTACTGGCGGTATTGCGCCATCGACGGGTCGCTGTGCGCGTGTTACGGCGGCAGTGTCAACTCCTGCCCTCCGGGCACCGAGATGTCACCGATCACCTGGATCGGCACCTGCCGCAATCCCGCGGACATGCGCAACTACATCATCTCGTACAACGATTGCTGCGGCGGCGTCGCCTGGGGCCGGTGCGCCTGTCAGAACAACCAGGGCGATCGGCCGGTGGTGCGTCCGCAGAACAACAACGAAGTGACGTGGTGTTTCGGCACCAAGAGCCAGTCGTACACGTGCTCCACCGCCATCATTCTGGGTGTCGCGATTGAGCAGAAATAGGACATCGTCGCGGCTCGCGGTGGCGGCGTGGTGCGCCTCGGGGTCGCTCGGTGCCGCATGGACCGTCCCGGCAGCCGCCGACGACGTCGGGGCAACGGTGTTTTCAACGCGGTGCGCGGTATGCCATGGGCCGGAGGCGGCGGGCATTCCCGGCGCCTTCCCCTCGTTGCACGACCAGATCGGCGAGTTTGCGAAGACGGCCGACGGCCGGGATTACCTGGCCATGGTGGTGACCACCGGCCTGATGGGGAATCTGAAGATCGGGGGAGTGAGCTACCTCGGGGTGATGCCTGCGCAGTCCGGACTCAGCGACGCGGAGATCGCGGCCGTGCTCACCTATCTGGCGAGCGGGCGCGGCAAGAATCCCGCGGCGCCGGCGCTGACCGCGGAGGACGTCATCGCCGCCCGTGCCCGCCACTCCGACCGATCGCCCCAGGCGACCCGGGCGTTGCGTCCGCCATATCCCGATTCATGAGCCGGCCGGTCCTCGGAGCGGTCCTGATCGCGGCGTTCACGTCCGCCGCCGCTCAATCGCCGCCGGACGCACCGGCCTATGTCCTCAATCCGCAACGCGCGTGGCAGAACTGGACGCTCAACTGCCAGGGATGTCATCGGCCGGACGGCGCGGGCTCCGACGGGACCGCACCGAGCATCGCCGGCACGGTATCCAAATTCCTCAATGTGCCCGGCGGACGGGATTATCTGGGGCGCGTGCCCGGCGTGGCGACGTCGCCTCTCGGCAACGCCGACCTGGCCGACCTGATGAACTGGATGTTCTGGCGCTTCGACAAGGAGCACCTGCCCGCCGACTTCGAACCGTTCTCGGCCGAGGAGATCGGAAGATTGCGCACCCAGCCGCTGCGCCTCGAGGCGTCGCCGATGCGCGCTGCGTTGCTGAAGAAAGCCGACGAATCGGGTGTTTCCGGCAAATGAATGATCACTGAGACCAGCGTCGGGCTGAGGCGCTCGCTCACGTATTGGGACTTGATCCTCTACGGTCTTGCGTACATCGCGCCGTTCGCGCCGTTGAGCACGCTCGGATTCGTGTGGAACGAGTCGAATGGGCTGATCGTGCTCGCGTATCTGCTGGGCGCCGTCTGCATGTATTTCACGGCCCGCAGCTACGCGACCATGACCGAAGCGCTGCCCACCGCGGGCTCCGTCTATGGGTTTGCACGCCACTCGCTCGGACCCTATGCCGGGTTCGTCGCGGGTTGGATGATCCTGCTCGACTATCTGCTGATTCCCGCGTTCGTTTACGTGCTGATGGCGGTGGCGTTGGAGACGCTGCTGCCGGGCATCGACCGGGGGGTTTGGATCGTGCTGCTGGTGGCGGTCACCACCGCGATCAATTGGTTCGGCATCACGGTCACCTCGCGGGCGAATTTCATCTCCGTGGCGCTGCAGGTGATCATCCTGGTCGCATTCGCCGTGCTGTGCGTGATCGCGCTGTACGCGGGCTTCGGCAACGGCGGCCTGACGCTAAAGCCCGTGTGGAATCCCGCCGCGTTCGATTCGGCCAAGATTTTCAGCGCGACCTCCATTTGCATCATGTCGTTCCTCGGGTTCGATGCGGTGTCGACGTTGGCCGAGGAAGTGGAGGGGGGCGATCGGCGGGTCGTCGGTCGTGCCATCATCGCGGTGCTGATGCTGTCCGCGGTGTTCTTCGTCGGCCTGACCTGGATACTGGGAAATATGCTGCCGGGGATTGCTTTAAAGGACCCTTCGGCGGCGATCTACGAACTGGCCGACGCGGCCACCGGTCCCTGGACGGCGGCGCTGCTGGCGTGGGCCTACGCCACCATCGTCGGCCTGTCGAATGCCTTGCCGATGCAGGTGGGTGTGGCGCGGGTGGTCTATGCGATGGGCCGGGACCGGCAGCTGCCCGCCGTCCTGGCGCGAATCCATCCCCGCTACCACACGCCTTACATGGGCATGCTGGTGACGGCGGCGATCTCGCTGGCAGTTGCCTTGTTCATGAAAAAGAGGCTCGACGACCTCGCGTCCATCGTGAATTTCGGCGCTTTGAGCGGGTTCCTCTTCCTCCACGTGTCGGTGCTGGCGCGTTTCGGCGTGAAATTGCGTTCGCGTGCGTGGGCCGCGCACTGGGCGGCGCCGATCTGTGGGATCGTCGTGGTGCTTGCGGTGTTCTCGGGCATGAGCGCTCTGGCCGTCGAGGTGGGTGGAGCGTGGCTCATCGCCGGATTGGTCTACGGCGCCGTGCTTAAGGCTAAGCGTCGCGAGGAGCTGCGCGCGGCGCTGTAGCATCGTTGGCGGCGTCGGGTGGGAGGATCCGCGCTGCCGACGGCTAAATTTTACAAGCCTCGTCATGTCGGCTGCGCCCCCCGGGTTCTATATCGGCGCGGGGCCAAAACGCGTAAGCTTATTGGTTAGCGAATGATTCATTGCGAATCTCCCGCCGTTCTGGCGCAGGATTTCACGAGGGAACGACAATGGCCGCCAGCGATTCCATCGCGTCCGTGTTGCAGAAGATCGTCGACACCGAGTCGCAGATCGCGATCATCGACGTCACCGGTGTGCCGACGGCTTTCAGTTCGACGAGGTGAGCGCCGGTCGGGTCGGCATCATTGCCACCGAACTGGCAACCAACGTCGTGCGCCATGCCGCCGGGCAGAGGACCGTGGTGTTGTCGAGGACCGGGCGCAGGCGTGATTACGACTGGCCCGTGAGCGCATATCCCGGGCTGCATCTACGGCATTCGGCAGTCGTCGCCGCGGTGCTGTACCGGGATTTCGTTCGCCGCCGCGATGATGCGACCGTGGTCGTCGCGTGTCATCGCCAATGAGCGACGACATCGACAGCTTGAGGTCGGTGATCGCCAGCCAGCAGGCCGAGTTGGCCTCGCTCCAGGCGGAGTTGGCCGAGACGAACAAGGGCGTCGTCGCCCTGTATGCCGAGTTGGACGACAATGCGCTGCAGTTGCGCGAGGCGGCCGACCTGAAGAGCTGCTTCCTTTCCTACATGAGCCATGAGTTCCGCACGCCGTTGGCATCGATCACCAGCATTGCCGGCATCCTGCTGGATGGCATGGATGGTCCACTGACCAACGAACAACAGCGTCAGCTCAAGTTCGTGAAAGGCAGCGTGCGCGAGCTGACCGAAATGGTCGACGATCTGCTCGATTTCGCCAAGGAGGGCATCTCCGGCGTTCGCATCCTGGTGGCGACCGACGTCACGCAGAAATTGCGCGCGGAGGAGGCGCGCGAAAGCCTTCTCGCCAGCGAGCGCGCCGCGCGCAGCGAGGCGGAGCGCAGCAACCGGCTCAAGGAAGAGTTCCTGGCGACGCTGTCGCACGAGCTGCGCAATCCGCTGAACGCCATCCTGGGATGGGCGACATTGCTCAACCGCAAGCCGGGTCTGCCGGCGTCGGTGACGCATGGTCTGCAAGCCATCGAACGGAACTCACGGTTCCAGGCGCAAATGATTTCCGATCTGCTCGATTACGCGGGGGTCACCTTCGGCAAGATGCGGTTGATCGCCGAAACCATCGACCCTTACCCCGTGATACGCGCGGCCCTCGACGTGGTGAGCGGTCCCGCGCAGCTGGCCGGTGTGGAGGTTGACGCGTCGTTCGAGGATGAGGCATTGAGCATCGAGGCGGATCCCGCACGCCTGCAGCAGATCGTCTGGAACCTGTTGAGCAACGCGGTGAAATTTTCGGCCAAGGGCGGCAGGGTCACCCTCCGGGCGGGACGCAGCGGCGAGTGCCTGACTCTCGTCGTGGCCGATCACGGCAGGGGAATCGAGCCCGAATTCCTGCCGCGCATATTCGAGCGGTTCAGCCAGCAAGATGCCACCACCACCCGCAGCCACGGCGGATTGGGACTGGGACTGGCCATCGTCAAGCAATTGGCCGAGCTGCATGGCGGTTCGATCCAGGCGTTCAGCGGGGGGAAAGGAACGGGCGCGACGTTCACCATGAGCATCCCGTTGAGCCGACTTTCCGCATCGCTGCGCCGCCCGGCGCACACGTAGGCCTCCTCAGCTCCGGGGAATCCGCTCCACGAGAGCCGCCGCCTCGGCGGCAGCGGGCACGCTGCGATCGGTCACGCTCAAACGATGACCTTCGGCGACGGGGGCGTCATCCGTTGGCGGGAATCGCGGCCGTAATAATCGGGGTAGTCGGGGCTGAGGCCCTTGAAGCGCCGATGCATCCACAAGTATTGCTCGGGGATCCGCAAGATCTGCGCCTGGAGCAAGGCGTTGAAACGCTCGACGTCCTTGACGGCATCGTCGCCGGGGAAATTCTCGAACGCCGGACCGATGACCACCCGGTATCCTGCGAGGCCCGGCAGCCGCTCGGGAAAGAAGGTCATCACTGCGGCCCCCGAGATGCGCGCGAGGCGCGAGGTGGCCGTCGTCGTGGCGGCGGGAATGCCGAAAAACTTGACCATCGCTGCACCCTTGTTCCGATAGCTTTGATCGGGCGCGTACCAGACGGCTTCGTTGTTCTTGAGCGCGCGTATCATGGCGCGGATGTCGTCGTGTGGAATCGGCTTGCCGTGGCGCTCGAAGTTCTTCTTCATGATGTCCGTGAGCAGCGCGTTCTTGGTCGGCCGAAAAACCACATTGAGCGGCACCACGGTGCCCAGGATACGGGTGGCGATTTCGATGGTCGTGAAATGACCGCCGATCAATATCGCCCCGTGGCCGCGGGCGAGGGCGGCCTGTAAATGTTCGCGACCCTGCACCTCGGCGAGCCGCGCCACGTGCGCATCGCTGCTCCACCAGGTCATGGCAGTCTCGCACAGGCCCATGCCCAAGCTTTGGCAATGATCATCGATCAGCGTGGCGCGTTGATCGACCGACAACTCCGGCAGGCACAGCTTGATGTTGCGTTCGGCGATGCGCACGTAGGCCAGCGGCAAATGGCGGATCAGCAATCCCAGCGCGGAGCCCATTCGTCGCTGCGCGGCGAAGGGGAGGAGTTCGAGACTGCGCAGGACGCCCAAACCGATCCATGTAGGCCAGTACTTCGGCCGTAGATAGGCTAGCCGCATCGGCGATGCTCACGAGTTCTCGACGCTGCCGCCAGTCCCGCATAGCATTCCAATTGTGTACTCATTGCTGCAACGACTACGATCCCTGCGACACCGATGTTGGTACGACATTTCGGAGCGCGTACGGTGGTCGCGTGGTCCGTTCCACGAAACCCCCGTTCGGCAACTGCCGGTATTCCCGTCGGAACAAGCGCTCAGAATAACCGCGTTGCGGAATCGTTACCAGGTGCAGTTCGAGTCGACGATGAGCGCGGCGACGGCACGCAACAATTACGAGTATCTCGATATCCTCGATCGTGCCTGGAATGCAGGGGAAATCGACCGGCCGGCCGGCGGTGTGCTGATCGACGTGGGCTGCGCGAGCTTTTGGTACGCCTCAACATTGTCCGCCTTTTTCTCTCCCCGCGAGTTGGTGGGCGTCGAGGTCGAGGGCCATCGACTCTTCAGGGACGGTCACACGCGAATCGATTACGCGTCGGGCTATCTGTCCCATCTGCGGGGCGCGCGCTTTATGGTAAGCGACTATCGGCGTTGCGAGCTGCCATCCGATGTCATCATTGCATGGTTCCCCTTCGTCACCGCTGCCGCCATACTGGCGTGGCGATTGCCGCTTTCCCTATTGGCACCGCAGCAATTATTCGCGCGCGTTTACCATAACCTGAGGGTGGGCGGTCTGTTCGTGATGGTCAATCACGGCAGGGAGGAGGCGGACATGGCCAGCGGATTGTGCAGGGCGGCAGGGCTTACCTGCCGATTCCGTTTCGCCGAGCCCGGAGTGCTGAGCCAGCACCGGCAGCGGGAGGCGATACTCTCGTGCTGGGGGCGCTTTTAGCACATTCCGGGGCGTCCAGGCCTTGGATGGGAGCCGAAAAATCTTTGGTTACGAACAAAATTCGTATTAATTGGTAATTTCCTGTATTGTTCGTGTCGGCTCGTGAATTTCTACGTTGTCTGTTTCTGGTCACCGCGCCGCTCCGGCGTCACCTTGGCCACAACCCACAAAGCAGGTTTCTTCGATCCAGGTGGCTGGCATTCCGCTTAAACTCAGGGTTGGGCACGCGTGACCGGCCGATAGCTTCTTTTGTAGTAGGTATTCTTCACATGACGAAAATGTATGTTGGCAATCTCCCGTTCTCAATGGACGAGTCCGCGGTCCGCGCCCTGTTCGAAAAGCATGGCGCCGTGCAGTCGGTTGCGCTGATCAATGATCGCGACACCGGTCGGCCCCGCGGCTTTGGCTTCGTTGAAATGGCCAGCGCCGATGCCGCGCGCGCCATGCAGGCCTTGAATGGCCACGATGTCGACGGGCGAGCGCTGAAGGTGAATGAGGCCCAGGAGCGCACCGGCGGTGGCGGCGGTGGTGGCGGTGGCGGCGGTGGTGGCGGTGGTGGTGGTTCGCGCGGTCCGAAACGCTGGTAACAGCCGTTTGGATTGAGTGATTAGCCGGGGCCGCAGCGATGCGGCCCCGGTCGTTTGCGGCCTTGAGTGTGGAGGCCAAAGATTCTTTCGATCAGGGTTTACGCCCACGGCAGCTTTGCCTATAATCGCGCCCCTCGGCGGGGGCGCCATCCGAAAGAAAGTTTTGTTGAGAAGGCCCCCCGCGGGGTCTTTTTCGTTGATTAAGGGGGCCGATGGTCCCCTTTTTTGTTTGCGATGCTTGAGTGCTCGCCAAAGGTTCAAAGAATGCGTGACGCCTTGATGCGCTTGTTAGAGCCGCCGATCGAGGCGTTGGGTTATGAATTGGTCGATATCGAGTTTGCCCAGGCCGGGCGGGGCGGAGTGCTCCGGATCTTTATCGATCGGCCCGTTGGCGATGCATTGGGAAGCATCACGGTCGAGGATTGCGCCCGCGTGAGTCACACGGTGAGCGAAGTCCTCGAAGTCGACGATCCGATCAAGGGTCATTACACGTTGGAAGTTTCGTCACCGGGTTTCGATCGGATCTTGCGCAAGCGCGCGCATTTCGAGCGTTTCCTCGGGGAGCGGATCGCCGCCGAGCTGAAGCTGCCGATCAACGGGCGGAAGCGGTTCGTCGGGGTATTGAAAGCGATGACGGATGACTCGATTTTGGTGGACGTCGACGGGCAGGAGCATACCCTGCCGCTCGAGCGGATTCAGAAAGCAAGATTACGGCCGGAATGACCAGGAGTCTTAAGGGCAATGAATAAAGAAATTTTGATGGCGGTCGATGCGGTCTCGAACGAGAAGGGCGTCGACAAGGAAATCATCTTCGACGCGCTCGAAGCTGCGCTCGCGTCCGCGACTCGCAAGAAACATGGCGAGGAGCTGGATGTGCGCGTGTCGATCAACCGCAAGACCGGCGGTTATGACACGTTCCGCCGTTGGAAGGTATTTGCCGACGATTCCACCGAGCTGGAAGTGCCCGAGCGCGAGCTGCGCATGGATGATGCGCGCGACATCGACAAGGACGTCGAGCCGGGCGGGTACGTGGAGGAGCCGATGGAGTCCGTGCCGTTCGGCCGGATTCTCGCCCAGACCGCCAAGCAGGTGATCGTTCAGAAGGTGCGCGAGGCCGAGCGGGCCCAGGTCGTGGACGCTTACAAGGAGCGCGCGGGCACGTTGGTCAGCGGCATCGTCAAGCGCGTCGACCGCAACGGCGTCTACGTGGATCTCGGCGCGAATGCCGAGGGCTTCATTCCGCGCGAGGAGATGATTCCGCGCGAACCGGTGCGCTCGCAGGATCGCATCAAGGCGTTCCTGAAAGAAGTGCGCACCGAACCGCGCGGGCCCCAGCTGTTCCTGTCGCGCACGGCGCCGGAATTCCTGATCGAGCTGTTCAAATTGGAAGTGCCCGAAGTGGGGCAGGGTCTCATCAACATCCTGGCGGCGGCGCGCGATGCCGGCGTTCGCGCCAAGATCGCGGTCCGCAGCAACGACCCGCGGGTCGATCCGGTGGGCGCCTGCGTCGGCATGCGCGGTTCACGGGTCCAGGCGGTGTCCAATGAGATCGCCGGCGAGCGCGTCGACATCATCCCCTTCGACGAGAACAACGCACAGTTCGTCATCAACGCGATGGCGCCCGCCGAGGTCACATCCATCGTCGTCGATGAGGATTCGCATTCGATGGACATCGCGGTCTCGGAGGACAAGCTGTCCCAGGCCATCGGCCGCGGCGGCCAGAACATCCGGCTCGCCAGCGAGCTGACCGGTTGGGAATTGAACGTGATGAGCGAGTCGCAGGCCGAGGCGAAGAGCGAGACCGAATCGACGGCGCTGCGCGAGTCCTTCATGAAGCAGCTCGACGTCGATGCCGACGTCGCCAGCATCCTGGTGCAGGAGGGGTTCTCGACCATCGAGGAAATCGCCTACGTGCCCGCGAGCGAGCTGTCCGGCATCGAGGAGTTCGACGAGGAAATCGTCAAGGAGTTGCGTACGCGCGCGCGCGACGCCTTGTTGACGCAGGCCATCGCCAGCGAGGAGTCGTTGGACGGCGCAGAGCCGGCCGCCGACCTGATCGAGGTGACCGGTGGTGAGCTGGGCAAGACGCTGGCGCGCAAGGGTGTGAAGACACGCGACGATCTGGCCGATCTGGCCGTCGATGAGCTCGTGGAAATGGGCGGCATCGACGAGAAGAAAGCGGCCGAATTGATCATGGATGCCCGCAAACACTGGTTCGCGGAAGAAGCTAAGGTTTAGGAGCAGCAGTATGGCAGATGTAACCGTCGCGCAATTCGCCGAGGTCCTCAAGGTTCCCGTCGACCGGCTGCTCCAGCAGCTGGACCAGGCCGGAATCCGAGTGGACAGCGCGGATGACATGATCAGCGAAGACGCAAAGCATGAGTTGCTGACGCACCTGCGCCGCAGCCACGGCCGCGACGACGCGCCCGTCGATTCGGCACCCCGCAAGATCACCCTGCGGCGCAAGTCGCAGTCCGAGCTGAAGCTCGCGAGCCCGCAGGGCCGTGCGCGGACGGTCAATGTCGAAGTGCGCAGCAAGCGCACCTATGTGAAACGCGAGGTTCTCGAGGATCAGGCGCGCGTTCAGCAGGAGGAGATCGACAAGGTGCGCGAGACCGAAGAGCAGGCCAAGGCCGCACTCGAGCGCGCCGAAAACGAGCGGCTCGAAAAGGAGCGGCAGGACAAGGAGCGGCTCGAAGAGGAAAACCGCAAGCGCACCGACGAAGAGAACCGCAAGCGCACCGCCGAGGAGGACGCGCGCCGCACCGCCGAAGCGCAGGCGCGCGAAGTGGCCGAGCGCGAGCGCAAGGCCGTCGCCGCGAAAACCGGCAAGGTGGTGCGCGAGGTCGTCGACGACAAGGCGACGCGCTATGGCCGCCAGGAACTGCACATCGTCGGCGACGTCAGCAACCGCCACAAGAAGAAGAAATCCCGCGACGGTCGCCGCCGATCGGTGGGCAACGACAGCGACACCAAGCATGGGTTCGAGATGCCGACCGCCCGCGTGATTCGCGAGATCGCGATTCCCGAGGCGATCACGGTGGGCGAACTGGCGCAGAAAATGGCCGTCAAGGCCACGGAAGTCATCAAGGCGCTGATGAACATGGGCGTCATGGCGACCATCAACCAGATGGTCGAGCAGGACACGGCGGTGCTGGTGGTCGAGGAAATGGGCCACACGGCCGTGCTGCGAAAGGAAAATATCATCGAAGACGATCTGCAGGGCGAGACCGATTCGTCGATCGAAATGTCGCCGCGGCCGCCCGTCGTGACTGTCATGGGACATGTCGACCACGGCAAGACGTCGCTCCTCGATTACATCCGCCGCACCAAGGTGGCGGCGGGCGAAGCCGGCGGCATCACGCAGCACATCGGCGCATACCACGTGGAGACCGCCAAGGGCATGGTGACCTTTCTCGATACGCCGGGCCACGCGGCGTTCAGTTCGATGCGCGCCCGCGGCGCGCAGGTCACCGACATCGTGATCCTGGTGGTGGGCGCTGATGACGGCGTCATGCCGCAGACCGTCGAGGCCATCAAGCATGCACAGGCGGCCAAGGTGCCGATCGTCGTGGCGCTCAACAAGATGGACAAGCCCGAGGCCGACGCGGAGAAGGTCAAGCAGGAGCTCACGAAGTACGGCGTCATCCCGGAAGACTGGGGCGGCGAGAACATCTTCGTGCCGGTCTCGGCGAAGACGGGCATGGGCGTCGACCAGTTGCTGGACAGCATCCTGCTGCAGGCCGAAGTGCTCGAATTGAAGGCGCCGACCACGGGACTTGCGGCCGGGTACGTGATCGAATCCAGTCTCGAGAAGGGACGCGGCGCGGTCGCGACGGTTCTGGTGCTGCGCGGCACGCTGAAACTGGGCGATCCGTTGTTGATCGGCCAGGAATTCGGCCGCGTGCGCGCATTGTTCGACGAAGCCGGCAAGCCGGTGGATTCGGCGGGTCCGTCGATTCCGGTCGTGGTGCTGGGATTGTCGGGTGCGCCCAACGCAGGTGACGAATTGCTGGTGGTGGAGAGCGAGCGCAAGGCGCGCGAAGTCGCCATGCATCGTCAATCGAAGTCGCGCGACGTCAAGCTGGCGGCGAAGAGCGCCAACATGCAGGACGTGTTCTCGACCATGGGCGAGAGCAAGGCCGACCTCGTGCAACTGCTGGTCAAGGCCGACGTGCAGGGCAGCGTCGAGGCGCTGCGCGATGCGCTCAACGCCTTGTCGACCAGCGAGGTCGCGGTCAACATCGTGTCCTCCGGCGTCGGCGGACTCACCGAATCCGATATTACGTTGGCGGCGGCGTCGAAGGCCCGCATCATCGCCTTCAACGTGCGCGGCGATGCGGCCGCCCGCACCGCGATCAAGGATCACGGCGTGGATGTGCGGTACTACAGCATCATCTACGAGGCCATCGACGACATCCGCGCGGTGCTCACCGGCATGCTCTCTCCGGAGGTCAAGGAGCAGATCGTGGGTCTGGCCACCGTTCGCAGCGTGTTCCGCTCGAGCAAGTTCGGCACCGTAGCCGGCTGCATGGTGATCGACGGCTATGTGCGCCGCAATTTCCCGATCCGCGTCCTGCGCAACAACGTGGTGATCTTCGAGGGCGCGTTGGAGTCGCTCAAGCGTTTCAAGGACGACGTCAATGAAGTGCGCGCCGGCACCGAATGCGGCATCGGTGTGAAGAACTACAACGACGTGACCGAGGGTGACCAGATCGAGTGCTACTCACGGGTCGAGGTGGCTCGGACTTTGTAAAGCGCTGACGCGCAGTCTTGTTTAGCGCTGACGCGCAGTTTTAACGGGCGCGCCCCCGGATGTTCAGCGCTGGCGCGCGGTTTTCAACGGGGGCGCAGCGCCCCCGTCCTTGATTCGTTTGAGGGCGGGCACGATCCGCAGAGTGATTTATGGCAAAGGAAAATCCGCGGGCGCGGCGGCTGGGTGAACAGATCCAGCGTGAGCTGACCGAGCTGCTGCGCCGAAACGTCAAGGACGAGCGCATCGGCAACGTCACCATCACGGCGGTGTCCGTGACCGGCGATCTGCGCACCGCCAAGGTGTATTACCTGATCTTCGGCAAGGACGGCGCGGACGCGAAGGTGCAGAGCGGTCTGGAGAGCGCCGCGGGATTTCTGCGCAACGCGCTCTCGAAGGCGCTGATGATCCGCTACACCCCGACCTTGAGTTTCGAGCTCGACACGTCCATCGAGCACGGCGTGCGGTTGACGCAATTGATCGATTCGGTCAACAAGCCGCCCGCGCCTGCGCCGGCCGCACCGGAGCCGGACGATGATGGTCATTATGTCGATGAGGGCGACTATGTCGCGACCGCGGACATGGTGCAGAAGTCCCCCGATGCGGCCAAGGACGACGCGAACGGCAAGGACGACTGATGCCGGCCGACGTTCATGGGATTTTGCTGCTGGACAAGCCATTGGGGGTCACCTCGGCGGGCGCGGTTGCCCGCCTGAAGCGGCTGTTCACTGCACGCAAGGCCGGACACACGGGGTCCCTCGACCCGCTTGCGTCGGGCATGTTGCCGATCTGTTTCGGTGAGGCGACCAAATTCGGTGCGCAGTTGCTGGATGCGGACAAGACGTATCGGGTGACCGCGCGTCTGGGCGAGCGCACGGCGAGCGGCGATCGGGAATCCGCCGTCATCGAGACGCGCGAACTCCCGGCTTTTTCTCTCGACCGGATGCAGCGGGCGCTCGCCGAATTCCCCCGGGAATACGCACAGGTGCCGCCCATGCATTCGGCGATCAAGCAGGACGGCAAGCCCTTATATGAGTATGCGCGGGCCGGCATCACGCGCGAACGGGCGGCCAGACCCATCGTCATTCATGACATGCAGCTGCTCGACTGGCAGGCGCCCGACCTGTCGTTCGATGTGCGATGCAGCAAGGGCGCGTATATCCGGGTGCTCGCCGAGGATCTGGCCGCGCAGCTGGGCACGCTCGGTCATTTGATCGGTCTGCGTCGGCTCGCCGTGGCGCCGTTTGCCGCCGAACGGCAGTACACCTTCGAGGCGCTTGAGGACTTATCACCCGCCCGGCGACTCGAAATTCTCTTGCCGGTGGATGCCGCGCTCGCCGATTGGCGGCGGCTCGACCTTCCGGAGGGTAGCGTCAGCGCCTTCCGGCAGGGGCAAACCGTCTCCATTCCCGTGGAATCACCCGGAAATGCGCGTATTTATGCCGCGGGGCATGGCTTTTTGGGCTTGGCGGCCATCGAGCCGGCCGGCCGGGTAGTGCCGATTCGTCTCATCTCAGCGGCGACAAATTGCGCTTTAGCAGAGGGGGTTCCCCTGCGTCTTATTTCAGCAGCGACGAATCCTGCTTGAGAGCCGGTGGCGCGACGCGTACAATGCGCGCCTTCCTAAAAGGTCTAAGTTATTGATTGAGGTTTGATTTAATGCCACTTACTCGCGAAGAAAAGACGGAAACGGTCGGAAAATTCCAGCGCAGCGCGTCGGACACCGGTTCCCCAGAAGTTCAGGTTGCCTTGTTGTCTCAGCGCATCAACGGCCTGAGCCAGCATTTCACCGCACACAAAGCCGACCATGCGTCGCGCCGCGGACTGCTCAAGATGGTCAATCAGCGGCGCAAGCTGCTCGACTATTTGAAGGGCAAGACGCCGGAAGCGTACACAAAGCTGGTCGAGCAGCTAGGCCTACGTCGCTAAGCGAACCGCGAGACCCCTTTTCCGGCAAAGGGGTCCACGTCTCGTTGCGTTCGATAAATTTCCTACATTAAGGGGCAGCCTGCGTGAGCGCTACCAAAAAAAGTTTTCAATATGGGGACCACACCGTAACCATTGAGACGGGCGAACTCGCGCGTCAAGCAGACGGTGCCGTGCTGGTGACGATGAACGAAACGGTGGTGCTCGTGACTGCGGTCGGCCTCAAGAAGGCGACGCCGGGTCGTGATTTCTTCCCGCTGACCGTCAACTATCAGGAAAAGACGTACGCCGCCGGACGCATTCCTGGCGGCTTCTTCAAGCGAGAAGGGCGCCCGACCGAAAAAGAGACGTTGACCTCGCGCCTGATCGATCGCCCGATCCGGCCGCTGTTTCCGGAAGGCTTCATCAATGACGTGCAGGTCGTCGCGTCGGTGGTGTCGGTCAATGCCGAAGTGGATCCCGATATCGCCTCCTTGCTCGGCGCGTCCGCGGCACTGGCGATTTCCGGCATTCCCTTCATGGGCCCCATCGGGGCCGCCCGCGTCGGTTATTTGAACGGCAAGTACATCCTCAACCCGACCACGAGCCAGTTGACCGAGTCGAAGTTGGACCTCGTGGTCGCCGGCACGGAAGAAGGCGTGCTGATGGTCGAGTCCGAGGCCGAAGGCTTGGATGAGGAGGTCATGCTCGGCGCCGTCATGTTCGGTCACGAGCAGATGCAGGTGGCGATCAACGCCATCAAGGAATTGGCCGCGGAAGCGGGCAAGCCGAAATGGGCCTGGACGGCCCCGGAAGCGAACAAGGAATTGCAGAGCGCGGTCAGCGACTTCGCGACCACGAATCTGGCCGCGGCCTATACGCTCACCGAGAAGCAGGAGCGTTACGCGAAGATCAAGGAGGTCAAGTCCTCCGCGATCGATGCCCTGGCGAAGAGCGTCGAGGGCGGCCCCGAGCCGAAGTTCACCGCCGAGCAGGTCGGTGCAGAATTCGGCAACCTGGAATACCGTTTGGTGCGCGAGCGAATCCTCGGCGGACATCCACGCATCGATGGACGCGACACCAAGACCGTGCGCGCCATCAACATACGCACCGGCGTGCTGCCGCGGACGCACGGCTCGGCCCTGTTCACGCGCGGTGAAACCCAGGCGTTGGTCGTCACCACGTTGGGCACGGGCCGCGATGCGCAGGTCATCGATGGCCTGACCGGCGAGCGCAAGGAGCCCTTCATGCTCCATTACAACTTCCCTCCGTTCAGCGTCGGCGAGACCGGCATGATGGGTTCGCCCAAGCGCCGCGAAATCGGCCATGGCAACCTCGCCAAACGCGGCGTGAAGGCTGTCATGCCCGGCATCGAAAAATTCCCGTACGTCATCCGCGTGGTCTCGGAGATTCTCGAGTCCAACGGATCGAGTTCGATGGCATCGGTGTGCGGCAGCAGCCTCGCATTGATGGATGCCGGCGTGCCGATCAAGGCGCCGGTCGCCGGCGTGGCCATGGGCCTCGTGAAGGAAGGCGACCGATTCCAGGTGCTGACCGACATCCTCGGCGACGAGGATCATCTCGGCGACATGGATTTCAAGGTGGCGGGCACGAAGGACGGCATCACCGCGTTGCAGATGGACATCAAGATCACGAGCATCACGCGCGAGATCATGAAGGTCGCATTGGACCAGGCCCGTGCCGGCCGCCTGCACATCTTGGACGAGATGAACAAGGTTCTCTCCAAGCCGCGCGAGAACATGTCCGAATGGGCGCCGACCATCATCACGCTGAAGATCGATCCGGAGAAGATTCGCGACGTCATCGGCAAGGGTGGAGCGGTCATCCGGCAGATCACCGAGGAAACGGGGACCTCCATCGATATCGACAACGACGGCACGGTCAAGATCGCCTCGGTGCAGGGTGCGGCGGGACGTGAAGCTCAGCGTCGCATCGAACTCATCACCGCCGACATCGAGGTCGGCCGCATCTACGAAGGCAAGGTCGCCCGCTTGATGGACTTCGGTGCATTCGTGACGATTCTGCCCGGCCGCGACGGTCTGGTGCACATCTCACAGATCTCCGAGGAGCGCGTCGAGCAGGTGAGCGACAAGCTCAAGGAAGGCGACGTCGTGCGGGTCAAGGTGCTCGAGGTCGATCGCCAGGGCCGCGTGCGCCTGTCGATGCGCAACGTCGATGCGGCTTAAGGCGTAGCCCGCGCCGCTGAGTCGGGATATCGGGCGCCGGGCGGCGCTCCTCGCGGTGGCTTTGACGGCGCCGCGGGCAGCTACGGGTATCTCGATCGGCTGGATCAACGTCCACGCAGGACATGACAGCGCGGTCACTCGTCGACGAGCGCACCGCCGACGCGGGCTTCCCGCCCGATCAGACGTTCTGCAGCGGCTTCGCGCATTCGTGGGCCAGCGTCGTACGGCCGGACCAGGCACGCGAACTCCCCAGCACGGATCTGCATCCGCCGGCCGAGTTCCGCACCAACGCAACCCTGGCGAACAGCCCCGACTTTCAGGCCGCCTTCACCATGGCGCCGCAAACCCTCATGGTGAAGGCGCCACCTTGCGTCATTTGGTGAGGGCAGACGATTCGCGCAACGGCGAAATCGACTTGTAGCTCTCATCCGGTGGACGCGTGGGGTTGTACGCCTTTGGCCGCTCTCTGACGAGTTGCGGCTGCTGCGTCATGAATTGACGCAGGTTTTGTTCCAGGTGGCCGCTGACAGCCATCTGCGCACCGGTGCCATAAGCCCGAATCACGTTGACCATGAATTCCTGGCTGAGGATCGGTTCCGACAGATGTTCCTGTTCTGCGATTACCTGTAACAAAATGCTGCGCGTGATGTCAGCATTGTTCTTCTTGTCAACGACAACGAAGTCGATGCGTTCGACGACCAAACGCCTCACGTCCGCCAACGTTATGTACCGACTTTCGACAGTGTCGTAAAGACGACGATTAGGGTATTTCTTAATTACTCGCGGATCACTCATGTGAGTCCTCGCTGGTGGGTAGGCCGACGCGCTACCGAAAAATGCCGGTCCGTATCTGATGCCAATGACCAATCCTTGGCTCTTCCAGAGCAAAGAATAGCGCAATGCAGCGGCAAGGCAAATTCAGTTCAAATTTTCTCGTTTAGGCCCATTTTGCGCAGAATCATGCTGCTTATCGCTTCAATTCGCACGACAGCCACCTCGGTATGCGCGAGATGTTCCAGGATGCCATCGCCCATGCCCATACGTCGGTAATCGTCGCGTCCAAGAGTTCGACAGGCGGATTCAATCCCAACAACTTGAACACGGCGATGAGGCGCGATTGTGCGTCATCGCTCTCCACGGGAATACTGCGTGCCGACTTGGCGAGCTTGCTGCCGTCGGCTTCGGTGAGCACGGGCACATGCGCATACACCGGCAGCGTGCACCCGAGGAGTCTCTGCAGATAAATCTGCCGAGGCGTGTTGTCCAGCAAGTCCGCCCCGCGCACCACATGGGTGACGCCCTGAGCGGCATCATCGACGACCACCGCCAGCACGTAGGCGAAGATTCGATCGCGACGCTTCAGAACGAAGTCGCCGACGGCGGCGGCGACGTCTTGTCGGAACATGCCTTGAATGCGATCGGTGAACTGAATGTGGCCCGGCTCCACGCGAAGCCGCGTCGCCGCCATCCTTGAGTTCGCGATGGTCCGTTCGCGGCAGTGGCCGGGATAGCGTTCGTCATAGGCGAGCTGTGCCCGGCTGCAGGTACACTCGAACGTGAGCCCCCGGTCGTGAAGGCTCTCGAGCGCGGCCGCGTAGCGGTCCCTACGTTCGCTCTGATGGACGACGACATCATCCCAGCGAAAGCCGTATGCATCCAACGTGTTGAGGATCCGGGTCGTGGCGCCGGGCACCACCCGGGGGACATCCAGGTCCTCCACCCGCACGAGCCAGCGCCCGCCATTCGCACGGGCATCGAGATAACTGGCGGCCGCGGTATAGAGCGAGCCCAGGTGAAGATCGCCGGACGGCGAGGGCGCGAAGCGCCCTACGTAGCCGCGGCGGACCGCCGGATCAGCGGTAGCGGTCGTCGCGGTCGCCGTACTGCTTCTCGCGACGTTCGCGTCGCTCCTGCGCTTCGACCGACAACGTCGCCACGGGGCGCGCTTCCAGCCGCTTGATGCCGATCTCTTCGCCCGTTTCCAAGCAGTAGCCGTAGGACTTGTCTTCGGTCCGCTTGAGCGCCTCGTCGATCTTGCGGATCAGCTTGCGCTCCCGATCGCGGGTGCGCAGTTCCAGGCTGAATTCCTCCTCCTGGGTCGCGCGGTCGTTCGGGTCGGGAAAGTTGGCCGCTTCGTCCTTCATGTGGAGCACGGTGCGATCAACCTCGACCATCAGGTCGCGTTTCCAGTTGCGCAGGATCGTCGCGAAATGCTCGAGCTGCTCCTTGTTCATGTAAGCCTCGCCCCGGCGGGCGATGTACGGCTTCACGTTGCGCGGTCCCGCCAGCAAGCTGGCGTTCGAGGAAGGATCGACTTCGCCGTCGTCGTCGTTCTGCAGCGGGCGCGTCGGCAAGACCAAGGGTCGCGTGTCGAACTTCATGGTCGAGGACTTCTCCGCGGTTTCGACATCGTCCGAGTCGTCGGCTAGGGGCGCGGCTTTGGCGCGCGTTGCTTTGGCGGTCGCGGGTTTCGCGGCCGAGGACTTGGGAACTGGTTTATTCGGTTTCACTGGTACCTTTGATGTAGCGCTCATGGGCGTGTGCGTATGCTGAGATCGGGTTGGCCTTTTTGGGGCAGCAACCTTCTGACCAACCTTCCCTGGAGTCGCCTTTCCTGGCTTTTTGACCGCTTTTTTTGGTTTCTTCGTGGGCATCTACCATCTCCGCCACTTTACGAAAGAGCGCGGGATTATACCGACGCTTTCCCGCGTGTACAGGCCGTCCGCGTAACATATTTCGGTAATCTAACTCCCTGATTGAAAAGACAAACCCCGGCGGGTGGCGGGGGCCTTGCCGCGGCGCAGCCCGGCAACCCCCTGCGGGGGGTCAAGGCAGAACCGTGACGGGGGGCGCGTTCCAGCCCGATTTGCGGTGTTCGGCCACCACGGTGGTGTAAATCCCGCCGCGGACGTTGAATTCCGCCGTCAGCCGTAGAAAACGGGGTTCCGTGGCGTCCACCAGATCCTTCAAAATCTCGTTGGTCACGGCCTCGTGAAACGTCCCGCGGTCGCGGAACGACCAGATGTACAGTTTAAGCGCCTTCAATTCGACGCAGCGCTCATGCGGTACGTATTCGAGCTTCAGCGTGGCGAAATCCGGCTGTCCCGTTTTCGGGCACAGACAGCTAAACTCCGGCATCGTCATCCGGATGGTGTAGTCCCTCTCGGGTGCGGGATTTACGAAGGTTTCAAGCGATCGGCTGGGTTCGGTCATGGGAGGGCGTGCGCCAGGGGTTTACGGAAGTGACGTTTACTTTACACTACGCGCCACGTTGGCGGCCATGAGCCCGGCACCCGCTCCTCAATCGACGCCCCGCACCCAAGGTTTGAAAAACTCATGCGCTTAACCAAACTCAAGATTGCCGGCTTCAAGTCGTTCGTCGATCCGACGACGGTCACCTTTCCGAGCGCTCTGACCGGCGTCGTGGGTCCGAACGGCTGCGGTAAGTCCAACATCATCGATGCGGTGCGCTGGGTCATGGGCGAGATCTCGGCGAAGCATCTGCGCGGCGATTCGATGGCGGATGTCATTTTCAACGGCTCCTCCGCCCGCAAGCCGCTGGGCACCGCGTCGGTCGAGCTGGTGTTCGACAACACCGACGGCAAGATCGGCGGCGCCTATGCGAACTACAACGAAGTGGCCCTGCGCCGCGCGGTGAGCCGCGACGGTACGTCGGATTACTTCATCAACGGCATGAAGGTCCGGCGCAAGGACATCACGCAGTTGTTCCTGGGCACGGGCCTGGGGTCGCGCAGCTACGCCATCATCGAACAGGGCATGATCTCGCGCGTGATCGACGCGCGGCCGGACGACCTGCGCGCCTTCCTGGAGGAAGCCGCGGGCATCTCGCGCTACAAGGAGCGTCGCCGCGAGACCGAGAACCGGATCGGCCAGACCCGCGAGAACCTCGACCGCTTGAACGATCTGCGCGAGGAGGTCGAAAAACAGATCAAACATCTGCAGCGGCAGGCCGCCACGGCGCGGCGTTATCAGACCCTCAAGGAAGAAGAGCGCAAGCTGCAGGCGGAACTGCTCGGGCTGCGTCTGCAGAGCCTGGACCAGGAAGCCGGCATACGCGACGCGGCCACCGAGCAATGCGAAACCGCCATGCACGCCGTGGTTGCGGACCTGCGGGAGATGGAAGCGCAGATCGATCAGATTCGCGTCGATCAATCGTCGAAGACCGACGCGCTCGCCACCATTCAGGCGCGGTTCTACGCGGCCGGCTCCGACGTCACCCGTGTCGAACAGAGCATCCAACACGCCCGCGAACTGCGCCAGCGCCAGCGTTCGGATCTAGATCAATCCCAGGCCCAGGTGCAGGAACTCAACGGCGTCATCCAGCGCGATCGTGGTCAGGTCGAGGGCCTGAGCGAGGAACTCGCCACGATGGTTCCCGGACTGGAGGTTGCGCATGCGGAAGAGCGCGCGGCCTCGGAGCTGCTGGTGCGCTGTGAGCAGTCGCTGGCGCAGTGGCAGCAGACCTGGGATGCGCATGCGCAGGCGGTCGGCCGCAGCCAGCGCGAGACCCAGGTCGAGCGGGCCCGCATCGAACAGCTTGAGAATCAGCAGCATCGATTGCTGCAACAGCAGGAACGGCAGGAGACCGAACGCTCGACCCTCGCGCGGCTGCAGCCCGACGTGCCGCTGGACATGCTGGCGGAGCAGGCTGCCGAGTCCCGCGACGCCGGGGAGCGGGCGGCGAGCGAGCTGCAGGAGTTGTTGGCGGAGCTGTCCAGCACGCGCGAACGAGAGCGTGAACAGACCCACGGCCTCAATACATTGCGAGCCAGATGGCAGCAGGCTTTGGGTACCCAGGTCTCGACCGAGGCCCTGCAGCAGGCGGCGCTCGGCAAGGCGTCCGGCAAGGTGACGCAGTGGTTGAAGGCGCAATCGTTGGATCAGCAGCCGCGCGTCGCGCAGCAGCTGCGGGTGGACCGGGGCTGGGAGCGGGCGGTGGAAACCGTCCTCGGATCGTATCTCGAGGCGGTGTGCGTCGATGGCCTGGACAGCGTCGCCGATCTGCTTGGCAGCTTCGACGGCGGACATCTCGCGGTGGTCAGCGTCAGCCATGAGCCGGGCGGGGTGCCCTACGGGGTACCCGATTCGGCATCGCTGCAGGCGAAGGTGCAGGGCGCGACGGTGCTCGGATCGGTGTTGACCTCGGTGTTCACGGCGGAGACCTTGGGCGAGGCGTTGGGGCGGCGCCGGGCGCTCACCGCGGGGCAGTCGGTGGTCACCCGCGACGGCATCTGGTTGGGGCCCGACTGGCTGCGTCTGTCGCGGGACAAGGACCCTCATACGGGCGTGATCGAGCGGGAAGAATCCTTGCGCGAGATCCGGCTGCAGGTGAGCCGGCTGGCCGAGGAAATCGAGGAATCGGAGCATCGCCTCGAGATGACCCGGGACCGCGTGCGCGAACACGAGGACCGCCGCGACCGGTTCCAGGCCGACGTCAACCGCCTGCACCGCGAGCATGTCGAGCGGCGCGCGGCGCTCGACTCGGCCCAGGCACGTACGGCGGACGCTGCGCGGCGCCTCGCCCAGCTAGAAACGGGACTGGCCGATGTGCGCACGGAGCTGGAACGCGCCGAGACGGATCTGCGCGCGGCGCGCGGCCGCATGGAGACGGCGATCGACGCCCTGGCGTCCCTCGAGCCGAAACGCATCGAACTCGAACAGGCTCGCGAACAACTTCGCAACGACCAGGCCGCCGCCCGGCAGGCGGCCCAGGCGGCGCAGCACGCTGCGCGCGGGCTCGGGTTGCAGGTCGAATCGCGCCGTTCTTCCCATTCGTCGCTGACCGGGACGCTGGCGCGCGTCGAGAAGCAGCTGGAGGGGCTGGTGCTGCGCCGGGATGAGTCCGCGGCGCAACTCGAGGCCGGTGAGGCGCCGCTGGCGGCCCTGCAGGAGCAGATCGAGGCAGCACTGCAGGTGCGTGCGCAGATCGAAAGCGAGCTGCACGCCGCAAAAATCGCCAGCGACGAGTTGGATGCGCTGCTGCGCGACCGTGAGGCGGCCTGCAGCGCCGTCGAACAACGCGTGGAAGCGGCGCGCGCCGCCATGGACAACGCGCGACTGGCCGCGCAGCAGGTGCGGGTGCGGCGGGAAAGCGTCGCCGAGCAGTTCGCCACGACGAATTTCGAGCTCGCCGCGTTGTTGGCCGAGCTGTCGCAGGACGCCACAGTGGATGTCTGGGAAGCGCAGCTCGCCGAAGCCAAGGGCAAGATCGATCGTCTCGGGCAGGTCAATCTCGCCGCCATCAACGAGTTCAACGAGCAGTCCGAGCGCAAGGAGTATCTCGACCGCCAGTGCAAGGATCTGACCGATGCACTGGAGACCCTGGAATCAGCGATGCGCAAGATCGACCGCGAGACGCGCACGCGCTTCCAGGACACCTTCGACAAGGTGAATGCGGGGCTGAAGGAGAAGTTTCCGCGGCTGTTCGGCGGTGGTCACGCGTATCTGGAGCTGACCGGCGAGGAGTCCGAGGTGGCCGGCGTGTCGGTGATGGCGCGTCCGCCGGGCAAGCGCAACAGCACGATCAACCAGCTGTCGGGCGGAGAGAAGGCGCTGACGGCGGTGGCGTTGGTGTTCGCGATATTCGATCTGAATCCCGCGCCATTCTGCCTGCTGGACGAGGTCGATGCGCCGCTCGACGAGAACAACGTCGGACGCTTCTGCGATATCGTGCGGGAGATGTCGGCGAGCGTGCAGTTCATCTTCATCACGCACAACAAGAGCACGATGGAGCTGGCCTCGCAGCTGGTGGGTGTCACCATGAACGAGCCGGGTGTATCGCGGCTCGTGGCGGTCGACGTGGACGAGGCCGTGCGTATGGCCGCGATGTAGTCGAGGACCCCTTGGAAGCCGAAGTACTGCTGCGTTGGATCTTATTGGGCTTGAGTGCCGTGCTGCTCTGCGGCATCTGGTGGTGGGGCGCGCGGCGGTCCCGTCAGCTGCCGAAGAACACCGAGTGGCGCGAGCCCGCCGCGGGTTTGTCGGCGGGCCACGAGCGCGTCGACGAGCCACCGCCGCGCACCCCCGCCGACTCCCGGGATTGGGGTGTGCCGCCATTCGAACCGTTGAGCATCCGAACAGCCGACTTCGATGAGATTCAGCCGCTCGATTCGCCGATGTCGGCAGCCGCCGATCCGCTCGACGTCACCTTGAACATGGAGGCCGTGGAGCAGCACGAGGCGGCCGCAGAACGTGCGATGAGCGCGACGCATGCGGTACTGTCCGAGCCGACCCTCGGAGACGACGTGGAGATCGCACCGGCGGCACGCCATGAGCCGCCGCCCCCCACACCGCCCCCCAGCCCAGCCGAGACTCAGCGCATCGTCACGGTGCGGGTGAGCGCGGCGGGCGATTCGCGCTGGCCGGGAGCCGAATTGCTGGCGGCGCTCGAGACCCACGGGATGGAGTTCGGGCGCTACAAGGTGTTTCATCTCAAACACAGCGACGGTCGCACGTTGTTTTGCGCGGCGAGCTTGGTGGAACCCGGGACCTTCGATCCGGCGCGGATGCCGCAGGAAGAGTTTCGCGGCCTGACGCTGTTCGCGGTGCTGCCCGGGCCGGCCGATGTGTTGCAGACGATCGACGTTCTGATCGCGACGGCATTCGAGCTGGCCGACACCTTGCAGGGGAACGTGCAGGACTCCAACGGAGCGCCCATGACGCCACAGCGTGCCGAAGCGCTGCGCGAGGACGTGGCCCAATTCCGGACCGCGGGCAATGGCGCAAGGCAAGCCGAGTAAGAAGGCGGAGCAGGCGGCCGCGGCACGTGCGGCGCAGCTGCGCGAGCAGCTGGATCGCTACAACTACCGCTACCATGCACTCGACGATCCGGAGGTTCCGGACGCCGAATACGACCAGTTGATGGTGGAGCTGCGGGGCATCGAAGCCGAGCATCCACAGCTGCTCACGCCCGACTCGCCGACCCAGCGGGTGGGGGCGGCCCCGGTCGCGGCGTTCGGCACCGTGCGCCATCGCATCGCCATGCTCTCGCTCGACAATGCCTTCACCGAGGACGAGGTGCGCGACTTCGACCGCCGCATCCGGGAACGTCTCGAGCAGGAGGGCACGATACGTTACTCGGCGGAGCCCAAGCTCGACGGACTCGCGATCAGCGCACTCTACGAAGACGGTGTGTTCGTGCGGGGCGCGACCCGGGGCGATGGGGAAACCGGCGAGGACATCACGCAGAACCTCAGGACCATTGCCGCGTTGCCGCTGAAACTGCGCTCTGCGGATGCGCCTCGTTCGCTGGAGGTTCGGGGCGAGGTATTCATGCCGCTGGCGGGATTCGAGCGCTTCAACAAGGAGGCGGTCGCCCGGGGCGAGAAAGCGTACGTCAATCCGCGCAATGCGGCGGCCGGTAGCCTGAGGCAATTGGATTCGAAGATGACCGCCGCCCGGCCGTTGGATCTGTTCATCTACGGCGTCGGGTACGTGGAGGGTGGGGAGCTGCCGAGCCACCACGGCGCGATGCTGCAGACCCTGCGCCGCTGGGGATTCAAGATCTGCCCCCAGTCGCGCGTGGTCGACTCCATCGATGGGTGTCTCGCGTACTACCACGAGATGGGGGTGGCGCGGGCCAGGTTGCCGTACCAGATCGACGGCGTCGTGTACAAGGTCGACGACATCGAGGTGCAGCGCCAGCTCGGCTTCATCTCGCGTGCGCCGCGCTGGGCGCTCGCCCACAAATTCCCGGCCGAGGAAGCCTTGACCACGGTGCGTGGGATCGAGTTCCAGGTCGGGCGCACGGGTGCTCTGACACCCGTGGCGCGGCTGGAGCCGGCCTTCGTGGGTGGTGTCACGGTCAGTAACGCGACCTTGCACAACATGGATGAGTTGACCCGCAAGGACGTACGGGTGGGCGACAGCGTCGTGATTCGACGGGCAGGCGATGTCATTCCGGAAGTGGTGCGCGTTCTCCTGGAGCGGCGCGTCCCGGGCGCGGAGCTGATCGAACTGCCCAGCGTCTGCCCGGTGTGCGGCTCACCGGTGTTGCGCGAGGTCGATCAGGCGATCGCTCGTTGCACCGGCGGCCGCACATGCGCGGCGCAACGCAAGGAGGAGATCACGCACTTTGCCTCGCGACGCGCGATGGACATTCAAGGATTGGGCGACAAGCTCGTGGACCAGCTGGTCGCGCGCGATTGGGTGAAGAGCCCCGCCGATCTGTTCGATCTGTCGGCCGCGCAGCTGGCGACCCTCGACCGTTTCGGCGAGAAGTCGGCACAGAAACTGGCCACCGCCATCGAGGCGGCCAAGTATACGAGCCTGCCGCGATTTCTCTATGCCCTGGGGATCCGCGACGTGGGGGAAGCCACGGCGTCGGCCCTGGCGGGACATTTCGGCGACGTGGCGTCGCTGCGGCGTGCGAGCGAGGAGGAGGTGCAACGCGTGCCGGACGTGGGGCCGGTGGTGGCGCGCAACGTCGCCGCGTGGTTCGCCGATGCCGAGAACGCGGCCATCGTGGACCGGCTCGTGGCCAGCGGCATCCGCTGGCCCGCGGTGAGTGCGAAGAGCGTCAGCGGAGAGCTGGCGGGGACGACCTTCGTGTTGACGGGCACGCTCGCCGCGCTGACGCGCGATGAGGCGCAGGAGGCGATCACGTTGCGCGGTGGAAAGGTCAGCGGCAGCGTGTCGAAGAAGACCCATTACGTGGTGGCGGGTGCGGAAGCCGGCTCGAAGCTCAAGAAGGCGCAGGAGCTTGGCGTCGAGATACTCGACGAGGCTGCGTTTTTGGCGCTGATCGAGTTCGACGCAAAAGCCGACGCGAAAGGCTAGCGGGCGGGCGTCGGCAGGGGCCGCAGCCCGGCGGCGCGGCAGCGGGCAAAAAAAATGGCGGGCCGATGAAGGTCCCGCCATTTCGAGGTTCGCGAAGCTCCTGCAAACTTCGCAAAGCCTGTCTTACATTTTCTTTTCGATCTTCGCGTTCTTCTTCAGATCCTCGACATAGGCCTGGAGCTTCTTCTGCACCACGCCGTTGCTGACCTGGGCCTTGACCTGCTCGAACGGCGGGGGCGAGACGTCACGGGTATCCTCGAGCTTGATGATGTGCCAGCCGAATTGCGTCTGCACCGGCTCCTGCGTCATCTCGCCCTTCTTCAGGCCCTTCACGGCATCGCTGAAAGGCTTGACCATGCGGGCAAGCGTGAACCAACCCAGGTCGCCGCCGCTGGTCTTGGAGTTGTCCGACGACTCGGCCTTCGCGACATCCTCGAACTTGGCGCCCCCCTTGATCTTCTTGATCAAGGCCTCGGCCTTTTCCTTCGAATCGACCAGGATGTGCCTGGCGTGGTATTCGGTTTTGTCCATCGCGGCGATGGCGGAGTCGTACTCGGCATGCAGTTCGGCGTCGGTGGGCTCCTTGCCCTTCAAGAATTTCTGCGATTCGGCCTCGGCGAGAATGCGCATCCGCAAGACTTCCAGGCGCGCGGCGACGTCGGGATCCTTCTCGAGACCATCCTTCACCGCCTGGGCGGAGACCAGCTGCATGGTGATCATCTCGTCGAGCACCTGGGCCTTCTGCTCAGGGGTCAACTCCGTCTGCGGCTTGCCCTGCAGCAGGCTCTTGACGTAGATGTCATAGTCGGCGCGCGAAATGGACGTGCCATTGACGATCGCGACGGCGGGAGAAGCGGTTGCCGTCGCATCTGCGGCCGGCGGTGTCGTCGTCTGCTGGCCCTTGCCACAGGCCGACAACATGACGGCCATGGACACCATGATCCACGGTGTACGAAAAAATTGAGTCATTTGAATCCTCGGACGTATGGCGGCATTGGCCGACATGGCCGGCGCGCCGGGGGCGGCAGTTTAGCCCTTACGGGCCGATCTCTCCAATTATCGATGAAATCAGCGGGCGGACGGGGGTCGAACCGGGGACTTCGACCGGCGCGCCCTACCATTGTGCGCGGCCTATGTTAAGCGGAGGTTACGGTTTGGCCGGCGGCGGCAATGCCTCGATGGCGAGCGCGTGGATGTCGGTTTTCAGCATGTCGTCCACCGCGGCGTATACCAGCCGGTGCCGTGCCACGGGGCTGAGGCCGCGAAAGGCCTCCGCCACGATTCGCACGCGGTAGTGGCTTTGGCCGCTCGCGGCGCCGGCATGGCCGGCATGCAGGTGGCTTTCATCCTCCACGACCAGGTCGAGCGGGGCGAAATGGTCGATCAGCCGTCGGCGCAGGCGCTCTTCGCGGTTCGCGTCGACCATGTCAGGCGCCGCCCGTTTGTGCGGTTCTGGTCTTGCCGTTGAGCCAGATCACCTGGGGGATCATGAACGCCATCATCGCGACGGTGATGCCGAACACCTTGAAGTTCACCCAGACGTTTTCCGCGAAATTGCGCGCGATGTAGATGTTTGCGATCGCGAGCACGGCGAACCAGCCGGCCCACAGTGTGTTGATGATGATCCAGGTTTGGCCGGACAATTCGAGCGGTTCGCTGAATACACTCTCGAGCATCCGACGGGCCAGGGGTTGTTTTCCGACGACGTTGCTGCCGAGAAAGGCGAGGGCGGTGACGCCGAGCAGTACCGTGGGCTTCCATTGAATGAAGCGTTTGTCGTGCAACAGCAGCGTGGCGGTGCCGAGCACCATGACCACGCCGGCGGTGACGACGTGCATGGTCTTGAAGCGTCCGCTGCGCAGCCGGTGGATCAGCATCAGCAGCACGCACGCGACCATCAGCACGCCGGTCGCCCAGTAAATGCCGAGCAACTTGAACGTGATGAAGAAAACAATCAGGGGAGACCATTCGAGGAGTTGATTCATCGGGGTATCATAGCCGACCCATATGAGCATCTATCTGCAACTGCACCCGGTTTCTCCCCAAGTCCGCTTCATCCGGCAAGCCGTGGCCGTATTGAAGGCCGGGGGCGTCATCGTCTACCCGACGGATTCGTGCTACGCCCTCGGGTGCCACATCGGGGACAAGGCAGCGCTGGAGCGGATCCGCGAGATACGGCAAACCGACAAGGAACATCATTTTACGCTGGTTTGCCGGGATTTGGCGGATGTGGGCAAATACGCGGTGGTCGACAACTCCCAATATCGCTTGCTGCGTGCGCATACCCCGGGACCCTACACCTTCCTGCTCAAGGCGTCCCGCGAGACACCGCGCCGGCTCAAGCACGAGCGTCGCGGCACCATCGGCTTGAGGGTGCCCGACCACCCGGTGACGGCGCTGTTGCTGACCGAATTGGGCGAGCCGGTCATGAGTTCGACCCTGCTGCTGCCGGGAGAGGATCTGCCGCGCACGGACGCCAAGGAGATCTACGAGCGCCTGGGCCGAGGCGTGGATATGGTGCTGGACGGCGGCAATTGCGGTTTGGTTCCCACGTCCGTCATCGACCTGTCCGGTGACCGCGCCGTCGTCGTGCGCGCCGGTCGTGGCGACGTCAGCCCCTTTGCTGACGCCGCAACCGTATAATGCCGCAACCCTGCGGGCCTCGTAGCTCGTGTTTTGTTTTAATAACGAGTGCAAGCATTGGATTTATCTGCATTTCTTAACAAGGTCGCGATTTGGACCATACCTGCATTGTTTGCGATTACCTTGCACGAAGTCGCGCATGGCTGGATGGCGCGATTTTTCGGTGATCGCACCGCCGAGATGCTCGGCCGCTTGAGCTTGAACCCGTTGCGGCACATCGACCCGATCGGGACCGTCGTAGTTCCGGGTATCCTTCTGATCGTCGGCGGGCCGCTGATCGGCTGGGCCAAGCCGGTTCCCGTGGCGACCAGCGCGCTGCGACATCCGCGTCGCGCCATGGTCTGCGTGGCGCTGGCGGGGCCGCTGGCCAACCTCGCCATGGCGTTGATCTGGTGCGCGGTCCTGGCCGGCATCGTGCGGGTGAACGGCAATCAGACCCTGATCACGTGGATTGCGTTCATGTGCCAGGCGGGCATCATGGTCAACGTGGTTCTGGCAATTTTCAATTTGCTGCCGATTCCGCCGCTCGACGGCGGCCGGGTGCTGGCGGGGTTGTTGCCGCCTCGCTGGGGACGCCGGCTCGAAAAGATCGAGCCCGTGGGATTGTTCTTGGTGCTCGGGCTGTCCGTGATGCGGATGCTCGATTGGTTGTTCGAGCCTGCCTTCCGGGTGGTCGGACGCGTGGTCGTGGCGTTCTTAGGATCTTCCGCATGATGAGTGGGCCGATACAAAATCGTCGAGTTCTGTCGGGCATGCGGCCGACCGGCCTGTTGCACCTCGGGAATTATCACGGTGCTCTGAAGAACTGGGTCGAACTGCAGTACCAGTACGAGTGCTATTTCTTCATCGCGGATTGGCATGCGCTCACCACCGGCTACGAGGACACCTCGAAGCTCGAGGACTTCGTGTGGACGATGGTCATCGATTGGCTGGCCGCGGGTCTGAATCCCGGGGTGTCCACGCTGTTCATCCAGTCCAAGGTGCCCGAGCATGCGGAACTGCACCTGCTGCTGTCGATGATCACGCCGCTGGGCTGGCTGGAGCGGGTGCCGTCCTACAAGGACCAGCAAACGCAATTGGCGGACCGCGATCTGCACACGTACGGTTTCCTCGGCTATCCGTTGCTGCAGACGGCCGACATCCTGCTGTATCGGCCGCAATACGTGCCGGTGGGCGAGGATCAGGTGGCGCATGTGGAGATCACGCGCGAAGTGGCGCGGCGCTTCAACCACATCTATGGCCGGGAGCCGGAGTTCGAGCAGAAAGTCGAAAAGGCGATCAAGAGCCTGGGGTCGCGGAATTCGGCGCTCTACCGAACCTTGCGCAAGGAATTCCAGGAGAAAGGTGATGGCGATGCACTTGCAAAGGCGCGCGCGCTGGTCGAATCGAATGCACGATTGACCGTCGCCGACCGTGATCGTTTGCTGGGGTTCATCGAAGGCACGGGGATCTCGATTCTGCCCGAGCCCGACGTGCTGCTCACGGCGACGCCCAAGGTGCCGGGCCTGGACGGGCGCAAGATGTCCAAGTCCTATGGCAATACGATCGGGCTGCGTGAACATCCGGACTCCATCGTCAAGAAGCTCAAGGCGATGCAGACGGATCCGGCGCGGGTACGCCGGACGGACCCCGGTGATCCGGACAAGTGCCCCGTGTGGGACCTGCACAAGGTGTACTCGAGCGCCGAGACCAAGGAATGGGTGCAACAAGGATGCCGAACCGCGGGCATCGGCTGTCTGGACTGCAAGGCGCCCTTGATCGAAAAGATCGTCGAGGAGGTATCGGGCATGACCAAGCGGGCGCAGGAGTTCGAGGAGAATCCTGAATTGGTCCGCGGTATCATCGCCGAAGGATGCGAGCGCGCGCGTCAGGAGGCGCGCGATACGCTGGAAGCGGTGCGTCAAGCCATGGGCATGAATTACCGATGAAGCCGGAACTGACCATCGTGCCGAAGACGGCGGCCAAAGCGGCGGTCTCCGCTCCCGCGAAGAATGAAATGCCGTTCGCGATGGTGGAGGGACAGCCCATCACGGAAATCCCGCGCGATTTGTACATCCCGCCGCAGGCGTTGGAAGTGTTTCTGGAGGCCTTCGAAGGGCCCCTGGACATGCTGCTCTATCTCATCCGACGCCAGAACCTCGACATTCTGGACATTCCGATCGCCGAGATCACCCGCCAGTACATGCGGTATATCGAGTTGATGCAGGTGCTGCAATTGGAGCTCGCGGGCGAATACTTGTTGATGGCGGCGACGCTGGCGGAGGTCAAATCGCGGATGCTGCTGCCGCGGCCGAAGAGCGAGGATCCGGAAGACGACATGGATCCGCGCGCGGAACTGGTGCGCCGCTTGCAGGAGTACGAGCGCTTCAAGCGGGCGGCCGAGGGGCTTGATCAGATGCCCCGGCTGGAGCGCGATACCTGGGCGGCTTCCGCGGAGCTGGTGGACCGGAAAGTCGTGCGAATCGCGCCGCAGGTGACGCTGCAGGAAATGCTGCTGGCCTTCCAGGACGTGCTGTCGCGCAACGACATGTTTGCGCATCATCACGTGCAGCGCGAGCCGCTCTCGATCCGGCAGCGCATGACGGATGTTCTGTCCACACTCACGAACACGGCGTTTACGGATTTCGTCCAGCTGTTCCGTCCGTCCGAAGGGCGCCGCGGCGTTGCGGTGACCTTCGTCGCCATCCTGGAATTACTGCGCGAGGGGTTGATTGAAATCGTGCAGTCCGAACCGTACGCGCCGCTGCACGTACGTCTCGGCAACCCTGCCAGACACCTGAAATTGGTCCCCGACGACGGCGGCGCCACCGAGCCCCAAGCGAGCTCTCAATGAACGAACAATACGTCAGAAATGTGATCGAGGCGGCCTTGCTGGCGGCCGGTCGGCCCTTGGCAGCCGATGAGCTCGTGAGCCTCTTCGACGAGCGGGACGGATCGAACACGGAAGAAGTGATGGCCGCCATCGCGGCTTTGCGCGCCGAGTACGAGACGCGCGGGCTCGAGTTGGTGGAGGTCGCGAGCGGGTACCGGATCCAGATCCGGCACGCCGTGGCGCAGCCGGTGTCGCGGCTGTGGCAGGAGCGGCCGACGAAGTATTCGCGCGCCTTGCTGGAGACTTTGGCGCTGGTGGCGTACCGGCAGCCGATCACGCGCGGTGAGATCGAGCAGATCCGCGGCGTCGCGGTGAATCCGAACATCATCAAGACCTTGCTCGAGCGCGCCTGGATTCGGGTGGTGGGCCATCGCGACGTTCCTGGGAAGCCGGAATTGCTGGGGACCACGCGGGATTTCCTCAATTATTTCAGCCTGCAGAAGTTGGACGATCTGCCCAGTCTGGCGCAGCTGAAGGAACTCGAGGAATTGCGCGTGCAATTGAGTTTGCCGGGCGCGGACAAGGCGGTGACCATTCCCGAAGGCGAAGCGGCGGCGCCGGAAACCGCGGCCACGGCAGAGGCGCCGGCCACGGAAGACGAGCCGGCTACGGAAGTGGCGCCCGACACGGATGTGGTGCTCGAGCCCGACGCGGTCCCCGGGGCGGATGCCGCTCCCGATACCGGCGAGCTGCCCGATGCGGACACAGCGCCGCCCGGTACGGACGCGTCTCTGGACGGCGAGGCGCTCGAGGGCGACTTGAGTGACGACGACGACACGGGCAGCGGCCCGGATGAGGACCATGAAGAAGTCCATCCTCATGGCTTGGTTGCGCACAGTGCCACGGACGATCAATCCTGATGCGGCCTCGTGCGCCGAAAAAATTGCCCGGCGCCGATGGCGGGCGCGGGCGGCCGCTGCGCGGCTCGCATAAAAAGATCGAGCACGCCGCCAAGGAGCCGGCGCCAACCGAGCGAATCCAAAAGCTGCTGTCGGCGGCGGGCGTGGGTTCGCGCCGCGAAGTAGAGCGTTGGATAAAAGAAGGTCGACTCCAGGTCAACGGCGAAGTGCCGGCCTTGGGAATCAAGCTCGCGCCGCGCGATCATATTACGCTCGACGGCCGGCCGGTCCGGCTGCACACGCCCAAGGTCAAGGAGCTGCGGGTACTGTTGTTTCACCGCTCGCCGGGGGAGCCGCTCGACCTGAAGGAGGCGACCTCCCGCGCCGCCGAGCACCTGAGCTTGCCGCGGGCGTCGGGCCGGTGGCTGGCGATTCAGCCGATGCCGCCGGTCGATGGGGGGCTGGAAATATTGACGGACGATGGGGTATGGGCGCATCGCGTGTCGCAGGGCGCACATGCGTTGACCGTGGACTATGTGCTGCGCATGCGCGGTCCGCTGAGCGAGATCTTGGTCGAGGAGTTTCGCGCCGCCACCGAGAACGAAGGCGAGTCGATGTCGATCATCAAGGCGGACGCGCAATTCGGGGAAGGTTTCAACCATTGGCTCAACGTGACCGTGCGCGGCACCCGGTCGGCGCAGGTGCGGCATTGGTGGGCGGCCCGGGGGATCATCGTGAGCCGGCTCATGCGGGTGCGGTTCGGGCCGGTGCACCTGTCGCGCGAGCTGCCGCGAGGCCACTCGCGTTCGATGCTGGTGAGCGAACGCAACGCATTGGTCAACGAGATCAGCGCGGCCAAAGTCGCGCACGACCTGGAAGGTCAGCTGCCGGCGGACGACGCGCCGCCCGCGGACGACTCGAGCAACTGACGCAGATACTGCTGCCAAACGGCGGCCCACGTATGGGTGCCATGCCCATGCGTCTGCTCCGATGCGGGCAGCAGGATGAATCGGCCGTTCTTCACTCGTTTGACCTCGCGCTCCGCGATGGCGAGTTCCGGCGGGTTGATGAAATCGTCCCCCGAGTTGATCCACATCAGCGGCGCGCGGATCTTCTCGAGACCCGCCGAGGGGTCGTAGTCACGCGACGCATCGACCTGGTACACCAGATCGTTGGCGTCCAAGTCCTGTAATTCACGCTCCATGTATTTCTGCAGGTAGTCGTCGGCCAAGTCCCGGGTGGGAAGCGCGAGCTGCATCTGGATCGGGGCGCTCCCGGCGATGAGCAGCACGCCTGCCGCCGTTCGCAGGCCGGCGAGTGGCTCGGTCTTGTACTCACCCTGGAGCCATTGTGGATCGGCGTGAATGGCATCGATGATCATGGCGCGCCACAGGCGATTTCGACCGGCGATCGGGATGGGCAGGCAGGCCAACGGCATCAGGGCGTCGACGAAGTCCGGCATCGTTTCGCCCCAGATCCAGGTATGCATGCATCCCATGGACGTACCCATGACCAGACGCAGATGATTCACATGCAGACCCTGGGTCACCAGTGCGTATTGCGCATTGACCATGTCTTGATAGTCGTAGCGTGGAAAGCGCGCATGCAGCCCATCGCTCGGCTTGCTGGACCGGCCGTGGCCAATCGCGTCCGGCAAAATGATGTAGTAGCGGTTCGCATCGAGCGGCTGATCCTTGCCGAACAGCACACCGGCGAACCGATCCACCAGCAGGCTGCGGCCGGAGCCTCCCGTGCCGTGCACGATGAGCACCGCATTGTCGACGCGACCTTGGGCGTTGCGGTGGGCCTTGCCCAGCGTCGTGTAGTGAAGGCGCAGTTCGGGCAGCGTTTCACCCGAGGCGAAGTGAAAGTTCTCGATCACGTAGTCGCCTTCGCTCTTCACCGTGGCGTCGGGCGGCGCCACGGCTGCGGGTGCGGCGGTGATCAGTGCGAGTAGCATGGGAAGGAATGCGCAAGCGGCGGAGACTCTACTGAGCATGGTCGGGTTCCTCACGTTACTGTGCGTCGAAATACTCGCCGTTGGTGCCGCGGCCCTGCGCGCTCAATAGATACAAGAAGGGACCGGTGACGGACGCGGGTGTCGGCACCGTGCTCGCGTCCTCGGCGGGATAGGCGGCCGCGCGCATGGGTGTGCGCATACGGCCGGGGTTGATGCTGTTCACGCGGATGTTGGGCTCGCCGTCGAGTTCCTGCGACAACAGGCTGCGCACCGACTCGAGCGCGGTTTTGGCCACGGCGTAGGCGCCCCAAAACGGCCGCGAATTGCGGACCACGCCGCTGCTGACGAAGATCACGGAGGCGTCGGTGGATTTGCGCAGCAGCGGCAGCAGCACCTGGCTGAGAATGAACGGCGCCGTCAGGTTCACGTGCAGCACCTTGCACCAGGTGGGCACGTCGTACTGCTCGAGCGGCGTGCGATCGCCCAGCAATCCGGCGGTGTGGACGAGGCCATCGAGCTTGCCGAATTCGGCGCCGATGCTCTTGGCGAGAGCGTCGTAGTCGACGGCGGTGGCGGACGCCAGATCCAGCACGGCGATCGCGGGCCGGGGGGCCTTCATGGCTGCGATCTCGTCATAGACGCGATCGAGCTTTGCCGGGTTGCGACCTGAAAGGATCACCGTGGCGCCGGCGCGCGCGCACTCGATGGCGAGGGCCCTTCCTAAGCCGCTGGTGGCGCCGGTGACCAGGATGACTCGATCGGCAAGCGAGGCGGCAGCGGGCGTGAAATCCTTCGGAATCGACATGAGTGCTCCAGTTCGTTCAACGAGCCGCGGCGGCGCGCCGCGCGGCTTTCCACGCGTTATACAGGTCGGTCAGGCTAAAGTCCGCGCTCGACGGATGTTTGCGGCCCTTCAAATGCTGAATGCCGAGGGTCGCAATGACCATCAAGTGGCGCAGTTCGGGTGTCGCGCTCGACGACAATGAGTGGGCCGCCGTTGCGAAATACACGGCGGCCCGGCGGTTCAATTGATCCAGGTAGATTTGCAGGCGGGGCGGAGCGTGCTCGGCGGTGAGATCATCGTTGTCGATTTGCGCGGCGAGCAACTCGTCCACCGGGAACGGCACCCGGCCGGCTCGTGCCTCGCGCCGATAATCGGCGAGCGCGCGGCTGAGGTACTCGGCGGCGGCGAGCGCGCCGATGCACGCGCGCGCCTCGCCGGCCTGAAGCGGATTGGTCAGTTGCACGGCCGCGAGCAGCGGTATGCCGTACAAAGAGCCGGCGTGCGGCTCGAGTTCGCCGGCGCGTTCCAGCGGTACGCCGGCGAGCTGTGCCGCGGCGGCCTCGACGACGCGTTCGAGCTCGCTCAAGCGGGCGGCGTCTGCGTGCGGCAACCGGGCGATATACCGGGTGACGGGGTGCAGCGGCGATCCGGCAACCAGCCGGCGTATCTCGTCGCGCCACCACGTGAGTTTGATCTGCGCGACGCTCGCGTCGCTGGCGGGGTCGATCAAGGCGCGCCACTCTGCCGTCAATGCGTAGATGCCGATCAGCGGATCGCGCGCCGCGGTGTCGGCGAACAGCCAGCTCCAGTAGCGCGTGGTGCCTGGGGGCACCGCGCGACCGCGATAGGGTTCCTCAAGGGGTTTCAGGGGAGGCCTCGTTCGTGGGAGCATCCAGGGCCGTGACCGGCGTGCCGTCGGCGGCGGCGATGCGCGGAGTGCGGATGAGGGTGTCGACGGTCTCGGCGGCGCCAAGTTCGCGCTCGACGCGCAGTCCCAACTCGGGAAAGCGGCGGGCGGCGGGTAGAACCTGCTGTTCCAGCGAGCCGACGGCCTTGTTGAACGAGTCGACGCTGTGCCCGAGCGACTTGCCGAGCTTGCCGAGATGCTCGCCGAACACCGCGAGCCGCTTGTACAGGTCCTCACCGAGGCGGCGTATTTCGGCGGCGTTGTCGGCCAATATGGTCTGCTTCCAGCCGTAGGCGACGGCCTTCAGCAGTGCGACCAGACTGGTGGGCGTCGCGAGCATCACATTCTGGCGCAGCGCATCGTCGATCAGGCCGGGGTTCTCCTGCAGCGCGGCGGACAGGAACTGATCGCCCGGCAGAAACAGGACGACGAAGTTCGGGCTGCGTTCGAATTGCGCCCAATAATTCTTGGATGACAGCTCGCGTACCCGGGCTCCGACGATCTGCGCATGGCGGCGCAGCTGCGCCGCGCGCTCATCGTCGTCCTGTGCCTCCACGGCGGACAGATAGGCATCCAGGGGTGTCTTGACGTCGACCACGATGTCACGCTGTTCCGGCATGTGCACGATCATGTCGGGCCGGATCGCGCCCGACTCGGTGACGTGATGGTGCTGCTCCGTGAAATCCACGTGCGCCGTCATGCCGGCCAATTCGACCAGCCGCTTCAGCGTGATCTCGCCCCATTGGCCCCGTACGTCCGGGCGTCGCAGCGCCGTCACGAGGTTGCGCGTCTCGCGAGACAACAGGTTCTGGCCGGTCGCGAGGATCTCGATCTGGTTCTTGATGCTCGCAAACGAATCGATGCGCTCGCGTTCGATGCTCTGGATCTGAGTTTCGGTCTTCGCCAGTGCGTCGCGAATGGGCTGGACCAGCGACTCGATGGCCGTCTCACGCTCCTTCAGTGCGTTCGCCGCATCCTGGGTCTGGCGTGCGAGCCGTTCCCGCGCCAGTTGCAGGAACACCTCGCTGTTGCTCTGCAGGCTGTCGCGCGCGAGTTCGCCGAACACGCCTTGGAGTTGTTCGCGCGCGCGCGTCAACGATTGTTCGCGCTCGGCGTCGACGATGTCGTCCGTCTTGATGCGGGCGCGCAGCACCTCGAGTTCGATGCGCAGCGCCTGTTCTCGTTGCGCGCGCCACAGCAGGGCGGCGAGCAGCCCGAGCAGGGCGCCGAGGATGCCCCAGCTCCAAGCCACTAGGCGCGCTCCACGCGGTCGAGCCAGGGGAGGAGTTCCGCGGGCTCGCGGATGAAGCCGTCGCCGCCCCATGCCCGCCAGTCCTCATCGGCCTGCAGATAGCCATAGGTCGCCACGAGTCCGGGCATCCCCGCGGCATGCGCCGCTTGAATGTCGCGCTCGGCGTCGCCCAGGTATACGCATTCGTCGGGGCTGACGCCGGCCAGCCGTGCGGCGTGCAACATGGGCATGGCGTGCGGCTTACGCTCGGCGACGCTGTCGCCGCTGACCACGCAGGCGAACAGGCCGGTCAGCCCGAGCTGCTCCAACAGGGGGGCGGTCAGCCAGCCGGGTTTGTTCGTGACGATGCCGCTCACGAGCCCGCGCGTCGCGAGCGAGGCCAGGACGATGTCCATGCCCGCGAACAAGCGCGTGTGAACGCCGACCGACCCGCGGTAGATGGCAAGATACCGCTGCTGCAGGACAAGACTCGTCTCGGGGTCCGCGGCGGGAAAGCCGAGTTTCACGAGGCGCCCGGCTCCATGGCTGACGGACGGGCGTACCTCGTCGTATGCGAGCGGCGCCAGTCGCTCCTCGATGCGCAGGGTGTTCAGCGCCGCGATCATGTCGGGCGCCGTGTCGAGCAACGTGCCATCGAGATCGAACAAGACTGCGCGCAACGGCGGCGACATGTCAGGTGACTGTGAAGTGGGCGAGATAGTTGACGCGGGTATCGGTGCTCAAGCGGAATGCCCGCGTGAGCGGGTTGTAGCTGATGCCGGTCAGGTCCTTGAGTTCGAGGCCTGCGTCGCGGCCCCATCGTGCGAGTTCCGAGGGGCGAATGAACCTCATGTATTCATGCGTGCCCCGCGGCAGCACGCGCGCAATGTATTCGGCGCCCACGATGGCGACGGCGAAGGCGCGCGCGCTGCGGTTCAGCGTCGAGACCACGACGTCGCCGCCGGGCTTCACGAGCGTGGCCAGGGCGGCCAGGCTGGCAGCGGGGTCGGGAACGTGCTCGAGCATTTCCATGCAGGTGACCAGATCGAATGCGCCGGGGCGCTCGCGCGCGAGATCCTCGGCGGCGACGGCCCGGTAGGAGACCGTGACACCCGACTCCAGCGCATGCAACTCGGCGACATCGAGAACGGCCTGCGCCAGATCGATGCCCAGCACCTGTGCGCCGGCGCGCGCCATCGACTCGGACAAGATGCCGCCGCCGCAGCCGACATCGCAGACCTGCCGTTCCGCGAGAGTCGCGATGCGCTCGACGTATTGCAGGCGCAGCGGATTCAGTTCATGCAACGGCTTCGACGGACCGTTCGGGTCCCACCAACTTTGGGCGAGCGCGGTGAATTTGGCCAGTTCAGCGGGATCCGCGTTTCGAGCGGTGGCAGTCATTTCAATTCTCCAATGGTCATACGGGCGGCCAGATCGGTCCAATCGAGTCGGGTGTATCTTCCCGCGTCGAGCAAGTGACGACCCGCGACCCAGACATCGGTCACGAGATCGCGCCCGCCGTTGAAAGCCAATTGCGTCGCCACGTCGATTTCCCTGCCCACAATGGCAGGGCTGCGCACATCGACGCAGCATAGATCGGCCCACTTGCCCGTCTCCAATGTTCCGATTTCGGCCTCGAGACCGAGCGCGGCCGCGCCGCCACGCGTCGCAATGGAAATCGCATCCCAGGCGCTCAAGCGAACGCTGCGGGTCGCGGGTGTGCGGGACAGCAGGGCCAGCAACCTGAGCTGGCTCCACAGATCGAGCCCGGCCCCGGAATCTTCCGTGCCGCTGCCTACACCCAAGCGTAGTCCGGTCCCCGCCCAACGGGCGACGGGCGGCGGCCCGTGGCCCAAGCGAAGATTGGACTCGGGACACAGGGTGATGGCGATGTCGCTGCGCTGCGCCATCTCCAGATCCGCGTCGTCGATGTGGACCATATTCACCGCGGTCAACGCCGGCGTCAGCAGCCCCAGGACCTGAAGGCGTTCGATGGGCCGCAGGCCATGCTGCTCGACGGAGGCGTCGATGTCGGCGAGGGACTCGTGCAGCGACACGAGAATCGCGGCGTCGAGTTCGTTGGCGAGCGTCGCGATGCGGGCGAAGGTGGCGTCGCTGATGGCCGCCGCGGTCTGTGGAGCGAAGGCGGTCGCAATGCTCGGATGGCTGCGATACTCGTCGCGAAAACGGAGCGCCCGGGTCAGGTACTCGCCCGGCGTCCTGGCCCAGGCGCTCGGGCCCTCGGCAATCGGGATGCCGATGAGCGCCCGCATCCCTTGTTCCACGGCCGCCCGGACCGATTCATCCGGAAAATATCCGGTCGCACAGAAGCAGGTCGTTCCCGCCCGCAGCATCTCGGCGATCCGCAGGAGTTCGGCGTCGTGCACCTGCACGGAGCTGGCGCGCCGGGCGAGCACGCCCATGCCGGTCTGCGCATTCACCAGGCCGGGAAGCAGCAGGTGTGCGGGGCGGTCGACATGCATGGCCGCCGCATAGCGCGTCGCCGCGTCGGCGCTCGGCAGCAGGTCGACGATCCGGCCGTCGCGCACCACCAAAGTATGGTTTTCAAGGATTTCGCCGCGCGAGGTCATGGGCAATGTCCAGCGCGACGCGATGCTTAAATCGGCAAGAACTGCGGGCATGATCGAAGTATATCGGCTAATCCACATCGGAAGCTCAAGAGCCATACAATGTGTGCTAGAATTGAGGGATGTTGAGACACTGTCTCGCCTCTTTTAAACCCGCTTAATAGAAGCCCTTAGCGGCTCACCGGACTCTCGCAAATGGCCGAGATCGCACGCGAAATTTTGCCCGTAAATCTCGAAGACGAGATGCGCAAGTCCTACCTGGATTACGCCATGAGCGTGATCGTGGGGCGGGCTTTGCCCGACGTTCGTGACGGACTGAAGCCCGTCCATCGCCGGGTGCTCTACGCCATGCGCGAACTGAGCAACGAATGGAACCGGGCCTACAAGAAATCGGCCCGCGTCGTCGGCGACGTGATCGGCAAATATCATCCCCACGGCGATGCGTCCGTTTACGACGCCATCGTGCGCATGGCCCAGCCGTTTTCGATGCGATACCTGCTGGTCGACGGCCAGGGTAATTTCGGCTCGGTGGACGGCGACCCCCCTGCGGCGATGCGCTATACCGAAGTCCGCATGACCAAGCTGGCCGGCGAACTTCTGGCCGACATCGACAAGGAAACCGTCGATTTCAACCCGAACTATGACGAATCGGAGAGCGAACCGGCGGTCTTGCCGACGCGCATTCCGAATCTGCTCATCAACGGCTCATCGGGCATCGCGGTGGGCATGGCCACCAACATTCCGCCGCACAATCTCACCGAGATCGTGACGGCGTGCATTGCGCTCACCGAGAATCCCGACATCACGCTCGCGGAACTGATGCAGATCGTTCCGGGGCCCGATTTCCCGACCGCCGGTTTCATCAACGGCGCGCAGGAGATCGTTTCGGCGTACAAGACCGGCCGCGGGCGCATCCACGTGCGCGCGCGCACGCATTTCGAGGATGTGGGCAAGGGCGACCGTCAAGCCATCATCATCACCGAACTGCCGTACCAGGTGAACAAGGCCAAGTTGATCGAGCGCATCGCCGATCTGGTGCGCGACAAGCTCATCGAGGGCATTGCCTCGGACGGCCTGCGCGACGAGTCTGACAAGGACGGCATGCGCGTCGTCATCGAGCTGAAACGCGGCGAAAACCCGGAAATACTTCTTAATAATCTGTTCTCCCAGACGACCATGGAGACCGTGTTCGGCATCAACATGGTGGCCTTGGTCGACGGTCAGCCGCGCTTGCTGTCGCTGAAGGAAATGCTGGACGCGTTTCTGCGCCATCGGCGCGAAATCGTCACGCGGCGCACGGTGTACGAGCTGCGCAAGGCGCGCGAGCGCGGCCACATCCTGGAAGGGCTGGCCATTGCGCTCGCCAACATCGACGAGATCATCGCGACGATCAAAGCCTCGCCGTCGCCGGCGGAGGCGAAGATCGCCTTGATGGGGCGCCCGTGGAGTTCGGGGGCGGTACCCGACATGTTGGTGCGCGCCGGCGCAATCAGCACGCGGCCGGAAGCGGAGACCGCCGTCCTCGGGATCGTCGAGGGCGGGTACCTGCTGACCGAGATCCAGGCCCAGGCGATCCTGGAAATGCGGCTGAACCGGCTGACCGGTCTCGAGCAGGACAAGATCATCACCGAGTTCCAGGAACTGCTGGTGACGATTCGTGATTTGACGGACATTCTGGCGCGGCCGGAGCGGCTGCTCGACGTGATCCGCAAGGAACTCGAGTACGTGCTCGAGACCTTCGGCGACAAACGGCGCACCGTGATCCTCGTGAATCACGAGGATCTGAGCATCGAGGATTTGATCACGCCGGAGGACGTGGTGGTGACCCTGTCGCACGGCGGCTATGCCAAGGCCCAACCGGTCTCGGATTACCAGGCGCAGCGTCGCGGCGGTCGCGGCAAGGCGGCCACCAGCGTCAAGGACGAGGACTTCGTCGATAAATTGTTCGTGGCGAACACGCACGACACGCTGCTGTGCTTCTCGGATCACGGCAAGCTGTATTGGCTGAAGGTCTATCAGTTGCCGCAGGCGAGCCGCGGCTCGCGCGGCAAGCCCATCGTCAACCTGTTGCCCTTGGAACAGGGTGAGCGCATCAGCGCCATGCTGGCCATCAAGGAATTCGAGGAAGGCAAGTTCGTGTTCATGGCCACGAGCCTGGGCACGGTCAAGAAGACCTCGCTCGCGCTGTTCTCGAGACCGAGGGCGAGCGGCATCATCGCGGTCGCGCTCGATGAGGGCGACAAGCTGGTGGGTGTGGCGATCACCGACGGCACCAAGGACATCCTGCTCTTCACCAGCGGAGGGAAGTCCATCCGCTTCGTCGAGGACGAGGTGCGCGCCATGGGCCGCGAAGCGGCGGGCGTGCGCGGCGTCAAACTCAGCGACGATCAGAGGGTGAACGCGCTGATCGTGGCGGACCAGGGGTACATTCTCACGGCGTCCGAGAACGGATTCGGCAAGCTCACGCCGCTCGAGGACTTCCCGCGCCATGGCCGCGGCGGCCAGGGCGTGATCGCGCTGCAGGTCACCGACCGCAACGGGCGCATGATCGGCGCGCTGCAGGTCAGCATCGACGATGAAATCATGCTGATGAGCCAGGCCGGCGTCCTGGTTCGCACGCCCGTCAAGGACATCTCCGTGGTGGGACGCAACACCCAGGGCGTGCGCTTGATCCGGCTGGAGGAGGGCGACCAGCTCTCGGGCCTGGAACGGATCGACGGTCTCGTCGCCGCAGCCGATGCCGCGGCGGCCGATGCCGCGACACCCGATGCGGACGTGGTCGCTGCCGCTCCGGACGCAACCGGCGTCACGGGCGATCAGGTCGCGGGAATTCAGGGGGGCACCGGCTCCGATGAAGGCGAGTCGGGCTCCGGGTCCTCCGAAACTTAAGGGTCGAGGGCGGCATGCGCGTATTCAATTTCTCACCTGGACCGGCCGTGCTGCCGGTCGAGGTCTTGGAGCAGGCGCGCGATGAAATGCTGGATTGGAACGGTGAAGGCATGTCCGTCATGGAGGTCAGCCACCGCGGCAAGGCATTCATGAAGGTGGCGGGGGAGGCCGAGGCGGACCTCCGCGAGCTGATGTCGATACCCGCGAACTACAAGGTCCTGTTCATGCAGGGCGGGGCCTCGGCCCAGTTTGCGATCGTACCCATGAATTTGGCGGCCGCGGACTCGACCACCGATTACGTGAATACCGGCCATTGGTCCCTCAAGGGCATCACCGAGGCTCGTCATTACACCACGGTCCATGTCGCCGGCGACGCCGGCGGCCAGTACCTGCGGGTGCCCCCGCAAAGCGAACTCGATCTGACCGACGAGGCGGCCTATTTCCATTACACACCGAACGAGACGATCAGCGGCGTCGAGTTCGGGTACGTTCCCGAGACCGCCGGCGTGCCGTTGGTGGCCGACATGTCGTCGAGCATCTTGTCCCAGCCGCTGGATGTGTCGAAATTCGGACTCGTTTATGCCGGCGCCCAGAAGAACATCGGCCCCTCGGGGCTGGTGGTGGTGATCGTGCGCGATGACCTGATCGGCAGGGCCCGGGCCGGGACACCGTTGGTGTTCGACTACAAGGCGGTGGCCGACAACGACTCGATGTTGAACACTCCGCCGACCTTTGCGTGGTACGTGTCCGGATTGGTGTTCAAATGGCTGAAGCGCAACGGCGGCGTGGCCGCCATGGGCGAGCGCAATCGCGTGAAGGCGCAGACGCTGTATGCCGCGATCGACGCGTCGCCGTTCTATCGCAATTGGATCGCCGCGGATTCGCGGTCACGGATGAACGTGACGTTCACGCTGGCCAGGCCTGATTTGGATGCGCTGTTTCTCGAGCAGGCCGCCGCCGCCGGCTTGAAGAATCTCAAGGGGCATCGCGTGCTCGGCGGGATGCGCGCGAGCCTTTATAACGCGATGCCATTGGCCGGGGTCGAGGCGTTGATCGCTTTCATGCGCGAATTCGAGCGCAAGTACGCTTAGAGGAAAATCGGATGGCTCGCCAGAAAACGACAGTCAGCAAAGGAGCGAAGGCACGAAAGACCGCGAAGGCCGGGTCGTCGCCGGCCGCCGCTTCCGCCCCCGACCTCGCGAACATCCGCGACCGGATCGACGCGGTGGACGAGCGCATCCATGCGTTGCTCAACGAGCGAGCGCGCTTCGCGCAGCAGGTGGGCCTCTCCAAGGCGGCGTCCGGCAAGGCTGTCGATTTCTATCGTCCCGAGCGCGAGGCCGACGTGTTGCGCAAGGCGTTGAAGCGCAACGAGGGACCGCTGCGCGACGAGGAGGTTGCGCGCCTGTTCCGCGAGATCATGTCAGCGTGCCTCGCGCAGCAGGAGCCGCTGAAAGTGGCGTTCCTCGGTCCGGAAGGCACGTTCTCGCAGGCGGCGGTGCTCAAGCATTTTGGATCGTCGGTGCGCGCATTGCCGCTGGCGGCCATCGATGAAGTGTTCCATGAGGTGGAGGGCGGCGTGGCCGACTTTGGCGTGGTGCCCATCGAGAATTCGAGCGAGGGCACGGTCAATCACACCTTGGACATGTTCCTGAACTCGGGGCTGAAGATTTGCGGTGAGGTCGAGCTGCGCATTCATCATAGTTTGATGGGCCGCATGACCAGCATCGCCGACATCAAGCGTATCTGCGCGCATCCGCAGGCGTTGGCGCAGTGCCGCGGCTGGCTGGATGGTCAGCTGCCCGATGTGGAACGGGTGGCGGTGTCGAGCAATGCGGAAGGTGCCCGTCGTGCGCGCGACGAGCGGGGCACGGCGGCGATCGCGAGCCGCACGGCCGCCGAGATCTACGGTCTGACTCTGCTGGCCAACGAAATCGAGGACCGGCCCGACAACACCACGCGATTTCTGGTGGTGGGGCGCAAATTATTCAGCGCCAGCGGCTCGGATCGGACCACCTTGCTCGTATCAACGGCGGATACCGACGACGCGGGCGCCCTGTTCAGGCTGTTGGAGCCGTTGGCCAAACATCGGGTCAACATGACGCGGATCGAGTCGCGTCCATCGCACAAGCGCAAGTGGGACTATGTCTTTTTCATCGACATCGAGGGCCACGTGAGCGATCCGCCGGTGGCCAGGGCGTTGGCTGAGTTGGAGGAGCGGGCGTCGCTGTACAAGGTGCTGGGATCCTATCCGCAGGCGGTTCTTTGACGGCCCCGAGTTCGCCCGTGCGCGATTTTCTGGTGCAGCCGGTGCGGCAGGTATCGGGCACGCTCACCGTGCCAGGCGACAAGTCCATCTCGCATCGCTCCCTGATGCTCTCCGGGCTTGCCGAGGGCCTAAGCGAGGTGACCGGTTTCCTGGCCAGCGAGGACTGTCTCGCCACGTTGAACGCCATGCGTGCGCTGGGCGTACCCATCGAGCAACCCAGCGCCACCCATGTGTTGATTCAAGGCGTGGGTCTGCATGGCCTCAAAGGCGCGGGACATCCGCTCGACATGGGCAATGCCGGCACCGCGATGCGGCTGTTGACCGGCCTGCTGGCGGCACAGAATTTCGATTCACGATTGGTCGGCGATGGCTCGTTGATGAAGCGCCCCATGGAGCGCGTTGCCAAGCCGTTGCGCGCGATGGGCGCCGACGTGCGCACGCACGCTGGCACGCCCCCCGTCGACATCGGCGGGGGGCGCCGCTTGCATGGCATCGACTATGCGATGCCGGTGGCGAGCGCACAGGTGAAGTCCGCCATTCTGCTGGCGGGGCTCTATGCGGATGGCGCCACGAGCGTGACCGCGCCCGCGGTATCGCGCGACCACAGCGAACGCATGCTGCTGAGCTGCGGCGTGCGGGTGGTGACCTTGGGCCTGCGCACGACGGTGTTTCCGCCGCAGCGCCTGCTCGGCCAGCGGCTCAACGTTCCGGGCGATTTTTCGTCGGCCGCGTTCTTCATCGTGGCGGGGCTGCTCGGCGCGGCCGAAGGTGGTTTGTTGATTCAAAACGTCGGCATGAATCCAACTCGAACGGGCTTGATGGACATCCTGCGCAGCATGGGTGCGGACATCGAGATTCGCGATGCGCGCGAAAGCGGCGCCGAACCGGTGGCCGATTTGTTGGTCAGGGCGTCGCCGCTCGCGGGCATCGAGGTGCCCTCATCGCTGGTGCCGTTGGCCATCGATGAGTTCCCCGTGCTGTTCATCGCGGCGGCGTGCGCCAGCGGCGAGACGCTCATCACGGGCGCCGAGGAGTTGCGGGTCAAGGAGAGCGATCGGATTGCGGCCATGGGCGCCGGCTTTACAGCGCTCGGCGTGGCGCACGAGGTGCTCCCGGACGGAATGCGCATCGCGGGACGCCCCGACGGGTATGCGTTCGGCGGCGGCGAGATCGACAGCCATGGGGACCATCGGATCGCCATGGCCTTTGCGGTGGCAAGCCTGCGGGCCGCCAAGCCGCTCTTGATTCGCGATGTGGCGAACGTGGCAACGTCGTTCCCCGATTTCGTCGGCGTGGCGCGCGGCGTCGGCCTGGACCTGGCATGAGCGGCGCATCGGCCTCGCCGGCGCGACCGGACGTCGTCCCCGTGCTCACCATCGACGGTCCTTCCGGGTCGGGGAAGGGAACGGTCTGTCGCGCCGCAGCACAGGCGCTGGGCTGGGCGCTGCTCGATAGTGGTGCGCTGTACCGCTTGGTGGCTCTTGCTGCGCGTCAGCGCGGGATTGCGTTGGACGACGCCCCGGCGCTGGGGCGTCTCGCGGAGGGTCTGGATATCCGCTTCGGGTCAGACGCGGCGGGCGAGGAATTGGTCTGGCTCGACGGCCGGGACGTCACACGGGCGATTCGGACCGAAACTGCCGGCAACGACGCCTCCAAAGTGGCGGCCCTGCCGGCGGTACGCACGGCGTTGCTGGGTCGCCAGCGGCGATTTGTCGCCCCCCCGGGGCTGGTTGCGGACGGGCGCGATATGGGCACGGTGGTCTTCCCCGACGCAGCCGTGAAGATTTTTCTCACCGCCAGCGCGGACGAGCGGGCGGGCAGGCGCTATAAGCAGTTGAAAGAAAAGGGGGTTGCTGCTACCCTTGCCGCCCTTTCGCGGGAGATAGCAGAGCGAGATCAGCGCGACATATCGCGCACCGCTTCGCCTCTCGTCGCAAGCGACGATGCCGTGTTGTTGGACACGACCGGCATAACGGTCGATGCAGTGGTAAGACGCGTGCTCGAGATTGTCCGTGAGCGTCTCTCGCCAGGGTAGTATGAAGATATGGTCGCGGCTTTCAAGGAATGATCGCCGTTATTTTTAGGTAACCCCAGAAGCACACGGGACGTGCGAGGGATTTAGTAGTTAAGAGAAAACATGACTGAAAGTTTTGCGGAACTGTTCGAACAGAGCATCGCGAGCCAGCGCATTCGTCCTGGCACCATCCTCAACGGGTTGATCGTCGAAGTCGGCCAAGACTACGTCATCGTCAACGTTGGATTGAAGTCCGAAGCCGTCATTCCGGCGGACCAATTCAAGAACGAAAAAGGCGAGATCGAAGTCGTCGTCGGTGAAACCGTCGAGGTTGCATTGGACAGCGTGGAGGATGGCTCGGGTGAAACCCGTCTGTCCCGCGACAAGGCCAAGCGCGCAAGAACTTGGACGCGTCTCGAGACGGCGTTCGAAAAGCAAGAAATCGTCATCGGCATCATCACCGGTCGCGTCAAGGGCGGCTTCACCGTCGAGATCGACAACGTCCGCGCATTCCTGCCGGGTTCGTTGGTCGATGTGCGTCCGGTCCGTGATCCGTCGTACCTCGAGAACAAGCCGCTCGAATTCAAGGTCATCAAGCTCGACCAGAAGCGCAACAACGTCGTGGTCTCACGTCGTGCCGTGGTCGAACAGGAGTACAGCGCCGAGCGTTCGGCCTTGCTCGACAATCTGCAGGAGGGTGCGGCGGTCAAGGGTGTGGTCAAGAACCTCACCGACTACGGCGCATTCGTCGATTTGGGCGGCATCGATGGTTTGCTGCACATCACCGACATGGCCTGGAAGCGCGTCAAGCATCCTTCCGAAGTGGTCAAGGTCGGCGAAGAGATCGACGTTCGCATCCTGAAGTTCGATCGCGAACGTCAGCGCGTTTCGTTGGGCTTGAAGCAGCTGGGCGCGGATCCCTGGCAGAACATTGCCCGTCGTTATCCCGCCAACACGCGTCTGTTCGGCAAGGTCACCAACATCGCCGACTATGGCTGCTTCGTGGAAATCGAAGAGGGCGTGGAGGGCCTGGTGCACGTGTCCGAAATGGATTGGACCAACAAGAACGTCAATCCGGCCAAGGTGGTTCACGTCGGTCAGGAAGTCGAAGTCATGGTGCTGGACATCGACGAGGAGCGTCGTCGCATCAGCCTGGGCGTCAAGCAGTGCAAGGCCAACCCGTGGAAGGACTTCGCCGAGAACTACAACCGTGGCGACAAGGTCAGCGGTCAGATCAAGTCGATCACGGACTTCGGCATCTTCATCGGCCTGGCCGGTGGGATCGACGGCCTGGTCCACCTGTCCGACATCTCCTGGGACATGCCGGGCGAGGAAGCGGTGCGCAGCTACCAGAAGGCGCAGCAGGTCGATGCCATGGTTCTGTCCATCGATCCCGAGCGCGAGCGCATCAGCCTCGGTATCAAGCAGTTGGCGAAGGATCCGTTCTCCGCTTACATTGCCGAGCATCCGAAGGGCAGCATCGTCGTCGGTGTGGTACGTGAAGTGGACGCGAAGGGCGCCATCATCGACCTCGGCAATGGTGTGGATGGCCAGCTACGGGCATCCGAACTGTCGCGTGATCGGGTCGAAGACGCGCGTCTATTCCTGAAAGTAGGTCAGGAAGTGGAGGCTCGTTTCACCGGAGTCGATCGCAAGGGCCGCAGCATCTCGCTGTCGGTCAAGGCGAAGGACATCCACGAGGAACAGGAAGCCATGCAGAATTATCGGACCGATTCACCCACCGGAACCAGCCTGGGAGATCTCCTCAAAGAGCAGATCTCTGGCCAGGATTGAGGGACTAAAGGCATGCGCGACGGCCCACGGGGGCCGTCGCGCATGCGCTCCTACGTATGTCTAGTGATGCGCACGGATCGATAATGACGAAATCCGAACTCATTGAGATCATTTCGGCCAAACAAAAGCATTTACCCGCGAAAGACGTCGAACTTGCCGTCAAACAGTTGTTGGAGATCATGAGTGACGCGCTGGCCACCGGAGAGCGCATCGAGATCCGCGGATTCGGTAGTTTTTCACTGCATTTTCGTCCGCCCCGTCAGGGCCGAAATCCAAAAACCGGGGAAGCTGTGGCGCTCGCCGGCAAGCATGTCCCGCATTTCAAGCCAGGCAAGGATTTGCGTGAGCGTGTCAATGATGGAGCCGACCAGCCGATCCGTGAGTGAGGACGGGCTGCAGCCATCTCTCGTGCTGCTGCGATGACCCGTCATGCCTGAACTGTCGCCGCTCACATGGGCAGTCGGCATCACCGCTTTGGTCGTGGGCATTCTCGCCGGACATTTCGGCTGGGGAAGGAATTGGCTCGCGGCCCTCGGGCGGCGCAACGCCGGTCGATTCACCAAACTTCATCCTGACTACCTCGCCGGCCTCGATTATGTCGTGACCGAGCAGCCCGATCGTGCGCTCGACACCTTCCTGAAGTTGCTCGACGCCAATGCCGACACCCTCGAAACTCATTTTGCTTTGGGTTCCTTGTATCGCAGACGGGGCGAGGTGGAGCGCGCGATCCGCATCCACCAGAATCTGCTCGCCCGGAAAACGCTGGCGCCGGAGCATCGCGAGCAGGCGCTGCTGGCGCTGGCGCACGATTACCTGCGGGCGGGATTGCTCGACCGAGCGGAGGGGTTGTTCCTGGAGGTGAGCCAGGTGCCGCGTCTACGCGCCCGGGCGCTCGACTCGTTGCGGGGCGTCTACGAGCGCCAGCTCGAATGGGAGCAGGCGTTGGGCGTCTATCATCAACTGTCGCGGATCGACGCGGCGCCGCCGCCGTCGGTGGCGGCCCATTACTTGTCCGAGATGGCCGGCTTGGCGATGGAGCGGGGCGCGAACGATGCGGCTCGGCGGCTGTTGCGGGAGGCGCGACGCGAGGTGACGCCGTTCCCGCGGGCGGCGCTCCTGCGGTCGAGAATCGCGGAGGGCGAGGGCGACATCGCACTCGCGATCAAGCTGCTGAGGACGGCGGTCAGGGCGGCTCCCGTGCTCATGCAGGAAGAACTGCCTCATTTGCTCGATTTGATTGCACCGCAGGAACGCGAAGCCCTGTTGCGTGAGCTGGTCACGCTGGCGCAGTCGCGCGATCGGGCTGAGCTGAAACGCCTGGTGTTCGCGGCCATCTCGGCAGGCTTGGGCGCTTCACCGACGTTGCGCGTCTCGATCGAGACCGTGGTCGCGCAGGACCCCACCCTGCGAACCGTGTGGCGGTTGAAGGCGTTCCCGGGCGGCGGCGCAGGGAGCGTCCCGGGAGCACGCGACGTCCCGAGCCCGGGCGACATCGAGCAGATCGCGACGGAGATCCATGCACTGCTGGCGAGCGCGGAGAAGTATCGGTGCGGCGAATGCGGGTTTGCGGGCAGAAGTTTCTACTGGCATTGCCCAGCGTGTCACGCTTGGGAAAGTTTTGAGGCTTTCGCTATCGTTAAACTTGGTTGAAATCCGCTATGATTTCGGCATGTCCAAAAAATTAATAAAAATGGCTGTATTCCCTGTTGCGGGACGCGGCACACGCTTCTTGCCGGTCACCAAGGCGAGCCCGAAAGAGATGCTGCCGATCGTGGACAAGCCGCTGATCCAATACGCGGTCGACGAGGCCTTGTCCGCCGGAGCCGAGACCCTGGTGTTCATCACCGGGAGTTCGAAGCGGGCGATCGAGGACCACTTCGACAGCGATCCAGAACTCGAGGCCACGTTGCAGGCGCAGGGCAAGCAGGAATTGCTCGACGCACTTCACGGAATTCTTCCGAGCTGGGCCTCGTGCGTCTACATTCGCCAGTCCGCCCCATTGGGCCTGGGACACGCCGTGCTGTGCGCACGACCGGTGGTGGGTGAGGCACCTTTCATGGTTCATCTTGCCGACGATTTGATCAATGCGCCCGTCGCGTGCCTCAAGCAGATGGCGGCGATCCATGCCGAATACGGTGGCAGCGTGCTCGGCGTGCAAAACGTACCCAAGCAGGATACCGACAAGTACGGGATCGTGACCCTCGAAAGAGAGGTGGCGCCGAAACTCGGGAAGATTTCGCATATCGTCGAAAAGCCGAAACCGGAGAAAGCGGCCTCGACGCTGGCGGTGGTCGGCCGATATGTGCTCTCCGGCTCGATCTTCGAAGACCTGGCAAAAATCGGCAAGGGCGCGGGCGGCGAGATCCAGCTCACCGACGGCATCGCGCGTTTGATGCAGCGGGAGCCGGTATATGCGTTCGAATTCGAGGGCAAGCGTTACGATTGCGGCAGCAAGCTGGGCTACCTGCAGGCAACCGTGGAATACGCCCTCAACCATCCAAGACTGGGCGATGAGTTCGCCGTCTATTTGAAGAAATTCGCGGCCACGCTTTGAACCCGCGAAGCGGTTGAACATAACGGCCACAGAGCGGTATTGGCGGGCATTTTTGCAATAATTGCAATAAAATCGGCACGGCTGTGATATATCTCCGACGGCAGCATTCAGTGAATTGCTGAACTGTAGGCAAAATAGCCGGGGTTTTTCAGGACGGGGGATTAAATCAATGATGTGGCCCGCCGCGTCAGAATTCCAACAAAAAATGGGGCGTGCCGGCAGCAACAGCGCGCTGCTGGTCGATACGCCAGAGTTCAAGGAAAAATACAACGTACAGCCGTTCATGTTCGGTCATGAGCTGGGCAACAGCTCGCTGTTCAGCGTGCAGCGTCTTGCGGCGGTCGCCGAGAAGATGCTGGAGCAGGGCAACCCCAAGAACGTCACCACGCGCGTCGGTAAGACGTCGTTGGCCGATGCCAAATTCAGCGGTATGCCGCTCAAGGAACGCCTCGCCGAGACGGTCCAGCAGATCTCCGAGGCCAATGTGTGGCTGAAGCTGACCAGCGCCGATACCATCGATGCGGAATACAATGAGGTCTTGCAGACCGTGCTGCGCGAAGTGGAGCAGCGGTCCGGCCAACCCTTGCTCCACAAAATCACGTGGGCGGCGATGACGGTGTTCCTGACGTCACCGAGGGTGCTGACGCCGTATCACATCGACCATGAGTCGAACTTCCTGATGCAGATTCGCGGATCCAAGCATGTGCACCTGTTCGATCCCAGCGACCGGGAAGTCGTGCCAATGGAGCAAATCGAGAGTTTCTACGCGGGCGATTTCGAGGCGGCTCAATATCGACCGGATCTGGAAAACCGCGCCAGCGTGTTTCATCTGACGCCGGGCAAGGTGGTGCACCAACCGCCCTTGGCGCCGCATTGGGTGCAGAACGGTGACGACGTGTCGATCAGCGTGAGCATCGGCTTTTGTCTGAGGCCGCTGGATCGGGTGGCGCGTGTTTATCAGGTCAATCATTACCTGCGTCGGTTTGGCATGCGGCCCACGCCGCCGGGCCAATCCATGATGCGCGACGGGCTGAAAAAGGCCGGCATCGGCATGGTGTCGAAATCGAATCCGACGACGCCGGGTGAAATTCTGTTCTCGGGGCTGACGCGGCTGTCGACGCCGCCGCGGGCCGTGAAGCGGTGGGTGCGTTCGTTGCGCGGTCCGGTCACTCGCCCCGGGTGAGCGTTCTCAGATAGAAGTCGGTCAGGCGGGTGCGGTACTCGAGCGGCGCCACCGATGAGTAATCGGCATGGTGCGCACCGCGCACGATGTACAGATCTTTGGGCTCGCGCGCCGCCACGTACAGCTGCCGGGCCATCCATTCGGGAACCAGTCCATCTTGATCGCCCTGCACGATCAGCAGTGGCCGGGGCGCGATCTCGCCCACGATATCCTTCGGCAGCATGTCCACCGGCGTTCCCGCGGCTCGCAGCGCCCAATAGGTTGGATATTGGCTGAGCAGGCCCCAGCGGCCGGTCGCCAACCAGTTGAACTCGACCACATCGTTGGGGGATGCGGCCAGCGCGACGGCCGAGATTCTCTTGTCGACCGCCGCCGCCTGGGCCAGCACGTATGCGCCCATGGACAGGCCGAAAGCCCCGATGCGGTTCGGATCGATCCCGGGGCGGTGTGTCAGCCACGTGACCGCGGCGCTGATGGCGCGTCGTTCGGGAACGCCCCACTCGGTCTTGCCGCCGCTGGCTCCCTGACCCGGCAGATCCAGCGCAAGAACGCCGAAGCCGGCCTGCGCCAAGACGCGGGTCTCGAACAACAACGACGAGCGTTCGGCATCGACTCCATGGACCAGCACGATCGCGGCACGGGTCGTCGACGGCGGCGCATACCAGGCGGCGATCGACGGGCCACCGGGGGCGGCAAAGGATATCTCTCCGAGACCTGGAATGCCGGTCCGCTCGGGATGTTTGGACATGTCGGTGGAGCGCGTGCGGACATAGTCCTTGCGCTCGTCCCAGTAGCTGCGCGCCGCGATATAGCAGACGAACAGCAGGCCCAGCAGCAGCAGCGACAGGGCGATGTATTGAGCAGATTTCTGCATGAGGTGAAGCTCGATCAATTCCAGGCCGGGGCAAGCGTACCCCAGGCCTGGACGTCGAAGGTGCCTTTCCAGGCGGCCGAGGCGCCGTAGGACGCCCCGAAGGCCGTTAGTTGAAACGGCCCCGCTGTTGCTGGCCCGGGCTGCGCCGGGTGTCGCGGCCGCGGTTGCCATGCGAGTTTCCTTGCGGACGATTCTGGCCCGGCGGACGATCGCCAGCGGGACGGTCTCCACCCCGGCTGCCCTGGCCGGCCGGCATCGGCGCCGACTCGAGGATCTTGAAGACGGGTGTCTGGACCACCGGAATCGTTCGTCGAAGCACGCGCTCGATGTCGCGCAGCAGGCCGGCTTCGTCCCCGGAGACCAGCGAAATCGCTTCGCCGGCGGCGCCCGCGCGACCCGTCCGGCCGATGCGATGCACGTAGTCCTCGGGGACGTTGGGCAGTTCGTAGTTCACCACCTGAGGCAGTTCCTTGATGTCGAGGCCGCGTGCGGCGACTTCGGTGGCGACCAAGGCCGTGACCTGTCCCTTCTTGAACATCTCGAGGGCCTTGACGCGAGCTGCCTGGCTCTTGTTGCCATGAATGGCGGCGGCCTTGATGCCGGCGCCCTCGAGCTGTTGCGTGAGGCGGTTCGCACCATGCTTGGTGCGCGTGAACACCAGCACCTGGTGCCACTGTCCTTCCTGGATCAGATGGACGAGCAGGTGACGCTTCTGTTCCTTCTGGACACGGTAGGCGCGTTGCTCCACCAACTCGATGGCGGCGTTACGCGGTGCGACCTGGATGGAAAGGGGATCATGCAGAAGCTTCTCGGCCAGGCCTCGGATGTCATCCGAATAGGTGGCGGAGAACAACAGGTTCTGGCGCTTCTGCGGCAGCAACCGGATGATCTTCCGGATGTCGTTGATGAAACCCATGTCGAGCATGCGATCGGCTTCGTCGAGCACCAGCACCTGGACCTTCGACAAATCGACGCAGCGCTGCTGCGCCAGATCGAGCAAGCGGCCGGGGGTGGCGACCAGCACATCGCAGCCGCTGCGAAGGTTGCTGATCTGCGGATTGATGCTGACACCGCCGAACACCTGGTAGGTGTGCAACTGCACATACTTGCCGTAGTCGCGTGAGCTCTGCGCGACCTGGGCCGCCAATTCGCGGGTCGGCGTGAGTACGAGCGCGCGCGGCGCGCGGCTGGTGCCATGTTCGGTATCGTTGAGAAGGCGCTGCAAAATGGGCAGCACGAAGCTGGCCGTCTTGCCGGTGCCCGTTTGGGCGCCCGCCAGGACATCGCGACCGGACATGACCGCCGGAATGGCTTGGGCTTGAATGGGGGAGGGAGTGTCGTAGCCCTTATCGGCGACAGCACGCAGCAATTCGGGCGAAAGCCCGAGATCGGAAAATGACATTTAGATCCTTAAGAAATTTGGACTCGCACGACAGAGCATCTAGCTCTGCAGCGGTCAGCAGCGAGGGGGGTAAATAAAGGTGCGCCGAATTCGTACGCCAAGCTAAAGGTGGCACTGACCGAGCGCCAACCTGAATTTAGCTGCCGCGAGCATACCGCGATACGGGCTGCGCGTCCAGTGAGCGGGACATGCCGCAGCATCCGCACCGCAGCAACAGACGCCCGCGCGTGCTCGATACATTACATCGAGGCGCATTACAGCGATGCTGCCTTCATGTATGCGCGCCAGCCGCCGTAACTCGTGATGTCCGCGGCGCCATCGGCGGCGTAGCCTTCGCAGATGAAGCCGGGCACCCATCTGCCCGATTCGAGCTCGACCTTGCCGATGCCCAGTGGCGCGGGAATGCCGGCCAGAAAGGAGCCGGCGTGTTCCGCGGACAAGGCCCACACCTCGACGTCGATGGCTTGACCGTCTTCGGCGACGCGGATCAATCCGGGCCGACGGGGCGGCCCGCCGGGCAATGAGAACAATCGATATTGCGGCGCGGTGTGCGTCGCCTCCAGCAGATAGCCGTCGCGTTCGCGCAGTTGATGATTGAGCGGCAGGCCATCCATGTGTGCGCCGCACACTGCCATGGCGATATAGCCGTCGCGCAGCCGCGGCGGCGATTCGCCGTGCGGCACCGCGAGACCCAGCGCGCCGAGTTCGAGGTTCGATGCTCGTTGAAACCGTCCGGCCATCTCGAGCAAGGCATAGTCCGCGTCGCGCGGCCCCACGAGCGTGATGCCGAAGGGCAGGCCATCGGGACGGAAACCGGCGGGAACCGCAACGCCCGCCAGATCCAACAGGTTCATGAAGTTGGTGTAGTAACCGAGATTCGCATTGAGGTGTATCGGATCCCCTTCGACATCGGTGAGCGCGTAGATGGTTCCAGCGGTGGGCGTCACCAACAGATCGATCTGCGACCAGACGGTCTCGCTCGATCGTGCGAGCTGCTTGAGCTGGTACTCGCCGCGAAACGCGGCCGCGGCGGTCGGCTGCTTGCCGGCCTCGATGATCCGGCGCGTGACGGGGTACAGGGAGTCGGGATGCGACTCGGCGAACGCGCCGACCGCGGCGTAACGTTCGGCAATCCAGGGTCCTTCGTATAACAGCCGCGCGGCCTCGAGAAAGGGCGCAATGTCGACTTCGATGGTCGTTGCGCCCAGCGCCGCGAACTGATCCACGGCCCGATCGAACAGCGTCGCGTACGCGCCGTCGCCGAAGAACTGGCGCTGATCCCGCCGAGGAACGCCGACGCGTGTGCCACGCAGCGTGCGGTTGCCCACCTTGCGCGAATAAGGGTCGAGCGCATCGTATCCTTCGGCCGCCTCGAGCACGACCGCAGCATCCTCGCTGGTCAGCGCAAAGATGGAGACGCAATCGAGCGAGCGGCACGCGGGCACCACGCCGTGCGTGCTCAGACGACCCGTGCTGGGCTTCAAGCCGACGAGGTTGTTGAAGGCGGCGGGCACCCGACCGGAGCCGGCGGTGTCGGTGCCCAGGGAGAAGCTCGCAAGGCCGGTGGCGACGGCAACGGCGGAACCTGAACTCGACCCGCCGGAGATGAACCCGGCGTCGAAGCTGTTGCGACACGGCCCGTATGGCGAGCGGGCGCCCACCAAACCGGTCGCGAACTGGTCCAGGTTGGTCTTACCCAGCGGGATCGCGCCGGCGTCGATGAGCCTTTGCACCACGGTGGCCGAGCGTTCGGGCATGTAGGCGTAGTCGGGGCACCCGGCGGTCGTGGGCACGCCGGCCAGGTCGATGTTGTCCTTGATGACGAACGGGATGCCGTAGAGCGGCAGCCTCCCGATGGCGCTGGGATCGAGCGCGGCGACATAGGCCATGACCTGGTCCGGGGTCAGCCGGGTGATCCAGACATTGCGCGGGTCCGCCGCACCGAAAGTCTCGAGCAGCCGCACCATCACGCGGGTGGGTGTGTCGAGTTCCTCGAGATATCGCCGGCGGAGGTTGGCGATCAAAAGATTCGTCTCGTGCGGGGGGCTCGTGTCGTTCATCGGTCAATGATAGTTCGCCGGGCCGCCGCGCGCCTGGCGCAATTGCGGTTGACACGAGGGTGGTGGGCATGAGATTTAATGTCTGGAATCAAATGTGCGTCTAGGGTTCCGGTCTGCCATGCAGACGGCTGGTCCGAGAGAGGCAGTCCCGGAGTCGTCGGATTCTGGGATACACGGCGGGACAAAAGCCCGGGAGACAGTATCGAGGAGCCCGCGTGCCCTCGGGATGGTCTTCCCTCCGTGGGCAATCCCGATTCACGAGGAGTCTCCTTGAGCGGTGGTGGTGAGCCACGTCATTTTAAGGAGCCGAATTGTCCACTCATACGCAGTCCTACGAAACCACGGTTGCCGGCGGAAAACATTGGTCGCTCACGTTGAGCGCGGGGTCGCTGCTGCGCCTCGTCGATCTCGAGGGCGGGGCCAATGTCGGCATGTTGTTCTACAACCCGGGCAACACGCTGGAGCGTTACAACGCGCCGGACACGCTCAAATGCCAGCATACGTTCAAGTTGACCGCCGGCCATTGCCTGTACTCGGACATGGGGCGGATTTTCTGCTCGATCGTTGCCGATAGCGGCGGCTGGCACGACACGGTGTGCGGCAACTCGACCAAGCGCCTGGTGGCCGGGCGTTGGGGCGAGAAGAGCTATCAGCAGTATCGCAACGACTGGACGCAGAACGGCCATGATGCCTTCATCGTGGAGGGCGGCAAATACGGCCTGGGGCGGCGCGATCTCGTCGCCAACGTCAATTGGTTCAGCAAGGTGGCAGTGGCGGATGACGGGAGCCTCGTCTTCGATCCGAAGCACGCACGGTCGGGCGCCGCCGTGGCGTTGCGCTTCGAGATGGATACCCTGGTGCTGCTGCATACCTGTCCGCATCCGCTCGACCGGTCGGCGCAATACCCCCGAAAACCGGTGGCGATACGGATCGGCAGGGCGCAGCCGTTGGCGGCCGATGATTTCTGCATGAACTCGCGCCCGGAGAACGTCCGTGGCTTTGCGAACAACGCGTTGTACCACCTGTGCGGGCCCGCCGGGACGCCGGAGTCGGCGTCATGAAGCGCGCGAGCGATCTGCTGCCGGGCGAGGCGGTGTTCCGCCACGTCATCAATGCGGGGGACTATTGGATCGACACGCTGCGCGAGGGGCAGCGATTGCGCATCGTGGACGTGGAGGGCAATCAGGCGGCCGACACGTTGTTCTTCAACGCGGCGGACGTTGCGGATCGCTATAGCGCGGTGGACACGATCCGCGAGCAGGGAAACGTGTATCTGAGCTGCGGCACCCCACTGCTGTCGACCTCCGGCAACGTGCTGGCGGAGATCGTGGCGGATACGGTCGGGCGTCACGACACCCTGGGCGGGGCATGTTCCAGCGAATCGAACACGGTGCGCTACGATCTGGAAAAGCGGACCATGCATGCCTGCCGGGACAGCTATTTGCTGGCGGTGGGTCAACACGAGTCCCTTGGCTTGAGCAAGCGCGACCTCACGCACAACATCAATTTCTTCATGAACGTGCCGGTGACGCCGGCTGGCGGACTGACGTTCGCCGATGGCTTGAGCGGGCCTGGCGAGTACGTGGAGTTGCGTGCGGCCATGAACGTGATCGTGCTCATCTCCAACTGCCCGCAGCTCAACAACCCGTGCAATGCGTACAATCCGACGCCGCTGGAAGTGCTGATCTGGGATACGGATGTTCTCTAAGGTCCTGGTCGCCAACCGGGGCGAGATTGCCTGCCGGATCTTGCGCACGCTCAAACGATTGAACATCCGCTCGGTCGCCGTGTATTCGGATGCGGACAAGTACTCGGCGCACGTGTCCCAGGCCGACGAGGCGGTGCGTATCGGGCCGGGTCCCGCCGCACAGAGCTACCTCGTCCAAGAGGCGCTGCTGCGGGCGGCGCGGGTCACGGGCGCGCAGGCGATTCACCCGGGATACGGCTTCTTGAGCGAGAACGCCGGCTTTGCGGATGCCTGCGGCGCGGCCGGCATCGTGTTCATCGGACCGACGGCGGACCAGATGCGCAACTTCGGGCTGAAACATATGGCTCGCGACCTGGCGGCCTGCAACGGTGTGGCATTGTTGCCCGGCAGCGGGTTGCTGACCGACATCGCGCACGCTCGTCTCGAAGCGCTGCGCATCGGCTATCCGGTGATGCTGAAGAGCACCGCGGGCGGCGGCGGCATCGGCATGCAGTTGGTGCGCGGCAAGTCCGAACTCGACGAGGCGTTCGTCTCGGTGGAGCGTCTGGCGACGAAGAATTTCAGCCGCGGCGGCGTGTTCCTCGAAAAGTACATCGAGCGGGCACGGCACATCGAGGTGCAGATATTCGGCGACGGCGCGGGAAGAGTCGTCGCCCTCGGGGAGCGGGATTGCTCGACGCAACGGCGTAATCAGAAGATCATCGAGGAGACACCGGCCCCCGGAATAGCGGAGACGATGCGCGCGCGGCTGCTCGCGTCGGCCGTGCGCCTGGGCGAGGCGGTGAACTACCAGTCCGCGGGCACGATCGAGTATGTGTACGACACGCTCGGCGAGGAATTCTATTTTCTGGAAGTGAACACGCGATTGCAGGTCGAGCATGGTGTCACGGAGGAGGTCGTCGGCGTCGATCTCGTCGAGTGGATGGTGCGTCAGGCAGCGGGCGAGAAACTTAAGCTGCAGGTGCCGCCCCCGCGGGGTGCGTCCATTCAGGTGCGGCTGTATGCGGAGAATCCGTCGCGGCAGTTTCGTCCCTCGTCGGGATTGGTGACGCGGGCGCGATTCCCCGCCGACGCGCGTGTGGAAACCTGGATCGCCGACGGCACGGAAGTGACGCCGCTCTATGATCCGTTGTTGGCGAAGATCATCACGGTGGGCGCGAACCGGCACGAGGCGCTCGCCAACATGCGCGAGGCGCTGCGCGGGGTGACGATCGCGGGAATCGAGACGAATCTGGACTATCTGCGGTGCTTGGTCGCGGATCCGCTGTTCGCGGATGGCGGCATGACCACGCGAGCGCTGGAATCCTTCGTTTTCGCGCCGCACAGCGTCGAGGTGTTGGCGGGTGGCACGCAGACGACCATTCAGGACCATCCCGGGCGGGTGGGTTTTTGGAATGTGGGCGTGCCGCCGTCGGGTCCGATGGACGATGTGTCGTTCCGTCTGGTCAACGAGGCGGTTGGAAATCGACCGGAGGCGGCGGCCTTGGAGATCACCGTGTCGGGGCCGACGCTCAGGTTCGATGCGGATGCCGTGATTTGCCTCGGCGGCGCCGAGATGCGCGCAGATATCGGGGGTCGTGCGGTGCCCTCATGGACGCCGGTGACGGTGCGCGGCGGTGAGGTGCTGTCCATCGGCACGGCGGTGTTGGGGTGCCGGTCCTATCTCGCCGTCCGCGGCGGGTTCGACGTGCCGGCCTATCTGGGCAGCCGCTCGACCTTCACCCTCGGGAAGTTTGGAGGACATGGTGGTCGGGCGCTGGCGGCGGGCGACGTGTTGCACGTGGGGGAGTTCGAAGGTCGGACCGCGTCGTGCACCATCCCCGTGGGGCTGCGCCCCCTCGTCGTCGAGGACTGGGTCATCGGCGTGCTCTATGGGCCCCACGGGGCTCCGGATTTCTTTACGCCCGATGACATCTCGGCTTTCTTTTCCAGTACCTGGGAAGTGCACTACAACTCGAATCGCACCGGCGTTCGGCTCATCGGTCCTCGCCCCACGTGGGCGCGCAGCGATGGGGGCGAGGCGGGATTGCATCCGTCGAACATCCACGACAACGCGTACGCGATCGGGGCGGTGGATTTCACCGGCGACATGCCGGTCATTCTCGGGCCCGACGGGCCATCGCTGGGCGGCTTCGTGTGTCCGGCGACGGTGGTCAAGTCCGAACTGTGGAAGCTGGGGCAACTGCGGCCGAACAACCGGGTGAGATTCAAGCGGATGACGCCGGATGAGGCGCTCGAGTCCGATCTGGCGCAGGAGCGGACGATGGAGTCGTTCGCGGCGCCGAAGGGCCCCGCGCCGGCCTGGGTCGGCGCGCAGGTGGGGCAGCGGGCGAAGGGCGCGAACGGCGCGGATGAGCCGGTATTGGGCGAACGGCCCGCGCAGGGCCACGCCCCGGCGGTGGTGTATCGGCGCGCCGGCGACAAATACATGCTGGTCGAGTATGGACCGTTGGTGTTGGATCTGGAGTTGCGATTGCGCGTGCACGCGCTGATGGCGTGGCTGGAGCGGGTACAGCTGCCGGGTATCATCGAACTGACGCCGGGCATTCGGTCCTTGCAGGTGCATTACGAGAGTCGCGTGTTGCCCTTGCAGCGTTTGCTCGAGGTGCTGGCCGAGGCCGAAGAGTCGCTGGCAGCGATCGACGATCTGGAGATCGCCACGCGTGTGGTGCGCCTGCCGCTGTCCTGGGACGATGCGGCGACGCGGCTGGCGATTGCCAAGTACATGCAGTCGGTACGCGCGGATGCGCCCTGGTGTCCGAGCAACATCGAATTCATCCGCCGGGTCAATGGCCTGGACACGATCCTCGACGTCAAGCGCATCGTGTTCGAGGCGAGCTATCTCGTGCTGGGGCTGGGTGACGTGTATTTGGGTGCGCCGGTCGCGACGCCCATCGATCCGCGGCATCGCCTGGTCACCACCAAGTACAACCCGGCACGGACCTGGACGCCGGAGAACGCCGTCGGCATCGGCGGGGCGTACCTCTGCGTATACGGCATGGAGGGGCCCGGGGGCTATCAATTCGTCGGTCGTACGTGTCAGATGTGGAATACCTATCGCGTGACGTCGGCGTTCGCTCCGGGTAAGCCGTGGCTGCTGCGATTCTTCGATCAGATCCGTTTCTATCCGGTCAGCGGTGAGGAACTGTTGCAGTTTCGCGATGACTTCACCCACGGTCGCGTGGAGCTCGACATCAGCGAGGAGACGTTTCGGCTGCGCGATTACCGCCGCTTCCTCGACGAGAACCGGGCCGGCATCGAGTCGCACAAGGCACGCCAGCAGGCCTCCTTCGATGAAGAGCGGCGGCGATGGGAGGCGACCGGCCAGATCGGGTATGCGGCCGACCTTCCGGAGCCTCTGCTGGAGACCGCCGAGGAGATGGAGGTGGGCCACGTGCCGGTGGCGAGTCCGGTCTCCGGAAGCATCTGGAAGATCGCCGTCGCCGTGGGGCAGGCGGTCAGGGCCGGCGACGTCCTGGTCGCGATCGAATCGATGAAGATGGAGTTGCCGGTGACGGCGCCGGTGGACGGCATCGTCAGTCAGTTGCGATGTGTCGAAGGCCGCGCCGTGATGGTGGCGCAGACGCTGGTCGTGTTGCGGCCCAATCAAAAGTCCGAATAGGGAGATGAACGATGACGATCCGCGTGCGGAAGAGCGAGTGGACACTGCCGGCGATGATGTGTTTTCTGATCGTGCTCGGTGTGGGCGTGACCCCTCCGGCCGGGGCGGCCGCCGAGAGGACCTCGTTCAATGTGGCGTGGAGCATCTATGTGGGCTGGATGCCATGGGACTACGCGGACCAGAGCGGGATACTGAAAAAATGGGCCGACAAGTATGGGATCAAGATCAAGTTGACGCAGGTCAACGATTACGTCGAGTCCATCAACCAGTACACGGCGGGGACCTTCGATGCCTGCGTGATGACCAACATGGACATGCTGACGATTCCGGCGGCCGGCGGCGTCGATTCGACGGCGCTGATCGTGGGCGATTTCTCCAACGGCAACGACGGCGTGGTGCTGAAGGGCAAGGGAAAGAAACTCGAGGACATCCGCGGTCAGAAGGTGAATCTGGTGGAGCTGTCGGTGTCGCATTATCTGCTGGTGCGCGCATTGACGAGCGTGGGCATGCGGGAGAGGGATCTGAAGATCATCAACACGTCGGACGCGGACGTGGTGGCGGCGTTCTCGACGCCGGCGAGCACCGCCGTGGTGACGTGGAAACCGCAGTTGAGCGCGGTGCTGGCGATGCCGGATGCGCAGCTGGTGTTCGACTCGAGCAAGATTCCGGGCGAGATCATCGATCTGATGGTGGTGAATACGACGACGCTCAAGGCGAACCCCAAGCTGGGCAAGGCATTGGTGGGGGCCTGGTACGAGACGCTGTCGGTGATGTTCAAGAACGACGCGGCTGGCAAGGCTGCGCAGACGGCGATGGCCAAGGCTTCGGGGGCCGACCTGGCGGGCTTCAACAGCCAGTTGGCGACGACGCGGCTGTTTCTCACGCCGGCGGACGCGTATCAGTTCGCGACCAGCGACGGCGTCATCAAGACCATGGACCTGGTGAGACATTTCTCGTTCGATCACGGGATCCTCGGCCAGGGCGCGGGATCGGTGGATACGGTGGGCATCCAATTTCCGGGTGGCAAGTCGCTGGGCGATACGCGCAACCCGACGATGCGCTTCGATCCGAGCTTCACCAAAATGGCCGTGGACGGCACGCTTTGAAATGCGCCGGCTGATCAACCAACGGCCGGGGCGCGGCGGCGCGTTGATGTTGAGCATGTTGCCCTTCATCCTCGTCATCTGCGCCTACTTGTTCTATTCGCACGCGCGTCTGCTCGACAATCCCGGCGACAAGCTGCTGCCCGCGCCGTCCACGATCGCCTCGACCCTGCATCGCTATGCATTCGAGGAGGACGAGCGCAGCGGGGACTATTTGTTCTGGACCGACACGACGGCGAGCCTCGAGCGCCTGTCGGTGGGGCTTGCCATCAGCGCGTTGGCCGGGTTGACCCTGGGCGTGGCGCTCGGTGTGCTGCCGTATCTGCGGGTCACCGTGGCGCCGTTCGTTGCGGCCGTTTCGTTGATACCGCCGCTGGCCATGCTGCCCATCTTGTTCATCGTCGTGGGTTTGGGCGAGTTGGCGAAGGTCACGCTCATCATCGTGGGCGTGGCGCCGATCATCGTGCGCGATCTGGCGATGCGCACGGCGGAGTTGCCGAGCGAGCAGATCATCAAGGCGCAGACCTTGGGCGCCTCCACCTGGCAGTTGGTGGTGCGCGTCGTGCTGCCGCAGATGTGGCCGCGGCTGATCGACGCACTGCGCCTGTCGCTGGGCTCGGCATGGTTGTTCCTGATCGCGGCGGAAGCGATTGCGTCGACCGAAGGGCTGGGATATCGGATCTTCCTCGTGCGCCGCTATCTGGCGATGGACGTGATCCTGCCGTACGTGGCGTGGATCACGCTGCTGGCGTTCACGATGGATTGGCTGCTGCGGATCGTGCGGGCCCGGGCCTTCGCGTGGGCGGAGCCGAAATGACCGAGGTGACGGTCAAGCACCTGTGGAAGGAATTCGACGATCAGGTGGTGCTGGAGAACGTGAATCTGCACGTCGGCGATCATGAGTTCGTCACCATCGTGGGTGCCTCGGGTTGCGGCAAGACGACCTTTCTCAAGATGTTGCTCGGAATCGAGAGCCCGAGCCGCGGGACCTTTCTGATCGACGGGAAGCCGCTGTCCGATGAGCCGGGGCCGGACCGCGGCATCGTGTTTCAACGCTACTCCTTGTTTCCGCATCTGACGGTGATGAAGAACCTGATGCTCGGGTTGGAGTTGAGGGATTCGCGGGTCTTCGGCCGACTGTTCGGCGCGGCGCGCCGGCGCGCCGTGGAGCGGGCGCGGGAGCTGTTGGAGGCGATCGGATTGCAGGCCGCCGCCGACAAGTATCCCGCCCAACTGTCGGGTGGCATGCAGCAGCGCCTGTCGATTGCTCAATCCGTGATCTGCGAGCCGAAGATCCTGCTGCTGGACGAGCCCTTCGGCGCACTGGATCCTGGCATCACATCCGACATGCACACGCTCATTCTGAAATTGTGGAACATGAACAAGATGACGATTTTCATGGTGACGCATGATCTGAAGGAGAGCTTCGCGCTGGGCACGCGCTTGTTGGTGTTCGACAAGGTGCGGGTCGATCCGCAGTCGCCGGAGGCCTTCGGCGCGACCATTACGTTCAACATTCCCTTGAAGGGACATCGGAGTTCACCATGAGCCAGTTATTTTCCCCGTTTCATATCGGCAACATGGCGTTGTGCAACCGAATCATCATCGCGCCCATGTGCCAGTACTCCGCCGAGGAGGGCTGCGCCACCGACTGGCATATGATCCATCTCGGGCATCTGGCGTTGTCGGGCGCCGCCTTGTTGACGATCGAAGCGACGTCGGTATCCGCGGACGCGCGCATCACGCCGGGTGACCTGGGCTTGTACAGCGAGGACAATGCGGCGGCGCTGGCTCGAATATTGGCGGCGATCCGTGCTTACTCGCCGATTCGCATCGCCATGCAATTGGCCCACGCGGGCCGCAAGGCGTCGTGCCGCCTGCCCTGGGAGGGCGGCGCGCAGATCGCACCGGATGCGCCCGGCGGCTGGAAGACCGTGGCGCCGTCGGCGCTGCCCTACAATCCGGGCGACGATGCGCCGGCGCCTTTGAGCCGCCACGGCCTGCAGCGGATCCGGGAACACTTCGTGGTGGCGGCGGAGCGCGCGGCGCTGCTCGGCATCGACGCGATCGAGATCCATGCTGCCCATGGCTATCTGCTGCACGAATTCCTGTCGCCGCTCTCCAATCGACGGGACGACGAATACGGCGGTTCGTTGGAGAATCGCATGCGGTTTCCGCTGGAGATATTCGAGGCTGTGCGTCGGGCGTTTCCGGCGGAGCGGCCGGTTTGGGTGCGTCTGTCGGCGACCGACTGGGTGCCCGGCGGATGGGACATCGAAAGTTCGGTGGCCTTTGCGCAGGCGCTCGAGAAGCGCGGCTGCGCGGCAGTGCACGCGAGTTCCGGCGGCTTGTCGCCGCAGCAGAAAATCGAGCTGGCTCCAGGCTACCAGGTGGCATTCGCGAAGCGTCTGAAAGCGGCGCTCGGCATTCCGGTCATCGCCGTGGGACTCATCACCGATGCGGAACAGGCTGAGTCCATCCTCGAGGCGGGCGACGCGGATGCAATCGCGCTGGCGCGCGGCATTTTGTACGACCCGAGGTGGCCGTGGCATGCCGCCGCTCGACTCGGGGCGACGGTGCACGCGCCGCAGCAGTATCTGCGCAGTCAGCCGAGCCAGTTCAAGAAGTTGTTCGAGCCGCAGGCGCCACGCGGGGCTTGAGCTGGGCGTCGCCTGTCGGTACGGCGCGCATTGGCGGATTCAGGTGTTGGCGCAGGCGGCGGATGCCGGCGCGGGCGATCAGTCTCCCGCAAACTACCGCAGGGCGAGTTCCGCGCTGGCGCCGGCAGTTCTGAATACGGTCGAGCAACAGATCAACGGCGAGCCGTTGGATCGGGCCGCCGAGGAGTCGGCGCAGCAACCAGGCTGGCGAGGCGGGAGTCGGTAGCGGGATCAGGATCGATTGAGTTTGTCTCGGCCACCCGCGGTTTCGGCAGAACAGTGCGCGGATTGACGGCCGTGTCGCCGTCGCGAATCTCGAAGTGAACGTGAGGGCCGGTGGAGTGTCCCGTGCTGCCAAGCAGCGCGATCAATGTACCTTGCTTGACGTGGTCGCCTTGCTTGACCTTAAGTTCGCTGTTATGCGCATACAGCGAACTCGTCTTCTTGTCGTGACGCAGGATGACGACGTTGCCGTAACCACGCAGCCCGTCCCCCGCGTAAATCACCTCGGCGTCGGCGATCGCATAGACGGGCTCGCCGACGTCGGCGGCCATATCCATGCCTTTGTGCACCTTGCCCCAGCGTTCGCCGAACTCCGAGCTGACGATGTAGGCGTCGAGGGGCCAGCGCAGCGAGCCCGAATACTGGTCGGGGATGTTGTTGTCGATGGGCGGTGGGGCCGGAGGACGCCTCTTCGATCCCGGGGCCGCGCCCGGGGCCGGCACGTTGCCGGCGGTCGCCGGGGCCCCGGTACCCTTTCCGACACCCGACCCGTGCAATACGCCGAGCACCGCGGCTTCACTGTGTTCGCCGGCGTCGTGGAATGTCTTCAGCAGGTCTTGCTCCGCCAGATATTTTTGAGTGCGCGCGTAGGCCTTCGATGCGGTGGCCGACGTGACCTCGACGGCTTTGGCCGAGACCACCTTGGTCTTCTGATACCACGCGTCGTCGTGGAATTTCTCGTCCACGGTGGCGCAGGCGGCAAGGTACACGACGACACCCAACCCGACGGCAACGGCGCGCAGTCGAGGGATCGACGGCCCGAGGGTCCGTGCTTGGATGTCATGCATGGGGAGCAACGCGCACTTCCACCTTATGTCGCCGAAGCTTAGCACGGGAAATTCTTGCTGCCAAAAGTGCGCAATGGCGCTAGGCTAGGGCGCAACATGGAACCGCCTCACAGCAGGGTTGCGTTCGCGTTCGGGATTTTCCTGGGCCGGGTGGTCCGTGCCTTCGGGGAACTCGAGACGTCGACCAAGCTGGCGATGCTGTGCGTCGTTTTCGGCTGGTATTTCACGAATACCTTGGTCGTCACCCTGGGCTCGCTCGAGCATGGTGTGCGCTTCTTCGACATGGCTGCGGTCATCGCGGATCCGATGCGCCTGTTTTTCGGCGTCGAGACCTCCTTGCAGAGAGTGTTGTTCGGAGTGGTGTGTCTGGCATGCGCCGCGGCGCCGCTTGCGCCGCGTCTGGTCAAGGGACGCGCCGGGTGGCTGGTGTATCTTCTGCCGCTGGCGTTGATTATCGGGTGCGGCGCCATTCTCTACTCGAGGACGTCCGGCGAGTTCTTCGCGACGCCGAGCGATGCGAAATCGGTGACGGGCAATTTGATTCATTTCGCCAACGATCTCGCCCGGCGCGGAAGCGGGCTGGTGTCGCGACATATCGCCGTCGGCGGCGGCGCGTATCTCGCCCTCATCGGCAGTCTGGTGCTCGCCTTCCAGGGCGTGCACGCGTTCCGGCAGCATGCGCGCGACTGACTATGTGGCATTGGATGCCACCGGTCTGGCCGAACTCGTGCATCGCGGAGAGGTCACGCCGGAGGCGCTGACCGACGCCGCCATCGAGCGCATCGATGCGTTGAACCCCGCATTGAATGCCGTGGTCGAGCGGGGGTACTCACTCGCACGGGCGGCGGCGGCACGAATCGATCCGCATGCCCCGCTCGCCGGGGTGCCGTTTCTGGCGAAGGACATGAACATCGACGTGGCGGGATTGCACCTGACGTCTTCCTGTCGCTGGCTCGAGTCGCTTCCGCCGGCCACCGTCGACTCGCCGTTGGCGGCGCGATGGCGCGCGGCGGGTCTTTCCATCCTGGGACGGACCAACACGCCGGAGTTTGCGGGAGAGTTCGTCACCGAGCCGACCTGGCGCGGACCGACGCGGAACCCTTGGAACCTGTCGCGCAGCCCCGGGGGGTCGAGCGGCGGTGCGGCCGCCGCGGTTGCCGCGGGCATGGTCCCGATCGCGCATGCCACGGATTCCGGCGGCTCGATTCGGGTGCCGGCAGCCGCCTGCGGCCTGGTGGGCCTGAAGCCCTCCCGCGGTTGGGTCCCGGGCGGTCCCCATCTGGATGAACTGGCCGGCGGCCTCGACTGCGAACACGTGCTGTCGCGCACGGTCCGAGACTCGGCCTTGATGCTCGATCTCACGGCCGGCCTGGAACCGACGTCGCGAGTCCCATTGGATTCGCGACGCGGGTTCGTGTCCTCGTTGGCGGCACCGTTGCCGCGTCTGCGCATCGGCGTCGGACTGGCGGCGCCGGCCGGCCTGCGGCCGCACCCGGAGATCGGCGCGGCCGTGGAACGAACCGCCGCCGTGTTGGCGCACGCCGGACATCGGGTCGGCGAGTTCATTTTTCCCACCTCGGCGGCCGTCGGCGATCCCGCGGCCATCATTTGGCTCACCGCGATCGCGGAGGAGATCGACTTCTATCGGGCACGTGTCGGCCGTGAACCGCAGGCGGACGAACTCGAGGCGCTGACGTGGGCCGCGGTGGCGTTGGGCAAGCGGTGCAGCGCGGTCGACTATGCGCGCGCACGGCGCGCGTTGACCGTCGCGACGCGCGACATGGCCCGGATGTTCGAGCAATTCGATGTTTTGCTCATGCCCACCACCGCCGATCTTCCGGTGCGCATCGGTCAGATCGACGGGCGCACTGCGGCGTTCGACCTCGAACGTTGGAATGCGGATTCGTATGGCTACGCGCCTTACACCGAGATTTTCAACGCGACGGGCCAACCTGCGATGTCATTGCCGCTCGCGATGTCGGTTGACGGTCTGCCGATCGGCGTGCAATTGGCGGCGCCCCTCGGCAGCGACGCGCTATTGCTGACGCTCGCCGCGTGGCTGGAGCGAGAAATGCCTTGGGCGGAGCGATTGGCCTTGCTGCGCGCCCGGTATGCCTGAGCCATACCGGGCGCGTTGACGCGTCAGGTGTGCTTCAATCCGGCGGCGGCGATGCCGGCGATGCAAATCTCCTCGTCCTCATCACCGGTGCCGCCGCTGGCGCCGGCCGCGCCGAGGATCTCGCCGGCGGCGTTCTTGATGAGTACCGCGCCGGGCTGCGCCAGGAATTTGCCCTGCGCCGTGGCCGGAAGCGCACCGAAGAAGGTTGGATTTTCACGTGCGCGTTCATTCAACGTGCGGCTCGAGGCACCCATGCTGACGGCAGCCCAGGCCTTGCCGGTCGCGACATCCATGCGAAACATGCTGGCGCCATCCTCGCGCTGAAAGGCGCGGACGTGGCCGGCCTCGTCGAGCACGATCACGCCCATCGGGCGGTAGCCTTTGGTGCGTGCGGTGGCCAATGCCGTTTCGATGATCTTATTCGCTTGCGCAAGGGACAGTTGGCTCATCAATGACTCCGAATGGTGGGGATGTTAATTTGCATGGGTTCGTTCTTTGCGCCGGGCGGTGAGAATCGCCTCGGTGTAGCCGTTGGGCTGCTCGCGGCCCTTGAAGACCAGGTCGCATGCGGCCTGGAACGCCACATTGGCCTGAGGGTTGTCGCTCATTGCCACATACGCGGGATCGCCGGCGTTTTGCGCATCGACGACTTTCGCCATCCGCTCGAGCGCGCCCAACACTTGCTCGCGCGAGCAAATGCCGTGATGCAGCCAGTTCGCGACGTGCTGGCTCGAGATGCGCAACGTGGCGCGGTCCTCCATCAGAGCGACATTGTAATAGTCGGGCACCTTCGAGCAACCGACGCCGGCGTCGATCCAGCGGACCACGTAGCCCAGAATGCTCTGCGCATTGTTGTTGAGTTCTTCCTCGATCTCGGCGGCCGTCCATGCGGGCTTGTCCACCAGCGGCGGCGTCAGGATATCGTCGAGCGCTGCACGCTTGCGGCCGCTCAACTGGGCCTGCACGGCGGCGACGTCGACCTGGTGATAATGCAATGCATGCAGCGTGGCGGCCGTGGGCGAGGGCACCCACGCCGTGTTGGCGCCCGCCAGCGGATGCGCGATCTTGGCCTTCAACATGTCGGCCATGAGATCCGGCATCGCCCACATGCCCTTGCCGATTTGCGCGTGACCACGCAGGCCGCACGCGAGACCCACGTCGACGTTTTGCCGCTCGTACGCGTCCAACCAGATGGCCTTTTTCAGATCGCTCTTGCGGGGAATGGCAGCCGCTTCCATGGACGTGTGAATCTCGTCGCCGGTACGGTCGAGAAATCCCGTGTTGATGAACATCACCCGGTCCTTCACGGCCCGTATGCACTCCGTGAGGTTGACGCTGGTGCGGCGCTCTTCATCCATGATGCCGATCTTGAGGGTCAGGCGCGGGAGTCCCAGCAGATCTTCCACCGCCGCGAATAATTCGCCCGCGAAGGCGACTTCCTCGGGCCCGTGCAACTTCGGCTTGACGATGTAGACCGAGCCGGATCGCGAGTTCTGTTGCGCACCGGCACGCAGATCGTGCAGTGCGATGAGCGACGTGATGACCGCGTCGATCATGGTTTCCGGCACCGGAGCCCCGTCCAGCGTGATCATGTCGGAGACCATATGATGTCCGACGTTGCGCACCAACATCAGGCTGCGGCCGGGAAGCACCCGTTCGGTGCCGGAGACCGTGCGGTAGCGACGATCCGGGTTCAGCCGCCGCACCACGGTCTTGGCGCCTTTCTGAAGCGACGCTTCGAGTGTGCCATTCATGAGTCCCAGCCAGTTGCGATACACCAGGACTTTGTCCTCGGTGCTCACGGCGGCGACCGAGTCCTCGCAATCCTGGATGGTGGTGATGGCGGACTCGAGGACGATATCGCTGATGCCTGCGGCATCGGTGCGCCCGATGAAGTGCTGCCGGTCGACATGCAATTCGATATGCAGTCCGTGATGCTGCAGAAGGATCACCGCGGGCGCCGCCGCGTCGCCCTGAAATCCGACCAGCGCCGCCGGGTCGGCGAGGCCGATGCCGGCGCCGGATTCGAGCAGCGCTTCCAATCCACGGTCGGCGATTCGATAGCCGACGGCGTCGCGATGGCTGCCTGCCGACAGCGGCACGCTTTGATCCAGGAACTTTCGTGCAAACTCGATCACCAGAGCGCCGCGCTCCGGATTGTAGGCGCCGCCCCGCTTGGCGGTGGCGCCCTCGGGAATGGCATCGGTGCCATAGAGCGCGTCGTACAAACTGCCCCACCGCGCATTGGCCGCGTTCAGGGCATATCGGGCATTATTGACCGGAACCACCAATTGGGGCCCCGCGATGTGGGCGATTTCGGCATCGACATGGGCGGTGTCGACGGCGAATGCGCCGCCTTCGGGCACCAGGTAGCCGATCTCCTGCAAAAAGCTCTTGTAGCTGGCCGCGTCGAATCTGGCGCCCGGGTGCTTTGCGTGCCAACCGTCGATTTGCGCCTGCAGGCGGTCGCGTTTCTCGAGCAGCGCTGCATTTCGCGGCGAGAAATCCTGGAGCAACTTGGAGAATCCGCTCCAAAATGGCCGTTCCTCGACGCCGGTTCCGGGTAACGCCTCTTGTGCGACGAAATCATACAAAACGCGGTCGACTTCAATCTGATCGATCCTAACGGTGGCTTTCATTCAGGTTTCCTAGGACGGCTGGCCGGGAGAGTGCGCGGCATTATAGCCAACGAGGACCGGGTCCGCGACGCAGCAACATGCGCGTTTGACCGCTCCTAGGGAGTCATGCCCCAGCGCTGCAGGTAGACGTCGATGATCTGGGTCAGGCGGCCCTTATCGAAGCTCGGATCGTGGCCCGCGTGAACCACCTTGATGGGGAGTTCCTTGAGGGCTCGCAGCGATCGGGCGTAGACCTCGAGGTCCATCCCGGGACCTTCGTACACCAGGGGTCCATCGTAGACGAGATCGCCGGTGAAAAGCGATCCGGTCTCCCGCTCCCACACGCAGATGCTGCCCGGCGAATGTCCTGGTAGATGGATGATGTCGAACCGGCGGTCGCCGAGATCGATGATGTCGCCGTGCGCGACGAGCTTGGTGGCCGCTGCGCCGTGCAGGCGGTAGCTTTCCGGCACATAGGCCGCATGCGGGAGCGCGTCGATCAGAAACTCGCCGAAGGGGGGATACCCCGCATCGATGAAGGAGCGGCAAAGTGCCGCCGGGATGTCGGCGCACACCAGGGTGGTGATGCCCGTCGGGTTTTCCATGTGGCGCGCTTCAGCCGAATGCACCCAGCGTTGCTCGAACTCATGGATGGCGCCGATGTGATCGATGTGCGTATGGGTGGCCAGGGCAATGATGTCCGCCGTGCCGAACAGGTCGGGAAAGCTGCGGCGCAGGGGCACGATGCCCATCCCGCTGTCGATCAGCAGGTCACGGTCCCGACCACGGATGTGCCAGAAGTTTGCCTGTTCGAGGGGATGTACGTGAGGCTCCCAGAAGCGGGTCACGCCATTGTCGAGGTCGAGCCGGCGGTACCACGCGTCGGCAACGGAAAGGCTGCCGTGTTCCGTCACGCGGCGAGTTCGGAGGCCGCCGGTATATTGGGATTCAGGCGTCTCAGGGTTCCCGGGTAATTGTTCGATCACCGGCAGATGGTAAGCGGTTTCCACCTCGCGCATCAATGAGCGGGCGGCCGTGAGCCGCGGGGATCTGAGCCTCGATTGAGCGCATGGGTGTAGCGCAGGAGGTCGTCCACGGCAAAAACTAGCGTTGGGCGTCGATGCTCGAGCTGCGCTGGGAATGATCGCGTTGTTTGGTGCGGCAGATTTCCTGGGAGTCCGTTGATTTGCAGACGGCACAGCCGGTCATGCACAGAATGGCGAGGAGACCGATGACGGTTTTCATGGCGGCGCGGTCCGATGAGGGGTGTTCCGGGGATTAATCGGCAGGAACTATCGTCGCAGGTTTGGGCTCAACCAAACAGGCCATTCATCATTCATTTCAGAAGGAACTCATATGAAGAAGGTACTCGGTTTGCTGGTGGTCATCGTGATCGTCGCGGGCGTCGTGCCGTATGCGCGCGGCTTGGGCACACCGGCTCCGCCGCAGGGAGTGGCTGCGAGCGATTGGATACCGTTCTGCGATTCGGCCGGCTTCGTCGTGACGCACGAGACCCAGTGGAGCGGCGCGGCACCCCGCACCGATGCTGTGCAGGGCTATTTCGTGGTCCATCGCGCTGCGGGTTGGCGGCGGGTCGAGGGGAGCGCGCAGCCTGACGCGCGTCCGGTCGGCATGCGGTAGACGGCACTTGCGCTCGTCAACAACCTGTCGTATATACGTGTGATGACGTGGGAGGTTGATATGGCCATTGCCGAAAGCCGGATTTTTCGTAGCGGGAACAGCGAAGCCGTCCGATTACCCCGAAATGTCGCGTTCGGGCGAGACGTGGAAGTGACCATCGTGCGCTCCGGCGATGTTCTCACTATTTATCCCTCCCGCAAGCCCATCGGTGCACTGGTGGAGCAGTTGGCGCAGCTTGCCCGCCCAGCGAGCATTGAGGAGCGCGACGACCAGGTACTGCCGGAACGGCCGGGGCTCTGAGGCTTGGCATTTCTGCTGGATACCGACGTCGCCATCCATTTGCGCGATGGGGATGAATCGGTCACTGCGAAGGTGGCGGCGTTGACCGGGGCGATTTTGTTGTCGGTCGTCACTCGAGTGGAACTCGAGGGCGGCGTCTATCGGGACCCGGCGCAAACTGGCGTTCGCCGACCGCGGTTGGACGCGATATTGGCGGCGTTACCCGTGCTGGCTTTCGATGACACCGCTGCCGATGCGTATCGTCAGATCGTCGAGTCCGCGGGGTATTCGCGCCGAAAGATTCTGGATCGCATGATTGCCGCCCAGGCGCTGGTGCATCGCGCGACGCTCGTCACTCGCAATGCCGTGGACTTTCGGGATGTTCCTGGTCTCGACCTAATGGAATGGTGACCGGCGCTGTTGTCTATCGACAGGCGACATTGGCTTCCCGGGACGGATTGTTCGCGGCTGCGCCGCGAATCCTCCGCTGCGCTACGGACCGCCGCCGCGAAACGCGTCGGCGTCCAACTTGGCCTATGGCCAAGTTGTCGAACCGGCTTGTTGTCTGTCGGCGGTTCGAATAGGCACCAAACGGCTGCTCGACGCGGAAATCGGTTTTGTGGGCCGTATAAGAATGGCTCCCCGGGACGGATTGTTCGCGGCTGCGCCGCGAATCCTCCGCTGCGCTACGGACCGCCGCCGCGAAACGCGCCGGCGTCCAACTTGGCCTGTGGCCAAGTTGTCGAACCGGCTTGTTTATGTCGGCGGTTCGAATTGAAACGGTAAACATTCGAAGCCCGGTGAGGGTTCTCAAACCGGTCTAAATTGGCTCCCCGGGACGGATTCGAACCGCCGACCAACGGATTAACAGTCCGTCGCTCTACCACTGAGCTACCGGGGAATGCGGAAGAGGCGCGGATTGTCGGGAAGCCGGACCCTTAAGTCAAGAAAACTGCGCAACAAAGCGGGCGACCCACGGCGTCAGGAGTGCCCGGCGATGGGGTGCGGGACGTCGGGGCTTCGAGTTGCGCGAGCTCGGATGCCGTTAATTCCAGCGTCAGGGCGGCCACGGCATCGTCGAGATGCTGGGGTTTGGACGCGCCGATGATGGGGGCGGTGACTATCGCCTTTTGTGCGACCCAGGCGAGGGCGACCTGGGCCTTGGGGATGCCGCGCGCGGCGGCAACCGCAGCGACGGCGGCCACGACCCGCTTGTCGGCGTCGACGGTGGAGATATACAGGGCATTTCCATACACGTCGGTTTGGGTGCGCTGCGTCTGTTCGTCCCAGGCGCCCGTGGGGTGGCCACCCGGGGCGCAGCCGCCCATTGCTGCACCGCCGCCCAACGCGCGGCTCCGTGCACGGGCGGCCTTAAGCGCGCTTTGCGACCGCCACCGACAGCGCGCGCTCGATCCGACGCAAGGCATCGGCCAGCATCTCGAGGCTGCAGGCGAACGAGATGCGGATGTGGCCGGGCGCGCCGAAGCCGGTTCCCGGAACCACGGCGACGCCCGTCTCGACCAGCAGGTACTCGGCGAAGTCACCGTCGTCCTTCATGCCGAGCGCTTGCATGGCGCCCGTGACATCGGCGAACGCGTAGAACGTGCCTGCACCGGGGCGGCAGGAAATGCCCGGAATGGCATTGAGTCCGGCGACCACGAAGTCATGGCGCTCCTGGAAGGCCTTGTTCATGTTCTTGACGCAAGTTTGATCGCCGTTGAGCGCCACGGTGGCCGCCCGCTGGGAGATGCTGGACGCGTTCGACGTCGATTGGCCCTGAATCGTGCCCATGGCGGCCACCAGTGCCTTGGGGCCTCCGCAATAGCCGATGCGCCATCCGGTCATCGCATAGGCCTTGGAAACCCCGTTGATCGTCACCGTGCGGTCGTAGAGTTGGGGATTTGCCTGGGCGAAGCTGGTGAACGGCTCCCGGGCCCAATAAATATGCTCGTACATTTCGTCGGAGGCGATGACGATCTGCGGATGCTGGTCCAGCACGGCACCGAGGGCCTGAAGCTCGGCGCGGGTGTACGCCGCGCCCGTGGGATTGCTCGGGCTGTTGAGGAACAGCAGCTTGGTGCGGGGCGTGATTGCCGCGGACAATTGCGCCGGCGTAATCTTGTATCCTTGATCCGCACCACCATAGATGCAGACCGGCACGCCATCGGCCAGGATCACCATGTCGGGGTACGATACCCAGTAGGGCGCCGGAATGATGCATTCGTCGCCCGGGTCCAGCAGCGCAGCGCACAGGTTGAAGCAGGTTTGCTTCGCGCCCGAGGAGACCAGAATCTGACTGCGCTCGTAGGTAAGCTCGTTGTCGCGCTTGAACTTCGCGATAATGGCGTCTTTCAGTTCGGCCGTGCCGTCGACTGCGGTATACCGGGTAATGCCTTTGCGGATGGCGTCGACGCCGGCATCCGCGATATGGATGGGCGTATCGAAATCCGGTTCGCCGGCCCCCAGGCCGATGATGTCCTTGCCTTCCGCCTTGAGTTTGGCGGCTCGCGCAGTGACTGCCAAAGTGGGGGAAGGTTTAACCTTTTGCACACGTTTTGAGAGGTTGACGGACAATGGAGAGTACCTATGTGAAAAGCGGCGGCAGAGTGTACGAAAAATGCCATCTGGATGCCAGTTTGCAGGTGTCGCCTCACCCCTACCATGAGAGAATCGGCTAATGAGTTTTGAGCTCTATTCGGATTACCTGCCGGCGGGCGACCAACCGCAGGCCATCGAGAAGCTGGTCGATGGGTTGACCAGCGGCCTCGCGCATCAGACCCTCCTGGGCGTCACGGGCTCGGGCAAGACCTTCACCATCGCGAGCGTGATTCAGCAGGTGCAGCGTCCCACCTTGGTTCTGGCGCACAACAAGACATTGGCGGCGCAACTCTACGGCGAATTCAAGACGTTCTTTCCCAAGAACGCCGTCGAGTACTTCGTGTCCTACTACGACTATTACCAGCCGGAGGCGTACGTACCGTCCTCGGACACCTTCATCGAGAAGGACGCCTCCATCAACGAACACATCGAACAGATGCGTTTGTCGGCGACCAAGGCGCTGCTCGAGCGGCCCGACTCCATCATCGTCGCCACGGTCTCGGCGATCTATGGCTTGGGTGATCCCCAGGCCTACCTCAGCATGGTGCTGCACCTGTCCCGCGGCGATAAACTGGAGCAGCGAAAATTGCTGCGCCGGCTCGCCGACATGCAATACACGCGCAACGAAATCGATTTGCACCAGGGCACCTACCGCGTGCGCGGCGATGTGATCGACATCTTTCCCGCCGAGTCCGAACGCGAAGCGGTGCGTGTCGAATTGTTCGACGATCAGATCGAGGCGTTGAGTTTCTTCGACCCGCTCACCGGCGAGGTGATGCGCAAGGTGCCGCGCCTCACGGTGTACCCGTCCACGCACTACGTGACGCCGAAGGAACGGGTGCAGTCGGCGGTCGAGACGATTCGCGAGGAATTGCGCGGGCGGCTGCTGGAACTGCACGGCGCGAGCAAGCTGGTCGAGGCGCAGCGCCTGCAACAACGCACGTTGTTCGATCTCGAGATGATGAACGAGGTGGGCTATTGCGCGGGCATCGAGAATTATTCGCGCTATCTGTCGGGCCGCTCGTCCGGCGAGCCGCCGCCGTGCTTGTTCGACTATCTGCCGAAGAACGCCCTGCTGGTGATCGACGAAAGCCACCAGACCATTCCGCAGCTGGGCGCGATGTACAAGGGCGATCGGTCCCGCAAGGAGACCTTGGTCGAGTACGGCTTTCGGCTGCCGTCCGCGCTCGACAATCGTCCTTTGCGGTTCGAGGAATTCGAGCATCTCTCGCCCCAGGCCATCTACGTGTCGGCGACGCCGTCGGCCTACGAGAAGAAAATGTCGGGGCAGATCGTCGAGCAGGTGGTGCGGCCGACGGGCCTGATCGATCCCGTCGTCGAGATCCGTCCGGTGCGGGCCCAGGTGGATGACCTGTTGTCGGAAATTCGGCTGCGCGTGCAGGTCGGCGAGCGCGTGCTCGTCACGACGTTGACCAAGCGCATGGCGGAGGATCTGACCGAGTATCTGGCCGAACATTCCGTGAAGGTGCGCTACCTGCATTCCGACATCGAGACCGTCGAGCGTTCGGAGATCATCCGCGATCTGCGTCTCGGGAAATTCGACGTCATCGTGGGCATCAATCTGCTGCGCGAAGGGCTCGACATGCCGGAAGTGTCGCTGGTGGCGATTCTCGACGCGGACAAGGAGGGGTTCCTCCGATCCGAGGGCTCGTTGATTCAGACGATCGGCCGCGCGGCGCGCAACGTGAAAGGCAAGGCGATTCTCTACGCGGACGTGCGCACGGGTTCGATCGAGCGGGCCATTGCCGAGACCGACCGGCGGCGCGCGAAGCAGGTGGAGTTCAATACGCTGCATGGAATCACGCCGCGCACCATCGTCAAGGCGGTGGGCGACGTGATGGAAGGCGCGCGCTCCGTCCAGGAAAGTCAGGGCAGGGATTCGAACGCGGATTACGCATTGATGCCGCCCGAGCAGGCGCTCAAGCGCATCAAGAAGTTGGAAGCGGAGATGATGAAGTTGGCGCGCAATCTCGAGTTCGAGCAGGCCGCGCGTCTGCGCGACGAGATTCAAAAGCTGCGCCAAGCGGCACTGGGTGTGCCGTCGACACTAGCGGGATAGGCCAAAAAAGGAGGGCAGATGGCGGTCGATAACAGTCAATCTGAGGAAAGCGACCTCGACAGGACGGACAGGCTACCCATATTGGAAGGCGTGGAATTCGCCGACGACGTCGAGGACGACGCCGTGCGGTTGGAATACACCGACCTGCTGCCGAGCATCAAGAGCGCATTTCCCCTTCCTTCGAGCGTCGACCTGCCGTCGCTCGCGGAGAGCGTGCGCTCGGTGGAGGAGCGCATCGCCCGCCAGACCGCCGAGTACGAGGCACTCAGCCGCTCGTACAACAAACTCAGGGAGGCGGAAGCGGCGGGGGCGGCACGAGCCCACGGATTGAGCGGCGAGCTCGTCCGGCTGCAGGCGATCCTCGAGGCCGAACAGAAGCGCTTGGCCGACACCGAGAAGGCCTTGCTGGAGCGCATTGCGGCGGCCGAGAGCAGCCGCGGGCGCATCGAGGAAGCGTTGCGTGAGGCCGAGCGCTTCCAGTCCGAATCGCACACCTTGCGCGACACACTCGGCGCGCGCGATTCGACCATTGCCCAGGTTCTGCATTCTCTCGGCGAGCGCGACGCACAGCTGCTCGCACTGCAGCGTGAGCATGCGCAGGTGGTGCCGGCGCTCGAGGAGCGGTTGAAGAGCGGAAGCCAGCTCGAGGCGGAACTGCGCACCGCGCGCGGGCGATCCGAAGCGTTGGCCGTGGAACTGCGCAACGCCCTGCAATCGGGGGCGGGCCTGGGTGCCCGGCTCAAGCAAGGCGAGGCCGAACTGGATGCGACGCGGCAGGAATTGGCGGTCATGAAGTCCCAGGCGAGCGCCTACCTGGAACAGCTTCGAACGCGCGAGTGGCGGCGTGGCTTCGATCAAAATTTATTCCGCGAACTCGACGCGGAGATCGGCACGGCGGAGCAGGGGCGCGGGCAGCTGCAGGGCGAGCGGGATCGGCTGCGACAACGGGTATCGGAGGTCGAGAGTCGCCTCGCGGCGCGCGACGAAGCGATCGCCAAGCTCCAAGCCGCGGCGACGGCCGAGCATGGCCTGCGCGAAAAAATGGAGGGCGATCTACAAGTCGCCGAGCGGACGCGGGCGAAACTCGTGGAGAAGGTCGCCGCCCTGGAGAACGAGCAGATTCAGCTTCACGACGTGGTGGCTGCCCAGCGCGATTCGATCGGCCAGCTGAAGGGTGCTGCCGCGGAAGACGCCGCATTGCGGGCCACACAAGAACATGAGCTGCAGGATCTGGATGGCGCTCGTGCCGGATTGATGAGCCGGATCGCCGCGTTGGAGAGCGAGCAAGCCCGGCTGCAGGCCGGGCTGGCGGCAAAGGATCTTGCGATCGACGAGGCTTTGTTGGCCGGCATCAACGAGTCGGAGCGGATCAAGGATTTGCTGAGCGCCGCCGACGAGGCGCGTTCGGCGTTGTCCGCCGAGGTGGAACGACTGCATGCCGAAGCGCGCGCCCGCGACCAGGAAATTGCCATACTCACGGGGCAATTGCAGGATGCACGCGGCCCGATTCAAGTCATCGAGGCTGAAGTCGCCCGATTGACGGCGGAACTGCAGGCGAAGACCGCCTCCTTCGATGCGCTCACCGAGGACAATCGCAATCTGCGCGCGTCCGTGGAGCGCGCCCGCGGCGCGCTCGAGGAGCGCGAATTTCTCATCCGGCGACTGGAGCGCAGCGAGAGCAATAGTGCCAATGTGCTTGGCCGGATCCAGACCAGCATCGAACGGCTGGGCATTCCCTCCGCGCCGGCGACCATTGGCGAGGGCGGGAGCACCGCTGCGCACGCAGCATCGAGCGTGGGCGCCGCGCACCCGGTCGAATGCACGGCCGAGCTCGCGCGGGTGGATGGTTCGCACAACACGGCCCACGCGTTGGCGCGGCGCACGCGCATCGGCCGCGCCCCGGGATGCGAATTGCAAATCGATTCGACGTCGGTGAGCCGGCACCACGCGCTCGTCTTGATGGGGCAGCGCGACGTCATCATCGAGGACCTCAATAGCACCAACGGCGTGCTGGTGAACGGCCGCAAGATCTCTCGCCAACTGTTGAACGACGGCGACATGGTGACCATTGGCGAGGCCCAGTTCCGCTTCAAATTGAGTTTTGCGCCGCGGGTCGTGGAGCCACCGGCAGCCCCCGAGACCTGAATCGGCGGCGCCCGGCGGGCGATCGGGAGCGGCCGGACGTGCGCCGCTTGGGTGTCGGCGCCGGGGTCGGTCAGGTCGTTTCGGGCCATCATTTGGGCGATTTGACAGATTTTCGCCGCCTTGCCCTTTATCGGCAGCGCCAAATCCGGTATCTTTCGCGCCCTTCGAGCGCGCTTAGCTCAGTGGTAGAGCATCACCTTGACATGGTGGGGGTCGGGGGTTCGAAACCCTCAGCGCGCACCACCTTCTCTTTGGGAGGGTCGCACACCTTGTAGGTCAGTTGGTTTTATGCCTGTAATTACACTTCCCGACGGCAGCCAGAAACACTTCGACGAGGCGGTTTCCGTGGCTCAGGTCGCGGCTGCCATCGGCCCGGGACTTGCCAAGGCGGCACTGGCCGGCAAAGTCGACGGCGTGCTGGTCGATACTTCTGCGATGATCGACCACGACGCCAACCTGAGCATCGTCACCGACCGTGATCCGGATGCGCTCGAGATCATCCGCCATTCCACCTCGCATTTGATGGCGAACGCCGTTCAGGAGCTGTTCCCGGATGCCCAGGTGACCATCGGACCGGTCATCGACGATGGCTTCTACTACGACTTTGCCTACAAGCGGCCGTTCTCGACCGACGATCTCGCGGCGATCGAGAAGCGCATGGCCGAAATCGCCGCCAAGGACCTGCCGGTGCACCGGCGCGTCATGCCGCGCGATGCCGCGGTGGAACACTTCAAAGCCATCGGAGAGCATTACAAGGCGGAGATCATCGCCTCGATCCCGTCGAACGAGCCCATCAGCCTGTACGGGCAGGGCGATTGGGAGGATCTGTGCCGGGGCCCGCACGTCCCCAGCACGGGCAAGCTCAAAGCCTTCAAGCTCATGAAAGTGGCCGGTGCCTATTGGCGCGGCGATTCGCGCAACGAAATGCTGCAGCGGATCTACGGCACGGCCTGGGCCAATGACAAGCAGCTCAAGGAATACCTCACCCGCCTCGAAGAGGCGGAGAAGCGCGATCATCGCAAGATCGGCAGGGAGCTGGATCTGTTCCACCTGCAGGAAGAAGCGCCGGGCGCGGTGTTCTGGCACCCGAAGGGCTGGGCGTTGTTTCAGCAGCTGATCGCCTACATGCGCGAGCGTCAAAACGCGGTCGGCTACCAGGAAGTGAACACCCCCGAAATCATGGATCGTGAGCTCTGGGTCAAGTCCGGGCACATGGAGACCTTCGGCGAGAACATGTTCATGACGCAGACGCCCGATGAGCGCGTTTTCGCCATCAAGCCGATGAACTGCCCGGGCCACATCCAGGTATTCAAGCAGGGATTGCGCAGCTATCGCGAGTTGCCGCTGCGACTCGCCGAATTCGGCAAGGTACATCGCTACGAGCCATCCGGCGCCCTGCACGGGCTCATGCGCGTCCGGGCGTTCACCCAGGACGATGCCCACGTCTTCTGTACGCCTGACCAACTCACGTCCGAGGCGGTCAAGATCACCGAGCTGATCTTGAGCATTTACCGCGATTTCGGCTTCGATGACGTGCGCATCAAGTTCTCCGACCGGCCCGCCAAGCGGGTCGGTTCGGATGACGTCTGGAATCAGGCCGAGCATGCCTTGCGCGAGGCCGCCGCCGCGGCCGGCATCGAGACCACCCTGAACCCGGGGGAGGGGGCCTTTTACGGTCCCAAGTTGGAATTCGTGCTCCGCGATGCAATCGGGCGGGATTGGCAGTGCGGAACCCTGCAGGTGGATTTCAATCTGCCGGTGCGTCTGGGAGCCACCTATGTGGGTGAGGACAATCAGAAACATGTGCCGGTCATGCTGCATCGCGCCATATTTGGGTCGTTGGAGCGATTTATCGGCATCTTATTGGAGCACCACGCGGGCAAACTGCCCATTTGGTTAGCTCCCGTCCAAGTGGTGGTCATGGGAATTACCAACGCTCAGGACGAATACTGCCTGCTGGTCGCGGAAAACCTGAGAAATCAGGGCCTTCGGGTAGAAACGGACTTGAGGTATGAGAAGGTTGGCTTTAAAATCCGTGAGCACACAATTAAGCGTGTCCCTTTCCTTCTGGTCGCTGGCGACAGGGAAGTCGAGGCACACACCCTGGCCGTACGCACGCGCGGTGGCAAAGACCTTGGTAGCTTGGAGTTGAAAGAACTCTCCGCCTTGCTTTGCGACGAAGTCGCGAGCCGCGGCCGTCTTGTTTTGGAGGATCGTGTATCGCAACGTCGAAGCGCGTAAGGCGCAATGAGGAGATCTCTGCACCATCGGTGCGCGTGATCGCAGCAGATGGAAGTCAAGCAGGGGTCATGACGCGCGCAGAAGCGCTGCAACTGGCCACCTCGCAGACCCTGGACTTGGTAGAGGTCTCTCCGATGGCGGAGCCCCCTGTGGTTCGGGTGATGGATTTCGGCAAATTCCTGTTCGAACAGAACAAGAAAGCGCACGCAGCGAAGCGCAAGCAGAAGCAGATTCAGGTCAAGGAAGTGAAATTTCGTCCCGGTACGGAAGAGGCTGATTACCAGGTCAAACTGCGTAACATCATCCGATTTCTGACCGAGGGTGATAAGGCCAAGGTGACATTGCGTTACCGTGGCCGTGAGCTCGTGCATCAAGACATCGGTCGGCGTCTCCTGGCGCGGATTTCTGAGGATCTGTCACCGTATTCGGTGGTGGAGCAGAATCCGTTGATGGAGGGCAAACAAATGATCATGGTGTTCGGGCCCAAAAAGAAGTGAGCGACGGACCCTAAACAAGTCTGTCACCCCGCCTGTAGCGGCGCGTTCTTTTGACGAAGAAGGCGTTTGTGAACAGGGCAAAAAAAACTAGGAGTCGAACGTGCCCAAGATGAAAACAAAGCGGGCTGCGTCGAAGCGTTTTCGCAAAACAGCGAATGGCTTCAAGCGCGGTCAATCTCACCGTCGTCATATTTTGACGAAGAAACCCAGCAAGCGTAAGCGTCAGCTGCGCCGCGAAGCCGGCGTACACGAGACCGATATCGGTCGCGTGAAAGCAATGCTTCCCTTCGCTTGAACTGGAGTTACTAGAATATGGCACGAGTTAAACGCGGTGTCGTCGCTGGTCGACGCCACAAGAAAATCCTCAAGAAGGCGAAGGGCTATTTCAACGCCCGCCGCAAGGTATTCCGCACGGCCAAGCAGGCCGTCATCAAGGCGGGTCAGTACGCCTATCGCGGTCGTCGCGAAAAGAAGCGTGAGTACCGCGCGTTGTGGATCACCCGTATCAACGCGGCGGCGCGCTTGTGCGGCATGACCTACAGCACGTTGATCGATGGATTGAGCAAGGCTGAGCTTGCCATCGACCGCAAGGTACTCGCGGATCTCGCGGTACACGACATGCCGGCCTTTGCGGCCATCGTCGACAAAGCCAAGGCTGCCGTCGCGGCTTGATGTAATGAAAGATTCCGTGGGATTCGGGCTCTCGTAAGGAGTCCGGGTCCTGCGCGAATTCTCGGACCTTTTCATGGCGCCCGTAGAATCACTCTCGACCCTGGTGGAGCGAGCGCTCGCTGACGTGGATGCGTCGGCGGATTTAGCCGCCTTGGATGACGTGCGCGTCCGCATCCTCGGCAAGAAGGGTCTCCTCACCGAACAACTGAAAGGCTTGGGCGCATTGCCCGGGCCGGAGCGGCCGGCTGCCGGCCAGAAGATCAACGAAGCGAAGGCGGTCATCCAATCCGCGTTGGAGGCCCGGCGAGAGTGTCTGGAGACCTCCGCACTGGATGCCGAACTCGCCAAGGGCACGATCGACGTTACCTTGCCAGGCCGGGGCCAGGAGCAGGGCGGATTGCATCCGGTCACGCGCACGCGCCTGCGCATCGAACAGATATTCACCCAGGCGGGTTTCCAGGTCGCCACGGGACCGGAAGTCGAAGATGACTTCCATAATTTCGAAGCCTTGAACATTCCGGCGAATCATCCGGCGCGAGCAATGCACGATACGTTCTACTTTCCGGACGGCAGATTGCTGCGCACCCACACCTCGCCGGTCCAGATCCGCACGATGCTGGCGCACAAGCCGCCGTTGGCCGTGATCGCGCCGGGCCGTGTCTATCGAAACGATTCGGACATGACGCACACGCCGATGTTCCATCAGGTCGAGGGCTTGGTGCTCGGTGAGAACATCAGCTTCGCCAACCTGAAGTCGATGCTGCACACCTTCGTCGAACATTTCTTCGAGCAGCCCTTGGGGATGCGCCTGCGGCCGTCTTACTTTCCGTTCACGGAGCCGTCGGCCGAAGTCGATATCGAGTGCGTGTTTTGTCATGGCGCGGGTTGCCGGGTTTGCAAACAGACCGGATGGCTGGAGATCCTGGGGTGCGGAATGATTCATCCCAATGTGCTCGCCGCGGCGGGCATCGACAGTGAACAGTGGCAGGGCTACGCGTTCGGTATGGGCATCGAGCGGCTGGCCATGCTGCGCTACGGCGTCGATGATCTTCGTCTGTTCTTCGAAAACGATCTGCAGTTCCTGAAGCAATTCCCGTGAAGATCACCCAACACTGGATGCGAGAGTTCGTGCCGCTGACGGTGACGCCGGCGGAGCTGGCATCGCGACTGACGCTGCAGGGGCTGGAGGTCGAGGCGGTGACGCCGGTGGCGCCGCCCTGCTCGGGCGTGATCGTCGGCGAAGTGGTGGAGTGCGGCCGCCACCCTGACGCTGAAAAGCTCTCGCTGTGCCAGGTCACCACCGACGGCTCGAATCGCCTGCAGATCATCTGTGGCGCCCCGAATGTTCGCGCCGGCCTGAAGGTGGCCGTCGCCATGGTGGGTGCGGAATTGCCGGGTGGGGTCAAGATCAGGCGTGCGAAGCTCCGGGGACTCGAGTCCGAGGGCATGTTGTGTTCGGCGCGCGAATTGGGTCTGGGTGTCGAGCACGATGGGATCATGGAGTTGGATCCGTTGCTGGCGGTCGGCCGCGATGTGCGCGACGCGCTGGATCTGGACGACACGACCTTGGACGTGAACGCGACTCCGAATCGCGGCGATTGCATGAGCGTGTTCGGGATCGCGCGCGATTACATGGCTGCGCACGAGCGGCGCTATCTCTCCTACAACGTCGCGCCCGTCGCGGCGCTGCACGAACAGGTGTTTCCGGTGACGATCGACCCCGCTGCCGCGGCGGCATGCCCGGTGTTCACCTGCCGCGTCATTCGCGGCGTGAAGACCGGCGGTCAATCGCCGGCGTGGCTTCGAGAGCGGCTGCGGCGCGTCGGCATCAACAGCATTTCGCCCATCGTCGATATCACCAATTACGTGATGATCGAATTGGGTCAGCCCATGCATGCGTATGATTTCGAGCGCCTCGCCGGCGGGATCACGGTTCGTATGGCGAAGTCCGGCGAACGACTGACCCTCCTCGATGACAAGGAATACGCCTTGGAGCCGGACAACCTGGTCATTGCCGACGCCAGCGGTCCCATCGGATTGGCGGGCATCATGGGAGGACGGGCGACGGCCATCTCCGACGGGACTGCGGACGTTCTGCTCGAGGCCGCACATTTCGCTCCGGACGCCATCGCGGGACGTGCGCGCAGGGTGGGCCTGTTCACGGACGCAGGGCAGCGCTTCGAACGCGGCGTGGATCCCACGATGCCGGCGTTGGCGCTGGAACGGGCCACGGCCTTGCTGCTAACGGTGGCGGGCGGGGCGCCGGGGCCTGCCCAGGTCGTGCGCAGCACGGAGGTTGCTTCGGCGGCGGTCTGGGTCGGATTACGCCGCACTCGATTGGCCCGGCTGCTCGGTGTTGCGGTCCCCGATGAGGAGGTCGCCAGCTTGCTGGGGGGCATCACGGATCGGCTCGAAGCGACGGCCGATGGCTGGCGGGTGCGCAAGCCGCCGCATCGCTTCGACGTGCGCATCGAAACGGATCTGGTCGAGGAAGTGGCGCGCCTGCGTGGCTTCGACAGCATCGAGGAGCGCCCGGCGAGTGCGCCGCAGGTGGCGGGACTGTCGACGGAATCGCGCGTGCCGAACGAGCGACTGCTGACGGCGATGGCCGACCGGGGATACCGCGAGGTCATCACCTACACCTTCGTGGACCCCGCGTTGCAGCGGCAACTGTTTCCCGACGCGCCGGCGTTGGCGCTGGCGAATGCGATTTCGGCCGACTTGAGCGAGATGCGCGTGTCGCTGTGGACCGGCCTGGTGCAGGCCGCCCGTGACAATCTGCGCCGCCAACAGCCGCGCGTACGCTTCTTCGAGATCGGCAAAAAATTCGAATTGCAGGCCAACGTGCTGCGCGAAATTGAAACGCTCGCCGGCATCGCCACCGGAGCGCGCCTGCCGGAGCAGTGGGGCGTCGGTCGCGAGTCATTGGATTTCTATGACGTAAAGGGCGACCTGATCGACCTGTTGGCGCTCACCGATGATGCGCCGTCGGTGCGCTTCGAGGCGGCGGCGCTCGACTGCCTGAGGCCCGGGCGAACGGCGCGAATCTTCCGCGGACCGGTGCCCATCGGTTGGCTGGGTGAGCTTCATCCGCGTCTCGCCAAAGTGCTCGGGTTGCCGGGGAATACACTATTGTTCGAGTTAGAAATAGAATCAGGTTTCTTTTCTAAGATACCGAAATTCAATAAGATTTCGAAGTTTCCCAGTGTGCGACGCGATTTGGCCATCGTGGTCGACGAATCGGTCGCTCTAGCAGTCTTGCAGGAAAATGTTACTGTTAGCGCATCGGGCCTCTTGAGCGAACTGCGAATATTCGATATTTACCGCGGACCGGGCGTAGATTCTGGACGAAAAAGTATCGCTTTAGGCTTGATTTTACAGGACTCTTCGCGCACTCTTACCGACACAGATGCGGACGCCGTGGTGACTTCGGTAGTCGCTCGGTTACGGGATGTTTTGAGCGCCTCCATTAGAGATCAATAAGCATGCCAGCCCTCACCAAGGCCGAAATGGCCGAGGCCCTGTTCGATCAATTGGGCCTCAACAAGCGTGAAGCACGGGAACTCGTGGACCTCTTTTTTGAGGAGATCCGCGCCGCATTGTCGGCCGGTGAGCAGGTGAAGCTGTCGGGTTTCGGGAACTTCGATCTGCGCGACAAGAACCGCCGTCCTGGGCGCAATCCCAAGACCGGCGAAGAGATTCCCATCAGCGCGCGCCGCGTTGTCACTTTCCGTCCTGGCCAGAAATTGAAAGCCCGGGTCGAGGCCTATGCTGGAACCAAGCAACAATAGCGAACTACCGCCGATCCCGGGGAAGCGCTACTTCACCATCGGTGAGGTGAGCGAACTCTGCGGCGTGAAGCCCCATGTGCTGCGCTATTGGGAGCAGGAGTTTCCGCAGTTGAAGCCGGTGAAGCGGCGCGGCAATCGGCGGTATTACCAGCGCCAGGACGTGCTCATCATCCGCCAGATCCGCAGCCTTCTGTACGAGCAGGGCTTCACGATCGGCGGGGCGCGGCAGCGCCTGACGGGGGACGACGCCCAGGTGGACCTCAACCAGAGCCAGCAGCTCATCCACCAGATGCGGCTCGAATTGGAAGAGTTGATTAAAATACTTCGGCGCTAGCGCCAGCTAGCCAAGTTCCCTTCGCCCATTTGGGCTATCATTCGGTCCCTCGGTCGGGGCGTGGCGCAGCCTGGTAGCGCACTTGCATGGGGTGCAAGGGGTCGCAAGTTCGAATCTTGTCGCCCCGACCAATACTTACACGTGGTCATGTTCGTCAACATGGACACTTACATGGACAGTTTGGTTTGTTCCCACCCTGACATCGCAAGATGTTCATGCAGCGCTGGGATACGCAGCCGATTCGCTTGCGCATGAAGAGGTCGTACTGACTTGAGTTCGAGCTGTACCAGGGTCCCGTCTTCTGTATAAGACGTCTTCCCCCGGAATTGCGTCAAGCTCAAAAATGGTCGGGTTCGTGGAGGTACACCACCGTCCGGCAGTCGGTAGAATGTCGCATGGAACCGCAACGTAGCCCCTTCGCTCATCTGGCGAGCGACCTCGAGCATCTCGCCACCCTCGGCCGCCGCCGCGCACTGCAGCCTTTCGCCGGCCTCGATTTCACCTCCAACGACTATCTCGGGCTCGCGAATTCGCTGGAGCTGCGCGACGCGGCGAGCGAGGCCGTCGCGCGCCATGTACCGATCGGTTCGGGCGGCTCGCGGCTCCTGCGCGGCAATCATCCGGAGCACGAGGCCTTGGAGCAGGCCGCCAGCCGCTACTTTCGTGCCGAGTCCGCGCTGTATTTCGGCAGCGGCTACATGGCCAATCTGACGCTGTTCTCGGCGGCGCCCCAGCGGGGTGACCTCGTGGTCCACGACGAGTGGATCCATGCGAGCGTTCGCGATGGGCTGCTCCGAGGCCGGGCGCAGGTCGCCATCGCCCGGCACAACGATCTGCAGTCGATCGACGATGCGATCATGGATTGGCGTGCGCGCGGCGGCGTCGGCCGCGCCTGGATCGTCGTCGAGAGTCTTTACAGCATGGATGGTGACGGCCCCGATCTCGTCGCGCTCGCCGAACTCGCCGAACGGCGCGAGGCGATCCTCGTGATCGACGAGGCTCATGCCACCGGCGTGCTCGGCGATGGCGGCCGGGGTTTGGCGGCATTTCTCGACGGATGCGACAACGTCATCATCGTGCATACCTGCGGCAAGGCGCTCGGCACGGCCGGAGCGCTGATCTGTGCGCCGCGCGTCGTGGCGGACTTCTTGACCAATCGCGGTCGCCCGTTCATTTTCTCGACGGCGCCGTCGCCGCTCGTTGCCGCCGTGACGCGGGTCGCGATCGCATTGGTCGAACGCGATGCGACGCGTCGCGAGCGGCTGCGGGCGTTGGTGGCGTTCGCGTCGCGCGAGCTCATGCGCTGGTGCGGCCTCACGGCGTCGGGGTCGCACATCATTCCCATCATCATCGGCGATGATCGGGCTGCCGTGGACATGGCGGCGCGCCTGCGCGGGCATGGCTTCGACGTGCGTGCCATCCGTCCGCCGACCGTCCCCGTCGGTACGGCGCGACTGCGGATCGCGCTCACGCTCAACGTTGACGAAGCCGCCATCGAAGCGCTATTCGAGTCATTGGCGAGCGAGGGCAAGCTCCCCGGCTGATGATTCGGCGAGCTTGCCCTGCACGTCATCCCTGGGTAGGGCGGCAGCGTTCCCGCTACCGATATTCCCACGCTCTTGGCGGGCATCGATAAGGTAGTGGCGCGGAGTTGCAGCGAGGTGGCGGACCCGTGTTCGTTTTGTGACGGCAAGGCAAGGCACGGCGCGGCACAGCGCGGCACGGCGACCGCGACGCCGTTACGGCCTGTGGTTGCCGCCGCCGGCCAAGGTGCGACCCCCCGTACACGGGCACGTCATGGGGATCCGTGGGATCGATGCTCACCATGCGTCGATCTCCGGCACTGCCGGGGTCGTTCAGAGCGCGAGTCGGCGAAACACGAACTCTGGAATCGAGCGGATGATGAACATGATGAGGCGCCAGAACCCGGGGGTGTAAAGCACCGGCGTGCCGCGAATCAGCGCCTTGGCGATCTGCCTGCCGACGGCGTCCGACGAGGCCCACAGCGCGCCCTTCTTGAAGGCGGCGGTCATCGGCGTGTCGACGAAACCGGGCTTGATGGTGACGACGGCCACGCCCTTGCGGTACAGGCGCTGGCGCAACCCGCTGGTGAATGCGGAGACCGCGGCCTTCGCCGATCCATAGACGTAGTTGGACTTGCGCCCGCGATCGCCGGCCACCGAGGAGATCACGCCGATCACGCCGCGCCCCTGGACTTCGAATTGATTGGCGAGCAGCGTGCACAGGCTCATCACCGAGATGGCATTGGTCTGCAGTTCCTGCACCATCAACTCCACGGACTGCTCGCAGGCGGCCTGGTCCGACAGGGTGCCATAGGCGATCAACACGGTGTCGAGACCGCCGAGACTCTCGGTGGCCTGGCGTATCAGGCCTTCGTGGGTGTCCACATCGCGCAGATCCGCGCTCGCGCTCTGGGCATTCGATGCGCCGCGTACCTTGAGATCATCGGCGATGGCGGCGAGTCGCGCGGCCGAGCGCCCCACCAAAAACAGCGCGTCGCCGCGTTTCGCGAATTCGCGTGCCGTTGCCTCGGCAATGGCCGATGTGCCGCCCAAGATCAGAATTCGCCTCATATCGTACTCCCAGTCACCCGACGCCAAAAAGAGGATGAAAATTTCGGATCGATGTAGGCGGAAAACGCCCTCCACATCGGAAAATAACGCTGGAACGACGCGGCCGACATGCGCGCATCCTTGGCCGGATAGACCGCGCCGCCCGCCTCACGCGTGATGTCGTCCAGCGTTTCTAGCAGCGCGAGCGTCTTGGCTCCGCCGTTCGGGAAATCGAGCGCGAGCGTGGTGCCTGGCCTTGCGAAGGACATCAAGCCCTGGGAGGGCATCGTGCCGAAGTTCTTCAACACCGCCAGAAAAGAGCCGATCCCGGATTTGGAAATGCGCATCAGCATTTCGTGAATCGAACGTTCTGCATCTTGTTCCGGCACGACGCATTGGTATTGGAAGAATCCCCGGGGTCCGTAAATCCGGTTCCACTCCAGGATGCTGTCGAGCGGATACAGAAACGGCCCGTAATGCCATAGCGCATCATCCTGCACCGCGCCTCCCCGCCAGTAGTACAGCTGGTTCAGCATCTTGAGCGACAGGCCGTTGACCAGCGACAGGGGAGGGGTGAAGGGCAGGTGCAGCTTGGATTGCTTCGGCTCACGCCCCTCGCCGTGCGCGTGATTGCCGCGCATGAATATGCCGCGCCCGAGCTGTTTGCCGGCGGCGACGCAGTCCACCCAGGCAACGGTGTACTCGAAATCGTGATCCGATGCCTTCGACAATGCGAAGAACTCATCGAGATTCCCGAAACGCTGACTGTCGCCGCGGAACCAAGGTCCGCCGACGCGCCGCATCTGCAAGCGGGCGTAGGTGATGAGTCCGGTGAGCCCGAGGCCGCCGACCGTGGCCCCGAACCACGCCGGATTTTCGCTGGGCGAGCAGATGTACCTTGCGCCGTCGGACCTGTGCAGTTCGAAGCAGAGAACGTGCCGCGAAAAGCTCGCCATGCGATGGTGATTCTTGCCGTGCACGTCGTTGGCGATCGCGCCGCCGACGGTGATGAAGGCCGTCCCGGGCGTGACCGGTGGAAACCACCCCTGTGGCAGCACCAGATCGATGATTTCCCTGAGGAGCACACCGGACTCGCACTCGACCACGCCGGTCCGGGGATCGAAGCGGATGAAGCGATCCAAGCCTCGCGTCTTCAGCAACAGGCCGTTCTGGTTGAGACACACGTCGCCGTAACTGCGACCGTTGCCGTGCGGCAGCATGGGCACGGCCGCATCGGGGAGGGCGTCGAATCGACTCGACAGCCGCGTGACCGATTGCTGCTGGCGCGGCCAGCGACCCCAGGATGTGGTGTCTTGCGCCATCTCGAGCTAGATCGAGATCAATACGATCAGCCCAAGGAGGCCCAGCACGTACAGGCTGATACGATCCCGCAACGCGAACACGACCGGGTCGTCGTGCATCTCGCCGCGCGTCGTCAGCAGCCAGACCCGGCTCAACCAGTACAGCAGCAGCGGGCAAATCAGCCAGAGTGGCTTGCTATGATGATACAGCAGCGTCGAGTCGCGGCTGTTGATATATAGAGCGACGACGATCACCGTGCAATAGCCGGCCGACACCCCGAGGTTCAGCAACAGCGGCAGGTCCTTTGCCGAATAGCCCCGACCGGTGATTTGGCCGCGTTCCGACATTTCGAGGATTTCCGTATAGCGCTTCACGATGCCCAGGCTCAAGAAGATGAATATCGAAAACGCCAGCAACCAGAATGACAGGGGCGTCGCGGTTGCCGCGGCGCCCGCGATGATGCGCAGCGTGTAGAGGCCGGCCAGGGTCATCACGTCGACGATGGCGGCGCGTTTGAGGCGCAGCGAATAAGCCCAGGTCAGGCCATAGTAGCCCGCGAGGACGAGCGCAAAGGGGTATCCCACGAGCAGCGCGAGGCCGACGGCGACGGCGAGCAGGCCGAAGGACACCGACAAGCCGCCGCGCGCCGACAGCACGCCGGCCGCGAAGGGGCGACGGCGCTTTCGCGGATGATGTCGGTCGGCGTGCAGATCGAGCAGATCGTTGATGAGATAAATGCTCGACGCGCAGAGGCTGAACGCGAGGAAGGCGGCGGCCGACTCGATCAACACCCCCGGCTGCAAAATCGAATGTGCCAGGAGCGCCGGCAGAAATATCAGCAGGTTCTTCGCCCATTGATGGATGCGCAGCGCCTTGAGCCAGACGAAACGACCACCCCTCACCGTGGGAAACACCTGCGCGACGTTGGCGACCTCGCGTGCGCGTTCGACCTGGGCGGACGAGCCCACGACGATGGCATTGCGGGCCGAGCGCCAGATTTTCTCGTCCACCCGCGCATTGCCAGCGTAGTCGAAGCCGTGCTCTCCGAACTGTGCCACGAGAGCGCGTTGCTTGGCGCCGGCGGAAAGATTGGTGGCGCCATCGCTGGACAACACCTGATCGAACAGACCGACCCTCGCGGCCATGTCGTTGGCGATGCTTGCGTCGGCGGCCGTTGCGAGCACCAAACGACGGCCGGCGGCGTGCTCGGCCGTCAACCAGTCGAGAAGAGGCTGGTTGAAGGGCACGAGGGAGACGTCGTATTTTGCGCGCGCAGCGACCTCGCGTTTCATGGCCGCCTTGCCGCCGCGGAGCAGCCAAAAAATCAGCATCAGCAGGGCCAGCGGTGAGGCTTTGGCGAGGGAGAGCAGGCTCTCCTCCAGGGTGTCCACCGGCGTCAGCGTGCCATCGAGATCGACGCACAGGGGAATGTCGTTCGGGCTCGCCGCTCGACTGGTTGGTTGACTCGTTACCTCGCTCACTGCCTGACTCATGGTGCCGTTCTGATCCGTTTGCTCTGGTTGAAGAATTCGATGCCCAGCGCCGACGCGATGCCCAACAGCACTGCAAACCATAGCGTGGCCAGTCGACACAACAGCGTCGCGATGATGGCGACCCTAAGCGTGGCGCCTTGCTCGACCAACAGGGTCGTCATGACGATTTCCATGCCGCCGATGCCGGCGGGCAAAAAGAACACCGCGCTACCGGCCAGCGCAGCGATCGCGTAGATGCCCGTGGCCGTGCTTGGACTGACGGCGATGTGCAGCGTATGGCAGACGATGAAAAAGCCGATGCCCTCCGCACCCCATGCCAGCAGGCCGAGCACCATGCCGAATGACAGCGGGCGCGGATGCAGCAGGGTGCGTGACGAGCGCAGCAGATTCGCCAGCACCCGTGCAACCTTGGCGACGCGTCCGGCGCTGCGCGCGGAATGTGCGTCCAACCAGCGCGGCAGGATCGGCTGGCACACGGTGATCATGGCGACCAGCGCAATGACGATCACGCCGCCCAACAGCGGTCGATATGTCCCGTGATCGACGACGATGAGGCTGGCCAGCAGCACCATGGTGCACAGATCCAGTAGTCGCTCGACGAACAGGGCGGCGATGCTCTCGGTATACGTGACGCCGTGGTCGCGCAGGTAGAGCGAGCGGACGGCTTCGCCCGCCTTGCCGGGACTGACCGTGAAGGCGAAGCCGGCGAGGTAGTAGGCGAAGTGGCGCCCGGTGGGCAGGCTTCTGCCGAGTTTGCCGAGATAGTATTGCCAGCGCAGGAACCTGAGCACGTAGTTGGCCGCGGACAGGCCGAGGACCAGAATGCATCCGGAGATTCCCAACTGGAGCAGCGCGACCTCGAGCTGCTCGGCGTCGGTTGCCAATGCGATGACCACGTAGATGATCGCGATCACCAAGGCGACGGCGATCAAAATTCGCCGTTTACCGGCCGACAATCCGTCAATCATGTTTGCCAACGAAAATCCTCAAACAATGCACCGGCGTAAGACCCAAATGACGCGGTTAGCCTAACGTAAATCCATGACGCTATTGTTGTTTCTGAAAAACGCGACCCTTTCGGTAGTTTGCCGCCACATGCTTGAGGCAAAGGTGCGGGATTCACGATATTCTGGCCGTTTACCATCGGCATCCCCGGTTTGATCCGCGGCGTGAACGGCGTCGCGAAGGTGAGTCATATGTTGCAACGCCCGAAATCCTGGGTCCTTCTGTGCGGCAGAGACCTGCAGGAGAAGGCGCTCGCTTTTTTGGCGCTGTTCATCTGCATCGAACTGATCCTATTCAAGTTCCTACCAGACCTGAGCACGGCCCTGGTCCAGCGGGGAACCTCGGCATTGGCCGATTTCGACACCTTCCGTCGATATTACCTGACGCCGGGAAGCGTGCACTACGCGCGATTTTTGGGCAGCCGGATCATGATCTACGTCGCCGATCTGGCGGCACGCTTCATCCACACCGAGGACTTGCGGCTGCATCCCTTGCGTATTGCCGCTGGGTTGCTGACGCCTCTCTACGCCTACCTGGGGGCCATCCTGGCGGTCCAATGTCCCCGCCAGTACTCGTGGCGCCATTTCCTCGTGGCGTATTCCGTCGTGGCGGTCATGGGCCTCTACGTGTTCTATCCCGGCGACATGCCGAGCTTCGCCATGTTGAGCATTGCGCTCTATTTCTTGTTGCGTGAGCGCCTGGGTCTGGCGCTGCTGTTCATGCTGTTGACTGGCTTGTTCCGGGAGTCCTCGCTGCACGCCGTGTTTTTCGTGTTCGTCTGGGCGCTATGCGCGCGTTCGCGCTCCATCAACGCGAGAGTCGGCTGGGTCATTGCGTTTGGGGCGGCCTTCGCGGTGGAGTACGTCGCAATCCGGCACTTCTTCAAGGGACCTGTCTCGTCGGAGGGCGGCCTCATCCTCGATCCGAAGCGGCTATTCTTCGAATCCGGGATGTACTCGCTGACCACGATCTGTTCCCTCGGCCTCGCGCTCAGCATCGTCTTGGGCTGTCTCATCAAGATCAAGGCCATTGCGCCAGGTGACTGGCGACTTTGGTTCTTTCGTCTGAACTGCTACGCGTTGCCATTCTGGATCGTCTTCTATCGATCCCTCAACGGCAATATTTCCGAATTCCGAATGATGTGGCCGGTGCTGCTGCCCTGTATTTATGGTATCGCCTACGCCGCCAAAGATATCCCACCGACGGAAAGCCCGTAATCTGGAGCCCGCCGCTCGCGGTCCTTTACAGCCCCGCGTTCTTCCCGACGGTGAGGCCGATGCCGGCCCAGTCGATGTCCTCGCCTTCGATGGCGATGGTTTGCAGCAGATGATCCCGGAGCAGGCTCAGGAGGGGCATGGGCACGCGCAGTTTCTCGGCCGATTGCCCGACCAGTCGCATGTCCTTGAGGCCGAGCGGTGCGGCGAAGCCGGCCGGTTTGAACGTTCCGCCGACCAATGCCTTCCCGTAATTGTGAAACACTGGGGCATCGAACAGGCTGCCCGTCAGCACCTCGAGGAGTTGCGCTTTCGGGACGCCACCCTTGTCGGCCAGGGTCAAGGCTTCGGCCATCGATTCGATCGCCGATAGAATCATGAAGTTGCCGCATAGCTTCACCAAATTGGCCGCCGACGGCACGGCTCCCACCTTGAACACGCGCTGACCCGCGGCGGAGAACAGGGGGTCGGCGAACGCGACGTCCGCCGGCTCGCCGGCCGTGACGATGAAGAGTTTGCCGGCCGCCGCCGCTTCGGGGCGGCCGAACACGGGCGCGCAGATGAAGCGCTGTCCACGCGAATGGTGTTCCTGAGCCACGCGCTCGGCGGTCGCCACGGCGATGGTACTCATCGAAATGTGCAGGCCTCCCGTGTCGAGTCCGGCGAGGATGCCGTCGTCGCCGTAGAGCACCGCATCCAACGCCGAGTCGTCGGCCAGCATCGTGATGACCGCATCCTTGCCGGTGGCCGCGTCCTTCGGGCAGGAGGCGAGCACCGCGCCGGTCTCGATCAGCGGGCGGGCTTTCGCCGTGGAGCGATTCCACACCGCGACCTCATGCTTCGCCTTCAGTAGATTGGCGGCAATCGCCGCTCCCATGTTGCCCAGCCCGATGAATCCAATGCGCATCAGCCCTCTCCTTTATATGATCAACGGAAGTTCGCGCCGAAACGGGACCTCGTCGGAAGGTTCCTTGTCGAATTCGCGCGCATGGCGATGACCCGAGTATACGGCCGCGGCGATCGTGCCGGGCGCCAGGCAATCGCCAATCGGCGTCAGACTGACGATCCCCGCGGCGGTTACGGATTCCTGCATGCCCACCAGTTCTTCGTACAGTTCGTCGTTCGGCAGGCGCGATGTCAGCGACAGAATGGCGGCGGCGGGCACGGAGGACTCCCGGCCCGTGTACGTGCACGCCAGGGTCACCCGGGAGCCATCGAAGGCGCTAATCGTCTGATTCATGACGATGATGACCCCGAGTTCCATCAAGCGCTTTTGAATGATGGGCTGCTCCAGCGTGTTGACCGTCCACGACGACACGCGATCGGCGGGGGTGACGAGGGTCACGGTGTTTCCCGCGAGATGCAGCTTTTCCGCCAGTATCGCGCCGAGATAATAGTGATCGTCGTCATACACGACCACAGGGCCGGAGAATCGACGTGTCGGCGCGGCTTGTCCGAGCATGTCATCGGGCGTCAACACCTGATCGCCTTTCTCGAAGCCCGGGATCGGCGCGGTGTTGGCGCGACCGACGCCGTCGCGCCGCCAGCGGGCGCCCGTCGCGAGCACCACGCGCGCGGCGCCGAATTCGACGATGTCATCCGCCGTGACGCGACTGCTGCGGAAGATGTCGACGTTTTGCATTTTATTCAATTGATTCACGCGGTAGTCGCGGACGCGACCCCAGGCGGCGAGTCCGGGCAGCGCCGCCTCACGGGTCACGCGGCCACCGAGCACGTCGAGCGCCTCGGCGACGTGGACCGTGTAGCCGCGGCGTCCCAACATGCGGGCGCACTCGAGGCCCGTGGGCCCCGCGCCCACGATCAGGAACGTGTCGTTCCCGGTTCGGGGCGGGACGAATTCAGGGTGCCAGCCCTTGCGCCACTCCTCGCCCATCGTGGGATTCTGGGTGCAGCGTATCGGCGTCATGGTGTAATCGCCGGAGACGCAGACATTACAGCCGATGCACTCGCGGATGTCGTCGACCTCGCCCGAGTCGATCTTTCGCGGCAGGAAGGGGTCCGCGATCGAGGGGCGGGCGGCGCCGATGAAGTCCAGCACTCCGCGCCGCACCTGGGACACCATCGTGTCCGGTGATGTGAACCGTCCCACGCCGACCACGGGCTTCGTGGTGACGGTTTTGACGAAACGCACGAATTCCTCCTGAAAGCCTTCCTGCGCGAAGCGCGAGGTTTGCGAGTCGTTCGCCCAGTCGCTGACGTTCACATCCCACAGATCCGGCAACTCGGCCAGCATTTCGACGATGTCGCGTCCTTCGCCGTCGTGCTGAATGCCCGCGGGACCCATCAGTTCATCGACCGCGATGCGCACCGCCACGGCGCACTCGCCGCCGACCGCTTCCTTGGTTTCTTCGATGATCTCCCGCAGCAGGCGCGTGCGGTTCCCGAGGCTGCCGCCGTATTCGTCGGTGCGATGGTTATAACGCGACTGCAGGAAGTGCATGGGCAGCGACAGGCTGTGCCCCGCGTAAACGTACACGATGTCGAAACCCGCGCCGCGCGCCCGTAGGGCGGCATCGCGATGCCAGCGCTTGTAGTCGCGAATATCGGACTTGCGCATCCCCCGCGCCTGGGCCGGGACGTAGGTGGCCGGGTTGGCGATGTGGCTCGGCGCGATCGCGACCTCGCGCGAGTACAAGTTGCTGGCATTCATGCCGGCGTGCACGAGTTCGATCGCCGCCAGCGCGCCGTGGCGGTGGATCGCCTGCGTCATGAGGTTCAGCGCCGGAACATCGCGGTCGTCCCACAGGCGGCCCTCGATGTACGGCGCGACGTCGCTCGAGGGGTGTATCTCGACCTCTTCGGTGCTGACGACGCCCCAGCCGCCCTCGGCCTTCACCCCGCGCATGGCGGCGTGACCCTGCGGTCTGACATGACCCATGCCGTTGCAATGGGGAACCTGGAAGAAGCGATTCTTCGCGATGACCGGCCCGATGCGGACCGGCTCGAACAAAATATCGTACCGAGGATCACGCCCCATGGGAACGAAGGCCTGACAGCGTGGCGCAGCGAACGGCGGCGGCAAAACGAGGTGAAATCATATGGCGGGTTCCGCAGTGCAGAGACGACGTATTTTATGGAAAATTCCATTGCCTGTCAGACCGTTATTGCTGCGGCGGTAGGAATTGTCCTACGCGCATCAGGCGATCCCGCATTCTGACGCGCGCGGGTCGCTCATCAACACGGTCGGGGTTTCTAAATCTGGGTCCTCGTGCGATCATGCGATGGCAATTTCTCGTTTTGGCCATCGGTGTATCGTTGGAAAAAGTTATAACGAACATCGGTGACTCACATGCACCTAGTCTGTGTGCCGTACTCTCGATTTACAGCCAGTTGCTCGAATGGCTTCGTGGCCATGCGCTTCCCTTGTGGGATCGTCATGGCGTGGATCGCAGTTCGGGCGGCTATTTCGAGGCCCTGGCCAGTCATCCTGATCGCGGCATCGACGCGACGGGGGATGTCCGCCGCGGGCGGGTCGTTGCACGCCAATTGTACGTGTTCGATGTGGGCCACCGGTTGGGTTGGCAATCCGAACTCGTGAATCCGGTGGAGCATGGCTGCGATTATTTGTTTTCGCACCTGCATTTGGGCGAGGGGGTTTTTGCCAGCGCGGTCGATGCGGATACCCGGTCGCCGCTCGGTGGGTTCAGCCTCTACGAGCAGGCATTTTACTTATTTGCCCTCGCGCGCCTGCAGGCGACGCAAGCCGGGCGATATCCGTTCGAGGGCACGGCGCGGCTGTGCCTCGGGCGGTTGCGCCGCGAATACGGCAGGGTCGATGGTGGATTCGATGAATCCAGTCCCGCCACGATGCCCTTGAAGTCCAATCCGCACATGCACCTGCTCGAAGCGGCGCTGGCATGGATGGAAGTCACCGACGGTGCCTCCCGACGGCCCTGGGCCGAATTGGCCGGGGAGATCGTAGGTCTCTGTCTGACTCGGTTTGTCGATCCTATGACCGGCGCAGTTCGCGAATATTTCGACGATAAGTGGCACCCTATGCGCGGCGAGCAAGGCCGTCTCGTGGAGCCCGGACATCAATTTGAATGGGCGTGGCTGTTGTTGCAGTGGCGGGCGACGCTTCCTGGTGACGATCCCGTGGCCGAGGGGTGCCTCAGCGCGGCGCAGCGTCTGATCGACATCGGCGAGCGTTGGGGCGTGGATCCGGAACGCGGCATTGCGATCAACGAGCTTTGGGATGATATGAGCGTGAAAGATGCGGACGCCAAGATCTGGCCCCAGACCGAGCGCGTGAAGGCATGGTGCGCCATGCTCGAACGCGCAGGCAACGAGACCGAGGCGGAGCGGGCGCGTCAAGGCATCGTGGCGGCCGCGGGTGGTTTGATGAGGTATTTCCTGGAGACGCCCGCGGGTCTGTGGCACGAGGTCTGTGGACCGGATGGTGGTTTTGCCGCCGGTCCGAGCAAGGCCAGCAGTTTCTATCACGTTGTGTGTGCCATCGAGGTGCTGCGGCGCTCGGTGGGCGCCCATCTGGACATGGTTTCACCGGGTGCGGATTTTCTATGATTCTGACTGACAAATTGAGCCGCGTTCGGGTGCTGTGCATCGGCGATGTGATGTTGGACCGGTTCGTCGCGGGCCAGGTCAAGCGCATCTCGCCCGAGAGCCCGGTCCCCGTGTTGTCCATCTCCGGGACGACGAGCTTTCCCGGCGGCGCGGCGAATGTGGCCCGCAATATTGCCTCCTTGGGCGGTCTGTGCACGTTGGTGAGCATGGTCGGTCAAGATGCCGTGGCGCGCGAGCTTCACGAGACGATGCAGAAAATCGCGGGCATCACGTGCGAGTTCTGCGTGAGTCCGGACCGGCCCACGAGCGAGAAGATCCGCTTCGTCGCGCATGGCCAGCACATGCTGCGCGCCGATGCGGAGGTCACGGACCCCATCGATGCGGCGACCGCGAAGACGTTGCTCGCCTCGGTCGCGCGCCTGGCGGCGCAGCACGACGTCATGGTGCTCTCCGATTATGCGAAGGGGTTGCTGACGGATGACGTGGTACGCGAGTCCATCGAGATCGCGCGGCGTCACGGCCTGCCGATCGTGGTCGATCCGAAGTCGATCGATCTACGACGCTACGCTGGCGCCACGGTCATCACGCCGAACAGCAAGGAAGTGATGGATGCGACCGGCATCGATCCCACCGAGGACGACGCCAAGGCGGAGACGGCGGGCGCGGCGATCTTGAGCACTTCCGGGGTGGATGCCGTGCTGTTGACCCGGGCGCATCGCGGCATGACGCTGGTCGCCACGACGCAGGCGCCGGTGCACATCGAGGCAAGCGCCCGCGAGGTGTTCGACGTGGTCGGCGCCGGCGATACCGTGATCGCGACGCTGTCCCTGGCGCTGGGCGCGAAGCTCGAACTGGCCGAAGCCGCCAGCCTGGCCAATTTTGCGGCCGGCGTGGTGGTTGGGAAGCGCGGCACGGCCACCGTGACGCAGACGGAACTCGCGGACGAGGTGCTGCGCCTGAGCCGCGGCAGCCTGCAGGCGCTGCAGAACAAGATCATGTCGCGCGAAGATGCCACCGAATTGGCGCAGACCTGGCGCAAGAACGGCTTCAAGGTCGGATTCACCAATGGCTGCTTCGACATCTTGCATGTCGGCCATCTGGCGATTCTTTCCTTCTCCCGCCAGAACTGCGGGCGGCTCATCGTCGCCGTCAACAGCGACGCGTCGGTCAGGCGCTTGAAGGAACCGGGCCGCCCCATCAATTCGGAAAACGACCGGGCGATGGTTCTGGCGGCGTTGTCCGTGGTGGACGCGGTGGTCGTCTTCGACGAAGACACGCCGCTCGCCATGATCGAACACTTGAATCCGGATGTGCTCATCAAGGGGGCGGATTACACCATCGACAAGATCGTGGGCGCCGCTCACGTCATGTCCTACGGCGGCAAGGTGTTGACCTGTGAGTTGATCCCCGGCAAGAGCACCACGCGAGTCGTCGACGTGCTTCGCGGCCGGACTTGATTCCGGCGCGCAGAGCCATGCCTAAGTCCCCGAAAAAGCAGCGGATCGTGATTTATCGTCTGGGGAGCCTCGGCGATACGGTCGTCGCACTGCCCTGTTTCCACAAGGTCGCCCAGGTGTGGCCCGATGCCGAGCGCATCGTGTTGACCAATTTTCCCGTGAGTTCCAAGGCGGCGCCGCTCGAGGTCATTCTGCGCGAAGGCGGCCTGATCGATGCCGCGGTGGCTTATCCGGTGGGAACGCGTTCGATCGCCGAGCTATGGATTCTGGCCAAGCATCTGCGGAGCTTGAGAGCGGACGTGTTGGTGTATCTGACACCGGCACGCGGGCTGCTCAATGCCTATCGGGACTGGCTCTTCTTCAGATTCTGTGGATTCAGGAAAATCGTCGGCGCGCCGCTCACGCCGGATTTGCAGGTCTGCCGGCACATCGGTTCGGGCACGCCGGAGGATGTGCGCATCGAGGAGCGCGAATGCGAGCGGTTGACGCGTTGCCTGCATGCATTGGGGCCGATCGATCTGGGCGATCCGCAGATGTGGACCCTGCGCCTGAGCGCGCGCGAGTTGGCGGTGGGGGACAGCGTATTGCTGCCGCTCGATGGCACGCCTTATTTTGCGATCAACATGGGCGGCAAGGCGAAGGAAAAGGATTGGGGGCTGCAGAACTGGCAAGGATTGCTCGCCGAGTTGGCCCGGCGTCGCCCGCAGACGGGACTGCTCATCGTGGGCGCCGGCGAGGATTCGGAACGGGCTCGGGTGATCGCCGAGGCCTGGGGAGAGGGCCCGGTCATCGATGCCTGCGGTAAATTGAGCCCGCGGGAGAGCGCTGCCGCAATGCGGCATGCGGCGGCCTTCATCGGCCACGACTCGGGCCCGCTGCATCTCGCGGCTGCGGCGGGCGTACACTGCGTCGGGTTGTTCGGCAATTTCAATCAGCCGCGGCGCTGGCATCCTCCCGGCGAGCAGCATCGCATCATTCATCGCATGAGCGGGCTGCATACCATTACCATTGCCGAGGTCCTGCATGCCGTCGAGGACATCGCCCGGCCGCAGCGGCCGCCGGCATGACCGGCGGCTCCGCACCGCCGGTGTTTCTCGATCGGGACGGCACGCTGATCGTCGAACGAGAGTATCTGAGCGATCCTGATGAGGCCACGATCGAAGCGGGCGTGGTCGAGGGGCTGCGAATATTGCAGGAGCGCGGCCATCCACTGATCGTCTTGTCGAATCAGTCGGGCATCGCCCGAGGACTGTTCGCCTCCCATGACGCGGACCGGGTCAATGAGCGGGTCGCGGCCATGCTGCACCGTCAGGGAGTCGATGTGCTTGCGTGGTATGTGTGCCCGCATGCGCCCGATGGCGGCTGTGATTGCCGCAAGCCGTTGCCCGGCATGGCGCTCGCCGCGGCTCGCGATTGGCATGTGGAGCTGAAGGGCAGCTACGTGGTCGGCGACAAGCGGTCTGATGTAGAGATGGCCGATGCCATCGGCGGCACCGGTATTCTGGTCACCACGGGTCACGGGCGCCTTGCCCTCGACTGGGCGAGGGCGGCTTCGCGTCCGGTATTCGACGGGCTGCGCAGTGCCGCCGCCTACATCGTACATTTGGAACAGGAGTAGATCGTGATCATCGTCACCGGCGCCACGGGTTTTATCGGTTCGAACATCGTCGCCGATCTGAACGAAGCGGGTCGCAGCGACATCATTTTGGTGGACGATCTCGGAACCTGCGCGAAATGGAAAAACATCGCCAAGCGCAGGTTCCAGGACGTGGTCCTGCCCGCCGAGCTCGATGCGCTGCTCGATAAATTGCCGGGCGGCGATGTGGTTTATCACATGGGCGCCAACTCCTCCACGACGGCGACCGACGGCGACGCGATTCTGCTCAACAATTTCCGAACGTCCAAGCATCTGTGGGAATGGTGTGCGCGCACGCGGACGCCGCTCATCTATGCCTCATCGGCCGCAACCTACGGCGACGGAGCGCGCGGATTCAAGGACGATCAATCCGTCGACGCGCTCGATGCACTGCGACCCTTGAATCTCTACGGCTGGTCGAAGCACGCGTTCGACAAATGGGCCGTCGCGCAGAGCGAGGCGGGCAGCGCGCCTCCGCAATGGTGCGGCCTGAAGTTCTTCAACGTGTATGGGCCGAATGAAAGCCACAAGGGCGACATGCGCAGCCTGGTGGCCAAGAACACCGCGGCGGTGGCCGCGGGCGAGACCATCCGGCTGTTCAAATCCCATCGGGACGACTTCCTCGACGGGCAGCAGTTGCGCGACTTCGTCTTCGTGAAGGACTGCACCCGCGTCATGCAGTGGCTGACCGGCCAGCCGAAGGTGAGCGGTCTGTTCAACCTGGGCACGGGCCTCGCACGATCCTTCACCGACCTGGTGCACGCCATCGGCGCAGCCCTCGATAAGCCGGTCAAGATCGAATTCATCGACATGCCGGAATCCATACGCCCGAACTATCAGTATTTCACCCAGGCCGACATGGCGAAATTGCGGGGCGCGGGCTACGAACAGCCATTCTACAGCCTCGAAGCGGGGGTGGCGGACTACGTGCAGCGTTATTTGATGCAGCCCGACATCTATCGCTGATTTCGAGAACTGGGTCACCTGGCGCCACAGCATATGTCGAACAAAATACGACTTTCAGCAGAACGCCGATGCTATATTCCTCGATGGTGATGCCGCGCACAGCAAAAATGATGTCGAGGATCGGTGTCGCGCTGATCGCGCTGATCGCGCTGATCGCGATCGGCGAAATCGCGACCCGGGCGATCGGCATCACGGATTTTCCCACCTACTCGGTCGACGATGGAATCGGATATATCGTCAAGCCGAACCAGTCGGGGCGCTTCATCGACAAGAATTCGTGGGCGTTCAACAGCAAGAGCATGCCGACGACGGAGGAGTGGAATCCGTCGGCCCGTGCCAACCTATTGCTGATCGGCAACAGCGTCGTGATGGGCGGGAATCCCTACAACCAACCGGACAAGCTCGCGCCGCTGATGGCCAAGGATATCGGTGACGCCTTCGCCGTCTGGCCGGCGGCGACAGGCGGGTGGAGCAACGTCAATGAGATGGTCTACCTGCAACGCAACCCCGATGTCGTCAAAGCGACCAGCTTTTTCGTCTGGGAGTACATGGTAGGCGGATTGGGCGGTCTCAGTGTTTGGCGTGGCGATTACGTGTTCCCGAGCTACCGGCCACGGGTGGCGCGCTGGTATACGTTTCGCCGCTACGTCCTTCCCTATTTCGTCACGGAGAAGCGCAACGAATTGCCGCCGGTGGACGATCTGCAGGAACGCTATCTGACCGAATTCCAGGCCTCGGTGGCCGAGCTCAGCAGGGCGTCGGGGCGGACTCATCCCGGCGTCATTTTTCTCTATCCTCGAAAGCAGGATTTGCTCAAAGCACGCGAATCGAAGGAGTGGTTGCCGGAGAAGGCCGCTCTGCAGAAGATCTGCGATCAATATGGCTTGACGCTGGTGGATGTGTCGCATGATCCCCGTTGGACGCCCGAGCTGTATCGTGATGGCGTCCATCCATCGGTCGCAGGCAATGTGGTCCTGGCCCAAATCCTCTCCGCCGCCGTGCTCGACGCGGTGGCGCCCCAGGCGGGTGCAGTCAACTTAAGTCCGGACCGGGTGCCTGCGCAACTGTGAATGGCGCTCACTACTTTGCGGTCCTTGCCCGTGTATGCTTTGGTTGATCACACTTATTTAAAAGGCATCGAGATATGTCCAGCACCGTAACCACGGAATCTCGGGCGTTGTCCTGGCTGATGAAAAGGATCCAGTTGCCCGAGCCCATCGAGGTTTTGAAGACCAGGTACCAGAACGCGAAACCGTTTCCGCATCTGGTCATCGACAATCTGTTCTCGGATCAAATGCTCGAGTCGCTGCTGCCGGAGATCGACGGCATGCAGCGCGACGGCTGGAAGAACGTGGAGCAGGATTCGCGCGAAAGGACATTGCGCATGCGCTCCGCCGTCGAGATTGGCGAGGCGGGCGAGCGCTTTTTGAACGTCGTGCATTCCGCCGCGTTCTTGTACCTGCTCTCGGAAATCACCGGCATTTGGCAGTTGTTGCCGGACCCGTACCTGCAGGGAGGCGGGTATGCGGCAATGCGGCGCGGCGACTACTTCAACGTTCACTCCGATCGCAGCGTCGCCTATGACACGGGGTTGACCCGTCGGCTGGCGATGATCGTGTTCCTCAACAAGGATTGGTCGCCCGACTATCACGGGCAATTGGAGTTGTGGGATCCGGATGCGAAGAAATGTGATGTGTTCATCGATCCGGTGTTCAATCGAACCGCGCTGTTCGAGGTCGCGTTTCCGAATTACCATGGGGTGCCGATCCCACTGGAATGTCCGGTGGATCGCTCGCGCCAGTCGTTCATTTTGTATTATCACACCGTCGGCATCGACGGAAAGCCGGACGTCAAGGCGCATACGTCGCTGTTCGCGCCCCGCACCCATGGGACCAACCGCATGACCTGGCGCTCACTCCTGCGCGAGGTAACCCCGCCGGTCCTGACACGCGCTTTACGAAAATTTACAAATTCCGGTTAGGCGGCAGCGGGGAGGGCGCGCCTCCGCGCCGGCCCTCGGCCCGTGATCACCGCTTCGACGTTTTGGATAGAGCAACGCGTTCATGAGTCTTCAACGAATACTAAGGATGCTGGCGTCGTTTTTCACCGGCCAGGGCGTCTCGATCGTCTCCCAACTCCTGGTCCCGCCTTTTTTTCTGCTGCGATATGCCAATGGCGTCGAGGTGTATGGCGAGTGGGTGGCGCTGAGCGCCGCGGTCACCTACCTCAGCACGCTGAACTACGGCATTCAGACCTTTGCCAACAATCAGATGACGATCGAGTACAACCGCGGCGACGTGCAGGCGGCCAAGACGCTGCAGGCGGGCGCCCTGAGGCTTCTGCTGCTGCTGATTGCCGTGGTCGGGGTGGCGGCCTTGGGCGTGTTCGTGATGCCCATCGGCCGTTGGCTGAATCTGCGCCACGTGAGTTCCGCGGCCGCCGCGCTGACCCTGTACCTGCTGGTGTTGCAGGTTCTCTTGAACATGCTGTTTGCGCTGTTTGCGAACAGCTACATGATGATAGGCAGGATGCACCGGGGCGCGAATTGGATGATCTTCCAACGCCTGGCGGCGACGCTGGGCATCGCGGCCTGTGCGTGGATTCGGGCCTCGTTTCCGGTGCTCGCGCTGGTGCAACTCGTCTCGGTGCTGGTCTTCGCGCTCCTCGTGGTCGTCGACGTGCGTAAACACGCGCCCATCCTGGTGCCATCGTTGCGCTATGGCGGCTGGTCGCAGGTGCGCCCGATGTTGAAGCCGAGCGCGCATTTCGGCCTGCTGTCGTTGTCCAGCTTCCTCACCTACCAAGGCCCGGTATTGCTCATTCAGACCTTGCTGGGACCCGCCGCGGTCACGGTGTTTTCCCTCGCCAGGACCGTGTTTTCCATGGGGCGGCAGGGATTGGCCATCCTCAGCTTCTCGATCGGCCAGGAAATCACGCTGCTGATCGGTCAGCGCAACTGGCCGGGGCTCAAGCGGCTGTACGATTTGTCCGAGCGCGTGGTTTTATTGTTGGTGCCCATTTTCAGCGTGGGCGTGTTGCTGGTGTCGCCCCTGCTGTTCGCTGTTTGGTTACATCGTCGTAATTTATACGATCCGTCCTTGTGCTTCATAATGGCGATCATATCCGCCGTCATGGGGATCAAGGAACATAAGTATCAGTTCCAGTCCTCGAGCAACGAGCACGAGCGGCTGGCGACGTTCACACTGGGCGCCTACGCGCTCATGTTGCTGATCTCGGCATTCGTGATGAAGCCGTTCGGGATCCTCGGTTTCATGTTCACCTGGCTCGCTGCAGAATTGGCACAAACCATCTATATCATGCGATTGAACGTCCAGTTGTTCCCGGCCGACATGACCATCTCGATGGCGCCGGTCGCGCGGCTCGCCGCAGTCCTGGTGGTGGCTTTCGGTCTGGCGGCATGGCCGGTGTTCGCGTCGGTGCAGTGGCCGCTGACGGCCGTGGTCGGCGCGGCGGTGGTGGTCATGCTGATCGTGACCGCGGGCTCGTATTTCGCGTTCGGCCTGGACGAAGTCCGTTCCTTGCTGGTCACGAAGGTTCGTCAGCGCTTGGTGCCGAAGACCCAATCATGACCCGCAAGCTGCGCCATCTCCTGCTTGCGACCCTGGAAGATCCCTACGACCCGAAGTCCTGGAGCGGCACGCCGTTGAACATGCGCGTGGCGCTCGAGGGCAAGGTCGACAAGGTCTCGGTGCTGGCCAAGCTCAAACCGAAGCGGACGCTGGTGACGGCGGGCTTGAGGGCATTGCTGGGCGGCCGGCCGCCGCGCTATCCATTGTTCCTGACGGCGCCGGCTCAGAAGGAGTTCGCGCGCCGGACGCTCCAGGCCATCGACGAGCTGCAACCGGACGCCATGCTGACGATCTCCAGCCATAATGTCATCGCCATGGGCGTCCCGCCGGTGCCCACCTTCATGGTGACGGATGCGCCCTGGCTGGCATGGAAGGAGACCTACCAAGAGTTCGACAAAATGCCGTTGCTGGGGCCGCGGTTCGCACGCCTCGAGGCTGCGGCGGCGCAGCGCTATACCGGCCTGATCTTCTCATCGGATTGGGCCGTTGCGGAGGCCGAGCGGCTGTACGGCGTCCCACGCCGGAAATTGCACAGCATCCCCCTGGGTGCCACGTGGACACCGGACGTGGAGCTGGCCGAGTTGCACGCCATCATCGATGCGCGCCCCGCGGACCGGGTCGATCTGCTGTACGTCGGCAAGGACTGGGAGCGCAAAGGGGGCCCGTTGGCCTTGTCGATCGCGCGTGAGCTTCGCGATGCCGGCATTGGCAACGTCACACTGCACATCGTGGGTTGTACCCCGGAAATTCCGCCTGCCGATCGGGGTCTGGTCCAGCTGCATGGATTCCTGAACGTCCGCGTGGCGGATGAATCGGCGCGCCTCAAGAGGCTGTTCCTGCACTCCCATTTCTTGGTGGTGCCGACCCGCGCGGAATGCTTTGGGGTGGTATTCGCGGAAGCGCAGGCATTCGGTCTGCCACCCGTTTCACGGGCCGTGCAGGCGCTGCCCTCCATCGTCCTCGACGGCATCACCGGGATCCTCGAGGCGGCCGACGCGCCGGCCGCCTCGTATAGCCATCGGCTTCTCGACTTGATTCGCGACCGAGAGCGCTACCGGTCCATGGCGCGAGCGGCGCGCGCGCAATTCGAATCGAAGCTCACCTGGGAACGATTTGCGGAAGGTGTCGTCAAAACCATTGAAGATTCGCTAAGTGAACACGGTTGATGCCCGACGATCACCGCGGACCCTTATCATACGGTGCAGGTCGAGCGGCAGCGTTGCATGGCGAGGGTTGTCATCCTTACCGTGAATGTAATGTAGGTCTTACCTTGAATTTGGGGTATTTCCCTACGTTATGTCGCTTTTGGCAGACAGCAATCGCTTTGCGTCGGACGAATATTCATGGAGACTGGTCGGCAGGAAAAAGATCGCAAACTTGCGCCTCGATTCGTTCCGCCGCGCCCGTGTTTGTCAGGGTCGCGTCCGGACCGGAGGCATGAGGCTTAAGAACGTGGGTCAGAGCGTCTACAACTTGGAAATTCGTTGGGGCCGATCGCGGATCTGGAATTTTGCTGCGCACCATCTACTAGGCATGTTTTTTGCACGCTTGATACCCAGCCGACCGCTCGAGCTTCGATGGTCTTATGTGCTAGACATCTGATGGTAATGGTAAATCGAATGAGGATACTTCTTTACAGCGCAAACTTTGCGCCCGAGCCCACGGGGATCGGCAAGTATTCCGGCGAGATGGCGAAGTGGCTCGTGGAACGAGGACACTCGGTCCGCGTCGTGGCGGCGCCGCCCTATTACCCCCAGTGGAAAGTCGATCCGAACTATAGCTGGCCGCCGTATCGGCGCGAGACGTGGAACGGGGTCGATGTCTGGCGCGCGCCCCTGTGGGTGCCGACCAAGCCCAGTGGCGTGGCCCGTGTCTTGCATCTGATGTCGTTCGCGATCACGTCTTTTCCCGTCATGCTGCGCCAGGTGTTTTGGCGGCCCCATCTGGTGATCACGGTGGCACCCGCATTCCTGTGCGCTCCCGCCGGCTTCATGACGGCACGGCTGTGCGGAGCACAGAGCTGGTTGCACCTGCAGGACTTCGAGGTCGACCTCGCATTTCGCATGGGACTGCTGAAGGGCAACCTATTCCGCCGGCTGATCCTGCGCATGGAGCGCGGATTGCTGCGCCGCTTCGACAGCGTCTCTTCCATTTCCAGCCGCATGGTCGAACTGCTGCTGCAAAAGGGCGTTCTCGTCGAACGCACCCGATATTTCCCCAACTGGGTGGACATCACCCACATCAAGCCCACCGCGGCGAACTTCAAGTACCGTGACGAGCTCGGGATCGCGCACGATGCCATTGTCGTATTGTTCTCGGGTACCTTGGGCGGAAAGCAGGGCTTGATGGTCATTCCCACGGTCGCGCGTGCGCTCGCGGCCCGCCAGGACATCGTTTTCGTCATCTGCGGGGACGGGGTGGAGAAGCCGAAACTGGAGGAGGCGGCCGCCGGGTTGCCGAATGTGAGGTTCCTGCCGCTGCAGCCCTTCGAGCGATTGGGCGAGCTGTTATGCAGCGCGGACATCCACCTGTTGCCGCAGAGTCCCGGCGCCGCGGATCTCGTGCTGCCCTCGAAGCTCTCCGGGATGCTCGCGAGCGGGCGGCCGGTGATTGCCTCGTGCGCCGCCGGGACCGAACTCGAGGCGGTGGTCTCGAAGTGCGGGCTGGTGGTGGATCCCGAAGATGATGCCGCGTTCGCGACGGCCGTCGCGACGCTCGCGGATAACGCGGGCTTGCGGATGGACCTCGGCCGGCGGGCGCGTAACTACGCCGAAACGAATTTTGAGCGGGATGCGATTCTCGGACGCTTGTTCGGCACGGCGGGAGACGAGGCGGCCGTGACCAATGACGCCATAGCGTGAACGCGCCCACAGGATTTGCGCTAAAACGCGGTGTTAGGTGAAATAGCTCCCGTAGCCCGCCGTAAATGCGTCAAGATGGTCCTGCGTTGCCTTCGTGTGGCGTGCGTGTGAGTGGTCGTGAACTTCAAAGTCTGCAGCGAGAATTACCGATGAGCATATTGAGCATGGAGCGCGCACCGTCGTGAATCCGAGCGTATTTGGTTTCTTCCAGCGTTTTTACAAGCAATTCGTCTTTCTCGTCCTCCTGGGCGTGGCATGCGGGGTCAAACCCGTGCACGCGCTGGATGAATATTTGCTGAATCCGGGCGACATCGTGAAGATCACGGTATTCAAGAACCCCGATCTGTCCACCGATGCGCGCGTATCGGAGACCGGATCCATCGGCTTTCCGTTGATCGGGTCCGTACCCGTCGCGGGCCTCACCCTCACGGGTGCCGAACGCAAGATCTCGCAGATGCTGAAGGACGGCGGCTTCGTCCTCAACCCGCAGGTCAACGTTTTGTTGACCCTGTCGGTCGGCAACCAAGTGGCCGTGCTGGGCGATGTGAACAAGCCGGGCCGGTATCCCATCGAAGGGGCGGGCGGCCACGTGTCGGGCATGCTGGCGTCTGCCGGCGGCATTTCGGCCACCGGTGCCGACATGGTGGTGGTGACCGGTACGCGGGGCGGCAAGCCGTTCCGCCGCGAGATCGATGTCGTCAAGATGTCGCAGAGCGCCAGTGCGGCGGACGATCCGGAATTGGCGGGCGGTGACACGTTGTTCGTCAATCGCGCACCGCAGTTCTACATTTACGGCCAGGTGCAGCGGCCGGGTGGCTACCGGGTGGAGAAGGGCATGACAGTCCGCCAGGCGATCGCGACGGGTGGGGGCATCACGGGCAAGGGTACGACGCGGGGCGTCGTGCTCCACCGGCGTGACGCCGCCGGCAATGTCAAGGAATCGAAAGTGAATCTCGATACCGACGTCCAGGATCAGGACGTGCTGGATGTGAGGGAGAGCATGTTTTGATTCGCGGGGCGATGAGATGATGCTGACCAAATGACACCTTATTTCCTATGCGAGCAATCTGAAGTCCTATGAGCCTTAAGCAATTCACCCTGATATTACTGGCCCGTTGGAAGGTCGCCGCCGGCATCTTTGCCGGCATCTTCGTCGCCGGCGTCATTGTCACGTTGTTGATGACGAAGCAATACACGGCGTCGGCAACGGTGGTCGTCGACACCAAGTCGGACCCGATCGCCGGCGTCGCGAATCAGACCCAGCTGATGAGCGGCTACATCGCCACCCAGGTGGACATCATCACCAGCGAACGCGTGGCTCAGCGGGTCGTCAAGGTTCTCAAGCTCGACCAGAATCCTGAGTGGGTCGCCAAATGGCGCGATGCGACCGACGGCCGCGGCGACATGGTCGTCTGGCTCGGCACGAAATTGCAGAAGAGCCTGTCGGTCACGCCGTCGCGCGACAGCAGCGTCATCGACATCTCCGTCGAATATCCCGATCCAAAGTTCGCGGCCGTGTTGGCCAACGCGTTTGCGCAGGCTTACATGGACACCGCCATCGAACTGCGCGTCGATCCGGCCAAGCAGTATGCGGAGTGGTTCGCCGAGCGGTCCGAGGCGTTGCGTCTCGACCTGCAGGCGAAACAGAAGCGTCTATCCGATTTCCAGGCCGAGACGGGCATCGTGGGAACCGAAGGGCGCCTCGACATCGAGAACGCCCGCCTGGCCGAATTGTCCTCTCAATTGGTCGCGATTCAGGGCCTGCGCCAGGACAGCCAGTCGCGGCAGCATCAGTTGAGCGGCGACAACGAGTCGCTGACCGAGGTGCTGCAGAGCCCCCTCGTCGCCAGCCTGAAGGGAGATCTATCCCGCGCCGAGGCGAAGCTGCAGGACGTGGCGACGACCCTGGGCAAGAATCATCCCGACTATCAGACCACCGCCGCCGAAGTGGCGAGCCTGAAGCAACGCATTGCGTCCGAGAGCGCGAAGATCGCCGAGTCTTTGGGCAACACCACGCAGATCAACCTGCGGCGCGAGAATGACATCCGCGTGGCCCTCGAGGCTCAGAAAAAGCGCATCCTGGAGCTCTCGCACCAGCGCGACCTCGTCTCCGTCTATCAGAACGACGTGGTGACGGCGCAGCGAAATCTCGATGCCGTCACGCAGCGCCTCGCGCAGAGCAGCCTGGAGAGCGAGAGCCAACAGACCAACATCGCGCTGCTGACGCAGGCGGTCGAACCGATGTACCGATCGAGCCCGCGCATGTTTTTGAACGCGCTCATCATCGTATTCCTGGGTGGCGTGTTCGGCGTGGCCGGCGCGTTGATCGTGGAGCTGAGCGACCGGCGCGTGCGTGAAGCAAGCGACCTGACGCAGCTGGAGGGCATACCCCTGCTGGTGAAAATTCCCCGAATCAGGATCGAGAGCCGAACGACTCGAAGTTCTTCGCACGCATTGGCCCGAGTGGAGCCGTCCGCAATATGAAACAAGTGTCCGCCGCCACCGCAGAAGTGGCCATGCCCGCACGCGATCGTAGTCGTGCGTTCGGTGCGATTCTCATCGAACAGGGACGCTTGAACCCTGCCGATGCCGAAGAGATCCAGCGTTTCGCCGGCGCCAACGGCATGCGCTTCGGCGACGCCGCCATTCGCCTCAAGCTGCTGACCCAGGAGGACATCGATTTTGCCCTGGCCCAGCAATACAACTACCCCATCCTCGCGCGCGGCGGCGCGAATGGCGTGTCGGACGACGTGGTCGCGGGCTACATGCCGCAAAGCGACAGCGTCGAGCCGCTGCGGGTGCTGCGCAGCCAGCTCGCGCATCGTTGGTTCAACGATGTGGACCACAAGGCGCTGGCCATCACCAGTCCCGGACGCGGCGAGGGCCGCAGCTGGCTGGCCGCCAATCTGGCGACCGTGTTCGCGCAGATCGGCGAGCGCACTTTGTTGATCGACGCGGACATGCGACATCCGAGCCAGCACATGCTGTTCAACCTGAGTAATTCCATCGGGCTGTCGGCGCTGCTGACCGGACGCGCCGGCAAGGAAGCCGCCTGCCGTATCCACCCGCAGTTGCGGCTGTTCGTCCTGCCGGCCGGCATCCTGCCGCCGAACCCGCAGGAACTGCTCGGCCGGCCGGTGTTCGATCTGGTCCTGGAGCGGTTCACGGATCAGTTCGACGTGATCATCATCGACACGCCCGCCGCTGCGGAAACCGCGGACGCGCAGATCGTCGCAAGGCGCGCCGGCGGCGCGCTGATGCTTGCGCGGCGCAGCGTCACCCGCCAGGCGCAGTTGGTCAGCGCCACCCAGAGTCTGCAGCAGACCGGCGTCAAGCTGGTTGGCACGGTGTACAACGAGTTTTGATCGGGAGCGATCGCGGCTGCCGCGATCGCGCCGATCGCCGGTCGGTCGGGCGGCTCGTTTTCTCCGCTTGAATCGTCAACAGGTAGCAGTCGCTTGAGTCGCCCACCGCTTTCCATCCTCTATCTGGGGACTCTCGACGGTACCAGTCTGGATCGCTCCAGAGCCATTCAGCGACTCGGGCACACCGTTCATCACATCGACCTGCGGCGGTTGCTGCCGCAAACGCCGTGGATGTACCGCATCACCTGGAAGATCGGCGGTCAGGTGTTCGCCCCCTGGATCCTGCGCCGGCTTCCGAAAGCGATGCAGGGCAGGCGGTACGACGTGTGCTTGGTCGACAGCGGCGAATGGGTGACGCCTCGAATCATCGAGTTGGTGCGCCGACACGCGAACAAAGTCGCCAATTATGTGATCGACGATCCCTTCGGCGCCCGTGACGTGGCGCGGTTTCGGGCCTATCGTCGCAGCCTGAGTTCCTATGACCTGTGCGTCGTGGTGCGACCGGACAATGCGCGGGAGGCCGAGAGGGCGGGAGCGAGGCGGGTGCTGCGTGTGTTCATGTCGTCCGACGAAGTGACCCATGCACCGCGGCTGCTCACGGAAGAGGACCACCGTCAATGGGATGCCGAGGTGTTGTTCCTGGGCACCTGGTTTCCGGAGCGCGGACCGTTCCTGCTCAGATTGCTGGAACTGGGCGTGCCGCTGTCCATTCGCGGCTCCAATTGGAACAAGGCGCCGGAATGGCCGGCCCTGCAGGCTGCCTGGAAGGGTGGGCCGATCGCCGGGGACGACTATGCCAAGGCGATCGAGTGCACCAGGGTGAACATTGGATTGCTGTCCAAGGGCAATCGAGACCTGCATACGACCCGCTCGTTGGAGATCCCGGCGCTCGGGGGTCTGCTATGCGCGGAACGCACCAGCGAGCATCTGGCGATGTACACCGAGGGTGTCGAGGCGCTGTTTTGGAGCGATGCGGAGGAGTGTGCGGCTGCCTGCAGGCTGGCGCTGAGCGATGAAACCCGGCGCCGCGAGATCGCCGCCGCCGGACAAGTGCGAAATATTGCCAATCAGATCCGCAATGAAAATGTTATGGATGAGATACTTACGCGGGTGTTGGTCGATTCATGAAGCCACCGGGAAATTGCCATGAGCGTTAAGTACGCCATTTTGAACGCGTTGATGTGGGCGACGATGCTGGCGTTTCCCCTGCAATGCGTCATCGATCCGTCATCCGAAAACATCGTCGCCGCGGCCATCGTGGCGCTCTCGGGCCTGAGTGTTCTAGCGTATATCAAATGGGGCACCGTCGCCGACGATCAGCCGCTGGCGACCATCGCCTTGCTCGGCTTTTGCGTGACCTCACAGTTGGGCGCCTTGCTGGTGCAGACGGGGTTCTGGACGCCGTTGCGGCTGTCGCTCTACAACCCGCTGTATACCTTTTCGCACCTGGCCTTCTATCAGGCGATCGCCCTGGTCATGCTGGTCGTCTACCGCTTCTTCCAGGTACCGGGTCCGCAGCGGGTCGGTGTGGTTCGCGGCTTGTTGTCATGGGCCGGGAGCTATCGGGCGCCCTCCAGCCAGGTCGTGTGGTTCATGGGTCTCGTCGGTCTCGCGAGCTTCATCGCGTCGGCGCACGAGGGGGTCGCGGCGCGCATTGCCGGCGGCTTCAACTTCCTGGCCTGGGGTCCTTTCCTGCTGCCCATCTTCGCCCGCGAAATCGGCCCGAGCTACGGCAATGCCCGGCGGAACAATTTTTTCCTGGCGATCTACACGATGATGGTGGTGTTCGTGGGCATCGGCCTCAACGTGCGCGTCATCATGTTCATCGGATTGGTCACCGTCGGCCTGTTGTACCTGCTCATCGGACTGCGATCGCGGCGCGAGCTGCACAGCGACTCGCTCACGAGGATCGGCGTGGTGGCGCTGATCCTCCTGGCGCTGTCGGGGCCGCTGTCGGATCTCGCCACGTCGATGGCGATCGCCCGCGGCGCGCGCGGCCACGTGTCGCCGGTGGAGATGATCAAGAAAACCTTTGCCGTCTGGCGGCGCCCGTCGCTCATCGCCGAATATCGCCGCGAGACGTCCGCCGTGGCGCGGTTCGCCGCGTACGATGAGCATTACGTCGCGAATCCGATCCTGGCGCGGTTCGTGGAGACGAAATTTCATGACAATCAATTCCATTTCGCCTCGTTGTTGACCACGCAGGCCTCCAAGGATCAATTGCGGGCCGTCACGATCGATGCCATCTGGGCGATTCTTCCCACCCCCATATTGAAGACGCTGGGCGTTGCGGTGGACAAGGCGGACATCGACTTTTCGATCGGCGACTACATGGCCTATCTGAGCCGCGGCGTCACGTTGGGCGGCCGTAAGACGGGCTCGATGTTCGCCCAGGGTGAAGTCATCCTCGGGCCGCTGTTTCCCATCGTGTATGCCGTGAGCTGCCTGTTTTTGTATGCATTGATGAACCTGTTGACGTTCCGAAGGCCGTCCGGCATCGCCGAACTGTCCCCCCTGGCCATGATGACGCTGTGGAGCTTCTTCTATCGCGGGATCACGTCGGATGCGGTGAACAACAGCCTGGTGTTCATATTCCGTAACTTCCTGCAGACGATCGTGGTCTACACGATGATTTTCTGCCTCGCACGATTGCTGTTCGGTTTCGTGTTCCGGCAGCGGACATCGATGAGTCTGGGGTTGCCGCAGGCGACTTGACGTGCCGCCGCTGTTTCATTGCAGAGACTGATCGATGAAGCTTGTGATCTTCTGCCATCCGCCGTATCTCGCCTCGCAGAGCATGCCGCGCTTCGCCCAGATGTTGCAGCGGTCGTTCGTGGCCCTGGGTCATGAAGTCTCGATGCTCGCGCCCCAGCCGCATTTCCACAAGTTATTCGCGGGTCACAGGTACGCGAAGTGGGGCGGCTACATCGATCAGTACCTGATCTTTCCACGCCAGGTGCGCAAGGTGCTGGCGTCCACCCCGGCGGACACGATGTTCGTCTTCGCGGATCAAGCCCTGGGTCCGTGGGTGCCGCTGCTCATGAATCGTCCGCACGTCGTTCACGTCCATGACCTGCTCAATCTGCGGTCGGCGTTGGGGGACGGTCCCGGCCACGTCACATCGTTCAGCGGACGCATCTATCAGAAATACATCCGCCGGGGCTTTTGCAAGGGCCGCCATTTCATCTCCGTCTCGAACAAGACCCGCGATGATTTGCAACGGTTCGGCGGCGTGAAGGCCATGACGTCCGAAGTCGTCTATAACGGCCTGAACTTTCCGTACCAGCCGATGACGCCCGAGGCGGCGCTCGCCAAGCTGCGCGCGGCGGGACTGCCGGCGACGCCCGGCGGCATGCTGCTGCACGTGGGCGGCGGGCAGTGGTACAAGAACAAGGGCGGCCTCATCGCGCTGTATTCGCACTATGCCGGCATGGTCGCCGATCCGTTGCCGCTGTGGTGCATCGGTCCGAAACCGAGCAACCAGATCGCCCGCATGATCGACAAGGTGCCGGCCGCCGGCCGGGTGCTGTTCTTTCAGAATCTCGACAACGAAACGCTGCAGGCTGCCTATTCGCATGCACGGGCCTTCATATTCCCGAGTTTCGCGGAGGGATTCGGCTGGCCGCTCATCGAGGCGCAGGCCTGTGGTTGTCCGGTGCTCACCACCGATGAGCCGCCGATGAACGAAGTCGCGGGCGATGCGGCGCGATACATTCCACGATTGCGGCCCGAGGCCGACATCGACACCTGGGCCGAGCAGGGCGCGACCGCGTTGCAGGAGCTTCTGTCCTTGAGCGAGGCGGACCGTGCGAAAGTGATTCAAAGCGGCCGCGACTGGGTCAAGCGCTTCGATGCGGCCAGCGCCATTCGCCGCTACCTGGAGATCTACGCCCGGATCTTCGCGCTGGAGACTGCGCGGTGAGAATTCTGCATATCCTGTCGAGCGTCAACCCCGATGGCGGCGGCCCGACCGAGGGGGTGCGCCAGCGCGGAGTCCGTCTGACCGAGATGGGGCACACCGTCGAGGTGGTTTCGCTGGACGATGCGGCCGAAACATTCCTGGGGGAATTCCCGCTCAAGGTGCATGCGCTCGGCCCCCCGAAGGGAAGCTACCGCTACAGCGACAAATTGGTCGATTGGTTGCTGGCTCATGCCCGCAACTACGATGCGGTGGTCATCAACGGCATGTGGCAGTACCACAGTTTCGGCGCATGGCGGGCGCTGCGAAAACTGCGCGTCCCGTACTTCGTATTCACGCATGGAATGCTCGATCCATGGTTCAAGGCAACCTATCCGCTCAAGCATCTGAAGAAATGGCTGTACTGGCCGTGGGCGGATTATCGTGTGCTGCGCGATGCACGGGCGGTGCTGTTCACCAGCGAGGAGGAATTGCTCCAGGCGAGAAAGTCCTTCTGGCTGTATCGCGCGAAGGAGCACGTCATTGCGTACGGCACGCGGACGCCTCCCGACAACGCCGCCGAATTGCGCGAGACGTTCTTGACGGCGCATCCGCACCTGCGGGGCCGACGCGTTCTGCTGTTCCTGAGCCGCATCCACGAGAAGAAGGGTTGCGATCTGCTGGTCAAGGCCTTCGCCGTGGTGGCCGCCTCGGACCCAGCGCTGCAACTGGTGATTGCCGGTCCGGACCAGACCGGCTGGGTGAGCGTGCTCAAGTCGCTGGCAGAGCAGCATGGGGTGGCGGATCGGATCAGCTGGCCGGGCATGCTTCGCAATGACATGAAGTGGGGCGCTTTCTATGCGGCGGAAGCCTTCGTTCTGCCGTCGCACCAGGAGAATTTCGGCATCGCGGTCGCCGAGGCATTGGGATGCGGACTGCCTGCGCTCATATCCGACAAGGTGAACATCTGGCGTGAGGTCGAGTCATCCGGGGCCGGGTTGGTGGCCCCTGATACGCTGGATGGCACCGTGACGCTGTTGCGTCGGTGGCTGGCCTTCACGCCGGCCGAGCGGGCCGGGATGGCCGTCGCCGCGCGCGGGCTGTTCATGCGCCGGTTCACCGTCGATGCGATGGCGACCGGACTCCTGGATGTGGTCGCCAAATATGGTTGATCCCCGCGACGTCGTGACACCGCCGCCCGGTGACGAGTCCACGGGTGCGCACCCATCCGAAACTCAGCCTCTGCGCGTCGAGTTGCAGCACACGCGCTCGGGCTGGCCGCTCAGCGTGAAGATTCGTCGCGTGCTGTGGATGCCGTTCAAGCTGCTGTTTCTGCGGGGCACGGGCCGCGTGCTTTCGCCGCTTCGCATCCACGCATTGATCCTGTTCGGCGCGAAGATCGAACGGCCGGCATTGGTCATGGACGGCGTCAAGGTGTGGCATCCGTGGAGCCTGACGCTGGGCCGCTACTGCACGCTGGGGCGCGGCGTCGAGGTGTACAACTACGCCCATATCACCCTGGGCGAGCAGGCCACCGTATCCCAGGAAACCTACCTGTGCAGCGCTTCCCACGATTTCGAGGATCCGACGATGCCGTTGACCTTCTCCCCGATCACGATCGGCGCCCAGTCTTGGGTCGCCGCCGGGTGTTTCATCGGGCCCGGCATCACCATCGGTGAAGGCGCGGTCGTGGGCGCCTATTCGGTGGTGACCAAGGACGTGCCGCCCTGGACGATCGTTGCCGGCAACCCCGCGCGCGTTCTGCGCGAGCGCAGGCTCAAGTCCAGGATGCCATCCGACGCGCAGAGCTCCTCGCGTGATCCCCGGTGAGGGTGCTGTCGATCACACCGACGTTCTTCCCCTCGTTGGGGGGGGTGCAGCAGGTCGTCCTGGAACTCGCGCTGCGGGTTAAGGAGCATGGCGTGGCGATGGACGTGGCGCATGTGGCGGTCGGATTGAAGGAAATTCAGGAGACGGTCGGTGGCGTGAACGTGTTTCGCATTCCGTTGTATGGCAGCAGGGCGGCGGGCTGGGCGCCCGCCCTGCGCAAGCTGGCGCACGGCTACGATCTGCTGCACGTCCATGATCCGCAATTGCTGGCCATCAGCGCGAATGTCCGGTACACGTGCGGCTCCGTACCCGCGGTCTTGAGCACCCACGGTGGTTTCTGGCACACGAATCGCGGCCATCTGTTCAAGCGGGTCTATGAAAAGACGTTGCTGCGCGGCGCGGCGGGTCACTATGCGCGGGTGCTCGCGAGCAGCGTGGGCGATTACGACTATTTCAAGCAGTATGCCGAGCGCATTTCCCTCTGCAGCAATGGCGTGCACGTCAAGGAATTCAACGCCGTCGTGGCCGGCGAGAAGGACAACCTGTTCCAATGGATCTACTGGGGTCGATTGTCGCGCAACAAGCGTGTCGACCTGGTCATCGATTATGCGGCCGATGCGCGCCGACGTGGGTTCCCCGTCGATCTGTTGGTCTGCGGGCAGGACTTCGATGGGCTCATGCCGGAACTGCAGGCGCAGGTCGAGCGTCTGAAGCTGGGCGGCGCCGTCCGGTTCGAACCGTTTCTGGATGCTGCGGCGCTGCGCAGCGAGCTCGGTCGACGCAGCGTGTACGTGATGGCGAGCGAGCATGAGGGTTTCGGTCTGAGCGTGGTCGAGGCCATGGCGGCGGGTCTCATCGTGGTCTGCCGCGACATGGTGCCCTTGAACTCTTTCATCGAGCATGGCAAGTCCGGCTGGCTGATGCAGTTCGACGGCGGCGCCGCGGATTTGAACCGCATGGCATCGCTGATGAGCGCGACCGCCGACCAGGCCCGGGCGATGTCCGCCGCCGCGCGCCGGGCGGCAAGCATTCACGATTGGGATGTGGCGGTGCCACGCTTCGTCAGCCATTACCGAGACGCGCTGGCCGGGCGTTGATGCGGGGAGAAACAATGTCGATATCAGTCCTCGTGCTCACCAAGAACGAACAGAAAGATCTGCCCGCGTGCCTCGAATCCGTCGCCTGGTGCGATGACATCATCGTATATGACTCGTTCAGCAGCGATGACACGCCGGCCATCGCGGAACGTTTCGGCGCCCGTGTCGTGAAGCGCGTGTTCGACAATTGGGCCGCCCATCAGAATTGGGGCTTGCGGAACCTGCCGTTCAAGCATCCGTGGGTTTTCTACATCGATGCCGATGAACGGATGACGCCGGAACTGGCGCAGGCCATTGGAGGGGCGGTGGCCGGGGCGGGCGACAACGTCGCCTTTCGCATTCAACGCCGCGACTTCTTCCTGGGCAGGTGGCTCAAGCATGTGCAGACCTCGCCGTTCTACATGCGGCTGTTCCGCCCCGAGAAGATGAGTTACGAGCGCCTCGTGAATCCGGTATCGGTGGCCGATGGTCCGGTGGGTTCGTGCCCGGGCTATCTGGATCACTTTCCCTTCAGCAAGGGCGTGAGTCACTGGATCGAGCGGCATAACTCCTATAGCACGTTGGAAGCCCGTCAGATCATGCAGAACCGCCGCGAGCATGCGGCCTTCTCGGTTCGGAAGGCGTTCACGGCCGGAGATTTTCACGAGCGGCGGTTCCATCAGAAGGAGCTCTTTTATCGCGTGCCGTGGCGACCGGTCGTGAAGTTCCTCATCTTGTACGTGGGCAAGCGAGGCTTTCTCGATGGCCGGCCCGGGCTGACCTACGCCATTCTATCCGCGATCTACGAATATATGATTGTGGTCAAGGTGCGGGAGATGAATCTCACCGAATAACACGGTCCGCGCACTGTGTGACGTGCATCTCGCCACGCCATCAGAGTGTGCGCCGCGTCGGATTTTCCGCTCCGCCGACGTGATGCATTGCGAAATTTCGCCGCCATGCTTGTCGCAATTCATGCACAGGTTGTGGGGCTCCTCGATTCCTGTACATTCCATCTCGCATTGCAACGAGTCCGAATCAATGACGGGTATGGGGTGTCTCGATGTCCAGCAGTTTGATGTTCAACGATGGTCTGCGCCAATCGCATGCAACGTTAGGTGAAGCTGTGTCCCATCGCGTCAGACGCGCCTGCTCGTCCTCTGTCTTGTCGGTGGTGCTGGCTCTCCCGCTCGCCGCGTGCAGCTCGACGGGATCGAGCGATGCCTCGTCCAGCCAGGTGAGCAGCACGCCGGTCGGCGCCACGACGGCCGCGACCGTCGCGACGACGGGAACGGCCAGCGGCACCGTCGATCGTTCGGGAGCGGCCAGCACCACCGGCACGAGCGATGCCAGCAAGAGCACGGTCGGCACGGTGGTGACCCCGGCGATGGCAGCGTCGGCCACGGCCAGCGTGACGGTCGCGGCGACCGCGGCCACCACCACGGCGGCGGCAACCACGGCGGCAGTGACCGCCGCGGCGGCGGCGACTGCTGCAACGGCGGCTGCCGCGACGGCGGCGGTCAAGGCGACGACGCCGGTCGCCGCGAATACCAAGTCGATCAGCGGGTGGGTAACGTGCGGCGGCACCACGGACCAGTGGGCAGGCGTGACCAAGGCCTTTGCGGCCGCAAAGAACAACGCGTTCACCCTGGTGGTGGACTGCCCCGTGCATCTGAGTTCCGGGCTGGCCATCGACAAGGGCATTTTCATCGACAACGGCACCACGGTGGAATTCAGCGGCACGGGCAAGTTCTTCGTCGACAACATGTTCCATCCCGCGTTCGTCATCGCCAATTCGAACAACATCTCCCTGCTCAACTGGAATGTCGAATGGGACTCCAGCGTGCCGATTGACCCGAACTTCGGCGGCTACGAGCTGAACGGCAAATTCGTGGCGACGCCCGGCTCGACCCAGCCGGCGGGGGCGTTCAACGATCTGGTGCTCACGCCCTGGCTGGCGAGCAACCGCTCCATCACGTTCAACGAGACCCAGGGGTGGGTCAAGTCGATCTGGATCGGCGGCATCAATCCGGCGGCGGTGTTCTTCATCACCGGTGACACCTCCAACGTGGTGTTCTCGGGGCTGAAGCTGTATGTGCCGGCGGGCGCCGGCGGGTATGAGTTCATTCCGATGGCCATTTCCTCCTCGCCGAACTGGAAGAACAACCAGACGGTGACGGGCAAGACGCCGATGACGGCGCAGTACGCCGCGGTACCGCATCAGCTGACCTTCTCGGGTCTGGACCTCGACGGCGTGTTGATGGGGTGGCAGGGCAGCGTGCAGGACACGATGTTCGAGAACATCACCTCGCACCGCTACGGCGACCTGCAGGATGCGAACGGCGGCAACGTCGGGGGCATCGGCAAGTGGTTCCCGCCGCCGCATCTGTTCTACCTGAACACGCATGCGACGGATCCGGCGCTGTTCAACAACAACGTTCACTTCAGCAACATCGTCGATGAGGGAATCCGGGTCGGCACGGCGCGCGACAAGGGCGGCTCGGACAGCGTGAGCGGCTATGCCTTGTCGCTGAAGTTGGGCTGCAATGATTGCACGGTCGATACCTACACCAGTATGCGTCCCGATGGCTTCATGGACGTGCTGCCGTCGGACGGACTCACGGTGAGCAATGTCAAGGCGACCTTCGATTCGACCTTCATCAACAACGTGTATCCGGCGGCGATCCGCTTTCCCCAGAGGGGCTATTCGCACATCACCTTCGAGAACATCGTGTTCACGGATTCCACGCCGATCACGACGCGTGGGCCGATGGGCAACGCGACCGACCCGGCGAACGACACCTTCGTCTTCAGCAACGTCTCGGTCGTGTTCCACTCATGGGCCGGTTCGGGTCTGCCGTTGCCGACGATTTTGGGGTCGAACAACACGATTTCGCTGACTTTTTCGATGTTGGCGCAGAACACGCTGGTCTCATTCCTTTTGAAAGGTCCGGTAACCTCGATCATGGAGGCCTCGCCGATTGCCATCCGCGCGGGCGCATCGACGACCCTCACGTGGTCTTCGAAGGCGGCGACCTCCTGCAGCGCGACCGGTGCCTGGTCGGGATCGGTCGGCACGAGCGGATCGAAGGTGATGAAGGTCGCCGCCGCCGGCAGCGATGCCTTCGGCTTGAACTGCCTGAATGCCGGAACCACGGCCAGCGCGGGGGTGAACGTCACCGCTCAGTGATTCACAGTCGAACGCACGACCAAATGGGGACTGGTTGGCGATACTTAAGGCGTTTGGCGGGTTAGAATGCCGGAAAGATGGTGGGTCAAGGGGCTAGTTTGCAGCGTTCCATTGCGATTTCAGCGGGTAGATCCGTACGTTACCTGGCTCTGGTCGGCTGTGCAGCCGGGATCGTGTTGGCGGGAAGGGCGATGGCATACGATTTTGCCCCGGCACCGCCCGGAATCCCCGGCGGCGACTTCAATACGTTCAAGTTCTACGTGGCCGACCAGGTCACCTATGACGACAATCTGTTTCGCGTGCCGCCCGGCACCGCGGGTGTTCCCGGCGCCATCTATCCGAATACCGCTCAGACCGACATCGTGAATGCCACCACCCTGGGCGGGCAGGGGAAGTGGGATATCGACCGGCAGGAGTTCGATCTGAACGTGCGGGCGGACGAGATTCGGTTCGATCACAACATCAATCTGGATTTCCTCGGCTTGGACGGAGTCGGCACCTGGGCGTGGCGCCTCGGCCCATATCTGTCGGGTCAGGTCATGACACTCTATGATCGGTCGCTCGCGAGCTTCAGCCAGACCCGGTTCACCGGCAAGGACCTCGTGACGTCGGTGGAAGAGCTCGGCTACGCGCGCTATCAGATCGGACCTCATTGGGCCGCCTATGGCCAGGTTCGCTGGTCCTATACGGACCACAGCGCCGAGCTGAACCAGTACAACGATTTCCATGACCGGGCGGGAACCACCGGCATCGAGTACGCCACCGACGTCAATGACACGATCGCTTTCGAATACCAGTATTCGGACCTCACCTTCAATCAAACCTTGTCGGACACCGCGGTCATCTACGATTACGATGAGAGTTCCTATCGCTTCGTGGGCAAGTATGCCTTCAGCGACAAGACGTCGATTTCCGGTTATGGCGGGTATCTGGAGCGAAAGTATCCGGACGGAGGCGTCGGCTCCTATGCCGGCGAGATCTGGCGCGTCGCCCTTCAGTATTCCGCGACCGACAAGACCCAGGCCGCGCTGTCGGTGTGGCACGAGCTGCACGCCTATGTCGACGCGGAGTCCAATTATTTCGTCGCCAAGGGCGTAAGCCTCGCGCCCACCTATGCGCCGACCGAGAAAGTGAACCTGACGATCCTGGCATCCTACGAAGACCAGAATTACATTCCCACCGCGAACACCGTCCTCGTCGGCGGCGCACGGCAGGACAAGGTCGGGGTGGGTCAGGCGACGATCGCCTACTACCCACGCTCCAACTGGATCGTGAACGTGTTCTATCGGCACGAGAAGCGCGAATCGAACCAGTACGTGTACTCCTTCAACGACAACATCGTCAGCGGCAGCGTCACGTACCGATTCTGGTGATCAACGCAGGATGAGTTTCTCGCCGTAGCCCGTGAGCTCCAGATAGCCGCGGCCGGCGATGCGATCGTGTTCGTAGGCGCGCACCGCACCCTCCCAGTAGATGGCGCCGGTCGACAGCCGGGTGTCATTTTCCTGATCGTCGAGCAGCGGCAGCAACTCGAACTGGCGCGACCCTGCGGTGACCTGCCATTGAACCGGATACTCGATGCCGGTGCGCGGCGAGGTCCAGCGTCGATCGGCGCGAAACTTCACCTGCTCGGTATCCAGGATCCGCACCTGACCGTCCGGGCCGCGCAGGCTGCCGCCGGCCCAACGGGCCGTTCCATCGGCTCCCCGAATGCGAAATGCCATGAGCGCCGAGCCGTCGTCGAGATTGATGCCGATCCAATCCCAACCGCGTGCGGCCGCATCGAGGTACTCGCTGGACCACTCGTGGTCGAACCACGCTTCGCCGGTGACCTCGTCGGACTTGCCGGCGCGCGCGATGCTGCCCGTGACCTTCATGTGCGGCAGGCTGTAGTAATAGCTGGCCGACTCCGGCGCGGGGCCCTTGCGGCTCACGCCGGCGTTGCCATTGATGAGCGCCGGCTGTGTCTCGGCGAGCAGCAGACGCAGCGCGAAATCCTCCGCGGCAATGGTAGCCCGGTACGAGCCAGCTTGATGTTGCAGGCTCCAGTCGTCGATCCAGACATGCGTGTCGCCTTCCTGGGCTTCGGCGAGCCCCAGTCCCGCGCGGCGTATCCGCTGGTCCTGCCACAGCCGGCCGCGTCGCGGGTCGCTGATCGCGCAGTGCGCGACCAATAGCTGGCGGGGCGCGAATGCGCTCGGATTCGCGGGATCGATCTGCGGCTTGGTACGAAAGAAGGTGACCTGGAAACCCAGCGATTCGCCCGCCGACGTGGTCAACCAGCCGGTGACATACCACCACTCGATCCGAAACTCCGGGTGACTGCCGGCGTCGCGCGGGAAGTCGATGGGCCTGCCGGGGGTCACCGCCGCATAGTCGCCGCCCACGGCAGCAGATGCGGTGCGGGCCGGCTCGGGTGCGGCGGCCGGGGACGCGGGCGCCGCCGCCGCCATAGCCGCTGCTGCCCAGAGCGCCGCCGCCAAGGCGGCCACGCAGCGCCGATTCACCAATCCTCCCTGACCGCATACACGGCTTCCTGGCTCGTGGCGGCACGGCCGCTCCACACGGCCGTCATGGCTGCCGCGCCGACCAGCGTCACGCTGAGCAGCGCGAGTTCCCAGACAGGCACGGCGAGATCGATGCTCCAGTTGAAGGATTGACGATTGATGACGTAGACCAGCACGAGGCTCAGAGCCGCGCCCAGCGTGAGGCCGTAGAAAACCCCAAAGAGGCTCATGACGAAGCCTTCGCTCGCCAGTATCCCGATGACCTGCCGCCGCAGCATCCCGAGATGACGCAGCATGCCGAACTCCGAGCGGCGCGCGAGGGCGGTCGAACTGGCCGCGAAGCTCACACCGGTCAGGCCGATGATCACGGCGATGGCTTCGAGTGCGTAGGTGATGGCGAAGGCGCGATCGAAGATCTGCAGCGAGCGCTCGCGAACGGCGCCGCTCGTCATGATTTCGACCGCGTCGCCGCGCGCGAACACCGCGCGCAGGGCGGCTTCGACCGCGGCGGGCGTGCGGCGGCCATCGAGCCATACCGAGCCCTCGGTGGCGCTGTGGTCGCCGGTGGCGGCGACATAGGCCGGCAAACTGATGACCACCGTGCCAAAGGTGCGGGCGTAATCGCGCCACACTCCCGCTATCGTGAACTGCTGCGTCCTCGAACCCAGCGGCAGGGTGATCGTGCTTCCCACCTCGAGGCCGTAGAGGTCCTGGAGCGCCTCGGAGATCCACGCGGGCGGCGGGACATTCGCGCCGCCCGCGGCCGCGTCCCTGCGCCGGAGGCCTGTGCCGCGGACCAGCGGCAATTCGCCGGCGGCCTGCGCGGCGTCATCGCCGCGCGCGATCAACGTCACCGCCGGCCGCGCCGCGTCGAGCAGGATCGGTTGCGTGTGGCGAAATTCGAACCGTGAGATCCCCGGCACCGCCGCGAGTCGGCGCTGGATCTCGGGGGACCAGTAGGCCGTATCGTTTCCCTGGGGCTCGCGCAACTGCAGATCGGCGGGCAGCAACTTGCCGAGCCAATGCTCGAACGACACGCGGAACGAGTACACCATGATGGCCATGGCGACCATGAGGCTGAAGCTGACGATGATCGACGCCAAACTGAGGGTGGACAGGCCGACATTCTCGCGAAGCTGCGCGACGGCGGTGTCGAGAACCACGCGGTTGGTGCGCGGCACCAGCCGGAGAATGCGCACCGTCAACACGGGCACCAACAGGACGGCGCCGAACAGCAGCGCGCCGATCGACGCGTAGCCGAACACCGGCAAGCCGCCCACGGGGGGCAGCCACGCAAGCAGCGCTCCCACGGCCAGGAGCACAACCCCGATGCGCCAGCTCAGCGTGGCGACGACACGGTAGTCGCCGTCGCCGCCCTTCAGCGAACGCGCCGGCGGTTGCCGCGCGGCGCCCCGCGCGGGCAGCCATGCGCCCACACTGGCGACACCGGTGCCGATCAAGAAGAACGCGAGCAGCGGCAGGGCGGCGGCATTGAGCGAGGCGCCCATCACGCGCAATTGGCCGTTGCCGAGATCGCCGGTGAGGACCCGCAGCATCGCCGCGGCGAACAGAATCCCGAGGCCCACGCCCAGCAACGAGCCCACGACGCCGAGCGCGGCGCCTTCGCCGACCAGCGCGAGCTCCAGTTCGGCGCGGGTGACGCCGAGGGCGCGCAGCAGCGCGAGTGAGCGCCGTCGACGCAGCACCGACAACGACTGTGTCGAGAACACCAGGAATGCGCCGGTCCATAAGGCCACCAGCGCCAGCATGTTCAGATTCACGCGGTATGCGCGCGTGACCGTGACCGCCCGATCACGTTCCACCTGGGGCGCGACCGCCAGGACCCCGGCGGGCAGGCGTCGGGCCAATTCGCTGCGATACGTCTGCACCGACGTGCCTGCGTTCAAGCGCAGATCGATCCGGTTCAGCCGCCCGATCTTGTCGAGCGACCATTGCGCCGATGCGATGTCCATCACGCCGAGTGCCTGCGGATAGGTCGTCTCGGAGAGTATGCCAAGAACGCGCAAGGGCTTGATCGAGCTGCCGACCTGGACGGGCAGGGAGCCGCCGCGCCGCACGTTCAGCTGCTCTGCGGCGCTGCTGCTCAGGAAAATTCCGTCGGCCTTGAACAGATCGAAGATGCCGCCGGCGATGTCGCCGAACAATGCCGGCTGCAGCGCCGCGGCCCGGAACGGATCGAGCCCCAAGACCTTGAGCGTCTCGCGCCTGCCCGGCAATGCGACCTCGAGCTCGAGCACGGGACTCGCGACGGACACGGCGGGATCGCGGGCCAGGGTGGTGTACAAGTCTTCCGCGAAGCCCCCGCGTGGTCCGCGCACGATGATATCCGCTTCACCCACCAGTCGTTTGGTGGCCAGGCCGAACTCGTTCAGCGCAGCCGAATTCACGAGATACACCGACGTGCCGAGGGCCACCCCGAGCGCAATGGCGATGACGGTCACCAACAGGCGCCCGGGCTGCTCGCGCAGCTGCGCGAGCAGGAGCGCGCGCCACACCGTCAGGGCGACCCGGGCCGGCGCGTGCCCGCTCACACCCAAACTTCCAGCGGCCGCAGTCCGCTTGCGTCGAGCAGCAGGATGCGATCGGCCGTTTCCGCCGCCGCCCGCGAGTGCGTGATCAACAATCCCCCGGCTGCATTCGCCTTGATCTGGGTTCGCAGGAGCCCGAGGATCTGTCCGGCGCTGCGCGGATCGAGATTGCCCGTCGGCTCATCCGCGAGCAGCAGGCGCGGGCGGTGGACGAGCGCGCGTGCAATGGCGATACGTTGCACCTCGCCCCCCGAGAGTTCGCGCGCGTAGCGTTGCGCGAGGTTCGCCATGCCGACGCCCTCGAGCATCGCGGCGGTGCGGCCCGCGCGCTCCGCCGCGTCGATGCCCAGCAGCTCGAGCGGCAGGGCGACGTTCTGTTCGACGCTGAGATAGGGCAGCACGTGAAAGGCTTGAAACACGAAACCCACCGAGCGACGCCGCACGAGCGTGGTTTCATCGTCGTCCATCGCGCCGAGATCATGGCCCTCGATGAGCACGCGTCCCGTGTCCGGCTTGTCCAGACCGGCCAGCAGGTTGAGCAGGGTCGACTTGCCGACGCCGGACTCACCCATGATGGCGAGGTATTCGCCCGGCAGCAGCTCGAGGTTCAGGTGCTCGAATACCGCCGGGCGATCTGGTCGATATCGTTTACTGAGATTCTCGAGCCGCAGGACGGCCGGATCACTCACGTTCGAGGCAGCCGACGCTTACGCAGCGTCGACTCCGATGACGGCCTTGACCTCCAGGAAGTCGCGTAACCCGAACTCGCCGTACTCGCGGCCGTTGCCCGACATCTTGAAGCCGCCGAAGGGCGTCTGCATGTCGCCATAGGCGCCGTTCAACGAGACCTGTCCGGCACGAATCCGATTGCCCACGCGGCGGGCCCGCAGATTGTCCTCGGACCAGACATAGGCGGCGAGGCCGTACGGCGTATCGTTGGCGATCGTGATCGCCTCCTCTTCCGTCTGATAGGGCAGGATGCACAGCACCGGCCCGAAGATTTCCTCGCGCGCGATGGTCATCTGGTTGTTGACGTTCGAGAAGATGGTGGGCTTGACGAAGTAGCCCTGGCTCAATCCATCGGGCCGGCCCACGCCGCCGCTGATCACGGTCGCGCCCTCGGCGATGCCCTTTTCGATGTAGCCTGCGACGCGGTCGAACTGCAGCTTCGAGACCACCGGTCCCACCGCGGTCTTGTCCGACATCGGATCGCCGACGATCACGGTGGCGGCGACGCGCTTCGCGATCGCTTCCACTTCCGAAAGCCGGGCGGCGGGCACCAGCATGCGGGTGGGCGCGTTGCAGGACTGGCCGGAGTTCTGGAACACGTGCAGCACGCTTTGCTTCACGGCGCGCTCGAAGTTGGCATCGTCCAGCAACACATTGGGCGACTTGCCGCCGAGTTCCTGATGGACGCGCTTCACGGAGTCGGCGGCGCTCTTGGCGACCGCCGTGCCGGCGCGGGTGGAACCGGTGAACGACACCATGTCGACTTCACGATGGGCGACCAACGGCGCGCCGACCTGGATGCCGTCGCCGTTGATGAGGTTGAACACGCCGGCCGGAACGCCTGCCTCGTGCATGACCTTGGCCCACAGAATGGCGCTGAACGGCGAGTACTCGGAGGGCTTCAGCACCATGGTGCAGCCGGCGGCCAGGGCTGGGATCACCTTGGCGGCCACCTGGTTCATGGGCCAGTTCCAGGGGGTGATGAGGGCGCACACGCCCACCGGTTCCTGGACCAGCCGGGTGTTGCCGCGCAGTTCCTCGAATTTGAAGGTCTTCAGCACGTCGATCATGGCCTGGATATGGCCGACGCCAATGCGCGTCTGCGACCCCTTGGCCAGCGTGATCGGGGCGCCCATTTCGATCGAGATGGCGTGGGCGATGTCATCGTAGTGGGCGTTGTACGCCGTCAGGATCCGCTCCATCAGCGCCAGGCGCTCAGCCGGCGTGGTGCGCGAATAACCGTCGAACGCCCGGCGGGCGGCGGCCACGGCGAGGTCGACATCCTTGGGGCTCCCCATCGAAATCGTCCCGGCGACCGCTTCGGTGGCCGGATTGATCACCTGGAATTCCTCAGGCGAGACGGGGTCGACCCACGCACCGTCGATATAGAACTGTCGATTGTCATAGAGCATCGAAATTTCCCCTCAAAAAACGTCATTCACGCTGCGATGCCGCCATTCTACCCGTTGCCCGGCCGACACAGGGCGCGGTGCGCGAGGTAAAGACTGAGCGGAGCGCAGAGCGGCTAGTTTGGTCGGTGTTTTTGCGGTAAAGTGCCAAGAATTCTCGCCGTTTTTGCGTCGTTTTTCCGCCGCAGTTCGCATTCCGGACCGCGATTATTGTTAACCTGCGTACTCACGAAAACGCTTCACGGAATTCGCTGCATGGTGGGAAAGTCGATCGCGGCGCTGGTGGCCTTTGCCGGTGCGGTGGCATTGTCGGGCGCCTGCGCGCTCCCGGCGCGTGCGGGATCGAGCGCGGGCATCGCGGAATACAACCGGGTTCGCTCCCATCCGGTCAGCATCGGCGCCGAAGCGAATCGGCTGATCGTCGGATTTCGTGCGACATCGGCCAACGCCGTCGTGCAGGCCGTCAACGCGCAAAGTCGCTCGCAGCCCATCCGCGCCACCCAGGCGCGCACCTCGCCGGCGGATGTCGCCGCGCTTGCGCAGCGCGTCCATCTGCCGATGCGGAACTCACGTCAGCTGACGCCCAGCATGCACGTCATGGTCCTGGACAAGGCGCTGTACGGATCCGCGGTGGCTGCAGCGTTGCAGGTGCTGCGCGCGGACCCGGCGGTCGCATTCGCGGACGTGGATCAGCGCCGCTACCCGCAGGCGTTGCCCAACGATCCGTTGTTCGAGGTGTCCGCGAACGCGCGCGGGCAGTGGTACATGATGACGCCGAGCTTCGCGACCGACACCAGCGATGCGGCCGCGACGGATGCCGTTTCCGCCTGGAATCTGGCGACGGGCAACAGCGGCATCGTGATCGCCGACATCGACACGGGCGTGCGGTTCGACCATCCGGACCTGCTGCGCGCGGGATTCGGCGGCCGCTTGCTGCCGGGCTACGACTTCGTGGGCGGCGATTTGACGCCGGCCGGCGCCGAGCTCGGCACGTATCTGATCGCCAATGACGGCGACGGCTGGGATCCGGACCCGTCCGATCCAGGCGATTGGATCAACGTCGCGGATCAATCGAACTCGCTGTTTCCGTCGAGCGACTGCGCCATCGCGGACAGCTCATGGCATGGCACGCGCGTGATGGGCATCATGGGCGCGCTCACCAACAACTCGATCGGCATCGCGGGCATGACCTGGCAGTCGTACCTGCTGCCGGTGCGCGCCCTCGGCAAATGCGGCGGCTATGACTCGGACATCATCACCGGCATGCAGTGGGCCGCGGGCCTGCCGGTGACCGGTGTGCCGGACAATCCGTTTCCGGCGCAAATCATCAATCTGAGCCTGGGCGGCAGCGGCGCGTGCCCGTCCGACTATGCGACTGCGGTCACCACGCTCGCCAGCATGGGCGTGCTCATCGTGGCCTCGGCGGGCAATGAAAGCGGTCCGGTGGATGCGCCGGGCAACTGCCCGGGTGTTCTGGCGGTGGCGGGCTTGCGCAACGTGGGCACCAAGGTGGGCTACAGCAGTCTGGGCGCGGAGGTAGGCATCGCCGCGCCGGCGGGAAATTGCGTCAACGTGTCCGGGCCGTGCCTGCGCTCGATCGATACCACCACCAACACCGGTCTGACCGTGCCCGCGGACAGCACCTACACCAACGAAACGAATCCCAATCTGGGAACCAGCTTTTCCGCGCCGATCGTTTCCGGCATCGCCGCGCTGATGCGGTCGGTCAACACCAATCTCACGCCGGCGCAGCTGATCGGCAGGCTCAAATCCAGTGCGGTCGCGTTTCCGCAACCGGTCGGCGTGCCCGTCTGCCCGGCTTCCGAGACCGATTCCAGCGGTGCTTCGACGGGGTTGTGCGCGTGCCCGAACGATGGCAGCCAATGCGGCGCCGGCATGGTGAACGCGCTCGATGCCGTCGATTCGGCGCTGCGGCCCATCGCCGCCGTCGCGATCCCGGCGGCGGGGGCGAACGGCGTCAGCACCGTCATCGATGCCGGCGGCAGCGCCGCCTCGTGCGGTCGGAGCATCGCTTCGACCGTGTGGACATCGACCGGCGGCAGCCTACCGTCGGGCGCCAACGCATCGACCAAGGTCACCGTCACGCCGACCGGAAACCCGGACACCATCACGCTCACGGTCACCGATTCGGCCGGTGCGGTCGACACGGCGCAGATCGCCGTGAGCGCGGCGGGCGCGATCATCGCCGCGCCGGGCACACCGGCGTCGGCGGGCACCAGCGCATCCGCATGTCCCGCGTCGCTGTCGGTGGCGCCGGTGGCGCCCGTCGTGACCGCAGCATTCTCACCGGCGTCCGTCGGTGAGAACGTGGCGTCCACGCTGACCATCACGCTCGACAACGCGAATGGTTTCGACCTGACTCAATCCAGCCTCACCGAGACCTTGCCGGCGGGCATGGTGATGGCGACCCACACGTCAAGCATGAATCTGGCGCCGGGCACGACCTGCACCGGGGCCGCGTCCTCCCTCACCACCACGACCAACACCGTGATCTTGAGCAATGCCAACATTCCGACACACGGCAGCTGCGTCGTCACGGTGCCTTTGCAAAGCGCGACTGCCGGAACCTACACGAACACACTCGTCGCGAGCGCGCTCACCACCGGTCCGGCGGGCACCAACTCGGCGGCGTCCATCGCGACCCTGACCGTGACGGCACCGAGCGGGGGCGGGGGCGAGGTGGATTGGTGGGACACCCTGTTCGTGGTGGGCGTGATCCTCGCGGGCCGGCGCGGCGTCAAACGCAAGCCGCCGCGATGACCGCGAGCTAAACTACCGGCCATGCAACATCCCGAGACGCTGATCGAGCCGATCAAAACCCACCGCGACCCGCGCGGCGCCTTGTTCGAACCCTTGAGCGATGCGGGACTCGCGGCCCAGAAGAACGTGCACGTGGTGCTGACCCAGCCCGGCGAAGTGCGCGGCAATCACGTGCATCTGACGGCCACGGAGACCACGAGCGTGGTGGGACCGTGCCTGGTGAGGCTGAAGGAAGCCGGCGGCATCCGCGATATCGACGTGCCGGCGGGGGAGATCTGGCGTCTGACCATTCCTCCCGGCGTGGTACACGCCTATCGAAATACGGGCGACGGAGTCATGGTGCTGGTGTCGTTCAGCACCAACCTGCATGACCCGGCGGGCGCCGACACGCGTCGCGAGACCATCCTCTAGCCGCGCTCGCGCAGATCATGGCCGCGCTTGAAGTCGCGGATGTGCTTTTCCATCCAGATCCTGGCCTGCTCGCCACGCTTGAGCTTGATGGCCCCCGTGATGTTGACTTGCGCCAGGGCGATGCGGCTCCGTGCCTGGGGCAGGTCGTCGATGAGCCGGGTGAGGGCGGGCACGAGCAACACATTGAGCGGCGCCTGGGACAGCGCCAGCACTTGGTTGCCGCTGGCCTCGGCCACCGCGGTGAAGAAGTCGACCACGGCCGCGACGGCCGCCGCCGTGTCGGCGCCGCTGTTCGCGAACTCCGCGCCGGCGCGCAGCAGCGCCTGCAGTTGCCCGGTTGAGCGGCGCGACGCGGCATATTGCGCCGCAGCCGGCTCGAGGGCCATCATCGCCTCCCATAGTTCGAGGAATGTCACGTCGTGCAAGGCGAGTGCGCGGCTCACGCCGGAGCTGATGTCGCGCGGCGCCGGCCGCGTGACGCGCAGCCGCTTCTCGCCGCGGCCGCGGCCCAACAGGCCGTGGATCTCGAGTTCGCGAATGGCCTCGCGAATGGTCGAGCGGTTGACGCCGAACTGTCGGGCGAGATCGGTCTCGGAGGGGAGCGGGTCGCCGGTACGCAGCGAGCGGCCGACGATGCGCCGCTCGATCATGTTGGCGATCCGTCGATAGGCGGGCTGGTCATCCAGGGGCGCGAACAGATCGGCCATCAGGCTTCCCCGAACAGTTCGCGGCCGATGAGCATGCGGCGAATCTCGGAGGTGCCCGCACCGATCTCATAGAGCTTCGCGTCGCGTAGCAGTCGTCCGGTGGGGTAATCGTTGATATACCCGTTGCCGCCCAGCAGTTGAATGGCATCGAGCGACGCGCGGGTCGCCGCCTCGGCGCAGAACAGGATGCAGGCCGCCGCATCCTTGCGCGTGGAGTCGTGCCGATCGCAGGCGGCCGCCACGGTGTAGGCGTAGCTGCGGCAGGCGTTCAGCGATGCGTACATGTCCGCGAGCTTGCCCTGCACCAGTTCGAAGGTGCCGATCGCCTGCCCGAATTGGCGGCGCTCGCGCACGTAGGGCACGGCGACATCGAGCGCCGCCGCCATGATGCCGAGCGGCCCGCCGCACAACACCACACGCTCGTAGTCGAGCCCGCTCATCAGGACGTTGACGCCGCGGTTCTCCTCGCCGAGCAGATTGGCCGCGGGCACCTCGCATCCGTCGAACACCAACTCGCTGGTGCTCGACCCGCGCATGCCGAGCTTGTCGAGTTTCTGCGCGGCCTTGAAGCCCGCGAAACCGGATTCGATGATGAACGCGCTGATGCCGCGCGCGCCGGCCTCCGGATTGGTCTTGGCGTACACCACCAGGACATCGGCTTCCGGCCCGTTGGTGATCCACATCTTGCGGCCATCGAGCACATAGCGATCGCCGTGGCGCTGCGCCTGCAATTGCATCGACACGACATCGGAACCGGCCCCGGGCTCCGACATGGCGAGGGCGCCCACATGGTCGCCGCTGAGGAGCATCGGCAGGTATCGGGCTTTCTGCTCGGCGGTGCCGTTCAAGGCCAGCTGGTTCACGCAGAGATTGGAGTGCGCGCCGTAGCTCAATCCCACCGCCGCCGATGCTCGGGAGATCTCCTCCATCGCCACCGTATGCGCCAGGTAGCCCAAGCCCGCGCCGCCCTCGTCGGCAGCGACGGTGAGGCCCAGAAAGCCAAGCGCGCCCATCTCGGGCCACAGGTCCCGGGGAAACATATTGCTGCGATCGATCTCGTTGGCGCGGGGTGCGATCCGCTCCGCCGCGAACCGGCGCGCTTGCTCGCGCACGGTATCGATGACTTCCCCGAGGCCGAAGTTGAATTCACGATAGGCGGCGCCGGCCATTGGCTTGTGATCCTGAAATGTTGGATAATCCGACTGTCCGACAATTCTGCCACTTTTGGTGGCGAAAACAATAGCGGGAGCGTCAAGGACGATGTCGACAATAGCCTCGAAGATCGACGCGCGATCGACCGAGTTCGCGACGAACCGCACCGCCATGGAGGCGTCGGTCGCGGCGCTCCGCGACCTGCTGCGGCGCAATGCCCTGGGCGGCAGTGCGGCCGCGCGCGACAAGCACACGGGCGCCGCCAAGCTCTTGGTGCGCGAGCGGGTGGACGCGCTGCTCGATCCGGGGGCGCCGTTTCTGGAGTTGTCGCCGTTGGCGGCGCAGGACGTGTATGACGATGTCCTGCCCGGCGCCGGTTTGGTCACGGGCATCGGCACCGTCGCGGGACGGCCCTGCATGATCGTGGCGAACGATCCGACCGTGAAGGGCGGGACTTATTATCCGCTGACCGTGAAGAAGCATCTGCGGGCCCAGGAAATCGCGGGGGAGAACGCGCTGCCGTGCATCTATCTGGTCGAGAGCGGCGGCGCGTTCCTGCCGAAGCAGGATGAGGTGTTCCCGGATCGGGACCACTTCGGACGGATCTTCTACAACCAGGCGCGGTTGTCGGCGGAAGGAATCGCACAGATCGCCGTAGTGCACGGATCGTGCACTGCGGGCGGCGCGTACGTGCCGGCCATGTCCGATCACGCCATCATCGTCCGCCATCAAGGGCGCATCTTTCTGGGCGGCCCGCCGCTGGTGCGCGCGGCCACCGGCGAGGAAATCGACGCCGAGGCGCTGGGGGGCGCGGACGTGCACTGCCGGCGTTCGGGCGTCACCGATTACTACGCCGAGAGCGACCTGCACGCGCTCGCGTTCGCGCGGCGCGCGGTCGCGCGGCTGCGGGCTGCGGGCGCCGCGCGGCCGGCCGGTGGCATTGGCGCCGGCGGTGTTGGCCGCGGCGCGCGCGGCGGCGGTGGCGTCGCGCCGGCCTATGATCCGGCCGAACTCTACGGCATCGTTCCGCAACACTCGCGCAAGCCCTACGACGTGCGCGAGATCATCGCGCGCCTGGTGGATGGGTCGTGGTTCGATGAGTTCAAGGGGCTCTACGGCACGACCTTGGTCTGCGGGTTTGCGGACATCCATGGATTTCCGGTCGGCATCCTCGCCAACAACGGCATCTTGTTCTCCGAGAGTGCGCTGAAAGGCGCGCACTTCATCGAACTGTGTTGCCGTGAAGGCATCCCGCTGGTGTTTCTGCAGAACATCGCCGGGTTCATGGTGGGCCAGGCGGCGGAGGCCGGCGGCATCGCCAAGGACGGCGCCAAGTTGGTCACCGCCGTGGCGTGTGCCGCGGTGCCGAAGTACACGGTCGTCATTGGCGGCAGTTTCGGCGCCGGCAATTACGCCATGTGCGGCCGCGCGTACGGTCCGCGCCTGCTGTTCCAATGGCCGAACGCGCGCACCTCGGTGATGGGCGGCGAGCAGGCGGCGAGCGTGCTGGCCACCATCAAGCGCGATGCCTTGCAGCGCGCGGGCCACGCTTTCAGCGAGTCCGACGAGGAGCAATTGAAAGCGCCCATCCGCGAGCAGTTCGAGCGGCAAGGCCATCCGTTCTACGCCTCGGCGCGCCTGTGGGACGACGGCGTCATCGATCCGCTCGATACGCGCCGCGCCCTGGGGCTGGCATTGGCGCTGAGCCGCTCGCAAACTGCCGCACCCACTCGATTCGGCATCTTCCGGATGTGAGCATGAACATGAGCATGAGCGACGAGCCGGCGAGCCCCATTACCTTGCACCGCATTCTGGTCGCCAATCGCGGCGAGATCGCGTGCCGCATCGCACGGACCGCCGCGCACCTGGGCCTCATCACCATCGCGGTGTATTCCGACGCGGATCGTGGCGCGCGTCACGTGCGGATGGCCGACGAGGCATACCGCTTGGGCGCGGCGCCGGCGGTGGACAGCTATCTGGACATCGACCGCATCCTCGATGTCGCGCGCCGGGCGCGGGCCGACGCCATCCATCCCGGCTATGGGTTTCTGTCGGAAAACGCCGAGTTCGCGAGGCGCTGCGTCGCGGCGGGATTCGTCTTCATCGGGCCGCCCGCGGCCGCCATCCTGGCGATGGGATCGAAAAGCGCATCGAAGGCCGCGATGGCGCGGGTCGGCGTGCCCGTCGCGCCAGGCTATCACGGTGACGATCAAAGTCTCGAGCGCCTGCGCGCGGAGGCGGAACGGGCGGGATTCCCGCTCATCGTCAAGGCGAGCGCGGGTGGCGGCGGCAAGGGAATGCAGGTCGTGTACTCCATCGCCGACGTCGATGCGGCGCTCGCGTCCGCGCAGCGCCTGGCGCGCACCGCCTTCGGCGACACGCGGCTGCTTCTCGAACGCTATTTTGCGCGAGCGCGGCATGTGGAGGTCCAGGTGTTCGCCGACATGCATGGCGAGGTGGTGACGCTGTTCGACCGCGATTGCTCCGTGCAGCGTCGGCACCAGAAGATCATCGAGGAGGCGCCCGCGCCGGGGCTGCGCGCGGACGTGCGGGCGGCCATGTCGAGCGCGGCCATCACGGCCGCCCGGACGGTGGGTTATGTCGGGGCGGGCACCGTCGAGTTTCTGGTCGATGAGCAGCAGCACTTTTACTTCATGGAAATGAACACGCGTCTGCAAGTCGAACATCCCGTCACCGAGTTCATCACGGGCGTCGACCTGGTGGAATGGCAGATTCGGGTCGCGCGCGGCGAGCGTTTGGGCGAGGCGCCGATGGCCCGCGTCGATGCCCCGCGCGGTGCGGCCATCGAGGCGCGCGTGTATGCGGAGGATCCGGCGCAGGATTACCTGCCGAGCGTGGGACGCATCACGCACCTCGAGTGGCCCCGTGCCGCAGACGGACTCAGGCTGGACGTGGGCTTCGAGGGAGGCGACGAGGTGTCGTCGTTCTACGATCCGATGCTGGGCAAAATCATTGCCTGGGGCGGGTCGCGCGCGGCCGCGATCGGCGTCCTGCGTCGTGGGTTGGCCGACCTGGAGATCACGGGCGTGCTCACCAACCGGGCGCTGCTCGCGAGCGTGCTCGCCGACGAGGAGTTCCTGCGTGCCAACGTCGCCACCGATTTTCTCCGCGTGCGTGCGGCGCATCTGGCATTCGGCGAGGCCGCTCCGACGGATGAGGACCTGGTGCTGGCGGCCTTGTGGTACACGACCCGCGACCGTGGCATCGAGGCTCCCTGGCAGGACACGCGCGGGTGGCGCCTGGGCGCCGCCCCGAGGTCCGCGTGGCGCTTCGGCGAGCGCCTCGTGACCGTCGAGGCAGGCTCACCGACAACCATTTGCCGTATCGCCGGGCGCGAGTTCGCGGCGTCGGTTTTGGCGTCCGGCGCCTGGTTCGACGTGGAATTGGCGGGTCGGCGGGTGCGCGCTCATATGGTGGAAGTGGGTTCGCAACTGCATGTGTTCGCGAACGGCGGTCACGCGGCGTTGCGCCTCGCGCTGACCGAGGATGCGCTCGATGTCGAGGCGGTCGCGGAGGAGGGGTCCTTGAAGACGCCACTGCCGGGCACCGTGGTCGCGCTGCACGTCAGCGAAGGGCAGCGGGTGCCGCGCGGCGCCGCGCTGGTCACCGTGGAGGCGATGAAAATGGAACACACCTTGACGGCGCCCCATGCAGGCATCGTCGGGCGGGTGTTGGTCGGCGTCGCGGATCGGGTGCCCGCCGACGCGGTATTGCTCGAGTTGGCGCCCGCTTGCGCGACAAGCGCGTAACCGGTCAGGCCACCTTGTCGTCACTTCGTCGCTGGTCACGACGTCGCGCTGCGCGGCGACGACACGCACGTGCTCCGGGTCGAGGCCGCAGCCGTCGTCCTCGAACTGCAGTTCGAAGCCATCTTGGGGACTGCTCCGGCGGGCAGATTAGCCGCCGGGAGTATGATTGGCCCATTCGGATGTCACAGTTCGACGTTCGGGCCGCAAAAAGCGCAAAATGACGGGGCATCGAGGTAGAAATATGAAACCGACCCCCCACATTAGCGGTCTGACCTGTCAGTTCAATAACCGGTTTGTAGAGGATCTACTTCAATGGGAAGCATGAGAACTTGGTCGCTCGCGGCAGTCGCGGGTATTTTCGTCGTCGTCGTCGCCCACCAGCGCTCCAGCGCGGACACCGCTCAGTCCGCCTCCGCGCCGGTCGCCGCGACCGTGGTGCCCATATCGCCTGCGCCGGCCGCGGCGCGCGTGACGGGGCTGCCGGACTTTACACAGCTGGTGGCCGAAAGCGGCGCTGCCGTCGTGAACATCAGCGTGACCGAGAAACCGTCGAAATCCGGCATGGGTCAGGGGGGAGATGAGGATCCGCTGTCCCAATTCTTCCATCGGAACATGCCGAGCCCTGAGAAAACGCCGCCGAGTCACGGGATTGGGTCCGGCTTCATCGTCAGTGCCGACGGGTACGTGCTGACCAACGCACATGTGGTGGCGGACGCATCCGAAGTGACTGTCAAACTGACGGATCGCCGTGAGTTTGCGGCCAAGGTGATCGGCGTCGACAAACGCAGCGACGTCGCACTCATCAAGATTGCGGCGACCGGGCTGCCGTTCGTGCACTTCGGCGATCCGACGAAGATCAAGCCGGGGCAGTGGGCGATCGCCATCGGTTCACCGTTCGGCTTCGAGAACAGCGTGACGGCCGGCGTGGTGAGTGCGACGGGGCGCACCTTGCCCGATGACAGCAACTCATCCTATGTGCCGTTCATCCAGACCGATGCGGCGGTCAATCCCGGCAACTCGGGCGGCCCGCTGTTCAACGTCGATGGCCAGGTGATTGGCATCAATTCGCAGATCTACAGCCGCACGGGCGGCTACATGGGCATGTCATTCGCGATCCCCATCGACGTTGCCCTGAGCGTCAAGGACCAGCTCCTCAAGAACGGCAAGGTCAATCGCAGCCGCATCGGTGTTGCGGTGCAGGATCTGAGCCAGCCGCTGGCGTTGTCCTTCGGCCTGACGACGCCGCACGGCGCCTTGGTGAGCGCGGTCGAGCCCGGCAGCCCCGGCGAGAAAGCCGGCCTGAAACCGGGTGACATCATCACCAGCGTGAACGGCCGCAATATCGATCATTCCTGGGATCTTCCCGCCGTGATTTCGCAGCTGACGCCCGGCAGCGAGGCCAAGATCGGACTGTGGCACGACAAGAAGGCCACCGACGTGATGATCAGGACGGTACTGCTCGAGGACAAGCCGGCCGAGGCGGCGAAGAACGCGGGTGAGGATGGCGGCGGCAAGCTGGGGCTGGCGGTGCGGCCGTTGAAACCCGACGAGCAGCAGGAATTGCACACGAAGGGCCGTTTGGTGGTCGAGGATGTCACGGGACCGGCTTTGGCGGCCGGACTGCAGGCGGGAGACGTGGTTTTGGGCGTCAACGGAGCCTATGTGGCCACCGTTGCGGACCTGAAACGAGAGGTCGCGCGCGCCGGTCACAGCATCGCCCTGTTGATCCAGCGCGAAGACGCGCAGATCTACGTTCCGGTCGATCTGGGCTGATTCGAGTTAAGTTGTACTTACCGTCCGCATTCAGGCCTAATCCCGGCGATGCAAACCGCCGCCCCCCTATTTTCGCCTGATAAAGCACGCGTCGCCGGCTCCAAGCCGGCGACATTTTTGCCGACCACGCGGGCCGAAATGGACGCGCTGGGCTGGAAACAGTGCGATGTCATCGTCGTGACGGGCGACGCCTACGTCGATCATCCCAGCTTCGGGATGGCCATCATCGGCCGCGTGCTCGAGGCACAAGGGTTCAAAGTCGGCATCATCGCGCAGCCGGATTGGCACAGCACCCGTGATTTCGAGGCGCTTGGTGCGCCGCGATTGTTCTTCGGCGTGACCGGCGGGAACATGGACTCGATGGTGAACCGCTACACGTCGGATCGCCGGGTGCGCAGCGACGATGCCTATACCCCCGGCGGCCTGGGCGGCAAGCGGCCGGACCGCTGCGTCATCGTGTACTCGCAGCGCGTTCGTGAGGCGTACAAGCATGTGCCGATCGTGATCGGCGGCATCGAGGCCAGCTTGCGGCGGATCGCACACTTCGACTATTGGTCGGAGCATGTGCGGCGCTCCGTGCTGGTGGATGCCAAGGCGGACCTGCTGGTGTTCGGCAATGCGGAGCGGCAGATCGGCGCGATCGCGCAGCGGCTCGACGCCGGTGCGCCCATCGACGAGATCACCGATCTGCGCGGTACCGCGTTCGTGCGGCGCGGCGTCCCGGCCGACTGGGTCGAGATCGATTCCACTGAACTCGACACGCCCGGACCGCTGGCCCCGCGGGTCGATCCGTACGCCTCCGAGGATGAGCGCAAGCAGGTGCTGGGCGCTGCCGCGGGGAGCGCTGCGGTGGTCACGGCTATGCCGGCCGCGGCCACCAACGTCGTGAAGTTCTATCGCAAGGTGCCGAACGCGCAGCGTGAGCATAGCGTCATCCGCCTGCCGTCCTTCGAGCAGGTCAGCAACGATCCCGTGCTATATGCGCATGCGTCGCGGATATTGCATCTGGAAGCGAACCCCGGCAACGCGCGCGCGCTGGTGCAGCGTCATGGGACGTTCGACGTGTGGCTCAACCCGCCGCCGATCCCGCTCGAGACCGATGAGATGGACGCGGTGTACGAGTTGCCGTATGCACGGCTGCCGCATCCGAGCTATGGCAAGGCGAAGATCCCTGCATACCAGATGATTCGCTTCTCGGTGTCGATCCAGCGGGGCTGCTTCGGCGGCTGCACCTTCTGTTCGATCACGGAACACGAAGGCCGCATCATTCAGAGCCGCTCCGAAGACTCGGTCATCCGCGAGATCGAGACCATCCGCGACAAGGTCTCGGGCTTCACCGGCGTCATCTCGGACATCGGCGGACCGACGGCCAACATGTACCGGTTGCGCTGCAAGAGCCCCGCGATCGAGTCGGCCTGCCGGCGTCCGTCGTGCGTCTACCCGGGCATCTGCCCGAACCTCAACACCAATCACGCCCCGCTGATCAGCCTCTACCGTCGGGCGCGCGCACTCAAGGGCATCAAGAAGATCTTGATCGCGTCGGGCGTGCGCTACGACCTGGCCACCGAGTCGCCGGAGTACATCAAGGAATTGGCCACCCACCACACCGGCGGCTATCTGAAGATCGCGCCCGAGGCCATCGGGGAGGGACCGCTCTCGAAGATGATGAAGCCGGGGGTGGGGACGTTCTACAAGTTCAAGGAGCTGTTCGACAGGTTCTCGCGCGAAGCGGGCAAGGAACAGTATCTGATTCCCTACTTCATCGCGGCACATCCGGGCACGCGCGATCAGGATATGTTGGAATTGGCGGTGTGGCTCAAGAAGAACGGCTTTCGGGCGGATCAGGTGCAGGCGTTCCTGCCGTCGCCGATGGCCACGGCGACCGCGATGTTTCACTCGGGCAAGAATCCGCTGAAGCGCGTGGCGCGCAACAGCGAGGAAGTCGTGATCCCGAAGGGCATCAAGGTGCGGCGGTTGCACAAGGCTTTCCTGCGCTACCACGATCCGGAGAATTGGCCGATTCTGCGCGAGGCCTTGAAGCGCATGGGCCGTGCCGACTTGATCGGCAACGGCAAGCATCATTTGATTCCCGCCTACCAGCCGGTGTCGGTACCGCGCCCGGGCGGTGGAACCATGCGGGCCGGCCTGCCTTTCCGGACCCAGCACACGGGCTTGCCGAAGTCGGGCACGGCGTCCCATAAGCGACGGGGGCCGCCTTAGCCGTGGTTTCCTGCCTTGCCCCTTGCTAGGCTCCCGGCGCAGCGATTAAAGTTCCGCGCTGTCTAGCGGTTTCAGGCCGCATCATCACTAGAATATCAATAGGTTGCGCGTTGCCCTGAAGCTTCAGCAAGCGCGCGGGTGAAGTATGGATAAATGGATCGTTCATAAGTTTGGCGGCTCGAGCGTTGCGGACGCGGGCTGCTTCCGACGCGTCGCGCAGATCATCGAGTCGTCGATGAACCCGCGGGAGGCCGTGGTGCTGTCGGCGTGTCGTGGCGTCACGGATGCGCTGCTCACGCTGGTGGCCTTGGCGGAGCAGCCCGACGGCAATTTCGCGGGCGCCGTCGATGCGCTCAAGGCGCGCCATGTGGCGCTGGCGGCGGAATTGGTGTCGGCATCGGCCCGTGCCGCGTACACCGCGCAGTTGGACAAGGACTGCGCCGACATCACGGGCCTGCTGCAGACCGTGCGGCTGATTCGGTCCGCGCCGCAGACCATGCGCGACGTGATTTCCGGCTATGGCGAGATCTGGTCGACCCGCTTGTTCGCGCCATTCCTGCGCGAGCGGGCGCGGATCACGGGCGCCGTGCAGTGGGTCGATGCGCGCGAGGTGGTCATCGTGGAGTGGGGCTCCCTGGGGCCCGCCGTGCAATGGGCGATCAGCGAGAAGAATCTGAGCGCCTTGGTGCCGCCGGGCTTCAAGGGGCGCTTGGTGGTGACCGGCTTCATCGCCACGACGACGACCGGCATGCCGACCACGCTGGGCCGCAACGGCAGCGACTTTTCCGGCTCGATATTCGGCGCATTGCTGAATGCGGCGGAAATCATCATCTGGACCGACGTCGACGGCGTGTTGTCGGCCGATCCGCGCCTGGTGCCGAACGCGCAGGTCATCGATCAGCTGTCGTACAACGAAGCCATGGAACTCGCGTACTTCGGCGCCAAGGTCATTCATCCGCAGACCATGGAGCCCGCGGTCGCGCGCGACATCCCGATCTACATCCGCAACACCTTCGCGCCTGAGAAACGGGGAACGCTGATCTGCGCGAAGCCCGTCTCGGCGCTCACGGTCAAGGGCATCACCACCATCGATCCGGTGGCGTTGATCAACCTGGAAGGCGCGGGAATGATCGGCGTGCCGGGCACCGCGCACCGCTTGTTCGGGGCGCTGCGCGATGCCGGCATTTCGGTGATATTGATATCCCAGGGAAGCTCCGAGCATTCGATCTGTTTTGCGATTCCCGAGGCGCAGGCGGTGCGTGCCGAAGCCGCGGTGCGCAAGGCGTTCGATGCGGAACTGCGCGACGGGCAGATTCAACACGTCGAGGTGGGATTGGGATTGAGCATCCTGGCCGTGGTCGGCGACGGCATGGCCGGTGCGCATGGCGTCGCGGCGAAGGTGTTCAACTCGTTGGGTGACGCTGCCATCAGCGTGCGCGCCATCGCGCAGGGTGCCTCCGAGCGCAACATCTCGGTGGTGGTGGATGGGAAGGGCGCCGCCAAGGCGCTGCGCGCGGTGCACGCCGCGTTCTATCTGTCGCCCAACACCCTGTCCATCGGACTGATCGGACCCGGCACCGTGGGGCGCGTCCTGCTCGCGCAGATCGCCTCGCAGGTGCAGCGGCTGCGCGCGGTCAATCTGGATCTTCGCGTGCGTGGCGTCGCCGGATCGAAGCGCATGTTGCTGACGGAGGAGAGCGTCGACGTGGAGGTGCTGGCGAAGCAGCTCGAGACGGCCGGGGAGCCGCTGGATCTGGAGAAGTTCGCGAAACACGTCCAGGCCGATTACATCCCGCATACGGTCATCATCGACTGCACCGCGAGCGCCGCGGTGGCGGGGAACTACGCTGCGTGGCTGCAGCGCGGCATCCACGTCGTGACGCCGAACAAGAAAGCCAACAGCGGCCCGATGCCGTATTACCGCGCCATGCAGGAGGCGCGGCGCGCCGCCGGTACGCACTATCTCTACGAGGCCACGGTGGGCGCGGGGCTGCCGATCATCCAGACGCTGCGGGATCTGCGCGAGACCGGGGATGTGGTCACGCGCATCGAGGGCATCTTCTCCGGGACGCTGGCATATCTGTTCAACGTGTACGACGGCAGTGAAGCCTTCTCCTCCATCGTGCGCGCGGCCAAGCTCAAGGGCTACACCGAGCCGGACCCGCGCGACGACCTGTCGGGCATGGACGTCGCGCGCAAGCTCATCATCCTGGGGCGCGAAATGGGCCTGACGCTGGAGATGTCGGACGTCGTGGTCAAGGGTCTCGTGCCGAAGGCGCTGGACTCGGTCAGCGTCGAGGAGTTCATGGCGCGCCTGCCGGAATTCGACGCCGAGATGGCGGCCATGCTCGCGGATGCGAGGTCCAAGCACCAGGTGTTGCGCTACGTCGGTCGCATCGACGCCGACGGCACCGCCACCGTGAGCCTGACCTACCTCGACGCCAAACATGCCTTTGCAAACATCGCGCTCACCGACAACGTCGTGCGGTTTGCCACGCGCCGGTATTGCGACAATCCGCTGATCGTGCAGGGACCGGGCGCAGGGCCCGAGGTCACGGCCGGTGGCGTGTTCTCGGATCTTCTGCGATTGTCCGCCTACCTGGGCGCGCATCTTTAAAGTGTTTGTCTACCTCGAGGATCACCGTGCTTACTGACGTTACTGCCTTCGCACCCGCCACCGTTGCCAACGTCGGCATCGGCTTCGATATTTTGGGTCATTCCGTGGACACGGTCGGGGATCATGTGCGGTTGCGGCGGATCGACGAGCCGGTGGTGCGCATCACGTCCATCACGGGTGTCGCCGGCGACCTTCCCATCGAGGCGGCCAACAACACGGCGGGCCGTGCGGTCCAGGCCATGCACGCGGCGCTGCGCTTGGATTATGGTTTCGAGATCGAAATCGACAAGGGCATCCCGTTGGCGTCGGGCATGGGCGGGTCTGCCGCCTCGGCGGTCGCCGCCGTGGTGGCCGCCAATGCGTTGCTGGAGGAGCCGGTGCCGCGGCTGCAGCTGCTCCGATTCGCGATGGAGGGCGAGATCATCGCGAGCGGCTCGGCTCATATCGACAACATCGCGCCGTGCCTCATCGGCGGTCTGGTGCTGACGGTGGGCATCGACCATCCGCGCGTCAAGCAGATTCCCGTGCCGCCGTCGCTGCGCTGCGTGCTGGTGCATCCGCATATGTTCCTGGGGACCCGCGAGGCGCGGGCGGTGTTGAAGACCGATGTCTCGCGCTCGGATTTCGTCTGGCAGAGCGCCAATCTCGCCGGCTTCATCAGTGGCTGCTACTCGAATGATTTGGACATGATCCGGGATTCGTTCAACGACGTGATCATCGAACCGCAGCGCCGTTCCCTGATCCCGGGATTCAAGGACGTGCAGCGCGGCGCCATGTCGGCGGGAGCGCTGGGATGCTCGATTTCGGGTGCGGGACCGGCGATATTCGCGTGGGCCGAGATCCAGCATGCCGAGGCGGTGCGTGGCGCGATGGTGGCGGCGTTCGCCCGGCACGACTTGAAGGCGGATAGCTGGATTTCCTCGTTGGAAGCGTACGGCGCGAGAGTGGTGAAAGCCTGATGTCCGACTCCGATTTGAAGTTTGTCAGCTCCCGCGGCGGCGCGCCCGCCATCACGGTGAGCGAAGCCATTCAGCAGGGCTTGGCGCCCGACGGCGGACTCTATCTGCCGACGCGGATGCCGCACGTGGACGTGCCGTCATTCAAGGACTTGAAGTCGTTGCCGGAGATTGCGCACGCGGCATTGGACGGATTCTTCGAGGGTGACCGGCTTCGACCCCATCTGGGCGCGATTCTGGACGCGGCGTTCAACTTCGAGGCGCCCACCACCCCGGTGAAGGGCGCCACGGATCGTTTGTTCGCCCTCGAGCTGTTTCACGGGCCCACCGCCGCATTCAAGGATTTCGGCGCGCGGTTCCTCGCGGAGAGTCTGCAGCGGCTCGAGGGGAGCGCGACGCGACCGTTGACCATTCTCGTGGCCACTTCGGGCGACACCGGCGGTGCGGTGGCGGCGGCATTTCACCTGCGGCCATGGGTGCGGATCGTGATCCTGTATCCCAAAGGCTTGGTGAGTCCGCGCCAGGAACAGCAATTGACCTGCTGGGGCGACAACGTGATCTCGCTGCGCATCGACGGCAGCTTCGATGACTGTCAGCGCCTGGTGAAAGAGGCCTTCCTCGACGTCAAGCTGGCGCTCAAGCATCGCTTCAGTTCCGCCAACAGCATCAACATCGGCCGCTTGCTGCCGCAGATGTCGTACTACGTGGCGTCCAGTCTCGAGGTCGAGCGCCGGACCGGCGCCAAGGCGTCGTACATCATTCCGGCCGGCAATCTGGGCAATGCATTCGCGGCGGTCTGGGCGCGTGCGCTCGGCTTTCCGGTCGGCCGCATCATTTTGGCGCACAACGCCAACCGCACGGTGCCCGATTATCTGCAGAGCGGGGACTGGAAGCCTCGACCGAGCGTACCGACCTTGGCTTCCGCCATGGATGTCGGCAATCCCAGCAACATGGAGCGCCTGCGCACGCAGTATCCGACCATCGAGGCGATGCGCGAACAGTTAAGCGCCGTGACTGTCGATGACGCTACAATCCGGGCTCGTATCGGAGAAGACTTCATGCACTATGGGCGCGAATGGTGTCCGCACACTGCGACGGCAGCTGAAGTCTATGCGGGCTTGAGCGTGGAGGAACGGCGCGATCACCCCTGGGTGCTGGTGGCCACCGCGCACCCGGCGAAGTTCAACGAGATCGTCGAGCCCATCATCGGCGTCCCGCTCGCCGTTCCCGACAGCCTGGACCGACTGCTGCGACTGCCCCGGCATTTCGTGGACCTGCCGCCCACCCTGCAAGCCGTGGCCGCAGCGCTCGAATGAACGATTTTCGGATCGAGCCGGAATGGATTGCCACCGGCGCCACCCTGCTGTTGCTGGGTGCGGGCGGTTACGTCGCGTACGGCGCCTACCAGCGCCGCCAGCGACGGCAGGCCTTGCTGGCTCGACTTGAACGCGTCGGGTATTACGCCGCGCATCAGGTGCTCGTGCCCGACGGAATGGGCGGATTCATTCACATCGATCACCTGTTGCTGACGCCGCGCGGCGTGTTGCTGCTCGACACGCGGCGCGTCGCCGGGCTGATCTTCGGCGGCGACCAGATGAGCGATTGGACCGTGATGGGCCGCCGGCGCTACACCTTCGACAATCCGCAGCCGGCCCTCTACGACCGGATCGCGGCGGTCAAGGCGCTCGTGGGCGAGGTACCCGTCGAGGGAAGGCTGCTCTTCTCCAACGTCGGCAAGTTCACCAAGGGCAAGCCCAAATATGTCACGATGCTCGACGGCATCGAGGTGGAATTCCCACCGGTCGACCGGACGCAGTGCGATTTTCCCGAATACGCGGCCTATAAGGCGGCTTGGAGCCGGCTCACCGCGCAGCTGCGGCCGAGCCCGCATCTGTTCACCAACCTGTAACCGGCGCGCATCAGACGGCGTGCGCCAGACCGAAGAACTCGACGGCGTTGCGCGTCGTGAGCGCGGCGAGTGATTCAAACGATTCGTCGCGCAGGCGGGCGACGACGCGCGCGATGTGCATGAGATAGGCCGGTTCGTTGCGCCGGGATTTGGGCCGCGGCTCGAGGTCGCGCGGCAGCAGATAGGGCGCATCGGTCTCGATCATCAAGCGTCCGGCGGGTATGCCGGGAACCGCCTCCCGCAAATCCGCGCCGCGGCGCTCGTCGCAGACCCAGCCGGTAATGCCGACTGACAAACCTAGCTCCAGGTAGTCCTCGAGTTGCGATCGGTCGCCGGTGAAGCAGTGGGCGATGCCGCGCACCCGGCCGCGAAAGTCCCCGAGGATGGCCTTGAAATCCTCGTGCGAGTCACGTTGATGAAGAAACACCGGCTTGCCGGTGGCCACGGCGATCTCGAGCTGGGCCAGGAACGCGGCTTGCTGCTGCGCGGGCGTCGAGAAATTGCGAAAATAATCCAGACCGCATTCGCCCACGGCCACGACCTGGGGCTGGCGCAGCAGGTCCATGATGGCGTCGCGCGAGGACCGCTCGAAGGTGCCCGCGTGATGGGGATGCACCCCCGCCGTGCTCCACAGTCGCGCGGGTGCGCCGGCAGCCAGTGACGCGGCGGCCTGCGAACTCGCGAGATCGGCACCGGTCACGATCTGGCGGGTGACGCCGGACTCGGCGGCGCGCGCGAGCACGTCGTCGCGGTCCTCGGCAAAACTTTCATGGGTGAGATTCGCCCCGATATCGACCAGTTCAACGTTCAATCAGTCCACCTCGGTGATATTCTTTTCACATTATGGGTCAAATCAGAATGCTGTTGCGGGTGATGCCGCTGTGTGTGCTCGGGCTGGTTGCCAACGCACAGGAGGGTGGGGATTTGGAGGCGCAGATCCTCTACGCGTATCACATCGAAGACGCCAACGAGCTGGCGAGCATGGTTCAGCTGCTGAGCGCCCGCGAGCAGGCGGGCGATACCGCGACGGCGCTGCGTTATCACCTGGCACATACGGAGTATCGGTTGGGGCTGTTGGGCGGCGAGCAGCGCGGTCATAAGGCCGAGTGGGCGTTCGCGGCGTGTGCCGATGAGCTCAAGGCCGTGATCGAGAAGGATCCGAAGTCGGTGGAGACGCTGGCGCTCCAGGGTGCTTGCGACGGCAACCTCGCCAGGTACCGAAAAGTCGAGCGTTTGCTCCTGGACGCGAGGTCGTTGGAGCGGCTGGCCAGCGCGGCAAAACTGGCGCCGCACAACCCGCGGGTCGTGTATCTACGGGCCGTGGACGGACTGATGCGCTACAAGCTCGGGTCGACCGAGAATCAGGTGGCGTTCGAGGAGCTCCAGCAGGCCGCGCAATTGTTCGAACAGGCGCCGCCCACCAACCCGGATGTTCCGGGGTGGGGACAGGCGGAAGCGTACCTCGAATTGGGTCGCCAATTGCAGATCAGGGGCGACGTGCTGGGCGCGCGCAATTGGATCGAAAAATCCTTGCTCGTCGCGCCCCATTTCAAGGCCGCCCAGCGGCAACTGGGGACCGTGGCGCGACATTGAAGCCACCCTAACCTGGTATCATTGTGCGCGATGAATGCACATGGCACGCAGCTGTCGTTGTTCGAAACTCGTAGCTCCACCGATCTGTTCGCCGTTCGGGTAAGTCCGCGCGCGCGTCGTCTGACCGCCCGGGTTCACGTGGGCGGCCGCGTCGAGATCGTGGTGCCGGTCGGCGTCAGCCCGAAAACGGTGCGTGATTTCGTCAATCGCTTCACGCCCTGGATCGATCGCAAGGTGGCGGCGATGCAGTGCGTGTCGGTCCCCGAAGCCGCCGTGCCGGTGGCCGTCGAATTTGCGTTCAGCGGCGAGCGCTTCGATGTGGATTGGATCGTGGCGACCCGGCGCAACCTGTCGTTCCAGGGCGATCGCTTGGTGGTGCAGGCGCCGGATGATGGCGTCGCGCGCCTGTTGCTGCAGGGATGGTTGAAACGCGCCGCCGCCGAACGCCTGGCGCCGAACCTGCTGCGGCTGGCGGACGAGCTCAAGTATTCCGTCGCGCGCGTGGCGATCCGTTGTCAGCGGACACGGTGGGGAAGCTGCTCGACTCGCGGCACGGTGAGCCTGAACTGCTCGCTGGTGTTCCTGCGTCCCGAGGTGGTGCGCTACCTGTTCATGCATGAATTGGCGCATACGAAGCACATGAATCACTCGGCGAATTTCTGGCGTCTGGTGGAGCGGCTCGAGCCCGATTATCGGAGCCTCGACCGAGAGCTGCTCGCGGGCTGGCGCACCGTTCCCGCCTGGGTCTTCAAGAGCTGATACATGAGCGAGCCCACGCCGGTCAAACCCTTCGTCGACTTGAGCGACGAGCAGGTCCATTGGGACCTGACCCAGTCCTTGAGCTATTCGCAGTACCTGAACCTCGACAAGCTGCTCGATGCCCAGCATCCATTGTCGTTCCACCACGACGAGATGCTGTTCATCGTCATCCACCAGGTCTCCGAACTCTGGATGAAACTTTGCCTGCACGAGTTGAACGCCATGGTCGACTGCGTGCGCCGCGACGATCTTGGTCCCACGTTCAAGATGCTGGCGCGCGTGTCGACCATTCAACAGCAATTGCTGCAGGCGTGGAATGTGCTCGCCACCCTCACGCCGCCGGATTATTCGGCGTTTCGCAATACGCTCGGGCGGTCCTCGGGATTTCAGTCCGCGCAATATCGCATGTTGGAATTCCTGATCGGCAACAAGAACGCGGACACCATCAAGGTGTTTCAGGGCGATCCGGCGACGTACGAGATGTTGGAGCGCGCGCTGCGGTCGCCCAGCCTGTATGATGAGGTGCTGCGGCTGTTGAGCCGGCGCGGACTGGATGTGCCGCCCGCGGCCATCGACCGCGATTTCACGCAGCCCTACACGGCCAGCAAGACGGTCGCGGCGGCGTGGCTCAGCGTGTATCACAACTCGGAAAAGGAATGGGACCTGTACGAGTTGGCGGAGGCGTTGGTCGACCTCGATTACAAGTTTCAGCTGTGGCGCTTCACGCACATGAAGACGGTCGAGCGCATCATCGGTCACAAGCGCGGGACCGGCGGTACGGGCGGCGTGTCGTACCTGACGAAGGCGCTGGAACTCAAATTTTTTCCGGAACTTTGGACGATCAGAACGTCCATGTAGGTCGAGCAGTGTCGAACATTCAAGATCCCCTGTTCAATATCAATGTGCTGTCCAGTGACCTGCTGGCAACCCCGGAGGAAGTCAAGCGGCGACTGCCTCTGACCGAGCGTGCCACCGGTACGGTGGTCAAATCGCGGGAGCTCGTGCGCGCGATCCTGGAGCATCGCGATCCGCGCCTGTTCATCGTCGTCGGACCGTGTTCGATTCACGACGTGGCCGCCGCGCGCGAATACGCGAGCCGGTTGCGGCAGCTTGCGACCCAGGTGGAATCGACCATGATGCTCATCATGCGGGTGTACTTCGAGAAGCCGCGCACCACGGTGGGCTGGAAGGGGCTGATCAACGATCCCGACATGGACGATTCGTTCCATATCGAGAAGGGCATCTTGATCGCCCGCGAGCTGCTGCTGCACATCGCGGAGTTGGGTCTGCCGGCCGGCACCGAGGCGCTCGATCCGATCATGCCGCAGTACCTGTCCGAGCTCATCACCTGGACGGCCATCGGTGCGCGCACCACCGAATCACAGACGCATCGTGAGATGGCCAGCGGCCTGTCGACGCCGGTGGGCTTCAAGAACGGCACCGACGGCGCGCTCGCGACCTCGATCAACGCGCTGCAGTCCGTGCGGCATCCGCATCATTTTCTCGGCATCACCCAACAGGGTCAGTCCGCGGTGTTCCGCACCCGCGGCAACCCGCACGCGCACCTGGTGCTGCGTGGCGGCGGCGGCAAACCCAACTACGATGCGGTCAGCATCGCGCATGCCGAACGCGAGCTCGGCACGGCGAACCTGGCGCCCAACATCGTCGTCGATTGCAGTCATGGCAACACGAACAAGGACTTCAGCCTGCAGCCGATGGTGGCCGAGAGCTGCATCGGTCAGATCAGCGACGGCAACCGCTCCATCGTCGGGCTGATGCTCGAGAGCCATCTGAAGTCGGGCAACCAGAGCATCCCGAAAGATTTGACCAAGCTTGAGTATGGCGTGTCGATCACGGATCCGTGCATCGATTGGCCGACCACCGAGACGTTGCTGCTCAAGATGCACGAGACCTTGCGCACCGTTAAGCGCTGAGGCCCTGGGCCGAGGCCCTGCCCTTGGCCCTGACCGGGCCCCGCGGAGCCGGCCTCAGCGCCAATCGGAGATCGGGATAGCAGCCTTCGCGGCCGCGCGCCGCGCCGCGCCATTGCCGTTCACGAGGATGGCCTCGTCGGCTTGCACGAGGTGCGGAAGATCCGAGATGCTGTTGCCGTGGGCGACGACCGGCAGCCCCGGATATTGTGCCCGCAACCAGGCGAGGCACGCGGACTTCTCCTCGCCGCGCCGGTTGGGCGTCAGCAGGGCGCCGTCGAGACGCTCGCCGCCGTCCTCGGCCTGCCATTTCACCTCGGTGCACAGCGTGTGCTCGAAGCCGAGCAGCCGACCGATCCGTGGGACATACAGATCCGGGCTGGCGGACAGCAATACCAGGCGATCACCCGCGGCGCGATGACCCTCCAGGACCGCCAGTGCCGTAGGCCTGAAGGTGTGGCGTGCCTTCAGGCTGGCGACGAAATCCTGCGCCCAGGCATCGATTTCGCGGCGCGAATCGCCGCCCATCACGATGCGAATCACGTGGGATTTCAGACTGCCGCGGTCATGGTGCCGGAGATAGCCCGCCACCGCCGGCAACAGGCGCCACAGACGGGGCCAGCGCGCGGGGCGGCGCGCGGCATAGCCGAACAGGAAGCTGTGCAGGGTATCGCGCCAGGTCAGGGTGCCGTCGAGATCGAAGAGCGCGACATTGGGGGTTGCGGAGGGTTCGCGTGACGCGTCGTTCATCGGCTCAATATAGCGCAACTCGGCAGGGCGCCCCGCGCATGCCATGTCGTTTGCGCCCTGTCCCCCTGCGCCGCGCGCGTCGATCGCGCGGGAATGCGCCCGGGGCGGCGGCCCGCCCAAACGGTAAGGTCGTGGTTTCCGCGGAAACGCGCCGCTCCTCGCGCGCGCCGCAGCGCGCTCTGTTTTGGGGCGGGTCCGAGGGTAGGATGGTCCCTACAAACGCTGCTGCGGGGAAGCCATTTGTGGCAGAGTGCCTTCATGTCAGAGTATCCCTTAATTCCTTTTATGCGGCGGTGCACGCAATGTTGATACGGCTAGGCTATGAGCTGATTTACGATCTGCCTCAGGCCACGCCGATGATATTGAATCTGAATGTGCACTACAGCCGTAGCCAGGATCTGGTTCGCGCCGACACCGTGATGACCGAGCCGGGCGTGCCGCTATCGATGTATCGCGATGGATTCGGCAACTGGTGCACTCGCGTGATGGCGCCGCCGGGAATCTTCAAGATCACGGCCGATGGCGTGGTCAACGACACGGGGCTGGCCGAGCCCACGTTTCCGCATGCTTTCGAGCACACGGTGGAGTCCTTGCCCGACGAGACGTTGGTGTACTTGCTGCCCAGCCGGTATTGCGAGACCGAATTATTGGCGGCCACCGCCTGGTCGATGTTCGGCGGCATGATGCCGGGGTGGGGTCGGGTCCAGGCCGTGGTCGACTGGGTGCATAGCCACATCGCGTTCGACTACCAGTGCGCGCGCCCCACGAAGACCGCGTGGGAAGTGTTCAACGAGCGTGTCGGCGTTTGCCGGGATTACGCGCACCTGGCCATCGCGCTGTGCCGCGCCCTCAACATTCCGTGCCGTTATTGCACGGGGTATCTGGGGGATATCGGGGTGCCGCCGATGGATGCCCCCATGGACTTCGCCGGCTGGTTCGAGGCCTACCTGGGCGGCGCGTGGCACACCTTCGATCCGCGCAACAACCAGCGCCGCATCGGCCGGGTGTTGATCGCCCGCGGACGGGACGCGGCCGATGTGGCCCTCAGCATGACGTTTGGACCGAACTATCTGGCCAAATTTCTCGTCTGGGCGGACGAGGTCGCGACCGCCGCTGTTTGATCCCGTCGGTTAGGCTAGAATCGTCGGTTCAGGCTGGCTGGCCCGTCGGAAAAGGAATCGCATGAATCATCGGTTTGGATCGCCCTCGCGGCGCGTTGCTGCATTGGCCTCGGCTGTGGCGTCGTTGGCGCTCGGCGCGGCGCCTTCCCTGCTGCTGGCAGCGACCGCCCCCGCGACCACCCCCGCAGGGCCCGCGGCCACGGTCGCCGGCTACACGTTCGTCAAATCGGTCGGCGGCATTCAGGAATACACCCTGGACAGCAACGGCCTGACGGTTTTGCTGGTGGCCGACCATTCGGCGCCAGTGGTGACCTTTCAGGTGACCTACCGGGTCGGTTCGCGGAACGAGGTCACCGGCACGACCGGCGCGACCCACATCCTCGAGCACTTGATGTTCAAGGGCAGCGAGAACTTCAACGATCCGAAGGGCAACAGCGTCAAGCAGTTCCTCGAGAAGGTGGGCGGCCAGTTCAACGCCAGCACCGCCGTGGATCGCACCAATTACTTCGCGACCATCGGGCGCGAAAGCCTCGAGGGCTACGTCGCCATCGAGGCCGATCGCATGCGCCATCTGTGGCTGCACGAAGCGGACCGGCAATCGGAAATGACGGTGGTGCGCAACGAATACGAACGCGGCAAGAACGATCCGGACAGCGTGTTGGTGGAGGAGGTCACGGCGGCCGCGTATGTGGCGCTGCCGTACCACCACCCCACCATCGGCTGGCGCAGCGACATCGAGCACGTGCCCATCGCGAAACTGCACGAGTTCTACGACACGTTCTACTGGCCCAACAACGCGACCATCACCGTGGTCGGCGATATCGACGCGGCAACGACGCTGGGTTTCATCAAGAAATACTACGGGAGCTATCCGCACTCGCCGCAGCCGATCCCGGTGATCTACACCGAGGAGCCGGAACAAACCGGAGCGCGGCGCGTCGTCGTCAAGAAGCCGGGCGAATTGGGCACGGTGTTGATCGCGCACAAGGTGCCGAACGGCCGGGACGCCGATCAACCCGCACTCGAGATGCTGGATGCCATCCTGAGTTCCGGCAAGAACGCGCGCTTGTACCGCGCGCTCGTCGACAAGGGCATGGCTCTGGCTGCGGGCGCGGGCACCGACCTGCACCGCGACCTGTCCCTGCATTCGATGTACGCGACTTTGGCGCCGGGGGCGAGCCACGAAGATGTGGAAGCGGCGCTGCTCGCGGAACTCGAAAAAATCAAGACCAAGGGCGTGACCCCCGCGGAGATCACGCGCGTGAAGCAGCAGTACATCGCGGCCGATGCCTACAAGCGCGACGGCACCGCCGCGGTCGCCAGCGAGATCAACGAATGGATCGCGGTCGGCGATTGGACGCTGTATGTCACGTTCCCGCAGAAGGTCCAGGATGTCACGCCGGCCGACGTGCAGCGTGTCGCCAGGCAGTATTTCAGCGAGGACCAGAGCACCACCGGGTGGTTCGTTCCGGTGCCGGCCGCGGAGAAGGGCAAGTGAGGAACCAGAACGTGCTGAAGGCCGGTGTGTTGGCGGCGTTGCTGTGCGCGACGTCGATCGCGACGGCGAACATGGCGGAACAGAGTCATCGTGACACGGTGGCCGGGATCGACCTCGTGACGTATCCCACGAACGTCAAGAACGTCGTAGTGATCGTGGGCGCACTGCCCGCCGGCGATGCGATGGCGACGACCGGCAACATTGCGGTGCCGACGCTGGCCGGCATGATGCTCGACCGGGGAACCAAGGCGCTCGACAAGTTCGCCATCGCGGAGCAGTTGGACAATGTCGGGGCCGAGATCTCGTTCCAGGTCGGGACACAGAGCTTGGAGATCCGCGCGAAATGTCTGAAGAAGGACCTGCCGCTGGTCATGGGCTTGATCGCCGCGGAACTGCGCACGCCCGCCTTGTCGGCCCAGGAGTTCGCGAAGGCCAAGCAACAATTCGCGGGTTCGCTGGAGGCTTCGTTGCAGAACACGGAGGCGCGCGCCGGCGAGGCCTTCGGTCGCGCCATTTATCCCGAGGGTCATCCGAACCGTCCTCATGCCGTTGCCGACTACATGGCGGCCGCCAAGTCCGCCACCCTCGATGAAACCAAGGCATTCATCGCGAAATACTACGGCCCCGCCCACATGACCTTGGTGCTGGTGGGCGACGTCGCCGCGCCCAAGGCGCAAGCCGAGGTCGCCAAGGCATTCACCGGCTGGTCCGGCGGCCAGGACTACATTCGCCCGCCCGTGGCCGCGGCAAGCGGCTCCCGCGAGATCTCGGTGCCGTTGAACGGCAAGCCGAGCGTGTCGGTCTTGTTGGGTCAAGCCACGGGCTTGAGGTTTCGGGATCCGGATGCGCTGGCGCTGCGGGTCGGCACCGCCGTGTTCGGTCATGGCTTCACGGGGCGATTGATGGGCACCGTTCGAGACAAGGAGGGGCTGACCTACAACATCGGGGCGGGCGTGTCCGAGGACAGCATCGCGGACGGCGAGTGGGCGATCTCAGCGAGCTTCGCACCCGCCTTGTTGGACAGGGGCATCGCCTCGACGAGGCGCGAGTTGCAGAAGTGGTGGTCGGACGGCATCACCGACACGGAGCTTGCCGATCGCAAGCAGGGTTTGGTGGGCGGATATTTCGTGGGGCTGTCGACGTCCTTGGGTGTCGCCGGGCAGATCCTGACGTCGTTGCAGCGCGGCTACGACGTCAGTTGGCTGGACAGATATCCGGAGGCCATCAAGGCCTTGAGCCGCGCCCAGGTGAACTCGGCCATCAAGACGCATTTGAACCCGGACGCGATGGTGTTGGTCGAGGCGGGCAGCGTGGGCAGTGCTGCGCCTGGGCGGCCGGCCGCGGCTGAGCGCCCCTAACGAATCGTAACCAACCGGGGGAGGCGGGCGGCGCTCAGGCGCTGCCCAGATAATCCTTCTTGCCCAGGTTTAGACCGGACTGTCTGAGGATGTCGTAGGCAGTCGTGACGTGGAAGAACACGTTCGGCAGCACGTGATTGAACAGATAAGGCATGCCCTGCATGTTCCTGGTCGCGCTGCGCGTGGACCACGTCACCGTGCGATCCTCGGCGCCGTCGAACTGATTCGGCTTCAACGTTTCGATGAACGCGATCGAGCGCGTCACGCCATCCTTCAACTCACCGAATGAACCCTTGCCGATTTCCAACACCGGCACGTCCGCGCCGGCCAGGCGTGCGGCGCCGCCGCGCGCGATGTCACCGGCGATGATCACCTGCATCGTGAGCGGCAGCATGTCGGGAAACAATCTCGCATCCAGCAGAACATGCTGATCGATCTTCAGCTCGGTGGTGTAGGCCTCGGCCTTCCCCAAGATGGCATTCAGGTTGGTGAGCGCCCGCACACAGGGCGCCACCGTCGCTTGATACATGTTGATTGCCATGATTATGCGGCCTTCGGGGTCGCGGCGAGCTGCCGAAGAACGTACTGAAGAATGCCGCCGTGCTGGTAGTAGTCGAGCTCCTTCGGAGTGTCGATGCGCAGACGCGCCTCGAACTCGGTGATCTTGCCGTCATCGGCGGTCGCGATCACCTTGACCGACTTCGCGGCGCCCTGGTTCAGGCCCACGATCTCGAAGCGCTCCTTGCCGGTGAGCCCGATGCTCGCAGCATTCTGGCCTTCCTTGTACTGCAGGGGCAGCACGCCCATGCCGATCAGGTTCGAGCGATGGATGCGCTCGAAGCTCTCTGCGATGACGGCCTTGACGCCCAGGAGCATGGTGCCTTTCGCGGCCCAGTCGCGCGAGCTGCCGGTGCCGTATTCCTTGCCGGCGAGAATCACCAGCGGCACGCCCTCGGCCTTGTACTGCACCGACGCATCGTAGATCGACATGAACTCGCCGCCGGGAAGGTGCGCGGTCACGCCTCCCTCCGTTTCCGGCGCCAGCAGATTGCGCAGACGGATATTGGCGAACGTGCCGCGCATCATGACTTCGTGATTGCCGCGGCGCGCGCCGTAGGAATTGAAGTCCGCGGCTTGCACGCCCTGCGAGACCAGATACTTCGCCGCCGGACTGGTCTTGGAAATGTTGCCGGCCGGGGAGATGTGATCGGTGGTGACCGAGTCGCCCAACATCGCGAGCACGCGTGCACCCTTGATATCGCCGATGGCGGCCGGGGTCATGGTCATGCCGTCGAAGTACGGCGGGTTCTTGACGTACGTGCTCTTGGCATCCCATTCGTAGATCTTGCCCGCGGGGGTCTTGATGCTGGCCCAATGCGCATCGCCCGAGAACACGTTCGCGTAGCCCTTCGTGAACATGGCGGAATCCACCGATGCGGCCACGGCCTTCGCCACCTCCGACGCGCTCGGCCAGATGTCCTTGAGATAAATCGCCTTGCCATCCTTGCCGGCACCGAGCGGTTCGGTGGTGATGTCGACGTTCATATTGCCGGCGAGCGCATAGGCCACGACCAACGGTGGCGAGGCGAGGAAGTTCATCTTGATCTCGGGGTGCACCCGACCCTCGAAATTGCGGTTGCCGGACAACACGGAGGCGGCGATGACGTCGCCGGCGCGTACGGCCTCGGAGATTTCCGGCTTCAACGGTCCGGAGTTGCCGATGCAGGTGGTGCAGCCGTAACCGACGGTGTAGAAGCCGAGCGCTTCGAGTTCCGACATCAGTCCCGCCTTGGACAGGTAGTCGGTGACCACCCGCGAACCGGGCGCCAGGGAGGTTTTGACCCAGGGCTTGGACTTCAGGCCCAGGGCGTTCGCGTTCTTCGCGAGCAGGCCCGCGGCCACCATCACGGCGGGGTTCGAGGTGTTCGTGCAACTCGTGATCGCCGCAATCAACACGGCGCCGTCCTGAACGGCGTAACTCGTGCTGGCGCCACCGGCTGCCGCTGCGGCACTCGTTGCGGTGGCGGTCCCGGTCGCGCCCGGATTCTTCTGGGCGCGCTCGTCGGCCATTTTCTTGACGCTCGTCAGATACGTGGATTTTGCGGAGCGCAGGGGCACGCGATCCTGCGGCCGTTTCGGGCCCGCGAGGGAGGGCTCGACGGTCGACAGGTCGAGTTCCACGACGTCGGTGTAGTCGGCGGTGGGGGCGCCCTGGATGCGCCATAGCCCCTGCGCTTTGGCATAGGCCTCCACCAGCGCGATCTGCTCGGCCGGGCGGCCGGTGAGTTCGAGATATTTGATGGTTTCTTCGTCGATGGGAAAAATCGCGCAGGTCGATCCGAACTCCGGCGACATGTTGGCGATGGTTGCGCGATCCGCCAGTGGCAGGCCTCGCAGCCCGTCGCCGAAGAACTCGACGAACTTGTCGACCACGCCCTTCTTGCGCAGGATCTCGGTCACCGTCAACACCAGGTCGGTCGCGGTGGTGCCGGCAGGCAAGGCGCCCGTCAGCTTGAAGCCGATCACCTGGGGGATCAGCATGGTCACGGGCTGGCCGAGCATCGCGGCCTCGGCCTCGATGCCGCCGACGCCCCAGCCGAGAACGCCTAGGCCATTTACCATGGTGGTGTGCGAATCCGTCCCGACCAGCGTGTCGGGATAGGCCACGGCATTGCCGGCGCCATCGTCCGCGAAGATGACGCGGGCGAGTCGCTCGATATTCACCTGATGCACGATGCCGGTGTTGGGCGGCACGACCTTGAAGTTGCTGAATGCCGTCTGGCCCCAGCGCAGAAAGCTGTAGCGCTCGCCGTTGCGCGCGAATTCGATGTCATTGTTGTGCTGCAACGAATCCGCGGCGCCGTATTCGTCGACCTGCACGGAGTGATCGATGACCATTTCGGCCGGCGCGAGCGGATTCACTTTCTGCGGGTCACCGCCCAGGCGCACGATGGCCTCGCGCATCGCCGCGAGATCGACGATGCAGGGCACGCCGGTGAAATCCTGCATGATGACGCGGGCGGGAGTGAACGCGATTTCGTAATTCGGCAGCGCTTTGGGGTCCCACTCGACGATGGCTTCGATGTCGCTCTGCGTGACGTTCACGCCATCCTCGAACCGCAGCAGATTTTCCAGCAATATCTTCAGCGAGAAGGGCAGACGATCGATGTTGCGTCCCTCGAGCGCACGCAAGCTCCACATGTCGTACCGTCGAGCACCGACACCGAGCGTCGTTTTTGCCTTGAAACTATCCGTCATGACCCCTCCGCTGAAATTAGAGAATTATAGGCGATTACGGGTGCCACCATGCTGTTGACGCAGCGTGCGATGACGCCGCCCCCCAGGCATGTATCGCCTTGGTAGAACACCGCGTATTGACCCGGCGTGACGGCGCGCGCCGGTGCATGCAAGGTCACGCGCGCGGTGCCGTCAGCGCCGCGCTCGTCGCCGCCACGGTCGTCGCGACCCACACGAACGTCGCAGGCGAGATCGCCCTGCCGATAGCGGGTCTTGACGCCGCACGAGAATGCGCCGTCGACCTCGTCGAGCCATTGCACGTCCTCGACCTCGAAGCGGTCGGAGAGGAGCAAAGGATGGCCGGGGTCCTGGACCACGATCAGGGCGTTGCGTCGCTGATCCTTGGCGGCCGCGTACCATGGGGCCGCCAACGCGCCCGCGCGGCCGCCGACACGCAACCCGGAACGCTGGCCCAAGGTGACCAGCGCAAGGCCGCGGTGCTCGCCGATGACCTGACCGTCGGGGTCCTCGATCGGACCGGGAGTTTGTTTCAGGTAACCGCCCAGAAATTCCTCGAACGGTCGTTCGCCGATGAAGCAGATGCCGGTGCTGTCCGGTTTGTCGAACACGGGAAGTCCGGCCGCGTGTGCGCGTCGTCGGACCTCCTGCTTGCGCAGATGCCCGATGGGGAACAGGGTCCTGGCCATCGCCTCGGGGCGGACCTGGTGCAGGAAGTAGCTTTGATCCTTGGCGGTGTCCACCGCTTTGACCAATTGCACCCGGCCGGCGCCGCGCCGGATTTGCGCGTAATGGCCGGTGGCGATCCACGAAGCGCCCAAACGGTGCATGTAATCGAGGCAGACGCCGAATTTGATCTCGCGGTTGCACAGCACGTCGGGGTTCGGGGTGCGCCCGGCCTCGTACTCGCGCAGGAAATGGGCGAATACGCGCGCGCGGTATTCTGCGGCGAAACTGACGCGATGCAGGGGGATGCCCAGCAGTTCGCTGACGCGGCGGGCGTCCTGGAAATCCTCCGCGGCCGTGCAATAGGCATCCTCGTCGTCCCAATTGGACATGAACAAGCCCTGCACCGAGTAGCCAGCCTCCTGGAGCAGCAGCGCGGAGACGGCCGAATCGACACCGCCTGACATGCCGACGATGACGGTGCCGGCGTCCTGGGGAGCGGGGAAGGAAGGCATGCGCCAATTATACCGGCGCGCAGGGGCGTTGTGCGGGGGTGGTTGTGCGGGGACCGTTGTGCGAGGCGCCCCCGCACGGGCCGCCTACATGAGCATTTGACGCATGCGTGATTCCTGCATGCTGCTCTGCCAGACTTCGTCGAAGAAATTCAAGTACTTGCGAACGACGGCAGGATCGTTCATGTCGGAAATTCCGTCCCAACGGTCGGTCTGCAGGCGGTAGACCAGGGCCTTATCGTCGGCAATAATGAAGGCGCCGGCGCTGGCGGCGCACTCGGCGCTCATCGCGCGTAGATCGATGCAGCTGGTGAGGCGTCGCGCGAGGGCGAGAAAGCGGTTGTTGTCCACCATCGCCCGCGATGGGTCGGCAAGCAGCACGCGCACCTTGGCATAGGAGCGGGCGAGCACCAAGCGTTTAATGGCTTCGAGGAAGGGCTCTTCGCCGTAAATCAGCGGTTCCAAGTCCTGGGTGAAAATCGACAGCACGCGCTGCGCGGACTTGGCGACCTTGAGGCTTGCTTCCCGGACCTCGGGCATCGTGGTCAAAATGGTGCGCGTACCCGAGCCCGATCCCGAGTCCGGAGCCAATTTCGATCGATCTTCCGTATTACCCGCCATAATCGCTTGCCTCGAGCGGAGGGGGGTGACCCCGGCCTCACTTGTGGGGAGATACTACCGTTTGCGTTCCATACAACCGTGCCAACTGCGTCACGTTTCGCAGTGCGGGAGCCATAAAGTGTCGACTAGCGCCATCCCCTCGCCAGATCGGGCGCCAGCCCAAGATACGTCGCGGGCGTCAGCTCCAGCAAGCGCTCTTTTTCCGCCTCCGGCAATTCGAGCGAGCCGATGAATTCGCGCATCGAGCCGCGATCCATCGGTTTTCCGCGGGTGAAGCTCTTCAGGCGGTCATAGGCATCCGGGATTCCATGGGCACGCATCACCGTTTGCACCGCCTCGCCCAACACCTCCCAGGCTCGGTCCAAGTCTTCCGCGAGTCGTGCCGGGTCGAGTTGCACCTTGCCGAGGCCGGTCTTGAGCGAGGCGAAGGCGAGTACGGCGTGTCCTATGGCCACGCCGAGATTGCGCAGAACGGTGGAATCGGTGAGATCTCGCTGCAAGCGCGAGAGGGGCAGCTTGTCCGCGAAATGCCCGAGCAGCGCGTTCGCCAGCCCGAGGTTGCCCTCGGCGTTCTCGAAGTCGATGGGGTTCACCTTGTGCGGCATGGTCGAGGAGCCGACCTCACCCTCGATCAAGCGCTGCTTGAAATATCCGAGCGAGATGTAGCTCCACATGTCGCGCGCGAAATCGAGCAGCACCGTGTCGGTGCGCATCAGCACGTGGCAGTACTCGGCGATCCAATCGTGGGGTTCGATCTGGGTCGTATAGGCGTTCGATTCCAGTCCGAGGGAGGCGATGAACGCGGCGCTCACGCTGGGCCAATCGATCCGCGGCAGCGCCGCGACGTGGGCATTGAAATTGCCGACCGCGCCGTTCATTTTGCCGAGGATGAGCACGCGCTCGAGACCGGTGCACTGCCCGCGCAGGCGGGCGCTGACATTGGCGAGTTCCTTGCCCACGGTGGTGGGCGTGGCGGTTTGTCCGTGGGTGCGGGCCAGCATGCCCACCGCGGCATATTGAGCGGCGAGCCCGTCGAGCAGCCGGCGGATGCCGTCGAGCGCCGGCAGCAGCACGTGGTCGCGGGCGGACTTCATCATGAGCGCATAGGCGAGATTGTTGATGTCCTCGGAGGTGCAGCCGAAATGGACCCATTCCAACTGGGCGGGCGTCGCGCCGCGCGAGTGCAGTTCACTGCGAATCCAATATTCGACCGCCTTCACGTCGTGATTGGTGCGCGCTTCGATGGCTTTGATGGCCGCCACGTCGGTGGCCGCGGGATCCTTCGCCAGCGCTTCGCACCAGGCGCGCGCGTCGCCGGGCAGCGCGGCCAGCGCCGCCGCGGCCGGCCCCGCGGCAAGGCTCAGCAGCCACGCGCATTCGACCCGCACGCGCTCGCGCATGAGGCCGGCCTCGCTGAAGATTCGACGGACGGGGGCAAGTTTGGCGGCGTAACGGCCGTCAAGCGGCGAAAGCGCCTCGATAGCGGTAGGGGACATCGGAGGGGAGGGCACTCGGTGTTAGAATAAACATGATATTACCGGAAACAACGATGACCACCGCATCCTATCGTGTCGAGCACGACAGCATGGGCGCGCTCGACGTGCCAGCGACTGCCTTGTGGGGTGCTCAGACCCAGCGAGCGGTCCAAAACTTCCCCCCGAGCGGCCTGACGATGCCGCGCGCGTTCCTGCGCGCGCTGGGCCTCATCAAGCATGCGGCGGCGGGCGCCAATGCGGAACTGGGCGACTTGGAGGCCGCGCTGGCGTTTGCCATTCGGCAGGCGGCGCTCGAAGTGGCGGACGGCCGGCACGACGAGCATTTTCCGGTGGACGTGTTCCAGACCGGCTCCGGCACCAGCAGCAACATGAACGCGAACGAGGTGATCGCGACCCTGGCGAGCCGGGCATTGGGGCGTGCGGTGCATGCGAATGATCACGTGAACATGGGGCAGAGCAGCAACGACGTGGTGCCGACGGCCATTCACGTCGCCGCGGCGCTGATGCTCGATGAGCTGCTGCTGCCGGCACTCGCGCGCCTGAGCGAGGTGCTGGATCAGCGCGCCGCCGAACTGCGCGCGGCGGTGAAAACCGGCCGCACGCATCTGATGGATGCCATGCCGATCACGCTCGGCCAGGAACTGGGAGGCTGGCGCGCGCAGGTCGATAGCAACCGCGCGCGTTTGAATTCGGTGCTGCCGCGCCTGTTGCAGTTGGCGCAGGGCGGCACGGCGGTGGGCACCGGCATCAACGCCCGGCCGGAGTTCGGCGCGGTGTTCGCGCGGCACCTGGCGGAGCACACCGGCCTGGGCTTCGTGCCGAGCGGCAACTATTTCGAAGCGCTGTCGAGTCAGGACACCGCCGTGGAACTCTCGGGACAGCTCAAAGTGCTGTCGGTGAGCCTCATGAAGATCGCCAATGACCTGCGCTGGATGAACAGCGGGCCATTGGCGGGCCTGGGCGAGATCGCGCTGCCCGCATTGCAGCCGGGCAGCAGCATCATGCCGGGGAAGGTCAATCCGGTGATTCCCGAAGCGGTCGCCATGATGGCGGCCCAGGTGATCGGCAACGATGCGACCATCACCATCGCGGGTCAGTCGGGCAATTTTCAACTCAATGTGATGCTGCCGGTGATCGCGTTCAACCTGCTGCAGAGCCTGGAACTGCTGGCCATCGGTTCGCGCAATCTGGCCGACCATGCGCTGTTGGGCTTCAGCCTCAACCGCGCGCGCATCGGCGACGCGCTGGCGCGCAATCCCATTCTGGTGACGGCTCTCAATCCGGTCATCGGCTACGAGATGGGGGCGGCCATCGCCAAGAAGGCCTATGCCGAGGGCCGCCCGGTGATCGATGTCGCCGCGGAAATGACCCGCTTGAGCCGCGCGGACCTCGAGCGCTTGCTCGATCCGTTGACCCTCACCGACGGCGGCATCACCGGGGGCGCCATAGCCGGCGCGGGGGCGTCCGGCTGATGTTGGGACCGCTGTATAGCAAGGAGCATATTCGCGAAGCGCTCGGATCGAATGCCTCCGCACCGGATGACGACATGCTGTGGTTGGCCGGCGCGTCGGAACAGGTGGTGCGGCAGGTGCGCGCGTCGCTGCCGACGCGGCGCGTCCCGGCCGCGGTGCTCGTGCCGTTGGTGGACCGGGATGAGGGATGGACGGTGCTGCTCACGCAGCGCGCGGCCACGCTCAAGGACCACGCGGGCCAGATCAGCTTTCCGGGCGGGCGCATCGAGCCCGACGATGCCGATCCGTGGCACGCGGCGCTGCGCGAAGCGCATGAAGAGATCGGGTTGTCCGGCAGGTTCGTGGAATTTGCCGGTTACCTGCCCGATCACTGGGTGGGAACGGGCTTTCGCGTCACGCCGGTGGTGGGTTTCGTCAATCCGGGATATGGACTGCGCATCGCCAAGGCCGAAGTGCATGATGTGTTCGAGGTGCCGTTGGAATTCATCCTGAATGCGACGAATCATGTGACCCGATTGCGCGAGATGGGCGGCATCATGCTCGAGGTTTACGACATTCCTTATGGCGATCGCAATATCTGGGGAGCCACGGCGGGCATGTTGCTGACGCTGCGTCGCCTTTTGATGGAGCGTGCGCTTTGACCGTGCCGCCGAAGCGCACGCCGAACGGCGCGTTGATCGAGTTGCTGGCCATCATGGAGCGTTTGCGCGGCGTCGACGGCTGCCCGTGGGATCGCGAGCAGACCTTCGAGAGCATCGCGCCCTACACCATCGAGGAAGCTTACGAGGTGGCCGATGCCGTCGAGCGTGGCGACATGGAGCATCTCAAGGATGAATTGGGGGACCTGCTCTTCCAAGTGGTTTTCCATGCGCAGATGGCGGAGGAGGCGGGGCATTTCGATTTCGAGGCCGTCGCCGCGGCGATCGCCGAGAAGCTGGTGCGACGCCATCCGCATGTCGTTCTGCGGGGCGCCGGCGCGAACGGCGGTTCGGACGCGGCCGGCGTTGCGCGCATTGGCGGTGGCGTAGGCGCTGCCGCGGGCGTGGAGCGGTTGACCGTGGCCAAGCAACTCGCGGTGTGGGAGAACATCAAGGCCGCGGAGCGCTCCGCAAAGGCCGCGGCGGCCAGTGTCGTGGGCGCGTCCGGCACGGCGGCGGGTTCGCCCGGCGCGCTGGCGGGCGGCCCCAGCGCTCTGGCGGGGGTGCCCACCGCGCTGCCCGCGTTGATGCGCGCCTTCAAGCTCAGCAAGCGCGCCGCGCGGGTGGGTTTCGACTTCGAACACGCGGATCAGACGGCGGACAAGGTGGCGGAGGAATTGGCCGAGGTGCGCGAAGCGGCCGCGAACGCGGAGGCGCGTGTTCGAGCGGTTCCCCAGGCCGGCCCGCTACGCGAAGCCGGAGCCAGTGATCGAGCGGTTCCCCAGGCCGGCCCGCTACGCGAAGCCGGAGCCAGTGATCGAGCGGTTCCCCAGGCTGGCCCGCTACGCGAAGCCGGCGTGAGCGAGCGGCCGCCGCCCTCGCCGGAGATCGTCGAGGAGGTCGGCGATCTGTTGTTCGCGGTCGCCAATCTCGCGCGCAAGCTGGACGTCGATGCGGAGTCGGCGTTGCGCGCGGCCAACCTAAAATTCGAGCGGCGCTTTCATGGTATGGAGAGGCTGGCTGCGGCTCGCGGCGAGCGCTTCGAGACGCTGGATCTCGCGGCGCAGGAAGCTCTCTGGCAAGCAGTGAAGCGTGGCGAATGAAGCCCGGCTGGTCGGTGCGCGTGGCGTCGCTCGGCTGGTCTTCAAACACGACACCGATCTGCCGATTTCCGCGCGTCGCGAGGAGATTGCCGAGGCGCTGAAGAACCATCAGGTCTTGATCGTGGCCGGCGACACCGGCTCGGGCAAGAGCACTCAGCTGCCGCAGTACTGCCTGGAAGCGGGACGCGGCGTGGCGGGCTTGATCGCGCACACGCAGCCGCGCCGGCTGGCCGCGCGCGCGCTGGCGGCACGCATCGCGGAGGAGTTGTCGCAGTCGGTGGGCGCCGCCGTCGGTTTCCGCGTGCGATTTGCGGATCAGGTGAGCGACGCCACGCGGCTGGTGCTGATGACCGACGGTTTGCTGCTCGCGGAGATGACGTCGGACCCGCTGTTGCGGCGCTACGACACGATCATCGTCGACGAGGCCCACGAACGCACGCTCAACATCGATCTGCTGCTGGGCGTGCTCCAGCGCCTGCTGCCGCGGCGGCCGGACCTCAAATTGATCGTGACGTCGGCGACACTCGACGTGGAACGCGTGGCGCGCTTCTTCGATGACGCGCCCATCATCACGGTCAGCGGCCGGAATTTTCCCATCGAGGTGCGTTATGCAGAGGAGTCCGACGCGGAAGACCCGGATCTGCCGCTCGCGGTTCTGAACGCCTATCACGACATCGCCTCGAGTTCGAACACGACCGGCAACGGCGATGTGCTGGTATTCCTGCCGGGCGAACGCGAAATACGCGACGTGGGTGATTTGCTGGAGCGCGAACTCGGCTCCAAGGTCGACGTGCTGGCCCTGTATTCGCGACTCTCGTGGGACCAGCAGAGCAAGATCTTTCAGCGCGGCGCGCGGCGGCGCATCGTGCTGGCGACCAACGTGGCGGAGACCTCGATCACGGTGCCGGGGATCCGCGCCGTCATCGATTCCGGTCTGGCGCGCATCAGCCGCTACAGTCCGCGCAACCGGTTGCAACGGCTGCCCATCGAACCGGTCTCGCGGGCGAGCGCCGACCAACGCAAGGGACGTTGCGGGCGCCTCGGGCCTGGGTTGTGCGTGCGGCTTTACTCGGAGGCCGATTTCGAGGGGCGGGTGGCGTTCACCGAGCCGGAAGTGCTGCGCACGAACCTGGCGGCACTGCTGTTGCGGCTGGCGGCGGATGGGCTGGGTGCGGCGGAGGATTTCCCGTTCATCGATCCGCCGGATGCGCGCTCGCTGGGTGACGGCTATCGCTTGCTGCAGGAGCTGGAGGCATTGGATGCGGAGCGACGCATCACGCGGCTCGGGCGGGCGATGGCGCGGCTGCCGTTGGATCCGCGCCTGGCGCGTGCGTTGCTCGAGAGCAAACGCTTCCACGCGGAGAGCGAGCTGCTGGCCATCGTCGCGGCCTTAAGCGTGCCCGACGCGCGCATCGCCAACTCGGAGGGCGCCGCGGGCGATCCGGCGGCAACTGCAGTGTTCGAGGACAGCAAGTCGGAGTTCTCGGGATTGGTGAAGCTGTGGCGTGCCTACCGCCGGGCGCGGGAAGGTCCACGCCGCGAAGTGCGCAAGTGGTGCAAGGAGCGGGGCCTGTCGGTGCTGCGCTTGTCCGAATGGGAGGACGTGTACACCCAGGTGGTGGATCGCGCCCGCGAACTCGGCATCGTCGCGCAACCCAAGGCCGCCAGTTACACCGCCGTGCATCGCTCGCTGCTGGCGGGCTTCTGCACCATGGTGGGCCAGTTGGGCGAGGACGGCACGTACCTGGGAACGCGGGGCGTGCACTTCCACATTTTTCCGGGGTCGCCGCTGAAACGGCGTCGGGCGCGCTGGGTCATGGCGGCGAACATCGTCGAGACCTCGCGCGTGTTCGCGCGTCGCGTCGCGGAGATCGAGCCGAACTGGATCGAGTCGGCGGCGCATCATCTGCTGAAGCGAGAATACCTGGAGCCGGATTGGGACGAGGGTCGCGAGGAAGTGGTGGCGCGCGAGCGCATCAGCTACCTGGGCTTGATCCTGAGCGCCAATCGGGTGGTCAACTACGGGCCGATCGCGCCGGAGGAGTCGCGGTTGATCTTTGCGCGCGAGGCGCTGGCCTATCATCGCTTGAAGCGCCGTCCCGATTGGGTGCGTGTCAACGACGATGCCATTCGCGAGGCGCAGCGCATGGAGGAACGGTTGCGCACGCGCGACCTGGTGCATGCGCCGGAATACTTCGTCGAGTTCTACGATGAGCGGCTGCCCCGCCAGGTGTCGAGCGCGGCGACGCTCGAGTACTTCACCCGGCACCTGAGCGACGCGGAGCGTGATGCGCTCACGCTCAAGTCCGACGACATCTTCGCTCGCTCGCCGGATCCGCTGGCGCTCGCGCAGTTTCCGGAGCGGGTGCAGCTGCCGGCGCTCGATGTTCCGGTAGAGTACAAGTTCTCGCCAGGAGAGACGCGCGACGGGGCGACGCTGCGGGTGCCGTTGCTGGCGCTGCCGACGTTGACCCGCGCGGAGGTGGATGCGGCCGTTCCGGGCCTGGCGGCGCCGCGGGTCGAAGCCCTGCTGCGTTCAATGCCGAAGGACGCGCGCCGCAGCTTGATCCCGATCGGCGCGACGGCGGCGGGTTTCATGGAATACATGGGCGGCCCATCCACCAACATGCAGCGGCTCGATGTGTGGCTCCAGGAAGCGCGGGGCATCCAACCCTCCTTGATTCGTTTCGATCTGAATGCGATACCGGCGCATCTGACCGCGCAGCTGGCCGTGGTGGAGCTGGGCAAGGAACTCGCACAAGGCAGCGACCTGGGCATCCTGCGACGGCGTTGCGCCAAGGCGGCGCGCGCGGAACTCGACAAGCACGCGCGTCTGATGCATGCGGCGCCGTGGCGCCGCTTCGACATGGCGGCCCTACCCGATACCGCGACGATCGATGTCCAGCAGGGTTTGGTGACGGTGTATCCGACCGTGGCGCAGGTCGACGGGGTGATGAATTTCCGCCTCGAATGGACCGCCGACGAGGCGGCGCACACGTGGCAGCGCGGCGCGCTGCATCTGGCGCGCCTGGTGTTGGAGCGCCAGGCGCGGGACCTGGCGAAGAAGATCGCGGGCGACACGCCCTTGATGCTGGCGGCGAGCCCTTATGTGTCGGGGGCGGCACTGTCCGACGCGCTGTTGCAGCTGGTGTTTCGGCGTGCGTGCTTCCGCGACGGCGATGCCCCGCGGACTCGCGAGGTCTTCGAGGCGGCGGTGGAGCAGGGGCGCGAGCGCCTGTACCCGGCGCTCACCGAGATTACCGCGAGCGCGCTCAATTGGTTCACGGAGGCGCGCGCCGTGCGGCGCATGCTGGACGACCCGCGCATGCGGCGAATCGCGCCGCTGGTGGAGGAGAGTCATGCGCACCTGCAGCGGCTGCTCAGCGCGGACTCGATCGCTGCTCTCTCGCCCGATGCATTGCGTCAGCTGCCGCGTCACGTGAAGGCGGAGGAGCGACGCTGGCAGCGGCTGCTGGCCCGGGGCAGCGAACCGCCCGCGGTGTTGAAGGAACTCACCGAGTGGGGTGCGCGCGAGCGGACACTGACGGCGCAGGTGGAGGCGGAGAGGCGCTGGTTGCCGCAGCTCGATCAACTGCGCTTCTGGATCGAGGAGTTTCGGGTCTCGCTCTATGCGCAGGAATTGAAGACGCTGGGTCCGGTATCCGCCGCACGCCTCGCGGTGCGCGCGGCGGAAATCGAGGCGTGGCTGGCGCGATGAGCGCGGGCGCACCCCGGGGTCATGCCTGCAGAGCTTCTGCGTCGACCGGTGAGGCGCTGCCACTTCCCAGCGGCAGCGTGAAGGTGAAAATGGCGCCGCCTTCGGGCCGGTTCGCGCCGACGATGGTGCCGTGGTGCGATTCGATGATGGCGCGACAGATGGTGAGGCCCAAGCCCACGCCGGGCGTTGCGGATTCGCGTTCGCCGCGCGTGAACTTCTCGAACACGGCGGCCTCCCGGCCGACCGGCAGGCCGGGACCGTCGTCGGCCACCGAAACGCGAAGCTGATTGTCCGCCGCCACGGCGGACAGGGTGATCGTGCTTCCGGGAGGGGTGTATTTGCTGGCATTCTCGAGGAGATTCACGATGACGCGCTCGATCAGCAGGGCGTCAAAACGGGCCAACGGCAGGTCGTCGGGGATGCGGGTTACCAGCGTGTGACCCTTCAATATGCTCTTCGCCGCATTCAGCGAGGTGCCCACGACTTCCTCCAGGGGTTGCCACTCCAGATTGAGGCGGACCTCGCCGCTTTCGATCCGCGCCATGTCGAGCAGGTTGGCGACGAGTCCGCTCATGCGCTTCGCCTCGTCCTGCATGTCCAGGGCGATCTGCAGCTGCTCGTGGGACAGGGCCGGTTTGGTCATGGCCAGGACTTCCGCGTAGCCCACCAGCACGGTGAGCGGCGTGCGCAGGTCATGGGATAACGCAGCGAGCAGCGAATTGCGCAGCCGCTCCGACTCCATGCTGACCACCGCCGCTTGGGCCAGATTCACGTAGTGCACCCGTTCGAGTGCAATCGCGATCAAGGCGGCGAACGTGTCGAGCAGCTGGCGTTGTTCCGGGATCCTGAACAGACGTTTGTTGTGCGCCTTCACGGCGAGTACACCGCGCGCCAGCGTGGGCGCACGCAGGGGGACGTAGAGCACCGCGCTGCCGGGGAGCGTGTCGGTGCTGAAGCCGGCGGGTTCGCGCCGATCGTATGCCCATTGGGCGATGCCGATCTCGAGCGGCAGCGTCGGACGGTCGCTATGCGGCGGTACGTCGACCTTTCCGTGCGCGTCGGGCAGCAGCAAGGCGGCGCTGGCGCGAAACGTGCGCTCGATCGACTTGGCGCTGATGGCGAGGACCTGATCGATCTGCACCGCGCCCGACAAGTCGCGGGCGATCTCATACAACGAGCGTGCGCGCTCCTCGCGGTGCGCCGCGACTCGGGCCTGGAACCGCAGGCCCGCCGTCAACTGGCCCGTGATGAGACCGACCGTCAACATGATGAAGAAAGTCAGCAGGTACTGGACGTCGCTGATGGCGAACGAGAAGCGCGGCGGCACGAAAAAGAAGTCGAACGCCCCCACGTTCAGCACGGCCGCGAGGGCCGCGGGGCCGCGGCCGAAGCGCACCGCGACCAACACGACGCCCAGAATGAAAATGGCGACGATGTTGGAGCGGTCGAAATGGGCCGCCAGCGGCATGGAGAGGAACGTGACGGCGATGCACGCGAGCGCCGCCCAGGCATAGCGGAGATTCTTCTTCTTGCGCCGCTCACTGGTCTCCACGTCGAGCAGCGGCATGGTGACGGGGCCGGTCGTCCGGGCGGGCGTTCCCGGCGCCGCGCCCTGTTGTCTGCCGATCTCGATCAGATCGATGTCGGGCGCGAGCAGCGACAGCTTCTGGCCGCTCGAGCGTTGCCATGGCCATAAGTGACGCGATGGATCGCGGCCGATGACGAGCTTCGAGAGGTTGTGCCGCCGCGCGTAAGCGATCACGCTCTCCGCGACCTGTTGGTGGGCGATGACCGCGGTCGTGGCGCCGAGTTCCTGCGCGAGATTCAAGGTGGCCAGGATCTTCTCGCGGCGCGCGGCCCGCAGCCGCTGCAGCGACGGGGTCTCGATGTAGATCGCGTGCCAATCGGCGTTCAGTTGGCTGGCGAGTCGGGCGGCGGCCCGCACCACGCGTTCGGCGCCCGCATCGGGCCCGACGCACGTCAGGAGTGCGGTCGCGGTCTTCCACACCGAGTCGATCGATTGGTCGACCCGGTAGGCCTGGACGTCGCCCTCCACGCGATCGGCGGTGCGCCGCAGTGCGAGTTCGCGCAGCGCCATCAGATTGCCCCGGCGGAAGAAATTGGCCGCCGCGCGTTCCGCCTGGTGCGGGATGTAGACCTTTCCTGCCTTCAATCGGGCGAGCAGTTCGTCGGCCGGTATGTCGACCAACACCACTTCATCGGCCTGATCGAAAACCGTGTCGGGCACGGTTTCCCAGACGCGCACGTTGGTGATGCCGTTGACGACGTCGTTCAGGCTCTCGAGATGCTGGACATTGACCGTCGTGTAGACGTTGATGCCGGCGGAGAGAAGCTCCTCGACGTCCTGCCACCGTTTCGGGTGGCGGGAACCATGGACATTGGAATGGGCGAGTTCATCGACGAGGATCAGGGACGGCCGCCGCTCGAGCGCGCGGTCGAGATCGAACTCGGTGAGGTCCCTGTCCTTGTAGGATATGTGCTTGAGCGGCAGCTGGGTCAGGCCCTCCAACAGTGCCTCGGTTTCCGTGCGCCCATGCGTCTCGATGACGCCGACCTCCACATCGCGACCCTCGCTCGCGGCTTTGAGCGCGGCCGTCAACATCGCATAGGTCTTGCCGACGCCGGCAGAGGACCCGAAATAGATGCGCAGCTTGCCGCGCTGTGCCTGGGCCTCTTGCTCGTTCACCTTCGCAAGCAGAGCATCGGGGTCGGGGCGCGGCACGACGGTTACCTCACCGCGTTCGATCGAGGTCGAGATTGAGCAGCAGCACATTCACGCGTGATTCACCGAACATGCCCCACTGTGGCCCGTCGGTATGCGACAGCACAAGCGCCCGGACCCGCGCGGGGTCCAGATGTCGGGCTTGCGCGACGCGGGACACTTGATAGAGCGCTGCCGCGGGGCTGATCTCCGGATCCAGGCCGCTGCCCGAAGCGGTCACCAGGTCGACGGGGATGGGCGACGCGTTGGCCGGATCAGCGGCTTTCAGCGCCGCGACCCGCCCCTTGACCGCGTCCAGCAGGGCGGGATTCGAGGGGCCGAGGTTCGAGCCGCCCGAGGCGCCGCCGTTATAGGCCATGGGTGCCGTCGCCGACAGGCGGCCCCAGAAATACTGGGGGGCGGTGAACGATTGTCCGATCAACGACGATCCCACCGCCTGGTTGTCCCGGAAGAGCAGACTTCCGCCGACCTGGTGCGGGAACAGCAATCTGCCGATGCCGGTCATGGCCAGTGGGTAGGCGATCCCCACCACCACCGACAGGAACACGAAGAGCACGATCAAAGGGCGGAGCATGAGTTTCATAGCGATTACCTCTACACCAGACGCATCACGGTGAGCGCCATATCGATCAATTTGATGCCGACGAACGGCACCAGGAGTCCTCCCAGGCCGTATACCAAGAGATTGCGACGCAGCAGGGCGGCCGCGCCGAGCGCACGATACTTCACGCCCTTCAACGCCAGCGGAATCAATGCCACGATGATCAGGGCATTGAAAATGACCGCCGACAGAATCGCCGAATTTGAGCTCGTCAGGTGCATGACGTCGAGGGCGCGCAACTGCGGATAGGTCGTGGCGAACGCCGCCGGAATGATGGCAAAGTACTTGGCGACATCGTTCGCGATCGAGAACGTGGTCAGCGACCCGCGGGTGATCAACAGCTGCTTGCCCACCTCGACGATCTCGATGAGCTTGGTGGGATTCGAGTCCAGGTCCACCATGTTGCCAGCTTCCTTTGCCGCCTGGGTCCCGGAATTCATCGCGACCGCCACATCCGCCTGGGCAAGCGCCGGCGCGTCGTTGGTTCCATCACCGGTCATGGCAACCAACCGGCCTTCACTCTGGTACTGGCGGATGAGCTTGAGCTTGGCCTCGGGTGTCGCCTCGGCAAGAAAGTCATCCACGCCGGCCTCCGCCGCAATGGCCGCGGCCGTGAGCCGATTGTCACCCGTGATCATGACGGTGCGGATGCCCATCTGGCGCAGTTCGCCGAACCGCTCCTTGATGCCGCCTTTTACGATGTCCTTGAGTTCGACGACGCCCAGAACCCGGCCGTCGTCCACCACCACCAGGGGTGTGCTGCCTTTGCGGGCGACCTCGTCGACCAGGTGCGTGACTCGATCCGGATACGCAAAGCCCTTCGCCTCGACGTATTGTTTGACGGCGGTCGCGGCCCCTTTGCGCACTTCTCGCGCACCTAGATCGACGCCGCTCATCCGGGTTTGCGCCGTGAACGGAACGAAGGTGGCATTGAGTTCGCCCAGGTGGCGCTCGCGTATGTTGAAGCGCTGTTTGGCCAGAATGACGATGCTGCGTCCTTCGGGAGTCTCATCCGCGAGCGAGCTCAATTGCGCGGCATCCGCGAGCTGTTGCTCGGCCACACCGTCCGCCGGCAGGAACGCGGCGGCCTGCCGGTTGCCGAGGGTGATGGTGCCCGTTTTATCGAGCAGCAGCACATCGACGTCGCCTGCGGCCTCGACCGCGCGTCCGGAGGTCGCGATGACGTTCGATGCCATCATGCGGCTCATGCCGGCAACGCCGATCGCGGAGAGCAGGCCGCCGATGGTGGTCGGTATGAGGCAGACCAACAGCGCCACCAACACGGTGATGGTCACGGGGGAGCCCATGTTGGCGAGCGACACGCTGAACAGCGAGAACGGCAGCAGCGTCGCGGTGGCGAGCAAGAAGACGATGGTGAGCGCGATCAACAAAATGGTGAGCGCAATCTCGTTCGGCGTTTTCTGCCGTTTTGCGCCCTCGACCATGGCGATCATCCGATCGATGAACGCTTCGCCGGGATTCACCGTCACGCGGACGATGAGCCAGTCCGAGAGAACCCGCGTGCCGCCGGTCACCGCGGAGAAGTCGCCGCCCGATTCACGAACCACCGGCGCGGATTCGCCGGTGATGNNCGGTGACGGCGCAGCGGTCGCCGCCAGCCTCGCGGATCACCGGAGCGGATTCGCCGGTGATGGCGCTTTCGTCGACGGATGCGACGCCCTCGAGGACTTCGCCGTCCGCGGGGATGACGTCACCGGTCTCCACCAGAAAGAAATCGCCCTTGCGAAGCGCGGGGGCGGGCGTGGATGCCACAGGGCTCCCGTACCTGGCCACCTGCAGCTTCTTGGCCTGGACGGACTGCTTCAAGCCCCGCAACGATGCTGCCTGCGCCTTGCTGCGTCCCTCGGCGAGCGCCTCGGCAAAATTCGCGAACAGCACCGTGAACCATAGCCAGGCGCTGATCGCGAGAATGAATCCCACCGGCGCTTCGCCACGCCCCAGGAGCGCCGCGAGGCACAGGATGGACGTCAGAATGCTGCCGATGTAGACCACGAACATGACGGGATTGCGCAATTGGACGCGCGGGGACAATTTGCGAAACGAGTCGGCGATGGCGGGCCCCAGCAGGGCGGAGTCGAACAAGCTCAACGATTGACGTGCCACAGTTTGAATCCTCAATGAATCGCGTAGAGCTGCAGGTGCTCGATGACCGGCCCCAGCGCGAGCGCCGGCACGTAGGTCAATGCACCCACCAACACGACGGTGCCCACCAACAACGCGACGAACAGCGGTCCATGGGTGGGCAACGTGCCGACCGTGACTTCGATGCGCTTCTTCCTGGCGAGCGAGCCGGCGATCGCCAGCACGGGCACGATGAAGGCGAATCGGCCGATCCACATCGCCACGGCCAGAAGGATGTTGTAGAACGGGGTATTGGCGGACAGACCTGCGAAGGCGCTGCCGTTGTTGTTGGCTGCGGACGACAGGGCGTAAAGAACCTCCGAGAATCCGTGGGCGCCGGGATTGAAGATGCCGAGGCGACCCGCCGCCGTCGTCACGGCAATGGCGCTGCCGAGCAACACCAGGCACGGCACGATCAGGATCACGATCGACGTCATCTTCATTTCGAACGCTTCGATTTTCTTGCCGAGATATTCCGGCGTGCGGCCGATCATCAGGCCGGCGATGAACACCGCCATGATCGCGAAGATGAGCATTCCATAGAGCCCCGACCCCACGCCGCCGAACACCACTTCACCGAGCTCGATCAGCCACATCGGCACCATCCCGCCCAACGGCGTGAACGAGTCGTGCATGGCGTTCACGGCCCCACAGGAGGCGGCGGTCGTGATGGTGGCAAACAGAGCGGAGCCGATGATGCCGAAGCGGGTCTCCTTTCCCTCCATGTTGCCGCCGGCCTGCAGGGCGGTGTGCGTCTGATCGATGCCCCATGGGGCGAAGGCGGGGTTGCCGCGTTGTTCGGCCCAGATGGCGACGCATGCCATGACCGCAAAGATCAGGGTCATCGCGCCGAGCAGGGCCCAGCCCTGCCGCAGGTCACCGATGATCCTTCCGAACACGAAGCACAGCGCCGTCGGGATCAGGAACATCGCCAGCATCTGGCAGAAGTTGGTGAGCGGAGTCGGGTTCTCGTACGGGTGCGCGGAGTTGGCGTTGAAAAATCCGCCGCCGTTGGTGCCGAGCATCTTGATGGCTTCCTGGGAGGCCACCGGGCCCATCGCGATCGTCTGGGTCTGCGTGGTCATGGGCTCGGTCAGAGGCGCACCGTGCGCATCGGTGAGCACGGTTCCGTCGGCGTCCACCTTCGGGTTGTCGTAGGCGATGGTGTCCAGCGTGTGCACGTCCTGGTACGCATCGAAGTTTTGAATGACCCCCTGTCCCATGAAGAGGATCGCGAGCACGACCGACAGCGGCAGGAGGACGTACAGGGTGCTGCGGGTCAGATCGACCCAGAAATTGCCTATGCCGGCGGCGGAACGCCGCGCGAAGCCGCGCACCAGTGCGAACGCGACGGCGATGCCGGTCGCCGCGGAGAAGAAGTTCTGGACCGCGAAGGCGACCATCTGCGTGAAGTAACTGATCGTGGATTCGCCGGCGTAACCCTGCCAATTGGTGTTGGTGACGAAGCTCACCGCCGAATTGAACGACGAATCGACCGTGATGTTGGCGAGATGTTGCGGGTTCCACGGCAGCCAGAGCTGCAGGCGCTGCGCGGCGTACACGACGAGCACGCCGAACGCGTTGAACAGGATGACAGAGGTGGCATAACGAGTCCATGGCATGTCGTGGGTGGGGTCCACGGCGGCGAGCCGATAGAGCGCGCGTTCGAGCGCGCCGGCCGGCCCCTTCAACGGGGCAGGGTCGGCGATGCGCGCCATGACGATCGACAGCGGATAGGCGGCGGCGACCAGCACGGTCAGGAACAATCCCAGTGCGGCCCAGGCTTGGAGCGTCATCAGAGATCCTCCGCCCGAATCAGCGCGCCGATCAGATAGATCAGCAGGGCAACGGCGAGCACGCCGCTCAGCACGTAAGACCAGTTCATTTCGACTTCTCCATCGCGGCGCATCCCTTCACGAGCGCCAGCATCAGCACGACAAAAGCAATCAAGCCGCCAATCGCGAGCATGTCCACAGCGCGTCTCCTGAAAGGGGCGACGGGGTTACATCGGGACCTCCGTTCGCTTCATAAAAACCCGAAAATTCAAGTATGCGGTACGATATCCGCGGGCATATAAAGATGTTGTAAAAGTAGGCGGCCGGGATGGGTTCACTGCCGGTTCCCATCCATGACGAGGCGGTAGCCGACCCCCAGTTCGGTGAGGATGTGCTGGGGACGACAGGGGTCGCTTTCCAGCTTGCGGCGCAGACTGGCGATGTAAACGCGCAGCGACCGCGCGTCGGCGCGGTTCGGACCCCACACCTCCTTGATGATCACCGCATGGGTGACGATGCGGTCGCCATATCGCGCCAGCGTCTCCAGGATGCGATGTTCGATCGGCGTGAAATGCACCTCGTGTCCGTCCCGGTGGTGGGCAATGCGCTTCCCGAGATCGATCGATACGTCGCCGAGGTTGAGAATGCCCATCGGCAGCGAGCCGCGCACGTGGCGTCGCAGAGTGGCCCGCGCGCGGGCCACCAGTTCCGGTCCGTTGAAGGGTTTGACGACATAGTCATCGGCGCCTTGATCGAAGGCCGACAGGCGCTGGGATTCCGCGGTGCGCGCGGTCAACACGATGATGGGCACCGCGGACCACGCGCGGATGGCGGCGATCACCATGATGCCGTCGCGATCGGGAAGACCCAGATCGACGACGATGACATCCGGCTTGTACAGCCGCGCGTCGAGTTCGCCGCGCGCCGCGGTCTCGGCAACGATGACCCTGAACCCTGCCGCTTCGAACAGCAGCGTGAGGATTTTCTGAATGGCTTGATCGTCCTCCACGATCAAGACGGCGTGCATGGCGTCTGTCATTTGCGCCGAAGGATGCACCGGGACCCAAGAAAAATGCCGCAGCGATCGGCCGTCAGTTTGTATAAAAAGTGTAAATGCCCGACTTCGGGGACCACGCACCGACCGTTGACGCGCGTGCGGGCGATCGTTCGTGGGCCGACCTACGCATGAGATCGCGGCCGAGGCGTGTGAGGCCCGACGTGGCGGGGGACGCGCCGGTGTAGTCGGGAAGGAGGTGGCCATGGCTCACCACCGCGGCAACGATCAGGGCCAGGCTGGTCCGGCGAGCGTGAAGTATTCGGGAATTCATGATCGTTGCAGGGTAGGGCAACGCGCATAAAGACGACGCTAAAAAAGGACGGAACGCAGCGTGGCGGCGCGGACCGGACACCGCCAGCGCCGCCAAGCGGGACTCAGACGTTGAACTGGATTCCCTGGGCCAGCGGCAGTTCGGAGCTCCAGTTGATCGTGTTCGTCTGGCGCCGCATATACGCCTTCCAGGAATCGGAACCGGCCTCGCGGCCGCCGCCGGTGTCCTTCTCTCCGCCGAACGCGCCGCCGATCTCGGCGCCGGAGGTGCCGAGATTGACGTTGGCAATGCCGCAGTCGCTGCCTTCGGCGGACAGGAACCGTTCGGCCACCTGCAGCCGGTCGGTGAACACGGCGGAGGAGAGGCCATAGGGCACGGAGTTCTGAATGGCGACGGCCTCGTCCAGCGTGTCGTAACTCACGAGATACAGAATGGGCGCGAAGGTCTCTGTGGCGACGATGGGCGTCTCGGCGGCGGCGCGCACGATGGCGGGGTCGACGAAGTTGCCCGGCCGCTTCAACACGTTGCCGCCGCAGAGCAGCGTGGCGCCTTGGGACTGTGCCGTCGCCAGCGCCGCCTGGTAACGGGACACCGCGCCCGGGTCGATCAAGGGCCCCATCAACGTTCCCGCGTCGAGAGGGTCGCCGATGCGCACCTGGCCGTAAGCGGTCACCAAGCGTCGCTCGAGTTCCGCGGCACGGGACTTGTGGACCAGCACGCGGCGGGTCGAGGTGCAGCGCTGGCCGGCGGTGCCGATCGCGCCGAACACGATGGCGGGTACGGCAAGGTCGAGATTGGCGGACTCATCGACGATGATGGCATTGTTGCCGCCGAGTTCGAGCAGGCTCTTCCCCAGCCGCTCGGCGACGCGCACGCCGATCTGGCGCCCGACCTGGGTCGAGCCGGTGAACGACACCAGCGCGACGCGCCGATCATCGACGAAGCGCGTGGCGAGCTCCGTTCCGGCATCGATGAACATCTGAAAGATCGGCGGCAGGGCGTGACGCTCGAGCACGCGATTGCAGATGTTCTGCACCGCGATCGAACACAGGGAGGTTTTCGGCGAGGGCTTCCAGATGACGGCATTGCCGCTGATCGCGGCCAGGAAGGCGTTCCATGACCACACGGCCACCGGAAAGTTGAAGGCGGAGATCACGCCGACGACGCCGAGCGGGTGCCACTGCTCGTACATGCGGTGCTGCGCGCGCTCGGAATGCATGGTGTTGCCGTACAACATGCGGGACTGACCGACCGCAAAGTCGGCGATGTCGATCATCTCCTGCACTTCGCCGTCGCCCTCGGCCTTGATCTTGCCATTCTCGAGCGAGACCAGGCTGCCGAGCGCGTCCTTGTGCAGGCGCAACTCCTCGCCCATCAGCCGCACGGTCTCGCCGCGCTTCGGGGCGGGCACCTGGCGCCAGTGCTTCGCGGCTTCCACCGCGGAGGTCAAGACGCGCTTATAGTCGTCGCCCGTCGCGCCGCGAATCTGCGCGAGACGCTGGTTGGTCGTCGGGTTGATGGACTCGATCAGGGCGCCCGCGGTTTCCTGGCTCCAGCCGTGGCTGCCGGACCAGGTGCCCGAATTGATCTCTTTCAGGCCCAGTGCCTTCAGCGTCTCGTTGATTTTATGCATGGCAGGAGTCGGCCCCGGATATTGGTTGGGCGCGCATTTTGCCGTAGCATCGTCGCCATGTCCAAAAGCCTCGCATTGACCCATTGGCACCCGGCGAGCTGGCACGATCAGCCGGTCACCCAGCAGCCCAAATACGCCGATCCGGTAGCCTTGGAGCGGGCCGTGGCCTCGCTGAGCCGCCTGCCGCCACTGGTGGTTTCCTGGGAAGTCGAAGCGCTGCGCGAGCGGCTGGCCAAGGCACAGCGCGGCGAGCAGTTCCTGTTGCAGGGTGGCGACTGCGCCGAGAGCTTCGCGGATTGCGAATCCGACAGCATCGCGCGGCGCCTGAAGATTCTGCTGCAGATGAGCTTGGTGCTGCTGCAGGGGCTCAAGAAGCCTGTAATCCGGGTCGGCCGCTTTGCCGGGCAGTATGCCAAGCCGCGCTCCGCCGACACCGAGACCAAGGATGGGGTGACTCTGCCGTGTTATCGCGGCGACAACGTCAACCGGCCGGGCTTCACGGCGCTCGAGCGCGAGCCGGACCCCGAGCTGTTGCTGCGCGGTTACGAGCGCGCGGCGCTCACCTTGAATTTCGTCCGGTCGCTGATCGATGGCGGATTTGCCGACCTGCACCACCCGGAGTACTGGGATTTGAGCTTCCTGCGTCACGCCCCGTTGCGCGATGCCTACCAGAAAATCGTCGATTCGATCGGTGAGTCGTTGGACTTCTTCGAGTCCATGAGCGGCCAGCAGGTTCACGCCGTGACCCGTGGTGACTTCTATACCAGCCACGAGGGTTTGCACCTGCTGTCGGAGCAGGCGCAGACCCGCTATATCGGACGTCAGAAGAAGTGGTACAACCTGTCGACTCATATGCCGTGGATCGGGATGCGCACCGCCAACATCGATGGCGCGCACATCGAGTACTTCCGCGGCATCGCCAACCCCATCGGCGTCAAGGTCGGCGCCGCGATGAGCGCGGAATGGTTGCAGGAATTGGTGCACGTCTTGAATCCGCAGAATCAGCCCGGCCGTCTGACCTTCATCCATCGCTTCGGGATCAAGGACATCGAGCAGCGGCTGCCGGCCATGATCGAGGCCGTGCGGGGGACGGGATCCCAGGTGCTGTGGGTGTGCGATCCCATGCACGGCAACACCGAGACTACGGCGGCCGGCATCAAGACGCGGCGCTTCAACAATATCTTGGGAGAGGTGGAGGCGGCGTTTCGCATTCACGAGGAATGCGGCTCGATGTTGGGTGGGGTGCACATCGAGTTGACCGGCGATGATGTTACCGAATGCATCGGCGGAGCCCGCGGCCTGGCGGAAGCGGATCTGGTCCGGGCTTACCGTTCCCAGGTGGACCCGAGGCTGAACGCCGAACAGGCCTTGGAGCTGGCAATGCTCATCGCCCGCCGTGCGGGAGCCAACAGGCGGACGACCAAGGCGTTTCGTTGAACACTATCAAAACACTGTAATCCGGATTTACATATTATTTTTCAATGGCTTACGGAATAAAGCTCGAAATTGTCTGCCAGGCGGTCAGCGGTTTTGTAAAAACCCGGTTGCCACGGGGTACGCAGGTGATATTCTCAGTCTCAACCTTTCCCGCCTCGTTCAGTCGCGCGGTTTGAGCCCAAGTTTCTCGGGAAATGCCCGTGAAACGGACGCTCCCGCGGGATCGATCGTCTCCGATGGCTGGGGGGTCCGTGGCCACTCGCAAGTGGCGAGGTTTGGGTTGCGCTCGGGTTAGTCCAAATTCCAGGCGCACTCGATAACGGGCTACGTGGATCGAATCCACGTAGCCCGTTTTTATTTGTGCCGTTCCGGTTTGCCAGGCTTCAATGACCAAAGTCTTCGATTCCAGTTGCCGCCGTTGTCCCCGTCTCGCGGCCTTTCTCGATGAGGTGAAGGCTGAGCATCCGAGCTACACCTGTCTGCCCGTGCCGCCCTTCGGTGATGCCAAGGCGCGGCTGCTCATCGTCGGCCTGGCGCCCGGCAAACATGGCGCGAATCGCAGTGGACGGCCCTTCACCGGGGACCACGCCGGAATCCTGTTGTATGCGACGCTGTTCAAGTATGGGCTGTCCACCGGGCCCATTTCGACGGCGGCCGACGATGGCCTGCTGTTGGCCAAGGCGCGGATCACGAATGCCGTGAAGTGCCTGCCGCCCGACAATAAGCCGTTGCCGGTGGAGATCAAAACCTGCAACGATTATCTGCGCAGTGAACTCGCCCAGAGCCGCTCGGTCCGGGCGATTCTGGCGTTGGGGCTGGTGGCCCACGAGGCCGTGTTGAGGACGTACGACGTGCTACCTAAAAAATTCAAGTTCGCGCATGGTGCCGAGCATGAGCTTGGCGATGGCCGGACGTTGATCGACTCGTACCATTGCAGCCGCTACAACACCCAGACCCGGCGCCTGACCACCGCGATGTTCGAGGCGGTGGTCGAGCGGGCGCGAGACATCGCGGACGGCTGATGACCGTCCTCACCGAACAATTCGACGCCAAGTCGTTCGTCGACAGCCTGCCGGCGCGGCCCGGTGTTTACCGCATGTTGGGGGTGGAGGGGGAGATCCTCTACGTCGGCAAGGCGCGCAACCTGAAAAGCCGGGTGGGGTCGTATTTCCAGGCGAGCAACGTGCAGCCGAAGGTGCAGGCGTTGGTGGCGCGGACCGCGCACATGGAAGTCACGATCACCAATTCGGACACCGAGGCGTTGCTCCTCGAGTTCAATCTCATCAAGAAGCACCGGCCGCGCTTCAACGTCGTGCTCCGCGACGATAAAAGCTTCCCGTTCCTGCACCTGGAGACCGGGCACGAGTTTCCCCGCCTGAGCTTCTACCGCGGTTCGCGCAAGGAGCCGGGGCGCTTTTTCGGCCCGTATCCGTCGGCGGGGGCGGTGCGCGAGGCGCTGCAGCAGCTGCAAAAGCTGTTTCGGCTGCGCAACTGCGAGGACAGCTATTTCGCCAACCGGTCCCGGCCCTGCCTGCAATACCAGATTCAGCGCTGCACGGCCCCCTGCGTCGGGCTCATTTCAAAGGAAGCGTATGCGCGCGACGCGGGCGCGGCCATCAAAGTGCTGGAGGGGCGCGACGATGAGGTGCAGCAGGAGTTGGGCCGGCGGATGGAGGCGGCGGCGGAGAAGCTCGAATTCGAGGATGCCGCGCGTCTGCGCGACCAGTTGGCCAACCTGAAGACCATCCAATCGCAGCAGATCGTCACGTCCGGCAACGACCATGACGCCGACGTGATCGCGGTGGCGGCGGGCAGCGGCGAGTATTGCGTGGCGCTCATGTTCGTGCGCGGCGGCCGCAGCCTCGGCAGCACCACGTTCTTCCCGCGCGCGCCGTTCGCGGAAATTCCCGAGGTTCTGGCGCAATTCGTCGGCCAGTATTACCTCGACCGCGAGTCGCCGGCGGAGATCCTGGTGGAGCAGGATTTCGAGGACATGGAGGTGCTCGAGGCTACCTTGGCCGAGCGTTCCCTGCACAAGGTGCGGATCACGTCCTCGGTGCGGGGCATTCGGGCGCGCTGGCTGGAAATGATGCGCAACAACGCGAACGAGGCGCTGAAGATGCGCGGGCTGGCGCGCGCCAGCATCGAGTCGAGCCTCGACGAATTGCGCGAGGCGTTCAATCTCGACGAGGCGCCGAGCCGCATCGAGTGCTTCGACATCAGCCATACGGGCGGCACGGACACGGTCGCTTCCTGCGTGGTATTCGGGGTCGAGGGGCCGCTCAAAAGCGATTACCGGCGCTTCAACATTGCGGGAATCCAGCCGGGCGACGACTACGCCGCCATGTATCAGGCGCTGACGAGACGCTACAAGCGCATCCGCGACGGGGAGATCACGGCGCCGGACGTGTTGTTGATCGACGGGGGCAAGGGCCAGCTCGCCGAGGCGGCCAAGGTGATCGACGAACTCGGGGTCAAGGGAATCACCTTGATTGGCGTGGCGAAGGGCGCGGATCGGCGGCCCGGTCAGGAGCAACTGTTCTTGTTGGGCCAGGACACGCCCACTATACTGCCGCCGGACTCCAGCGCCTTACATCTGATTCAGCGCGTGCGCGACGAGGCGCACCGGTTTGCGATTGCGGGACACCGGCGCAGGCGTGCGAAGCGGCATAACCAGTCCATTCTTGAAACCATTCCGGGCCTGGGGCCCGTCAAACGACGCGAGCTGCTGAAGTTTTTCGGTGGACTGCAAGGAATACTGCGTGCCGGCATCGATGATTTCGTACAAATCCGGGGACTGGGACGGGAACTCGCCCAAGTAATCTATGAGCACCTCCACCCAGGGCAGTAACGGCCGTCCGGTCGGTTCGCATTGGAATCTCCCGAATACCCTGACATGGCTGCGGATTCTGATGATTCCGGCCATCGTTTTGTTGTTCTATCTGCTGCCCTATCCCTGGGCGGATCCGGCAACCTGCGCCGCGTTCGCGCTCGCCGGGATCACCGATACGCTTGATGGGTATTACGCCCGCAAGCTGGGGCAGACGTCGCGGCTGGGGGCGTTCCTGGATCCGGTGGCGGACAAACTGATCGTGGCGGCGGCGCTGATTTTGATCGTGAGCCGCGATCCGCGCTGGTTCGTCGCGATCGCGGCCATCGTCATCATCGGGCGCGAGATCGCCATTTCCGCGCTGCGCGAGTGGATGGCCGAGATCGGTGCGCGCGCCAAGGTCAAGGTGTCCTTGCTCGGCAAATACAAGACCATCATGCAAATCGTGGGGCTCTCGTTCCTGCTGTTCCGGCAGAGCTTGTTCGGCATCCCGGTGTACCAGTTGGGGCTGGGGCTCACGGCCGTGGCGGTCGTGCTGACCCTCTGGTCGATGATCGCGTACCTACGCCTGGCGTGGCCGGAGTTGCGGGGCAGCTCCAGCGACTAGCGAAGGCTCGTTCCTTTGAGGGAGACCACGGGGGCGAGGTCGGCTTGGGGCGCCTTGCGGTAGCTTTGCAGAAAACGGGCGGACCAGCCGATGAAGTAGCCGGTGCTGGCGCCCGAGACGTAGATGTCCCAGATGAGCAGCGTCGTGCGTTCGTCGGGGTGCAGCGCGGCGGCGACCTGCAATGCGTAATGCGCCCCAAAAATGAGCATGAGGCGGACCAAGGGCATGATGCTGCCGCGCAGCAGCACGAGCTGGCGGGGGCGGTCGACGGTGAGCGTCATGCCGCCCAGCAGTCCGAGCGCGCCGCCGATCACGGCGCCCATGGCCCAGTGGGGCAGCACATACCCGAATTCGCCATGCCGTTTGGAGAGCCCGGCCAGGCCCCAACAGACGAAAATCAGCGGCGTGATCCACACCTTGCCCAACATCTGGACGCTGGGACGCAGCCTCGTCACGCCGATCCACAGCAAATAGGCGAATAAAACGAACACCCACGGAGGCGTGCGGGCCAGTATCTCGTTGACAGACGCATTCATCCGCGCATCTTTGCCGGAATTGTCGTCTAGCTCAAGGCCTTAGACCGACTTTCGGTCGTGTTCTTCTTGACTCCCTGGAAACCGGCCCTACAATTGCGCCTCTGTTGAGGGCGCCGACGCCCTCGATGCGGGAATAGCTCAGTTGGTAGAGCGCAACCTTGCCAAGGTTGAGGTCGCGAGTTCGAGTCTCGTTTCCCGCTCCATGTATTTGTTCCGCTGAGTTCCATGCCTTTCAACATGGGGCGATGGTGGGACGTCTGCCCAGGACGCCGAATAAAGGGCGACGATCTTGCGGCACAGATCAGGATCATTCTTGAACTGCAGCGCTCGCTCTTCAGCGATCTCGGAATTAAGCCCGGTTAGCAAGTCATCGGTAGCGTCATAGAGACTGGTCAGGGTCGGTGCGCCGCTCGACACTCTTTTCGCGCCGTCGCTATCCGGGCTGCTTGCAGTTCGCTAGGTGGAAACCTGTACAGCCCGATGCACGCTTCGGTGTCATTCTAACCTCCGCCCGAGCGTTACCGCGCCCGCATCTGGGAACCAGCCACGAAACGGTTCGGAGCTACAAAGGAGATCATCATGCCCTATGCAACCACCAACCCTTACACCGGCCAAGTCGTGAAGACGTTCCCCGATGCAACGGATGCCGAGATCATCGCCGATGAGATCTACGATAAGTTCCTCGAGCGCTACAAGGCCGGCGTGGCGGAGCTGCGGACGGGCGATCCGTTCGATGCGGCGACGACATTGGCGCCACTGTCATCGCAGAGCGCGGCCGACGACCTCAAGGACAAGATCCACCAGGCCGTCGCTTATGGCGCAACCGCCACCGAGGTCGGGCCGAAGGTTCCCGAACGAGGGGCCTTCGTACAGCCGACGATTCTGAGCGACATCGCCGCGGACAATCCAGCCCGCAACTGGGAATTCTTCGGGCCTGTTTCCATGCTGTTCCGCGCGAAGGACGAAGACGACGCCGTGCGCATCGCCAACGATTCTCCGTTCGGTTTGGGCGGATCGGTATTCACCTCCAATCCGAAGCAGGGCGCGGAGGTGGCGCGGAAGATTTCGACCGGCATGGTGTTCGTCAATCATCCGACCATGGTCAAGGCCGATCTGCCCTTCGGCGGCATCCGCCACTCGGGTTATGGGCGCGAACTGCTCGGGCTCGGCATCAAGGAGTTCGTCAACCACAAGCTCATCGACGTCGTCGACATCAATGCTCCCTTCTGACCGGCTGGAAACCTTTGAGCGGTGCGGTGGCGTGTTGCGCGAGAGCTGTGCGGCCCATCCATTGCACGCCGATGTCGAGGTCATTCCCATCCAGGATATCAACAAGGCCTACGAGCGGATGATCCACAGCGATGTCCGCTACCGGTTCGTCATCGACATGAAATCACTCGCGCGAGCGTGAGGAGCACCACCATGGCTACGGGACCCTCCATCACTACGAGAAGGGACTTTCTGAACCTGGCCGGGGGCGGATCGGCGCTGGCGGCGGCGGCCGTTCTCGTGCCCGCTGCGGCTTCCGCCGCAGAGACCCCCGCGTCCGCCGGACAAAATAAGAATGGGGTGGCGAGTTCCGGTCAAGGGCACTACAAGCCGCCCTTCAAGTTCGGCATGGGCGGGGTGCCCCTGGGAAACGAATTCTCGGTGGTCACCGACAAGGATGCCTTCGCCATCTTGGAGGCGGCATGGTCCGCCGGCATCCGATACTACGACGTGTCGCCCTGGTATGGCCTCGGCCTGGCGGAACGGCGGTTCGGCAGCTTTCTGCACGACCGCAGCCGGGGCGAGTACGTCATCTCCTCGAAGGTGGGCAAGCTGCTCCGGGCCTCGAAGAACGCGAGCGGCCATGACTATTTTCCGTTCTCGCCGTCGCCGAACGACGTGATCTTCGACTACACCGCTGCCGGGATCCGGCGTTCGATCGAAGACAGCCTGCAGCGGCTCGGCATCGACAGTCTCGACATTGCCTTCGTGCACGACCTCTCGCCCGACAACAAGTTTCTCTCGGGCGGCTGGGAGGCTCAGTTCAAGATCGCCACGACGGGCGCGTTTCCCGAGCTCACCCGCCTGCGCGAGGAGGGGACGATCAAAGGCTGGGGCGTCGGCGTGAATACGCCGGCGCCGATCCTGCGGACGCTGGAGGTGGCGGATCCGGACGTCTGCCTCCTCGCCTCGCAGTATTCGCTGATCGATCACAAGAATGCCCTGAACAACGTGTTCCCCGCCGTGCGGCAGAAGAACGCCTCGCTGGTGATCGGTTCCGCGCTCAACGCGGGTTTCATATCCGGCAGCCCGCGGTACAACTACGGCCCGGACTCGTATGACATTCCCCCTGCGTTCATCGACAAGCGCAGGCGGCTGCGCGAGGTGGCGGCCGCCCACGGCGTCGATCTGCGAACTGCCGCGCTGCAGTTCTCGGCGGCGCCCGACGTGGCGTCGGCGCTGATCGTCGGCGTGAGCCGCGAGGATCAGATACTGGAAGACTATACGTCCATGCACACGAGAATTCCGGCGGCGTTCTGGGCCGACTTGAAGAGCCGGAACTTGATCGAGCAGAACGCCCCGATTCCTGCATGACCCCTTTCCGATCAATTGGATTGTGTACCGGATCCCATGACGATCTTCTTGATCGGCTTTTCAAATGGTGTAACGCGATCGTTCAGCGCTACGCGGGCGTTTGCGCATTGCGTCGGGCGAACGCATCTGGATGCTACAACTGAAACTAAAGTTCCCGTTTCTGAAATCGATGCGTAAGGGCGCTTCAGGAAATAGATATCGAGGTTGGAAACAAACCTAAATGGAGGTGGCGATTATGCTGACATCCGAGATGATTTTGAAATATCGCATCCCTGCTGTCGCGGGGACTCTTTTCATTGCAGGCTGTCTCACGGCGGCGACGTCAATTGTTGTTGCCCAGGAGGCTCCTGCAAAAATTGCGACGGCCCAACGTGAAACTCTGCTGCAGACAACGCAATCCTGGAATGGCAAACCCTATACGCACTATCCGACCGGCCAACCACAACTCACGACTCTCAAGGTGACGATCGCAGCACATACCTCGCTGCCATGGCACTATCATTCTATTCCAAATGCTGTATACGTCCTCTCTGGAACCCTCACACTGCACGATAGGGCCAGTGGTAAGACTTTGATCGTTCATCAGGGGCAAGCCGTTGGGGAATCGGTTGACGATGTGCATCGGGGAGAAGCAGGCGACGAGCCGGCCGTATTGCTAATTACCTATGCTGGCACGCCGGGCGTTCCAACCTCGGTGCCCGCGAAGGGTGAGAAGGCAGAGTATTGAACCGCGAGAACGTGCGAGCACAATCCTTTAACGGCAAGTTTCGCGATGAGTGTCTGTCGATGCGATGGTTTGAAACGCGCGTCATCGCATCCGGGCTGATGGCATCAATCTGCACGACGCTCGAGACTTCGACATGTCGATTTCGCGGCGTGGAATTGCCGTGAGTTGAAGTGGCCGTCTGGCCGGTAAGAGCCTCCAGGTCAACGTGCACTACTCGATATGCAGCTGTTGACCTCGATGCCCGGAATCAGTGATGTGACCGCGCATGTCATCGTGGCCGAGATCGGGGTGGATATGACGCGGTTTGTCGCCGACGCCCACCTGCGCCGGGTTTTGCCCCCGCAATGACGAAAGCGCCGGTAAACGCCGCTCTACCCGCGTGCGCAAAGGCGCCCCTTGTTTCGACATCGTGGCGATACCCCAGGCCCCGGTCACGCACAATCCCTTCCTGCGCATGAGCGAATTGCCGACATGGTTGTGCAAGCTGTGAAAGTACGGTGGCGACCTCACTGCGCGATCGGGGTTGCGGCTGTTGTTGCTGACGGGCGTACGAACCGGCGAGCTCCGCTCGGCCCCCAATCTGTGTCGGGGATTCCCCTTATATCAGGACCGTACTTGCATGGTCACACTTTGAGTATGAAATCAGGTTCACAGTTTCTCATTCAAGATCCTTATCACGAATACGGTGCCAGCTTCATCGAGCATATTCATCGCCAATACGGTCATCGCGCTGTCTGCTTCTACACCGATCGCCACGCGCGTTTCGCCATGCGCGGCGGGGCGGCGCATCGCGAAGCGGTAGACGCCGAATACGATATCGATCTGTGCGATCTGGACGCTTTCATTGCACACGTTCGAACCGCCCACAACGTGATCGCAGTCGTTCCATTCAGCGAGAACGTATTGCTGCCTGCGGCGCAGATCGCAGCACAGCTTGGCCTAAAGATGATCGACCCCGCCGTATTGCGCCGCTTTCGCGATAAATTCGCCCTGAAGGAGCATCTGCGGCAAACAGCGCCGGCATTGCGCATGAACGCGTCGGCGCTGGTGCGCGGGCCGGCCGATGTCCTCGCGTTGCGCGAGCTGCCATGCTATAGACGCTTCATCTTGAAGCCGAACGACGGGTATGGCAACCGCTGTATCGGCCTGTTCGAGCGCAGCGACGCCGCTCGATCGATCGATGATTACTTTAACTCGGCACCGGCCTCGCAGATCGTCATGGAGGAATTCATCGATGGCGTCGAGTACTTTGTGAACGGCCAGGTGGATGCGGCCGGTGACGTCGTCGTCCTCGCCATTTTCGAGTATGTGAGGTGCCGCGCGAATGGACGCCACAATATCGATGCCGAAACCATCCTGGTGAAGCATGGCACGGCGCTGTTCGATCGGCTCGCCGCCTATGCCGAATCGGTCATACGAGCGACCGGGCTGCGCCGCAGTCCCTTTCATCTGGAAGTAAAGCTCGACGATGCCGGTCCGTGTCTCATCGAGGTTGCAGCGCGCCTGGCCGGGAACTCGAACGCTGTGCTCTGCGGAGAGCTTCACGGTCCGCAGCTCGATCTCATCGCCCTGGCGAGCCGCCATTATCTGAGCGATGCCGTCGGCGGCGCGGAGTTCCTGGACTGGGCGCGGTATAATTCCCAATCAGTCCGCTATGTCCATGGAATCGCGTCGCGAAGCGAGCGTATCTGGAACGTGGCCGGTCTGCGCGCCGTGGAAGCCATGCCCGAATTCCATGGGTGGATACGGCGCCCCACAATCGGCCAGCGCCTGGCCAAGACCACAGACTGCTTGTCCATGCCATGGAGTCTGGTGCTGAAGGCCGATTCGGACGTGCAAGCGGCGCGTGCTGCGGCCGCCGCTCGCGGCCTCATCCGTTGGGACCGGCCCGCGTTATCTCTCGCTACGGTGGCGGCCGGACTGCCCCTGCTCAGACGAGTGCTCGGTCGCCTGTGCCGCTCCACTCTGCAGGCCCTGATAGCGAGCAATCGCCCCTTCGATGCTCTGGCAGCGCACCCGGTCGGCGCCTATGGCCCGGCATCCTGTATGTGGGACCCCGCTCAGTCTGCCGCGCACGGCGGTGAGGCGCTGGCGAGCAGCGCAATATTCTTTCCCGCCCAAGGCCGATTGGCGGAAAGCGCCGAGCAGGTCCTTACCTGTGAAGTGGCGACCTGCCTCGATGAATTGCGGGCGCTGCGGCCCGAGTATGATCGCCTGCACGGCCTGGTCGGCGGCGCATTGCCTTTTTCGCGGCACGAATGGCACGTCGCGTGGTGCCGGCACTTCATGCGGGATTCCCCGCACATGGTCATGCAACCGATGATCCATGTGCTGCGCGATAGCAAGCATTCCTGCGTAGCCATTTTTCCCTTCTTCAAGACGCGCCGGCGCGTCGGGCCCTTGGATGTGGTCACGCTCGATTTCCTGGGCGCCGATCCTGCCTTGACCGAGATCCGCACGCCGCTGATCGAGCCCGGCTACGAGAGGGCCGCTGCGCACGCCATGCAGCGTGCGCTCGAGTCCTATCATGACGTGGATTGGATCCAGTGGCATGGCGTCAGCGAAGCCTTCGAGCAATCGCTCGCGCGTTTCGCGGAGCTTCGCTGGCAGGACACATTGACGGATTACGTTCTCGATTTGCCGTGCAGCTGGGAGCTGCTTCATCGCACGCTGAAGCGCAACATCCGCGAATCCATTCGGCACTGCTACAACTCCTTGCAACGCGAGGGGCTGCGCTTCGAGCTGAAGATCGCGCAGCTGCCGCTGGAAGTGGAAGAAGCCCTGGAGCGATTCTTCGTGCTACATTCAATGCGAGCTGAGCTCGGCGGCACGGTAGGGCACGCGGATCACTTCAGAAGCGCGACCGCGCGTGGCTTCTTGCGCGATGTGTGCGCACAGTTCGCGCGGGTGGGAATGGTGCGCGTCTTCGAGCTGTGGATCGGCGGCCAGATCGTCGCGACGCGCATCGCGTTCCAGATCGGCGATAGTCTCTATTTTTATTATTCGGGATACGATCCAGCGTGGCGAAAGTACAGCGTGATGACCACCTGTGTCACGGAAATGCTCAAATATGCCATCGGCGCCGGCCTCGCCACGGCCAATCTATCGCTCGGCACGGATATTTCCAAGACCCGTTGGGGCCCGCGCGCGATATCGATCCGGCAGGCCACGCAAGTCAAGCCATCGCTGCGATCACGGCTCGCTTGGGCAGCCTATCGCCGTGCCACCAGCGGTCCGAGCGCACCTGCCTGGATCGCCAGGATCTCGCGCCAGGTGAAGCGCGAGTGGGCTTGAGGCGGGCAGCCCGGCGGGCTGGGGACGCCCCGGGGCGTTCGGCGTCGAATAGCCGGATTCTTCGGGCATACTCGCGGCAGGAAGGAAACACTCATGAAAATCGGCGCTGTCTATCCACAGAGCGAGCTTCGCGGCGACCCGGAGGCGGTTCGCCGCATCGGGACAAGCGTGGAGTCGCTCGGCTTCGACTATCTCCTTACGTATGACCATGTCCTCGGCGCGACGCACGAGGGCCGCGAGCCCAAGCTCACCGGACCGTACACGGAGAGGGACCCCTTCCACGACCCGCTCGTGATGTTCGCTCATCTCGCCGCGCTCACCCGGCGCATCGAGTTCGTGACGGGCATCCTGATCCTGCCGCAGCGCCAGACCGCCCTCGTTGCGAGGCAGGCGGCCGATGTGGACCTGCTCTCCGGAGGACGCTTCCGTCTCGGTGTCGGTATCGGCTGGAACTACGTCGAGTACCAAGCGCTCGGGCAGAGCTTCAACACTCGCGGCAGGCGCCAGGAGGAGCAGGTGCAGCTCCTGCGCAAGCTCTGGAGCGAGCCCTTGGTGACGTTCCAGGGTCAGTTCGATCACATCGACCGTGCCTGCATCAATCCCCGCCCCACCCGCCGCATCCCGATCTGGTTCGGAGGCTTCTCTGAGCCTGTCTTTCGGCGAGCCGCACGACTCGGTGACGGCTTCATCTTCACCGGCCCCCTGGAGAAGGCGACGGACGGGTGGGAGCAGGTGGAGAAATATTTGCGCGAGGCGGGCCGCGAGCCGGCACAGTTCGGCAAGGAGATGGTGGTCGGACGGTTCGATGCGACCCCTCAGGCGGTCGCCGCTCGCATCGAGTGGTGCCGTGACTGGGGATGCACTCACGTCGCGATCGACACGATGGGGAAGGGATTCTCGACCGCTGAAGCTCACCTCCAGTTCCTGTCCGACGTGCAGCAGAGAATCGGTCGCACTTGAGGAACGGATCGCACGCGTCTCGGCCGGCGTGATAACGTCCCGGCCGCGATCGACCCCTTGGAGTGTGAACAGGCGCCGACGCTTGACCGGTGTTGCCACGGGTTGCCGGCCGCTGGCTGTTGAGTAGATCCGCCGACCAACCAAACCGCTGGTTATAACCTTATGCTGCCTGGGCCTAAGGGGATTGCGGCGTTGAGCGATATGATTGTCGCTTGGCGGTCAGTCCATGGCCTGATGCCTGGCATAACGAAGTGTAAAGCATGTCCCTAAAATCGGTGCTCAATCGATGGATCAAAGGCGGCAGCGAAACCGCAGACCAGGACGCTCTCCAGAAGATCAATGACGCGTTTGCGTCCTTCTCCACCGAGCAACGGGTAGAACAAGCGATGGAGCTTCTGCCGGGTGCGCATGTCCTCACCTCGAGCTTTGGCGCCCAGGCGGCGGTCATGCTTCATCTCGTCAATCAAGTGGTCCCGAAGATACCGGTGGTGCTCATCGATACCGGCTATTTGTTTCCCGAGACCTACCGATTCGTGGACGATCTCACGAAGCGGCTCGACCTCAACTTGAAGGTGGTCCGCTCGGATGAATCGCCGGCGTGGCAGGAATCTCGCTTTGGCAAACTCTGGGATCAGGGGCTCGAGGGCATCGAGCAGTACAACCGGATCAATAAGCAGGAGCCCTTGGACAGGGCGCTACGGGAACTCGGCGCTGAAACATGGTTCTCGGGGCTGCGCAGAGTGCAGGCCGAAACTCGCGCGTTGCTCGCGCCGATCGAGTTCAAGCGCGGGCGTTACAAGGTGCATCCGCTCTTCGATTGGACCGACCGCGACGTGGGTCAATATCTGAAAAAACACGATCTTCCCTACCACCCGCTCTGGGAAAAGGGATATCTCTCCATCGGCGATTGGCATACGACGCGCTCCCTGGCGGAGGTCGACAGCATGGAGGAACTGCGATTCTTCGGGTTGAAGCGCGAGTGCGGCCTGCACGAAGGGTGACGGCCTGCGTTCAACGTGAGCGCTGTGCGTAGGCCCGATTCAAGCCAGGAACATTCGCGCGCTCACCAAGGCCAGCATGATTGCAATGAATGTTCGCGTGAGCTGCGGTGGCAACCGGATTGTCGCCCGCGTGGCAAGCAGCACGCCGGGGATCGAACCCACGAGCAAGCAGGCAAGCGCCCGAAGGTCGACGTGGCCCAGCACGGCATGACCTGCGGCTGCGATGGCGGTGATCGGCAGGGCATGGGCGATGTCGGTGGCTACCAGTCGATCGGATGGCAGCCGCAGCGGGTAGAGCGCCACCAGCGCGGCGACTCCCAGGGCGCCGGCACCGACGGATGTCATGGTGACACCAAATCCCAGTAAAACCCCGGCGGCGACGGTGAGCGCGACCTTGTGGCGTTCCGTACCGATGAACCAGGCGGCCGTGAACTTCAGGCCCCAGCGTCTAAAGGAATTATGCAGGAGCAGCGCCACCGCTGCTACGCCCAAGATGACCGCAAGGCACCGAGAGATCAGCTGGTCGACGACTCCCGGCGGTCGATGATCGAGCCAAAACCAGAGAATGACCGCGGCGGCTGCCGGAACACTGCCGACGGCGAGCCGCGTGACGATGCGCCAATCGACCCGCCGACTGAAGCCAAAGGAGGCGGTCGCGACGAGTTTCGTGCTCGCGGAAAACAGCAGATCGGTACCCACGGCCACGGCGGGAGGCTGCCCGAAGACCAGTACCAGGATGGGCGTCATCACCGACCCGCCACCGACGCCGGTAAGACCAACGAGAGCTCCGACAATCAAGCCGCAAAGTGCGTAAAGGAGGGGAATCCACATGTGGCCGCGAGTGTAGCCGGGCGCCGGGGTCGGCCATCATGCCCATCAAGCATAAGCTAAGGTCCGTGGGTAATAACGGTAGCCGCCTCCGGCCACGGCAAAGGTCAGGGCTTCGTCTGCGTCTCACGGCAGATAATAGAGCGAGCTGCAGCTCGGTCGCGACGTCGGTAAAGACGCCGGCGTGTTCAATCGATTCGCGCGGCGGGCGCGGCGGTACGAGGAGGCGGATCAGGGTGCGACGAGCGGGTGAGGTGCTGTGAGCCGCGGCGACCGCCATTCGTCATGAATTGAGATTTGCCATAGAATACAGAACCATATGAATCCAGCTTTTGCACGTTTTGTGTTGATGGTGGCGATCGGGGTTTCCGGCACGGGTTTTGCGCAGACGGCGGAACATCATGACGCCGATGCTGGCTTGAAGGCGATCTATACGGCCGAGTGGACTTGGCGCGAGGCGCAGTTTCCCGACGACGAGGATAGCCAAAAGCCCATCGAGGATCACCTTCCGGACGTCACACCCGCTGCCCAACAAATGCGTCTTCAGTACTGGCTGGATGTGCGGCGGAAACTGGACGCGATTTCGCGCAATGAATTATCGACGCCCGAGCGGCTCAATTACGAGATCTACCGTCCGCAGATCGAGGTGCTGATCGAGAATCAGCGCTTCCGTGATTTTGAAATGCCGGCCAACGCCGATACGACGTTCTGGACCGATCTGGGATACACGGCGCGGCGCTCGTTTCGGTCGCTGAAGGACTATCAGAATTGGATATCGCAAATGCACGATATCCCCCGCTATTTCCGCCAGCAGATCGAGGAGATGAGGGCCGGTCTGAAGCGCGGCTTCACACCGCCGCGAGTGACGATGCAAGGGCGCGATGCCTCCCTCATTGCCGTCACCGATGTGGCGCCCGAGTCCACCCTCTTCTATACGCCGTTCCTCGACATGCCGGGTGTCCCGGCCGCGGAACAAGCGAGTTTGCGGGCACAGGCGGTCACGACGATTCAGGAGTCGGTGCAGCCGGCGTATCGGGATCTCTTGCGGTTCATGCGCACCGAGTACTTGCCGCGGACCCGAACCACGCTGGCGGCATGGGATTTGCCCGATGGCAAGGCCTTTTACCGGGCGAAGATCCGGGAATTCACGACGCTCGACATGGATCCCGCCGACATCCATGCCCTGGGCTTGCGGGAAGTGGCACGGCTGCGCGCCGAGATGACGGCGGCGATGCACGATGCCGGTTTCAGCGGCGATTTGCCGGCGTTTCTTGCCTCGCTGCGCGAGGATCCTCGGTTCTATGCGAAGACACCCGAGGAATTGCTGATGCGCGGCGCGTGGATCGCGAAGCGATTCGACGGCAAGGCGTCGCAGTTCTTCGGCTATCTGCCGCGGGCGCGCTTCACGATTCGCCCGGTGCCGGACGATCTCGCGCCATTCTATACCGCCGGGCGCGGGGGACCCGGCGTGTACCTGATCAACACGTATGATCTGCCGAGCCGTCCTTTGTACAATTTGACGGCCCTGACGTTGCACGAATCGGCGCCCGGACACGCGTTCCAGATGCCCATTGCGATGGAACACAAGGATCAACCGGAGTTCCGCCAGCACACCTATATATCCGCGTTCGGTGAAGGCTGGGCCCTGTACTGCGAGAAGCTCGGATTGGAAATGGGAATGTACGACACGCCGTACGATCGCTTCGGGATGCTCGGATACCAGATCTGGCGCGCGGCCCGTCTCGTCGTCGACACCGGCATCCACTCGCAGGGATGGACCCGCGAACGCGCGCTCGCCTATTTCCGTGAGAATACGGCGCTTGCGGACCATGAGATTCAAACCGAGATCGATCGTTACATTGCGTGGCCCGCCCAGGCACTGTCCTATTACTTGGGCGAAATGGCCATCCTCGAGGCGCGAGCGAGGGCGGAAAAGACGCTCGGCGAGCGCTTCAATATTCGAGCGTTTCATGACGCCGTCCTCGAACTCGGCTCGGTGCCATTGCCGGTGCTGACCTCCCGTATCGACCGGTTCATCGCCGAAGGCGGCAAAGGTCCGTATCCGGACATGGAGCAGTAACGCCATGGCCGGTAGTCAAGACTTCGCCGCTGATCCTCGAAACGCCTCCGCGCTCGTCAGCCTCAACGGTCAGCTCGTTGCAACTGCTGGATCAGAAAGTAGGGAACACGGACGTTCACCGCGAAGATCGCGTCAAAGTCCTCGACGGTCGTCTGCTCGAGCGAGGCGCTCCTCGCTATGCCCGCATTGGCGACGACGATGTCCAAGCGGCCACCAATGACGAGGCGGGTTCGCTCGGCCAGGAGATGCGGTCCGTCCGCCGCACGCAGATCGGCGGCAACGAGGTCTCCCTTCCCGACGGCCTGACGGATTTCGGCGAGAACCGCCGCCGTTTCGCGTTCGCCCGTGCCGTAATGGAGCAGCACCTGGGCGCCAGCCTGGGCGAGTGCCAGGGCCGGTCGGGCGTACAGGTCACGCCCACCCAGGGAGCGGACAACCCGGCAATGGTCATGTCGCTCGGGAGGCGCCGGGCAGCCGTGATGCTGAGTGTGGGAGCCCGCATCAGAACTTGAAGGCGAAATCGACTCCAAAGCGGCGCGGTGGGGCTCTCCACAGGAAGCCGCCCGAGGAGAACTCCGCATTGTAAATCTTGTTGGTCAGATTCTTCGACCAGGCCGTCACCGACCAGCGGTCGGCTTCGACGCCGGCGCGCAGGTTGACGAGGTTGACCGGATCGCGCGAGGTCACGTCGTACGGATCCCACCAAGTGCGGCCTATTTCCTGATAATCGAGCCGCAGCGAACCGGTGAGTCCGTCGCCGAGCGGCTGGTGGTACTGAATGCCGGCGTTGATCGTGTTCTTCGTCAGCAGCGGCGGCTTGTTGCCCACCACCGTCGGATCCTCCATGTGGGTGATCCTGCCGTCCGTATAGCCGAAATTGGCATACAGGTCGATTCGGTCCGTCGCTTTCGCGGTCAGTTCGAGCTCCGCGCCCTTGTAGGTGGCGTCGAGGTTGCCGAGATTTTGAGTCGAGGTCACGGAGTCGTAGAAGAAGAAGTAGCCGTTGTGGGAGACCGTGCGATAGAGCGCCAGATTGGCGCCCAGCCGCCGGTCGAAGAACAGGCTCTTCGCGCCCACCTCCCAGGTATCAGCGACCTCTGCATTGAAGAGATCGTGAACGCCGAGCTTGCCCTCCGATAGCGCGACCGCGCCAACACCGGTCTGATTGAAGCCGCCGCTGCGAAAGCCGCGGCTCCAGCCGCCGTAGAAGTTCAGGTTCTCGGCGGGCTTGTAGCGCAGCGTGCCCTTGGGCTGTGCTTCGTCCCAGGTATGGTGGCGCACCTCGCCGGTATGGGCCGTCGGGTCCGGCAGAAATTGTTGCGGCGTATCAGTGGTGTTGCGGCGCGAATCCTCGTCGTAGCGGATCGCCGCATCGATTTCGAACTGGTCATTGAGTTCGTAGATCACATCGCCGAACCCCGCCCAGGCGTTGTTGTTCTGCGAATCCGCGAGGAACGTGACGTTGGTATCGGTCGCGAACGGATTGGTCGGATCGACCCGCGGGGTCTCGTACACGGGCTGGATCCCAAGTCCGCGGTCCACCAAATTGCCGGTGGAGATGAAGCGCTCCGTGTGCACGAAATACGCACCGGCGATCCACAGGAAGCCGCCCGTTCTCTCCGAGGTGAAGCGCAGTTCCTGGCTGTAGGTCTTCACGTCGATGAATTGGCTCTGGCTCTCGTCGAACGGGCCCCCCTCGGAAGCCGGAATCCCGGCGAAGAAGGCGTTGTACCCGATGGATGTATTGACCGGCCGGAAGTCGTAGGCATCTCCGGTGTCGATCTCCTTGGTGTGGTTGAAGTCGGAGATGGCGGTGTAGGTCCCATAGCCCGGGTCATAATCGAGCTTGAGCGCGACATCGAGCACATCGCGATAGTCCGTGCCCAGATTGTTGGTCTGGATGGGACTGGTCACGTCATTTGCATTCGGCGGCGTGGTGAGACTGCTGAAGGGGTTCGCCTCGTTGTCACGCGGGATGACGTAGTAGTAGGCGGTCGTATCGACCCGATCGCGGAATACCCGCAGGTCCGCGCTCCATTGGTCGGCGGGTTTCCACAACAGTCGCAGGCGACCGGCGTAGTCCCGATAGGGATCTGCCTTGCGATCGAGATAGGTGTTTTCCAGGTAACCGTCGGTGTTGTAGAAATTGAGCGAGGCGCGATATTTCAAGGTGCCCGCCGCGTCGATCGGGCCGCTCACGGCCAGCTGGGCCTTCTCGGACACTCCATTGCCCACGCCGAGCTTGCCGCTGCCTTCAAAATGATCGGACGGATCCTCCGTCTGAATGATGATGGCGCCGCCGATGGCGTTGCGGCCGTAAAGCGCACCCTGCGGCCCCTTGAGCACCTCGATCTGCTTGATGTCGGTCAACTCCTGGTCGAACTCGTAGGGATTGGGCTCCAGCACGCCGTCGACCAGCACGGCCACGGAAGGTTCGCTGTTGCGCGCCTGCGAGATACCACGGACGGTGATGAAGGAGTTGCCGACGTTCTGCACCTCGACGATGGTCATGTTCGGGACCATCGCAACGAAGTCGCGGGGGGATTCGATGCCCGCCGACTGGATCGTCTGTTCGCTGAAGGCGTCGATCGTCACCGGCACGTTCTGCAGCGACTCATCACGCTTGCGCGCGGTGACGACGATCTCCGCGAGGTCCCCCGTCTGGGACTGCGCCGGCGCGGCGACCATGGCGGCCATCAATGCCGCGAGCGCGGTCAGCCATTTCCCCCGAGAAATAATCATTGTTTTATCCCCCCTCGTCAGATGTCCTCTTTCATCAGGCGCAGGTCATGGGTCCGCTCGAGCCGAAGCCGCTGACGGGTGCGTCAATGATCCGTGGATTGAGCTTGCGAGCCAACTTTCACCAGACCCCCTCAGGAATGGCAGCCGATTATTATTTCGCATATCGAAATGTTCTTCGGATAACGAATATGGTGGACTTGGCGCCGCTGGGCGTCAAGCCCGGCGGAAAAATCGTTCGAGGGGTCAGCTCCCCGGGGTGGGGCGAGGCGGCCACCGCGCGCCGCTCACGGCATCCGGCAGACCGCCGGAATTCGCCAATGTCCCGCGCGTCATTGCGAATCGCGACGTCAATTCAGGGAATCGAGCACGTCTTGCGGCACATTCTTCACCGGGGGCTTGTCCCAGCCTTTCTCAAAATTCTTCTCCCAGAGCTGCGCCCAAGGCCGTCCGTAGTAGTCGACAAAATCCGGGTCGCCGTTGCTCAGTTGTTTCGGCCGGCCATTCACGTTGCGAACGTTGGAGAGACACTCGATGAACGTAAAGCGTGCCTTGGGATCATCCGGCGTCGCTTGGCGCACGAACCGGTCCATGATGCGCAGGGGTTGAACCAATGCCTCAGGATCATAGAAGACGACTTCCTCATCGAGGCCGATGAATTTGCCGCCGGCATCGTAGTCGGGCTTGAAGGTTTCGATCGCCTCGAGTTTGCCGCTGTATTCGAACATCGTGTGTTGCGTCCATGCTTGCACGTTGGCGGTCCACGCGACGAGGGTGGTGCCGTCCCAGAACCCGATGGTCTCCCCATACCACTGCGGCACCTTCTGTACATGGTGTTTGCCGATCAGGACCTGGCGGACGAAGTTGTCCGCGACACCGGACAGAAATTGCACCTGGTACGGCGTCATCGAGAGTTGGAACGCCGCGCCGCGCGAAGGCCACGCCCACCAGCGTATGAAACCTTCGGGATAGCAGAATTGAGCGCTCCATTGCTTCGAGTTGTCGACGCCCTCGTGATAGAGCATCTGCACCCAGCGTTGCTGGTATTCGGGTGTGAGGAGGGACAGCACGGTGGGCGCCTGCTCGATGCCGCCCCAGAACCATCGTTCGCCGGTCAGGGCCCGAAAGAACCCGGCCCCGCCGACCCGGTCGGGCGCCAGCTTGTCCGGCGTATCACTGGCCTTGATGTCCCGCTCGTAGAAGCCGTCCCAGTCGGGTGTCGTGGCCTTCGTGTAGACGGTGGCGCCGCCTCGCTTTTTCGCGTCCGCGAGCAGCGCCTCGTAATGTTCCTTGGCGGTCTTGTAGGGGTAGGGGCTGACGATCTTGTCGCGCGGATAATCGACACTGCAATCGCCCCATGATGCGGATCCCGGCGGGTTTGCGCCGATGCGCCCACTCTCCCACAGGGATTCGACGATCTGGCGCGGGGTGTTGCAGCGGTAATAGCGTTTGTCCGACCACAGTTTCTCGTCCTTGTAGAAGTTCTTGGACGTGAACAAATCGATGGCCAGAGGTTTGACGCCCGGCGGCGGACCCGTGAACGGTGGGATCGCCGTCGTGGCGAGCGGCGCGTTGGCCGGCGCGGCCGCCCCGGCGGGCTCCACGGTTTGCGCCAGCGGCGTGGCCGGGCGCGCGGCGAGGGACAGGGCGATGAGCGACGCCGAGAAGAGGGTGAGCGATTTGCGTGTCATGAAACTCGATACTCCCGAGCGTTGCAGCGTCATTCGAGGATGCCCCCTTCTTCCTTGGCGGCTTGATGGGCCCGCTCGTCGTTGGGATACCAATAGTGCAAGTGGCAGCTTTCGCATGCCTTGTCGATCAGGCTGATGGCGGCGAACAGGGCTTTCAGGTCCCGGGCATTGGCGGCGTCCATTCCCACGGCGGCCGCCTGTCGCAGGCGCTCCGCGCGCAGCACGAAGTCGGCATGTTGGCCGTCGAGGAGTCTCTGGATCTCTTCCGGCTGGCTCTCGCTGGCCGGATTTCGCGAGCGGTCGGTCGGTTCGGCGGCGCGGCGCCCGGGAACGTCGAGCAGAGCAGGGGCATCCATGAGGACCTGCAGATGGTGGCGCACGGCGGCCCAATCCTCGGCCGTCTGCGGCGCCTTATGGGTGATGCCGCGCTCATCGGCAATGTCCTCGACCGATTCGAACAGGAAGTCGCCGCTTGGATCGACCAACGTGTCCATGAGGACTTTGATGGTCAGGTTCGCAGCGTCGTCGTGGGCTGCCCGCGCGGTGGCGCCGGTCTGCGTTGGCGCCGCGCCGTCCGCCGCGCCGGACAGAAAGTCGTCGAAATTCTCGATGGATGGGGGCGCTGCCTTCGCTTCGGCGCCGGTCGTGGTGAAACCGATGACCCGTCCGGCAACGATGATGCCAACCCACAACACCATCGACAGCGCCGCGGCTGACTTGCTGGCGCCGGGAGTGGCCGAGTCCCTGTCCCACCGGGCGATGGTGCGCAAGGCGGTCCGGTGGAAAATGATCATGTTGAGGCCGGCGAGCGCGAGCAGCAGCATTTTCACGCGGAACGAGGTGTTGTTGGCGTAGACCCGGGCGTTGGTCAGGAACATCAGCGCGCCGGTGACCGCCGCCGCCGCAAAGGCGGACCACGTCCATCGGAGGAGTTCCGCGGTCACCCTGGTGACGGGTCGACGGGTCGATGCGAGCCCCAACAACCGTAGATCGACGATGATGATGGTGCCGAAGACCACGCTCAGCGCCATGACATGGAGCGATTCCAGAAGGGGAAAGGCGTAGAGCGAGTGACGGATGCCGTCGGCGAGACGGGTGTCCTCCAAGGCCTTCAGCCAGCGGGTGATGTCCATGCGGTCAGGCTTTCGTGGCGGGCGAGAGATGACCCCAGATGTGGTCGTAGGCGATCAAGCGACCCAGGATGATGATGCAAGCCCACATCACGAAGGTCACCCAGGCGGTCCATCGCACCGACCTGCGCTTCATCAGATCGCGCTCCCATTCGCCTTCGTCATGCTTGACGGACACGTGGAAGGCCACGGCCATCCCGGTCAGGGCCGCCACGAAGGCCATTTTCAGCCAGAAGGAAAACGTCACGAGTTCGCGCACCGGTTCGCCGATGACGAGAAGGCTGCCGCTCACGAGCAACAGGCACAGCGCGCCGCCCAACCAGGGGCCGAAGCGCCGCTGGTTCTGCAGCAGCGTCTCGTCCATGTCCAACCAGCCAAGCAGGCGCAAGGTCATCATCAGCGCCGAACCGACCGCGAGTCCGATGCCCACGATGTGCAAGGATTGCAGCGCGGGAATCATCCAGACCTCGTGGGACTGGATGAACACACTGGGACCGGAGCGCGACAGCCATTCGGCGAACGCTTTCATCGGCGATGACCTCCGTCAGCCGCGGTTGCTAGAATGACGTGGCGCCCAGAAGCTCGCTGCCCTTGACCGTGTCGCAGGTCTTGCCCGGTGCGGGCGGGGTCTTCCACGGGCATTTGGCGATGGCGCTGTTCCCCGCCTTGGATCCGAAATCCGAGCCGTCCCGCAGCGGATTGACCTTGACGCTCAAAATGGTGCCGGCGACCATGCTCTCGGCGGTGATGCCCTGTTCGGCGATGGCGGCTGCGCCGGCCATCTCCACTCCATAGGCGTGCAGCTTGCCGTCCTTGTCCTTCTCCAGCTTGCCGTCGGGACCGATCAGGTAAACATGCAGTTCGGCGTGGTTCGCCTGGGCCACGAACTGGTACATGACGCCCGTCAACACCAGGGTCTTCGTTTGATCGTACATGGCGAACGAGTGGTGTCCGAGCACCGGCATCGCGACGAGGCCGATGCTCAATCCAGCCAGCGCACCCGCAGCGCGCGGGGCTCGAGTCGATTGGTTCTTGCCCGTCACCCTCTCCCTCCCCCCCTGCAATTCCGATGTTTTGTCCCTTCGCCATGCGAACCGAAGACGCTTCGCGTCGCCTTGACTGACGACCACACGACGCCCACTATATTCGCTTGCCGAAAAGGCTTTCGCTATTCGAAAATACTACCATAGGATGAAATTCCGCGTGAAGATAGGATCGCAAGCGCAGCGCCACACCGCCATCTCGACATCGAACGAAAGCGCCATCGTGGTCAGAGGTCGAGACCTTACCAAGGACCTGTTGGGTCACGTCACCTTCACCGAGCACTTCTGGTTGCTGCTGACCGGCGAGTTGCCGTCGGCCGCCCAACGCCGCATGTTGGACGCGACGTTGGTGGCCATCGCCGAACATGGCCTCGTGCCGAGCGTCCAGGCTGCGCGCCTCACGCTGGCGGCGTCGCCCGAGGCCATCCAAGGCGCCGTGGCGGCCGGCATCCTGGGCTGTGGCTCCGTCGTGCTCGGTGCGTCCGAGGCGGCGGGCCAGTTCCTCGTCGCGATCCGGCAACGGACGGTGAATGACGACATCGACAGTGCGGCGGCGGAGGTGATCCGGGAATACGCGGCGGCGCGGCGGCCGATTCCGGGTTATGGGCATCCTCTGCACAAGGACTACGACCCGCGTGCGCTGCGCCTGTTCGAGATTGCGGCCGAGACGCTGGGCGAGCCCGGCACACACCGGGAGATCGCACGCGCCGTGGCCCGGCTGTTGCCGACGCTCGTCGGGAAGCAGTTGGCGATCAACGTGTCCGGCGCCATTCCCGCCGTTCTGCTCGATGTCGGGTATCCGCTGGGCGCGCTCAAGGGAATACCGCTTCTGGCGCGCACGGCGAGTTTGGTGGCGCACTTGTTGGAGGAGCAATTGCGCCCGATCGGTTTCGTGATGTCGCACGCCGCGGCCGAGGCGATTCAATACGATGGACAGCGTCCGGAGGGATTCGAGGAGTCCCATGGATAGCAGCCACGACAAGTTGGAGGTGGGCGCGGCCCTGAGCGGCATACGGGTGGTGGAGCAGGGGACGTTCATCACCGGGCCGTGCGCCGGCCTGATGCTGGCGGATCTCGGCGCGGATGTGATCAAGGTCGAGAGCAAGGAGGGTGACCCGTATCGCAGCTATCAGGAGGGCAACTACTCGCCGCACTTCCAGGCCTACAACCGCAACAAGCGCAGCTTGACGCTCGACATGAAGGCGGCCCCGGAGCGCGTGATCTTCGAAGGCCTGATTCGCGAGGCGGACGTGTTCATCCAGAACTTTCGGCCGGGCACCGCCGCGCGCCTGGGCGCGGGTCCCGACCAACTGCTCGCGATCAATCCGCGGTTGGTGTATTGCTCCATCAGCGGCTTCGGATCGAGTGGTCCCTATGTCGAGCGTCCGAGCTACGATTCGGTGGCACAGGCCTTGAGCGGCTTTTTGAGCGTCGTGGTCGATACGAGTCGCCCGCGATTCCTGGGTCCCGCGCTGGCCGACGCCATCACCGGGATCTACGCGGCCAACGGCATCCTGGCCGCCCTGATTCAACGCGGCCACACCGGCCGCGGCTGTCTGGTCGAAGTATCCATGCTCGAAGCCATGGCCCACTTCGCCATCGAACCCTTCGCGGCGTTCTTTGCCCTCGGGGTCACGCCCACCTCGAGTGACCGGCCGAAACTCGCCCAGGCCTACATTCTGCGCACGCAGGACCAACGTCTCATTGCCATTCACCTGTCCTCCATCGAGAAATTCTGGGAGGGTCTGGTCGCGGCGCTCGAGGCACCGGATCTCGCGACCGACCCACGCTTCTGTGCACGACTGAAGCGCATCGCCAATTACGAGGCGCTGAACGATGCGTTGGCGCAACGTTTCGGGCAGCGCCCCCTGGCTGAATGGGTGCAGCGCCTGGGCCGGAACGACGTCCCCTTTGCACCCGTCAACAGCATCGATGAGGTCGTGCATGATCCGCAAGTCGTCCATCTGGGTTTGATGGTTCCCGTCGAGTCGCCCCAGGGCGCCACGCATGCGGTTCGACCGCCGGTGCAGTTCTCCGGTGTGCGCGCCCGGTCGGTCCGTGCAGCGCCGTTGCTCGATGAGCACGGGCCGAAGATCCGCGCCGACCTCGCTGCCGGCGCGGCGTGGCCTGAGGCGGGTGTTCCGGACCTCAGGGCGTCGTGACGCCGGCGGCACCGACGATCCTGGCGGCAATGCTGGCGGCCGGCTATCCCGGTCGCGCGAAGTAGCGCCGCGGCTGCGGCATCGGAGGATCATTGCGAATTACATCCCAGGTGACGGCGGTGTGCGTGGCGCTGGCCTTTGCGCTCGCGGCATCGGCGCAGAATCTGCTCATCACGAACGCCCGGATCCTCGACGGAACGGGCACGGACATCGAGACAGGTTACGTCCTGATCAAAGGCGGCCGCATCGCGGCCGTCCGCAGCGGTGCGGCTCCCGTCGGCGGCCCGGCCATCGATGCCCGCGGCATGACCGTGATGGCGGGCTTCATCGATGCCCATCGCCATCTCATCCGGGGCGACTCGACCGCATGGCTCAAGGATCACGCCCGGGAGAGCATGGCGTCGTACCTGGACGCGGGATTTACCACCGTCTTTTCCATGGGGGATGATCCGAAGGGGATACTGGAGCTTCGCCGGCGCTTGAACAGCGGCGAAATACCGGGGCCGACCCTCTATGCGGCGAGCATCATCCCGTTATCCATGCCCCTCCCGCGACCCGCTGCCGCCCAGCCGCCCGGTGGCTTCACGGATCCGGCGCGCAACGATCCGGCGCGGCCGCCCAACCGGCCGACCACCGCGCCTCCCGCCATTCCCGACGACGCCGTGCGCGCCATGGTGCGTACGGCGAAGGGGCAGGGGTTCGACGCGTTGAAGACCTTCATGCTCGCGACGCCCGGCGGTCCGGAAGGTCACACCTTGTCCGTGATCGTCGATGAGGCGCACAAGCTGGACTTGAGGGTGTTTACGCATGCCACGGCCGTCGAGGACGCCCTCGCCGCGGTGAATGCGCACGTCGATGTCCTGGCGCACACCCCGCATATCGGGCGGCTCGAGGAGGACGAATCCGCCCGCCAGACGCTGCTCAACGCGCACGTGCCGATGGTCTCGACACTGGCCGTGTTCATTCCGCACTTCGACGCTCAGAACCATCCCCTGTTCCGCGACGGCGGACCGTTCCCGATGCCGGGGCCGCTGGCGAGCGGCGGCCAGGGCCCGGTGAACGCGCGGATCCTCTGGGAGGGCGGCATGACATATGCCTACGGCACCGACACGCAATGGGATCCGAAGGACAGTTTGTCGGACGAGCTGCGGGCGCTCAGCGCGGTCTTCTCGCCGCGCGACATCGTCAGGATCATGGGGCCGAACGCCGCCGCCGCAATCGGCAGAAGCGCCGACGTTGGTACGATCGAGACCGGCAAAACGGCTGACCTCGTGATCCTGGCCGGCAATCCGCTCGATGACGTGTTCAACCTGACCCGCGTGGCCGTGGTCGTCAAGCACGGCAAGGTGCTCGTCGATCATCGCAGCCGGCGTTGAAGCACGGACCATCCCCTTTCGCATAGCGAAAGAAACTCTCCATCTTTATACTGGGGTTCGTCCAACTCAACATCGCAGATCCAGGAACAGTCTTGCCCCCCAAACAGACCAAAGCGGCCCCGGCGCGCCGCGCCAACGCCGATGGCGGCCGGCGTGAAACGATGGGCGGCCTTGCGAAGGGTCTCGCCGTCATTCGGGCATTCACCCGTGAACGCGCGAGCTTGAGTTTGAGCGACGTCGCCGTGTTGACGTCGATGCCGGCGGCGACCGCGCGCCGCTGCCTGATGACCCTGGAGGAGCTTGGCTATGTGATGCGCCGGGGGCGGCAATTCCTGCTGCGGCCGAAGGTGCTGGAACTCGGCGCGGCCTATATCGAGTCGATGAACATCGAACTGCTCACCAAGAATCATCTGGAGGAGCTGGCGCGCAGCACCGGCGACTCGGCGGCGCTGTGCGTGCTCGATGGCACGGACATCGTGTATGTGGCGCGGGCCTCGATTCGCACGCTCATGCGCCTGGAGGCGCATATCGGCAGCCGCTTTCCGGCGTATGCCACCTCGATGGGCCGCGTGCTGCTGGCCGGCGAGAGCGCGGCGGGATTGAAGCGCTATTTCGAGGTCGCCGAACTCGCACCCCTGACCAAATATACGGTGACGGATGTGGCGGATCTGCGCCGTGTCATCGATAAAACCCGGCGCACCGGGTACTCGGTGGTCAAGGACGAGCTGGACTATGGCGTGGTCGCCCTGGCCGTGCCCGTGCATGACCAGCAGGGACGGGTGGTCGCGGCGCTCAACAGTTCCAGCCATTCGAGCCGGATCACGGTCGCAAACCTGGTGCGGGAGCGTCTGGACATGCTGCAGGGAGTGAGCCGCCAGATCACCAAGGATCTGGCCTCGGTGCCGGGCTTGTCGCTGAGCGTGGGAATACCCGACGCCTGATCCGGAACGCCCAAGGACGGGCGTGTGCAACCCGCCGTCGGAGCCGCCGCGCTGGACTTGACTGCGGCGCAACCGAGGCTCACGATATTCGCTAATCGAACTAGACTTCGGTATCCGAAAAAACGGGGAGCAGCGTTTGCCGGGGAGGCTGACGCGGCCGGAATCAATAAAGGGACAGGTTATGGCACTCAGTCCAACACTGCCGTCGCGACTCCATCATACGGCGTACGTGGCCAAGGATCTGGAAGCGACCCGCCGGTTCTACGAGGGCATCATCGGTCTGCCCCTCGTCGATACCTGGTGCGAGGTGGATGAGTTGTTCGGGGCGGAACGGGTCTATTGTCATCTCTTTTTTGGACTGGGCGATGGCAGCGCCCTGGCATTTTTCAATTTCGCCAGACAGGAGGATCAGAATCTGTTCGGTCCGGCGCTGCCGCCGTCACCGTTTCGCCACATCGCGCTGAATGTCGATGCGCCGACCCAAAAGAGCATCGAGGAACGCCTCGCGGCGGCAGGGTACACGGCGCCGCAGACCTATGTATTGGAGCATGGATACTGCCGGTCGCTATACGTCAGCGATCCGAATGACATGATTCTGGAGTTCACCGTCGATAGTCCTGCGGCCGTCGCGGTCGCCGCGCAGCGGCGCGGCAGGGCGCATGCTGAGCTGAAGCGTTGGCTCGCCGGCGACCATACATCCAACAACACCTATCGCTAGCTGCGCCGCCCGGTTCGCGAATCGCCGATCATGGCTCGTCCGTCCGATGAAATGCCGTCCATCATCCAGGAAAGTGTGCTTGGCCATGCGCTGCGCTATCGCGCGGTGCCGATCGTGACGCCAGACGGCTTGTCCCTGGCCGCGCAGGATTGGGCGCCGGATGGAGCCTCCCGTCAGGCGGAGCTGTTGTTCTTGCATGGATTCTCACAATCGCATGAGGCGTGGCTGCATCAGGTGAGCAGTTCGCTTGCGCGAGAATTCCGGCTGGTCACCTACGATCTACGCGGCCATGGCCGCTCCGATCAGCCGTCGGAGGCCCAATACTACCGGGAGCCCGCACGTTGGGCGGACGAGGTCGACGCGGTCATCGAGCAAACCGGCCTGACCCGCCCGATCCTCGTGGCGTGGAGTTACTCGGGCCGGGTGGTGCTGGATTACTTGAGTGTTTTTGGCGATGCCGGGATCAGCGGCCTCATCATGGTCAATGCCACGGCGAATGGTGCGCCGGAAATGATGGGCCCGGCCGTCAGACTGTTGCGGCAAATGACCGAACCGGATGCCGCGGTGGCATTGCAGGGTACGATCGAGCTGCTGCATGCCTGCGTCGCGAAGCCGCCTTCGGCCGCAGAGCTCGATTACATGTTGGGCTACAACCAACGCGTGCCGGCGAGCATCCGATTGCACATGGTCGGCCGCCCCGCGGATTACGAGAGCGTGCTGCATGCGCTGCAGGTACCCACGCTCATCATCCACGGCATGTTGGATCCGATCAATTCGCCGAGCATGGCAGCCTACGCATTGAAGCACGTGGCGGGCGCGGAGCTCATCGCCTACGACGATGCGGCCCACATGCCATTCTGGGAAGACCCGCAGCGGTTCAACGCCGACGTGGCGCGGTTCGTACGCGAGCGGATCGTCACGCCGCGCATGGGGGAGCCGAGTCACGCGTAACCTCGACGAACACTCCATCACGGCGGAGGTCATTTCGCGACTGGAGAACTGTCGTGATCCAAGGCTCAAGGTCATTCTGACGTCGCTGGTCGAGCACCTGCATGCGTTCGCGCGGGACGTGCATCTGACGGAAGCGGAATGGCTCGCGGGCATCCAGTTCCTGACGGCGACCGGCGAGATCACGGACGACAAGCGCCAGGAGTTCGTGCTGCTGTCCGACACCCTCGGGCTTTCCATGCTGGTGATCGCGCAAAACAACCGCAAGCCGCCCGGCGCCACGGAGGCGACGGTGTTCGGGCCTTATCGGGTCGCGAATCCTCCCGAGTGCGAGAGCGGCGCGGATATTGCGAACGGCGCCGTCGGGCAACCGTGCTACGTTGCTGTCCAGATCCGAGGCTTGCGCGGCGAGCCCGTCCCGCACGCCGCGGTCGAAATCTGGCAGGCCGACGCCGACGGCTTGTATGACGTGCAGTACGCGGGCAATACCGACATGCGGGCTCGCGCCACGATGCGCGCCGATGCGCAGGGGCGGGTCGCGTTCAAGACCGTGCTTCCCGAGGCCTATCCAATCCCGGCCGATGGTCCGGTCGGGCGCATGCTGGCGGCATCCGGACGCGATGTCTGGCGACCGGCCCACATCCATTTCATGATCGACGCGCCGGGCTACGAACCCCTCGTCACGCATCTTTTTCGGCACACCGACCAGTACCTGGAAACCGACGTGGTGTTCGGTGTCCGGTCCTCGCTGGTGACGCAGTGGCATCGACACGAGCCGGGCGCCACGCCCGATGGCCGAGCGAGTGCAATCCCGTTTTACACGCTCGATCACGTGTTCGTATTGAACGACGCGCCGGCGTGACCCGCCCGTGATCCCCTCTAAGCCTGGCCCGGGGTAGGGCCGGCGCCGATTCGTGAGCGGCGATGCACCAGGCGAGTTCCCGTTTATGCGGCGGTGCAATAGATGACTGCCTGGGCGGTTTCTTGAATTCAATATTCTCAAGATGTATCATGAAATACATCGATAGATAGAAAATCTGAAATCATGGAGAAGTCATGTTTCGACCTACAGAGCATGTTTGCGCCGGTCGCGGACATCGGCAGTTTGGGCCTGGGCGGGGGGGATTCTTCGGCGGGTCCTTCGGCGGCGGGTTCGGTGGATCCGGCATGCGCACGGCGAAAATGCTGGCCTCGGGAGACTTGCAGCTCATCATCTTGTTGCTGTTGAGCGAGAAGCCCCGGCACGGCTACGAGATCATCAAGGCGGTGGAAGAGCAGTCGAGCGGCGTCTATACGCCCAGTCCGGGAATGGTCTACCCGGCGCTCACCTATCTCGAAGAGATGGGTTACGCGGTCGCCGCTGCCGACGGTACCAAGAAGCAGTTCAGCATCACGGCCGAGGGCAGCGCCCACCTCGCAGAACATCACGGCGCCGCTCGCGAGGTGTGGAATCAGCTGGCGACATTCGGCCGCAAGCTGGCGCACTTCCAGAAGCAGTTCACCGAAGATGAGGAGGTCGCGGATCACTTCGGCAGCGGGCCGAGCAACGGCTCCAAGGACGAGTGGCGGCGGATGAAGGCTGAGTTCCGCGGGTTGCGCGATGAACTGAAAGCCGCCATCTACGACAAGATCGACGCCTCGATGGAGGAGAAGACGCGGGTGCTCGACATACTGCGGCGCGCCGTCGACGACATCCGCGGCAAACGCACGTGACGGACGGAGTTTAGATGTCGGTTTCAACGTCCAGCGGCGCCGCGCCCCCATCGGCCGGCGCGTTTTCCGGGTATCAAACGTTCGTGGTGGCCGTACTGGCCTTCCTGCAGTTCACGATCGTGCTGGATTTCATGCTCCTGGCGCCGCTGGGCGCGCTGGTCATTCCCACGCTGAAAATCACGCCGTCGCAGTTCGGACTGGTGGTGTCGACCTACGCGTTCAGCGCCGGGCTCGCGGGCCTGCTCACGGCGGGGTTTGCCGACCGCTTCGACCGTAAGAAGCTGCTGGTGTTCTTCTACGTGGGCTTCCTTGCGGGCACCTTGCTCTGCGGTGTGGCCGCGAGCTATCACTGGCTGATGTTCGCGCGGATGGTCACGGGTCTGTTCGCCGGTGTTGTGGGATCGATCTCTCTGGCGATCGTCACCGATCTGTTTCCGCTCGCCACGCGCGGTCGCGTGATGGGCGTGATTCAGACGGCGTTCGCCGCGAGCAGCGTCCTCGGTATTCCAATTGCGCTGCTGCTTTCCACGCGCGGGGGCTGGAACGCACCGTTCTTCATGATCGTGGGCGTGGGCACCCTGGTCGGTGCAGCGATCCAGACCTACATGCGCCCGGTCGATGAACACTTGAAGCACCATCCGGATCGCAGCCCGCTCCATCACCTGCTGCAGACGGTTTCCAATCGGTTTTATCTGCAGGGATTTGCCACGACGGGATTGCTGAGCGTGGGCGGTTTCATGCTGATGCCCTTCATGAGCGTGTTCATGGTGCATAACATGGGCTTGCGCATCGACAGGCTGCCGCTCGTCTACATGATTACCGGCGCTTTTTCGATCGTGTCCGGGCCGCTCATCGGGCGCGCCAGCGATGCGGTCGGAAAGTTCAACGTGTTTGCCTTTGGCTGCGCGGTCACCATGGTGATGGTGGTGATCTATACGCATCTGCAGGTCACACCGCTGTGGGTGCTGTGCGTCGTGATCGTGCTGCTGCAGGTCGGGATCTTTTCGCGGATGATATCGGCATCCGCACTGATGTCCGCAGTGCCGGCGGCGTCCGATCGCGGCGCCTACATGTCCATCAGTTCATCCTTGCAACAGGTGTCCGGCGGCCTCGCCGCCGTCGTGGCGGGCCTCATCGTGGTGCAAGCGCCCGACGGGACCGTCCTGCACTTCGACACCCTGGGCTACCTTCTGGTCTGCACCACGCTGGTGTCCTTGATCTTGATGTATTGGATCGACCGCACCATCCGGGGGATGCGGCCTGTGCCCATGCCGGCAGCGGAAGCCGCCGCGGCCGACTAGCGGCACGTCGGCATCGTGGCCCGGGCCGATCGCGAGCGCATCCATGGTCATGGGTATTGCGGATATCATACGGCCTTCCGACCGTGGACCGACGCTGCGATGATCGAATACAATCTTGAGACGGCCGCCCGTGTGGTGCAGTTGGCGCTGACACCGGTCTTCCTGTTGTCCGGCACGGCGACGCTCCTCGGCGTCTTCGCGGTGCGCTTGGCGCGGGCCGGGGTCCGTGCGCAGTGAAGCCACCGGCCGATGCATCGGGTGAGCTGCCATGAACAGTGATGCGTTGCTCGAGGCCGCGACCGCCGAGCACCGGGCCGGCAATCTCACCGCGGCGCGCCGACTGTACGCCGAGGTGCTGGCGGCGGCGCCCGCGCATACGCTTGCGCTTTTTCGCAGCGGTTTGTTGGAGCTGCAGGAGCGGCGCCCGCTCGAGGCGCTGGATCTGATTTCGCGGGCGGCGACGGCGGCTCCCGGCGACGTGCGCTACCAATTCGGGATGGCTCAAGTCCTGCAGACGCTGGGCCGCCTGGACGACGCCACGCGAGCCTACCGGCAGGTATTGGCTCTGGACCCGACCTCGTTCGATGCTTATTTCGCATTGGGGGTCGCGCTGCAGCTGCTGGGGCAGCTGGCGCCGGCCGCCACGGCCTACGGCGCCGCGCTCGCGCTGCGGCCCGGCGACGCGGCGTGCATCGGGAACATGGGAGCCCTGCGGCGAGAAATGGGCGATATCGAGGGGGCGGTCGATTTGCTGCGCGCCGCCGTCGAACTCGAGCCGCGCAACAGCGCGCATGCGATCAACCTGGCCATTGCGCTGTGCCAACGGCGCGATTTTGCGCTCGCGGAAACGATATTGCGCAATGCACTCACGTTCGATCCCGACAACGCCGCAGCGGCCTTCAACCTGGGCAACGCGCTGCATGGCCTGGGGCGCTTGCCCGACGCGATTCTGCAGTACCGGCGCGCGGTGGCGGCCCGGCCCGGTTATGCGGATGCGTGGAACAATCTCGGTAATGTGTGCAAGGAATCGGGCGATTTCTCCGCCGCATTGGCCGCCTTCGAGGCGGCCATCGATGCCCGGCCGACGTATACGACGGCGTTGAACAATCTCGGCTGTCTGCTGCGCACACTGGGACGCTGCGACGACGCGGAGGACGTCCTGCGCCGTGGCCTCGAAGTCGACCCGCGCCATGCCGCCTTGCACGATAATTTGGGGAACGTCCTGAAAGACGCCGGTGCACTCGATGAGGCCATCGAGTGCTTTCGCAGGGCGCTCGACATCGACCCCGGGAATGCGGCGACGCATAGCAATTTGACGTACTCGCTGAGCTTCCAGTCGCTGCAGCCCGAGCCGATTCTCGAGCAATCGAGCCTATGGAACCAGCACTTTGCCGCTCCGCTGCTGCCCGTAGCCGTTGCGCAGGAGCGGGACACCGCGTCGGCCCGGCGCCTGAAGATCGGGTACGTGTCGGCGGACTTTCGCGATCATTGCCAGAGCTTGTTCACGCTGCCGCTGCTCACCCATCACGATCACAGCCGGTTCGAGATCTTCTGCTACTCGAGCGTCGAGCGGCCCGACGATTACACGCGGCGCATCGCCGCACATGCGGATGTCTGGCGTGACGTGCGCCTGCTCAACGACGCCGAGCTGTGCGAGAGGATTCGCGGCGATGGCATCGACATCCTCGTCGATCTGACCATGCACATGGCCGGCAACCGGTTGCAGGTCTTTGCGCGGCGGCCCGCTGCCGTACAAATCGCGTGGCTCGCGTACCCGGGCACCACGGGCGTACGCGCCATCGACTTTAGATTGAGCGATCCGCGCCTGGACCCGGAAGGCTTCGACGCGCATTACAGCGAACGTACTCTGCGTCTTGCCGACTCGTTCTGGTGCTACGACCCACTGACGGACGCACCGTCCGTCAACCCACTGCCGGCGGGTGAGCGCGGCTACGTGACACTGGGATGCCTCAACAATCCGTGTAAATTGTCGGATCACACGCTGCGGCTGTGGGGCGGCGTGATGCGTGAGTTGCCGCGCGCACGCCTGCTGCTCATGGCGCGGGCGGGCCGTCATCGACGCCATTTACTGCGGCGGCTCGCAGCCCGGGACATTGCCGCGGAGCGTGTCGAGTTCGTCGACTTTCGTCCCCGCGCGGACTATTTGCGCACCTATCACGACATCGATCTGGGGCTCGATACCTTTCCCTATAACGGCCACACCACGAGTCTGGATGCGCTCTGGATGGGTGTGCCGACGGTGACTCGCGTCGGCAACACGAGCGTCGGTCGCGGCGGCTTGAGTCAGCTGTTTCATCTGGATCTGCTCGGGTTGGCGGCACATAGCGATCAAGCATTCATCGACGCGGCGGTGTCCTTGGCGACCGATTTGCCGCGCCTGGCGACGCTGCGCCGCGATTTGCGGGCGCGTCTCGAAGCGTCCCCGCTGATGAACGCCAAACGGTTTGCGCAGAACATGGAAGCGACCTATGTCCATGCATGGACATTGCCGAGCAAGCAACTGTGAAACACGGAAGAAACGAGCCGTGTCCCTGCGGGAGCGGGAAGAAATACAAAAGGTGCTGCGCAAACGGCGAGGTCCAAGTCTCCGCGCCGACGCCCACCATGGCCCCGGATATCGATGAACTGGTCGCGATGATCGCCGCCGGCCGCTATGCCGAACTGGAGGCGGCGACTCGCGGGCTGATCGAGAGTCAGCCGGACGCCGGCATCGCGTGGAAGGCGTTGAGCGTTGCGTTGACCATGCAGGGCAAGGACCCCCTGGATGCGTTGGTGCGGGCAGCGGCGCTTTTGCCCGGCGATGCCGAGGCCCACGCCAATCTGGGCAACGCCTTGCTTCGGGTCGGCCGATTCGCGTCGGCGGTGGCGAGTTATGACAAGGCTCTCGACATCAAGCCGGACTCCGCCGATGTGCACAACAACCTTGGCAACGCGTTGCGTGGTCTCGGGCGACTCGACGATGCGCTCGCCAGCTATCGGCGGGCGCTCGCGATCCGGCCTGGATTCGCGGAAGGGTATAGCAACCTCGGCAACGCGCTGCGTGCGCTGGGGCGTCTCGACGAGGCCATCGACAGCTACGGCAAGGCTCTCGAACTCAACCCCGATTATCCCGAGGCCTGCAACAACCTGGGCAACGCCTTGCTCGACAGCGGGCGGTACGACGCGGCTGCGGCAAGCTACCGGCGGGCGGCGTCCATCAAGTCCGATTTCGCGGAAGCCCATGGTAACTTGGGCAATGCGTTGCGCGCGCTCGGGCGCTTCGAGGAAGCGGCGGCAGGTTACCGCCGGGCGTTGGCGATCGATGAGCGCTTCGCCGGCGCACACAGCAACCTCGGCGACGTGCTCCGCGATCTGGGGCAGGTGAATGACGCGGTGGCTAGCTGCCGTCGGGCCGTCGAGCTTCAGCCCGATCTCGCGGGCGCACACAACAGTCTCGGCAACGCCCTGTTGGACGCGGGCCAGCTCGATGCGGCTGCGGCGAGCTACGGCCAAGCCGTGGCGCTGCGGCGCGACTTCACCGCCGCCTATATCAATCTGGGCCTGGTCGACAGGCAACGAGGCGCTGTCGCCGACGCAGAAAGCAACTGCCGCCGAGCCCTCGAGCTGAATCCCGAAGCGGCGCCCGCACTCGTGCTGCAAGCCGAGCTGCAAGCCGACAACGGGCAGTTTGCGGCGGCCGAAGCGTCGTTCGCGCGCGCGGCGGCCATCGCCCCGGACTTGCCCGAGGCTTGGGCGGGCATCGCGCATTTGCGCAAAATGACGCCGAGCGACGCGGCTTGGGCCGCGCACACCCAACAGCTCGCCGGGCGGTTGCCGCCGAGGCAGGAGGTTTACCTGCGCTTTGCCATCGGCAAATATTTCGACGACGTCAAGGAGTACGCGAGTGCGTTCGGCAATTATCGGCGCGCGCATGAACTCATGAAGCTGTACGCCGCCCCGCATGACAGGCGGCAACTGGCGCAAAACGTCGATGACATGATCCAACGCTACGATCGGCAGTGGGCAAGCCGGATCGCCGTCGGCACGGAACCGTCGCGCGCGGTGTTCATCGTCGGCATGCCGCGATCCGGAACGACGCTTGCGGAGCAAATCCTGGCCTCGCACCCCGCGGTGTTCGGCGCCGGCGAACTGCCATTCTGGAGCGATGCAGCGCGCGGTGCAGTGCCGGGCGAATGCGCGCTCGAGTACCTGCGGTTGCTGCAGCGGGTGTCGCCCGACGCACTCCGGGTGATCGACAAGATGCCCGCGAATTTTTGGAATTTGGGGTTCATTCACGAGGCGTTGCCGAACGCGCGCATCATCCATCTGCGGCGCGATCCGCTCGATACCTGTCTCTCCATCTACTTTCAGCACTTCAAGCGCGGTCACGCGTACGCCAACGATCTCGATGACCTCGCTCATTACTATCGAGAATATCGGCGCCTCATGGCCCATTGGCTGAGCGTACTGCCCGAGCAGACGATTCTCGAGGTGCCCTACGAGGGCCTGGTCGACGACCAGGAGGGGTGGAGCCGCAAGATGCTGCAATTCGTCGGGCTACCGTGGGACGAGCGCTGCATGGAATTCCACACGACCCGCCGCAGCGTCATGACGGCCAGTAAATGGCAGGTGCGGCAGAAAATGACGAGATCGTCCATCGAGCGCTGGCGCAATTACCAGCCGTTCCTGGGTCCGTTGCTGACGCTTGCCGACGTTCGCTGACGTCCAGGGCTTCGTCGCGAATCATGGGTGAGGCGAGGCCATCCGCCATAGGGAATCCACGCAGGTGCTAAGGGGTTTTCGCGCATCCGACGGGATCGCCTATGGGATTGCGGACAGTACGCATACCAACCACGGGCTGCACGCACCATCCTTCTCAGCACGTTCAATCTGTAGGTCAATATCATGAAGAAATTGTATTCCGTCGTGTTCATCGCTGCTTCCGGACTCGCCGCCACCCTGGCCTCACACGGTGCAAAGGCCGACGAGGAGGGCAATTGGGAAGTGCGCGTGCGCGCCATCTATCTGGATCCGGCCAACAAGTCGGATGCCATCCCGGCGCTCGATGTGCCGAAGGATGCCATCCATATCAACTCGAAGACCTTGCCGGAAATCGACTTCGAGTATTTCTTCACGCCCCATGTGTCGAGCGAGTTGGTCCTGACCTACCCGCAGAAACAGACCGTGACCGTCGAGAGCAGCGCGCTCGGCGGCCCGACCGTCATCGGCACGTTCAAGCACCTGCCGCCCATCCTCACGCTGAAGTACAATTTTCTTCCTGACGGCGTCTTCCGCCCATATGTCGGCGCCGGCGTAAACTTTACGATGTTATCCGACGTGAGGTTGGCCGTGCCGACCGCGCCGCCGATGGCGCTCGAACTGAGCCGCACCAGCGTGGGTCCGGCGGTGCAGGGCGGATTCGACTACGTGCTGGCGGATCATTGGGTCGCGAACCTCGACGTGAAATGGGCGATGTTGCGCGCCAACGTGAAATACGACTCCGCCACGATCGCGCAAGTGCGCGTCGATCCGGCGTTGTTCGCCGTGGGTCTCGGCTACCGCTTCTAGCCGATCATGGCCGCCCATACCATCGAGCGCGTCGTGCCCGTGGCGTCATGCTGATCGACGCGCGCTCGGTCCCCAGCGGGACCGAGTTCGCGTGCGACTTGTGTGTGGTCGGTGCGGGGCCTGCGGGACTCGCCATCGTCGATCGGCTGCAACGCTCGGGTCTGTCGATGGTGCTGCTCGAAAGCGGCGGTCTGAATCTCGAGCTTCCCACCCAGCAGCTGTATCGCGGAGAGATTGAGGGCCACGAGTACTTCCGACTGGACGCCTGCCGCTGGCGGTTGTACGGCGGGAGCAGCAATCGCTGGGGCGGCTGGTGCCGCCCATTGGAGGAAGCGGACTTTCAGGCGCGCGATTGGTTGCCCCTCAGTGGGTGGCCGATCGGTGCCGACGCCCTGCGGCCTTACCACGACGACGCGGCCAAGCTCTTCGAGTTGCCGAATGCGCGGTTCGATCTGGCTGCCTGGGGCGACCGGCTGCCGCGGCCTCTGCCGCTCGACGGCACCCATTTCGAAAACACCGTTTTCCAGCACAGCCCGGAGACGAACTTCGGCGATCGGTGCGGCGCCGCGATCGTCGCTGCGGACAATATCGTCACGCTGTTGCACGCCAATCTCACATCCATGCATCTGGACCCAGGTGCCTCGCGCGTCGCGCAGCTGCGGGTGAACGCGCTGAACGGGCGCAGCATCGTCGTGCGGCCACGGGTCACGGTGTTGGCGGCCGGCGGCATCGAGAACGCGCGGCTGCTGCTGGCCTCCCGGACGGATCGGCCGGGAGGCCTAGGCAACGAGTCGGACATGGTCGGGCGGTGTTTCATGGAACATCTGCATGTGCCGGTCGGACACATGGTCGCCCCGAGCGGTGCGTGGAGCCAAGAGTACTTCACGAAGGCCATCTTCGATGACGTGCGTTTGCGCGGCGTGATCACGCCGACCGCCGCGGCGCAGGATCGGTTCGGGTTGTTGTCGACATCGATCGCCATCGAGGGCGCGCAGTACTCTTTCGGAACGCCCTTCGTGGGCTGGCCGCCGCGCGTCACTTTCGGACCTGTCCGGCGATATCGAATGTTGCGGTCCGGACGCTGGAAGTGGGCGGTCGAGCGCCTGAAACAGGCGGCCGAGCACGCGCAGGCGCTGCCAAAGAAATTCCACACATGGAACGCGGCGCGCATGGCCTGCAAGCGCGCCGGCCCCCTCGGGACGACGGAGCAGATCTATTCGCTGTACTTTCGTGCCGAACAAGCACCCGACCTGCAGAACCGGGTCATGTTGTCGACGCGCCAGGATGTTCTCGGCGTGCCGCAAACGCGCCTCGAATGGCGCGTCATGCCGCGCGACGCCGCGGGGATCCTGGGCTGGTTGGAGGTGCTGGATCGCGACCTGCGCGAGCACGAACTGGGACGGGTGATCTTCCCGGCCGATGACTGGCAGTCCGCCGTCATCGGCGGCCCGCATCATATGGGTACCACGCGGATGTCGGCGGATCCTCGTCATGGCGTCGTCGACGCCGATTGCCGTGTGCATTCGGTCGATAATCTCTACGTCGCCGGCAGTTCGGTGTTCGCCACCGGCGGCTACGCGAACCCCACCTTCGCACTGGTGACGCTGGCCTTGCGACTGGCGGATACGCTGCGCGGACGCCTGCAGCCAGGCCCCGCCAGCGTGTCGGCTCCGTGAGGCGGCAAAGCAACCGACTTGCGGTGATCCTACTTCAGTAGTTACGTTGGCGAGCTTGCAGCCGGAAAAATGCGCGAACTCGATGTTGCATTGACGGTGGCACTCGGCCTGCCGGCCGGTTTGCGTGTTCCGATAGAACCCGCCTGATCTGACGCGGGGCTTCTACAGGTCGAGTGCCGCGACTTTTTTGCCGAACAGTCGGAGCACTGCATAGTAAAGGGTGCCCAGACCCAGCCAGCACGCGCCCAGTCTCTTTGCCGTTCGGTCCATCTCGTAGAGCACGAAGGTGATGACCAGCAGCCCGACGAGTGGAAACACGAGATGGGTCAACCAGTTGCGGCTGCGCCGGCGCAGGAAGTAGTGACTGATCACCGAGAGGTGCAGCAGTACGAAGGCGCAGAGCGCGCCGAAGTTGACGATCCGGCTCAGCGTGTCGAGCCGCTCCGCAAAAAGAAGTCCGACCAGAATGGACAGGCATGCGACGGCGAGCGTGCTCACGTAGGGCGTCTTGTAGCGGGGATGGATTTTGGCGAATACGGCGGGCAGTGGTCGCGGCGGTGCTCAGCGCCTTCTGCGCCGAGAGTTTCTACCGACACGATTCCTACGCAGTTGTCTCAGCGGCGGTGGACCACGCGATCATCTCATCGACGGGTCCTTCCAATCTTGCCAGGCGCCGCCCATGGCCGCGAATAACTGGGCCGTGTCGAGGTAGCGCTGGCTTTTGGCCTGAGCATAGCCGAGCCGCGCCTGCCCGAAGAGACGTTGCGCCTGCAGTACTTGGATGAAACTCGCTTGTCCTTCTTTGTAACTCTCTTGCGATAGCTCGAGGGATGCTTGGGCGGTATCGAGCGCTTCTCGCTGCGCATCGAGTGCCGTCGCATCGTGTTCAAGCGCCTGTAATGTGTCTGCAACCTGGCCGAAGGCTTGCAGCACCGTCTGCCGATAGACTCCCAGCTGCGCGTCGAAGGCGTCGACCGCTTCTCGGCGTTGTGCGGTAAGGGTGCCGCCATGAAAAAGAGGAGCCGTAAATCCCGCACCCAGGCCCCAGAGACTGTTTGAGTTTTCGAACAGTGCGCCGGTGGACGCTGCTGCCTGGGTCCATGAGCCGGTCAGCGTGACGTTTGGATAGAGTTGCGCCGTTGCCACGCCGATGGCAGCGCTCGCGGCATGCAGTTGTGCCTCACCGGCCAGGATGTCCGGACGCTCGTGAACCAGGATCGAGGGAAGACTGACCGGCAGTGCCGTCGGCAAGTTCAGCGTATCCAAGTCGAAGGCAGGCGGTGTCCACTCGGCCGGCGTCTTGCCCACGAGCACGGTCAGGGCGTCGCCGGCGGTACTCAACTGCTGCGTGAGCGGCGGTAGCAGTGTGCGATCGACGGCAAGTTGGCTTCGCGCGCTCAACACATCGATCATGGCCGCTTTGCCCGCTTCCAGCTCGATCTGGGTCAGTTCGAGGTTCTGTTGATCCACTGCAATCATGTCGTTGACTGCCTTAATCTGTTCGCGCGCGGAAGCAATGTTGATTGCCTGAATGACCGCGTTACCGGTGAGCGAAAGGTAGGCCGCAGCCAGTTCATCGCGCTGGACCTCCGCGAGCGCGGTCTGCTGCTCGATCCGGCGTCGGACACCACCAAAGATATCCGGGCTGAAGCTCACTGTCGGTCCGATGTTGAACAGGTTGCCTGTCACATGGCCTGGGCCGCCAAAACCATCGCTGCTCACTCGTTCCCGCGTTCCGCTCGCGCCGAGGTCAGCCTGTGGGTAGAGCGCGCCGGCCACCACAACGATGGCCTGCTGGGCCTGCGCCAGCGTCGCCCGCGCACTATCGAGCGTCGGGCTCCCTGAGATTGCCATCGCGAGCGTGTCATTGAGCTGTGGTGCGTGAAACAACTCCCACCATTGACCAATGATCTGGTTCCCCGGTAATAGATGCTGTTGGACATCGGCAGGACCCGCCGCAGGAAGGCTCGTCGGCGATCGCCCGTAACCCGCCGCCGGCGAGGGCTCAGGTCGAGCAAAGTCCGGCCCGACGGCGCAGCCGGACAGCGTCCCGAGCGCGCCGCCGAGGATCCAGCCCGTCATCATCACTGCCGATCGATAGCTGATCATCGTCTACTCGTAATGAAGCGCTTCAATAGGATCGAGATGAGAAGCCTTGCGGGCGGGGTAATAACCGAAGAAGATACCGACCGCCGCCGAAAAGAAAAAGCCGCCAGCCACCGCCACCGGCGAAAGCACTGTGGGCCAGTGGGCAACGACGGTGATCAACTCCGAAGCGATGATGCCGAAGATGATTCCGGCTACCCCGCCGGTGACGCTGAGGAAGACCGCTTCGACCAGGAACTGCAGCAACACATGGAGCCGCCGGGCGCCGATGGCCATGCGCAGGCCAATCTCGCGGGTGCGCTCGGTGACCGAGACCAACAGAATGTTCATGATGCCGATGCCGCCGACAAGAAGGGAAATCGACGCCACCGTTGCGAGCAATAACGCCATGATTCGGCTGCTGCCCTCCGCGGCATCGGCGATCTGGCTCAAGTTACGGATGGCGAAGTCGGCGATGCCGCCGGTTCGGATGCGATGACGGCGCAGAAGGGTGGCCGTCACTTGCTCGATCGCCGCCTGCACGCGCTCGGGGCTGACGGCCTCCACGTAGATTTGGTTCACATAGCCGGTCAGGCGCGGTGTGATCCCGTAAGGGTTCACCGGCGGCGGGAAGTACGGGTCCGTCGAGGTCTGGGCTTGACTCGGTACGGCCACACCGAGCACTTTACGTTCTGCGGCGGCGAACGGGATCATGACAACGTCGTCTTGGTCCTGCCCATAGCTGCTCTGACCTTTGGCGGCGAGGAGGCCGATGACCCGTAGAGGTTTCCCCGCGACCTGAATTATCGCACCCATCGGGTTCTCGTTAACAGCGAAAAGCTGCTGGTAGACCGTCCGGCCGATGAGCACGACCATGGCAGCGTCTTGATCGTCCTCCGCCGTGATCGGGCGTCCTGCCACGATGTGCCAGCCGGCCGTATCGAGGTAGCTGGGCGTAACGCCTTGGATATTCGTCGTCCAGTTCTGATTGCCGTAGACGGCCTGGCCGAGTTGGCGGATGAGATAGCTGACGACCCCGACGGCAGGATCATCGCGGTGCAGTGCCAGCGCATCGCTGACCGTCAGCGTGGAGGCACTGCCGCTGCCGCCGCGCACTCCCGTTGTCGTCGTCGCTCCGGGCACAACGACCAAGAGGTTCGTGCCGAGGCTCTCGATCTGCTTTTTGACCGCCTCATTGGCGCCTTGGCCCACGGCCACCATCGCGATCAGCGCCGCAACACCTATGAACACTCCGAGCATGGTCAGCACCGAGCGCATCTTGTTGCGCCCGAGCGCCTGCGCGGCCGCCACGAGGATCATCGCAAAGAAACTGAAGAATGATCCGCCTTCTGCGGCAGCCGACGATGCCGTGGCGTGCTGGGTCGCGAATGTCAGGGTGGCCGCCGCCCGCTGCGGTTCCTGCGGCACTGCGGCGCGCTGCCGTTCATCGGCGACGATACGGCCGTCCCGCATGGTCACGACCCGATCCGTGTAGGCAGCGATGTCCGCCTCATGAGTGACCACGATGATGGTAACGCCGTGGTCGCGATTGAGCGAGCGGAGCATATCCATGATCTCGTGGGATGTTCGGCTATCGAGATTGCCGGTGGGCTCATCCGCCAGCAATACACTCGGGCCGCTAATCAGCGCCCGCGCGACCGCGACGCGCTGTTGCTGGCCGCCTGAAAGCTGATTGGGCGTGTTTCGCTCGCGGTTCGCCAAGCCCACGAAGCGCAGTGCTTCGCGCGCGCGGGCAAAGCGCTCCGCGCGCCGCGCCGGTCCTGACACGCCGTAGAATAACGGCAGAGCAACGTTCTCAATGGCGCTCGTGCGCGCGAGCAGGTTGAAACTCTGAAATACGAAGCCGATCCGTTCGCTGCGAATCCGTGCGAGCGCCGGCTCGGGGACCTCCGCGACATTGAGGCCTTCGAAGATATACTCTCCGCTCGTGGGCCGGTCCAAGCAGCCGAGAATATTCATCAGCGTCGACTTCCCCGACCCCGACGATCCCATGATGGCGACGAATTCGCCGCGCTCAATGACGAGGTTCACGCCATCGAGCGCGCGCACGTCGACATCACCCAGCCGATAAATCCTGGTAACGTTCCGCACTTCGATCACTGGCTGCGGCATGGAGGTTTTGGTTTGCGTCAGAGACCGGTCAAGCGCGGTTGTGAAGCACCTGCGGCCCCACGCGTGCGCTGCTCGCTCACAATCACCTGATCGCCGGGGTTGATGCTGCCCTCGACCACCTCGGCGTAACTATCGTCATCGAGCCCGGTCTTGACGGAGACCGGCAATGGATGACCGTCGCGCAGCAGCCACACGTACCCCTGGCCGGCGGTCGCTGAGGACGTTCGGCCTGTGCTCGATGCTGCCGATGCAGTGCTGAGACCCGCGGGTACAAATCGAAGTGCCTGATCCGGCACGCGCAGGACGTTGACACGTTGGTCAATGACGATGCGCGCCGTCGCGGTCATGCCGGGTTCCAGCAGGTGATCGTTATTGGCAACACCGATCACGACGTCGTAGGTGACGACATTCTGCACGGTCTGCGGGGCCTGACGGAACTGTAGTACCTTGCCGGTGAAGGTGCGATTCGGATAGGCTTCGACGACGAACGTCGCCTTGTTGCCCTCGCGCAGGCCCGCGACGTCGCTTTCGCTGACATTGGTATCGACTTCCATCTGCGTCAGGTCCGTGGCGATCAGGAAGAGGGTCGGCGTCTGGAAGCTCGCCGCCACCGTCTGGCCGATCGTGATCGTCCGAGAAACGACGGTTCCGTCCACCGGAGAGATGATGTTGGTATAGCCTAGGTTTACCAACCCCGATTCGAGCGTTGCTTGATCCTGCTGAATGACTGCCTTGTCGACCTCGACCTGAGCGAGGGCCTGATCATAAGCGCTCCTGGCACTATCGACCGTGTCTTGCGAGACGATACCTCGTTTCACCAGCCCGGCGTCGCGCTGATAAGCAATCTTGTCGTAGGTGAGACTGGCCTGATCTTTGAGTAATTGCGCTCTGGCGTTCGCGAGAGTGGCCCGATCCTGATTGACGATTGCCTGATAAGGACGTGGATCGATCTTGGCGCAGAGCTGACCTACCCGAACCTGCGTATTGAAGTCGCAGTATTGATCGCGAATGACGCCCGACACATAACTGCCGACGGTGACGGTCAGTACCGGGTTCACCGTACCGGTCGCGGTCACGGCGCGAGCCACGACTCCGCGCGTAACCGGGACGGTAAGGTAACTCACCGCCGCTGGCCTATTCTTGAGCCAGTAGACGGCCGCCCCGGCGCACAACAATAGGATCACGATGGCCGCCGTCAGCCACCAACGGGCCGACGACGGCGCGATCCGCGAGGGTGCGGACTCGGGAGGGATTGCAGCTTGTTTCGGGTCAGCGACATCGAGCATGAAAATCACCGCGGAGGGAAGCAGTCACCGGGTGGACGACCCTGTGGAGGGCGGCTTCGGAGCACGGATTGCGCAATCGCCATATTCCGTCCGCACGGAATTCCTTTGGTATGTTTGCAATACGACTCTCCAAGACGATCGAGACACACCAACCGTCACATCCGCTTCGCCACCGCTGATCGACGTCGTGCTTATCGAGACATTCGTCAGGAGTCGGATGCGGCCGGCTTCCTCCCATTGCATCGTGGCTGCTTCTTCGTCAAAGACGATGGCGATTGAACGCCGCTCCACGCCGATCTGCGCATCGGCGTCGGTCAGGATGCACTCCAAGCGTTCAGGGGCGGCGTACGCACTACCACTCGCCAACACGGCCGCAACGAGCAGGAGCGGGACGGACAGCTCGATCGGAATTTGAACAAGCATCAACTTCCGCTCCACAGGCGATAATAACGCGCTTGCGCGAAACTATGACGGTTTGCAGAAAAATCAACTACGCGTATTGTTCGTTGAGATGTACGTGGAAGCCGAAGTCGGGCCATGGGCGATCCGGGATGCATCGCGGCGCTGCGGTCGGCGCGAAACGGAAGCTTTAGCAAACAACAAGCCGGAAGAGCATACGTACAAGTACTCAAGAAGTCCCGCCCCATACTGCGGCTAACATGTGCATCAGTCGCGCAAACACAGAAGCCGCAGGGAGCGCTCATGACCAAGCCATTTCCCCACACACCGACATTCATGACGATCGACGAACCGTTCCGTTTCGAGGGGGAGCTGTTCGATCTGGAAGTGGAGGGTACGATTCCGGACGAGCTCGACGGTACCTTCTTCCGCGTTGGTCCCGACCAGCAGTTTCCGCCCAAGATGGGCGATGCCAACCCCTTCAACGGCGACGGCATCGTGACGGCCTTCCGCTTCAAGGATGGTCACGCGGACATGCAGCACCGGTACGTGCGCACCGACCGCTTTCTGGCCGAACGCGCGGCGCGTCGGGGCCTGTTCGGCGACTACCGCAACCCCTTCACCGACGATCCGAGCGTGAAGAACATCGAGCGCACGGTCTCCAATACCAACGTGGTGGCGCACGCGGGTCAGCTGCTCGCGATGAAGGAGGATGGGCCGCCCTATGCGATGGACCCGCGCACGTTGGAGACCCGGCAGCTCTGGGATTGGCATGGGCGCATGAAGGCCACGTCGTTCACCGCGCATCCGAAGATCGACCCCGCTACGGGCGAACTCGTCGGCTACGCCTACGCCGCCAAGGGTGGGGACTCGAGGGACATCGCGTTCTATAGCTTTGACCGTCAGGGTCGGATGACGCGCGAGCTCTGGTTCCAGGGTCCGCACGCGTCGATGATCCACGACTGCGGCGTCAGCGAGCGATACACCGTCCTACCCATGATCCCGCAGATGATGGATGTGGAGCGTATCCGGCGCGGCGGCATCCTGTTCCAGTGGGACTCGAAGGTCGACCAGGTCTACGTCGTGATTCCGCGGGACGGTGAGGCGAAGGACATCCGCTTCTTCCGTGCGCCCAATGCGTTGCCCGGCCATGTGATCAACGCCTTCGACGACGGCGGCAAGGTCTATCTCGATCTGCCGGTCGTGAACGGCAACGTGTTCTGGTTCTTTCCGGACGCGCAGGGCCGGCATCCCGACCCGTCGAGCCTGCGGACGCAAGTGGTGCGCTGGTGCTTCGATATGAACTCCCCGAGCGACACACCGACCGCGAGCGTGATTGCAGAGATCTCCGCCGAGTTTCCGCACGTGGATGACCGCTATGCCGGCCGGCCCTACCGCTATGCTTTCATGCAGGCCAGCGACTGGACGAAGCCCTACAATGCCGACAAGGCCGGACCTATCATGGGCTTCTTTTTCAACACCTTCCTGACGATGGACATGAACACCGGGAAGACGAAGTCCTGGTTTGCCGGCGACACCTCGAGCACACAGGAGCCGGTGTTCGCGCCAACGCGGCCCGATGGGCCGGAAGGCGAGGGCTACGTGCTGGGCGTGGTGAACCGGCGCGCGGAGCATCGCAGCGATCTGGTGATCCTGGATGCGCAGCGCATGGACGAGGGGCCGATCGCGACGGTCAAAATCCCGGCACGGCTGAAATACGGCATCCACGGTAACTGGGTGCCGGCCACGACTTTCCCGCGTTAGACGCAACTGCGAACGCGCTCGCTCAGAGCACGCGCTAATGGTAGCGCTTGACCATCATCTCGAGCGCCACCGGTCGTATTCGATCCGCGTGGCCCGCGCAGCCGAACGCCTCGAAGCGCTCGGCGACCAGCGTGCGAGCCGCGTTTTTCGCGGCGATCAAGGCTTTGCGCGGATCGAACTCGCCCGGGTCCGCCGCGAGTGCGCGCCGCATGGCGCCCGTCATGACGAGGCGGATATCGGTATCGATGTTGACCTTGCGCACGCCGCTCTTGATGCCGCGTTGGATCTCGCCCACCGGTACGCCGAAGGTTTCACGCAATTGGCCCCCGTGCTCGCGGATGATGGTGAGCCACTCCTGCGGAACGCTCGACGATCCGTGCATGACGAGATGGGTATTCGGGACCGCAGCGTGAATTTGTGCGATCCGGTCGATGTCCAGAATGTCGCCGCTCGGCTGCCGGGTGAATTTGTACGCGCCATGGCTGGTGCCGATGGCGATCGCCAGCGCATCCACGCCCGTTCGCTCCACGAAGTCCTTGGCCTGCGTCGGATCCGTGAGCATCATGTCATGCGTCAGCACGCCTTCGGCGCCGACGCCATCCTCTTCTCCCGCCTGGCCGCTCTCCAGCGAGCCCAGACAGCCTAACTCGCCTTCGACCGAGACGCCGATCGTGTGCGCCATGGTGCATACACGGGTGGTGACGTCCACGTTGTATTCGTAGGTCGCCGGCGTCTTCGCATCCTCCTCGAGCGAACCGTCCATCATGACGCTGGTAAATCCCGAGCGGATGGATTGGGTGCAGACGGCAGCGCTGGCGCCGTGGTCCTGGTGCAGCACGACGGGAATGTCGGGGCAGGATTCGACCGCCGCCAGCACCATGTGCCGTAGGTAGGCCTCCCCGGCGTATTTTCGCGCGCCGGCGGACGCTTGCAGGATCACCGGGCTGCGCGTCTGCTGCGCGGCCTCCATGATCGCCTGAATCTGCTCCAGATTATTCACGTTGAATGCGGGGACTCCGTAGCTGAACTCGGCCGCGTGATCGAGCAATTGGCGCAACGAGATGAATGCCATGGAAGCCCCTGGGTGTGGTCGGATGCCGCAGACTACGGCGGCTTGATTGTTCATGAACAGTCAATTATCGTTACGTGATCAATAAGAATATCTGAATGAAGAACGTCACCCTTCGCCAGCTTCGCGTCTTCGCATCGGTTGCGCGGCACTCGAGTTTCGTCCGCGCGGCGGAGGAACTGAGTCTGACGTCGCCGGCCGTGTCGATGACGATCAAGGAGTTGGAAGCCGAGGTCGGGCTCCCGGTGTTCGACCGCACCAGCCGCCGCGTCGCCTTGACGACGGTGGGGGAGTACCTGCTTGCCCATACCCGCCGTGTGCTGGCGACCCTGCGTGAGGCGCAGGACCAGGTGGACGGCTTCCGCGGCCTGCAGTCCGGTCCGTTGGACGTGGGGCTCGCGAGCACTGCCGAGTATTTCGTGCCGCATTTGATCGCACGCTTCCATGCTGAGCATCCGGGCGTCGAGATACGCCTGCAGGTGGCAAACAATCGCGAGCAACTCATTACGCTGATGCAGCGGGGCGAGATCGAACTTGCGATCATGGGCAGGCCCCCGCAGGGCTGGCCCACGCGCGCCGAACCGTTCGCCATGCACCCGCACGTGCTGGTCACGCCCGCAGATCATCCCTTCAACGGCATCGACATCGTGGCGGCGACCGCGCTGTCGCGCGAGGGGTTCATCGTGCGCGAACCCGGCTCGGGAACCCGCGCGGCGCTCGACGAATACATGCGCGCCCATCAAATGACCCCGCGCGTGGTGATGCAGATGTCGAGCAACGAGGCGATCAAGCAGGCCGTCATCGCCGGCATGGGCGTCTCCTTGCTCTCTCTGCACACGGTCGCGTTGGAGTTGCAGCACGGCTTGCTGGCCACCCCGACGATCGAGGGGCTGCCCGTCATGCGCCGCTGGCATGTAGTCAACAAGCTGGCAAAAACGCTGTCGCCTGCGGCGGAGGCGTTTCGCTACTTCATCTTGGAGCGGGCGGAGGCTTACCTCGCCTCGCAGTTCTCGCCATCGCCGGGCCGGTGAGGTTCTGTGTTGGCGGGATCGACGCGATGGCCGCGTCGATCAACGTGTCCGCCGTCTTGGGGAGTGCCGTCAGCGAGTGCCGCTGCCGCCCCAGGGTCGATTGACTTTCAATCCGCGTCGGCGTAACTGCTCCTGTTCGCCGAAACGAAGTCCTTGAGACGAGGTGACTCTTGCGCCCATTGCTCCTGATTGCCGGTAGCGGCCTCTTCCTCCTCGCGGGCCGTGCGCCTGCTGCGTTGCCCAACACCGGCAGCAGCGGCAGCGGGACGGGAGCCGGTGGTGCGGCGGCGCGGGGGACGACCGCGGTCGTCCCGGCCGGTACGGGGTCCACGGCCGCCGCGGCCGGCGGCACCGGCGCGACCAGCGCCGCGGGCACCGCCGCCGCCGCGGGCCGCACCGCCACCGGGACGGGCACGGGCAGCAGCGCAAATGGCGCCGGTCTTTCCCGCAGCAATCTGCTGTGCGCCGGTCTTCTCGGCAGCGGTGTGCTCGGCAACGTGCTGACGGTGGCGCCGATGACCGCCGCCAACTCCGACCCGAACACGGCCATTCAATTCACCAAGATTTGGTCCGACACGCATCAGGCGACCGTCGGCGGACCGCCGCCCGCCGCCGTGCCGCACACGAAACCTATGGTCGCGACGGTCAAGCTGCCGATCGCCTTTTCGGCGGCCGAGCGCCAACAATTCGAGCAGGCGGGTTGGAAGCTGCGCCCGGAGTCCGGCGGGCACGGTGCGTACTGTCTGGAGAACGCGGGCCGCCCAGAGGGTGGGGGAGCGCCGACGCCGGGAATGATTTGCGTGACGGCCGGCCACTGACGGCGGTCAAGAGCAAGGGCGGCAATCTGGTGAGCGTGGGTACGGAGCAACCCATCGATCAGCCCGCCTGAGCCCGTGTAGGCTTGCGATTTTTTCTGCCTGGTGACACCCTTGCGCTTCTAGGTTGCACCTGTCTCGCCGACGCGGTGCAACCAATAAGCTGAGGTGCACCCGATGAGTGGAACGACGATTGGTGTGAAGGTCGACGACGAGCTCAAGATTCGCCTCAAAGCCGCGGCAAAATTGGCGGGTTGCACCCCCCATTGGCTGGTGAAGCATGCCCTGATCGCTGAAGTCGAACGGATCGAGCGGTGCGGTGGGTTGGGTGTCGCGGCGGCCGATGGCCCGGACCCGGACGACGGCGAGGTCGTGGGCGAGGCTGAAGAGCTGGCGCATCCGTTTCTGGACTTCGCTCAATCCGTTCAACCGCAGAGCGTGTTGCGCGCCCAGGTGACGGCGGCGTACCGCCGTCCGGAGACCGACTGCCTTCCATTGCTGCTGTCCGACGCGAGTCTGCCGCCGGCCCAGCGCGACGCGGCGGCGGAGTTGGCCCGCGGCCTGGTGGTCTCGCTACGCGAGAAGAAGCGCGGCGGCGGCGGTGGCGTCGAGGCGTTGATCCAGGAGTACTCGCTCTCCAGCCACGAGGGCGTCGCGCTCATGTGCCTGGCCGAGGCGTTGCTGAGAATTCCGGATCGCCCGACCCGCGATGCCCTGATTCGGGACAAGATTGCGCGCGGCGACTGGCACGCACACGTCGGGCGCAGCGCGTCGGTGTTCGTCAATGCGGCGACCTGGGGCCTGGTCGTGACCGGCAAGCTCACGTCGACCAGTTCCGAGACCGGGCTGTCCGCCGCGCTGTCGCGGCTCATCGGTCTCGGCGGCGAGCCGTTGATCCGCAAGGGCGTCGACATCGCCATGCGGATGATGGGGGAGCAGTTCGTGACCGGCCAAACCATCGGCGAGGCCCTGGCGAACAGCCGGCGCATGGAAGGCAAGGGGTTCCGCTACAGCTATGACATGTTGGGCGAGTCCGCCACCACCAACGCGGATGCGGAGCGCTACTTCCACGACTACGAGCATGCGGTGCATGCCATCGGCAAGGCCGCCAACCGGCGAGGCATCTATGAAGCGCCCGGCATATCCGTCAAGTTGTCGGCCCTGCATCCGCGCTATACCCGGTCGCAACGCGACCGTGTCTTGGACGAGCTCTTTGGTCGCCTGAAGACGCTGGCCTTGAGTGCCCGTGGCTACGACATCGGTTTCAACATCGATGCGGAGGAAGCCGACCGTCTCGACCTGTCTCTCGATTTGCTGGAAAAGCTGTGCTTGGACCCGGAGCTTGCGGGGTGGAACGGCATCGGCTTCGCCGTGCAGGCATATCAGAAGCGTGCGCTCACCGTGATCGAGTGGGCGATCGATCTCGCGCGCCGCTCCCGCCGCCGGATCATGATCCGGCTGGTGAAGGGCGCCTATTGGGATAGCGAGATCAAGCGCGCGCAGGTCGACGGACTGGAGGACTTTCCGGTGTTCACGCGCAAGCTGCACACGGATGTGTCGTATCTGGCGTGCGCCAAGAAGCTGCTCGGCGCACCCGATGCGGTGTTTCCACAATTTGCGACACACAATGCGCACACCGTCGCGGCCGTCATGCAGATCGCGGGTCCCAATTACTACGCCGGTCAGTATGAATTTCAGTGCCTGCACGGGATGGGCGAACCGCTGTACGAGGAGATCGTCGGCGCCGAGAAACTGAATCGTCCATGCCGCGTCTATGCGCCGGTCGGCACCCACGAGACGTTGCTGGCTTACCTGGTGCGGCGCCTGCTGGAGAACGGCGCGAATTCGTCGTTCGTGAATCGCGTCGCGGATCCGGCTGTCGCGGTATCCGAACTCATTCTGGATCCGGTGACCGCGGCGCGGGGGATCTCGCCCGTCGGGTTGCCGCATCCGAAGATTCAGCATCCCCGCGACATCTTCGGCGACGCGCGGCCCAATTCCATCGGCATCGATCTATCGAACGAACAACGTCTCGCCTCCCTGTCCGCGGCCCTGCTCTCGGGTGTTGAACAACCGTACGTCGCCCGGCCGCTGATCGGCAACACCGAGCGTGATGGCGCGGCCCGCGCGGTGCGCAACCCGGCCGACGACAGGGATGTGGTCGGCGTCGTCACCGATGCCACGTTGCAGGATGTCGATGATGCCTGCGCCGAATCGGTTGCCGCCGCACCGATTTGGGACGCGACCCCGGCCGATGAGCGCGCCGCGACCCTGTGGCGTGCGGCCGAGCTGCTCGAGGCGCGCATGGCGCCGCTGATCGGCCTCATCTGCCGCGAAGCGGGCAAGTCGGTGCCGAACGCCATCTCGGAGGTGCGCGAGGCGGTGGATTTCCTGCGTTACTACAGCGTCGAAGCGCGCTCGAACAACTCCGCGGCGCTGCAGCGCTCGTTGGGCCCGGTGATTTGCATCTCGCCCTGGAATTTTCCGCTGGCGATCTTCACCGGTCAGATCGCCGCCGCACTCGCCGTGGGCAACAGCGTGATCGCCAAGCCCGCCGAGGAAACGCCCCTCATCGCCGTGGCGATGGTGCGCATTCTGCGCGAGGCGGGCGTGCCCGCCGGGGCACTGCAGCTCCTGCCCGGCGACGGCGCGATCGGCGCCGCGCTGGTCGCCGATTCACGGGTCCGCGGCGTCCTGTTCACCGGGTCCACCGAGGTCGCGCGCTCCATTCAACGCGAGCTCGCGCGGCGTCTGACCCCCGAGGGAGGCCCCATCCCGTTGGTTGCCGAGACCGGTGGCCAAAATGCGCTCATCGTGGATTCGTCCGCGCTGGCGGAGCAGGTGGTCAATGACGTCATCAGCTCTGCGTTCGACAGCGCCGGTCAGCGGTGCTCGGCACTGCGCATTCTGTGTCTGCAGGAGGAGATTGCGGATCGAGTAGTGGAGATGCTGAAGGGCGCGATGCAGGAGCTGAGGGTCGGGTCGCCCGACCGGCTGAGCGTCGACATCGGACCGGTCATCACCGCCGCTGCGCGTGCCGGGATTCTCGGCCATGTCGAGGCCATGCGCGCCAAAGGCCGCGCGGTGTTCGATGTCGCCCTGCCGGCGACGCTGCGGCATGGCCACTTCGTGTCGCCGACGGTCATCGAGATCGAACACATCAGCGAGTTGGAACGCGAAGTGTTCGGCCCGGTGCTGCACGTGCTGCGCTACCGCCGCGACGAGCTGGGCGAGTTGCTTCACGCGATCAACTCGACCGGCTATGGCCTCACGTTCGGCCTGCACACCCGGATCGACGAGACGATTGCCTATGTCACCGAGCGCATCGACGCCGGCAATCTCTACATCAACCGTAATATCGTCGGCGCCGTCGTCGGCGTGCAGCCATTCGGAGGGCATGGCCTCTCCGGAACCGGCCCGAAGGCCGGAGGTCCGCTGTATTTGAGCCGGTTGGTGCGCCGCGGTTGGACACCGAACCTGCCGTCCGCGCCGGCGCCCGTGCCATCCGCGGCAGCTTTCCATGAGTACCTGCAGACCCGGCGTCTCAGCGCCGCGGCGGAGCGTGTCTCGGAGTACCTGCGCGCGTCGACGGTCGGCGCCGTCCACGAACTGCAAGGGCCGGTGGGCGAACGCAATATGTATGAGCTGCACCCACGAGGCGCCATCGCGGCGCTGGCGCACACGGAGTTCGGACTGCTCACGCAGATCGGAGCGATCCTGGCATCCGGCAATCGTGCCGTGGTTCCCGCCGTCAATCCGGCTGCGCGGACGCTTGCCGAGCTGCCTGAGTCGATTCAATCGATGATCACGGTTGCGGACTGGCGCGAGACGCCGGCGCTGGGCGGTGTTCTGTTCGAAGGGGATGCCGATGAGCTCTTGCTGCTGAGCCAGGCGGCGGCCGCGCTCAAGGGCCCGATCGTTCTGGTGCAGGGAGCGTCCGTCTCGGGACTCAAGTCCGGCGAGGACGATTACTCGCTGAACCTGATGCTGCGGGAAGTATCGATCAGCACCAACACCACGGCGGCCGGGGGCAATGCGAGTCTCATGACCATCGGCTGAGGCCTCGCATGGTATGCCGCGGCGACGGGCGGGTCGCTAGTGTTTTTTCCCGATGGCATGGCCGCGTCCATCGCGCTGCTCGTTTCCCTTGAAGCTGCCCGCACTCACGCGCTTCGCGGGCTCAGCCTTCTCGCCACGGTTCGGCATGGCGCCCGTGTAGCCGTGTGCTGGATGAAAAGTGTTGTCGACGTTGCCGCGAAATCTGCGGGAGCCATGAAACCACGGGCCGGCGCCGATGAAGACATCTCCGTTGAACCATTCCGGCCCATAGTAGCCCGACGGAGCACAGCCATAAGGAGCGACATCGTAATATCCATACGGGCAATCAGGCGCCAGGCCGATGTTGATGCTCACCTGGGCTTCTGCTGCGGGCGCGGTTGCCATGAAACAAACGGCGGTGGCCATGACCAAAGCCGGCAATTTGAATCCACGCATAGATGTGCACCCTGGGTTATGTCGATTGGAATCAGTGCGGCCAGCGTGCCATGCGCGGGGCCGAGCGTCTGTCTGTTAGCGGACGGAGAGATCGCCGGCGTCTAGAATCCGGCGGCGATGGCGATGGATGCGCATTCTTGATGCGCATCCGTAGTGCGTGTATCCTATGAAGCGACCTTCAGGAGCAACCGATGAATCAAAAGTCCTCGCGCATCATGTCCAAAAAGGCCACCAACGTCAGTGTGCGCCGCGATTTGCTCGACGCCGCGCGTGCGGCCAACATCAATCTTTCAGCCACGCTGGAGCGCGCGCTCGTCGCAGAATTAAAACACGCGCAGCGCGAGAAGTGGCTGAGCGATAACCGGGCAGCCATTGCCGTCCATAATGATTTTATGACGGAGCACGGTGTGTTCTCGGACAGCTTGCGGAGCTTTTGATGGTCCAATTTACCGTGTACAAAAACAAGAATCCGCAGACGAAATCAATTTTTCCGCTGCTACTCGATGTTCAGGCGGGTCTGCTCAGCGATTTGCATAGCCGCGTCGTCGTTCCGCTGACAAAGTCAGCGGCTGCCCTGCAGAAACCCATGAGTCGTTTAACGCCTATCATCAAAGTAGAAGGGGTTCCTCATCTCCTGGTTACTTACCAACTGGCGGCCATCAGCCAGGCGGCGCTTGGATCGCCGGTCGCCGACGCATCCGAAGATCGAGACGCCGTCATTGCCGCGCTTGACTTACTACTGACGGGCATCTAGTCATCGCAGGATTGCTATCCGCAGCCGAGCAGCCAGGCCGTCGACGGCGGGTCGTTCGATGTTGTAGCGTGCGGCACTGATGGCGGCGATCACGCAGGCCTTCCAACAATGACATAATCGCCGCTCCTGCAGCAGCGCGGCCTGCGCTCCGGCTGCGACAATCCCAAGGATCCCGCGTGAATCGGCAGGAGAGCATCGGCACCGACATACCCCCCACCCTGACGAGTCCGGGCGCGGTGGCTTTCTGGGCCGTGGTGGTTCTGACCGGTGCCGGTGCGGGCGTCGGCGCCGTCGTTCTCACGCTGCTGTTGCAGTATGTCCAGCATGTCATGTGGCCTGGCGCCACCTTGATCGAAGGCGTTTCGCAGACTTCCGCGGGCCACCACGTCGCCGTTCTGGTGGGCGCCGGGCTTCTGACCGGCGCCGGCCAGATCCTGCTGCGTCGTCTCACCAGCGGCAACGGCATCGACATCACCGAGGCCATCTCGGATTTTGCCGGGCGGCTGCCCGCTCTTCGAACGCTGGGGAGTGCCGTGCTCTCGATCCTGGTCGTCGGCATGGGCGCGTCGTTGGGTCGTGAGGGCGCACCCAAGCAGGTGGGCGCCGTCCTTGCGAATGCGCTCTCGGATCGGGCCCGGCTCTCGGACGAGCAACGCCGTCTGCTCGTGGCGTGCGGCGCGGGTGCCGGGATGGCCGCGGCGTATGGGGTGCCGCTCGGCGGCGCGCTGTTTGCCTTGGAGGTGCTGCGGGGAGTGCTGGCGTTGCGGCTCATTCTGCCCGCCTTGCTGGCCTCCGGGATTGCGGCCGGCGTCGCGTGGATCGTGTTGCCCAATGCGCCGACCTATGTCATTCCGTCGGTTCCCTGGTCGGCATCGGTGATTGGTTGGACGCTGCTCGCGGGCCCGATCGCGGGCCTCGTCTCGATCGGGTATGTGCACCTCGTCGCGTGGGCGGATCACAACCGCCCCTCGGGTTGGCGGCGCTTGGTGGCGCCCGTGGCTGCGCTGGGATTGCTCGGCCTCGCCGCAATCGAATTTCCGCAATTGTTGGGCAATGGCAAGGACATCGCCCAGCTCGCCTTCACCAACGAGGTCACGCCCTGGCTGCTGGTCATCTTGTTGGTGCTGCGGCCCCTGTCCACCGTCCTGTGTCTGGGCAGCGGTGTGCCGGGAGGTTTGTTCACCCCCTCGCTGGCGTTGGGCGCGCTGCTCGGCGGGGTCTTGGGACTGGGTTGGACGTGGATGTGGCCCGGGACGCCACCCGGGCTGTTTGCCGTCCTGGGAGCCGCCGCGGTGTTGGCGGCAACGACCCACGGCCCGATATCGGCCATCGTCCTGATCATGGAGCTTACCGGCCGCGACCGGTCGTTCATCCTGCCGCTGCTGTTGGTCGTCGTCACCGCGACCGTCGTCGCCCGCACGCTCGATGCGCGGTCGATCTACGACGCCCGCTTCACCACGCGTGAGATCGAGGAACTGCAGCAGGAGCGCAAGCCCGCGTCCACGTAGAAGCCCGCTTCATTTCTCGGTCGGCACGATGCCCGCGGCGGGTTTGACTCCCGTGCGTTTCCAGCGGATCAGCTCCCCCAACGCCTCGCCCAGGTGTGACATTCATAGCGGTCGGCCGCGCTCTGTCACACGTTCATCATGCCCTCAAAGCGGAGGCCTCCGCACCCGCAAACAGGGTTGGAAGACGCACGACAAAACGCGAGCCCACCCCTTCGAGGCTCTCGACGAAAACCTCGCCGTGATGCAGGGCCACGACCATGGAAACCAAATGCAGGCCGACCCCGGTGCCGGCGATCCCGGTGGCATTGCTGCCCCGAAAGTAACGCTCGAAAAGATGATCGCGATCCCGCGCCGGGATGCCAATGCCGCTGTCGCGCACCTGGACGATGAGCCAGTCCGACTCCTGCCGGGCGACGACCTCGACCGGGCTGCCCACGCGCGAGTACTTGATGGCGTTGGATATGAGATTGCTGAACGCGTGGAACAGCAATTTCGGATCGCCGCGAATGATCGGTGGGAGCGGCGCGAAGTCCTCGGTGATCGTCACGCTGCTGGTCGCGTCCCGGTGCGCTTGACATGCGTCCCGCAGCAACGCGGCAGGATCGATCTCCACGGGATGAAAGACGGCGGGCCCGTCCAGGACGCGCGACGCGGCGAGCAGGCTGTCCATGATGCCGGTGATCCGGTGCACGGCGGTGCGGATGCTGGTGCCTCGCTCGGTGATGTCGACCGCGTCTATCCGGTCGCTCATCTTGATGAGCCGCTGTGCATGGCCGTCGATGATCGTCAGCGGTGTCAGGAATTCATGCGAGGTCATGGACACGAAATCGCGCTGCTGCGCGGTCAGGCGTCGCTCGTGCTCCAACCCCTCTTCCAATGCGGCCGCTTGATCGATCAAGCGTCGCTGACTGGCCGCCAACGCGACCGCGTTGTCGCGGAAGATCGATACGGCGCGCGCCATGGCACCGATCTCGTCGTCGCGCCGCATGCTCGGAATCGGCGTGTCGGTGTCCTGGCCGGCCAAATTGTGCATGCACGCGACGAGCTTGAGCAACGGCGCCATGATGCCGCGGACGACGTAAATGACCACGCCGCACAACAGCGCCACCGCCAGCAGCATGGCCGTGATGAGCATGGCACGCGCCCGACGGTAGGTGGACGCCGCCGCATCGCTGTCCTGGCGGGCCTTGAGCACGGTTTGCTCCGTGAGACGCCCGAGGATATCGCTCGATTGATCGAAGGCGCGCCGGGACTCCGAGTTGTACAGAGTCACGGCGGCGGGCGTCTGGCCGGCCCCGGCAAGAGCGATGACCCGCGCAGCAACCTGCTGATAGGCGGCCCAGCGCTCGACGAACGTGTCGTAGAGCTCGGCTTCCGATGGGTGCTGCTCGATCTCTGCGTAGGCGCGCTGACTCGCGGCCACCGTGGCACCCAAGTTTTCAATGGCGACGTCGCTGTCCCGGAACTGGGCCGGGGTCGCGGCCAGCAGACGATTCGCCTCGGCGGCGCGGTAATCGGACATGTAGTTGCTCAAGTCGCCGAGAATGCGCATGTCCCGCAACCAATGATTGCGAATCACCTCGGAGGCGTGGTTGACGTCGCTCAAGCGAACGAAGCCGACGATGCCGAGACCGATCACCAGAAAAAAGACCAGCGCGAACACGGAGAACAGTCGGACCCGAATCGAATGGGAATCCAACCAGCGGCCCGCCCGCAGAAACGGACGATCTTCCGTGCGCTGCGCGTCGATCACCTGCGCCATCGGCATCTCAAGGATCGATGAGGCGCCCGGCGGCCGCCTTGACGACGGCCTCGGTGCGTGTCGACACGTTGAGTTTGCGACACGCATTTTCGATGTGGAAGTTCACGGTGCGCTTGCTCAATCCCAGAATCGTGGCGATTTCGGGCGAGGTCTTGCCCTTGCCCGACCAGGACAGGCATTCGAGCTCTCGATCATTCAGCGCCACCTGGCGCGACCACGCCTCGTTACGCATGCCTTTGCCGAGCCGTGCGTCGATGATCGCCGCGAGAATCTCGAAATCGACCGGCTTGACGACGTAATCATCGGCCCCGAGTCGCCGTCCTTTCAGTTCGCTGTCCCGGTCCTTGCGCGCCGTCAAGAAAATGAACGGCATCGCCCGGTGTTGCGGCGCCAACGTGGTCAGGCATTCCATGACTTCGAATCCGCCCATGCCCGGCATGTTGATGTCGCACAGCACGAGGTCGGGACTGGTCTTCAGGATTGCGCTGACTCCTTCGTGCCCTCCCTTGGCGGTGTTGATGATGTAGCCGCGCTCCTGCAGATCCTCCGCGATCAGGGCGGCGGTTTCTACATCGTCCTCGATGCATAGGATTTGTTTGGGCGGTACAGCCATCTCTGCGGTCTTCGGGAGGGAAACATGGTTCATTGTCCACGGTTCATCTTGCGGCGTACAGGCCTCGCGCCGGGTCATCGGATGGCGCATTGCCGATGCCCCGGGCGCCGAGGGACGCCGACTTGCGATTCCACCACCCACCGCCGAGCGACTGGTACAGCGCCGCCGTGTCGCTGAATCGGGCCGATTGGGCCTGGGCCAGGTTCAAGACGGCCTGCTGATACGCCTCCGCGGCCCCCAGCTCCGTGAGATAATCCGAATAGCCGCTCTCCATGCGCTGGTAGGATAGGTCGAGGGTCAGCTTGGCGGCGCGCTCCATGTCGGCCGCCGCGACGAGCGCATCGGCATCGGTCACCAAGGCGTGCAAGGTATCGGCGACATTTTGGTAGGCCGTCAGCACCGTATTCTGGTACTGCGCCGCAGCCTGGCGGAGCGCTTGGTCGGCCGCGCGCTTCGTGTGCAGCAGGGTGCCACCCTCGAAAATCGGTTGACTGACATCGCCGATCAACGTCCAGAACGGCCCGCCGGAGCTGAACATCTGTCCAAACTGAGTCGCGGTGCCGCCAACCGTGCCGGTGATGTTGAATTGCGGCAGCATGGCGGCGATGGCGACACCCACCTGGGCATTGGCCGAGCGCAGCTGTTCCTCGGCCGCGCGCACGTCCGGCCGCTGCTCGATGATCTTGGAGGGCAGCGTCACCGGCAACTGCGTGGGCAGCGTCAATGAGGATAGTTCGACGGTTTCGGGGATGTCCTCATTGGGCAGATTCCCGACCAGCACCCGCAGCAGGTCGCGGTTCTGCTCGAATTGCTTGACGAGCGGTGGCAGCGCCGACTTGGCCTGCGCCAGCTGCAGCTCTCCCGCCGCCAGGTCGATCCGGGTGACGAATCCCAGATTGAATTTGTTGCGTAGGACCGCCAGCGACTTCTCGTTGAACGCGATGATTTCCTGGGTGGCGGCCAACTGCGCCCGCGTCGATGCCTCTTGAATGGCGGCAGCAACGACGTTGGATGCCAGACTCAGGTAGGTGGCTTCGAGTTCGAAGCGTTGCATCTGGGCCTGGGCGTCCAGGGATTCGACTTTGCGGCGATTGGCGCCGAATACATCCGGCACGAAACCCACCGCGAGGCTTGCGGTGTGGAAGTTGAAGTACAGCGGTTCGTTGTGCACCGTGGTGGTGGGGGAGGGGTTTTGGACGGCCGTGATGCTGGTGCCGTTACCCTGCACGCCAGGTGCGCTGCTGCCGCTCAAGTTGCCGGCCAGTTTCTGGCGCTCGAAATTGTAGTCGGCCCCCACGCTGGGAAAGAAATAGCCCTCCTGGGCGTAGACCATCTCCTGTGCCTGACCCAATGCCGCCTGGGCCGCCTTGATGCTCGGATTGGCCTTGAAGGACCGCTCGACCAAGGAGTCGATGGCCGGCGAGCCGAAGGCCTTCCACCATTGGTAGTCGACGTCCTGGCCCATCACGAAGCGCTGGGCGTCGCCGCCGGGGCCGGTCGTCGAGGCCGTGGCGTCCGGCAGCGGCGCCGTGGTGAAGCCCGCATCGTGGGGGGGCTGCGGTTTGTGGAAATTCGGCCCGACCGCGCACCCGAGGGGCGCCACGAGCAACGCCACGCAGAACGGAAACCGGGTAATGAGGTGACGCATAAGGCCTGGCCGGCGAGCGGATGGTTGGTCGTGCGCGCAGTATGAGGCGGGGCTCCCGTTGGCGATACTGTGAAAGCGCACTGTGAATAGTCACAGCGCTTGTTCACAGTATCCACGCAGCGCCACCCCCCCCCATCATGCGGGATCTTTGAGGTCCAGAGTCCCCAATCATGTGGTTCAGCAGTATCGAGTGGCGAAGCCCGCGGCGCCGGGCGCTCATTGCCGCGGGCGTGCTCATGGTGGTCGGCGTCATGGCCATCACTTTTTACGAACAATCCGGCGCGCCCGCTCCGGCGACGCCCCCTGCGCCCGGCAGCGCGCGGGCAGCCCCTGATCCGGACGCCGTCGATCTCACGGATGCGCAGCTTCAAGCGATCAAGGTCGCGGCCATCGACGATCGGGAGTTTCGCGTCGAAAAGCAGACCATCGGGAACATCGATTTCGACGAGGACCGGACCGTTCAGGTCTTCACTCCCTACCCGGGTCGGATCATCGAGGCGGCCAAGAGTCTCGGCGATGTCGTCAAGAAGGGCGAGGTCCTATTCTCGATCGAGAGCCCGGATTTCATTGCCGCCGAATCGAACCTGATTACCGCCGCGGCGACGCTCGATCAGACGACGAGCGCGCTGGCGCGCGCCAAGGCGCTCTATGCGGTCAAGGGCATCGACCAAAACGACTATGAGACCGCGGTGGCCAATCAACAGAGCGCGGAAGGCGCGCTGCGTGCGGCGCGCAACGCCGTCGCCATCTTCGGCAGGACTGCGGATCAAATCGACCGGATCGTCGAGAAACGCATCGTCGATACCGCGCTCCTGATCAAGAGCCCCATCGCGGGCACGATCACCGCGCGCAACGCCGCCCCCGGTTTGCTCGAGCAGCCGGGCAATACCCCGGCGCCCTATGCGGTCTCCGACCTCTCGACCATCTGGCTAATCGCGAATGTGCCCGAGGGCGACAGCCCGGAGTTCAAATTGGGCCAGGTCGTGAGCGTGTCGGTGCCGGCCTATCCGGGACGCGTATTCCAGGCCCGAGTCTCCGCCCTGGGTTCCCAGGTCGATCCGAGCTCCCGCCGGGTCATGGTGCGATCGGAGATCAAGGATCCGAATCACGAGCTGCGATCGCAGATGTACGCGACCTTCGTGATCCGCACGGGTGCGCCCGTCCGGGCGCCGGCGATACCGCTCGATGGGGTGGTCCGCGAGGGTGACGGAACCATGTCGGTGTGGGTGGTCGGCAACGACCATCATCATTTCATGCGCCGCTCCGTGAAGATCGGTTTGCAGCAGGAAGGCTATGACCAGATTCTCGAGGGCGTCAAAGCTGGCGAGACCGTGGCGGTCGATGGCGCCATTTTCTTGAGCAACATACTCTACGGAGGTGCGTCCTGATCGCCCGGCCGACGCCATGCCCGCGGGTTTGCCGTATCACAGTGGATAGAGTAAATCGATGATCAAGGGCATTATCGGGTTCGCACTGAGGCGCCGCGTCATCGTCCTGTTGGGCCTCATCGTATTCATCGCCGCGGGCCTCGTCGCCTACAGCAAGCTGAACATCGAGGCCTATCCGAATCCTGCCCCGGTGATTCTCGAGATCACCGCCCAGGCCGCCGGACTGTCTGCCGAGGAGATGGAAAAGTACTACACAACGCCGATGGAAATTGGCCTGTACTCGACGCCGGGCATCGACAATATTCGCTCCACCTCGTTCTACGGCCTGTCGTTCGTCCGGGTCACGTTCAAATACGGCGTCGATTATTATTTCGCCTACACCCAGGCGGCTCTGAGCCTGCAGCAAAACGTGTCACTGCCGGGCAATCAGACCGCTCAGATCCAGCAGTCGAGCCTGGTCGGCGAGGTCTACCGCTATCAGGTCGTGGGACCGCCGCACTTCGGGCTCACCAACCTTCGCACCGTGCAGGATTGGATCGCCGCGCGCCGGCTGTCGACGATTCCGGGCGTCGTGGCGATCAACAGCTGGGGCGGCACGACCAAAGAGTTCGATGTCGAGGCCGATCTGGCGAAGCTGCAGGCATTCGGCATCACGCTGCCCCAGCTGCTGACGGCGCTCGGAAATTCGAACATCAACGTGGGTGGACGCGAGATCAGCGTCGGTCAGCAATCGGTCAATATCCGCGGCGTCGGACTCATCGACAGCGGCGGCAACGATGATCTGACCCAGGGCTACCACGTCGAGGACATCCAGAACGTCGTCCTCGGGCAATTCAACGGCCTGCCGGTGCTGGTCAAGGATGTGGCGAAGGTCAGCGTCGGTTTCGTGCCGAGACTCGGTATCGCCGGCCGTGACCATGAGGACGACGTCGTGGCGTCGATCGTGGTGATGGGCCGCACCCAGCACACGAACGACATCATCCCGCGCATCAAGGAGGCCGTCGCCAAGCTCAACGGCGACGGCACCCTGCCGCCCGGGGTGAAACTCGTTCCGTATTACGATCGCAGCTCGCTGGTCAGCGTGACCACCCACACCGTCCTGCACAATCTCGTCTTCGGGTGCTTGCTGGTCTTCTTGATCCAGTGGATCTTTCTCGGCAACTTACGCAGCGCCATCATCGTCGGCGTCAACATTCCCTTTGCGCTGTTCTTCTCCATCATCATTCTGGTGCTGCAGGGGCAGGACGCCAACCTGTTGTCGATCGGCGCGGTCGACTTCGGCATCATCATCGATTCGGCGGTGATTCTCGTCGAGAATATTTTCCGCAATCTGCAAGCCATGCCCGACCTGCAAGCACAGATGGTGCAGGGCGTGAACCCGGGGGGCGACGCCGCCGATTTCTCGCAGAGCGGCGGGACGCCGTGGACGATACGCCTGCGGATGATCTATTTTTCGGCGCTGCAGGTCGACAAGGCGATCCTGTTCTCCACCGCGATCACCATCGCCGCCTTCGGTCCGCTGTTCACCATGCAGGGCGTCGAGGGCCAGATTTTCGGCCCCATGGCACGGACCTACGGCTACGCGCTCGCCGGTGCGCTGATCGCGACGTTCACGGTGACGCCGGTCCTGGCGTCGCTGCTGTTGCCGGAACGCATCAGCGAGACGGAAACGTTCATCGTGCGCGGCTTGCATCGCCTCTACAGGCCGGTGCTCGATTTTTCGCTGCATCGTCGCGGGCTGAGCGTCGGCGTCGGCGTGTTGTTCCTGGTGGCGGTGGGATGCATGATTCCATTTTTGGGAAGCGAATTCCTGCCGGCCTTGGAGGAGGGGAATTATTGGATTCGCGCCGCGATGCCCCAGACCATGTCGCTCGACGCCGGCACCGAGGCGACCCGCAAGATGCGCGAGATCCTGCTGCGGCATCCGGAAGTGCTGACCGTGGTGTCGCAGCACGGCCGCCCCGACAACGGCAGCGACGCCTCGCCGTTCTCCAACGTCGAGTTGTTCGCGCCGCTGAAGAACTTCGACGAATGGCCATCGGGTATGACCAAGGACAAATTGACCGCGCAATTGCAGGCGGAGTTCGACGCCGCCCTGCCGGGCGTGGTGTTCAATTTCTCCCAGTACATTCAAGACAACGTCGAGGAGGCCTTGTCGGGCGTCAAGGGCGCCAATTCGGTGAAGATTCTGGGGCCCAACCTCGCCGTTCTGGAGCAATACGCCGCCAAGGTATTGGAAGAGATGCAGCAGGTCAAAGGCATGGAGGATCTCGGCGTGTTTCACATCGTCGGCCAGCCGAACCTGAACATCAAGGTCAATCGAGCCAAGGCGGCGCGATATGGCCTCAACACCGGCGACGTGAACAGCGTCATCCAGGCGGCCATGGCGGGCGTGGTCGCGACCAATGTGCTCGAGAGCGACCGGCAATTCGCTCTCACCGTGCGGCTGGCGAGGAGCGACCGCGACAGCATCGACAAGATCGGCGCCGTTCCGGTCGGCTATCAAACGGCCGGCGGCAGCACCGCGTATATTCCTCTGCGTGAACTGGCCGACATCAGTTTGGATTCGGGCGCGTCGTACATCTATCACGAGACCACGCAGCGCTACATTCCGATCAAGTTCAGCGTGCGCGGTCGCGACCTCGGCGGCACCGTCGCCGAGGCGCAGGCGCGAATCGCAAAGAACGTCAAGTTACCCACCGGCTATCGGATCGTCTGGGCGGGCGAGTTCCAGGACCTGCAGACCGCCAAAACACGCCTCGCGCTGTTCGTGCCCATGAGTCTGGTGCTGATCATGATCCTGCTCTACAGCCTGTTCAATTCCGTGCGCGATAGTCTGCTCGCGTTGGCAGGAATTCCCTTCGCCGTCGCCGGGGGCGTCATTGCGTTGTTCGCGGCCGGGCTGCCGTTCAGCGTGTCCGCGGCCATCGGCTTCATCTCTCTGTTGGGGGTGTCGGTCATGAACGGCATCTTGGTGTTGACCTATTTCAATGAACTCATCGTGCAGGGCATGACCTCGCTGGAGGCCATGGAGCACGCGGCCGAAAAGCGCATGCGGCCGATGTTGATGACCGCCTTGTCCGCCTGCATCGGCTTGGTTCCCGCGGCATTTTCGACCGGTATCGGCAGTCAGGTGCAGCGACCGCTCGCCACCGTCGTGGTCGGCGGGATGTTGATTGGCCCCATCATGTTGCTCATCGTCGTTCCTGCACTGCAGCTCACCGTCTTGCGCAAAGCCGCGGCAAACAACGATGAGCCGGAACCGATGGAAATCTGATGCGCTCCAATCTGATGCGCTCGATTTTACTATCCTTCGGCATGCTGGGCTTCGCCGCGCCCAGCATGGGTTGGATGCCGCCTCGGCCGGGCATGGCGACGAACCACTCCGCCGGCAAACCATCGCAAGTGGCGTCACCGCGGGCGGCGGTGACGAGCGCTCTTGCGTCCAAGCCGCGTTCGGTCGCGGCTCATCCGCCGGTTGCCGCGCAACCCACGGCCCTGCCGGTGAGGCCCAGGGCGCCCGCCGTTCGCGCAAATCTTCCTAGTGCATCGGGTTTCCGGCCCGCTGCCGCGACAGTCAAGAGTCCTGGCGTTGCAGCGATACGGAAATCGTCGGGCGCAACGCTCGGCGGTCCGGCGACCTACGATGCACGGAAGGGCGCCGTCATCGGCGGGGTGACGATCCCGCGTAAGCACCCTTGACCATTGGCGCCTTGTGCGCCTCGGACCGACCTGTTAAGATCCCAAATTGACTGGGAAAGCAATGAGTTAGGCGAGTCCCCATCCCTCCCTTAAGTTTCCCGAGAACCCCGGCCAGTCCGGGGTTCGTTGTTTTTGACCTAGAGGCTCGGTGGCAGAGTGGTCATGCAGCGGCCTGCAAAGCCGTGTACGCCGGTTCGATTCCGACCCGAGCCTCCAATAAACTACTTCGGTATTTCTCCGTAAATCAGCAGTCCGCCGCGATCGCGAAAAGACTCAATACGAATACCTCGACGCTTTTCTTCGTTGTCGCGCTCATATGTTCAGCACCCTGCAGTTGCGTTGTTCGCATTATCACACCAAGAGTATTCCTCCATGTCGTCGTTTTGCGCATCGACATCGTACTCGTCCGTACCGTTAATGACGTCTGGCGTAACCGTCGGACCCGGCACGTTTGGATCGGACGCAGAGGCGGCCGCCTCCGCGGAATCGGCTTGGACGCGGGCGCGTTTCTCAAGGTCTAATTTTCCGGTGGTTTCTGTCACCTGCGTTAACTGCCGCTCCATCCGCGCTCGCATTGGTGTCTGGGAACCCAGTCAGCGGCGGTACCCGCAGTGAAGTCGGCAGACAATGCCGGGACACCTTCATCAGCTTGAAGAAAACCTGCCGCAAGCTCGGCCTCTCCGTTATGCCAAAGGGGAGAATTCGGATCGCCACGGCGCCCACCGATGCGAACGAAAACCTTGCGTCCGCATCGTCGCTCTGCGAGACTCTTAAAAGAACGGTACGGTATCGTATACATAAAGAATGGGTAATAGCCGCGTGATTGCTTCAGTTTTAAGGCGCTATGGGGCCGGGGGAATACGGAATAATGAACAGGTTGGCAATCCGATTTGGCTTTGCGGTGGTTGCTGCGTTCGTCTTGGGGGGCGCGCCGGCGCCTGCCGCGACGAGCGGCTGCGACGCAGCGTGTTGGTCGCATTACATGGACGATTATCTTGCAGCCCTTGCCGCTCATGATGCCTCCCGCCTGCCCGTGGCACCGCATGTGAGGTTTACCGAGAACGGCATCGCCACCCGCTAGGTGCGAAGGAGTTCGGGTGATTAATTCAAGGCGATTTTGGAAAATATCGGCGGCGCTGCTGCTGTCGGCCGGCGGCGGCGCAGCCGGCGCGATGGCCGTAGACGGGCCTGCCGCACCGCCGAGTTTTACCCCGTCGCAGGTCACGCAGGGCCGGGCGGGTTATGGGAAGTCATGCGGTGCGTGCCACGGCGCAAGCCTGGAAGGCGGCGCGGGAGTGGGTCTCATGGGTGCGCCGTTCGCCAGGAGCTGGGGGGATGGGCGCCATAACTTGCGCGATTTCTATGAAGTGGTGTCGAAGCAGATGCCGAAGAATGCGCCGGGAAGCTTGACCGAGGATGAGTATCTCGCGATTACGGCGTTCATCCTGGAGAAGAACGGATATGCCCCGGCCAAGGACAAGCTCACCGCCGCAAAGCTCGATGCGGTATTGGGTTCCACGGGTAGCGCGGCGACGGCGCCGGCAAATGCATCGTCTGCCGCCGCCGTAATACCCGCGCAGTATCCGCAACCGTCGGCCAAGATCGAAGAGGCTTCCGGAACGCTACCCACGGACGCCGACCTCTTGAATGTACGGGATTCGGACTGGCTGACGTACAACCGTAATTTGGCGGGCGATCGCTTCTCACCCCTGAAGCAGATCGACGTCAAGAATGTCGATCAACTCCGAGTTAAGTGTCTCTTGCAGCTCGGCGAACTCGGCAGCTTCGAATCGAGCCCGGTCGCCTACAACGGACGCCTCTATCTGACGACGGCTCACAAAGTCACCGCAGTCGATGGGACGAACTGCGCCGCCGTCTGGTCGTACACCTACGTACCAGTCGATCCGGAGCACTTGCCCGTCAATCGCGGCGTCGCTCTGTACCGAGGCAAGGTGTTCCGCGGAACGACGGACGGCCACCTCATTGCATTGGATGCCGAGAGCGGTAAGGTTCTCTGGGACGTGCGCGTCGCCGACGGCGCGCTAGGCTACGAAATCACCGGCGCGCCGGTTGCGTTCGACGGCAAGGTGTTCACCGGCGACGCCGGCGCGGACGTCGGCATCAACGGACGCGTCTATGCCTTCGACGCCAACACCGGGGCATTGATCTGGGCTTTCGATATGGTGCCGACGGGCAACCAACCCGGTGCCGAGACTTGGGGCGGCGGTACCTTGCACGGCGGCGGAGCAACGTGGTCTTCCATGGCCGTGGATCCCGTCCGCAAGTTGCTGTTCGTACCCACTGGCAATCCGGCGGCGGACTTCAACGATAAGCTGCGGCCGGGCGTCAATCTCTATACAGATTCCGTGGTGGCGCTGAGCTTGGATACCGGCAAGCTTGCGTGGTACGTGCAGCAGGTTCCGCACGACCTGCACGACTGGGACACGGCCGCAGCTCCGGCGCTGTTCGAGCAGGCTGGCCGGCGGTACATGGCGGTAGCGAGCAAGAACGGTCTGCTGTACGTCTACGATCGAGACAGCCATCAAACGCTGTCTCAGTCGCCCTTTACCACTCGGGAAAACGTCGACACGCCGCTGAGCCCCGACGTGCCGGTGCATGTGTGTCCGGGCGCACTCGGTCAATACAACGGACCTGCATATTCTCCGCAGCTGAAAGTGCTGTTCCTAGGCGCCGCGGATCGTTGCAACACCATCCAGTCGGCGGAGCCGCACTATGTGGCCGGCGGGGTTTATTTCGGCGGGATGTTCAAGATCGATCCGAAGGATAAACAGAGCGGCTGGGTCAAGGCATTCGATCCTGCCAGTGGGCGTGAATTGTGGAGCGTCCACGAAAAGGATCCGATCCTTGCGGCCGTCACGCCGACTGCCGGAGGGCTACTGTTGAGCGGCAACTCCGGCGGTGATTTCGTCGCGTACGATGCCAAGACGGGCAAGAGATTGTATCGCTTCGCGACCGGTGGCCCGGTCGCAGCGGGGATAACGACCTACGCGGTTGCGGGCAAACAGTATATTGCCGTGCCCTCGGGCAGCTCGTCGCGCGACTCGGCGTCGGCCAATGGGTCCGCGACGCTCGTGATCTTTGGCTTGCCTTAGGGCAAACTCGTCGTCGGCCGCGAAAACTGAAGAACATCAAAAGATAGGGGGAAGAAATTGCGTAACTCACTGAAGTTGATCGTGGCTGCGGGTGCTTTTGTATTTGCATACGCGAACGGCGCGGCGAATGCCGCCTGCGACAAAGCCTGCCTCGAGGGGATCGCCGATCGCTACCGTGCTGCGTATGTGAAGCATGACCCGAGCCTCGCGCCCATATCGAAGACGGTGCGTTTTACCGAGAATAATGTGGAGATGCAGTTTCCCGACGCGAGCTGGGACACGGTGACCCAGGAGGTGGGGCCGGCACTGACGATCTCGGATCCGACCACTGGAAACGTCGGCATCTACACGTCCATCATGCAGAATGACACCCCGGGATTTCTCGCGATACGCCTCAATGTGAAGCATGGCAAGATCACCGAAATCGAACATATCCTATCGACCAAACGCAACTTGAGCGGGCCGCCGACTCCGATCGGCGACGTGCAAGGATATACTCACGATCCCGATCTCGCCAAGACGGTGCCGCCCGAGCAGCGTTCCTCGCGCGCCCAGCTGATTTCGCTGGCGAACGGTTATTTCTCCACTCTGGAGCATAACAATGGCGAGATCCGCGGTACGCGATTCTCACCCGATGCCTCCCGTTTCGAGAATGGCAAGCAATTCGCCGAAATCGAAAAGGGCTTCAAGTCCGGCTACTACGCCTTCAACAATCGTGTTCGCGATCGTGATTTTTTTCTCGTCGACGAGGAGAGGGGCATCGTCATGAGCCGCGGATTCATCGATCACAAGGGCGTGCTCGACGGCTATAAGCTCACCGATGGAACCGAGAAGCACTCCATCTTTCGCGAGCCGCATACGTGGTCGCTGCTCGAGATGTTCAAGATCAAGAACGGCATGATCACGGGCGTCGAGGCGACCTTCATCGGGGCGCCTTACTATATCCGGTCACCCTGGACGCGCCATCCTGATCCCCGTTGATAGGCGAGTTCCCGAATTTGGCTTAAAGTGTGCCGATGAAACCCAAAAAAAGGGCCCGGCGCACGGGCCGCCCGAATCAGCGAGAATCCGAAGTCATCGTCAAGCGGATCCTCGATACGGCCACGCGTTTGTTCAAGGAACAAGGCTACGCCGCTACCTCGATCGAGCAGATCGCGAGCGTGTCGGGTTCCGGCAAGCAGACGATTTATCGTCGCTTCGAGACTAAAGAGAAGCTCTTTCAAACGGTGATGCATAACCATTCCGAGAGCGTCGGCAAGCGGGTTTGGGAGGTAGCACAGGCCGAGGACCCCTTGCAGGCGCTGAAAAATATCACCCGAGAAATGTTCGGCTTGATGCTGGCTCCGGAGTCGGTGGCATTTCAACGCGTCTTGATCGCCGAAGCGTCGCGTTTTCCGGATTTTGTCGGCCGCACGTTTGATAACAACGTCGGGCCGGTCAGCGATCTCACAAAACGCCTGCTGAGAGCGGCCATTGCCAACGGCCAACTGCAGCGCGCCGAACCGGATCGGATGTTCAGCTTCATGACGGGACTTCTGACGGGCTGGCCCCATCAACAGGCCCTTCTGGGGCGCGATGTGCTGCCTACCCAAACGCTGCGGACGAAGTATTTCGAGGCGGCTTGGACGATGTTCCTGACGGGCGCCGGCACCTAGCCGGAGATTCGTCCGACGGCGCGGCACTGCTTGCCTCGCGGCGTGGCCGTTTATTCTCCGTTCGGCCGCGATTCCGCCTTACTGCCGCCGGGCCAGCCGGTACCCCGCATGTAGCTTTGCGGCCCTTCGAATACCGCCTCGACCCGCGTAATCTTACCATTCACGAATTTGAACATCTCCGTGTTGAGGATTTCGTTCGGGTAGCGCATGCCTTCGGGAAAGGGCACCTGTTTGCCCTCGTAGGTCCAGCTCTCGACGTTGCCGCGCCGCATGAAGTCGAACATGGCGTACACGATCTGGCGTTTCACATCAACGATCGGAAAGCGCGCGTCTTCGTAGCCCGTTATGAACGTGTAAGACTTATATTCGAGCTGTTTTCCGCAACCCATTCCCAAGAGAAAGAAACTAGGCACGGGCGCGGCGCCGTTGGCCGGCGGCGGCATCTGCATCTTCGGCACGGGCGGTTCGTCATTCGGACCGAGCGCCGTCAAACCGCCGTTCTCCAGTCGAATACAGGACTCTGCGAAGGGTGCTAGGTCGCCGTTGTGGAAAGCTACCGCGCGCATGTAACCGAGCGCACCTTTTTTCAGCTCCTCGCGTGAAACGCGCGTCGACTCGGGCTCGATTCGGTCCATCGTCGCCATCCAACTCGGATCTTTCGGCGGCATGTTCTCGGCGCCGCGCGCATGGCGCGTAACCACTGTCTCGATCTCGGTGATCTTGTGGTCTGCTACTTTTAACCGTATGGCGAGTAAGTCCGGAAAAGGCATTTCCTTGTTTTCCGTGATCGACAGGTAGGTCGCGATGCCGCCGGTTTGCGGATCGGAGACGTCGTGGCGATACTTGCCGTACGAATTGAACGTGAACCAGAGTGCTTCGCCGAGCGGGATTTGGGCGCCGTTTTCGGTGTAGCGATAGTGCGCAGCAGTCGGCACGAGCGAGGGATCGTGCTTCGCCAACGCGTCCAGATAGGTATCCATGAAGCCCTTGAGGCATGCTTCATCGCAAGCGCCCTGGGTCGCCTTGGCGGTGGCGGCAACAGGCAGCGCCATTACGCTTAAGCCGAGCATCATACCGATCGCTGGAATTCGTGATGTGAGCATGTTTGTCCTCGCAGATTGCTAGAGGCAGGAGAATGACCCAAGTCGGGTGCGGCCGCTTCTCCTACAGAGAACTGGCGCGTGTCCCTCCAAGGAACTCGTCGCCGAGCTTCCCTGCGAGAGAAGAGCACGTGCGCCCGTGGGCAAGAATGCCCATCACTTCCGGCTATCATACTGCGGGTACAACTCCCAGTGGAAGACGGAGCGATTATGTTCGATGTAAGTCTGCTTATCGGTGGCCGCGACTTGCCTGCGAGCAAGGGTGCCACGTTCGAGAGTTTGGATCCTATCGATGGCCGGGTGGCGGCGTCAAGGGCAGCGGCTACGGCCGATTCGGCGGCAAGGCTGGGATCAACGAGTTTACGGATCTGCGCTGGATTACGATTGAAACCGAACCGGGACACCATCCCATCTGATTGGAGTTTGAGGCTCATGAACCGACGTAATTTCTTGGAGCGATGCGCTTTGACCAGCCAAATAGCTGCCTTTTTCCCCCTATCGTCGTGTGGTCTGCAGTCGCACGCGGCGGGGATGAGTTCCGAACCGGTGGTCGAGACCAGTAACGGCAAAGTGCGCGGTGCGCTGGTCGACGGCATTTATGTGTTCAAGGGTCTGCGCTACGCCGCTCCCACCGGCGGCGAAAACCGATTCATGCCGCCGCGGGATCCTCAGCCTTGGACAGGAATTCAACAGGCGTTGACGTTCGGCGACAGCGCACCGCAGACGAATCCGAATCCGCCGCCGGCAAGCGGCCCTCCCAAGATAATCTTGGCCCAGCTTCCTCGCCCGGCAGGCGCACCGCCGCCGCGGCTGAAGGAGAGCGAAGACTGTTTGTTCCTGAACGTATGGACGGCCGGCGTCAACGATGGCCGACGACGTCCCGTGATGGTCTGGTTGCACGGCGGCTTCTTTTCGGTGGGCTCCGGGTCCACCGACGACAGCATGCAGTTAGCCAAACGGGGTGATGTCGTCAACGTCACCGTAAACCATCGGCTCAATATGTTCGGCTACAGCCACTTTGGCGATCTCGGTGGGCCCGAGTACGCCCATTCGGGCAATGCCGGCATGCTCGACATCATTGCAGCCCTTAAGTGGGTGCAAAACAATATCGAGCGGTTCGGCGGCGACCCGAAACGTGTGATGGTTTTCGGAGTTTCCGGGGGCGGAATGAAAACCGCCTTTTTGATGGCATCGCCCGCGGCGAGCGGGCTGCTGCATCGTGCCGGCGTGCAAAGCGGGCCCGGACTCAAAATGATGGAACGCAGGCAAGCGACGAAGGTGTCGGAGATGCTGCTGCACGCACTGGGCCTGAAGGCTAGCCAGTTGGACCAGCTAAAGACGCTGCCGCTCGAGACGTTAATGGCCGCGCGCTTCGCAGTCGACGCCAAGATCCCGCCCGGGAATTTCACCGACCTGACGAGTTTCGGTCCGGTGCTGGACCTGCAGTTGTTGCCGCATCAGCCCTTTTCGCCGCCGGCGCTGCCGTTGTCAAAAGACGTTCCTCTGCTGATCGGGTCGAACCAGACCGACATGGTGTTCTTTATGGGGGACGATGAGCCTGCTTTTTCGCTGGACGATGCGGCCCTGACCCTGCGTGTGCAGCGTTTCCTGGGCGATCTAACCGATCCGGCACTCAGGGCCTATCGCAAGGACTACCCGCATTACTCGCCGTCGGATCTGTACATGCAGATTTGGTCCGACTACTCGATCGGGCAAGCGACCATCGAAGAAGCCGAACGAAAGGCAGCGGCGCAAAGGGCACCCGCCTATCTATATCAATTCGGTTGGCGGACGCCCGTCATGGGCGGCAAGCTTCGGACCTTGCATACTCTGGAGACGCCATTCGTCTTCAACAACACCGAGGGCGCGCAGGCGATAACGGGCGGAGGACCCGAGGCTCAAGCGCTCGCGGGCCGAATGAGTGAAGCCTGGGTTGCCTTCGCCGCGACGGGCAATCCAAATTCACAGAAGAGCGGCTTGCCGCACTGGCCCGAGTATCAGGCCAAGACCCGTTCCACCATGGTATTCAACAATGCGAGCGTGGTGGCGGACGACCCGGCGCGCGATGCGCGCCTCGTTCTCGAGAAGGCTTTGGCACGGGCATGATTCAGCCGAAGTCGACTTCGTCGTCGGCGACCCACAGGCCGTGCAGGCCTGATGAACGAAATGGTAAAATGACGCGCGCGATATCGGCCGGTATCTTGCCGATCACTTCACAATCGTAAACGTCAGCCTCGAATCGCATCGGCTGAAAGAAACCGCTCATGTTGTTTGCATTCGTGGCCACAATTGTGTCTCCCGGCAAATTGGGGGGCTAGAAGTAAACGTGCCGACTCAGGAATTCTACGTCGCTCAGGTCGGCCGCGGGTTGTCCCGACCGCGCGCCGATCGGCGGCGTGTAAGGCTTCGACATGCCGCTCATATCGAGGTAGGAGCGATCCACGTGGAAGGACACCACCGGCGTTCGCGGGGTCGGCGCGGTCTTCGTCTTCAGAGGGTCCCGCGTGGACCCGGCAACAGCGAAGGCGGGCAGGGCACAAAACGCCGCGCCCGCACCGGCGACGGTAACGTGGCTTAAAAATATACGGCGCGTCAGTTTCGTTACGTTTCTCATTCGATCCCCTAGTCGGTTCAAGCGAAAGGCAGCTGATCTTCGTCCACCCAGATGCCGTGTACTTGCGAACTCGCACGGAAGGGCAGTATGACCCGCGCAATGTCGCCGGCTTCCAGATGCTGCGCATCGGCGATGATCAATTCCGAGCGCATCTCCGCAAAATTCGAAGCAACCCCGACCAGATAGCCGTCGCCTTCCGCACCCTTCTTGGCGCGCGGCACGAAATAGGGCTCCTGCAAACTGTGCGAATCGCCGGCGAAATAGGCATCTATTTTGCCGCTGCGCAGATCGAAGCGACCGTAGCAGTTTTGCACGCGGCCTTTGAGATTTCCCGCACGTGCTTCGTCGAAAGGCCGGTTGGGATCGTTGTATCCGGCGTAGGCATACTGATAGGGGAGGGACAGGTAGCGTTGGTCAATGCGGATCAGATCCGTGATGCTCTGATTCGGAATGATGATCTCTTCCTTATACGAATCGTCCTTGGAGCTAAGATCGAACGTCAGCCGCCTGATGTAATGCCGGGCTTTTTGCGGGTTCCACGGCGAGCCGTCAATGGAGGCAAAGAAGGGAAACTGATTGGAGTCCGCGATCGGGGCCTCGAGGATGACCCGGTTGCCCTCGGTGCGTGCGTTGCAGGTGTGCACCATGCATCGCTCGGGACCTTTGAACCAGCGAATATCCTTGCCGTCGCTGCCGCGCGGCAGAATGCCGATGTACATCGGCTTCGACGAGTCCCAAACCCAATGCTCTTTGCCGGCTTTCAGCCGTTCCATGCTGGTGACATAGCCAAAAACAGGAAAAATGACATGCTTTTGGGTTAGCGCGACATCATGGATCATACTGACGTACGGTACTTTGAAGCGCGCCTCGTGAACCACCTGACCGGCTTTGTCGAGCGTGTAAACGAATACGTCGTCAGACGCCAACCCGGTGGCCTCGTAGCCGAAGGCAATCAATTCGCCGCTGACCGGATCGAGTTTCGTGTGGGCCGTGAACGTCTGGCTGTGCCATTTGCCGTCGAAATTGTGCGTTCCGATGGTATCGAGCGTCTTCGGGTTGATTTGATACGGCAGGCCGTCTTCTTTCAGCGTGTATAGCTTGCCGGCGAACGCCAGAGGTGTGGTGTTCGATACGGTGCGGCGGTTCGGGTGCTCTGGATCGCGTACGCTCGGATCGTCGGTGAATGGGTTGCGGTAGTAGCCGTAGAGCTGGCGATTCGCGGCCAGGTCTTTTTGGTAGCGCTCGGTCTTGACCCAGCGACCTTTAAAATCCACCGTCCCGTTCTTGAAGCGGAACATGCTGATATAGCCGTCCGAGTTGAACGGCACGTCATCCTTGAAATTCGATGGATATAGCCAATCGCCGCCCAATCGGACAAACGCGCCGTTCATGTCGGTCGGGACTTTGCCGATTACTTCGCAATCGTAAACATCCGCCTCGAACCGTATAGGGGCAAAAAAACCTTTATCGGCAGGCTGCTTCGTGAAATCAACCACTTTTCATATACCTCACTGACTCGCCCACCGGTGGTTTGGGACAGGCCCGCAGACAGTCGCGCGAGCACCGCGAAGTATAAGGCGAACTTGCGGCGGCCAACGTGCCTTGCAGCGCACCGTCACTATGCTGTAAACGAACATCCGACCGGCCCGTGCGCGGCGCCGGCGCCGGTGTTGCGCGAAAGCAAATGCGCCACCGCGCCTCCGGTTGGATCGAGGTTCTTTTCCAGAACAGCGGCCGTTCACTTCAAGACAAGCGGTCGACGCGCTGTTGCTTATATATAACACCTGTTGAAGAACACTGGTCGAGTTGAAAAACAATCCGCCGAGCGAGATGCACCCACCGTGCGCGCTTAAGGCTGGTGTCGCGCAAAGTAATCCGCCGGGAGAAACTGTAATGCCTCGTAGACCCTTATCACTGCCTTTGGTGTGCTCGCTCGCCGCGTGTGCGGCGCCGCTGTTCGCGAATGGCGCGCTCGCCCAAAATACGACCGTTTCTAAGCCGGATCAAAGCGGTGTCACCTCGGGCCAGGGTGAACTCGGGGAAATCATCGTGACAGCCGAAAAACGCGAAGCCGGACTGCAGAAGACTCCGGTCGGAATTGCGAGACAAGTCCATTACCCAGATCGCTTTCTCCTGGGGATTCAATAACGCCGCCCATTTCAGCCGCTGTTTCAAAACGCGGTTCGGCGCAACGCCGAGCGACTATCGGCAGTCGAACGGTGCGCTCGGCTGCGCCCCCGCCGACTTCGAAAGCCGCAGCATGCTCGACCTGGGTTTGGGCGTCCCCGGTGTCCCCCAACCGGGCATCGTCGGCATGGGCATTTTATTTTAATCGGCGCGCCGTCTATACGTGGGACCCGACTCACGCCGAGCCTCCACCCGTATGCAGCCGCCCGCAATTCGCGTTAAGCTCGCTCGTGCATTCCACAACAATTAAGGGGGCCTCATGGCATTCAGATCACTTTCTGCGGTGCTGACACTCATCTTGCTCGGCACCAGCGCTGCGCTCGCACAAGGTGCGGGCGGAGGGGGTGGATTTAAACTCCCGCCTCTTTTGATGCAGAGCACCGCATTCGAAGACGGCGGTATCGTTCCGCAGAAGTACGCCGGCCGTGGCGGCATCCAGCCGGACTTCAAGTTCTCCAATGCGCCCGATGGCACGGTGGCTTATGCGATCATTCTTCACGATGTCGACGTCGCCTTAGGCGGCGGCACGGATGACGTGCTGCACTGGATCGCTTGGAACATCCCAGCAACAGCGAACGGCATTCCCGAAGGCAAGCTGCCCGAGGGTTCGGTGACGGGCAAGAACATCATGGGCCTGAACGCCTACGTAGGTCCCGGCGCTCCTCCGGGCCCCCGCTATCACCACTACATTTTCGAACTCTATGCGTTGAACGCGAAGCTCGATCTTCCCGAGACGGCGAGCCGCGCCGAACTCCTGGCCGCAATGAAGGGGAAGACGGTCGCGAAGGCTGCCTACGTCGGCCGATATCGCAGCCCGCCCCCGGCAAGTCCGTCTTCTCCCAAGTAGGAGGTGGCGGCGGCGCGAAATGTCTTTAGAACAAGGAAAGGACTTTCCCCTCGCCGGACGCCTATTCTGGCGGATGGCATACTTGGCCCTCGCGTTGGCTGCGGGACCCGGCGGTTGCAGCAGTGCTCATCATCATATGGCGAGATCCGACGGACATCGGGAGCTTTACAACATGGTGGCCTCGCTCGAGCAACGCACGAGGGTTCTGCAGGATATCAACGACATCAAACGCCTGCAAAGAGCCTATGGATACTATGTGGATGCGGCGATGTGGGGCCAGGTAGCCGATCTGTTCGCCGACAATGCGACGGTCGAGTTCGGTCTCGACGGCGTCTACCGCGGCAAGAGCCGCGTGCGCCAATATTTTCAAGCGCTCGGTGGTGGCAAGATCGGTCTGGCTCCGGGGCAGGTAAGCGAGCACTTCCAGGTGATGCCCGTGATCGACGTGGCACCCGATGGCCGCACCGCAAAAGGGACTTGGCGCGCTGTCGTGCTAACGGGCCAGTTGGGACGGGACGCTTTCTGGGGCGAAGGGCCCTATGAAAACGACTATGTGAAGGAAAACGGCGTCTGGAAGATCGGCGCTCTTCATTGGTATCAAACCTTGATGGTGCCCTACGGCGGCGGCTGGGCCAAGCACAAGGATGCGAATGCGGGCAAATACGTCTCGAACTTGCTCCCGCCAGATGCTCCCTCCACCGTAGCGTACAAGACCTGGCCCAAGGGCTTTGTCCCCGCGTTTCACTTCATGGGCCAACCGCCGGGTCCATCGAGCCCCGCGTCGCCGGCATTGACCCATGGCGATGATGCACAACCGATGATGTCCGAGGCTCTCCGGGAGCGCGCAACGGCGCTGGAGCATGCAGTCGTACTGTTGGAGGATCAGCATCAGATCGAGAATCTGCAGCGCATCTATGGCTATTACATCGACAAGGATATGTGGAGTCAGGCCGCCGACTTGTTTGCGGACGACGCGGAATTGGCGGTCGCGGGCCGCGGAGCGTATGTCGGCAAAGCTCATGTGCTCGCGTACCTGAGGGCCATCGGCCCGGATGGGCCGCAGGAAGGACGCCTCTTCGACAACATGCAACTTCAACCGATTGTTCACGTCGACGCGCAAGGCAAGACGGGCACGGGTCGCTGGCATCTGTTCGCGCAGTTTGCGGAGTCGAACAAATTTCACGAATGGGGCACCGGTGTCTATGAGAACGACTACGTGAAGCAGGCCGGAGTGTGGAAGATCCAGCGGCTCCGCCTCTATCCTTCGATGTACACACCCTACGAGGAAGGGTGGGGCAAAGTCACTCGCAGTCTTTCCAGCTTTGAACCCAGCCTTGCCCCAGACCGCGCAGCGAGCGAGACACGTCCCGGCCTTCCCACCGCGCCATTTGACGATCAGAATCCTGATACCGGAGCGTCCATGCGAGCACGCAATCCGGCGCTAGCGTCGGAAAATGCCTCACTTGAGCATCGCACCGCCTCGCTTCGAGAACTCGAACACCGCATCGGTCTGCTGGAGGATGCCGCGCAAATCGAGAATTTGCATGCGATGTACGGGTACTACCTGGCGACGTTCGAATGGGATGCTCTGACCGACCTGTTCGCGCCGGACGGTACCATCGAAATCGCACTGCGCGGCGTTTATGTCGGCAAGGCTTCGGTGCGCCGTAATCTCAACCTGTATGGTCAGCAAGGTCTCGATGATGGAGTCCTGCACAACCATATGCAGTATCAACCGGTTATCGACGTCGCAGCCGATAGGCAGACTGCCCGCATGCGTTCCCGAGCGTTTAGCATGATGGGCGAATTTGGCAAGGCCGGCCTTTGGATGGGCGGTGTGTACGAAAACGAATTCGTTAAGATCGATGGAGTCTGGAAAATCAAAAAAGATCATGTGATGAATACCTACTTCGCACCTTATGATCTAGGGTGGAAACAATTGCCGTCTCGCCCGGCGCCGGGTATCAGCGTGGCCAACCCGCCGGACTTGCCGCCTTCTTTACACTTCGACCTGTTTCCGCGACCGTTTTTACCTCCGTACCACTACGATAACCCGGCCACCGGCGCATCCACCAACGCGCCCTAAGATCGGCACAGCACAAATGCGCCACCTATCTCAAGCCGGCGTCGGGGTTTAAGCATGTCGGGTTCACGTCCATTCAGGTCTTGGGTTGGGGCAGTGACTATGATTCTGGCGGCCGTCTCAACCGCCACAAAAGCGCAGGAGGAGCGTCCTGCGGGACCGGGCGAGGCCGTATTTGGACGCGCGTGCGCCGCATGTCACGTGAGTCTTATCGCCAACACCGCCAGCCCGCCCGAGGGAGCCCCGGGAGCGCCGACGGGGCGCGCTCTACCACGCGAGATGCTCCGGCGGCTATCTGCGGAAGCGATCTTGGCGGCGCTGACGACCGGTAAGATGCAAGCGCAGGGGTCAGCGCTCAGCGAGGCAGAACGTCGTGCGGCGGCGGAATACGCATCGGGCAGTCGATTGGGTGCGGCTACCTATGGTGCGCCAGGGTCAGCCAAGCCGAACCTGTGCGTGAGCACGACCCGCGTGGCCGATTTCGCGCACGCGCCCAGCTGGAATGGCTGGAGCACCGAACCGACCAATACGCGCTTTCAATCGAAGGCAGCGGGCGGGTTATCCGCTGCCGATTTGCCCAAACTCAGGCTCAAATGGGCGTTCGGCTATGTCAACGTCTCGGCACTACGCGCTCAGCCCACCGTCTTCGGTCATCGCGTATTTGCTGCGAGCGATACGGGCGAGATATACGCGCTCGATGCGAAGACTGGTTGCACATATTGGGTTTACAAGGCGCAGGGCTCAATCGCGGCTGCGCTCTCGGTCGGGCCCTACCAGAACTCTGCGGGTGCGGCAGGTTTCGCGGTGTATGCAGGCGACCATACCGCAACGGTCTATGCACTCGACGCACAGACTGGCTCGCTGCTTTGGAAACGTAAGGTCGACGAGCACCCCGCTGCCGGCATTACGGGGGCGCCGACCTTGTATCAGGGGCGGCTCTATGTGCCCGTGCAGGGTGTTGGCGAAGAAGGCACCGGGTCGAGTAATGGCTATGCCTGCTGCACATTCCGAGGAAGTTTATCGCAATTGGACGCGAGCACCGGTGAGGTGATCTGGAAGACTTACACCATGGCGGAACCGGCACCGCGCGGCAGGTCGCCAAGCGGCGTACAGAGCTTTGGGCCCGCGGGGGCTGCCATCTGGTCTGCACCCACCATCGATGTCGATCGGGAACTGGTGTATGTCGGCACGGGAAACGGCTATTCGGACCCGCCGCAACCTGGAACCGATGCGATAGTGGCCATGGATATCAAGACGGGAAGTATTCGTTGGATGAAGCAGGTAGCGGCGGGGGACATTTGGGCCATGGGCTGTGGTTCCAAGAATGGCGGCAACCCATCCTGCCCATCGACCCTTGGCCCGGACTACGACTTTTCCGCCTCTCCGGCGCTGGTTCGAGCCGCGGGACGCGATATTCTGATTGCCGTGCAGAAGTCAGGGCTGGCGTTTGCCTTGGATCCGGACAAGCGCGGCGAGGTGCTGTGGCAATATCGCTTTGGTCAAGGCAGCGGACTCGGCGGCCAATGGGGCGGGGCAATCGAAGGAAATCGCTTCTTTATCGGAACTGCCGATCTTCTGACTTCAGCGCCGGGTGGGATGCATGCGCTCAATGTGGCCGACGGCAAGCCGGTGTGGGTGCAATCTGCACAACCGAAGCTGTGCCTCAAGAACCCCGGTCAATCGTGCAGCGCAGGACAAGGCGGCGCCCTCACCTCGATTCCGGGGGCGGTGCTCAACGCGGGCCTGGATGGTGGCTTGCGCGCTTATTCGAGCCGTACTGGTCGGATCATTTGGCTCTACGACACCAATCGTGACTTTGCCACCGTCAACGGTGTGACTGCGAGAGGGGGCGGGATGGACCATGGTGGTCCCGTCGTTGCGGATGGAATGCTCTACGTGAACTCCGGTTATGGCGGGTTTGTAGGCCATCCAGGGAATATTCTGCTTGCGTTCGGACTCCCCTGAAACGGCGTGCATTCATCAGTTAATTCGCAATGAAATAGAGGAACTGCACGTCCCGCTGGTCGAATGACTCGCGCGCGGTAACGACGAAGGTCGTATTGTTCATCCAGTCAAACGCGCCCTTCGTGTCTGCATCGATGTACGCAATTGCGCGGTAATAGCCATCTGGACGGCGATACCCGACATGCTCGACGTAGATCCATTCGCCGTTGTCTGCCTTGAGAATGAAATGCGCATCGACGTCGCGAATGTTATCGGACCGCACGGTGCCATAGTCGCCTCCGCTGTCGGCATAGACGGTGGCCGCGATTCGATCGCCGCGCGCCTCGCCGCTGGACTCTTGCGCCACGTCCGCCACCGGGCATTCAGTCTTGACGGTACTATCATGGGTATATAGGATTGCCCGATAAATAGAATCAGGTTCTACTCGAAGAACCGGTGCTTGGCATTGATCGAGATCCCTCGTTGGAGTTTACGTCGGTTCATTTGGCGAACGACGTCCGGTTATTTCCACTTTCGTTGGAGGTAGTATGTCTAGCAGGAGCGACGACGATCAGTCGACGAATGAGCTCCGGGGCCGCAGAGCCTTCCTAGGCGCAGTCACTGCGGGGGTGGGATTGGCAGCCACGGGTGTTGCTCCTGTGCAGGCGGGAAGTCCTCCCGTTCAGTTTCCTGGCGATAGAATGACGTTCGGGGGCGGTGGAAGTGCCGCGGGCGCAGTGAATCGCTCCGAGGTCGATCTCTTCGATTGCGAAGTGGATGGACACTTGCCCGACGATCTCGATGGTGCTTTCTTTCGAGTGGGACCGGACCCACAGTATCCAAAGTCGGACAAATACGCGCGCGATATCGTGTTTGATGGCGAGGGACACGTCAGCATGTTTCGCATCAGCGGTGGTCATGTGGACTATAAAACTCGTTACGCAAGGACGCAGCGTTGGAAGGCACAGCACGCGGCGCGCCGATCATTGTTCGGGATGTACCGGAATCCGACGACTGACGATCCGAGCGTCGCGGGCCTGAGCCGTGGTACCGCAAATACACAGCTGTTCTACCATCATGGGAAACTGCTGGTGTATAAGGAGGACAGTCCTCCGGTTGCGATGGATCCGCTGACTCTGGCCACCACGGACGACTATTACACCTTTGGCGGCGGATTCAAGTCGTTGACCCACACTGCCCATCCCAAGATAGATCCCCTCACCGGCGAATACATTTCGTTCGGCTACGAAGCGAAGGGTCTTGCCTCGGATGATATTTATATATTCTCGACCGACAAGCACGGCACGGTGAATTGGGAGACGTGGATCAAGGCACCTTACGCTGGCATGATCCACGATTTTGCCGTTACGCAAAAACATATCGCGTTTTTTGTAATTCCTATGGCGACAAACGTAGAACGTATTCGCGCCGGGGCCGTCCATTTTGCGTACGATTCCACGTTGCCGAGCTATATGGGAGTCGTTCGTCGGGGCGGCGATGGAAAGGATATTCGGTGGTTCACCGGCCAGCAATTGATGTGCACGCATGTGATGGGCGCGTGGTCCGATGGCGAGATGGTCTACGTCGACATGGACGGCGGTGAGGCCAATCAGTTTCCTTTCTTCCCAAACCTGTACGAACCATTTGATTTTCAGAAGGCGGCGGGGCGTGTCCGCCGTTTCAAGATGAATCTTGCCAATAAACGCAGCAAATCCTATGAAGTGGAGACCCTGTATCCTGAGGTGACGGGCGCTCTTGCCAGACAAGATGATCGTTTTCATACGTTACCGTATCGCTATGGCTTCCTGAACCTCTTCGGTCCGGCGGGGGGCGGTTGGGCGATGTTCGATCATCAAAAAAAACTAGCCAAGGTCTTTGCACCCGGCGCAGACGTCAACCTGGCGGAAGCCACCTTCGTGCCGCGCAATTCGGCTGCGGGCGAGGGAGACGGATACCTTATCGGGGTGGCCGACCATAAATCCGAGAACGGTCGTTCCGACCTCATACTGGTGGATACGCAGCATATCGATGCGGGACCGATAGCTCGCGTCAAAATGCCTTATCGGGTGGTGGGTCAAGTACATGGATTTTGGGTGCCTGCAGCCCAGTTGCCACAAATGCCGGTCTGAAAGGGAGCGTGTACGATATGAGTTCAACCATCCGCTCATTAGGGTTGCTGACGGTTCTGATGGCAGCTTTCTCACTGGCGCCTGCGAGCATGTCGAACGCTCAGACGCCGCCTCCCAGCGGCACGCGCAGTCCGGCCGGGGCGCCGGGATCGCCACCGTCAGGCGCCTCGGGGCAGCCCGTTCCACCGTCGGCCGCAGGACCTGCAGTCGTTTATCCCAAGGCGCCGCCATATCGTGGCCGGCCCGCCTACAACCGCCAAGGCGGTGGCAGCGAGATCGGCGCGTTTGGCGCCGGTCAGGCCTCGCATCGAGAGGACACAGATAAATCCTAAATTCGCCGACGAGGACCGGCAGAACTCATCGCCATGGTGGCGAGCCTGACCCAACGCTCGGTGCTCGATGACTGGCGTCCTCGGTCAGACAAAGCCGATGGCCCGGCCGGCCATGCATACCGCCACCCAGGAAAGCAGCGACAGGCAGACTGCGATTTTGGCCAGCCATGGATGAGCGGACGCCCGGGAGGCGATTCCGATGAAGAACGCCGCGTAGATCACGAGCGCGCCGAGGAGAAGTGCCATCTTCGCATCGAATGCCCAATTGGAATAATAGTGCAGAGGGGCGGACAGAAACATCAGGATGCCGCTGGTTATTGCCATCGAGAGACCCAGTAAAGACAGCTTCTTGGATTGCCCGACCACGCTTCCGGGCAGAAGCCCGCGGGCGGGGAGTGACTCCGGGCGGCGGGCGATCACGAATTCGAAGTACAGCGCATTGACGCCTCCCAAGAGTAGAAACGCGGCCTTGAAGGGCCACGGGGGAGCGACAATGACAGTCGTCGCCTCGGAGGTGGACAGCAGCACTCCTGCCCACTGCGCCGGGCACCAAGACCCTGGTGGCCGGTCTCGGCGATCCACGCACATTTGGCGTAACGCTGCGGGTTGCGTTCTAAACGGGGCCGCGACATCGGCACAGCGGTGAAACCGGAATCCAGCGCGAAATCCGTCGCCTATGCGGCTTGTACGTATTGCTGGAGATCTCGGTCATGTGGATCATGCATTGACGGTTGCGCGGTCCGTCCGACTGGTGGCCGGTGAATGCCCGTTACGCCACGAGGAGTGACAATGGCGAATATCTCTCTCGATACGATCGCGATTCCCGGAACGGAGCGCTCCTGCGCGGATGGCGTTGAGAACCAGGGCGGCCCAGTTCGCCGCATAAGCCATGGCCCCCAAGCCCACAACTAAAGGAAGGCCTATGGCACAGCCATTGTCGCGGCGGTCCTTCCTGCAAGGTTCCGCGCTTGCGACCGCGGGAGCCACGGTCTTCGGCGCTGCGTCAGTGATGATGGAGTCGGCGGAAGCGGGGCAAAGCACCGGCTTGCCGGTCATCGGGCCGGGGATGATTACGATGACGCTTGAGGTCAATGGTGAGCGGCGGGCAGTGCAGGTCGAGCCGCGCATGACGCTCGCCGAGGCGTTGCGCGGCCCGCTGGCCCTTACCGGTACCAAGATTGCCTGTAATCGCGGCGCCTGTTCGGCCTGCACAGTCTGGCTCGATGGCGTCACTGTGTGCTCCTGCATGATGTTGGCCCTCGATGTCGGCACACGCCGTGTAACCACCATCGAGGGTCTGGCGAAGAATGGCGAGCTCCATCCGGTGCAGGCCGCTTTCATCGAGCACGATGCCCTGCAGTGCGGCTTCTGCACGCCGGGGATGGTGATGAGCTGCACGGCGCTGTTGGAGCGCATGCCTCATCCGACGACCGCCGATGTGGAAGCAGCCATCAGCGGCCATCTATGTCGCTGCGGCACCTATCCGCACGTGATCGCCGCAACGCTCGCCGCTGCTAAAACGCGTCAAGCATGATCATGGCCACCGACGGCACTACACGCACCGAAAAATTCCCGTCGGGCATCGTCAGTGTCGGCTTGCAGGAAGTGGAGCGGCAAGTTCCGCTCGACGAACCGCCGCCGCTCGCACCGAACGCCGCACTCGCGGTCATCGGGAAATCGATTCCGCGGCACGATGGCCGCGCCAAAGTGACCGGCGCGACACTCTTTACCGTCGATGTGAGTCTGCCCGGCATGTTGCATGGCCGAATCGTGCGGGCGACACTGCCGCACGCGCGAATTCGCGCCATCGACACCGCAGCGGCGGCCCGCCATCCCGGGGTCCTCACCATCCTGCTCATCGCGCGGCCCGATGATCCTGGCAGCGCAATCGTGCGCTACAGCGGAGCACCGGTGGCGGCGATTGCAGCGGTGTCTGCGGTCGCCGCCGAAGAGGCGGCCGCTTTGATCCGGGTCGATTACGAATCACTGCCCTTCGTGGTCGACCTCGACCGGGCGCGCGCTGCGGACGCGCCGCTGGTGTACGGCGCCGCCTCCGGCCCCGCAGCCGAGCAATCCGAGATTCCCTTCCTGGCGGGTCTGCCGGTCAACGGCAATGTGCGCGGGCCCGCGGTGGATAACCGCGGCGATGCGACACAGGGCTTCGCACAGGCCGCCATCCTCGTCGAGGGCGAATTCCGCACCGAGGTTCAGACACATTGCTGTATGGAGCCCCATGGCATCGTCGCCGACTGGCGGCCGGACGGCCTCACGGTCCATATGTCCACCCAGTTCACCGCCGGCGTACGCCATGAGCTGGCGCAGGCTTTCGGCTTGCCGCTGCCTCGCGTGCGGGTGATCGTCGACGGCATGGGCGGAGGGTTCGGCTCGAAGTCGCTGCTCGGCAATTACGGCCGCATTGCCGTCGACCTATCCCGCCAAGCGCGGGCACCGGTGCGCCTCGTTCTCGATCGCGCCGAGGAACAGATGGACTCGGGCAACCGACCGGGCACGTGGCACCGCTTGCGCGTCGGCGCGCGCCGCGACGGATCGCTGACGGCGATTTCTCTCTTGAGTTATGGCACTGCCGGTATCACGGTGGGAGCCGGGCTCGGCAACAATGCGCAAGCGCTGTACACCTGCCCCAATGTCGAAAGCTCGCAGTATGACGTGTTCATCAATGCGGGACCGGGCTGTGCCATGCGCGGGCCGGGCAACACGCCGGGCGCCTGGGGGCTCGAGCAAACGATCGATGAGTTGGCGGAGCGGCTCGCCATCGACCCGCTGGTTCTGCGCGACCGGATCGATGTTAGCCCGACGCGGCGGGAGGAGCGGCGCATCGGCGCCGAGCGGATCGGCTGGCAAGGGCGCCGCCCGCCTGCCGCCGATACGGGGCCCGTGAAGCGCGGGCTTGGCATGGCACAGTCCCTATGGAGCGCCAATGTGCAGATCAACTCCGC
>PLUE01000039.1 GCA_003164785.1 Gammaproteobacteria bacterium | reverse complement strand
ATATTGGGCGGATTCAATCGGTCGTTGCAACACCTTAAGTCATGAGGTGACAATGAAGATGCGAAGAGGATCGGATCTGGCGGGACGGGCGAAGCTTTGCTCGCCAGGAAGGCCGCCGGTGGCTCGGCGAGCGGAACTCGAGCTGTTCTGGGCGGCAATTGCGAGGGGATGCACAAGCGAGGATGCAGCGAAAGTCTCCGGCCTTTCGGTACCGGTAGGGATTCGATGGTTCCGGCAGAATGGAGGCATGCCACCATCACACCTAAAGCCGTCGTCGCCGCCACTTTCTGGGCGGTATTTGTCTTTCTCGGAACGTGAGCAGATTGCATTATATCGTGCGAAGGGCGCAGGGATCAGAAGCATAGCCGGTAAATTGGGTCGTGCGGCATCGACGATCTCGAGGGAGCTGCGCCGCAATGCTGCGACTCGGAGCGGCGCTCTCGAGTATCGGGCGACCACCGCACAATGGCATGCCGATCGCACATCCAGGCGCCCGAAGATTGCTAAGCTGACAAGCAACCCGTCACTTCGGTCCTATGTCCAAGACCGCTTGTCGGGCCTGATCGTGACGCCCGGAGGCGCTACGATCCGCGGCCCCACGGTGAGCTGGAAGGGTCGTCGGCACGGACCGCGGCAACACCGTAGGTGGGCGCGGGCATGGAGCCCAGAGCAAATCTCTAATCGTCTTCGACTTGATTTTCCGGGCGATATCTCGATGCGTATCAGTCATGAAGCGATTTACCAAGCTCTTTACGTGCAGGGCCGAGGAGCGCTGTCTCGTGAACTAACTGCGTGCTTGCGAACTGGTCGCGCATTACGTGTCCCGCGGGCGCGCACCCGTGGTCGCGGTAAGTCCTTTATTACTCCAGAGGTCATGATCAGTGAGCGGCCGGCCACGGTACTCGATCGCGCTGTCCCGGGTCACTGGGAAGGCGATCTCATTGTGGGACTGAACAGTTCAGCCATCGGAACTTTGGTAGAGCGCAAAACGCGCTTCACGCTCTTGCTACACTTGCCGCCGCAGGCGGGTCACGGCGTCAGGCCTCGCGAAAAGAATGGCCCAGCACTCGCAGGTCATGGCGCCGAAGCCGTGCGTAACGCTATTGCTAAAACGATAACTTCACTTCCGAACCTGCTTCGGAAATCGCTTACCTGGGATCAAGGTGCAGAGATGAGTCAGCACGCGCGTCTGCGCATCGCGACGGGGCTAATGGTCTATTTCTGCGATCCCCGAAGTCCATGGCAACGTGGCACAAACGAAAACACCAACGGTCTCCTCCGACAATACTTTCCGAAGGGCACGGATCTCAGTCTGCACAGCCCCCGTGATCTCGAATCGATCGCGCTGACGCTTAACACCCGGCCACGCAAGATACTTGAATGGCGTACACCAGCGGAGGCTCTCAATGAGGTGCTAAGATCCAAACCACGAAGTCGTGTTGCGACGACTGGTTGAGTCCCGGTTGGCTTCCGCGGTCCGAGTGATGCATCAGCGCGTTAGGCGTTCCGCGTCGCCAGATCGCCGACATCAACGCATCCATCACGAGATCCGCGGTCATGCGGGCATTGCTTGACCAGCCCACGATACGCCGAGAAAATAGATCGATCACCACCGCTACAAAGAGCCAGCCCTCGTGCGTCCACAAGTAGGTGAAATCGGCGGTCCATTTGCGGTTCGGACCGATCGCATCGAATTGCCGATCCAACACGTTGGCCGCGATCGTATGCTCGATGCGCGGTCCGGCATCCGTGGGCCTGCGTCGACGTGCGCGGCGCGCCTTAAGGCCCGCAGAGCTCATCAGTCGCTCTACCCGGTGCAAGCCGCACCGAAACCCCCATCCTCGCAGATCGCGCCATATCCGACGCGCTCCGTAGGTTTCGTCACTGGCGGCAAAGCTGGTTCGCACGTGACCGAGAAGGCGCGCGTCGTCGCGCGCATGCTGACTCTCCGCACGTTTCAGCCATTCGTAGAACCCACCATGCGAGACATCGAGCATCTCGCACATCCAACGCACCGGCCAAACCCCTCGATGCTTCGCGATAAAGCCGAACATTACGTCGACTCCCTGGCAAAGTAGGCCGTTGCTTTTTTTAGCAGGTCACGCTCTGCTTTCAGCTTTACAATTTCCTTGCGCAGTCGATCCAGCTCCGCATCGTCGGGCTTCATAACGCCTTTGCCCGGAAAAGAATGCGTCGGATCCGCCTTAGATTCACGGACCCATCTCGATACCATATTGGATTTGATCCCAAGATCCCGAGCAACCTGCGAGCTGCTCAATCCGCCCTTAACCAGCTTGACCGCCTCATGCTTGAATTCGGGCTCGTATCCTCGTCGTAATACTACCTTCGCCATTTCCTAACTCCAGTTTCCCCATACACCTTAACTCAGTGTCCGGAAAACCGGGTACAGTCCAAAGCGCTTCATGAGCGTCGAGCGCACCATGATGCAGTGGTCGAGCAACGACATTCCTTCGTCGGCCGCCCGTTCGGCAAGCTCCATCGAGGTGAGCGGGCCGGCCACCAGTTGCGCGCGGCGCTCAGGGGGCACGTGGTTTGCGCCGTGGCGCCACACAGCATCGCGACTGACGGTGAACTTCTTGGCAATCGCCCGCGTCGATACGCCCGAAACGAGGGCGAGTTCGATCTCGTACCGCTTTTCGTGCGTGCAGATGGTGCATTGCTTGCTAGCTTTTCGGCGACGTGTCGCCATCGGGTCTCCGCTACAAACGCAACAAATCGTTGCGACGTGGCGCGTTTGATTTTGGATGACTTTCATCGGGAGATGAATTGCCACGATGGCAACGTAGCTGCTGTAGATGCCACCGCACAGTTCGCCGCGATGGCACCGGCCAGCATGTGAGTTCTTCCCAAACGGCTAGGTCCGTGGGCGACCGTGCGAATGGTCCGGCTGCGGCGGCGAGCCGCACATATGCGGCCTCGATCTCAGCCCGCAGCCTTTGCCCCCGCTCGTAGGCTTTGACGTTGCGGGCGGTCACGGTGTCCACACACGAAAGGCCGTGCGCAGCAGCGCTGCGAGATAGTTGAGCGCAGTAAGGGCGGCGGCGAGGTCGCTCATGGCGCGGCCCCGCTCACAGCGAGTGTGAGATAGTGCACCAATTGCATCAGTGCACGGACTGCACTATAATCACCTATGCCTACGGTCAAGCGCTTTAGCCGCTGTCGAATCGCAATGTACTTCAAGGACCACGCGCCGCCGCACTTCCACATCATTACGCTAAGCAATGAACGCGTCGCGGTGGTCATCGAGACAGTGGCGATACTGGCAGGCTCCGCCGATGAGCGCGATCTCGTCGAGGCGCTCACTTGGGCGAAGGCAAACCGGGCGACTTTGCGCCGCCTATGGCGACAATATTCGGAGTGACCATGAGAATCAGCGAAGGCAAACTGCATCGAGTCAACAGCGTCAAGGCCACAGGCGAGCACGCCGTGCGTGTGCGCTTTGAGAACAGCAAAACATTCAGCATCGATTTGAAGGCCCTCGTGCATCACTCGAAGGGCCTGAAGAGCTTGCGTGATCCGGCCGCCTTCGCGCGTGTCACGCTCGGGGAAGGCGGTCACAGCATCGAATGGCCGGGCGACCTCGATATCGGCGCGGATACGGTGTGGGAGTTGGCGCTTGAACAGGCCGGGCGAGCCGATGCCGTGGAGTTCGTCCGCTGGCGGTGGAAACACGGTCTTAGCTTGAGCACAGCAGCGGAGGCCCTCGGAATCTCGCGCCGTCAGGTCGCCTATTACGCGAGCGGCGAACACGTTGTTCCGCGCACCGTGCTGCTCGCGTGCAAGGGCTGGGAAGCGGAGCGCCAGGCTGCCGCGTAGGGCTACCGCAGCGAGACTATGCGGCGGCGAGCACTCTCTGTACGGTGCTGACGCCGCAGCGAAGCGTTCGGGCGATCTTGACCTTACCCAGACCGTCCTGTCGGAGTCTGCGGATCTGCGCCTCGGTCCGGGTGCTGATCGGTAGCCGGCCGAGCTTCTTTCCTTGCGCCCGAGCGCGGGCGAGACCGGCATTGATGCGCTCGACGATGATTGAGCGCTCGAATTCGGCGAACACGCCACACATGGAGAGCATGGCCTTGCCGGCAGCGGTCGATGAATCGACGTTATGTTGGTGCAGGTACAAGCCGACGCCTTGTTGCCTGAGTTCCTCCATGAATTCGACCAGGTGTTGCAGGCTGCGGCCAACCCGATCAATCGACCAGGCTGCAACCATGTCGAGCTTGCCGCCAGCGGCGTCCTTGGTGAGCTTCTTGAAGGCAGGCCGTTCGTCGCGGCCCTTGGACCCGCTAATGCCGTGATCGACGTATTGCTCGACCACTTGCCAGCCGCGTTGCTCAGCGACCCGCATAAGGTCCTGGCGTTGGTTCTCGACGGTTTGGCCCGTGGTGCTGACCCGGAGATACAGACCGACCCGCTTAGCTTTGCCCATGCCTTCGATATCCGTTTCGATTGGTGATGACATGAACTATGCTCCTTGGATATACGGAAAACAAGTGATTCCGTATGGGCAATATCGGCACGTGTAACCCCTTGATCGCAAGAGTCCGCACCCGTCGAATATCGGTAGGGATTTCCGTATGGGCATGCAATCAAACCGTAGTGGCGAGCGCGACGCGGCCAGGACGTCGGCGCGGGCGAGGATAGCCGGTGCGTCTCCATTCGTCCTGAGCCGCCTGGTTCTTCGTCCGTCTGCCCATCTGTTCGTACCAATGAAATGTTGTCTTTGTTGCTTACGCGCATGGGGTGAAAAGTAAGACGGCTTTTTCTCACTGAGTCTCTTTTTGCCCTGTACGCGTAAGCTACATTGTCAACATTTCTAGTCATTGCCCCCCCTCGTGTCCTGGACCGTCTGCGCAATCACTTCTCGGATTACGGCGCGGCGATCGCGCTCTCGCTGTGTGACCTCCGCAAACTTTGCAGCCAGTCCGGGGTTCACGTCGTAGCGTGCTGGCGTCGCCTTTAGATACCCGCCCTCGGCGTAACGCAGCCATCCCAGATCGACGAATAGCCGAAGCACCGAGTCCTGCAGATCGTCGGGGGCCTTGCGGAACGCTCGTACGCCTTGGATCAGGTCGCGTCGTGCTACCGAATTCCAGGCGCGCGCGAGGATTGCCCGGGCGACATCGCGGGCGAGTTCATAGACGTCGTTTCCGCTCTTACGGTCAAGATATAGAGCGACCGCGTGTAGGCTTGCGCGCTTGAGGAAGCGAGCGGCTGTCTGAATCGTAGCGAGGGGCACAGGGAATGCCGCGGGGTCCCGTGCGAGTTCGTGTTCCTGGTTGACGATATTTGCGGCGTGGAACGTCAGGGCGAGGCGCAGGAGAAACGAGGGGTACTTCGACAGATGCGATTCAAGCGCCGGTTCCATGGCTCCGAAGGCCTCTTGAGCGAGTTGATTCTGCCGCTTCCACGTCTCCAGGAACCCTTGCGCATCAATCGACAGCGAGACGCAACCGTTGTGCGCTCGCGGCGAGGCGCCAAACAGTCGCCGGATAGTTTCGACGTACCGGATGCGGGCCTCGTTCAGATTCTCGGCTGACGTCGGCTCGCACTGGCGCCGTGCCATCACCGGAATGAAGCGTTGCAGTAAACCATCCTCAGGAAGTGAGCGAGTCAGTTTCGCCAGGGCTGCCGGCGTCGTTGCGGTCAAGATCGACGCACCCCAGTTTGGGACGAATACGCTGCCCCGCTGAATGCGCTCGATGGTATGCGGGCCACCGTCGAATAGCCGCAACCATTCGCCCCGATCGCGAGACACTCCACCCGCTCGATAGGTGTCGTGGCTTCCGAGCCAAGACTCGAATTCATCGTTCGCGACCAGCAAGCCGCGCGGATTTCCGCGCAGCCGTTCTGACAGGGCTTCAATCGTCGCGTCTCCGACTATCACTCGGGGGATCGGCGGGGGTTTTTCGCCTTCCCCCAGCGAAGCAACGGCCTCCTCATGATCGGCGGTCAATTCCTGCTGGATCGCCCACAATGGCGCCAGCATCGTCTTCTGGGCCGGAGTCTTTCCGGCGCCGGGGCGAGCGATGGCCAAGATCCAAAGTCGCGCTTGTTGGAACCATTCCGACCGCGAGTCGCCGACGATCTGGAATCGGTCGCTCAGCGCCGCAGCGGCCACCGACACAGCGGCCGAGAGCGTCAAGCTGGGGTCGAACCCGGTGGAACGTGCGAAAGCGAGCGCGAACTCAGAAAGTACCGCGGGCAATTCGTCGCCGGTAAACTCTGGCGCACTCATCTCGCCCAGGATGTTGACCGGATCGGGCCAAGGTGCCAGCTGTTGATCCTCGGCCCAGCCCGACACCTTGTTTTGGCCGGATCCTTGTCCCTTCGGGACCTCGCGCGCGCGATCCTCACGCGCCTTCGCAATGGCCCGATCGATGGCGCGCTTACCATCAGCCTGGTCGAGTACGTGCGGATGATTGGCCTGTAGGGCGTGGATCTCGTGGTCAGCTTTGCCTTCGCGCACCAGCTTTCCGATGCGCGCCAACAAATCCGAAGAACGGTCCTCGCCGATACCTTCGTCGGTAGGAACCGGCTGGCCCTTCGTCTTTGCGCCGCTCACCGGAAACACCGGCGCGGGTAACTCTTCCATCTGGTCTATGCACACGCCAGAGAGACGGATGATCTCCGGGTCTGGCCGGCCCTCGATGCGCCCGAAGTAATAGGACTGAGAGAGCACGAACGACTCGCTTTTTAGCACGCCCCCCAAAAGAGCGTTTAGCGTGCCCGTCCAGTGTCGATGCTGCTCCTGCAGTTGTTCCTTTGTCCCTTCGAGTGGCGCGCTAAGAAAAACCAGCACCCGCCAGCGTGGGCGTTCAACCGTGTGATTGGCCGACGTGTAAAGCATGGCCGCAACCCCAGCGGCGCTAAGCGTTTCGGCAGCGTGACTCATGGGGATCAATTCGCCGTCGTAATCGCCTTCTAGGCCATCCACCCGCACGACGTTTTCATCGTGGCGCAAGCTGTTTTTTGATGTTCGGACGTTTCCAAAGACAGCAAGTTTAAGCAGCGCCAGATCATCTTTCGACTTCACGGGTTTTGCCGCGCGTATGACTCGCTCGATCTCGGCCATGTTCATGGGGCGCGAAGCGTTGATGCGCTGACCCTTATTGTCGTTGAAAATCGTGACGCGGGGCGATATCACATGATCCGGCATCATTCGCGCGCCTCGGCGACTGCCTTGCGCTTCCGCTGGACGTCGTATTCGCTCAGCACCGCATGCGCTGTCAAATCGAGAGAGGGGCGCGGAGCGCCGTCCTTGTCGGTGTAGGTACCTACCTTCAGTTCGCCCGCGATCGCTACCGAGTCGCCGTCGGCCAGCGTCAGCAACGCGCCAATCGTCGTGTTCGAGAATGCAATCACATTAACGAAGGTACTTTCGCCGTTGGCCATCGGCGTGCGGACTTTGGCGACCGCGAAGGTATTTCCAGCCTTAGAGACCCGGCTCGCCGGCTTACCGTAAACGCGGCCAGCTATGAGCGCGTCAATCATGATCGCCGCCCTTGCGTCGTAGCGCGGCCACATGCATGATTAGTGCTCCCCCGTTGATCTTGCCGCACGTTGCTTTTTCTGACGATCATGATTGGGCTGTCGCCCGATCCGGACGCCAGGCCCAATTCTTGTTAATACCGATCGGCTGGCGATAGGCGCGATGCTGAGGCAAACCTGCGGAAACAATGGCTTTATCGTTGCCGGCACTTTTCGCTGTTCGCGCTTGCGCGTCGCTACGTTTTAGGGGTATGGTTCGCATCGAGTTGAGTCCTTTTGATTGAAGTGCTGTTGGAAATTCGAAGGCCCGCGACAAGTGATGCTGTCTTGGGCTTTCGTCGTTTTGGGGCCTGGGAAATGCTACCCGGCGATGGCTTCGTGCCTTCCGTGTCGTTCGCGTCGATCAAGGGACGTCCGAAGTCGTGTTCGGATGCCCTTTTCATTTCTGCGGCTCGCTCATCGAGAATCTCGCGCGCAATTGCTTTCGCGATGATTTCGACAAATCCTTTGAGATGAGCCGGCATGGCCATTGGTCAGCTCGCCGATACTTGCCGGCCGCCGCGCCGCCCTAAGCGTTCCGCCAGAATCCTTTGCACTTGCAGGGCCGCGCTCGGCCGGAACATGCGCACACCGTTGGCCAGTCGCTCGCATTCGATCAGGTGCCGGTCCGCGTACAGGCGGATCGTCTCCGGCAGTACCCCCGCCTTACGCGCCAGTGATCCCGTCGTCTCAGTGAAACCGTCCATTCAATCTCCCGCAGCCCTATTACGTTAGGGGCTTGCGGTAGATGATGGTCCGGTGTATTGTCCGCGCATTACTTTTTTTCCCGGTATTAAAAAGTGACAGCGCCTGGCAAGACTCAACCTCCGGATAACAGCCAGCTGGTCGCGTCCGGTGTGATATTCCACCTGCCCACGACTCTCAGGGCCTACGGTGATTTCTCTGGCTACGACCTCAGCAGCGAGGCCGGTCTATTGAAGTACGTTGTCGATTTCGTCAATCGAAAACCGGAGCCGCTCAAATACGGTACCGCTCAGCTACTTCCCGTCGGCCGAGAGCGGCTAAAGCAGCTACTACGCGTTGCCGTGCACGGCCCTTCTCTGTCGGCGGACCTAGACCTCCGCAATCCGACCGATGCGGCTATAGAGAACATTTCGCAGCGCACCGGGTATGTTCGTTGGGAGCATCGACTGGAGCGGACACCGGGCGGCGTTGAGTTGCGCCATCACGCGCGCATCAAGGATGCGGACTCCTTCTACTGGCTCATCGTGACTCTTCTCATGAAGCCAGGAAATCGAGCTGCGATTTCCCAGTGTGGCCATACGGGGTGCCCCGAGTTTTTCATGGCGCCGAAGACCGCAGGTCGGCCCCAGATGTATCACAACGACGAATGCGCAAAGGCGGCAAATGCCGCGACCGCTGATGAGCGCCAACGTAACCTGCGTAAGCGCCGAGCGGCGATCACATTGCTAAAGGGAACGTCCGCCAGCAAAAGCAGGGTCCAGGAGGCTATCAAGCAGGCCTTCCGCGATCACCCTGACGAGACAGCCGAGCAATTGGCCGTGCGTGCGAAGGCGCTTCTTAAGTCCGGGCCGAAGCGATCGTGAGCCCCTACGGCGTGTCGTTTGGGGAATCCGAATCAACTGGGGGCTCACGTTCCGCCTCTATCCGTAATGCGACTTCCCTCGCAATCAGCGAAATCAATCCATCGAGGGAACGACGAGCCTCTGTTGGCGCAGAAACGTTATCCGCAGGTATGTACCGGACGGACTTGACGCCCCTCCGGGTTGACTTCTTGCGCATTTGCCGCCTGTCGCATTACGAATGCTTGCGCAGAAATCATATTCTCTGTAACGTAATATTTATCATCCGAGCGTAACGTATTTGAAGGCTATTTTGGCTACTAGACCGTTACATAACCGTAAAAAAAAGAATCGAAAGGAGCCTTTCGGTTCGTTCCTGTTGAACGATGAAAAGACTGTGGTCGCAGCACTCGCGTTAGCGAAGCCGAACGTAACTACCGAGCGAGAAGCCGCGCGGCTATTTACCGCCGCAGCGCGGGGCCGGAAGAAGCCTCTGGAGTTCCCACCGCATCTGTTGGATTCCCCGGACTCTGATCTTTCGCCCTATGCGGAAACTTACCTCTCGTTCTTTCAAACCAAGGATTGGAAGCAGGCACAAGAATGGGTTCGTACCTGGGTTCCGCAGATAGCGCGTTTCGATGTTCTATCGAAGACGAAGCGGGCCGAGATACACCGTGCGATCAATGAAATATCGAGGAATGGCTATGCGGTACGGACCATGGTTGGCGAGGATGGGTACCGACTAGAGAGCGAGCAAGACAGTATTGCTGATGCGTGCGTGCGTGCGTTCATGCATTTCACAGTACCCGGCGGATGGAGCCCTCGCCGCCTCGCTCAATGCCAATTCGAGGAGTGTGGACAGTGGTTCCTTCGGCCGGAGATCACGCGAGGCAAGGTCCGTCAGTTTTGCAGTACGCAGCACGCCAGCGTCGCGCGAGTGCGTGCATTTCGAGAACGCCAACACAAGGAGAGACCGTCGTGAAAGCAGCAATCTATGCGCGGTGCGCAGCCTCAGCGCCGAACGAGGACAGAATCGGCCCGCAAATGTCTTTTTGCGAGCGACTTGCAGAGAAGCACGGATTCACGGTTGTGAAGCGTTTTTCCGATCGTAACTTCGGTGGCAACAACGCGGATCGTCCCGGCTACCGGGAAATGTTAGTTGCCGCGTCAGATCGTGAGTTCGAAGCCGTATTTGCAGAGGACCTAAGCCGCTTCTCGCGTCATCCTCGGGATATGGTGGAACTACTAGGATGGATGGAGAACTTTGACATCGCCATTTTGACTGAGCATTTTGATTCGCGAGATGAGACTCAAAACCCGTTCGACATGTTTAGCAAAGAGGATCTAATCAACAATTTGAATGAAGGATTCAGAAAGGAAGTTTTGGGCTGGATCAAGGCGGCGGAGCAATCGAAGGAAAATGATAAATGAAATTCGCCAAGAAAAAACTTGTCGTTGCAATCCGATGTGCGATCTACGCAAGAATCTCGACTGACAACCAGCGCGAGGAGTCAATCGACGACCAGTTCCGTGAGTGCGAGCGTCTTGCAAAAGCTCAAGAGTTTGAGATCGTTGCCCGATTTCATGACATCGGTATTTCCGGGGGTACTGCAAATCGCCCCGGCTATCAAACGTTACTGAGCGCAGCGCGCGCAGATCAATTCGATGTGATCGTAACCGAAGACATCTCTCGTCTATGGCGTAACCGCTCTGAGTTTGGTCCACGATCCGCGGAGCTTGAAGACTTGGGTATAGAATGGGTTTCTTGCGTTGGGCAAGATACGCGGCGCGACGGTTGGGGCTTGGTCATCAGCATTCTGGGAGCTATGGCTGAGTATGGGCGTAAGGAGGCGTCGTACAGATCGCGACGTGGCCTCGAAGGTAAAGCGAAGGCCGGCAAAGCCACAGGAAGAAAGCCTTACGGATACATTCCCGCCACCGTATCCGGAGCGGAGGATCTGGTGATCGATAACGATCAGGCTATGATAGTTCGCCGCATTTTTACCCTTTATGTTGACGGCTACTCGCCGGAGGCGATCGCCAAGATGCTCAACAGGGAGGGTATTCCAAGCCCTCGCGCTAATAGCAAAAAAAAGAAGTATCGAAACCTCGGATGGCGCGGCAGCGCGATTGCGGGTTGCGCCAAGCGCAGAATGGGAATACTCAATAACGAGATCTACTGTGGAGAGGTCAACTGGGGGGTCTCGCGATGGCCTCAATCAGCGGCCGATTCTGAGAATCGAACACGCTTAGAGGTGCCAAAGGATGAGTGGACATATCACCACGACGAGAAGCTGAGGATTATCTCGGACGAGTTGTGGAAATCTGTGAAGAAGCGGCAAGCCGGTATTACGCAGCTAATCGGCGAGCGAATCAGTAAAGGAATAGCCAAGGGCGACGCGAACCGAACCGGTGCCGGCCCAAAATATATGCTCTCGGGTCTACTCCAATGCAGCTACTGTGAATCCAACTATGTCATTTGCGGTCGAGACGTCTATGGATGTGCCGCCAACAAGAATGGCGGGAGCACGATGTGTAGCAATGACTCGAGGGTCCGGCGCCAGGCGGCAGAGAATGAGGTATTGATAGGTATTTCTATGGAGCTGCTCACGCCAGAAGCAATAGAGGCGATCTGTAGCGAGGTGCGGGCATTGCTGCGCAAGCCGAAGCTGCCTCCCGTGAACAACGCGGCGCAAATCAAACTTCTACAAGCGCAAATTGACAATTTAACGGATGCCATTGCGAACGGGGTCATGCGTCCGTCTGCGGCGCTCAGTGCGCGCTTGAGCGATGCCGAAACGGAGCTGGCACGCCTGGAGCGGGCCCAGAGCGAGAGCGAGGCTCATGCCAAGGCTCCAGAGCTTCTATTGGCCGATCTGACCAAACGAGCCACCCGTGCCGTGCAGTCGCTACGGGAAACCCTATCCAAAGGCGATATTGCCAAATCACGGCAGGAGATCGAGGAACACATCGGGAAGATCAGGGTGGAGGCGGACGAGCAGGAAATACGCCTCTACAGCAACAAAATGCACACCGTAGGCCGGCTTTTGCGCGATTCCAACGCGCCTGCAATTTTGTATGGTAGCGGGGGTAGGATTTGAACNNCCTTCGGGTTATGAGCCCGACGAGCTGCCAGACTGCTCCACCCCGCACCGGAGAGCCGACGATTGTACCCACTTATTGCGACAACGCAAGTGGAATGAGGCCGCGCAATACGATTTAGGCCCCTACCCCTACTGCAGAGCCCGCTGGCAAACGGCAATCAAAGCGGCAGGCGCAATTCCCAGTCCAAACACCACGAGCGCATTCGCGCTCAGCACCGTGCGCATCAACGTCGACCCGCCGATGACCGACGTATCGGTGGGATCGTCGAAATACATCAGCTTGACGACCCGAAGGTAGAAGAACGCGCCCACCACCGAGAACAGCACTGCCACCACGGCGAGCCAGGTGTAATCGATGTTGAGAACCGCCTGAATGACGCCCAGCTTGGCCCAGAATCCGATGAACGGCGGCAAACCCGCCAGGCTGAACATGAGAATCGCCATCATGCCCGCGAACCACGGACTGCGCGCATTCAACCCCTTGAAGTCCGCCAGTTTGTCCGCCTCGAATCCCTCGCGGGCCAGCAGCAGAATCATGCCGAACGCCCCGCAGGCCACGATCACGTAACTGATCATGTAGAACATCGCCGCCTGGTAGCCCTGGGCGCTGCCCGACAAGAGGCCCAGCAAGATATAGCCGATGTGCGAAATCGTGGAATACGCCAGCATCCGCTTCAGGCTCGTCTGAGCCACCGCGACGATGTTGCCGATGGCGATCGACAAGACCGACATGACGACCAACATCTGGCTCCAGTCCGGCTGCGATCCCGCCAACGCCTCGGGCAACAGCCGCATGGCAAGGGCGAATGCCGCCAGCTTCGAGGCCGTGCCGATGAACACCGTCACGCACGTGGGCGAACCGTCGTACACATCCGGTATCCACATGTGGAACGGCACGGCGCCCAGCTTGAACCCGATACCGACGATGAGGAAGGCGATGCCGAAGAGCAGACCGATATTGCCGCCGAGGTTGCCGTTGTGCACGACCTGCGCGATTTCGGCCAGTTCGAGGCTGCCGGTCATTCCATAGATGATCGACATGCCGTACAGCAGGGTGCCCGACGCCATCGATCCCAGCACGAAGTATTTGATCGCCGATTCCGCCGCGATTCCCGACTCACGGTCGAAGGCCACCATGGCATAAAGACACAACGACATCAGCTCGAGGCCCAGATACAGGGTGATCAAGCTCGCCGCCGAGATGAGCACCATGCCGCCCAGCGTGGCGAACAACCCCAGCACGTAGTACTCGCCCTTCAATATCGCGCGCCGGCGCAGATAGTCGGTCGAATAGATGAATACTGCCGTCACCGCCAGCAACGTCACCAGATTGAGGACCTGCGCCATGCGGTCCAACTCGAACATCCCGCCGAGCACGACCACCCGGTCCGCCACCGGCTGCAGCACCGTGATGACCGCGGTCACGAGCAAGGTCAGCACGGCGAGCACGCCCGTCCAATGACGCTGCCTGTCGTTGAGGAACAGATCCAGCATCAAGATCGCGCATGCCGCCAGCCCCAGAAAGATCTCCGGCGCCGCCAAGCCAAGCCCTGAGTTGAAATCAGAAACACTGAACGCGTTCATAGAAGAACCTTACGGAGCAATCTTCGAGACCAGCAACTGCTGGGCTAAATGCTGGGTCGTCGCGCGCATCACATCGAGCAAGGGAGCCGGCCAGAGGCCGACCGCCAATACCGCGACCGCCAGCACCGCGAGCACGAAGAATTCGCGCTGGTTGATATCCGTGAGCTTGGCCACCTTGTCGTTGGCCACTTCACCGAATATCACCCGCTTCACCAACCATAGGGTGTAGGCAGCGCTCAGCACCAGCGTCGAGGCGGCAAAGAAGGCGAACCACGGGTTCGCCCTGAAGGCCGCCAGGATGACCAGAAACTCGCCCACGAAGCCAGACGTCCCGGGCAGGCCCGCATTGGCCATCGAGAACATCACCATGAATGCCGCGAACTTCGGCATGGTGTTGATGACGCCGCCATAGGCGCTGATCTCGCGGCTGTGCATCCGGTCGTACATGACGCCCACGCACAGGAACATCGCCGCCGACACCAGGCCGTGCGACAGCATCTGGATCACCGCGCCGTCGATGCCCATCGCGATGCCGCTGGTTTGACCGGTGTGATTGACGATCTGGAAGCCGATGAACAGCCCCAACGTGACGAAGCCCATGTGCGCGATCGACGAGTACGCGATCAGCTTCTTCATGTCCCGCTGAACCATGGCCACGAAGCCGATGTACACCACGGCGATCAACGACAATGCGATGATGAGCCAGTCGAGTTCGCGGCTCGCGTCGGGGGCGATCGGCAGGGAAAACCGCACGAAACCGTAGCCGCCCATCTTGAGCATGATGGCCGCCAGCACGACGGAGCCGCCGGTGGGCGCCTCGACGTGCGCATCGGGCAGCCACGTATGCACCGGCCACATCGGCACCTTGACCGCGAAGGCCGCAAAGAAGGCCAGGAAGATGAAGGTCTGCTCGGTGAGGGTCAATGGCAGGTGCTGAAACGCCGAGAGTTCATAGGTACCCGTCTTCAGGTACATGTAGATCAGCGCGACCAGCATGAGCAGCGAGCCCAGGAACGTGTACAGAAAGAACTTGATCGTCGCATACACGCGCCGCGGTCCGCCCCACACACCGATGATGATGAACATCGGCAGCAGCATGGCTTCCCAGAACACGTAGAACAGCACGCCATCCAACGCCGCGAACACACCGATCATCAACCCTTCGAGGATCAGGAAGGCCGCGAAGTATTGCGCGACGCGCTTCTCCACGTTCTGCCAGCCCGAGATGATGATGAGCGCGGTGGTGAACGTCGTCAGCAGGATCAGCGGCATCGAGATGCCGTCGACCCCGATGAAGAAGTCCGAATGGATTCCCGGCAGCCATCCCGTGCGCTCCACGAACTGCATGGCCGCGGTGCCGGTCTTGAAGGACGCCCACAGCGGAATGCTCAACAGGAACTCCACCACGGAAATCCCCAACGACGCCCAGCGCGCCTGGGACGCCCGCCCCTCGCCGAAGCCGAGTACGGCGAAACCGCCGACGACGGGCAGCCAGATAAGAATCGCCAACAGGTGATCGTTCAGCATCACGGCCGCCAGACCAGCCACATCAGCAGCGACGCAAGACCCAGGATCATCGCGAAGGCATAGTGGTACAGGTACCCGGATTGCGCATACCGCATGACGGAGCTCAACCAGCCCACCACGCGGGCGCTGCCGTTGACCATTCCATTGTCGATGATGGCTTGGTCGCCAAAGCGCCACAGCCCGCCGCCGAGCGCCCTCGCGCCGGCGACGATCACGTTCTGGTTGAAGGCATCGAAACCGTATTTATCGACCAAGATCGTATGCAGCCATTTGAACGAGCGCTCCGTGGTGTCCGCCAGGCTCGGCTTCCACCAAAAGAAGATGAATGCCGTCGCGACCCCCGCGGCGGCAAACCAGACAGGAAGCGCCGTCAGGGCGGCCAGCACGAACTCCCCTGATCCATGGAATTCCTCCGCCATATGCTCCAGCACGTCGTTCGCCGGCAGCACATGAATGGCATCGGACAGGAACCCGCCGAATAACATCGGCTTGACGGTAACCCAGCCGATGACCGCCGAGGGTATCGCCAGAAGTATCAACGGAACGGTCACCACCCACGGACTCTCGTGCAGATGCTCCTGCGTGTGATGATCCATTCGCTCCTTGCCGAGAAAGGTCATGATGAACATGCGGAAGGTGTACAGCGACGTGATGAATACGCCCCCCAACACGCAAAAATACGCATAACTCGAGCCGAAGCGATGCGACATCGCCACGGCGTCTATCAGCGAGTCCTTGGAAAAGAATCCAGCCGTGCCCGGGAATCCGATCAGCGCAAGGCAACCCACGAGGGACGTCCAAAATGTGATCGGCAGGTACTTGCGCAGCCCGCCCATCTTTCGCATGTCCTGCTCATGGTGCATGGCCATGATGACCGACCCCGCGGCCAGGAACAGCAGCGCCTTGAAGAAGGCATGCGTCATCAGATGGAAGATGCCGGCGCTGTAGGCCGACACGCCGAGCGCCACCGTCATGTAACCCAGCTGCGACAGCGTCGAGTACGCCACCACCCGCTTGATGTCGTTGTTGACGATGCCCAGCAACCCCATGAAAAACGCGGTGGTCGAGCCGATGATGAGGATGAACGACAGCGCCGTCTCCGACAGCTCGAACAGCGGCGACATGCGCGCCACCATGAAGATGCCCGCAGTCACCATGGTGGCGGCGTGGATCAACGCAGAAATGGGCGTCGGACCTTCCATCGAGTCGGGCAGCCATACGTGCAGCGGCACCTGGGCCGATTTGGCCATGGCGCCGATGAACAGGCAGATGCACGTGAACGTGATGGCCGACCAGGCGATCGTGCTGCTCACGTGGATTTGCGCGCCCGCGAATCGATCCGCATGGGCGAACACCGTCGCATAGTCGAGCGAGCCCGTGTAGCGCAGCACCGCCGCGATTCCCAGCACGAAGCCGAAATCGCCGACGCGGTTGACCAGGAACGCCTTGAGGTTCGCGATAATGGCCGTCGGCCGGGTGTACCAGAACCCGATCAACAGATAGGAGACCAGGCCCACGCCTTCCCAGCCGAAGAACAGCTGCATGAAGTTGTTGGCCATCACCAGCATCAACATCGAGAAGGTGAACAGCGAAATGTAGGAGAAGAAGCGCTGGTAGCCATCGTCCTCGTGCATGTAGCCGATGGTGTAGATATGCACCATCAAGGACACGAAGGTCACCACCACCATCATCATGGCGGTCAGGTGGTCGACCAGGAAGCCGACCTCCATCGTCAGGCCGTCGCTCACCAGCCAGGTATAGACCGTGGCATTGAATGGCGCCATCCCCTCGTGGACGAACTGGTACAGCACGTACAACGAGAGTGCGCACGACAGGCCCACGCCGGCGATGGTGATGCTGTGCGCACCGGCCTTCCCGATGGTCCGGCCGAACAAGCCCGCGACAACCGCCGCGACCAGTGGCGCCAGCGCAATCGTAAGATAGATCGACTGCATTTTTCTGCTTACCCTTTAACCCTGGAGCGTGTCGAGATCTTCGACATCGATCGTGCTGCGTTCGCGGAACAAGACGACGAGGATGGCAAGACCGATTGCCGCTTCCGCCGCCGCCACCGTCAAGATGAAAAAGACGAAGACCTGGCCGTTGATGTCGCCGAGGAACCTCGAGAACGCCACGAAATTGAAGTTCACCGCCAGCAGCATCAACTCGATGCACATCAACAACACGATGATGTTGCGGCGGTTCAAGAACACGCCGGCGACGGCGATCGCGAACAGGATGCCGGACAGTGCAAGGACATTGGTGAGCGTTATCATGAGCGTTTCTCGGAGGTCATCTTCACGATGCGGACACGGTCCTTAGGCCTAACGGCCACCTGCTTGGCGATGTCCTGAGGCTTGCCGCCGCCGCGGGTGCGCAGCGTCAAAACAATGGCCGCGATGCTCGCCACCAGAAGTATGCAGGCCGCGAGTTGCGCCGGGTACGCATAGCGGGTGAACAGCGCGGTGCCCAGGACCCGCGTGTTGGAGTAGTTGTCGGGCAGCACCGGCGCGGTCTTGTAGGTCACCCCGCCGAGGTGTTTCGCCACGATCACGTTGATGATCGCGAACACCACGAAGCCGGCGACGGCCACGGCCAGCGGCCAATAGCCCGCCAGGCTCCTGCGAAACTCCTCGACGTTGATGTCCAGCATCATGACGACGAACAGGAACAGCACCATCACCGCGCCGACGTACACCAGCACGAGGACGATGCCGAGGAACTCGGCGTCGAGCAGCAGCCAGATGACCGCGCTGTTGAAGAAGCACAGGACCAGCAACAACGCCGAGTGCACGGGATTGCGCGCCAGGATCACGCCGAGCGCCGCACACACCAGGACGGTGGCAAAGATGAAAAATAGGATCGTCGGGAACATCACCGATACCGCGCGTCGGCGGCGCGATCCGCCGCGATCATGGCTTCGTAGCGCTCGCCGATGCCGAGCAGTTTGTCCTTGCTCATGATGTTCTCGCCCCGGTTCTCCATGTGGTACTCATGGATTCGCGTCTCGACGATGGCATCCACCGGGCACGCCTCCTCGCAAAACCCGCAGAAAATGCATTTGAACAGGTCGATGTCGTATCGCGTGGTGCGGCGCGTGCCGTCGTTGCTCACGTCCGATTCGATGGTGATGGCCAGCGCCGGACACACCGCCTCGCACAGTTTGCACGCGATGCACCGCTCCTCGCCATTCGGGTAGCGACGCAGCGCATGCAGGCCGCGAAAACGCGCGCTCTGCGGGGTCTTCTCCTCCGGGTAATTCACCGTGACCTTGCGCCGCCACATGGCCTTCCAGGTCACCCACAGACCCTGGAGCAACTCCCAGAGCAGAAAGGTCTTCAAGAAACTGCGCATGCCTTGCATTACAGATGCCCCTTCCACGGACCCACATGGAAATACACCATGAAGCCTTCGACCAACAGCCAGATCAGCGTCACCGGGATCAACGCCTTCCACCCCAGCCGCATGATTTGGTCATACCGGTAGCGCGGAAACGTCGCACGCAACCACAGAAAACTGAACATCGGCACGAGGGTCTTCAGGCCCAGCCAGAAGAACGACGGTGTGGCCAGCAGCGAATCCGCCGGCAGGTAGCCATCCAGGGGCGAGAGCCAGCCGCCGAAGAAGAAGATCACCGTCAGCGTCGAGATCAGGATCATGTTGACGTATTCGGCGATGAAGAACAGCGCGAACGCCATGCCGGAATAGTCCACGTGGAATCCGGCCACGATCTCGGACTCGCCTTCCGCCACGTCGAACGGCGCACGATTGGTCTCCGCGACACCGGCGATGAAATACACCACGAACAGCGGGAACAGCCAGAACCAGTTCCAGCTCAGCAGGCCGCCGTGCTGCGCCTGGATGATGTCGCCGACGTTCAGGCTGCCGGCCGCCATGAGCACGCCCACCATGGCGAACCCCATCGCGATTTCATAGGCCACGATCTGCGCGGCCGAGCGCATCGCGCCCAGGAATGCGTACTTCGAGTTCGCCGCCCAGCCGGCCAGGATGATGCCGTAGACCCCCATCGAGGTGAGCGCCAGGATGTACAGCAGCCCCGCGTCGATGTTCGCGAAGGCATGCTGCGGGGCGAACGGAATGACCGCCCAAATCGCCAGCGCGGGAACCAAGGCCAGGAACGGCGCCAGCCGGAACAGGAATTTGTTGGCGTCCGCAGGAATGATGATTTCCTTGAACATCAACTTGATGACGTCCGCGAACGGTTGCGTCAGGCCGGGGGGCAGCGGCAGGAACGGCACGCTGATGCGGTTCGGTCCCTTGCGGGCCTGCATCCAGCCGATCACCTTGCGCTCCGCCAGCGTGTAGAACGCCATGACCAAAATGATGCAGACCATCACGATCAAGGCCTGCACCGCCGTCAGCAACGGAAAGGTCCAATACGGCGTGATCTGTTCGGACAACCAATCGCGGATCGGGCTCCAATCCCACATGGCTAGATCACGTCACGGGCCATGAGCCCGTCCTTCGTTTTGCCCAACGCATCGGATCCGCGCACCAGCACGTCGATCTGATACGCGGGGATGTCCACCCAGCCCGTGGCAGCCTGGCCGGACGCGGTCGCACCCACCGCCGTGCCGGCCGCTCTTGGGGCCGCCCCGCCCGCGCCGGCCGCCGCGCCGCCGAACGGCACGTTCAAGCGCTCGCCGCACACCGCCTTCAGGGTCTCGCGAATCTCGTCGGAACTGATGTAGTCGACACCCTGAATGCCCAGGAGATTGGCCAATACCCGCAATACCTTCCAGCCCGGCCGGCTGTCGCCCACGAGTTTGGCGGCGCCGGTCCAGCTCTGCCACCGGCCCTCCGCATTCACGAAGGTGCCCGAACTCTCGGCAAACGATCCGATCGGCAGCACCATATGCGCCACCGCCTTCAGGCTCGCCGACAAATGCGTGGTCGCCGCCACCACCAGATCGGCCGCGCCGAGCGCGCCCGCGCCGCCCGCCAGATCGTTCGCCGGATCGATTCCGCCGAACAGCAGGTAGGCCTTCAACGGCGCCTCCAACATGGCGCGCGCCGACAAGCCCGCGGTGGTCGGCGCCACGCCGCCCGGCTCACGATGCGGGACCGCGCCGGCAAGATACGCGCCGGCCGCATTGGCCCCTTCCGTGATGAAGCCTAAGCTGGCGCCGGTCATGGTCGCCGCGAGGGCGGCCAGCGACTTGAGTTCCGAATAAGCCGGGTGACGCTGCGCCAGGGTGCCCAGGATGATCGCGCGCCGCGTCCCGGTCGCCAGCGCGGCCGCCAACGAGCGGTGGCCGTCCGTGACCGTCGCCGCCCGTACGCCGCCGGGCACCGGTTGGTTGGTCGCGGCCGCGACCGCGTGCACGACCGCCGCCAGTTCGCCGGCCAGGTCGCCCCCGGCCAGGCCGTAGGCGGCGATGGGGAACAGATAATCGAACACGCGCGGATTGAGGAAGGCCACCTTGGCCCCCTCCTTCACCGCCGCCTTGCGGATGCGATGCGCGAGCATCGGCATTTCATGGCGCAGGTTCGAGCCCACGATCAGCAGGCCCTCGAGTTTCTCCACGTCCGCGATCCGGAGCCCCAGGGACGGATAGGCGCCCTCGCTGTCCTGGCCGCGGAAATCCAGCTGACGCAGCCGATGATCGATGTTGGCGGTGCCGAGACCGCGGGCGATCTGCGACAGCAGGTACATTTCTTCGATCGTCGCCATCGGCGACGACAGGATGCCCAGCTTGCCCGCACTGTGGACCTTCGCCGCCTGCTGCAGACCTTCCGCCGCCGCTGTCAGCGCCACTTCCCAGTCCACTGCTTCGAGCACACCATTGACCCGAACCATCGGTTGGGTGACGCGCTCGGCCGAGTAGATGCCTTCGAAGCCGAAGCGGTCCCGGTCGGCGATCCACGTCTCGTTGATCTCCTCGTTCTCGCGCGGGACGATGCGCATCACCTTGCCGCGCAGCACGTGCGCGTAGATGTTGGTGCCGAACGCATCGTGCGGCGAGACCAGCGCCTGCTGCTGCATCTCCCACGCGCGCGCGTGATAGCGGAACGGCTTGTTGTTGAGCGCTCCGACCGGGCACAGATCGATGATGTTCGCCGACAGCTCATGATCGACGCTATGCTCGATGTAGGTGCCGATTTCCATGTGCTCGCCGCGGCCGGTCGCGCCCATCTGCGGGTAACCCTGGATTTCCGCGCCGAACCGCACGCAGCGGGTGCAGTGGATGCACCGTGTCATGTCGGTGGACACCAGCGGCCCGAGATTCATGTCCTTGACGACGCGCTTGCGCTCGGCGTAGCGCGAGATGTCGCGGCCATACCCCAGCGCCAAGTCTTGAAGTTCGCACTCGCCGCCCTGATCGCAGATCGGGCAGTCGAGCGGATGATTGATGAGCAAAAACTCCATCGTCGCGCGCTGCGCGGCGACGGCCTTGGGCGACTTGGTGAAAATCTTCATGCCCTCGGCAACCGGAGTCGCACAGGCGGGCAGCGGCTTCGGCGCCTTCTCCACTTCGACCAAGCACATGCGGCAGTTGGCGGCGATGGTCAGCTTGTCGTGATAGCAGAAGCGCGGAATGTAGATGTCCGCCGGATCGGTCACCTGCATGATCATCTGGCCCTTGCGGGCCTTCAGCGGCACTCCGTTGACTTCGATATTGACCAGATCGTCGCTCATCGTATGTCCTATGCCGCCACGGCGTCGGCCGCTGCCGGCTGGCCTTCGATGATGGAGCGACCCTTGTGCTCCACCATGTATTGAAACTCATGACGGTAATGCTTGATAAAACTCTGCACGGGCCACGCCGCCGCGTCGCCCAGGGCGCAGATCGTGTGGCCTTCGATGCGGTTCGCCACGTCCACCAACATCGTGATGTCCTCGCTGCGCCCCTGGCCGCCGAGGATGCGTTTCAGCATCCGGTTGAGCCAGCCGGTGCCCTCGCGGCACGGCGTGCACTGGCCGCAGGATTCGGACATGTAAAACCGCGAAATGCGCTCCAAGGTGCGCACCATGCAGGTCGTCTCGTCCATGACGATGAGCGAACCGGTGCCGAGCGAGGAGCCCGCCTTCTTGACGGAATCGTAATCCATCGTGGCCGCCATCATGGCCTCGGCCGGAACGACCGGGACCGAGACGCCGCCCGGAATGACCGCCTTGAGCCTGCGGCCCTTCCAGATGCCGCCGCACAGGTCGAGCAGATCCTTGAACGGTATGCCGAGCGGCAACTCGATGTTGCAAGGCTTGGTCACGTGTCCGGAAATCGAGAAAATCATCGTACCACCGGAGTTCGGCGGCCCGAGCCCCGCGAACCATGCCGGACCCTTGCGCAGGATGGTCGGCACCGAGGCGTAGCTCTGGGTGTTGTTGATGGTGGTGGGCTTGCCGTACAGGCCGAAATTCGCGGGGAACGGCGGCTTGAAGCGCGGCTTGCCGGGCTTGCCTTCCAGCGATTCCAGCAGCGCGGTTTCTTCGCCGCAAATATAGGCGCCGGCGCCCACGAACGTGTACAGGTCGAAATCCACGCCCGAACCCAGGATGTTCTTGCCGAGCAAGCCCGCCGCATAGGCTTCGGCTAGGGCCGCCTCGAACCGCGGAATGGGCTCGCCCAGAAATTCGCCGCGAATGTAGTTGTAGCCCACGGTGGCCGTCATCGCATAGCCGCCGATCGCCATGCCCTCGATCACGGAATGCGGGTTGTACCGCAGGATGTCGCGATCATGGCAGGTGCCCGGCTCGGACTCGTCCGAATTGCACACGGCATACTTCTGCACCGGCGAGGAGCGCGGCATGAAGCTCCATTTGACGCCGGTCGGGAACGCGGCGCCGCCGCGGCCCCGCAGGCCAGAGGCCTTCACGTCCTCGATGATCTTCTCGCGCGGGGTCTTCTCGCGCAGGATCTTCTCCCACGCCTGGTACCCACCGAACTGCCGATAGCCTTCGAGCGTCCACGGCCTGTCGTACCCGAGCGCCTCGAACAGGACCAAGTTTTGTTCATAGCTCATGTCAGCTCGTCCAATATCTTATCGATGACATCGGGGGTCAGATTTTCGTGGAATTTGTGGTTCACCATCATCATCGGCGCGCCGGTGCAGGCCGCGAGGCATTCCTCTTCGCGCTTCAGATAGATCCGCCCGTCCGAAGTGCTCTCCCCGGTCTTGATCCCCAGTTTCTTCTCGACGTGGTCGACCACGTCCTGCGAACCGCGCAGCATGCAGGAGATGTTCGTGCAGATGGACACCTCGTGGCGCCCGACCGGACTGGTCGCGAACATCGAGTAGAAGCTCGCGACCTCGTACACCCAGATGTTCGGCAGCCCCAGGTAGGCGGCCACCGCATCCATGAGCGCCGGCGTCAGAAACCCCTGGTTCTCATGCTGCACGGCATGCAGCGCCGAGATAACGGCGGAGCGTTTGCGGTCCGGCGGAAACTTGGCCACCCAATGATCGATTTCCTCGCGCACATGCGCCGACAGCTCCACGCCCGGACGATCGTTGCCGCTCATCGGTCGATCTCGCCGAAGACGATGTCCTGGGTGCCGATGACGGCCACGACGTCCGCCAACATGTGCCCCTGCACCATCTCGTTGAGCGACGCCAGATGCGCAAAGCCCGGTGCGCGCACCTTCAGGCGATAGGGCTTGTTGGCGCCGTCGGACACCAGATACACGCCGAGCTCGCCCTTCGGCGCCTCGACGGCGGCATAGACCTCGCCTTCAGGCACGCAGTAGCCCTCGGTCATGAGTTTGAAGTGATGAATCAAGGATTCCATGTCGCCTTTCATTTCCTCGCGGCGCGGCGGCCTCACCTTGCGATCATCGATCATCACGGGGCCCGGGTTCGCCTTCAGCCACGCGACGCACTGCTCGATGATGCGCGTCGACTGACGCAGCTCTTCGATGCGCACCAGATAGCGATCGTAGCAATCGCCGTTCACGCCCACGGGGATGTCGAAGTCCATGCGCTCGTACACGTCATACGGCTGCTTCTTGCGCAGATCCCATTCGATGCCGGAACCACGCAGCATCGGCCCCGAAAAGCCGAGCTGCATGGCCCGTTCGGGGGTGACGACGCCGATGTTCACCGTGCGCTGTTTCCAGATGCGGTTGTCCGTGAGCAAGGTTTCGTATTCATCGACGCAGGCCGGAAAGCGCCGGGCGAAGTCCGCGATGAAATCGATCAAGCCGCCCGATCTGCGCTCATTCAGGCGGTCCGCGTTTTTCTTGCTGCGCCACTGCGATTGCTGGTACTTCGGCATCACCTCCGGCAGATCGCGATACACGCCGCCCGGACGATAGTAAGTCGCGTGCATGCGTGTGCCGGAGACGGCCTCGTAGCAGTCCATCAGATCCTCACGTTCGCGGAACGCGTACAGGAAGACCGTCATCGCGCCGATGTCGAGCGCATGCGCGCCCAGCCACATCAGGTGATTGAGGACCCGGGTGATTTCGTCGAACATTACGCGGATGTACTGCGCGCGAACCGGCGGCTCGATGCCGAGCAGCTTTTCGATGGCCATGACGTACGCATGCTCGTTGCACATCATGGAGACGTAATCCAACCGGTCCATGTAGCCGATCGACTGATTGAACGGCTTGCTCTCGGCAAGCTTCTCCGTGCCACGGTGCAGCAGACCCACGTGTGGATCGGCCTTCCGGATGACCTCGCCGTCCATCTCGAGCACCAGGCGCAGCACGCCGTGTGCGGCCGGATGCTGCGGGCCGAAGTTCATCGTGTAATTTCTGATCTCAGCCATTGGACGCCGCCGGCGGCGCGACTGGCGCATTCGTGAGTTGCGGATCATAGCGATTGTCGTGGCGGATGACCTTGGGCACGAGCACCCGCGGATCGATGGTCACCGGCTGGTACACCACCCGCCCCTTCTCGGGGTCGTAGCGCACCTCGACATTGCCCGACAATGGAAAATCCTTGCGGAACGGATGACCGATGAAACCGTAATCGGTCAGCAATCGGCGCAGGTCCGGATGCCCCTTGAACAGGATGCCGAAAAGATCGAAGGCCTCGCGCTCGAACCAATCCGCCGCCGCCCAGATGGGCGCGACGGAATCCACCATCGGCTGGGTATCGTCGGGGCAGAACACGCGCAGCCGCACCCGGTGATTGTGCGCGATCGACAACAAATGATAGACGGCGGCAAACCGCCGGCCCGGCGCCAATGCCGCCGGTGTCGCCAGGCCACGGTTGACGCCGCGGCTGAAGCCGGACGAGGTCGCCGAGTCCGTCTTCCACTCCGCGCGTCCATGCTCGAGGTAATCCACCCCGCACACGTCCATGCACATCTCGAATTTCAAGTCCGGATGGTCGCGCAGCTGCGCGGCCACCGCCAACAATCGATCGGCCGGAACCTCGTAGGTCAGCTCGCCGGCGTGATTGGCGAAAACCACCAGGTCCGGGAAGATCCGGCCGATGGCCAGACCCAAAGTCCCGAGACGGGTCGGCGTTATCTCGGCCGGAGCGGCCCCCGCTTCACCGATCATCGGATGATGGCCTTGTTCCGCCTGATCTTGCTCTGCAACTGAATGATGCCGTACAACAATGCCTCCGCGGTGGGCGGACATCCGGGAACATACACGTCGACCGGTACGATGCGATCGCACCCACGGACCACGGCGTAGGAATAGTGATAGTAGCCGCCGCCGTTCGCGCACGACCCCATGGAGATCACCCAGCGGGGCTCGGCCATCTGGTCATAGACCTTGCGCAACGCCGGCGCCATCTTGTTGACCAGGGTCCCGGCGACGATCATCACGTCGGATTGCCGCGGGCTCGGACGGAATACCACGCCAAAACGGTCGAGGTCATAACGCGCCGCACCGGCATGCATCATTTCCACGGCGCAGCACGCGAGTCCGAACGTCATCGGCCACAACGAGCCCGTGCGAGCCCAATTGATGAGCTTGTCGACGGACGTCACTTCGAAGCCGCGTACGCTGGGCGCTTCGACGGACACAGCTTCTAATCCCATTCAAGCGCACCTTTCTTGTAGTCGTACACCAGGGCGACGACGAGAACCAACGCAAAGATCAACATCGCGATCAAGCCGAACGTACCCGTGATCCCGAGCGACACCGCCCACGGAAAAAAGAACGCGATCTCAAGATCGAAAACGATGAAAATGATGGCGACGAGGTAGTAGCGCACGTCGAAGCGCATGCGCGAATCCTCGAACGCTTCGAAACCGCACTCGTACGGCGAGAGCTTCTCGGCGTCGGGTCGCCGCGGGCCCAAAATCCACCCGAGGGTAAACAACGCGAGGCCCAACACCGTGGCCAAGCCCATAAAGATCAAGATCGGCAAATACTGTCGCAACATCATCGGTGTCGGTGGCTATATGTAATGCAAATTATCATATCAGGCGTGACCATGTTACGTCGCGTTGCGTTGCGCTACCCCGATGGGGGATGCCGGTATTTCGCGGTGCGCCACATGAACGTGGCGGTTCATGTGGCAAAAATATGGTGCCGACGGCCGGACTCGAACCGGCACAGATTGCTCCACTAGCCCCTCAAACTAGCGCGTCTACCAATTTCGCCACGTCGGCTTGAATCATCATGCGCTTCGCGCACTCTTCATGCGCTTCGCGCAACTTTCAACGGGGTCGCGGCGACCCCGAACTTGAAAACTTTGATCATTTCTTCGCGGGCGCTGCGGGAACCGGTGTCGCCGGTGCCGGCGCGGCCAGCGCGGCCCGCTCCAACACACTGGTCGGCTCACCCGGCGACCGGGTCCCCAGATAGGCCAGCGACAAACTCGTCAAAAAGAACAGCCCTGCAAATACCGCCGTCAATTTCGAAAACAACGTACTCGTCCCGCGGGCGCCGAACACCGTGCCCGACGCGCCCGAACCAAAACCGGCCCCCGCCTCCGCGCCCTTGCCACGCTGCAGCAGCACGAGACCGATAATCATCAGTGCAAGCAACACATGCACCGCCAGAATGAATCCACGCAACATACGAAATCTCTCAGTGGCGAACGGCTGCCCGCAGGGCAGCGGCCGCGCAAATCTGCTGAAACTCATCGGCGCTCAACGAGGCGCCGCCCACCAATCCACCATCGACATCGGGCATCGCGAACAACTCTCCGGCGTTGACGCCCTTGACGCTTCCGCCGTACAGGATCCGCAAATGCCGCCCTATATTAGCATCTTGCGCGGCAATCCGACTGCGCAGGTAAGCATGCACCGTCTGCGCCTGCTGCGGCGTCGCCGTACGGCCCGTGCCGATCGCCCAAACCGGCTCGTACGCGACGATCGCATCGGCGAAGCTCGCGGCGCCGTGCATCGCCATCACGGCGTCGAGTTGCCGCGCGACCACGTCCTCGGTTTGATGCGCCTCATGCTCCTGCAGCGTCTCGCCGACGCACAACACCGGCGTCATTCCCACCTGCAACGCCGCCGCAAATTTCCGCGACACCAATGCATCGTCTTCATGAAAGAGCCGCCGGCGCTCCGAATGTCCGACGATGACATACCGGCATCCGACGTCCTTCAACATCGCAGCGCTCACCTGGCCCGTGAACGCGCCGCCGCCTTCGGCGCACACGTCCTGCGCGCCCAGCCCGATCTGCCCGCCTTCCAACATCCGCGCGGCGTCTGCCAGATAGACGTACGGCGGAAACACCAGCACGTCGATCGGCCACTCTGCCTTCAGGCCCCGCTCCAAATCGGTGAGCAAGGCGTGGTTCGCCGAGCGCGAACCGTGCATTTTCCAATTACCCGCAACGACCGGACGGCGCATAAGCAACCTTAGGGCTTTGAGGCCCAGCAGGAAAGGCGGCGAAGATTAGCTGCGTGCAAGGGTAACTGCAAGCCTGTCCGCCGCGGCTTCGACCACCGCTGCGATCTCGCGCGCCCCTTTCTTGACCAAGTGGGGATCATAACCCTCGACCATCACGCGAATGAGGGGTTCCGTACCGGAGGCGCGGAGCACGATCCGCCCGCGTCCCTTGAACTGACGCTCCACCGCGGCGGCAGCCTCGACGACGGTGCGCTCGGTCATGGGATCGAAACGCCGCGCCACGCGGACGTTCAACAGCACCTGCGGGTATTTGCGCATGGGGGCGGCCAGTTCCGCGAGACCCGCTCCCATCGACTTCATCACGGCCAGCACCTGCAGCGCGCTCACCAGGCCGTCGCCGGTGGTGGTTTTGTCCAGACAGAGGATATGCCCGGAGGTCTCCCCGCCCAATGTCGCGCCGCTCTCATTCAACATGGCCAGCACGTAACGGTCGCCCACCTGGGCGCGCTGGAATTCGATGCCATGGTCGGCGAGCGCATGCTCCAGCCCAAGATTGCTCATCACGGTGCCGATCACCGGACCCCGCAGAATGCCGGCGCGGTGGCGCGCCATGGCCAATATGTAAAGCAATTGATCGCCATCGACACAGCGGCCGAGTTCGTCCACCATCACCACCCGGTCGCCGTCGCCGTCGAGAGCCAGACCGACCTGCGCGCGAACGCCGGGCACGGTCAGCTGCAGGAGCTCGGGCGCCGTGGAACCGCAGCCGTCGTTGATGTTGCGGCCGTTCGGCGAGCAACCGATGGGCACGATCTCCGCGCCCAAGTCGGCGAGCACGCGCGGCGCGACCTTGTACCCGGCGCCATTGGCGCAATCGATGACGACCTTGAATCCGGCGAGCGTCATGCCCGCCGGAATGGTCGATGCGCAGAATTCCTGGTATTGCGTGCGGCTGCGGTCGATGCGGACCGCCCGGCCGAGGTGCTGCGATTCCTGGGTCATGACCGGATCGTCGATCGCACGTTCGATCTGGCTTTCGATGGCATCGGACAGCTTGCTGCCGGTGGCATCGAAGAATTTGATGCCATTGTCCTGGTACGCGTTGTGTGACGCGCTGATGACCACGCCGAAGCTGCACCCCAGGCGCTGCGTCATGTAGGCGATGCCGGGAGTCGGCAGCGGGCCGATCAGCATCACGTCGACGCCCGCCGCCACGAACCCGGCCTCCAATGCCGATTCGAACATGTAGCCCGACAGCCGGGTGTCCTTGCCGATCAGAACGCGGCCGCCGGAGGGCGCCAGCACGCGCGCCGCCGCGCTGGCCAGCCGCAGGGCAAAATCCACGGTCATGGGCGCCTGGCCGACTCGTCCGCGAACGCCATCCGTCCCGAAGTACCGGCTCAACTCGCCGGCCCCTGCAGGACCGCGCTCACCATGGTGATGGCGTCGCGGGTGGCGGCCACATCATGCGTGCGCACGATGCGCGCCCCCATGCTGACGGCCAGCGCGGCCAACCCCAGGCCGCCATACAGGCGCTCGTCCGTGGTACGCCCCAACACCCGGCCGATGAAGCTCTTGCGTGACAGCCCTACCAGCACGGGCGACCCCAACGCGACCAACCGCGGCAATTCCTTGAGCAAACTCATGTTGTGTTCCAAACCCTTGCCAAAACCAGCCCCGGGGTCCAATACGATGGCATCGGCGGCGATGCCGGCGGCGAGACAGGCGTCACGCTCATGGCGCAAAAACTCGATCACGTCGGAGACGACGTCCTGGTACACCGGATTGTGCTGCATCGTACGCGGCTCACCCTGCATGTGCATCAGACAAACGCCCACGCCGGCGCCGGCGGCGAAGTCACGCGCGCCCGCCGCGCGCAGTGCATAGACGTCGTTGACGATGCAGGCGCCCGCGGCGGTGGCGGCGGCCATGACGCCCGGCTTGCTCGTATCGATGGAAATGGCCACATCCCAGCGGCGCGCGATGCCCTCGATGATCGGGACCACGCGCGCCAGTTCGACCGCTTCCGGCACGGCATCCGCGCCCGGCCGGGTCGATTCGCCGCCGACGTCGATGATGCAAGCCCCCTCGGCCACCATGATGGCGGCGCGGTCCAGGGCGGGACCGGGGCTGGAATAGCGGTCCCCGTCGGAAAACGAATCGGGGGTCACGTTCAAGATCCCCATCACGACCGGACGGGTGAGATCGATGAGCTTATTGAGACAACGCCAATGCATTTGATTTAATGAAAAAGGCCGATGGCGATCGTCTTGGGATCACCATCGGCCTCGATTTCCCCCACGTCGCCGCGGCGTACGCCCGGGCTAGTGCTGCCCTGCCGGATTGACCAAGGGAGGCGACGGCTTCTCGGCCGTCGGCGACCGGGGAGTCGCGGTGGGCGTGTCGTCCCAGTCACGCGGCGGACGCGGTACCCGGCCTTCCATGATGTCCTTGATCTGTTCCTCGTCGATCGTCTCGTACTTGATCAACGCCTCGGTCATCGCCTGCAGCTTGTCCATGTTGGTCTGGATGATCTTGTAGGCGCGCTGATAGTTGCTGTCGATGACGCGCCGCACCTCTTCATCGATGACGTGCGCGGTGACGTCGGAGACCTGCTTGTGCTGGGTGACGCTGCGGCCCAGGAACACCTCGCCCGACTCCTCGCTGTAGGTCTGGGGACCCAGGCGATCCGACAAGCCCCAGCGGGTCACCATGTTGCGCGCCAGCTCGGTGGCCCGCTCGATGTCATTGGACGCACCCGTGGTCACGGCATCGGGCCCGAACACCAATTCTTCGGCCACCCGGCCGCCGAACAGGGTCGCGATGCGGCTTTCCAACTGACGCTTGCTCGTGCTGTAACGGTCCTGTTCCGGCAGGAACATGGTCACGCCCAGCGCCCGGCCGCGCGGGATGATGGTGACCTTGTACACCGGATCATGTTCCGGCACGGTCAGGCCGACGATCGCATGGCCCGACTCGTGATAGGCCGTGTTGCGCTTTTCCTCTTCGGTCATGACCATCGAGCGGCGCTCGGCGCCCATCATGATCTTGTCCTTGGCGCGCTCGAACTCTTCCATCGTCACCGAGCGCTTGTTGCCGCGGGCCGCGAACAACGCAGCCTCGTTCACCAGATTGGCGAGATCGGCACCTGAAAAGCCGGGCGTTCCGCGCGCGATCACCGACGGCTTGACGTTGTCGCCGAGCGGGACTTTGCGCATGTGGACCTTGAGGATCTGCTCACGACCGCGGACGTCGGGCAACGGCACAACCACCTGTCGGTCGAAACGGCCTGGACGCAGCAAGGCGGGATCCAGCACGTCCGGGCGGTTGGTGGCGGCGATGACGATGATGCCTTCATTACCCTCGAAACCGTCCATCTCGACCAATAATTGGTTCAGGGTCTGCTCACGCTCGTCGTGACCGCCGCCGAGGCCAGCGCCGCGATGCCGGCCCACCGCATCGATTTCATCGATGAAGATGATGCACGGCGCGTGCTTCTTGGCCTGCTCGAACATGTCGCGCACGCGCGAAGCACCGACGCCCACGAACATCTCGACGAAATCGGAGCCGGAAATGGTGAAAAACGGCACCTTGGCCTCGCCCGCGATGGCGCGCGCCAGCAAGGTCTTGCCGGTCCCCGGGGAACCAACCATCAAAACCCCCTTCGGGATCTTGCCGCCAAGTTTCTGGAACTTGCCGGGATCTTTCAAGAAATCGACGATTTCGACCACTTCTTGCTTTGCCTCTTCGACGCCCGCGACATCCGCGAACGTGATGTTCACCTGATCCTCGCCCAGCAGCCGTGCGCGGCTCTTGCCGAACGACATCGCGCCCCGTCCGCCGGAAGCGCCTTGCATCTGGCGCATGAAATAGGCCCAGAAGCCGATGAGAATCAGGATCGGAAACGCGGAGATGAGCAGCTGCAGGAACACGGACTGCTGCTTCGGCGGCTCACCCCGGAATTTGACCCCCTGCGACTGCAGCAACCCGATGAGCGCGCCGTTGCCGGTCTCCGGGTTGTAGGTCACAAATTGGTTCCCATCGCGGCGCTTGCCTTCGATGATCTCACCCTTCAGGGTGACCGAGTCGATGCTATTGCTTTTGACTTCGGTGAGGAACTGGGAGTAATCGATGGTTGCCGGCTGGCCGGTGCGCATCCCGAATTGACTGAAAATCGCGAGCAGAATGACCGCCAACGCGACCCATAAAAGAATTTGTTTCGTCAGATCGTTCAAGTTTCACCTACAGCCGCAAACCCATTACGACACATAATCTCGATCGGCGTTCCCCGTACAGGATGGATACCCTACCGAACTTACACCATCCCAAACTGCCGCGCCAACAGATAGATCTCGGGACTGCGCGTTCGTGACGCCTTCGGCTTTTTGGTCACGACCCGCCCGTAGCGGCCGCGGGCATCCTTAATGATCTGCTCAAAACCCGCCCCTTGGAACAATTTGACCAGCAAATCGCCCCCGGGGGCCAAGACTCGGTCCGCGAACTCCAGCGCCAGCTCCGCCAAATACATGGACCTAGGCTGGTCAACCGCGTCTATGCCAGCCATGTTTGGGGCCATATCGGACAAAACAAGGTCCACCTTGGAGGCACCCACCACCGCCAGCACCTCGTTCACCACGGCCTCTTCACGAAAGTCGCCCTGCACGAAATCCACGCCGTTGATCGCGTCCATGGGGAGAATGTCGGTCGCCACGATTCGGCTCGAACCGCCGATGATGCGCGCCGCGTATTGGCTCCAGCCGCCGGGCGCGGCCCCCAGATCGACGCAACGGATGCTGGGACGCAGCAGCCGCTCGCTTTCCTGGATCTCCGCCAGCTTGAAAACGGCGCGCGAGCGCCAGCCTTCGCGGTGCGCGCGCTTGACGAATTCGTCGTTGGCATGTTCGGCCAGCCACCGGGCACTACTCTTTGTTCGCTTAGGCATGTGTGGATTCTTGAGGTCGCTATAATGCGCCCGATGGAACTCTCAGAAAAACAAAAGAAGCATTTGCGACGTCTGGCGCATCCCTTAAGCCCGATCGTCATGATGGGAAACGCCGGCCTCACGGACGGCGTGGTGGCGGAAATGGATCGCGCGCTCACCACCCACGAGCTCGTCAAGGTGAGCGCCCGGGTCGGCGATCGCGATGCTCGCAATGGCGCCTTGTCCTCGTTGGCGTCGCGCACGTCCTCCCAGCTCGTGCAACGCATCGGCAATGTGGGCGTGTACTACCGCCGCCGCGCCGATCTGCCGAAAATCCTCATTCCAGATTAACGGCCGGGCTGCCGTCGCCGCTAGCGGAAATCCTGCTTCCAGATCAGGCTCAGCATCATCACGCACGCGGCCAGATACAGCACCGCCGACACCCCGTGCCACGCCCCGAACCCCAGCCCGGCAACGGCCCCCTTGGCGTGCGCCACGGTCATGGCGCGCTTCACGCCCCATTCGTTGACGGCGAGCAACGCCGCGGCCGCATAGCCCCAGAGGAAGCTGCCCCTGCCCGGCAGCAGCAGCGCCAGAACCGCCACCGCCAATCCCAGATAGGTCTGGATGCTGAACAATCGGGTCGCCAGCACGCCCGCCACGTGCCGATCGCTCTGCGCGTAAAACAAGGTGGGCGCCACCCACATGGCGAGCGACCAGAGACTGCCGGCCCATAGCACCAGCAACACGCGGAAAAAGCTGCGGATCACACGTACCGCACTGAGACGATTTCGTAGGTGCGCACGCCGCCCGGCACGGTCACGTCGACCACGTCGCCCTGCGACTTGCCGATGAGTCCGCGTGCGATCGGCGACGATACCGACAAGAGCCCCTGCTTGATGTTCGCCTCGTCGTCGCCGACCAGTTGATAGGTCACCTTGCCGCCGCTCTCCTCGTCGTTGAGCTCGACCGTGGAGCCGAACACCACCCGGCCGGTGGCATTCAAGGTGGTCACGTCGATCACTTCCGAGTTCGACAGGCGGTTCTCGATGTCGTTGATCCGGCCTTCGATGAAGCTCTGCTGCTCGCGGGCGGCATGGTACTCGGCGTTCTCGGACAGATCGCCGTGTGCGCGCGCCTCGGCGATCGCCTTGATGACGTTCGGCCGCGCTTCGCTCTTGAGTTGCTTCAGCTCCACTTTCAGGCGCTCCGCGCCGCGTAGAGTCATGGGAGTTCGTTTCACGACAATAATTCCTTGTGCAGATCCTGCAACCGATTGACTTCAATGTCACCCAGATGGTCGAGCGCGTCGACAGTGGCCCGAGCGGCATTGACCGTCGTGTAATAGGTTACCTTTCTCGCGACCGCCTCGCGGCGAATCGAACGCGACTCGCGCACCGCCTGTTTGCCCTCGGTGGTGTTCACGATCATCGCAATCTCGTCGTTTTTTATCATATCGACGACGTGGGGGCGACCTTCTCGCACTTTATTCACTCGCCGACAGATCACGCCGGCCTCTTCCAGGACCAACGCGGTACCGCCGGTGGCCACGATGTCGAAGCCGCGGGTGATGAACATTTGCGCCAAAATCACGGCGCCGGGCTTGTCCCGATCACGCACGCTGATGAAGCATAGGCCACGCGTCGGCAAAATCACACCGGAAGCTGCCTGCGCCTTCGCATAGGCCTCGCCGAAGGTATGGCCGGTGCCCATGACTTCGCCGGTGGATTTCATCTCGGGCCCCAGGATGGGGTCCGCCTCAGGGAACTTGTTGAACGGAAAAACCGCCTCTTTGACGGAGTAGTACGGCGGGATCCGCTCGACGGTCTGCCCCTGCTGGGCCAGCGACTTACCCACCATCACGCGCGCCGCCACCTTGGCGAGCGGAATGCCGGTGGCCTTGGAGACGAACGGCACCGTGCGCGAGGCGCGCGGATTGACCTCCAGGATGTAGATGACGCCGCTCTGAATGGCGAACTGAATGTTCATCAGCCCCACCACGTTCAGCGCTTTGGCGAGCTTGCGGGTCTGCACGCGCAGCTCGTCCTGGATTTCCTTCGACAGCCCGTTGGGCGGCAGCGAACACCCGGAGTCGCCCGAATGCACGCCGGCCTGCTCGATGTGTTCCATGATGCCGCCGATCAGCACGTCCGTGCCGTCGCTCACCGCGTCCACATCCACTTCGATGGCGAGGTCCAGGAACCGGTCCAGGAGCACCGGGCTGTCGTTCGACACCTTCACCGCGTCCATCATGTACTGGCGCAGGTCATCCTCGTTGAACACCACTTCCATGGCGCGTCCGCCGAGCACGTAGCTCGGCCGCACCACCAGCGGGAAACCCACCTCACGCGCCAGGATAACCGCCTGCTCTTCGGCACGCGCGGACGCGTTCGCCGGCTGCTTGAGCTTCAACGCCGTCACCAGTTTCTGGAACCGCTCGCGGTCCTCGGCGACGTCGATGCTGTCCGGCGTGGTGCCGATGATGGGCGCGCCGGCCGCCGCCAGCGCCCGCGACAGCTTCAATGGCGTCTGGCCGCCGTACTGGACGATGACGCCTTCGGGCTTTTCCTTCTCGATGATCTCCATGACGTCTTCGAAGGTGAGTGGTTCGAAGTACAGCCGATCCGAGGTGTCGTAGTCCGTGGAGACCGTTTCGGGATTGCAGTTCACCATGATGGTCTCGAAACCATCGGCGCGCAGCGCCATGGAAGCATGCACGCAGCAGTAATCGAATTCGATGCCCTGCCCGATGCGATTCGGGCCGCCGCCCAAAATCATGATCTTGCGGCGGTTGGTCGGATTCGCTTCGCATTCGTCTTCGTAGGTCGAATACAGATATGCCGTCGAGGTCGAAAACTCCGCCGCGCAGGTATCGACACGCTTGTACACCGGATGCAGCCCGAGTTTGCGGCGCTTGGCGCGCACCGTCGGCTCGTCGCGCCCCACCAAGGTCGCGAGGCGCGAATCCGAAAAGCCCTTGCGCTTGAGGCTCCGCATGCGCGCGTAGTCCAGGCTGTCGAGACCCGCCGCCTTCACCACCGCTTCCTCGCGCAGCAGATCCTCGATCTGCGCCAGGAACCACGGATCGATCTTGGTTGCGTCGAAGACCTGTTGCTGGGTCCAGCCGGCGCGGAACGCGTCGCCCACGTACAAGATCCGATCGGGCCCGGGCCAGCGCAGCTCGTAGGTGAGCTTCTCGGTGGCCGCATCGCTCAACGGATGTGACAGCTGCTCGTCGAAGCCGTCGTAGCCCAGCTCCAGGCTGCGCAGCGCCTTCTGCAGCGATTCTTGAAACGTCCGGCCGATCGCCATCGCCTCGCCCACCGATTTCATCTGCGTGGTCAGACGCGAATTGGAGCCCGGGAACTTCTCGAACGTGAAGCGTGGAATCTTCGTGACCACGTAATCGATCGTCGGCTCGAAGGACGCCGGGGTGCCGCCGCCGGTGATCTCGTTCCTGAGCTCATCCAGAGTGTAGCCCACCGCCAGCTTCGCCGCGATCTTCGCGATCGGGAACCCGGTCGCCTTGGAGGCGAGCGCGGAGGAGCGCGACACGCGCGGATTCATTTCGATGACGAGCACGCGTCCGTCATCCGGATTCACCGCGAACTGCACGTTCGAGCCGCCGGTGTCGACGCCGATCTTGCGCAGCACCGCGATCGACGCGTCGCGCAGGCGCTGATATTCGCGGTCGGTGAGCGTCTGAGCCGGCGCCACGGTGATCGAATCGCCGGTATGCACCCCCATCGGATCGAAGTTCTCGATCGAGCACACGATGATGCAGTTGTCGTTGCGGTCGCGCACGACCTCCATCTCGTATTCTTTCCAGCCCAGCACCGACTCTTCGAGCAGCACTTCGTTGGTCGGCGACGCATCCAATCCGCGCGCCACGATGGCCTCGAATTCCTCGCGATTGTAAGCGATGCCTCCGCCGCTGCCGCCCATGGTGAAGGACGGCCGGATCACGGTCGGAAAACCGATCTCCGACTGCACGGCCAGCGCCTCCTCCATGCTGTGCGCGATGCGGGCCCGCGCCGTCTCCAGACCGATGTCGGTCATGGCGCGGCGGAACAGTTCGCGATCCTCGGCCATGTCGATGGAGCGCTTGGTCGCGCCGATCATTTCGACGTTGTATTTCTCGAGCACTCCCTCGCGCGCCAGGTCGAGCGCCGTGTTGAGCGCGGTCTGCCCGCCCATCGTCGGCAACAGCGCGCTGGGGCGCTCCTTCTCGATGATGCGTTCGATCGTGCGCCAGTTGATCGGCTCGATGTAGACGCTGTCCGCGGTTTCCGGATCCGTCATGATGGTGGCCGGATTGGAATTCACCAGGATGACCCGGAAGCCCTCCTCCTTCAGCGCCTTGCAGGCCTGGGCGCCCGAATAGTCGAACTCGCAGGCCTGGCCGATGATGATGGGCCCGGCACCGATGATGAGGATGCTTTGTAGGTCGGTTCTTTTCGGCATGGGGCTACCCTTCAGCCGATTTTTGTCGGGCGGCGCTGCGGTTGCGGGAAATGGTCTGGATGCGCTTGACCATCAGATACAGGAAATGGTCGAACAACAGGCGCATGTCGTTCGGACCCGGGCTGGCTTCCGGATGGCCTTGAAAACTGAAGGCCGGGCGATCGATGCGCGCGATGCCCTGGTTCGAGCCATCGAACAGCGAACGATGCGTCTCGCGCAGCGTGTCCGGCAGCGTCGCCGCATCCACGGCGAAACCATGATTCTGGCTGGAGATCATGACGCGGCCCGAATCGATCTCGAGCACCGGATGGTTGCCGCCGTGGTGGCCGGTTTTCATCTTCAGCGTCTTGGCGCCGCTGGCCAGGGCCAGCAGCTGGTGGCCGAGGCAGATGCCGAAGATCGGTATGTCGGTCTCGAGCAGATGCGAGATGGCGGTGATCGCATAATCGCAGGGCTCCGGATCGCCCGGACCGTTGGCCAGGAAAATCCCGTCCGGGTTCATCGCCAGCACCTGGTCGGCCGGGGTCTGCGCGGGCACCACGGTCATGCGGCAGCCGCTCTCGGCGAGAATGCGCAGGATGTTGCGCTTGACCCCATAGTCGTATGCCACGACGTGCAGCCGGCTCTGCGGCCGCGGCGGCTTGGCCTCGGTCTTCCAGATGGCGCCGTCGTTCCACTGATAGATCTTCTTCGTGGAGACCGTCTTGGCGAGATCCATGCCCTTCAAACCCGGAAATTTCCTCGCCGCCCGCACCGCCGCATTCTCGTCGATGTTCTCGCCGGTCATGATGCAGCCCGACTGGGCGCCCTTGTCGCGCAGCAGCCGCGTCAACTTCCGGGTATCGATGTCCGCGATCGCGACCACCTTGCAGCGGGTCAGAAAGCTGCCCAGCGACTCGGTGGAACGCCAATTCGAATGCAGCAGCGGCAGATCACGGATGACCATTCCGGCCGCAAACACCGCGCCGGACTCCAGATCCTCCGGAGTCGTGCCGGTGTTGCCGATGTGGGGATAGGTGAAAGTGACGATTTGCCGGCAATAGGAGGGATCCGTGAGGATTTCCTGGTAGCCCGACATGCACGTATTGAAAACTACTTCGCCAGTCGTGTTGCCTTTCGCGCCTACTGAGACGCCTCGGAACACGGTGCCATCTTCGAGAGCTAGCACTGCAGGTGTCGACACTCCGGTTCCTCGCTTTGCGCTATGCGCGTTCCGCAGATGCGCAAAGCGGGAGGCGCTCGTTCAAGAACGTCCTCCCGCTTTATTTGATTCGCGCTTTGTTGCCGGGCGCGAATATTAACGATCACGTCGACGACTGTCTACGCCAAATCCGGCCCAAGTACGTCGGCCATCCGATATAGGCCCGGCGGTCGCCCGGCAAGCCATTCGGCCGCGCGCAGCGCCCCACGGGCGAACACCGCACGATCCGTGGCCCGGTGCGTGATTTCCACGCGCTCCCCGGCCACCGCGAAACTCACCGTGTGCTCGCCGACGATGTCGCCGGCCCGCACCACAGCAAAGCCGATCTCTCCCGTTCCGCGCGGCTCCAGGCGGCCGTGCCGGTCGAACACGGCCACCTCCGCCAGCGACCGCCCGCGGGCGCCCGCGACCGCCTCACCCAGCGCCAGGGCCGTGCCGGAGGGTGCGTCGCGCTTCATCCGGTGATGCGCTTCACTGACCTCCACGTCGTAGTCCGTGCCCAGCGCCCGTGTCGCGCGTGCCACCAGATCGGCCACGACCGCCACGCCGACGCTCGTATTGGGGGCGATCAGGATCGGGATCACCGCTGCGGCCTGCGCGAGCTGCGCCCGCGTCCCCTCATCGAACCCCGTCGCGCAGACCAGCAGCGGCACCCCGGCCTGCGCGCACGCCAGCGCATTGGACGCGACGCAGCCCGCCAGACTGAAATCCACCGCCACCGCCGCACCCTCGAGCGCCACGGCGACGTCGCTGGTCACCGTCACGCCGGTGGGCGCGCCCTCGGCGGCAGCATCCTGGCCCAGTCGACGGCTGCCCGCGGAGGCGATGGCCCCTGTCAGGCGCAGGCCCGCGGAGCCGGTCTCGCCCAGTGCCCGAACCAATGCCTGACCCATGCGTCCCGTGATGCCGAAAATGGCGAGTCCCGACATCTGCGGAGCCCTAGTTGGTTTCGCCGGTGAAGAACTTTCTGACGCCGTCGAGGAAGGTCTGCTCACGCGGCTTGTGGGCGCCGGCGCCCTCCTGCAGCGACACCTCGAACTTCCTGAGCAGCTCCCTTTGCTCATTGCTCAGGCTCACCGGCGTTTCGACCACCACCCGGCAGAACAGGTCGCCGGCCGCCCCGCCGCGCACCGGCTTGACGCCCTTCTCCCGAACCCGGAACACCCGTCCGGACTGGGTCTCGGAGGGGATCTTCAACACCACCTCGCCGTCGAGGGTCGGTACTTCCACCGAGCCGCCCAGGGCCGCCGTGGTGATGCTGATCGGCACCTCGCAGGACAGATGACTACCCTCGCGCTCGAAAATCGCATGCTCGCGGACGCGGATCTCGACATACAGATCGCCGGCGGGGCCCCCATTGCGGCCGGCCTCACCCTCCCCGTTCAAGCGAATGCGATCGCCGGTGTCGACGCCCGCTGGAACCGACACCGGCAGCTTCTTCTCCTGACGCACGCGGCCCTGGCCGAAGCAGGTATCGCACGGATTGGTGATGATTTTGCCGCGCCCCTTGCAGCGCGGGCAGGGCTGTTGAATCGTGAAGATCGATTGCTGCACACGCACCTGTCCCTGGCCGTTGCAGGTATCACAGGTCTTCGGGACGGAGCCTTTGGCGGCGCCCGATCCCTTGCAGGTCTTGCACTCCGCCAGCGAGGGGATCTGAATCTCGGTTTCGGTGCCGAAAACGGCCTGCTCGAGATCCAGCTCGAGTTCGTAACGCAGATCCGCGCCGCGAAACACCTGGCTGCGGCCGCCGCGTTGGCCACCGGAGAAGATATCGCCGAACATTTCGCCGAAGATGTCGCCGAACGCTTCGCCGGCGCTGAACCCGCCCCCGCCCCCGCCCGCACCGCCGCCCCGTCCGCCCTCGAGGCCGGCGTGCCCGAACTGGTCATAGACCGCCCGCTTCTGCGCGTCGGTCAGCACTTCGTAGGCCTCTTTGCACTCCTTGAATTTGTGCTCGGCTTCCGGATCGTCCGGATTGCGGTCCGGATGAAACCTCATGGCCAGACGGCGATATGCCTTCTTGATTTCCTCCGCCGTCGCGGTCTTCGGTAAGTCGAGGAGCTTGTAATAATCCTGCTTCGCCATCGCACACCTTAAGGGACACCGAATAAAAACAAACCGCCGGCACACACGTGCCGGCGGTTTGACATCACAGCGATCGAATCGCTTCGATCGCCCGCATCAAGCCTTCTTGCGGTCGCTTTCCTTGACCTCCTCGAACTCCGCATCGAGAACGTCGTCCTTCGGTGCCGGGCCGCCGCCGCCGGCAGACGTGCCGGCCTCGGACGCCGCACTGCCCGCGGATTGCTCGTACATCTTCTGCAGGATCGCGGTGGAGGCCTGCTCGAGCGCCTGGGTCTTGCGCTCGATTTCTTCACGATCATCGCCGGCCATCGCCGTCTTGACCGCTTCGATGGACTCCGTCGCCGACTTCTTCTCGTCGTCGGACACCTTGTCGCCCACGTCCTTCAATGCTTTCTCGACCGTGTGCACGGCGGCATCGGCCTTGTTGCGTGCGGTGACCAATTCGCGGAATTTCTTGTCTTCCTCGGCATGGGTCTCCGCATCACCCACCATGCGCTTGATGTCCGCCTCGGACAAACCGCTCGACGCCTTGATGACGATCCGCTGTTCCTTGCCGGTCTTCACGTCCTTCGCGGACACGTTCAGGATGCCGTTCGCATCGATGTCGAACGCCACCTCGATCTGCGGCATGCCGCGCGGCGCGGGCGGGATGTCGGTCAGGTCGAACCGACCCAGCGACTTGTTGTCGGTCGCCCGGTCACGCTCGCCCTGCAGCACGTGAATGGTCACGCCCGACTGATTGTCGTCCGCGGTCGAGAAGGTCTGCGCCGCCTTGGTGGGAATGGTGGTGTTCTTCTCGATCACCTTGGTCATGATGCCGCCCAGGGTCTCGATCCCCAAGGACAACGGCGTCACGTCGAGCAGCAGCACGTCCTTGACGTCGCCGGATAGCACGCCGCCTTGAATGGCGGCGCCGACGGCCACGGCCTCGTCGGGGTTCACGTCACGGCGCGGCTCGCGGCCGAACAGGTCCTTCACGGCCTGCTGCACCAGCGGCATGCGGGTCTGGCCGCCGACCAGGATCACCTCGCCCAGGTCCTTCAAGGACAGCCCGGCGTCCTTCAACGCCAAACGGCAGGGCTCCAATGTCTTCTGCACCAGATCCTCGACCAGCGACTCGAGCTTGGCCCGGGTCAGCTTGATGTTCAGGTGCTTCGGACCCGCGGCATCGGCCGTGATATACGGCAGATTGACTTCGGTCTGCTGGCTCGAGGACAGCTCGATCTTGGCCTTCTCGGCGGCCTCGCGCAGGCGCTGCATGGCCAGCGGATCCTTGCGCACGTCGATGCCGCTTTCCTTCTTGAACTCGTCGGCCAGATAGTTCATCACGCGCAGGTCGAAGTCTTCGCCGCCGAGGAACGTATCGCCGTTCGTGGACAACACCTCGAACTGACGTTCGCCATCGACTTCGGCGATTTCGATCACGGACACGTCGAAGGTGCCCCCGCCCAAGTCGTATACGGCAATCTTGCGATCGCCGCCATCCTTGTCGAGGCCATAGGCCAACGCCGCCGCCGTGGGCTCGTTGATGATGCGCTTGACGTTCAAGCCCGCGATGCGGCCGGCATCCTTGGTGGCCTGGCGCTGCGAATCATTGAAGTACGCGGGCACCGTGATCACGGCATCGGTGACCGGTTCACCGAGGTAATCCTCGGCGGTCTTCTTCATCTTCATGAGGACGCGCGCGGACACTTCGGGGGGCGCCATTTTCTTGCCCTGCACTTCCACCCAGGCGTCGCCGTTGTCGGCTTTGACGATCTTGTAGGAAACCATGCTGACGTCCTTCTTGACGACCTCATCGGCGAACTTGCGGCCGATCAGGCGCTTGACGGCCGCCACGGTGTTTCCCGGGTTGGTGACGGCCTGGCGCTTGGCGGACTGACCCACCAGCACTTCGCCATCCTTCGTGAAGGCAACGATCGACGGAGTCGTCCGGTCACCTTCGCTATTCTCGATAACCTTGGGCTTCCCGCCTTCCATGATCGCGACGCAGGAATTCGTTGTGCCAAGATCGATGCCAATCATTTTACCCATAGTGAAACCCTCTAAAAATTCAAGAACCGTGACTGCTAACTGGGGGATCCCCCGGTAATTTCAATTGCCGTCGCCGGGCGATTTGCTGACGATGACGCGCGCCGGGCGCAACAAACGACCGTTCAAGGAGAAGCCCTTTTGGATGACCGTCAATACGGTGTTCGCCGGCTTGTCGCGGCTCTCCTGGGCGACCATGGCCTCGTGCCATTCGGGGTCGAATGCCTGGCCGGCCGGATCGATGACCTTGATGCCCGCCTTCTCGAACGCACGGTGCAGCTGGCGCAGCGTCGCCTGGGCTCCCTCGAGCATGGCCGGACCCGGGGTCGCAGCGCCGGCGCTGATGCCGGCTTCCAGCGCATCGCCCACGGTCACCAGTTCCTGGGCAAACCGCTCGATGGCGAATTTGCGCGCGTTGTCGATTTCCCGCTCGGTGCGCTTGCGGTAATTGTCCAGTTCCGCGACCGACCGTAGGTAGCTGTTCCAGTTTTCCTGTGCTTTGGCCTCGGCCGCGGCCAAGGCGCTCTCCGGCGCCCCCGCGCCCAAATCGGCTGACTCGCCCAGCGGCTGGTTATTTTCGTTCACGTTGCAGAGTCCTCGCAAGATTGGCGGCTGTAGATACCGCTCGAAGCCCGAGAACTGGGGGCTATTTACGCGCGTTCAAGGCCGAACCGAGCAGTTTCGCGGTCACATCGACGATCGGGATCACCCGTTCGTAGGCCATCCGGGTCGGCCCGATGATCCCCAGTACGCCGACCACCTTGTTATCGAGCATGTAGGGCGCCGTGACCACGCTGATGTCGTCGAGGATCCGATAGCCCGATTCCTGGCCGATGAAGATCTGGATTCCATCCGCCCGCAGGCACCCGTCCAGGAGCCGCAAAATATCGTGTTTCTCGTTGAAGGCCTCGAACAGCCGGCGCAGCCGGTCCACGTTCGACAGCTCGGCGAACCCCATGAGATTGGTCTCACCTGACATAACGTACTCGACCCGCTCGTCGGGCTCGCTGTTGAACACCTTCTGCGCCACCTGGATCGCGTCCAGCATGAGCTGATTCATGTGCTGGCGGGTTTCCTGGAGCTGGCGCACCAGTTGAGCCCGCACATCGGGCAGCGACCGGCCGGAAAACGATTCATTGAGGTAATTGGCGGCCCGCCGCAGCTCCTCGGTGGAATAGCGACGCTCCAGCTGCACGACGCGGTTCTGCACTTCGCGGTTGTCCATGACCATCACGGCGAGCGCGCGGTTCTCGGACAGGCTGACGAACTCGATGTGCGACAACGCGACGTAGTTGGGGTTGGGGAGGGTCACCAAACCCGCCATGCGGGTGACGCTCGAGAGCATCTGCGAAACCGTCTGCACCAGGGATTTGCCCTTCGAGGCATCGACGCCCAGGCGGCGCTCGATATCCTCGATCTCCTCCTGACGCAGCGGCTTGAGCTGCAGCAGGGTGTCGACGAAGAACCGGTAACCCTTGTCGGTCGGCACGCGGCCCGCCGAGGTGTGCGGCGACGCCACGAACCCCAGGTCCTCGAGGTCCGCCATCACGTTGCGGATCGTGGCGGAGGACAGGCTCAAACCCGAGTCCCGCGACAACGTTCTCGACCCGACTGGCTGGCCATCTCGAATATAATTCTCGATCAAGGCTTTCAGGAGCAACTGCGCTCGCTCGTTCAGGCCCTCGTCAATGCCGTCTGATGTCATAGTAGGTTCATATACCATGTTTGAAGCTACCTAGCGCATCCGGACGAAGTCAAGTCCATCGAATGTACCCAAATAGCCGAAGTTTCCGCCTGACTTGGGTTTGGAAGCCGTGCTACAAGGATCCACTGCTTTATGTCTCATGCTTTCAAATCCATCGCGTTGTTCGGAAATGCCAAAGACCTGCGGGTCGCCGAATGCATGCTGAGCTTGGCCGGCCATTTCTACGCGCGCGGCATCTGCCCGCTCGTCGATCCCGGCGTGGGACTGGCGTTCCCCTCCGACAGCGTCGTGTTGTGCCCGGAACACTCGTTCGCGACGCGGGCCGACCTCATCATCGCCATCGGCGGCGACGGCACCCTCCTCTACGCGGCGCGGTTGGTCGCCGGTCATTCGGTGCCCCTGCTCGGCGTCAACCGCGGCCGGCTCGGGTTCCTGACCGACGTCAGCCCGACCAGCATGCTCGAGGACATCGATACCGTGCTCGCCGGACGCTACACCGAGGATCGTCGTTCGCTTTTGGCCGCGCGCCTCGAACGGCGGGCGGCACAGCCTATCGAGGCGCTGGCGTTGAACGACGTCGTGGTCGGCAAGTGGGAAACGGGGCGCACCATGGATTTCGAGACGACCATCAACGGCCGGTTCGTGAATTCGCACAGCGGTGACGGCATCGTCATCGCGACCGCCACGGGATCCACGGCCTACGCGCTATCCTGCGGCGGTCCCATCGTCGAGCCGGATCTTGACGTGTGGGTGCTGGCGCCCATTTGTCCGCATACCTTGAGCGATCGACCCATCGTGGTGCGCGCCGGCAGCAAGATCGAGCTGCGGATGGCCGACCGGCTCGGTTCCCACGCCCAGGTGACCTGCGACGGCACGGCCATCGGCGATCTCGAGCAGGGCGACACGCTCTTTGTCGAAGGCAGCGACGCGCAGATCACATTGCTGCATCCTCCCGGATACGACTATTACCGCCTGTTGCGCTCCAAACTGCATTGGGGCCGCGGCGGCTACGGCACGAGCGAATAACCATGCTGACGCATCTGCAATTACGCGATTTGGTGATCGTCGACCGCGCGGAACTCGATTTCGACGCCGGTCTGACCGCACTGACGGGCGAGACCGGCGCGGGCAAGTCCATCGTGGTCGATGCCCTGCTGCTGGTGGGCGGCGGCCGGGCCGGCGGCGACGTGGTGCGTCAGGGCGCCGAACGGGCGGAGATCGCCGCAAGCTTTGCCGCGCTGCCGGCGGCGGCCAAGGCGTGGCTCGCCGAACAGGCCATCGAGCACGACGAAGAAGTCATCGTCCGGCGCGTGATCGGCGCCGACGGCCGCTCCCGGGCCTACATCAACGGGCAGCTGGTGCCCATCCAGCTGTTGCGCGAGTTCGCGGAGTTCCTGATCGAAATCCACGGTCAGCAGGAGTTCCAGCATCTGGTCAAGCGTGGGGCCCAGCGTGAAATGCTCGACGAGCATCTCGACGCGCCGCAACACACGGATGAGGTGGAAGCCATCTACGCCCGCTACCGCGCCTGCCGCCGCGAGTATGACTCGCTCAAGTCGGCCGCCGACAACCGGGAGTCGCGGCTCGACCTGCTGCGCTATCAACTGGGCGAACTGAAGGCCGAGGTCACCACGGTGGCCGCGATCGAAGAACTGTTCATCGAACAGAAGCGCATCTCCGGACGCGGGCGGTTGAGTGCGGCCGCCCGCACCGCCCTCACCGCGATCTACGAGGGTGACCCGGACGCCGACACCGAGAGCGCCAACGATCTGCTCGGCAAGGCTCAGGCCGCGCTGCGCGCCGTCGGGGATGCCGATCCGCAGCTCGCGGCGGCCGGCAAACTTCTCGCCGAGGCGGCCATCGTCGCGCATGAGGCCGCCGAAGCGCTGCGCCGCTATCTGGAAAACCTGGACGTCGATCCAGCGCGTCAGGAGGAGATCGAACGGCACGCGGCGGCGCTCGAAGCACTGGCACGCAAGCATCGCCAGACCGTCCTCGAGCTGCCGTCCCAACTGCTGCGCACCGAGCAGGAATTGCAGACCCTCGAAAACGCCGAACTCAGCCTGGCGGAACTCGAGCGCCAGCTGGCGGCGCTGACCGCCGATTACCGCACCGCCGCCGGGCGCCTGACCAAGGCGCGCAATCGGGCGGCGGAGGTCCTCGGCACACAGATCACCAAGCTCATGCAGACCCTCGGCATGTCGGGCGGCCGGTTTGCCGTGAAGGTCGAGCCAGGTGACGGCGAGTTCGGGCCCCATGGCGTGGACGACATCGAATTCCTGGTGAGCGCCAATCCGGGTCAGTCGCTGAAGAGTCTGGCGAAAGTGGCGTCGGGCGGCGAGCTGTCGCGCATCAGCCTGGCGGTCCAGGTCGCCGCCGCGGCCAAGGGATCGTCGCTCTGCATGGTGTTCGACGAGGTCGACTCCGGTATTGGCGGCGCCATCGCGGAAATCGTCGGCCGCCAGTTGCGCGAACTGGGCACGCGCTCCCAGGTGCTGTGCGTGACGCATCTGGCCCAGGTCGCCGCCCAGGCGCATTCCCAGTTCCAGGTCATCAAGCAGACCGACGGGAAGGTCACGCGTACCGACGTCAAGACGCTGAATCCCGCGGACCGTGTGGATGAGATCGCCCGCATGCTGGGCGGCGTCGACATCACCGATCAGGCGCGGGCCCACGCGCGCGAGATGTTGGGAGTGGCGACCGAGCGGGAGGCCGCCCCGCGGACAACCGTCCCGGCCCCGGCTGCGACGGTAAAGAAGCCGGCGGCGCCGCGGGAGGCGTCCCAGCGGCAGGCGTCCCCGCGGACAACCATCCTGGCCCCGGCAGCCGCCGCAAAGAAGCCGGCCTCGCCGAAGAAGCCTGCACCAGCTACGAAAAAGCGCGCCTGATCGAAGCGCCGCCCGCGCGTGGCGAGAATCGCTACTTCGGGCGCTTCTGGTTGGGGCAGGCCGGCTTGCGACAGTGCCCGTACAAGATCAAGGCGTGATCGCTGATCTCGAACCCCAGGCGCTTGGCCACCGCGTGCTGGCGCTCCTCGATGCCACCGTCCATGAACTCTTCGACCTTGCCGCAGTCGACACAGACGATATGATCGTGATGCGCACCCTGGTTCAGTTCGAACACGGCCATTCCGCCTTCGAAGTGATGGCGCGTCACCAAGCCGGCGGCCTCGAACTGGGTCAAGACGCGATACACCGTGGCCAGACCGATGTCCTCGTTGGAGATCAGCAGCTTCTTGTAGATGTCTTCCGCGCTCATGTGGCGGGCCGAGCCATCCGCGAGAATATCCAGGATTTTCAGGCGCGGCAGGGTAACCTTGAGCCCCGCATTGCGGAGATCGTTGCTTTCACTCGTCGGGGAAGGTTTCAGGCGCTGCGGCATGCTGGAGAACCCGGTATGATAAGAAACGATTATCAATCATTTAACGGCTGCGCACCACTTTGATGAAAAACTGTCAGCGATTGTTCTTGGGGTTAGGGTTGGCCCTGCTCGCCTCGGGTTGCGTCTACCGCATCAATATTCAGCAGGGTAATTTCCTGGATCAAGCTGCGGTCGAACAGGTCAAAACGGGCATGACGCGCAGTCAGGTTCGTTATCTGCTCGGCACCCCGATGGTGGCCGACAGTTTCAACAAGGAGCGTTGGGACTATATTTATTATCTGAAGAAAGGTCGCACCCGCCACATCGATTCGCGCCGGGTCACCGTGTATTTCGAGGACGAGAAGGTCGCGAAGCTCGACAAGCCCTCGGCTGCCGTGGCGGCCGAGCAGGATAAGTCGGCGGCCAAGGTCAAGAACGGCCGGACTTACTGACCCGGCGGGCATCCCGAACCCGGGTGCGCCGCGCGGTTTTCGGATCGGCGGCGAGCGGCCGGTAGATCTCGACGCGGTCCCCGTCGGCCAAGGGCTCGCCGGGGCCGACCACACGCCCGAATATCCCGACGGTCGAGCCCGCAATATCGATTCCCGTGAAGACCGTGTCCGCCGCCGCCAGCCGCAAGACGTGCTCGACCGTCGCCGGCCGCGCCACGCGATACCGGGCCGCGACGACACGCAGCGGCTCGGCGTAGACAACCTCGATGACAAGCTCGACTCTTCCCTGCACGGGCGACCCTACACGTAGATCTTTTGAGCCCGCTGGACGAAGGCATCGACGATGGTGCCGCAGAGCGACTCGAAGATCGCGTTGAACGCCGCCGCCGTCAAACGGCTCTTGAATTCGAATTCCACGCGAAAACTCACCCGTGAGCCGCGCTCGCCGATCGCCTCGAAGCGCCACTCGCCGGTCAGATTCTTGAAGGGCCCATCGACCAGGTGCATGAGAATGCGCGCGTCGGGAGTCAGTTCGTTCCGCGTGGTGAATTCCGTTTTGAGCACCCCACGGGCCACCTTGACCGAGGCCAGCCGCTCCGTGGCGGACACGTCCTCGGCCCATGCCCCCTTGCACCAGGGCAGGAAATCCGGATAACGGACAATGTCGTTGACCAAGGCGAACATCTGGGCAGCGGTGAAGGTAACGATTGCGGTGCGTTCGACGACCTGCATGGGCCACCATTCTCGCACAACGCGCGAAGCGCGGGCGCCATTGACGGCGAATGGTAAACTGGCGCGGTGAAGACTGAAGACAAATTGCCGCCGATCGCCGTCAACCGCAAGGCGCGCTTCGATTTTTTCATCGAAGAGCGTATGGAGGCCGGAATTTCCCTCATGGGATGGGAGGTCAAGAGCATGCGCGCCGGCAAGGCGCAGATTGCCGAGGCCTATGTTTACATGAAGAACGGCGAGGCATTCCTGCACGGCGCGCACATCGGCGCGCTGACCGCCGCCTCGAGCCATGTCGATACCACGGCCACGCGCACCCGCAAGCTGCTGCTCAACCGGCGCGAACTGGACCATTTGGTCGGCGCCGTCGAGCGCAAGAGCTACACCATCGTGCCGCTCGAGTTGTACTGGAAGGGCGGCCGCGCCAAACTGGAAATCGGCCTCGCGAAGGGCAAGAAGCAGCATGACAAGCGCAACACCGAAAAGGACAAGGACTGGCAGCGTGACAAGAGCCGGATCATGAAAGCGAGCCGCTACTAGGCGGATTTGGATAAGCCGCGATTTGCGCGTAAACTAGCGGTTCACTTGGGGCCGACCGGTTTCGACATGGGTCACGAAACTTCAGGTGCGTACCGAGGTGCAGGTTCCCTCGTAAAACCAACTTGCAAACTTATAGTTGCCAACGAAGACAACTACGCTCTAGCGGCTTAGGCTGCTGAACCCTGATCGGCTTGTGCTGATGCGAACGGTCAGGGGTAGCGCACATCAGATAGCTTGATACACGTGTCTGGGGTGTACCTTGCGAAACAACACCGGGCTGGCTGCCCGCTTTCCCTGCCCGTCGGGTTAGTGAGCGGTGAGAACAATAGACGTGGCTACGTACGTAGATCTTGAAACGTAGGGCTTGTGGACGGGGGTTCGATTCCCCCCGGCTCCACCATTTACGGCGCCTGGAACTTCGATTTCAGGCGCCCCCTCGGCCATCAAAGGCACTACACTATCCTCGATGATGGGCATTCGAACTCAACGATCATCCGCGGCCGATCGCGCCAGCGGAACAGGAATGATGGTCTATGACGCGGATTGAGGTTCCCAATTCCTCTGGGAGACGTCGTTCTTCAGGTACTTTCGGGCGATGGGTCATGATCCTGGCTTTATTGATGGTGGCGGGCGCCGGGCTGTGGACCTGGCTGACGCTGACTTGGGCCTATGCCGAAGGCGAGCGCGCGGGCGTCCTGCAGAAGTTCGTACGCCGCGGCTGGCTTTGCAAGACCCAGGAGGGCGAGATCGCGCTCTACTATGGCGGCGGTCAGTACATGGGGGCCGGCACGTCGCCGCAACTCTGGGACTTCAGCGTGCGCGACAAGACCGTGGCGGCCGAACTATCCAAGGCAGTCGGTCATCGCGTCCAACTGCACTACACCGAGCACCCGGGCGTTCCCACGGCATGCTTCTCCGAGACCCGCTTCTTCGTCGATCGCGTGACCGTGACGGATGAGGGGCCGAAGACGCCGGCCGCCGCCCCCGCGGCGACACAGACCCAGCCCGCGCCGGACGTCCAACCGGGTGCCACGCTGCCGTCGCCGCCGTCGCCGCCCAAGCCCACTCCTTAGGCGAACTTGCCCATCGAATTGGTGACCTGCTCCGTGATGCTCACTGCGGTCCGCAGCGCCAGCAGACCGTCCTCGCCGGTGACCGCGGGCGCCGAACCGGTGGCCGCCGCCTCCAGGAACGCTTCGATCTCCGCCTTTAACGCATCACCCTGCTCGTAGGTCGTCTCGTCGATGGCCACCTGAGGCATGCCGTCGCTGCCGACGCCATCCTTTTTGCGGATCACGGTCAGCACCTTCTGCTGCAGGTCCACCGACACATAGGCATCGTCCTGAAACAGCCGCAGGCGCCGCTCGGTCTTCAAACTGACGCGGCTGGCCGTGGCATTCGCGACGCAGCCGTTGGCGAAGCGCAGCCGCGCATTCGCAATGTCGATCTCCTTCGAGAACACGCTGCTGCCGATGGCGTCCACTGATACCACGGGAGACCGCACGATGCTCAGGATCAAATCGATGTCGTGAATCATCAGATCGAGCACGACGTTCACGTCCGTACCGCGATGCTTGAACGGCGCCAGGCGGGCGGACTCGATGAAACGCGGCACCGTCAGGATGGGCTGGACCGCCTGAACCGCGGCATTGAAGCGCTCCAGATGCCCTACCTGCAGGATACGCCCGGCGCGCCGCGCGGCCTCGATGAGACCCACCCCCTCCTCGACCGTCACCGTCATCGGCTTTTCGACCAGGACATGGGCGCCCGCCTCGAGGAATTCCTTGGCGACGACAAAGTGATACGGGGTGGGTGTCACGATGCTGACTGCGTCAACCTTGCCCAATAACTCGTGGTAGTCGGCGTGCGCCGGAACGCCCAGTTCCGCGCCGACCGCCTCACGCGCCGCCAGCGACGGATCGGCCACACCCACGAGGATGGAGTTCGGCAGGGTCTTGTATTTTTGAGCGTGGAAACGGCCGAGATAGCCGACGCCGACGACGGCCGTGCGCATCAAGGCCGCATCTTGCGGCGCCACTTGCTGCGCGCGCGATAATCCTGGCGCAGTTGCAGGGTGGCTCCTCCGACCACGGCCAGGGCGGCGCCGCCGAAACAGAGGAAGGAGCGCAACACGGTCCAATTGCCGATGGCGAGCGACCAGATCATCGTGCCGACGGCGAGCACCACGCCGAGCGCCACGAACACCCAGGGTTTCGTTTCGTAAATGGCTTGAGGTGTCCAGGCTCGCATGCGCTTAAGTTTACCGCGACGGGCGTACCCGGACTCATTTCGTTTACACTCCTGCGCATGCGATCACAGATTTTTGGGCGATTCGGGCTGGCCGGCGGATGGGTCCAGGAAGTCCTCACGGCCACGATTGCGCTGGCCTCAGGGTTCGGCGTTCTGCCGCTGCTCATTTATTTTGCCGGCAGCATGGCGCTGGGCCGCTATGAGGGCGCCAGTCCGGCGCGCATCTACCAGGGTATCTATGAAGGCCTTCGCATGGGCTCCTCCGCGTCCTGGATCGTCGTCCTCGGCCCCTATGGTCTTTACCTGATCTTCAAATGCCTGAGATTGTGGTGGCGGGTGAGCGCAAAACTGGCTTAAATCACGATTCAAGTTTTGTGCGACGCGGACGCTAACGTTCAATAGATGGCAGTGTCGGAACCGTTAGTTGGGAGTGGGAACGCGTGAATCCAGAGGTCGAAGCACATCTTCGCGCATTGGTGAACTTCCCTTCGCCGCCGGGCGTCGCGACTCACATCATCGAACTCGCGCGGGATCCGGACATCGAAATGAGCAAGGTCGCGAAGGCCTTGAGCATGGACTCGGCCCTCTCGACCAAGGTCTTGCGCATCGCAAACTCGCCGCTGTACGCACAACGTCGCAAGAGCGAGAATCTGCGCCAGGCGCTCGTGGTGCTGGGTTTGAACGCCACACTGACCCTCGCGCTCAGCTTCTCCCTGGTCAAATCCCTGCGTGCCGGGAAAGCGAACGGCATCAGCTATCCCTTGTACTGGCGCCGCGCACTGCTGGCGGCGACTGCGGCCCGTGCGCTGGCCGACGCGAGGCACCATAAGATGGCCGAAGAGATATTTCTCGCGGCCCTTCTGCAGGACATCGGGATGCTCGCACTCGACAAGGCCGTCCCCGATCTGTACCGCGGGGGTGAAGAACTGCAGCGCAACCATCTCGCGTTGGCGGAACTGGAAAAGAATCGCCTGCAGACGGATCACGCGGAAATCGGCGGCTGGCTCATGCGGGCCTGGAATCTGCCCGAACGCCTGCACGTCGCCATCGGCCACAGCCATCGCGTCGGCCTCGGCCCGACCTCGGACACCGCGGAAATATTCGACCGCTGCGTCTCCCTCTCCGGACTGGTTGCCGATCTGTTTCTGCTCGACGCGGAGCATCGCCAATTCGCGGCGACCGCGCTGGCGGCGGAGCGCAGTCTGCAGCTCGACAAGATGGCGTTCGGTCAGGTGCTCGGCACCATCGGTGCGATGATTCCCGAAACCGAGGCCATCTTCGAGACCGATCTGCTCGCCAAGCAGCATCCGGAATTGATACTCGAGCAGGCGCGCGACGTTCTCATGTTGCGCAGCCTGCACGCACTGCGCGAGATCAACACGCTGCGTGCCGTCGCCGAAAGCTCGACCTCGCGCGCGCTCGAACTCGAGGAAGAGACGCGCCGCGACGCCCTGACCGGCGTCTACAATCGCGCCTATCTGGACCAGGTGCTGACCCGCGAATTCGAGAACGCGACGCGGCACAAATGGCCGCTCAGCATCGCATTCGCGGACCTGGACGATTTCAAGAGCATCAACGACAGGTTCGGGCACCAGGCCGGCGATCGGATCCTGCAGGCAACCGCGCGCATCCTGCGCGGCAACACCCGCGAGACGGACATGATTGCGCGCTACGGCGGCGAGGAATTCGTCATCGTGCTGCCGGCAACCGACGCCCACACCGCCCAGGTGGTGTGCGAGCGAATCGTCGCCGCGTTCCAGAACACGGGTCATGTGGTCGGCTCCGATTCCGCCAGGGTGACGATTTCGATCGGCTGCGCCACCCACGGGTCGCAGACTGCGTTCGAGAACACCACGGAGTTCATCAAGGCGGCCGATCAGGCGCTTTACACGGCGAAGATACGCGGCCGCAATCGCAGCGTGTCGTTCGACCGCCAAATCCCCTCGAAGCTGGCCGCCGGGCACGCATAGATAATCGCATCACGATTTCCGCCGCAACGCTAATCGGTGGGCGGCTCGGCGCCGGGGCTTTGCGGCGCGCGATGCTGGCTGCCGCGAAACTCGCTGTTCGGAAACCAGCGCGGAAAGCGCCGCGTTCGGGCGAGGCGGTTGCCCACTTCGTAGTACAGCCGCAGGTCGTCGAGGGTGCCGCGCACATCCCAATCCGGGGAGTACTTGTCGCTGGCCTGGTGGTAGCGATGCAGCGTGAAGTCGTCGACCTGGGCCTGACCCCATGCCGGGCCGCGCGCCGAATCATCGGTGCCGCCCTTGGCATACAGGGCTGGAATGCCCGCCTTGGCGAAGCTGAACTGAGCGGAGCGGTAATAGAGGCCGAGCTCGGGATTCGAATCGGGATGCACCTCCTTGCCCTCCAATACGGCGACATCGCGCACGTAGTCCTCGAGCTCCGAATTGCCGAAGCCGATCACCATGAAATCGCGCGTCGGACCGCCGATGTGCAATGCGTCCAGATTGAGCGCCGCCACGGTCTGACGCAGCGGGAACACCGGATTGTCGACGTAATAGGCCGAGCCGAGCAGGCCCCCCTCCTCGCCGGTGTAGGCGATGAACACGATCGAGCGATCCACCACGGGTTGCGTGCGGCGAAACGACTGCGCCAGCATCAGCAAGCCCGCGACGCCGGAGGCGTTGTCGACCGCACCGTTCAATATGGCGCCCCCCGCTTCTGCCGACTGCCGGCCCAGGTGATCCCAATGAGCACCGTAGATGATATATTCGTTCTTGCGCCGGGCGCCCGGCAGCAGCGCGATCACATTTGCCGATGTGAAGCGGCGAAGCGTGTCGTGCACCATCGCATCGACCTTCAGACCCAGGGCCATGGGTTTGAAACCCGGCCGCGCCGCGGCGGACGTGATGGCGGCATAGTCCAGTCCCGCCTGACCGAATATCGCACGCGCCGCATCCGCGGAAACCCACCCTTCGATGGCCGCGCGGCCGGCGTTGTCATCGGGTGTCGCACGGTCCAACTGCGCACCGGTGCGGCCGTTGACCACGACGTTCCAACCGTAGCCGGCCGCCCCGGGATCGTGGATGAGCAGCACGCCGGCCGCGCCGTGCCGCGCCGCTTCCTCCACTTTATAGGTCCAGCGGCCGTAATAGGTTTGGGCGTTGCCCCTGAACACCCGCGGATCCTTCGAGCCGTACCCGGGATCGTTGATCAAGACGACCACGGTCTTGCCACGCACATCGGTCTGGGCGTAATCGTTCCACTCGTACTCGGGCGCCACGATGCCGTAGCCGACGAACACCAGCTCGCTTTGCGCCAGGGACGACTCCGGCACCACCCGTTTGGTCCAGATCACCATGTCTCTGGCATAGGCCAGCGACTTGACCCGGCCCCGTCCCGAGACCGTGAGCGTCGCATCGCTCCCCGCCAGGATCTCGACCATCGGGACCGGCTGCAGGTAGCTCTCGCCATTGCCGGGCTTCAGCCCCAGCTTCTTGAACTGCGCGACGAGGTAGGCAACCGTCTTCTCCTCGCCCGCCGTCCCCGGCTTGCGGCCCTCGAATTCGTCGGACGCCAGGATTCGCACCGCGTCGCGGAAGCCGGTCTCATCGATGTCCGTGGACGGGGGCGGCACCCGATGGCCGGCGCACGCGGCGAGCAATCCTATTGCGCTGCAAACCCAGCCGGCGCGGCATGGCGAAACTCGCATGATTACAGAGCCCTCAGCTACGACGCGGCCAATACATGAAGACCACGGCGGCGAGGCACGCCACCGTCGCGAGGTGCGCCCACGGGCGCCATGACCGCCCCTTGGCCTGGCCGATGAAACTCCCGGCGCTGGCCGCGGTCAGACCACCGAACGCCAGCAGGCTCAGGAAGAGCTGCGGAAACTCCCGCGCCAGGTCGGGGTGTTCGCCGGCCAATATGCAAAAGACGATGAGGACGGCGGCGAGGCCGAAGGTGATGGACGCGGCCGACCCCATGACGATGCCGATCAAAACGGTGAACGGACGCATATCCTCAGGCTCATATACACTTGGGCTAATGGCATTGCGGCGCCTTGAAAGGTGAAGTGTTCGAGTTTACAGGAGAACGGGTACGGTGATGACTAATAGGCCTTGGGCCAAACGCTCGCGCTGGCTGACCGGCGTCGCGGTGTGTGCGGGCGCTGTCGGACTTGCGGCTTTGCTGGGTGCTGCGATGACGCCGCCGGCCGCCGTCCCGGCGACCGCCGCCGCTCTCTCACCCACGGATCAGGAAAACTACGTTGCCCGCCGCGTGGCCGACATCGTTGCGCGGGAACATTACCGGCGCGCCCCGTTGGACGATCGGCTGTCGAGTTTGATCCTCGATCGCTATCTCGACGCGATCGACGGCGGCAGAAGCTATTTCTACGCCAGCGACATCGCGGAATTCGAAAAGTACCGGTACGAACTCGACGATGCCATCAAGGCGGGCGATGTCGAACCCGCTTTCGTCATCTTCCGCCGTTACCAGCAGCGCAGCCGCGAGCGGATGGCCTATGCGATCGACCTGCTGAACAAGAAGCCCGATTTCGATGTCGATGAAACGTTCAATTTCGACCGCGAGAAGGAGCCGTGGCCCGCCAATGCCGCGGAGATGAACGAACTGTGGCGCAAGCGCATCAAGAACGATGCGTTGTCGCTCGTCACGGCCGGCAAACAATGGCCCGAGGCCGCCGACATCCTGCGCAAGCGTTACGAGCACGTCGCCAAACGCATGGACCAGAGCAAACCGGATGACGTGTTCGAAGCATTCATGAACGCCTTCGTGTTGTCCTTGGATCCCCATTCGAATTATTTCTCGGCGCGAAATTCCGAGGAATACAACATCCAGATGAGCCTGAGCTACGAGGGCATCGGCGCCTCCCTGCAGCTGACCGATGACTACGTCACGGTGATCGACGTCATTGCCGGCGGGCCGGCCGCCGTGAGCAAGCAGCTCGCGGCGAGCGATCGGATCACCGCGGTCGGCGAAGGCAAGACCGGTGAGCTGGTCGATGTGATCGGCTGGCGCCTGGACGATGTCGTGCAGAAGATACGCGGCCCCGGCGGCACGATCGTCCGCTTGCAGCTGTTGCCGGCGGGCGCGGCCCCCGGCTCGCCGCAAAAGGTGATCGAGTTTACGCGAAATCGCGTTTCACTCGAGGCCCAGGCCTCGCACAAGGCCATGCGCACCGTCACGCGAAACGGTCATGACATCAAGGTCGGGATCATCACCGTACCGAGCTTCTACCAGGATTACGATGCCAGCCGCGCGGGCGCCAAGGACTTCCGCAGCACCACCCGCGACGTCCAGCGTCTCATCACCGAACTGCGCAAGGACGGCATGGACGTGCTCATCATGGATCTGCGCGCCAACGGCGGAGGCTATCTGCCGGAGGCCGAATCGCTGACCGGCCTGTTCATCGACCGCGGGCCGGTGGTGCAGCTGCGCGACACGACGGGGCGGGTCGAGGTGGACGATGACCCGGATCCGGCGATCTTCTACAACGGCCCGATGATCGTTCTGGTCGATCGCTTCAGCGCATCGGCCTCGGAGATCTTTGCGGCTGCGATCCAGGACTACGGCCGGGCACTCATCGTGGGTCAGCAGACCTATGGCAAAGGCACCGTGCAGAACGCGCACCCGCTGAATTACACGATTTTCGGACGCAAGCCCGAACTCGGCCAGCTGAACGTGACGATCGGCAAGTACTACCGGATCACCGGCGAAAGCACCCAGGACCGTGGTGTCGCGCCCGACATCATGCTCCCCTCCCTCATCGATGCCAACGAGGTGGGTGAAAGCACTCGCGATCGCGCACTGCCCTGGGACCACATCGATGCCGCGCCGTTCAAGGTCGAGGGCGATCTGAAGCCCGTCACCTCCTCGCTGCAGAAACTGCACGATGAACGCACGGCCAACAGCGCCGACTTCCGCTATCTGCATGACGACATCGTGGCGCTCGATGCCATGCGCGGTCAAAAGACCCTGTCGCTCAACCTGAAGATGCGCGAGGCGGAGCGCAAGCGGCTCGAAAGCGACCGTCTCGAGCGCGAGAATGCCTGGCGCGCGTCGCACGACGTGAAGCCTGCCAAGTCGCTGGATGAGATCAAGGATGATGCGGCGGCGGGCATCCTTCTGGACGAGGCCTCACAAATTGCCGCGGATCTCGCGGTGTTGCCGGCGCACGCGACGACGAAGCCCATCCAGGCCCGCCGCACCGCCGACGGTCACGAGCACCCGAACTAGCGCAGCAGCAGGGTGTACAGGTCCCAGTAGTCTTCGGCGAGCACATTCCAACCCGCCGACGTCGGAGCGCGCGAGGCGCGCCCGCCGTCGGTGCGGCCCGCGCCGGCATCGGGCGCCATTGAATCCGCGGTGGGCACCGTGTCGGCCGAGTTGCGGTACTCGCAGGTCGCCCGCAGGCGCTCCAACTTGATCTTCAACGTCGCGGTCAACTGCTTTTGGTTGGTCACGGCGGCCTGTGCCTTCAACACACGCTGCATGTAGCCTTCACAATCCGAACGGCTGCCGAACGTCATCTCGTGCACGCGCCTCGCGACGGCTTCCTTGGCCTTCGCGGCCAGCCCGAATCCCTCGACGCTCTCGCACAGCAGCTCGGCGTAGCTGATGATGGCGAGGTTGATGTTGCGGCGGGCATTCAGCGAAATGCCCGGAAAATCCGCCGGCGCTTCGTCGCTGATGACGCCGCGTTCGGCCAGCAGCTCGCCCACCGCCGCGTCCGCCAGCGTCATGGCCTGACGCAGCGGCTCGAGATCTTTCTGACGGCGGCGACGTTCGAAGTAATGCCAAAATGCGGTCAGGCGCTGCAATTCAGCGGCGGCGCCGGAAATTTGGCGGCGCTGCAGTTCGGCTTTTTCCGAGGCCGACCGCAACCGCTCATCGACGTCGGCCAGACGCGCGCTCCTCACGGCCGCGCATTCCGCATCGTATTTGGTGGTCTCGCGCATCTCCTGGGTGCGCGTGAGGTCGGCGGCGAATCCCGACAACTGCTGATGACAGGTTTTCCACAGGCCGCGCAGCTGGAAGAACACCAGCGCCCCGAATCCCGTCGCGGGATCCGCCAGCAGCTCCCCCAGGGCGTCGAGCTGCTCCTGCACGCGGATGGTGGCGCCCTCCTGCTGCTTCAGACGATCGCGCAGCAGGTGAAGCTCGTCCTTCAGATCGGCGTATGCTTTTTTGAGTCCGGCACGATTTTGAAAGAGCTGCATGAGGCGCTCTTCGTCGGCGCTTACGCTGCCCCCGTCCGCTCCACCCTTGAGAAAACTCAGCTTGTCGATCAAAGTCCCGCCTCGGCCTCGAATGGGAGCGGGCCAGTCACGCGGGGCTATCCGCTAGAAGTGATGTCCCCGCTCGGCACAATATTCCAGCCATTTATTTAACATCATGTTGCGAGTCCAGCGCTGATCCAGTTCACGCTTGAGTCTCGATTGCAGCTTCGCCAGTTGCGGATGGCGCCGGAATCCCCGAAAACTGCGAACTTCGGCAAGTCGGGCGTCATGATATACGCACACTTCGAGATCCGGATCACGGATCTGCAAGGTTTCGGCTCCAAACTCGTAGGTCAGGCGGAACACGCTCGTATAGCGCGACAATTCGAGCGGCGTGAGATACAGGTCACAGTCCGAATCGACCTTGGATACCGTGCACTTGGTGATCGCGCGCAGATCGCGCACCAGCCAGAGCAGACGCACGAAGTTGCTCTCGTACAGTGTCATGAGACTGACGAAGCTGCCGGGCTGGGCCCGCCAAGTTGTTTCGCACCACTGGTCCGCGATCATGATTCGACTATACCATGCACGCCGACCTTGTCAGGGTCTCAGCCGTCTCTCGATGCCCGTGCGGTCGAGAATGCGGCTCGAGATTTCCTCGATGGACGTTTCCGTCGCGTCGATGACGGGAATGCCATTGCGCTCGAACAGCGATTCCGCGGCTCGCACTTCGAACGCGACCTGGCGCGCCGACGAATAACGGCTGTCCGGACGCCGCTCGTTGCGTATCTGTTGCAAACGATCGGGTTTGATGGTCAATCCGAAGAGCTTGCGCGGAAATGGATCGAGCGCGGCCGGCAGCTTTCTGGATTCCAAATCATCCTCCGTCAAGGGATAATTGGCCGCGAAAATCCCGTACTGCATTGCGAGGTAAAGACAGGTCGGCGTCTTTCCGGAACGCGACACGCCGACCAGGATGACATCCGCACGCTCGTAATCGCGCACCACGGAACCGTCATCGTTGGCAAGCGCAAAATTGGTGGCATCGATGCGCATTGCGTAGGCGTGGGTATCCGCCATGCGGTGCGTTCGGCTGGTCAAATGAGACGATTGTGTCTTGAGTTCATTTTCCAGCGGTGATAGGAACGGGTCGAAAAAATCCAGGAAAAAGCCGCTGCTGCCCCGTACCACATTGCGCACGTCCTCCTGCACCAAGGTGCTGAACACGATGGGTCTGATGCCCTCCTGCTTGCCGATCAGATCGATCTTGCGGACCGCCTCGATTGCCTTGTCAACGGTGGAGATAAATGGCACAGTCACCTGACGAAACTCAATACCGTCGAACTGCGTCATAAGGCTGTGACCCATCGTTTCAGCAGTGATACCCGTTTGGTCTGACACAAAGAACACGGTTCGTTTAATCACGGTACCCTCATTTGTCGGCGCATCGCCGCTGAAGTGTTTCACTTAACCCACCGCCGGACAAGCAGACAGATATGAAGCCGTACATCATCCCGTTTGAGAAATTGAAGAACAAGGACGTGGAGCTGGTCGGAGGCAAGAACGCATCGATCGGCGAAATGATATCGGGACTTGCGGATCTTGGCGTTTCCGTGCCGGGCGGATTTGCGACCACGTCGCATGCCTATCGCGATTTTCTCGCGCAGGGCGGTCTCGCCGAGCGGATCCGCGCGACCCTCGCCACGCTCGATGTGGACGACGTCGAAAGACTCGCCGTGGTCGGCAAGGAGATCCGCGGCTGGATGATGGAGACGCCGTTTCCCGCCCGGCTCAACGAGGAAGTGCTCGAGTCGTGGCGCAGGATGGGTCAGGGCCCCGAGTTCGCGGTCGCGGTGCGCTCATCGGCGACCGCGGAGGATCTGCCCGAGGCATCCTTCGCCGGCCAGCAGGAAACGTTCCTCAACGTGCGCGGCGCGCAGCACCTGCTGTCGTCCATGCACGAGGTCTATGCCTCGCTGTTCAACGACCGCGCGATCGCCTACCGCGTGCACAGCAATTTCGATCATAACGCCGTCGCCCTGTCGGTCGGGGTGCAACACATGGTCCGCAGCGATTTGGGCGCCGCCGGAGTGATGTTCACGCTCGACACCGATTCCGGTTTTCGCGACGTGGTGTTCATCACGTCCGCGTACGGACTCGGCGAGACCGTCGTGCAGGGCGCGGTCAATCCCGACGAGTTCTATGTCTACAAGCCGGCGCTGCGCGCCGGCAAGCGCGCGGTGCTGCGCAAGAACCTGGGCGGCAAGGCGATCAAAATGGTGTATGCCGAGCCCGGCTCGAAGGAGCGCGTGCGCACCGTCGACGTGGCGCCGGCCGATAGAGACCGCTTTTCGCTCGACGAAGCGGACATCGTGAGCCTGGCCAGTCAGGCGCTCATCATCGAGCAGCATTACGGCACGCCGATGGATATCGAGTGGGGCAAGGACGGCGACACCGGCAAGATATATATTCTCCAGGCACGTCCCGAGACCGTGCAAAGCCGCGCGGGTCGGACCATCCAGCGCTTCACCTTGAAGGCGCGCTCCACACCCGTCATCACCGGCCGCAGCATCGGTCAGAAGATTGGCGCCGGCCCCGCGCGCATCATCAAGGATGTCAAGGAGATGTCGCGCGTGCGGGCGGGCGACGTCCTGGTCGCCGACATGACGGATCCCGATTGGGAGCCCGTGATGAAGCGCGCCTCCGCCATCGTCACCAACCGTGGCGGGCGAACCTGCCACGCCGCCATCATCGCGCGCGAACTTGGCATTCCCGCCGTCGTGGGCTGCGGCGACGCAACCACGGTCATCAAGGAAAACCAGGCCGTCACCGTATCCTGCGCCGAGGGCGACACCGGCTACGTGTACGACGGCATGCTGGAATTCGACGAGCGCAACATCGAATTGGATTCGCTGCCGCCGATTCCCGTGAAGATCATGATGAACGTCGGCAATCCCGATCGAGCTTTCGATTTCGCCGGCATCCCGCACAAGGGCGTCGGGCTCGCACGCCTCGAATTCATCATCAACCGGATGATCGGCGTGCACCCGCGGGCCCTGCTGGAGTTCGACAAGCAGAGCCCCGAGCTCAAGGAAACCATCACCAAGCAAATCGCCGGCTACGCCGATCCGGTGAGCTTCTACGTCGACAAGCTCACCGAGGGCATCGCGCAGATCGCCGCCGCGTTTGCGCCCGAACCCGTCATCGTCCGTCTGTCCGATTTCAAATCGAACGAATACGCGAATCTGATCGGGGGCAAGAACTACGAGCCGCACGAGGAGAATCCCATGCTCGGATTCCGCGGCGCGTCGCGCTACATCGACAAGGTGTTCCGGCCCTGCTTCGAACTCGAGTGCCAGGCGCTCAAACGCGTCCGCGACGACATGGGATTGACCAACGTCCAGGTCATGGTGCCGTTCGTGCGAACGCTCACCGAGGCGAAAATCGTCACCGAGCTGCTGGCCGCCAACGGCTTGAAGCGGGGCGACAACGGTCTCAAGCACATCATGATGTGCGAACTGCCCACCAATGCCCTGTTGGCGGACCGATACCTCGAGTTCTTCGATGGCATGTCGATCGGATCGAACGACATGACGCAATTGGCGCTCGGTTTGGACCGTGATTCCGGCATCATTGCCAAGCTGTTCGACGAACGTGACGATGCGGTCAAGGCGCTGATGTCGATGGCGATCAAGGCCTGCAAGTCGCAGGGGAAGTACATCGGCATCTGCGGCCAGGGGCCCTCCGACCATCCCGAACTCGCCCGCTGGCTGGTGGAACAAGGAATCGACAGCATTTCCCTGAATCCGGACACGGTGGTAGAGACCTGGATGTTCCTCGCGGGCGACGCCGTCGCCTGATGCGGGCCGCCGTTGCCGCGTCACCATGGCGGCCTCAACCCCGTGCGAACTTTAGAACGGCTGGATGAATCGCTCGCGATAATACTGCAGTTCGCGAATCGATTCCCGCACGTCATCGAGCGCCAGGTGACTGGACGATTTGTGGAATGCCTGCGCGACCTGGGGCGCCCAACGCTGCGCCAGCTCCTTGAGGGTGCTCACGTCTAGGTTCCGATAATGGAAGAAGGCTTCCAGCTTGGGCATCAGCCGCGCCATGAAGCGGCGGTCCTGACAGATGCTGTTGCCACACATGGGCGAGCGCCCGGCCTCCACCCAGGTTTCCAGGAACGCAAGCGTCGCCTGCTCCGCGGCGGCCGCGTCGATCGCGCTGGCCAGGACGCGCGCGCTCAACCCGGAGCCGCCATGCTGCTTGCGGTTCCAATCATCCATGGCCCCGAGCACCGCCTCGCTTTGGCGAATGGCGATCACGGGGCCTTCGGCAAGCACGTTGAGGTGTTTGTCGGTTACGATCGTGGCGATTTCAATGATGAGATCGGACTCCGGCTTCAGCCCGGTCATTTCAAGGTCGATCCAAATGAGATTTTCAGATGATTTCATCCTCCAATGGTAGCAGAGCGTAGGAATTGAAAGACACGAGCGGGAGCGGCGTCGTCCTCGCGAGCTACGGCCGCGGCGTTCTGGTACAGGCGAACTCGGATGCACCGGCGGGCAGCACGGTGCGTTGCTCCCTCAAGGGCAGGAAGCAGAGAATCGTGTGCGGCGACCGCGTCAGCTGGAAATATCAGCCGACGAACGACGGTGCGTCGGTGGAATCGATCGAGCCGCGCCGCAATCTCATCGAGCGCATCGACTCGCGCGGCCGGCCGGAACCCGTGGCCGCCAACATCGATCGACTGGCCGTCGTCGTGGCGCCCGAACCCGCCGCCGACTGGTATCTGGTCGACCGCTACTGGGCCGGGGCGCAGTTGAAGGATATTGCGACCCTGCTGATCATCAATAAATCGGACCTGGGCCTGGAGGGGGTGCGCGAGGAGATCGAGGCCTATCGCCGCGTCGGGCTTCACTGCATCGAACTTGCGGCGCGGTCGGGCACCGGGCTGGACGAATTGCGCGCCGCGCTGCGGGGCAGCGTGACCCTGCTGGTGGGACAATCAGGCGTGGGCAAATCCTCCATCGTCAATGCGCTGGTGCCACAAGCCGCGGCGCAAACCTCCGAACTGACCCGCGACAACGAAGGCAAGCACACCACCACGACGGCCCGCTGGTATCGGCTGGACGCCGACTCGGCGATCGTCGATGCGCCCGGGGTGCGCGACTTCGCGCCGCCCGCCACGCTGGTCCGGGCCGCCGAGCGCGGCTTCGTCGAAATCCATGCGCTGAGCGTCGGTTGTCGCTTCAATGACTGCCGTCACATGGAGGAACCCGGCTGCGCCGTGCGCGCGGCGGTGACGGCCGGTCAGGTCTCGGCGAGGCGCTATGAAAGCTATCGTCGCCTGGTTCGTCTGTACGAAAAGCTGGCGCCCTAGGAAACGACGGTCCGGCCGGCGAGGGCGTGCGCCAGCGTGCCGCCGTCGACATATTCGAGTTCGCCGCCCACGGGCACGCCGTGCGCGATGCGCGACACGCGCAAACCGCGGCGCAGCGCCAATTCGCCCAGATAATGCGCGGTCGCCTCCCCTTCCACGGTCGGATTGGTCGCCAGAATCACTTCGCGCACCTCCCCTTCCCCCAGCACCTGCTCGAACTCGTCGAGCCCGAGTTCTGCGGGTCCGATTCCGTCGAGCGGCGACAAATGGCCCATCAGCACGAAGTAGCGGCCGCGAAAGCCGCCGGACGATTCGATGGCGACGACATCGGCGGGCGACTCGACGACGCACAGTTGGGCGACGTCGCGGTCGCTGGAGGCGCACGTGATGCACAGTTCACTCTCGGTGAGCATGCGGCAACGCTTGCAATGCCCCACGTTGCTGATCGCTTCGGCCAGTGCCTGGCTCAGCACCTGCCCGCCGCTGCGGTCGCGTTCGAGGAGATAAAAGGCCATGCGCTGGGCCGACTTGGGACCGACCCCCGGAAGACAGCGCAATGAATCGATCAAGCGCGCGAGTATGGGCGTATATTTCATCGGACTGCTGCGGCCCTAGAACGGCAGCTTCACGCCCGGCGGAAGGTTCAGTCCCGACATGAGGCCGGAATATTTTTCCTGCGACTGCGCGGCCAATTTATGCACCGCATCGTTGATCGCGGCCACGATCAGATCCTCGAGCATGTCCTTGTCCTCGGCCAACAACCGCGGCTCGATGGAAATGCTCTTCGCCTCATGGCGGCCATTCAGCACGATCTTGACCATGCCGGCGCCCGACTGACCGGCCACCTCCAGATCGGCCAGCTCGGCCTGCGCCTTTTTCATGGTCTCCTGCATCTGCTGCGCCTGGCGCATCAGATTTCCCAGTCCGCCTTTCAACATGACTGCACCCTCCTGAACTGCTAATTCGTTGGTTTGACCGACGTCGCGTCGACGTCGGCGCCGAAACGCTCGCGCAGACCCTTGACCGTGGGGTCTTCTTCGAAAGCCGCGGCGGCGCGCACGATCTTGTCCTGCTCCGCCATGGCGCGACGCCGCGCCGGCGTGACCAGCGCCGCGTCGGAGGTCGCGAAGACCACGCGGATCTCCCTGCCGAAATAGGTCGACAAACACTGCGCCAGTTTGTCGTCCGTGGTCTTCGAACGCCGATCCGTGATGGCCTGATCGCACTGCAGGCGCAGCAGATCGTTGTCGAAGGCGGCCGGCACACAGTTCATCGCGAACTGGCGCGTCATGCCGCTCATGGCAGCGGCTTCGACGACGGCCGCCCAATTTCCGGCATCGATGGTCTCGAAGGCGGGGGCGGCCGGCGCGGCGGCGGGTGCTGCGGCCGCACGGGCAGGCGGCGGCCGATCCACCGACGCCGCGCCGGCCTTTGCCGGCGCTGCGCCCTTCGCGGGCGCAGCGGCCCTGACGGCGGCCCCTGGCGCCGCCTCGGCGGTCTCGGGACGAAACGCGAGCATGCGCAGCAGACTCATTTCGAATCCCACCCGGGGCTCGGGCGCCATCGCCAGATCGCGCCGTCCTCCCAGCGCGATCTGGTAGTAGAGCTGCACGTCCTCCGGACTGATGGCGCCCGCCAACCGCGTCAATGCCTCGGCGTCGAACTCCTCATCCTGCTGCGCCGCATCCGGCACGATCTGCACGATCGCGATGCGCTGCAAAAACGCGGCCATCTCGATCAACGCCCGATCGTAATCGGGCGCGTCCCGGTCGAGGTCCCGCACATGAGCGAGCAGTCCCGGTCCGTCCTGGCGCGCCAGCGCATCGATGATCCGCGTGACATGGCCACGATCGATGGTGCCCAACATGGACCGGCTGTTCGCTTCGCTCAAATTCCCGCCGCCGAAGGCGATCAGCTGGTCCATCAAGCTCAAGGCATCGCGCATGCTGCCGTCCGCGGCGCGTGCCAGCAGCGCCACGGCCGCAGGCTCGAACTGGAGGTTTTCGGCGCCGGCGATGAACTTCAGCCGCTCGCCGATGAGGCTCGCAGAAAGTCGCTTCAGGCTGAACTGCAGGCAGCGCGACAGGACGGTCACCGGCAGCTTCTGCGGATCGGTGGTGGCGAGCAGAAACTTGACGTGGGGCGGCGGTTCCTCGAACGTTTTCAACAGGGCGTTGAAGGAGTGGTTCGACAGCATGTGCACCTCGTCGATTAGGTACACCTTGTAACGGCCCCGTGTCGGCGCGTACTGCACGTTGTCGAGAAGTTCACGCGTGTCGTCGACCTTGGTGCGCGACGCAGCATCGACCTCGATCAAATCCACGAACCGGCCCTCGTCGATTTCGCGGCATGCCGCGCAGACGCCGCAGGGATTGGAGGTCACGCCGGTTTCGCAATTGAGCGACTTCGCCAGGATGCGCGCAACCGTGGTCTTGCCCACCCCGCGCGTGCCGGTGAACAGAAAGGCATGATGCACCCGGCCGCTGTCGAGCGCGTTGCTCAGGGCGCGCAGCACGTGCTCCTGGCCCACCATCTCGGCAAAACGTTTGGGGCGCCACTTGCGCGCTAATGCGATGTAACTCATGGCGTTCAGTTTAGCCGTACCGCACGATAACGTGTGAAAGGAGGCGGCCCGCGCCAGCAGGACTTCGGCGCCCGACTTAAAGCCTCTACCGCTGCTCCCTTCCGGGCCTGACGGGGTTCGTGGCCAGTCGTCGCGAAGATGCAAACGCGAGCCACCATAGACTCGTTGTGGTTAGTGGCGGAGAGGGAGGGATTCGAACCCTCGAACACCTTTTAGGATGTTACTCACTTTCCAGGCGAGCGCCTTCGACCACTCGGCCACCTCTCCATAAATAAACTCCAAGCCCCACCTCGGGAGGGATTGACTCGGGCCGTCCCGGCCCTCGCCCTGCGGGCGCGCTACGCGCGTCCAAAATCGCTCCTGCGATTTTGTCGAACCCTCGAACACCTTTTAGGATGTTACTCACTTTCCAGGCGAGCGCCTTCGACCACTCGGCCACCTCTCCCAAAAAACCCAAGACATCGACCAGCGGGCCGCAAGGGTACCGGAGGTGGCCCCAGCTATCAAATCTAACCGCTGGCCGCCTTGTTCTGCGGGGCCGGCTTGTAACGCGGCGGCTGGTCGAAGCAGGCATCCTTCGGACCCGGGGGCGGCGGCGCATTCTCCACCGTCGGAATCACCAGCGCACCCGCGGTATTCGGCTTATCCAGGCCTTCCGGCACCTTCAGGGCTGCCACCTGGGAGGCATGTTGGTACTCCTGCTTGGTATGACAATCCGGGTTCAGACGGCTGACGATATGGCAACCGCTCAGTGAAATCGCCGCTGCAAAAAAAACTAATGCTCGCTCAAAACTCATGCTGCTTGGTCCTCGAGTGTGACGCCGGCCGCACGCATGGCGCGCGCGACCGTCTCCTGGTGTACCGGCGCCAGTTCGACCAATGGTAAGCGGATTGCGTTCCCGATGAGGCCCATTCTTGCAACCGCCCACTTCACCGGGATCGGGCTCGCCTCGATGAACAGGTCCCGATGCAGCAGCTGCAAATCGGCGTCGATGGCCCGTGCCGTGGCCATATCGCCCCGCAGGGCCGCCAGACAGGCTTCGTGCAGGCGGCGGGGTGCCACATTCCCGGTCACCGAAATGACGCCCCGGGCCCCCACGGCCATGAAATCCATCGCGGTCGCATCGTCGCCGGATAGGACCGAAAACCCCTGCGGAAGCGTCGCCAGCAATTCTCGGGCCCGGCTCAGGTCGGCATTGGCCTCTTTCACGGCGACGATCTTCGGATGGCTCGCCAGCCGGACGACGGTGGCGGGCAGCAGATCCACCGCAGTGCGCTTCGGCACGTTGTACAGGATGATCGGCGCGTCCGAGGCATCTGCGGCCGCCAGAAAATGGCGGTAGAGGCCCTCCTGCGGCGGCTTATTGTAATACGGTGTGACCAGCATGACGGCGTCGACGCCCAGTTTGGACAGCTCGCGCGTGCGTTGCACCGTGGTTGCGGTCGAATTCGTGCCTGCCCCCACCATGACCTTCATCTTGCCGCGGCAACGCGTCACCGCCCGGCGGGTCAGTTCGGCGATTTCCGGCAGCGACAAGACCGGCGACTCCCCGGTCGTGCCCGCCACGACGATGCCATCCGTGCCCTCGCCCATGTGGAAGTCGAGCAACCGGTCCCAGGCAGGCCAATCCAGCGCGCCGTCGACGGTCATCGGCGTGACAATAGCTACCATACTTCCAGAAAACATGATCGGCTCCGCAGGAAATATCGCTACCTTAAGTGCCGGACATGCACCCTGGCAAGCGCCCATCCGGTAGAATTTGAGCCGATGAAACAACACATAGTGATTTCGGCGGTCGGCGGGGACCGCATCGGGATGGTCCACGAGCTTTCCAAGGCAGTCGCCGACTGCGGCGGAAGCATCAGCGAAAGCCGCATGACGGCGTTGGGCAACGAGTTTGCAATGCTGCTCCTGGTGAACGGCAACTGGCATACACTCGCCAAACTGGAGGGCGAGTTCAAGAAACTGGCGGACGCCACCGGCATGAACATTCAGTTGCGGCGCACGGAAGAACGGGCCGCCCGCAACGACATGCTGCCCTACTCCATCGACGTCGTGTGTCTGGATCAAACCGGCATCGTCGCCGGTCTGACCGGGTTCTTCGCACAGCGCGGCGTCGACATCGCCGAGTTGTCCACCCGCGTTTACGCCGCCGCGCATACCGGCGCGCCGATGTTTTCCGTGCAACTGATCGTCAACGTCCCGAGTCGGCTGCACATCGGCGTCCTGCGCGAGGAGTTCATGGATTTCTGCGATCACTTGAATCTGGACGCCATCTTCGAACCTGTTAAGAGTTGAACAGCACCATGAGCAAAGCGGGCAAGATCGCGATAGGCAGGAAGGCGCCGGACTTCACGCTCGACGGCACCGGCGACGAATGGTCGCTCGAGGCGGCCGCGGGCCGCAACGTGGTGATGTATTTCTACCCGCGCGACAACACGCCGGGCTGCACGCAGGAGGGCGAGAGCTTCACCGAGCATTTCCCGCAATTCAAGAAGGCCAGGACGACGATCGTCGGGGTCTCCGCGGACACGGTGGCATCGCACGAAAAGTTCAAGGCAAAGATGGGTTTTCCCTTCGACTTGTTGAGCGACCCCGACCAGGCGGTCTGCAAGCTCTATGACGTGATCCAGGAAAAGAGCATGTATGGAAAGAAATATATGGGTATCGAACGCAGCACGTTCCTGATCGACGCCCAAGGCGTGCTCAGACAGGAATGGCGCAAGGTGAAGGTCGCCGGACACGCCGAGGCGGTGCTGACCGCGGTGCAGGCACTGTGACGGACGCGTCGCGATCCACGGGCGCCGTGGTGGTTCGAGGCCGGCAGGGCAAACAAGAACGTCGCATCTTCGTGCTCGACACCAACGTGCTGATGCATGACCCGACGGCGATTTTTCGCTTCGAAGAGCACGACGTGTACATTCCGATGACGGTGCTCGAGGAACTGGATGCCGGCAAGAAGGGCTTGACCGAATCGGCGCGCAACGTGCGCCAGGTGAGCCGCTTCCTCGACGAAATCATGCGCGATGCGACCAAGAAGGACATCGATCGCGGCTTGGAGCTGCCCGCCTCGGCGCCCATCAATCATGGAAAACGCCCGCCGGTGGGCCGGCTGTACTTTCAGACCCAGCTGCTCGAGTCGGTGCTTCCGGACAGCCTGCCGGGACATGGCGCCGACAACGCCATCCTCGCCAATACCCTGGCCTTGCAGCAGAAATTCCCCGCTGCACGCGTCACCCTGGTGTCCAAGGACATCAATCTGCGCATCAAGGCCGCCATCGTGGGCGTGCATGCAGAAGACTATTCCAGCGACAAGACCATCGAGGACGCCGACCTCCTGGCGAGCGGCGTGCAGCAGCTCCCGCCGACGTTCTGGGACAAGCACGGCCGGGGCATGGAATCCTGGCAGCACCAGAGCCATACGTTCTATCGCGTCAAGGGTCCGCTGGTGCGCGAGTGGCGCGCCAATCAATTCGTCTACGATGCCGGCGATAACGGCGTCGAGGCCATCGTGCGCAAGATCGAGGGCGAGTCGGCGGTCCTGGAACTCACCGTCGACTATCGCACCGAGCGCAACAACGTCTGGGGAGTCACAGCGCGCAATCGCGAGCAGAATCTCGGGCTGAACTTGCTGATGGATCCTGACATCGATTTCGTGACCATTCTCGGGCCCGCGGGCACGGGTAAGACGCTGTTGACGCTCGCCGCGGGCCTCGCGCAAACGCTCGATCACAATCGATTCAGCGAGATCATCATGACCCGCGTGACGATTCCCCTGGGGGAGGACATCGGGTTTCTGCCGGGTACCGAGGAGGAGAAAATGGAGCCCTGGATGGGCGCCCTCATGGACAATCTTGAGGTGCTGACTCAGAGCCAGCCGGGGGGCACCTGGGGACGCGGGGCGACCAACGATCTGCTGCGCCATCGCATCAAGATCAGATCGCTGAATTTCATGCGCGGAAGGACGTTCCTGAACCGCTTCATCATCATCGACGAGGCCCAGAATCTGACGCCCAAGCAGATGAAGGCGCTGGTGACGCGCGCCGGTCCCGGCACCAAGATGGTGTGCCTGGGCAACATCGCGCAGATCGACACCCCCTACCTGACGGAGACCACGACGGGGCTGACCTATGTGGTGAATCGCTTCCACGGCTGGGCGTACTCGGGCCATATCACGCTGGTGCGCGGCGAACGCTCGCGGTTGGCAGACTATGCTTCCGAAATGCTGTGAACGGCTCCTGCTAGGTTCCCGGAGCGCCTCGCGAACTTTGTGCGCCGCAGGGCACTCTAATGGCTTGCATGGAGGATACATGAAGCTCTGGAAGTCTCTGTTCGCTTTCTTGATCGCCCTGGCGGCCAGCGCCAGCGTCGGCGTGGGCTGGGCCACGGGTGTCAGCGCCACCGACCAGGACCTGCCCGAATTGGGCAGTCCCGCCAACGCCGCCGTCTCGCTCGAGGATGAGTATCAGGCTGGCCTCGGTTGGTTCCGCGAGATGGGCAAAATGGGAGTCATTCTGGAGGACCCCGAGGTCAGCGACTATATCCAGGAGATCGGGCACAGCCTGTCGAGCCGTGCCGAGGAAGGCCAGCATCAGTTCTATTACTTCGTGGTGCGCGATCCGGTCATCAACGCCTTCGCCATGCCCGGGGGGTTCATCGCCATCAACAGCGGCCTGATCCTGGCGACGCGCAACGAGAACCAGCTGGCCGGCGTGATGGCGCACGAGACCGCGCACGTCACCCAGCGGCACCTGGTGCGTGGGTTGATCGATCAGAGTCATGCCGGGCTGGTGGCGACCGCCGCGATGCTGGCGGCCATCCTGCTGGGCGCCACGGCCGGCCACGGATCGCCCGACGCCATGGAGGGCGCGATCATGGCGACCCAGGCTGCCGCGATCCAGCATCAGATCAATTACACCCGGGCCAACGAGTTCGAGGCCGACCGCATCGGCATCGGCACCATGGCGACCGCGGGCTATGACCCGTTGGGGATGGCGAGCTTCTTCCAGGAACTCGAGCGCAATTCACCCGAACCGAGCCGCGTCAAGGCGGTGGAATTCCTGATCGATCACCCGCTGTCCGCGGAACGAGTGGCCGAGGCGCGCAACCGTGCCGAACAGATCGGCCGCGTTCGCCACGAGGATTCGCTGGGCTACCGTCTGACGCGCGAGCGCCTGCGCTCGCTCGTGGGCGATCCGCGGGTGGTGCGTGCTTACTATGCGAGCCTCGTCAAGAATGGCGCGGGATTGACCATGGAGGAGCGCTACGGCAGGGACATCGCCGACATCAACATGAAGGCGCCCGCCGCCGCGATTCCCGACCTGCAGGCGCTGCTGCGCGAGTACCCGAAGGTCACGCAGTTCTACGGTGCGCTGGGCCAGGCCTACATGCAGAACGGCCAGCCGAAGGAATCCCAGGAAGTGCTCGACAAGGGATTGAACCTGTTCCCCAGGAACGTGCCGATCACGATCCGGCTCTCGGAAACGTTGATGCGCAGCGGCGAGAACAAGCGCGCGCAGCTCATCCTCGACGACTTGTTCAATTTCGTGGAACCTTCGCCGGACCAAACCAAGCTGATCGCCAAGGCCGCGAGCGCCGCCGGCGATCTGGCCGATTCCTATTACTACATGTCGTTTTACTGGGTCATGAGCGGCGACCTGAAAATGGCGGCCACTCAATTGCAGCTCGCGTTGACCCTGGAAGGTCTCGACCCGATCCAACGCGCGCGATTCAGCGCTCGCCTGGATGAGATCAAAGCCGCCATGCCGAAGGATCGCAAGAACACCGTGGCCGACGACAATGGAAACGGCGGCCGTCATTGACCGACACCGGCGGTGACGAACCCTGTATCGTAGCGGGTTGGAAAGCCCCAGAGAGAGATCGATCATGAAGCTACGCTTCACCCGCGCCGTCATCGCGATGACGGCCGCGACCGCGCTGAACGCCTGTGTCACGCTTCCCCCGAACAGCCCGCGTTCTCCGCAGGATCCCTGGGAATCGTGGAATCGCGGTGTTTACAAGTTCAATGACAAACTCGACCGCGCGATCGCCAAGCCGGTGGCCAAGACCTACGTGAAGGCGGTGCCTGAGCCCATCCGCATCGGCGTGACCAACTTCTTCTCGAATCTCGAGACCCCGACGGTCCTGATCAATGACGCGCTGCAGGGCAAATTTCTGGCGGCCGCCAACGATCTCGGGCGCTTCGTCCTCAACACCACGTTGGGCCTCGCCGGCATCCTCGATCCCGCGACCCCGGCCGGCCTCGCAAAAAACAACGAGGATTTCGGCCAGACGCTCGGCAAGTGGGGCGTCCACTCCGGGCCCTTTCTGGAGATCCCCATTTTGGGGCCCTCGGATTTGCGCGATGCGCCCGCCAGAGCGGTGGACACGTATATGAACCCGCGTGAATACATCAAGAACAACTGGATCAAGTACGGTCTATACCTCCCGGACTACACGGATCGGCGGGCGGCGCTCCTATACCTCGATGACACGCTGAGCAAAACCTACGATCCCTATGCCTTCGTGCGCGATGCCTACCTGCAGCGCCGGGCGTATCTGGTATCGGATGGCAAGGGTGTCGACGAGACCTTCGTGGATCCCGGCGATGATGCCGCGACTCCCGAGCCCTCCAGCAAACGCGATCCGGCGGCGACGCCGGGCGAGCCCAACAAGGCCAGCCCGCCGCCCCAGTGATTTGAGGCCGCGACGGTTCTGGCCGCGGCGAGTCAGGCCGCGACCAGAAGCTCCTCGACTTCGCTCAAACGCGCCAGCTGTTGCAGTTGGGCGGGCATGTTCTCGTAGCGCAGGGTGCGCTTGGATTCCCCGGCCACGCTCAACCATTCGATCAACAGGGCGAGCCCCGAACTGTCGCTGGCGGTCACCCCGCCGAGATCGATGACGGACGCATGACCGCTGTCGATGGCGGCGCTGCCCAGCGGCAGCAAGTGCGCCACCGTCGCGAAATCCAGCAGACCCACGACGCGCGACCGTTCCCCCTCCAAGACCTCGAACGAGGCGGAGTCGCCGGCGGACTTCTTCTTCAATTGCCGGCGCCCACGACGCCGCCGTTGGCGCGCACTTTGCCGTCGGTCTCGAGACGATTGATGACCTCATCGAGCCCCTTCTGCTGGATCTCGGCGGCGAAGTCCGTGCGGAAGCTCTTCACGTAGGAAATGCCCTCGATCACGACGTCCCAGGCCTTCCAGCCCGCATCGGTCTTTCTGAGGCTGAAATTGACCGGCACCTTCTCGCCCGTCGACTTCGTGACCTCGGTGCGCACGGTTGCATTGGGGTCGCCCGGGTCACCCTTGTACGGCAGGATCACGAACTTGTCGGCCGTGAAATTGAGCAGGGCCGCACCGTAGTTATGCAGCAACGAGTGGTAGAACGCATCGACGAAGCGCTTGCGCTGGTCCGGCGTCGCCGTCCGCCACGTCTGACCCAGCACCAGGCGCGCCGAGTATTCGCTGTCGAAATTGGGCAGCAGCACGGTGGCCACGAGGTTGTCGAGTTTCGCCGGATCCTTGGCATACATCGGCCGATTCGCATCCAATTCCGTCAACATGCGCTTTGCCGAATTCTGCACCAGCTGTTCCGGGCCGTCGGTGCTCGCCGCGGCGGGCGTCTGCGCCTGCACGGCGGCGACGAAGCCCAGGCTGACCATGCAGGAAACGACCATCGGCGCCAGCACTGATCTCGTCACGTTGAAGCTTTTCATTTCGTTTTCTCCGGTGAGGCGGGCGTATCCGTTTTGGCGGCGGGGGCGCTCTGCCCTTTCGCAAAATTCGCGAGAAACTGCCCGATCAAATTCTCGAGGACGAAGGCGGACTGCGTGAAGTCGATTTGATCGCCCTGCTTCAGATAGGTTTCCGCGCCACCGGCCGTCAGGCCGATGAATTTCCCGCCCAACAACCCTTGCGTATAAATGCTCGCATCGCTGTCGGTGGGTATCTGGTTGAACTTGTCGTTCAGCCGCATCAGGACGACCGCCTTGTATTCCTTGGTGTCGAAGTCGATCTTGACGACGCGTCCGATCTCCACGCCGGACATCGACACGGGCGCGCCCACGCGTAGATCGCCGACATTGTCGAACTTCGCCGTGATGTCATAGTGGGGCGCGCTGCCGAAGGACAGGCCGCGACTGGTGGTCTGCGTCGTCAGAAAAAACAGCGCTGCAAATCCAAGCACCACGAACGTGCCGGTTCCCAGATTCAACGTATTTGATTTGCGCATACTTGGACCCTTTTACAGAAATGCTGCCGTCAGCAGATAATCGAAGAACAGCACCACCACGGCCGAGGTAACGACCGTGCGCGTGGTGGCCCGGCCGACCCCTGCCGCGGTGGGGGTAGCGTGGTACCCCTCATAGACGGCAATCAAACTGCACGCAACACCGAAGACGATGCTTTTGACGATGCCTTCATTGATGTCGGCAAGATCGACACCGCCGCGCATCTGCGACCAGAAGCTGCCGGAATCCACGCCCATGATCTGCACGCCGATCAGCTGCGCGCCATAGATGCCGATCAGACTGAAAATGGCGGCGAGCAAGGGCATCGCGATCGCTCCGCCCAGGAAGCGCGGCGTCACCACCCGCTTGATGGGGTCCACCGCCATCATCTCCATCGCCGACAACTGGTCGGTGGCCCGCATCAGACCCAGCTCGGACGCCAGCGCCGTGCCCGCCCGTCCGGCGAACAGCAGAGCGGTCACGACCGGGCCCAGTTCCTTGACCAGTCCGACCGCCGCGGCGGCGCCGAGCGCCTCCTCGGAGCCAAAGCGCTGCAGGAGTTGAAAACCCTGCAGTCCCAGCACCATGCCGACGAACAACCCGGACAACATGATGATGACCAGGGACAGGGCCCCGGCATTCCACACCTGCGCCACCACCAGGTCGAAGCGCAGCAGCACGGCGGGAATGGAAATGACCAGGCGGAAGAAGAAGCGCACGACCGCGCCCAAACCCACCAGAGAGTCGAGCAGACTCTGCCAAAGCTCTTTGATGACGTTCAAGAATCCTCACCGCGGGCCAGAAGCTCGCCGAAATAGTCGGGGGCCGGGTAATGGAACGGCACGGGTCCGTCGGCCAACCCGCCGACGAATTGCCGCACGATCTCGGACGGATCGCTGCGCAGTTCCTGCGGCGTTCCGCTGGCCACCACCTTGCCCCCGGACAGCAGGAACACCTTGTCCGCGACCGTCGAGATCTCCTTGACGTCGTGCGACACCACGATGCTGGTGAGACCCAGGGTATCGTTCAAGCGGCGTATGAGCCGCAGAATCACGCCCATGGAGATCGGATCCAAGCCCACGAAGGGCTCGTCGTAGATCAACAGTTCCGGGTCCATCACGATGGCCCGTGCCAGCGCCACGCGCCGGGCCATGCCGCCGGACAATTCGCTGGGCATGAGGTCCGCCGCGCCCCGCAGGCCCACCGCCTGCAATTTGGTCAATACCAATTGGCGGATCAGACGCTCCGGCAGGTCGGTATGTTCACGCAGGGGGAAGGCCACGTTCTCGAACACGGACAGATCGGTCAGCAACGCGCCATTCTGGAACAACATGCCCATGCGGCGGCGCAACTTGTAAAGATCCGCTCGTTTCAGCGTGCGCATGTCCTGGCCGGCCACCTCGATCGTGCCGCTGTCGGCATGCACCTGGCCGGTGATGAGCCGCAGCAGCGTGGTCTTGCCGGTGCCGCTGGGCCCCATGACCGCCGTGACGCCGGCGCGCTGAATGTTCATGGTCAGACCATCGAAGATAGGCCGGCCGCTCACGGCATAGCCTAAATTTCGGATATCGACAATTGGGGTAGCTTGATTCAATAGAGTGCCAGGGTCATGGGCCGCTCACCGGAGCGGCCCATGACGGTCGCGTGAGCGGATTATGCCGCAGAACTTTCCATCGCGGCTTTATATGTGCCGCCCGCCGCCAAGCTGTTAAGTTTGGCACGAACCGCCATCGCTTGCTGGCCCGCAGCGAACGTGGCCGCGTTGCCGCCCCAGGCTTTCAGCGCGGTCTCCTGCAGCGCCCGGCCATAACTGAACGTGAGCGCCCACGGCAGCGGGGCCGCCGCATTCATCAGGCTCAGGTGCAACGTCGCGTCGGTCGGACTCTGGCCGCCCGACAGAAACGCGATCCCGGGGACCGCGGACGGCACCTGGCGCCTCAAGGTGCGCACGGTCGCCTCGGCCACCTGCTCGGGCGACGCCTGCTGCGCGCATTTCCTGCCTGCGATGACCATGTTGGGCTTGAGCACCATGCCTTCCAGATAGACGCGGGCGGCGAAAAGATGCGAGAACACCCGATCGAGGACCGCGTTCGTGACCTCTTCGCAGCGTTCGATGGTGTGACCACCGTCCATCAACACCTCGGGCTCCACGATCGGCACGATGGAGGCTTCCTGCGCCAGCGTCGCATAGCGCGCCAACGCGGCGGCATTGGCCTCGATCGCGTAGTCGGTCGGAACACCTGCGCCGATGTCGATCACCGCACGCCACTTGGCGAAGCGCGCACCCAATTTGTAATACTCGGCAAAGCGCTCACGCAGGCCATCGAGGCCCTCGGTGATGGTCTCGCCCGGGAAGCCGGCCAACGGCTTGGCGCCGGTGTCCACCTTGATGCCCGGGATCATGCCCTGCTGCGTCAGGAAGGTCGGAAACGGGACGCCGTCCGCGGTTTTCTGATGGATGGTCTCATCGTACAAGATGACGCCGCTGATGTTCTCGGTCGCACCCGGCGTCGTGAACAGCATTTCACGGTACAGGCGACGATTTTCCTCGGTCGACTCCAATTTGATGCTGTTGAAGCGTTTGCCGATGGTGCTCGTGCTTTCGTCAGCGGCAAGGATGCCCCTGTGTTTGGCGACCAGCGCATGCGCCGTTGCGCGTAGCTCTGAAGTATTCATGACTAAAATCTCTCGTTTCTTAGTGACGGTTACAGCATCGGCAAGAATAACAAACCCAGCTTGATTGCGCCCCGCAGTGGAACTTCGCGCCAAATAGGACTAAAATTGTCCCACATAGGGTGCCGCTCTTGAGGATGCGACTTTTCATGCTACGAATGGGCAAATTGACCGACTACGCGACCGTCGTGCTGGCAAGTCTAGCGCAAGATCCGGCCCGGCACCGGGCGGCAGCCGATTTGGCGGCGAGTACGCGGCTCAAACTGCCCACGGTCAGCAAGGTACTGAAGGGACTGCAGCGCGCCGGCCTGGTAATCTCCTCCAGAGGTCCGCAAGGTGGTTATCGATTGGCTCGGGCGCCCGAATTGATCACCGCGACCCAGATTCTCGATGTTTTCGAAGGTCCCATCGCCATCACGGAGTGCAGCGGAGCCTCGAGCCGGTGTGGCATCGAGCGCCAGTGCCGCGTCGGCAGTGCGTGGCAGCGGGTGAATGCGGCCATTCACCGCGCCCTCGACGACATGACCTTGCATCAACTGGCCGGACTCGACTCCTCCGAACCGCGGCGCGCGGACCTGGCAATCAACAACGAACCGATCATTGGAAGCACCCGTGTCTAGCAAATCCCAAGATGTAGAAGCCCTGATCAACCAGAAATACCGGCATGGGTTCGTGACGGATATCGAATCCGACAGCCTGCCGCCGGGACTGGACGAGGGCGTAGTCGCCGCCATCTCGCGCAAGAAGAACGAGCCGCAATTCCTGCTCGATTGGCGCCTGAAGGCGTTTCGTCACTGGCTGACCATGAAGGAGCCGGGCTGGGCGCACGTGCATTACAAGCCCATCGACTACCAGGACATCGTCTATTATTCGGCGCCCCGCGCCCCCCTGAACGCGCCGAAAAGTCTCGACGAGGTCGATCCGAAGCTGCTCGCTACCTATGCGAAGCTCGGCATCCCCTTGCACGAGCGCGCCAGACTGGCCGGCGTGGCGGTCGATGCGGTGTTCGACAGCGTCTCGGTGGCGACCACGTTCAAGGACAAGCTCGGCAAGGCGGGCGTGATATTTTGCTCGTTTTCCGACGCCGTGCGCGATCACCCGGAACTCATCGAGCGCTATCTCGGCACCGTGGTGCCCGCCGGCGACAATTTCTTCGCCGCCCTGAATTCCGCGGTGTTCTCCGACGGCTCGTTCGTGTACGTGCCGCCCGGGGTGCGTTGCCCCATGGAATTGTCGACCTATTTCCGCATCAATGCCGCCAAGACCGGCCAGTTCGAGCGCACGCTCATCATCGCGGCGGAGGGAGCGTCGGTCAGCTATCTGGAGGGCTGCACCGCGCCCATGCGCGACGAAAACCAGCTGCATGCCGCGGTGGTGGAACTGGTCGCGCTGGACGACGCACGGATCAAGTACTCCACGGTGCAGAATTGGTATCCCGGCGACGAGAACGGCCTCGGCGGGATATTCAACTTCGTGACCAAGCGCGGCGAGTGCCGCGGCCGCAATTCGAAGATCTCCTGGACCCAGGTGGAAACCGGCTCCGCGATCACCTGGAAGTATCCGAGCTGCGTGCTGAAAGGCGACAACTCGGTGGGTGAGTTCTATTCGGTGGCGGTGGCCAACAATTATCAACAGGCGGACACCGGCACCAAGATGATCCACATCGGCCGCAACACCAAGAGCACCATCGTGTCGAAGGGCATCTCCGCCGGACACGCGCAAAACGTTTATCGCGGCCTGGTCAAGATCCTGCCGAGCGCCGAGGGCGCGCGCAACTTCACGCAATGCGACTCGCTGCTGATGGGGCCGCTGTGTGGGGCCCACACTTTCCCGTACATGGAGGTCAAGAATCCCACGGCCACCGTCGAGCACGAAGCGAGCACGTCAAAGATCGGCGAGGACCAGTTGTTCTATTGCAAACAGCGCGGCATTTCGGCCGAGGACGCGGTGAACATGATCGTCAGCGGCTTTTGCAAGGTCGTGTTCAAGGAGCTGCCCATGGAATTCGCGGTGGAAGCCCAAAATTTATTGAGTGTCAGTCTGGAAGGCGCGGTCGGCTGATCGACCCCCGAGGAAGAATATCTTGCTTAAAATTTCTGATTTGAGTGCTCGTGTGGCGGGCAAGGACATCCTGAAGGGCGTGAATCTCGAGGTGAAAGCCGGCGAGGTGCATGCCATCATGGGACCGAACGGCTCGGGCAAGAGCACGCTGGCGCAGGTGCTCGCGGGCCGCCAGGACTATGAAGTCACCGGGGGCACGGTCACCTTCGAGGACCAGGATCTGCTCGCGCTGGCCGCGGAGGAACGCGCGCGCGCCGGTCTGTTCCTGGGCTTCCAATATCCCGTCGAAATACCCGGCGTGAACAATGTCTATCTGCTGAAGGCAGCATTGAACGCCAAGCGCAAGGCCGCGGGTCAGCCCGAAGTCGATGCGTACGATTTTCTGGCGCTCATCAAGCAGAAGATGAAGCTCATGCAGATGAGCGAAACCTTCCTCACGCGCGGCGTCAACGAGGGCTTCTCGGGCGGCGAGAAGAAGCGCAACGAGATCCTGCAGATGCTGGTGCTGGAACCGAAGCTCGCGATCCTCGATGAGACCGACTCCGGCCTGGATATCGATGCGCTCAAGGTCGTCTCGACCGGCGTGAACACCCTGCGCGATCAGAGCCGGGCCGTCGTCCTCGTCACCCACTATCAGCGGCTGCTCGATTACATCGTGCCGGACTTCGTGCACGTGCTGTCGGGAGGCAAGATATTGATGTCCGGCGACAGAACTCTCGCCTTGGAGCTCGAGCGCCGGGGCTATGATTGGGTGCTCGAGAGCAAAGTCGCATGAGCACGGCCCAACCCGCCGCCGCCGTGCTCTCGCCCGCCCTGCGCTCCTTCGAGGCACAGTGGCTGAAGCGCGAACCCGACACCCTGGCCGACCTGCGCGGCGACGCGATGCAGCGCGTGCTGCGCCTCGGCCTGCCAACGACCCGCGATGAGAGCTGGCGTTATACGAATCTGCGTCATTTGACATCGGCCAGTTACGTCGATGCGCCCCGCACCACCGGCGGCGGCCTCGCGCCCTGCGCGTCGCTGTCCTTGCTCGGAGTCGCCGAGCGCGCCGCGACGGTGCTCATGGTCAACGGGCATCCATCGCTGCCGACCCATATGGACGCCTGGTACAACGGCATCGAGATCCGCAGTTTGCGCGACCTGTCGCGACTCGACCCGGCATTGATCGCCTCCCACCTGCAACCCCTTTCCGACGACGATCAGGCCCGATGGGCGCTGCTCAATACCGCGCTGTTCGAGGATGGGCTCTACCTTCGAATCACCGCCAAGGTCTCGACGCCGCTGGTCATCCTGCACGTCATGACCGCCAACGGCGCCGACAACGTGGCCTACCCGCGGGTCATCATCGACGCCGCCCCGGGCTCGAGCGCGACCATCATCGAACACTACGTCGAGCAGGGCGACCAGCCGCCGCTCTGCAACTCCGCAACGCACATCGCCGTCGGCCGCGACGCGCGGATCGAGCACTACCGGGTGTTCGCGACCGGCACGGCCGCGTCGCACATCGACTCGTTGACGGTACGTCAGGATGGCAACAGCAGCTGCAAGCAATTCACGATCGCGCTGGGCGGCGCCCTGGTGCGTAATTCGCTCGAGGTCGATTTGCAGGAGGCCGGCGCCTCGCTCGACAGCTACTCGCTGCTCGTGGGACGCGAATCGCGTCATGTGGATTGCGTGAACGTCGTAACCCACAACGCGCGCGACACGCGCAGCACCCAGACCGCGCGGGCCATCGCCAGCGGCACGAGCCGCGTGGTGTTCAACAGCAAGGTGGTGGTCAATGCCGGCGCCGTGCATGCGGACTCGAAGCAATCATGCCGCGGGTTGCTGCTGTCGCCGACGGCCGAGATCGACACGCGGCCCCAGCTCGAGATCCATGCGGACGAGGTCAAGTGCGCGCACGGCGCGACGGTCGGCCGGCTCGATCCCGACATGTTGTTCTACATGCTCTCCCGCGGCCTGGACCGCGAGACGGCGCAAAGCCTTCTGATTTACGCGTTTCTGGCCGATGTCCTGACCGACATGACCGTGCCGACCGCGCGCACCGCCATCGAGGCGGCACTGATCGCGCAGTTGCCCGATTCACAGATATTGAACAAATTCCGATGAACAAAACCGCCCTGAAAGTACATTCCCGCTTCGACGTGGACCAGGTCCGCGCCGACTTCCCGCTGCTTTCCCGCATGGTGCACGGCAAGCCTCTGGCCTATCTCGACAATGGCGCCTCGTCACAGCGGCCGACCGCCGTGATCGAGGCGGTCGACGATTATGAGCGCCGGCACCATTCCAACATTCATCGCGGCGTCCATACGCTGAGTCAGGAGGCGACCAGCCTGTATGAGGCGGCACGCGACGGCCTGGTGCGCTTCATCCATGCGCGATCGCGTCACGAACTCGTTTTCGTGCGCGGGACGACGGAGGCCATCAATCTGGTGGCCCAGAGTTACGCCAGACCCCTGATGAAGAGCGGCGACGAAGTGCTGATCACGCATCTCGAGCACCACTCGAACATCGTTCCGTGGCAGCTCATGTGCGAGCAGACCGGCGCAAGGTTGGTGGTGGCGCCGATGGATCAGCACGGCGAAGTGCACGTCGAGGCCGTGGAAGCCTTGATGAACGAGCGCACCAGGCTGTTTGCCTGCGCCCACGTATCGAACGCATTGGGCACGGTCCTGCCGGTGGAGCGTCTGGTCGCCTCGGCGAAGGCCCGGGGAATCGTCACCCTGATCGACGGCGCGCAGGCCGTGCCGCACATGCCCGTCGATGTGCAGAAGATCGGCTGCGATTTTTATGCCTTTTCGGGCCACAAGCTGTTCGGCCCCACCGGCATCGGCGTCCTCTACGGCCGCGAGGAAATTCTCGAGCGCATGCCGCCGTGGCAGGGTGGCGGCGACATGATCCTCGCCGTCACTTTCGGCAAGTCCACCTACAACGCCCTCCCCTACAAGTTCGAGGCGGGCACGCCGAACATCTCCGGCGCCATCGGCCTTGGCGCCGCGGTCGACTACCTGGCGGGGTTGGATCTCGACGGCGCACATCGTCACGAGCACGCGCTGCTGAGTCACGCCACCACGACGCTGGGCCGCATCGACGACCTGCGCATCGTCGGCACCGCGCCGGGCAAGGCGAGCCTGATCTCCTTCGTCGTCAAGGGTGTGCATCCCCACGATCTGGGTACCATTCTCGACGAGGATGGGATCGCGGTCCGCACCGGTCATCACTGCGCCATGCCGGTGATGGACTTCTTCAAGCTCCCGGCGACGGCCCGCGCCTCGTTCGCCTTCTACAACACGTTCGACGAGATCGACCGGCTGGCCGCCGCCATCGAGCGCGCGCGTGCGATATTTGCGTGAGAGAATCCATGGAACTCAATGACCTATACCGCGACGTGATCCTCGATCACAACCGCAAGCCGCGAAATTTTGGGCCGCTCGACCCTGCGGACGCCAGCGTCGAGGGCTTCAATCCGATGTGCGGCGACCGGCTGACCGTGCGCCTGAAGATGTCCGGCGACAGCATCGCCGACATCCGTTTCGAGGGCGAGGGCTGCGCGATCTCAACCGCCTCCGCGTCGCTGATGACCGAGGCCGTCAAGGGGAAGTCGCGCCGCGAAGCCCTCGAGCTGTTCGACCGGGTTCACGAGTTGTTGACCAACGATGACGCATCCAGCGACGAGCTCGGCAAACTTGCCGCCCTGTCGGGTGTGCGCGAATTCCCCGCACGCGTCAAGTGCGCCAGTCTTTGCTGGCACACGCTCGCCTCCGCGCTCAAAGCCCCCCACCCGCAGGCGGTGCCCGCGGTTTCGACCGAGTGAGTTGAGCCCAGCATGCATTCTTACGAAAATGAACCCATCGTCGTCCAGCGCGACGTCAAGGCCGTCGCGATCCCCGCCGGCGTCGAAGTCAATCTGAAGCTCGGCTCGGTCGGGTACATCACCCAGGCCCTGGGCGGCAGCTTCACCGTGTACATCGACGGCAACCTGTTCCGCATCGCCGGACAGGAAGCGGATGCCATCGGCAAGACGGCGGCTGTCGCCCCCGAAGTGCCGCCCGGCGCTTCCGAAGAAGACATCAAGGCGATAGTCTGGAGGCAACTGAAGACCTGTTTCGATCCGGAGATCCCCGTCAACATCGTCGATCTCGGGCTGATCTATGAGTGCGATGTCTCGAAGAACGAGGACGCGACGCGCACCGTCGACATCAAGATGACGCTTACCGCTCCCGGCTGCGGCATGGGCGAAGTGTTGGTCCAGGACGTGCGCGACAAGGTGGAGATCGTGCCGACGGTGGCGCGCGCCAATGTCGAGTTGATCTTCGATCCGCCCTGGAACCAGACGATGATGTCGGACGAGGCCAGGCTGCAAACCGGCATGATGTGAGGAACACCATGAATTGGATCGATGCCGCGCCGGTCGCGGCGCTCGCGGACGGACAGACGGTCTCGATCGCGGTCGGCCGCACGATGATCGCCGTCGCCCGCAGTGGCGATGAATACTTCGCGATCGAGGACATCTGCACGCACGATGGCGCCGAACTCACCGGTGGCGCGATCGAAGGGACGGAGATCATCTGTCCGCGTCACGGCGCGCGCTTCTGCCTGCGGACGGGAGAGGCCATGACGCCGCCGGCGTATGAGCCGGTGCGCGTCTTCGAGACCAAAGTGGCGGACGGCCGGGTATGGGTCCGCGCAGACTGACGCTGCTGCGCCATGGGAAGGCGCAATCCGGGGACAGCTGTTCCGAGGACTTCGAGCGCGTGCTGACCCGTCGCGGCACGCTCGAGGCCCGGGAGATGGCGACGCGCATCGCGCGCCGAAACTTGATTCCGGATCTCATCCTCGTCAGTCCGGCGGAACGAGCCTGGGCGACCGCCTCGATCGTTGCCGGCGTCTGCGAGCTCGATGCGGGGCAGGTGCAAGGCGCCCGCGAGCTGTACCTGGCCACACCCGAGACGATTTGGCGAATCGTAACGCAACGCGATCTGCCGATCGCGCACATTCTGGTCTGCGGCCACAACCCGGGCTTGAGCGAGCTTGCCTCGCGCCTGGGTCCTCATCCTGAACTCCGCGAACTGCGGACGGCGGGCCTCGCGACCGCCGTCTGGCACGCCGCCGCCTGGCTCGACCTGGAGCCGGAGACGGCCAACCGCTGCAACCTGGATGACCCGGAAAACCTCACCGACCTATGGGTGTGAGGCGGGGCCGCCCTACGTGGGCGTTACGTCTGATCCCGCTGCAGACGCATGAGGCGCCTGCGGTCGCGCTTGTCGGGCCGCTCGTCGGATCTCGGCCGCGACAACTCCGCGAGGCGTTGCTGCTCGCGCAGGTGGACGCGACGGGTCGCGCTGTCCGCTGTTTCGCGATAATGAGTCTGCGCCTCCGGAGCGGGCCCGCGTCGCCCGGCCAGGCCGAGCACCTCGAACTCCGCCACGATGCCGTCCAGCGACAAACTGAGGCGGTCGCCGACCCGCACCCGATGCGCGGGTTTCACGCGCTCGGTGTTCAAATGCACTTTGCCGCCGCTGATGGCGGCGCTCGCCAGGCTGCGGGTTTTGTAGAACCGGCAGTACCACAGCCATTTGTCCAGGCGATGAACGTCCTTTTCGTCGTCGAATTTCAAGTGTGTCCTCGCGAATAACCATGGCGTCGCATGCCACCGCTATAATAGCTGGATGAATGCCATCAAAGAATTCCGCGAACGCCTGCACGGCGACACCCTGGCCCTGGAGAGCGCCGGACTCCTGAAACGCGAGCGCATCATCGGCTCGGCCCAAGGCCCCGTGGTCAAGCTCACCGATGGTCGCGAGATGATCAATCTCTGCGCGAACAATTATCTGGGGCTCGCGAACCACCCGACGGTGGTGGCCGCCGCGCATGCCGCCCTCGACCGTTACGGGTACGGCGTCGCCTCCGTGCGATTCATTTGCGGCACGCAGAGCGTCCATCGCGAATTGGAGGAACGCCTGAGTTCCTACCTCGGCATGGAGGACACGATCCTGTACTCGTCCTGCTTCGACGCCAATGGGGGCCTGTTCGAGACCTTGCTCGATGACAAGGACGCGGTCATCAGCGATTCGCTGAACCACGCGAGCATCATCGACGGCATCCGCCTGTGCAAGGCGCGGCGCCTGCGCTACGCCAACAACGACATGAACGAACTCGAAAAGGCGCTGCAGGACTCCCAGGATGCCCGCGTCCGCTTGATCGCGACCGATGGCGTGTTCTCGATGGATGGATCGATCGCCAAACTGGACCAGATCTGCGACCTCGCGGACCGCTATGGGGCGCTGGTGATGGTGGACGATTCCCACGCCACGGGCTTCATCGGGGAACATGGTCGCGGCTCGCACGAATTTCGCGGGGTGATCGACCGCATCGACATCATGACGGGAACACTCGGCAAGGCGCTGGGCGGCGCGAGCGGCGGCTATGTGGCGGCGCGCCGCGAGATCGTGGCCTGGCTGCGGCAGCGCTCCCGACCGTATCTGTTTTCGAACAGCATCGCGCCGCCGGTCGCCGCGGCCACGCTGCAGGTGCTCGACCTGCTCGAGAACTCGCCCGAACTGCGCGACCGCGTGCACGCCAACGCGCGCTATTTCCGCGCGCAGATGCAGGCACTGGGCTTCGACCTGATCCCCGGGGAGCATCCCATCATTCCGATCATGCTGGGCGACGCGCCGCTCGCGGTGAAACTGGCCGAGCGGATGCAGGCCGGCGGCGTCTATGTCGTGGCGTTTTCGTTTCCCGTCGTGCCTCACGGAAAGGCGCGAATCCGCACCCAGATGAGCGCGGCGCACACCACCGCGCAACTCGATCGGGTCATTCAAGCCTTTGGTCGCGCCGGACACGAGCTTGGCATCATTCAATAAGGGCAAATCATGAAAGCGCTGGTCAAAGCTCGGGCAGAACCGGGAATCTGGATGCAGGACGTGCCGGAGCCCACCGTGGGCCACAACGATGTCCTCATCAAAGTCCATCGCACCGCCATCTGCGGAACGGACATGCATATCTACAACTGGGATGCCTGGGCGCAGAAAACCGTCCCGGTGCCGATGGCCGTGGGCCACGAATACTCGGGTGAGATCGTCGAGATGGGGAGCGAGGTGCGCGGCTTTCAGAGCGGCGACCGGGTGTCCGGTGAAGGGCACATCACCTGCGGTCATTGCCGCAACTGCCGCGCCGGACGCCGGCATTTGTGCCGCAATACGCAGGGTGTCGGCGTCAACCGCGCCGGCGCATTCGCCGAATACCTGACCATACCGGCGGCCAACGTGTTCAAGCTGCCGGCGGCCATCGATGATGAGATCGCCTCGATACTGGACCCCTTCGGCAACGCCACTCACACCGCCCTCGCCTTCAACGTGGTCGGGGAGGACGTGCTCATCACGGGCGCGGGTCCCATCGGCATCATGGCGGTGGCGATCGCGCGCCACGCCGGCGCGCGCCACGTCGTCATCACCGACGTGAACGACTACCGCCTCGAGCTCGCGGCGGCCATGGGCGCCTCCAAGACCCTGAACGTCGCGCGTGATTCGCTCGATGACGCGATGAAATCGCTCGGCATGGAGGAAGGCTTCGACGTCGGCTTCGAGATGTCGGGCAACGCGGTGGCGCTGCGCGAGATGCTGCGCACCATGAATCACGGCGGCAGCATCTCCATGCTCGGCATTCCGCCCGGCGAGACGGCCATCGACTGGAACCAGGTGATCTTCAAGGGATTGGTGATCAAGGGCATCTACGGACGCGAGATGTTCGAAACCTGGTACAAGATGTCGAGCATGCTGCAGAGCGGCCTCGACGTGCGTCCCGTCATCACCCACCGGCTCGGGATCAAGGACTATATCGAGGGTTTCGAGATCATGAACTCCGGCAAGTCGGGGAAGATCATCCTGGACTGGGCGGCGCTTTAATCATCGCCCGGCGTGCGGGGCGCGGCCGCTCCAGCATGGCCTGCGGTCTCGTCACCACACGGCTCCTCAGCGGCCGGACAGCCCCTGCTTGATGGCGCGCGGCTCGCGGCACCAGCAATACGCGTACAACCCGCGGGGATCATTGAGCTTGGCGATCGTCCTGGCTTGATCGAGCAGCGGATCGAGCACCTGTTCGACGGCGCCGCGCGGCGGAACCAATCCCACCATCTGGCCGAACTGCAGCGCCTGCGAGCGCAACTGCAGGAGCAGCTCCTCCCGCAGGCTCAACTCGGATTCGATGTAATCAACTTCGTACTCATTGCCCAATTCGGCGAGCTTCGCGGCGGCGTCGCTGGCATCCTTCAGGCCGCCCAGATGATCCACCAAACCGATGCGTTGCGCGTCGACGCCGGCCCACACGCGGCCCTGCGCAATCTTGTCCACGTCCTCGACCGACTTCTTGCGCCCCTCGCCCACCCGCATCAGAAATTCCGCGTAAGCGTGGTTCACCGACGACTGCAGGAGTTGGCGCGTGGCGGGCGAGAGCGCGCGATCCAGACGCATGTCGCCGGCGATGGCCGTCGTGCCAATACCGTCGATCTTGACGCCGAATTTTTCCAATGTGCGCTGGAAGGTTGGGACCACCGAGAAAACGCCGATCGATCCGGTCAAGGTCGTGGGGCTCGCGAAGATCTGGTTGGCCGCGGCCGCGATGTAATAGCCGCCCGAGGCCGCATAGGTGCTCATGGACACCACGACCGGCTTGCCCGCCTTGCGCAGCGCCTGCACTTCGCGCAGGATCTGCTCCGATGCGAACATGCTGCCGCCCGGACTGTCCACGCGCAGCACCACCGACTTGATCGTGTTGTCGTAACGCGCCTGGCGCAGCAAGTCCGCCGTGGTCTCGCCGCCGATGGTTCCCGGCGGCTGGTGGCCGTCGAGAATCTCTCCCGATGCCACGACGATGCCGACGCGCGCGTCCGACTTCGATTTCAGCACATGCTTGGAATGCACCGCCGCGAGATACTGGGACATGCCGATGGAATTGAAGGAGTGGCTGTCGGAGTCCTCGCCGACCAAGCTCTTCAACTCGTCGGCCAACTGGCGGCGGCTCTTGAGCGCCGTCACCAGCCCGCGCTGCAGCGCCAGCTTGGCGGCATCGCCGTTGACGGCGGCCAGAGCCGCGGGCTCGTCCGCGACGTAATCGTTGAGCACATTGGCGGGCAACGAACGGGCGCGAGACACATCTTGCTGGTAGGCATTCCACAACGCATCGAGCCAGACCGAGGTTTCCTCGCGTTCGCTCGGCGCCATGTCGCTGCGCGAGAACTGGTCGGTGTAGCTCTTGAACGTCCCGGCGCGGAACACGTTCACATCGACGCCCAGCTTGTCGATCGCGTCCTTCAGAAACATGCGGTAGTAACTGAAGCCGTCGACGTACACCAGCCCCAGCGGATCCAGGTAGACCTCGCCCGCCTGCGCGGCGAGGTAGTACTGGGTTTGATCGAGCGAGTCGGCCGCCACGACCACGCGCTTGCCGCCCGCACGAAAATCACGCAGAGCCGCGCCGATTTCCTGCAGCTTGGACAGACCGGACGGAGCCAGATTGCCCAGATCGAGCACGATGAGCTTGATGCGCGCGTCGCCCTTCGCCGCCTGAATGGCGTCGAGCACGTCTTTGAGCAGGGTTTCGGGCGCAGGTCCGCCGGATGCTTCGCCGAATGCGCGGCGAAGGGGGTCGCTCGACAGCTGTTCGACCAGTTCACCCTCGGGCGCGAGCACCAATGCCGCCGATCGCGGCACCACCGGAATGGACGTGTGCAGCGCGGCCAGGATAAAGCCGAAGATCACCAGCAATAGGATCAAATGGAGGGCTTTGCGCAAGCCCTCCAGAATTCGCCAGACAAGACCAAAAAAGCCCGCAAGAGCCGACCCGACACTCATTCAATGCCTCCTGGTCGGCCCGCGTTGACGGACGACGGTCAGAGTTTCTCGTCGATGCGCGCTGCCTTGCCGGACAAATCACGCAGGTAATACAGTTTGGCGCGGCGCACGGCACCACGACGCTTGACGCTGACTTCACTGATCGAGGGGCTGTGGGTCTGGAATACCCGCTCGACGCCCTCGCCGTGCGAAATCTTGCGCACGGTGAACGAGGAATTCAAACCGCGGTTCTTCTTGGCAATCACCACGCCCTCGTAGGCCTGAACGCGCTCGCGATCACCCTCCACGACCTTGACCTGTACGATTATGGTGTCGCCAGGATTGAAATCCGGAAACGTGCGCGTGGCGCGCTCGCCGTTCAATGCTTGGATGATCTTGTTCATTGTGTTGCCCTCATCTGTGACTATCGTCGATTCGACCCGTGCGCTGTGCCCGTTCGATCTTGAATTCTTCCAAGAGCCTTCGCTCTTCATTGCTCATCCCGCGCCGCTCGAGCAGCTCGGGTCGTCTCAACCAAGTTCGGCCCAGCGCCTGCTGTAACCGCCAGCGCTGAATCGCCGCGTGATCGCCCGACGCCAGAACGCCCGGCACCGCCCGACCATCCAGCATCGGCGGCCGAGTATAGTGCGGCCAATCCACCAAGCCGTCGCTGAACGACTCCTGCACCGCCGATTCGGCGCTGCCGAGCGCGCCCGGCAACAGCCGCGCGATCGCATCGATCACCACCAAGGCGGGCAGCTCGCCACCGGACAGCACGTAATCGCCGATCGACCACTGCTCATCGATCTCGGCCTCGATGAACCGTTCATCGACGCCTTCGTAGCGTCCCGCCACCAATATCAGTCCGGGCCATTCGCGCGCCTCCCGGGCCATGCTCTGCTCGAAGCGCCGGCCGTCGGCGCCGAGGTACACCCGGCGGCTTCCCGCCGGCAGGCGGCCCATGGCCTCGTGCAAAGCCGCGCGCAGCGGCTCCACCTTCAGCACCATCCCGGGACCGCCGCCGTAGGGCCGGTCGTCCACGGTCCGATGCACGTCGGTCGCATGGTCGCGCGGATCGTGACAATCCACGGTCAACAAGCCGCGCTCGATCGCCCGGCCGAGCACCCCATGCATCAACGCCTCGCGGAGCATGACCGGAAACAGCGACACGACGGCGATGTGCATCAAGCACCCGCCGCCTCATCCCAATCCACCACGACCCGGCGCGCCTGCAAATCCACCCGCCGCAGATGTTGCGGCACGGCAGGCACCCAATATTCCTTCTCGCCGCGCACCACCATCAACACCTGCGCAGGCGTTTCCACGAAATGGTTGACCAAGCCGAGGCTCACCCCCGCCAGCGTCACCACTTCGCAACCGATCAGATCGGCCCGATAAAAATCCTTGTCGTCGCGCTGCGGCAATTCGCTCCGCGGGACGCACACCTGGGCTCCCCGCAGGGCCTGAGCCTGGTCGCGATCATTGATCCCCTTAAGCTTCGCCGTCAGCTGCCCGCCGCTTCGTCCGGTGGCTTCGATCCGGTAGGTAGTCCAGGAACCGCCCAATCCCAGCTGGAGACTGCGGTGCTGCAACAACCGCTCCGGCGGATCGGTAAACGAGCGCAATTTCACCCAGCCGCGGACGCCAAACGGCGCCCCGACCGCACCGAGTTCGATGAGCGAAGAAGAGTCACCGCTCATCGTCGCAAAGCCCTGAAGCCCTTAGGCGGCTTCAGCCTGCTTGCGGAAGGACGTCAGCAGGAACTTTACGCGGTCGGACATGTGAGCACCCTGGCTCAACCAATGCTCGATGCGCGCCACGTTCATGCGCAGCTTGACCTCGGCGCCGCGTGCTACCGGGTTGAACAGTCCAACGCTCTCGAGGCTCATGCCGCCCTGGCGTTTGCGGCTGTCGGTCACCACCACATGATAGAACGGGGTCTTCTTGCCGCCGCGTCGAGTCAAACGAATCGTCACCATCGTTAATTCACCTTGCAATGCCTAGCCGCTAATTGTAATGAATACCAGGGCCCGAGAGCAACAAAATCGGGTGTGGAAAGGAATCTAAGTCGATTAAAGTGCACCGGCGGGCTCCGCAGGCCCATTTCGCGGCTACCGGGGGCCGAATCCGGGCGGCATCCGACCGCCCATGCCCCGCATCATGTTCTTGAGCATGCCGCCCTTGGCGAGTTTTTTCATGGTTTTCTGCATGTGGTCGAATTGCTTCAGCAGGCGGTTGACCTCCGGCAGCTGCACACCCGACCCCGCAGCAATGCGACGCTTGCGCGATCCGTCGATCATTTCCGGCCGCCGCCGCTCCCGCGGGGTCATCGAATCGATGATGCCCATCTGGCGTTTGAGGGTCTTGGCATCCACCGCACCCGCCGCCGCCGCCGCATTGGCCTGCATCTGCGCCGGCAGCTTGTCGAGCAGCGCCGACATGCCGCCCATTTTCTGGAGCTGGGTCAATTGATCGCGCAGATCCGCCAGGTCGAACGACTTTCCCTTGCTGATCTTCTTGGCGAGTTTCTCAGCCTTTTCCTGATCGACCTGGGTTTGCACCTGTTCGACCAGCGACAACACGTCGCCCATGCCCAAGATGCGCGACGCGATGCGCTCGGGATGGAACAGCTCGAGCGCTTCGGTCTTCTCGCCCGTCCCGACGAACAGGATCGGCTTGCCGGTCACATGCCGCACCGACAAGGCGGCGCCCCCGCGCGCATCACCGTCGGCCTTGGTGAGAATCACACCGGTCAACGTCAACGCCTCGTTGAACGCCTTGGCCGCGTTCACGGCGTCTTGACCCGCCATGCTGTCGACCACGAACAGCCGTTCATGAGGCTTGATCGCCGCTTCCAGCTCGCTGACCTCCGCCATCATCTCGGCATCGACGTGCAGGCGACCGGCGGTGTCGAGCAATAACACGTCGTAGGCCTGCAGTGTGGCTTCGGTCAGCGCGCGGCGCGCGATCGCGACGGGCGCCTCGCTCGCATCGCCCATCGCAAAACCAGCTCCCACCTGGGCCGCCAAGGTCTGCAACTGCAGGATGGCTGCCGGACGGTACACGTCGGTGCTGACCATCAGCACTTTCTTTTTCTGCTTCTCGATCAGCCAGCGGGCCAGCTTGCCGGCCGTCGTGGTTTTACCCGCGCCCTGCAATCCCGCCAGCATCACCACGACGGGACGTTGCGCCCGCAGATTCAGGCCGGTGCTTTCCTCGCCCATGAGGCGGACGAGCTCTTCGTGGACGACCTTGATGAAGGCCTGACCCGGGGTCAGGCTCTTGGTCACCTCGATGCCGATCGCCCGGTCCTTGATGGCGTCGGTGAAGCTCTTGACCACCGGCAGCGCGACATCCGCGTCGAGCAGCGCGAGCCGAACCTGGCGGATGGTCTCGGCGATGTTGTCCTCGCTCAGATGCCCGCGACCCGAGAGCGCCTTCAAGGCGGCCGAAAATCCAGAGGTGAGGCGGTCGAACATAGTAAGGAATAGTATAGTTGGAAATGGCCGCCGGCTAGGCGCTCTTGCGTCCTTGTGTCATGATTTGGCGTCGTGATCCTCGCCATAACCCTGTATTTGCTTTATACCGCCAGTGCGTGGGTCATGCTGCGAAGTGCCAGCAATACTCGACTGAGCCCGCTCGCGTGGGCGCTCGTGCTGGCGGCCATCTTCGCGCATACCGACGCGGTCGTGCACATGATGCGCATCGGCGGTGCGTTTTCGATCGGCATTCTGGAGGCCTTGTCGCTCCTGGCCTGGACGCTTGGCGTGCTGGCCGCGTTCATATCCATCGAACGGCAGAATCGGGTGCTCGGCGCGATCCTGCTCGCGAGCGCCGCATTCGGTGCGGCCTGCACGGGAGCGGGGCGCACCTACGCGGAGGAGAACGTGCCGGGCTGGGCGCTCAGCGCCCATATCCTGCTGTCGATGGGCGCCGCGGCGCTATTGTTCGCGGCCGCGGTGACCGCCCTGCTGCTGGTGTTTCTGGACCGGCGCCTGCGCACCCGGCGGCTCGCGGATCTGCCGAGTATCCTGCCGCCGCTCGACGCCCTCGAGCGGGTGATGTTTCGGCTGATCGGCGCCGGATTCGTACTGCTCACCCTGGCCCTGATCACCGGCTTCGTGTTCGTGACGGACTTGTTCGCCCAACACCTCGCCCACAAGACCATCCTGTCGCTGATCGCCTGGGTGCTGTTCGGAGTTCTGCTCATCGGCCGGGTCCGTTACGGCTGGCGGGGCCGCGCCGCCGTGCGCTGGACCTTGAGCGGCTTCGCCGCGCTGGCGCTGGCCTACTTCGGCTCGAAATTCGTCCTCGAAACACTTCTCGGTCGACACTGGGGCTAGATGCCGCATCCATCGCTCGGCGTACTCTGCCTGGGGCTCGCGTTGCTGCTGATCCTCGCCGCGTTCTTTGCGGGCAGTGAAACCGCCCTCATGAGCTTGAACCGCTATCGACTGCGGCACCAAGCGAACGCCGGGAACCGCGGTGCGCGGCTCGCGGACGCGCTGCTCGCGCAACCGGACCGTCTGATCGGTCTCATTCTCTTGTTGAGCACCATCGTCAATGTCACCGCCCCGATGCTGGTGGGCTTCATCGCGTTGCGCCTGGGCGGCGAATTCATGGTGGCCTGTGGCGCGGTGGCGCTGACCTTGGTGCTGCTCATTTTTTGCGAAGTCGCACCCAAGACGTACGGCGCCCTGCATCCCGAGAGGTTGGCCATGCCCGCCGCCTACATCTACACACCGCTGCTGCTGCTGTTGTATCCGTTCGTGTGGGCGACGAATCTCCTCGCCAACGGGGTGCTGCGCCTGCTCGGCGCCTCGCAGCAGCAGGCATCGAACTCGTTGAGCAGCGAGGAATTGCGCACCGTGGTGGCCGAAGCCGGCGCCATGATTCCCCATCGCCACCAGCAGATGCTGGTCAGCATCCTGGATCTCGAGAATGCCACGGTGGAGGACATCATGGTGCCGCGGACGGAAATCGTCGGCATCGACGTGGACGACGACTGGGACAAGGTGCTGGAACAGCTCCGTCAAAGCCAGCACACGCGTCTGCCGGTCTACGAGGGTGAGATCGATCGCATCATCGGCGTCCTGCACATGAAGCGGGTGGTGCACGAGCTTGCGCGCGGGCGTCTGGACCGGGAGGGGTTGATCGATGCCTCCAGCGTGCGCGATGCCTACTTCGTGCCCTCGGGCACCACGCTGAACACCCAGTTGCTCAATTTTCAGCGCGACAAACGCCGCATGGCGTTCGTGGTGGACGAATACGGCGATATCCAGGGATTGGTGACGCTGGAGGACATCCTCGAGGAAATCGTCGGCGAGTTCACCACCGACCCGGCCACCATGATGCACAAGGACGTGCATCGCGAGGCCGATGGCAGCTTCGTGGCCAATGCGTCGACCACGATCCGCGCGCTGAACCGCTCCATGCGCTGGAACCTGCCCACCGACGGGCCGAAGACGCTCAACGGGCTGATCGTCGAGTTTCTCGAGACCATACCGGACCCGGGCACCACCTTGAAGCTCGCCGACTACACGCTCGAGGTTCTGCAGACCGGCGAGAACGCGATCAAGACCGTCCGCATCCGACCGCCGAAGGTCTGACCCCGCACGCGCCCGTGCCCGGCACGCCGCCTATGCGCTGGCCGGGCTGCCTAGAACGCGTCGAGCGCCTGGTTCAGCCGCGTCACACCGCGCACGGTCATGCCGTCCGGCGGCCGCTTGGGCACGTTCGCCTCCGGCACCAGAGCCAGCTTGAAGCCATGCTTCGCGGCCTCGCGCAGCCGCTCCTCGCCGAAGGGCACCGGACGAATTTCCCCGGCCAGGCCCAATTCCCCGAATGCGATCAAGGAATTGGGCAGCGGAACGTCCTGCAGACTCGAGCGCGCGGCGAGCACGATGGCGAGGTCGCCGGCGGTCTCGGCAAGCCGCACGCCCCCGACCACGTTGGCGAACACGTCCTGACCACCGAGCAGCAGCCCGGCATGCCGATGCGCGACGGCCAACAGCATGGTCAACCGATTACCGTCGATGCCCACCGCCACCCGGCGTGGATTGTTGCCGAGGCTTGCGTCGGCCAGGACCTGCACTTCGATCAGCAACGATCGGGTGCCCTCACGCATCACGGTGATGACGCTGCCCGACACGGGCTCTGCATGGCGCGACAGAAAAATCGCCGACGGGTTCGTGACTTCCCGCAACCCCTGCTCCGCCATGGCGAATACGCCGATCTCATTGGCCGCGCCGAAGCGGTTCTTCACGGAACGCAACACGCGGAAGCGGCTCCCCGTGTCGCTCTCGAAGTACAGAACCGTGTCGACCATGTGTTCCAGCACGCGCGGCCCCGCGATCTGCCCTTCCTTCGTGACGTGGCCCACCAACAGCACGGCGGTGCCGCTCGCCTTGGCGAACCGCACCAACTCGGCCGTACACTCGCGCAGTTGCGACACCGCACCAGGTGCCGCTTCGATTCGCTCCGAATGCATCGTCTGTATGGAGTCGACGATGAGCACGCGTGCACCCACGCTCGTGGCCACGCCCACGATCTGCTCCACCGCCGTTTCCGCGATCAGCCGGGCGGTCGCATCGGCCAGCCCTAAGCGGCGCGCGCGCAGCGCCACCTGTTTCAGGGATTCTTCGCCGGTGGCGTACAGCACCGGACCCAAGGCATTCAGCGCCGCGGCGGCCTGAAGCATGAGCGTGGACTTGCCGATGCCCGGGTCGCCGCCGATCAGGGTGACCGAGCCCGCCACCAGCCCTCCCCCCAACACCCGATCGAGTTCCGCCGATCCGGTGGTCAATCGGGGCTCCTCGACGGTCGCTTCTGCGGCCAAAGACGTCGATACGTCGGCGCGCGCCGCCCGCGGGGTTTTGTGGGCCGCCGCGCGAGCGCTTTGCGGCGCTGCCTCCGCCACCAACGTGTTCCATTCGCCACACGTCGGACACTGACCCTGCCACTTAGGCGAAGGCGCTCCACAGTTCTGACAAACAAATACTTCTTTCAACTTCGCCATCGCATCCTCGACATCGAATTTGTGAGCTTAGCATTGCAGCCAAGGCGTCCCGATAACCTATACTGCCGGCCTTCAAATGACGGATTATGTCTATTGCATGCGCAAACTCGGGCTGATCGCATCGATCGTGGGCTTCGGCATCGTGGGGGTGGACCTATTGCTGAGGGTGCTGGTCAACTTCAATTCCTGGCTGTGGCTTCCAGGATTCCTGGGCTTGGCCTTGGGCAGTGCACTGCTCATCTGGTCGCGCTGGTCGCCCGTGTCCACGGTGGTTCGGGCGCCCGCGGCCGCACCGCCGCCGGGCTCGGATACGGCGCGGCTGCTCGATAACTTCGAACAGCGCTTTGCCGAACTGAAAGGCCGCAAGCCAAGCATGACGGTGCTTGGCGATCTGTATGCGCTCGGCACCCAGCTGGAGCAACGCGGCCGTGTGACCCAGGCCACGGCGGTGTACCGGCATCTGGCGCGGGCCGACAACACCTATCGCGACGTGAGTACACGTCTGAAACGGCTGATGGACGCGGACCAGGCCAGGCCGAAACCGATGCCGGCGGCCCCGGCTCCCGTGCTGCGATCCAGTCCGCCGGCTCAGGCAATCCCCGAGGGGCGGGAATCCGAGCATCTGGGGCGCTATCATCTGGAACGTGAAATCGGACGAGGCGCCATGGGCATCGTCTATTTGGGGCGCGATACGGCCATCAATCGTCTGGTGGCGATCAAGGCCATTCCCCTGGCGAGCGAATTCAGCGATTCCGAACTGGTCGAAGCCAGAGCGCGATTCTTTCGCGAGGCCGAGACCGCGGGTCGGCTCAACCATCCCAATATCGTGACCATTTACGATGTCGGCGAAGAGCGCGGTCTCGCCTACATTGCAATGGAATACTTGAAGGGCCGCCACTTGAGCGACTATGCAACGCCCAACAACTTGCTGGAGCCGCGCAAGGTGTTGGAAGTCATCGCTCGCACGGCCGATGCGCTGGGATTTGCCCACAAACAACAAGTGGTCCATCGCGACATCAAGCCCGCCAATCTGATGTACGACTCCAGCACGGACATCTTGAAGATCACCGACTTCGGTATCGCCCGCCTGTCCGGCGCCGGCACCACCCGAACGGGCATCGTGTTGGGCACACCGTCCTTCATGTCGCCCGAGCAGCTCGAGGGACGAACTGTGACCGGTCACTCGGACTTGTTTTCCCTGGGTGTTAGCCTGTTTCAGCTGTTGACCGGTCAGCTGCCGTTTACCGCCGATTCGATGACGGGGCTGATGCAGCAGATCGCCGAGGCGCCGCATCCCCCATTGCGCGCGTACCGGCCCGATCTGCCTGCCTGCGTCGAAAGCGTCATCGACCGCGCACTCGCCAAGACTCCGGAGGCGCGGTTCGATTCGGGTGCACAGATGGCGGCGGCGCTGGAAGATTGCCGGGCGCGAATCCCAAGTGGTGCGCCATAATGGGTTCTAGTGATGAATACAACTTAGAAGCGATGCAGCGTCCATGAGTCTTCGGGGGAAAATCGCCAGCGTTGCTCTGACCGATACCGGCAAGGTACGCGAGCACAACGAGGATATGATCGGCACCGAGGCCGATATCGGGTTGTTCGTCCTGGCCGATGGCATGGGTGGATATAACGCCGGCGAAGTGGCGAGCGGCATCGCGGTCAAGACCATCATCAACCTCGTTCGGGATGCCGTGATGCGCGAGGACCTCTCCGTGCGCGATCCCGAGTCGGGACTGACGCGTCCGAGCATCATCTTGCGTGACGCGATTCACCGGGCCAACAAGATCATCTACCACACGTCGAAGACCCAGCCTCAATGTGAGGGGATGGGAACGACGGTGGTCGCGTGCTTGTTTCATGACAACAAGATGTCCATCGCCCATGTGGGCGACTCGCGGCTGTATCGCCTGCGGGACAATCGCTTCGAACAGATGACCTTGGACCACTCGCTGCTTCAGGAATTGGTCGATCGGGGTTTCTACAGCCAGCAGGAAGCCCAACGGGCGACGAACAAGAATTACGTGACCCGCGCGCTCGGCGTGGAGCAAAACGTCGACGTGGAGATCCACGAGCAGCCGGTGCAGAAAAGCGACTACTACGTGCTGTGCTCGGACGGCTTGTCCGACATGATCGAAGACGAGGATATACATTTAACAATCAGCACCTTTAGTGCTAACCTTGATACGGTTGCTAAGCAATTGATTCAGTTGTCAAATGACAATGGTGGACGGGATAACGTATCGGTCATCATGGCCCATGTCGCTGAACCGTTTCCTGCTCACCGGCGTATATTCGATAAAATTCTGGGATGGTTCGGTTAGAGAGATGGAGTCTGCATGGCACGCCTGATGCTCAGCTTGGACGGATCCGTCCTGGCGGAATACAACATGAACAAAGAGCGCTATACGATCGGGCGCCTGCCGGATAACGATATTCGTATCGACAATCCCGCCGTCAGCGGTCATCACTCGCTCATCATCAACATCCTGAACGACTCGTTCCTGGAAGACCTGAACAGCACCAACGGCACCTACGTCAACGGCAAGCTGATCAAGAAGCACGCCATGCAACACGGCGACGTCATCACGGTGGGGCACCATCAGCTGCGATTCGTCGACAGTCAGGATGGTGAGACCGAACAGGACGAATTCGAGAAGACGATGGTCATCACTCCGAGTTCGCAGGGCGAGGACCGCATCCGCCGGGTCGGCGCGGCGGTTGACCAGGCCGCCAAGGTCGCGGCAGCCAAACGCCCGGCGGCGCCCGCGGGAGTCCCCGAGAACGCCACCGCCCTGCCCAAGGCCAAGTTGCAGGTGTTGAGCGGCGCATTTGCCGGTCGCGAACTCGAATTGACCAAGGCCCTCACCACGCTCGGGCGCCCGGGGGTCCAGGTGGCGGCGATCACGCGCCGCTCCGAGGGCTATTTCATCGTGCACGTGGACAGCGGCAAGGAAAACGACTATCCGCTCGTCAACGGCGTGGCGATCGGGCCGCAGGCGCGGCGCCTGAACGACAACGATGTCGTGCAGCTGGCGGGCGTCAAGATGGGATTTTTCGAGAACTAGCCGCCCGAACGGCGGCTGAACACGCCGAGTTTGCTCTGCGTCCGGAGATGGCCGAACTTGTCGCTCGGTCCCGGTTGTTCGGCCTGGGTCCGCATGATCGCGACGATGGCGGCGGGCAACACCGCGGGGCATCGCAGGAAGCCCTGGTACTGATCGCACCCCAGTTGACGGAGTTGGTCCAATTGGGCCGCCGTTTCGACACCCTCGGCGACGACCTTGAGGCGCAGGCTGTGCGCCAGGGAAATGATCGCCTTCACGATCGAGACCGCATCGAGGCTGGTTGCCAGATCGCTGATGAAGCTGCGATCGATTTTCAATTTGTCGATCGGTAGTTTGCGTAGATAGCTCATGCTCGAATAGCCGGTTCCGAAGTCGTCGATCGAGACGACCACGCCCATCCGGCTGAGGTCCTCGAGAAGCACCACGGCGCTTTCCGCGTCGCGCATGACCGTCGTTTCCGTCAGTTCGACCTCGAGAAACCGCGCATCGAGGTCGAAATCGGCGAGCGCGGCGCGCACGGCGCACAAGAACCGCGACTCGCGAAAATTGACCGGCGAGACATTCACGGCCACCCGGATGAAGGGGAGGCCGGCGCTCTGCCACTCGCGCGCCTGACGGCACCCTTCCCGCAGCACCCACTCGTCGATGGCGAACATCAATCCGCTCTCCTCGGCCAACGGGATGAACTCCGCCGGGCTGACGAAGCCTCGTTCGGGGTGACGCCACCGGAGCAACGCTTCGACGCTGGAGATGCTTCCCGTGACCACGTCCACCTTGGGTTGATAGTGCAATTCCAACTGCTGCAACACCAACGCGCGCCGCAGATCGCTCTCCAGGTCCAGCCGGTCCTGCGAAACGGAACTCGGTCCGGGGTCGAAGAAAAGAAAGGTGTTGCGGCCGCTGTCCTTGGCGCAGGACAGCGCCTCATCGGCATGCGCGACCAGCGTCTCCGCCGTGAGCCCGTCGGCCGGGTACAAGGCGATACCGATGCTCGCCGACGCATGCACCGCCGAGCCGTCGATCTCGCAGGGCTTGTCGAACTCGTGGACGATTTTCGTGGCCGCCGCCGCCGCGCCCGTCCGCGTCGCGACGCCGCAGATCAGCATCAGAAAATCATCGCCGCCGGAGCGCGTGACCGCGTCCTCGAGCCGCACGAGGCTCGACAATCGACCGCTGATGCGCCGCAGTAGCTGATCCCCCACCGCATTGCCCAACGTGTCGTTGACGACCTTGAATCGGTCAAGGTCCAGCGAGAAGACCGCGAAGCCCTGCTGACTGTGTTCCGCCCTGCTGATTTCCTGGTGCAGGCGCTCGATGAACAGCGTGCGGTTGGGCAGTCCCGTCAGCGCATCGTGCGTGGCCTGGTATTGCAGCCGCACGTTGACCTCATGGAGCTTTTGCGCATGACGTCGAGCACGGCTCTGGCGCTGCGAATCGTAGACCGCCGTGACCACCGTCACGGCAAGAAGCGCCATAGCGGATATGCCGATGCTCGCCGCCAGCCACGGTTGATCGAGTCGGATTCCGCCGCTGCAGTACGACCCCGCGGCGAACCGGGATGCCGCCATGCCCACGTAGTGCATGCCGCTGATCGCGCTCCCCATCACCACCGCGGCCCCGACCCGAAACAAGGATCTTTGCCACGAATTGCCGTTGCGCAATCGAAAGAACATCCACAACGCCACGAACGAGGCCGATACGGCGATGTAGATGGAGAGCGCCACGAGTGTTGGATCGAACGAGATGGCGGGCACGATCGAGATCGCCGCCATGCCCATGTAATGCACGAGCGCGATGCCCGCACCCATCACCGCAGCGGCGCCGCACAAACGGACCAGGGTCAGTTCCTCGCCCCGGGTGATGGCCAGGGCGAATCCGGAGGTCAGAATCGACACGGCCAGCGACGCCAGGGTTGCCGGTACGTGGTATGCCAAGGGCACCGCAACGGAGAATGCCAGCATCCCGACGAAATGCATGGACCAGATGCCGAGCCCCATGACGAATGCACCGGCGATGAGCCACGCACGCTCATACGGCAGCTCCGTGTTGGCGACGCGGGACGCCAATCTCAACGCGGTGTAAGACACGCTGATCGCGACGAACACCGATAGCCCGACCAACCACGTGTTATATATGAGAGCCATGGCAGCATGAAAGGCCCCATCGCCGCGGCACTCAAGCGAAATACGGGGATCTGCGACCGGCGTCACTCATGGACCGCCCGGATCAGGGTATGCACTACGCCTTCGGTGCGACTATTGGCCGCTCGCGCCGGAACGTCCTGACCTAGCGAATCGTGACCGCGACGCGCTGACTGATTCCACACAGAAGTTCGTACGGGATGGTTTGCGCCCAGAGAGCGACCTCTTCCACGGGCAAGCCGTCGCCCCAGAGAATGACGGGGTCGCCGAGCCGCGGTGCCGGCAGGTCCGTGACATCGATGCCGATCATGTCCATGGACACCCGGCCTGCCAGCGGCACGCGCTGCCCGTTGATCAACACCGGCGATCCGGGCGCCACGCTGCGCGGATATCCATCGCCGTAGCCCACGGCCGCGATCGCCAGGCGTGTGGGCCGCGCCGCCGTCCACAAGCCGCCGTAGCCCACCCGCTCACCCGGCTCGATGTCCTTGACGGCGATGATGTGCGAATGCAGCGTCATCGCCGGCCGCAAGCCATAGTCCGCACCCACCGTCGCGGCAAATGGCGAGGCGCCATACAGCAACAATCCCGGCCGCACCCAATCGGCTTGACTGTCCTCGAAACCGAGGAGGCCTGCCGAGTTCGCGATGCTGCGCTCGCCGGGCAGCGAGGCGGTGACCGTCGAGAATAGCGCGAGCTGATCCACGGTTGTCGATGGGTCGGTGCCGTCCGCCGAGGACAGATGCGTGAACAAATTCACCGGCGATTGCACCGCGGGTAAGTCGCTCAAGGCCGCCAGCGCAGCTCGAAACGCGGCGGGCTTGAAGCCCAATCGGTTCATCCCCGTGTCGAGCTTCAACCAGATATTGAACGTCGTGCCGGCCGGCGCCGCACGCAACAGGTCGATCTGTTCGGCGGTGTGCACCACCAGTTCGAAGCCCGCGGCGGCGGCCGCGGCGAGTTGATCGGCGTCGAACACGCCCTCGAGGAGAATGGTGCGGGTGAGCACGCCTGCCTGGCGCAGGGTGAGTCCTTCATCGACGCGTGCGACGGCGAACGCATCCGCGGAGTCCAGCGCGCGCGCGACGGCGACGAGTCCATGTCCGTACGCATTGGCCTTGATGACCGCCATCACGCGCGAGCGCGGCGCGCGCTGACGAACGACACCCAGATTGTGGCGCAACGCGCCAGTGTCCACCGTCGCGCTCACCGTCGGCGTCATCACGAGCTCACCCGATCATCCGCGATAGCCGCCTTCGGGCGCGTAGGATTCCGGCGCGTAATTCTCGAACTTGGTGTACTGCCCGAGGAAGGTCAGCTGCACTTCGCCGGTCGGACCGTTACGCTGCTTGGCGATGATGATGTCCGCAATTCCTTTGCGGGTGGTGTTGACATCGTAAACTTCTTCGCGATAGATCAAGAGAATGACGTCAGCGTCCTGCTCGATCGCTCCAGACTCGCGAAGATCCGACATCACCGGCTTCTTCTCGACGCGCTGCTCGACGCCGCGGTTCAACTGCGACAACGCGATCACCGGAACCTTCAATTCCTTCGCCAGCGCCTTGAGGCCGCGCGAGATCTCCGAGATCTCCGTGGCGCGATTCTCCGTGTTCCCCGCCACCTGCATGAGCTGCAGGTAATCGACCACGATCAGGTCGAGACCCCGCTCGCGCTTCAAGCGACGCGCGCGTGCGCGCACTTCGGTGGGTGTCAGCGCCGGCGTTTCATCGACATAGATCTTGGCCGCGCCCAGTTGCGTCATGGCCGAATCGATGCGCGGCCAATCCTCCTCGCTCAACTTGCCCGAGCGCAGGTGCCCCTGATTGATACGGCCCAGCGAGGAGATCATGCGCAGCGTCAGCGACTCCGCCGACATTTCCATGCTGAAGATGGCCGCCGACTTGCCCGACCCCAAGGCCGCGTTCTCGGCGATGTTCACGGCCAGCGTGGTCTTGCCCATGGAAGGGCGACCCGCGACGATGATTAGATCACCGGCGTTCAGCCCGGACGTCATCTCGTCGAGCACCTTGAAACCCGTGGAGATGCCGGTGAGCTTGCCGTCCGAGTGATACATCTCGTCGATCTTGTTGACGACCTCGGGCAGGATGCTCTTGACGGTGCGGAAACCCACCTTGCCGCGCGAGCCGCGCTCGGCGATCTCGAACACGGCGCGTTCGGCCTCGTCGACGATCTCACGCGCCTCGCGCCCTTCCGGCTGCAGGGCCGCGGTCACGATCTCGTTGCCGGTGGTGATGAGCTGGCGCAGGACGGAGCGCTCGCGGACGATGTCCGCGTAGGCACGGATGTTGGCCGACGTCGGCGTGTCGCGCGCCAGCGATCCCAGATAGGAAAGGCCGCCCACTTGATCCAGCACGCCCTGGCTTTCCAGGTAGCCGGACAAGGTCACGGCATCGCAAGGCTGATTGCGTTCGATGAGACCGGCGACGGCCTCGAAGATGAGGCGATGATCGTTGCGGTAGAAGTCTTCGGCGATGACGCGGTCGGCGACCTGATCCCAGGCCGCGGCATCGAGCATCAAGCCGCCGAGCACCGATTGCTCGGCTTCGACCGAATGGGGCGGCAGGCGCAGACCATCGCCGCCGCCCATGGGTCGGTCCCTGTCCCGATCTCTGTCCCGACCTCTACCCCGAGCCCCTGCCATGCGTTGTCTGGACGGGGCTTGGTCGGACGCTATTCGTCGCCGATGACGGTGACCGTCAAGGTCACATCGACGTCAGCATGCAGGTGCAGCTGAACCGGGTGCTCGCCGGTGGAACGGATCGGTCCGTTCGGCATGCGCACTTCGCTGCGCGTGATCGCGTGGCCCGCCTTGACGGCAGCCTCCGCGATATCCGACGTGCCGATCGAGCCGAACAGCTTGCCTTCCGACCCAGCCCTCGCCTTCAATTCGAGCGTGAAGCCCTCGAAGGTCGCGGCACGAGCCTGGGCCGAGGCGAGCTCTTCGTGCGCCTTCGCTTCGAGTTCGTGGCGCTGGGCCTCGAACTTCGCGATGTTCGCGGCCGTCGCCATCGTCGCCTTGCCGGTGGGAACCAGGAAGTTACGGGCGTAGCCCGACTTCACTTTGACGCGATCGCCGATCTGGCCGAGGTTCGCGATCTTCTGCAATAAAATGATGTCCATGTGCGGCGACCTCAGTGCTGATCGGTGTACGGCAACAGCGCCAGGAAGCGCGCCCGGCGAATCGCCAATTGCAGCTGACGCTGGTAATGCGCGCGCGTGCCGGTGATGCGGCTCGGAACGATCTTACCGGTCTCGGTGATGTAGCTCTTGAGCGTGGTCAGATCCTTGTAATCGATCTGCTTGACGTCATCGGCGGTGAATCGGCAAAACTTCTTACGACGAAAAAAACGGGCCATGGGGTGCTCCTAATACTGGGGTTGGATGCTGACGCGCGGCAATCGCCGCTCAACGACCGCCTGCGGGCATGTCGTCATCGTCACCATCGTCGCCGAAGTCATCGTGGCGACGGGCATTCTCATCCGGTGCGCGCGCCATCGGCGACGCCTCGGTCACGGCTTCGTCCATCTTGACGACGAGGCTGCGCAACACGGCATCGCTGAAGCGGAAGGAACCGGTGAGTTCATCCAGAGTCTTCTGGTCAACTTCGATGTTGAGCAGGATGTAATGGGCTTTGTGCACCTTGGAGATCGGGAACGTCAGCTGGCGACGGCCCCAGTCTTCGAAGCGATGCACCTGGCCGCCGCCGGCACTTATCATGCCCTTGTAGCGATCGACCATCGCAGGAACTTGTTCGCTCTGGTCGGGATGGACCAAGAGCACGATTTCGTAATGACGCATTGTAGGCTCCCTACGGTTGTAGTCTCCCGTTGCGAGCGGTGAGACAAGGAGTAATGCCGGGCGGCCGGCGAAAAAGAGCGCGAAGGATACGCGCTCCCGGCCACCACGGTCAACCGGCGTTTTGGCCGCTTTCGCGTCGATATGCCGCCACCGCCGCCGCCATCGCCCCGCCGTCCGCCCGCGCGCCGCCCGCGCGCCGCCCGCCGCCAGGGGTTCAACCCAGGCGCTGGCGCCGGGCTTCGAACAGGGCCACGCCGGCGGCCACCGAGACATTCAGGGACTCGACGTGGCCCGCCATCGGGATCCGCACCACGAAATCGCAGCGCTCCCGCGTCAGTCGACGCATTCCGCTGCCCTCCGCCCCCAGGATCAGCGCCAGAGGTCGATTCAGATCGGCCGTATACAGCGTCTGCTCCGCCTCTCCCTCCGTTCCGACCACCCAGATGCCCTGCTCCTTGACCAGGTCCAGGGCACGAGCCAGGTTGGTGACGCTGACTACCGGCACGAACTCCGCCGCGCCGGCGGCCACCTTGCGCGCCACCCCGTCCACGGCGGCCGAGCGGTCCTTCGGGATGATTACGGCATGGACACCGGCCGCATCCGCGGTCCGCAGACAAGCGCCGAGATTGTGCGGGTCCGTGACCCCGTCGAGCACCAATAAGAACGGCTGGGCGGGCCGCGCTGCCACGGGCCGCGGCTCATCCACCAGTTGACTTAACGCGGCGACCAGATCGTGCTCATCCCAGGGCTTGAGCGGTCGCACCGCCGCCACCGCGCCTTGGTGCACCACCGGGCCCACCAGCTTGGCAAGCGAGTCGCCGGTCGCGGCCTGGACCCGGATGCCCACCGCCAATGCCCGATCCTTCAAGGCGCGCGAGCGGGCATCGTCCCGGGTTTCCGCAATCCACAGCTCCAGCAAACGTTCCGGCGCCCGGTCGATGACCGCGCTGACGGCATGCAGGCCGTAGACGAAATGCCGCTTGGGATCAGCCACCCGCCCTAACGCCCGCCACGCCCACCACCACGCTGGCCACCGCCGCGGGGACCACGCCCACCGCCGCCGCCGCCCGAACCGCCTCCGCCGCCGCGCCGCTGGCCACCGCCTTGACCACCACCACCCTGCCCCCCGCCGCCGTGGCCGCCACCGCTTCGGGGCCGGCTTTCGCTGCCGCCTCGTCGCGGCGCGCGCACCGTACCGTGGGTCACCGCCGCCTCAGGGTCGACCAACTCGAAGTCGATCTGACGCTGGGTCAGGTCCACCCGGCTCAGGCGCACCCGGACGGAATCGCCCATCTGCCAGCGCCGCCCGGTGCGCTGCCCGATGAGCCCCATTCCGCCGGTTTCGAGTTCCCAGTAATCGCCCGGGATCGCGGAGATGTGCACGAGCCCGTCGATGGGCGCCTCCTTGAGCTGGACGAACAAGCCGAACTCGAGCGCGCTGGAAATGGTCGCATCGAACGTCTCGCCCACCCGCGGCTCCAGGTACAGGCATTTCAAATATCCCATGACATCGCGCGACGCCTCGTCCGCGCGCCGCTCCCGCTGCGAGCTCTCGGCGCCCAGCATCTGCAGCTCCGACACGCTGTACTTGCGGCCCGAGGTGGTGTTCTTGAGCACCGCCGCCTTGAGGGCCCGATGCACCAAGAGATCCGGATAGCGGCGGATGGGGGAGGTGAAGTGCGCATACTCCTCGAGCGCGAGCCCGAAGTGTCCGATGTTCGTCTGCTGATAAACCGCCTGGGCCAATGAGCGGATCACCAACGACTCGAGCAGCAAGCCATCGGGCCGCGCTGCCAATTTGTCCGTGATCTGGCGAAATTCCCGCGGCGTCGGCTTCTCCGAGAACACCGCGCCCACCTGCAGGGCCGTCAGCACTTTTTGCAGCTCGGTCACGCGTTTGTCTTCGGGCTGACCATGAACGCGGAACAGACTGCCCGCCTTGGCGGTCCGCAACGCCACGGCCGCCTCAACGTTGGCGGCGATCATGCATTCCTCGATCATACGATGCGCGTCGTTGCGCGTGACCGCATAGAAACCTTCGATCTTACCGTCGTCCCCGATGCGCGCCTTGGTCTCGCCACCGCGGAAGTCCAGCGCCCCGCGGGCGTCGCGCGCCTTCTTCAACGCGCCATAGATGGCGTACAGGTTGTCGAGGGACGCGCGGACCGCGGGGTCCAGATCCTGACTCGCGTCGCTCTTTGGGTTCTCCAGATAGCTCCAGGCCTGATCGTAGGTCATCCGTTCGTGCGAGCGGATGACCGCCTCGTAGAAGCGGCCCTTCGACAACTTGCCCGTCTTGCTCAGGCGCATGTCGCAGACGAAGGCCAGCCGTTCGACGCGCGGCATCAGCGAGCACAGATGATTCGACAGATGTTCCGGCAACATGGCGATCACGCGGTCCGGAAAATACACGGAGGTCGCGCGCGACCGCGCCTCCAGATCCAGTTCGCTGCCGTAGCGGACGTAGTTGCTGACGTCGGCGATCGCCACCACCAGGCGCCAGCCGCCGCGCACGGGCTCCGCGTAGACGGCATCGTCGAAATCCTTGGCATCCGCACCGTCGATGGTGATCAGCGGCAGTTCCCTGAGGTCCTCGCGGCCCTCGCGATCCGCCGCGCTGACCGTCGGCGCGAACAGGTTCGCCTCGTGCAGCACGTCGGGCGGAAATTCCTCGGGCAGATCGTGGCGCAGAATGGCGAATCGCGCCGCAAGATCCGAGGGGCGCGAATCGTTCAGCACTTCGATGATTCGACCGTGCGCCGGCAAATCGCCCTGCGGCCGCCGCGTCACCTCGACCACCACGTTGTCGCCGGCGTGCGCCCCGTGCTTCTCGCGGTTGCCGACCTCCACCGCGTACCAGTGGCCCGGGTCTTCGAGTTCGACTCGGCCGCGACCCTGGTCCATGCGCCAGATGCCGCCCAGATGGACCGGGCCGTCGTTGGTGCGCCGGATCAATCTGGCGATGCGCCGTCCGCGGTCGTTCATGCCCACCGCGAGCACCTCGACACGGTCGTTGTGCATCAATGTGGCGGTGTCCGCCCGCGCCAGCACCAGCGGTGCCGAACCGTCGGCGGGCAATACCAGGACGTCGCCGTTGTTGCGGCCCTTGACCCGGCCCTCGACCCGCTCGCCTTCGCCGGCGGTGTCGAAGCCGTTCGGGCCCTCGATGGCCTGCCCGTCGCGAACCATCGCCGCCAGACGCTTGGCGAGCGCATCGCGCTGCTTGTCGGTGTTCAAGCCGAGTCGCTTCGCCAGCTGGGCGGCGGTCAACGGCTCTTCGGATTCGGACAGCGTCTTGAGCAGCAGTTCGCGGCTGGCGATGGGTTCCGCGTAGCGGGATTTCTCGAACTCTAGGTTCGGATCCTCACCGCGCCAATCTGGGCTGGCTGAACGCTCTTCCGATTTCGGTCCTTGCGGGCCTTTGGGGCCACGTCGTGTCATGGGTTATAGAAGCCTTAAGCTGATTTATTTGGGGCACGAGGGTAGCAGCTTTAGGAGCCCCCATGGGCCTATTGACCCAGCGTGGCGCTGGTAAGCGGGTCCGTCAAGGCTGCCGGCGACCGTCGAGCCATCCAATAATAAGCGGGCGAGGTCACCAGCAGCCCCACGATCCAGGACAGATCGACACCGCCCAGGGCGCGGGCAACGGGACCGGTGTACAGATGCGACACGACGAACGGCAGCTGCACGAGGATGCCGATCACGTAGCACGTGACCGCCGGCACGTTGATACGACCGTATATGCCGCCGTCCTGCCGCAGGAACGACGCCACGTCGTACACGCCGTGCTTCAAGAGGTAGTAGTCGACGAGGTTGATCGCCGTCCACGGGACCAGCACGCAGAGCAGCAACGAAATGAAGTGTTCGTAGTTCACGAGGAACGCCGCCCGGCCCCACACTGCTCCCATCAGCGACAAGCCGAACAGCGTGAGCGCCATCAGCGTGCGCGCCTGAGGGCCGGGCGACCAGCGCGGCAACAGCGTCTGTCCGAAGGTCAGCGCAGAGAGTGCGCCGCAATACAGATTCATCGCGTTGGCCGCGGCCACCCCCACCGAAAAAGTCACCAGCACCAGGGGTGCGATGCCCCGGGTCAGTGACGCGAGGCCCGCCACGAGATTGCCCTGAGGCGCGGCCAGGCCGACCATGGCGCCCAACACCATGGGCAGGAACGAACCCAGCGTGCAACCCCAATAGCTGGCCCAGAACGCGGGTTTGGCGCCGGTATCCTGCGGCATGTAGCGCGAGTAATCGGAGACGTACGGCGCGTAGGCGATTTGCCACAGCGCCCCGGCCGATACCGTTCCCAGAAATCCCGCCCCATTGAACTCGTTGCGCGTCAGGAAATCGGCCGGCAACCCATGCACCCAGATGATCCACGCCACCGTGAGCACCAGCACCACGCCGGACACATAGGTCATCCACCGCGTGTAGGCATGGATGAGGTCGTAGCCGTAAATCGCCGCGATGACGCTCAGAACCCCGACGAGCGCGATGCCGGGAATGTCCGACGCGCCGTCGACCATGCTGGCGAGCGCCTGCCCGCCCAGCACCAGATTCGAGGACAGGAACCCGACATACATCGCCACCACGATGCCGACCACCAACAGCGAACCCAACGAGCCGAATTGGCCCCGCGTCTGGATCATCTGCGGCACGCCGAGCGTCGCCCCCTGCGCCGCGTGCAGCGCCATGAAGATGGCGCCCACCAGATTACCCACCGCGAGCGCCGCGACGGCCCAACCGAAGGACAAACCGAAGACGGTCACTGACAGCCCACCGGTGACGATGGTGAGCAGCATCAGGTTCGACCCGAACCATACGGTGAACAGATCGCCTGCGGTGCCATGGCGCTGGTCGAGGGGAATCGGCTGGATGGTGCAGATTTCCAGGCGGGTCGCATGTTCGCGTGTCGTGGTCGATGTCATGGAATGAGTCCTGCAGCGTTGAGTTGATCGTGCAACGGCGCGAGCTGCGCCGCGTAATGGCGCCACTGCGCCACCGAAGAATCATAGATCGGCCGGCGAATCTGCGACGCACTGGCGGTGGTGGTGGCGGACGCATTGCGATGGAAGTCGAGACACGCGTCCTGCCACTCGAGCCCGCAAAAGTCCAGAAGTTTGCCGGTCTCGCCTGCCTGATCGGCCACCAGCCGCTCGTAGTTCAATTCATGGATGGCGCCCGGCATGACGGACTGCCAGTGATCCATCAAGCGACGGTAGGCGATGTAATAGCGAGCGATGTCGCCGAGATCGTAGGAGAACGGATAACCATCCTTGAACAAGGTCTTGTACATGGCATAGCACGCCGCCATCGGATGACGCGTCAGATGCACGATCTTCGCGTCCGGCAACGCACGCGCGATCAAGCCGCAGTACAGATAATTGAGCGGCATCTTGTCGGTGAAGCGGCCCTCTCCCACCACCCCGCGCGCACGTCCGATGTACTCGCGCCCGAGCGCCGCGAAGTCGACGTGGGCGGATCGCGCCACCAAGTCGCGGCGCGCGAGCTGCGCCGCCGGGTTCTCCGCCCGCACCCGCGCCACCAGCGCCAGCGCAAAATCGTTCAACTCGCCCGCCGAGCGGATCTGCGAATGACTGCTCAAGATCCGATCGGTGAGCGTGGTTCCGCTGCGCGGCAACCCCACGATGAAAATAGGTGCGGCCGGCTGAGGTGCGGCCGGCGCAGGCACGGCCTGCCCAGATGCCGCAGCTCCAGGCGCGGCCGGAAACGCTTCGATGATCCACTCCACCGTGGCCACGTCGGTTGCCACATCGTAGTTCAGGTGTTCACGACGTTTCCTGGCGCCGAGCTGCAATTGTTCGAACGCATTGGCGTACTCGCCCAGATCTTCGTATTCCTTGGCGAGTGTGTGGCGGATCTGTACCTCGCCCCGCCAATCCGCAAAGCCGTGTTGCAGCAGGCGCCGCAGTTCGTCGACATGATTGTCGTCGGCCGTTTGCGCCCTTAGGTCCGACCGATTCTTGTAGGCCTCGAAGTCCTCCGGACGCGCCGCGATGACCCGGTCGTAGTCCGCCTCGGCTCCCCGCAGCTGCCCCATGAAACGGCGCACCGTGGCCCGATTGAATATGAAATGCGGATTGTCGGGCGCGACTGCCACGGCGCGTTCGAATGCGGCGAGCGCTTTCTCCTGGTCCCCCACGAAGCTGAAGAAGCTGCCGAGCGCATCGAGCAGCGCAGCGTCGGCGGATGCCCCCTGCAGGGCGATGGAGGCCGTCGCGCACGCCTCCGCGCGTCGACCCAGCGCGATCAGACACTGTGCCCTGCTGAGAAGCAGCTGCGGCGCCGCCGGACTCGCCCGCAGCGCGCGATCGAGTTGAATCAAGGCATTCGGCCAGTCCTTGGCACGGACGAGCCGCATCGCTTCGAGACGGGCGTCGGCCATGTCGTTACCTCTTGCGGCGCGGCGCGGGCGGCGCCATGCCGGGAATCGATTTGTCCGAGACGAGCTGCCGGCAATGCTGCTCGAAGCCCTGCGCGAGACGGGTTCTCTTCATCTGCTTCAACGTCGCAATGCCCACGCGTAACGGCGGTGGCTCGCCGCCGAGCACGACCCGATGCAACCGTCGCCCGTCGAGCGCGACGTCGGCCCGGGGTCGCACATTGGCCAACGTGTAGCCGAGCCCGTTGGCCACCATGGTGCGGACGACCTCGAAATCGCCGGAGGACCAGACGATGTTCGGCTTCAACCGTTCCCGGATGAAGAGCGCCAAAAAATACTCCCGGCTCATCGGCAGGTCCAGCAACACCATGGGCAGCGCGGCCAGCTGGGCAAGCCTCACCGAGCGCTCCCGCGCAAACGGATGCGAAGCGCCGACCAACACGTGCGCAGCCAGCGAGGCGAGCGGCTGAAAATCCACATCGGCGCTGATCTGCAGATCATAGGTGATGGCGAGTTCGATGCGTGCCTCACGAAGACCGGTCAGAAGCCCCTCCTGATGGCCTTCCTGCGACCGGATCCGCGTATCCGGAAAGGCCTCCATGAAGGACTGAACGAGCTGCGGCATGATGATGGGCGCCAGGGTCGAGAACCAGCCCACCGACAATTCGCCCCGCATCTGATGGTTGATGTCCGCGGCCGCGGAATACAGCCCTTCCGCCTGCTTCAAGAGCTGCTTGCTTTCGCGCAGCAGCGTCCGGCCCGCCGGCGTCAAGGACAAGCCTTGGGCATGATGGCGCAGGAACAATTGCACGTTCAGTTCCCGCTCCATGTGCGAGATCGCGGTGGAGATGGCCGGTTGCGAGATGCTGGCCCGTTTCGATGCCAGCGTGATGCTGCCGGTTTCGGCGGCGGCGATAAAATACGCCAGCTGCCGCAGCGTGAACTTCATTCTTTCGGGCTGCTGTTCACGCGGGCTGCTCTTCACGGATTGCCGGGCACACCAAAGCTCGGGGCATCGCCGGGATGCAACGCTCGCCGGACGTAATCGTCGATCTGTGGCGCATACAGGTCCCACAAGGCTTGCAGCGCGGTAATTGGCCCGGTCTCGCTCCAGTCGATCCGCAGATCGACGATGGGCCACGATACCTCGCGCACGATCAGGAGACCGGCCGAACGCACCGGGCCCGCCTCGCCGCCCCGCTCCTCGCCGGCACTCAATGCCGCGAGCAGACGCGCGCCGAAAGGGCCGCCTGCGGACTCGAAGGCGGCCACCATGGCCGCCGGCACATCGCTGTGCGCCAGCAGGTTCCCCGCCGCCGCCGAATCGCTGCCCAATGCCGAGCCCACCGTCCCCAGCGCCCGCGCGCCGCTGTGGATGGCCGCAGGGCCGGTCGTGCCCATCACGACCAGCTGCCGGTAGGCGCCATACGGCGTGCCCGCGAGCGCCTCCGCAAGCGCCGCATCGGCCGTGGCGCCGCGGGCGAGCAAGCGCAATATTCGGGGGCCCAAGGCCGGATCGGTGATGTTTTGCGTCGCCACCACACCCGCATCGGCGGACGCATGGGCGCATCGGGCCGCCACGGCGGGCGATGAGGAGGCGATGACCATGCCGAACATTTGCGCATCCGGCGAGCGCGCGACCAGGGAGAAAGTCACCGTTCAGTTCGCATCGGGTATCACCGCGATCACATCCACCTCGACCAACCATTCGGGCCGTGCCAGGCCCGCGACGACGATGCCGGTGGACACGGGGTACACACCCTTCAGCCACCGCCCGACGGTGCGGTACACCGGCTCGCGGAACCGGGGATCCGTCAGATAGATCGTGACCTTGCAGATGTGTTCGAGCGCCGCGCCGGCTTCGGTCAGGAGCTGCGCGATGTTGGCCATCGCCTTGTCGGCTTGAACTTCCGCATCCCCCACGCCGACGTTGAGCGCAGTGTCGAGATCCTGCCCCACCTGGCCGCGCACGAACACGGTACTGCCCCGCGCCACGACCGCCTGGCACAGGTCGTTGTCGAGCTTCTGCTCCGGGTAGGTATCGCGGGTGTTGAATTTACGAATTCGAGTGTGCATGCATGACTCCGTGAAAAAAGGCGCGGCAATGAGCGGCGAATTCTTGGGCCATCGCGCTCCGCGGACGGCCGGCCATCGTGGCGAGGACCAGTCGGCTGTTCCTGACGGCGACCGACAGCGGCCTGACCACGAGCGCCCGGCCATCGTAGGACATGTTGTTGGCCGGCTTGGTCGCCAACAGGCTGTACCCCAGACCGTGACCCACCAAGCCTCTCACCATTTCGAGGGAACTGCTGCGATAGGCGACGCGAGGCTCCAAACCGCGCTCTCGAAACAACGACAAAAAGTAATGGCGGCTCGGATCGATGTCCAGCAACACCAGCGGCTCCCGCGCCAGGGTCTCCAGCGACACTGCCGGCGACGCCGCCAGCGGATGTCCGTCGGGCAATAAAACATAGGGGACGAGATCGGCGAGATTGTCGACCTCGATGTCGGCGCCGAGATCGAAGTCGTACAGGAGCGCGAGTTCGATCTCGTTGCGCCGCAGACCGGCGAGCAGATGGCTCTGGTCGGCCTCGATCAGCGTCAGGGCGATATCCGGATGCAGCTTGGTGAGACGCGAGACCAACGCCGGCACGAGATAGGGAGCGAAGGTCTGAAAGCAGCCGAGAGCCAGGCTCTGCTCGGCGCCGGGGACCGGAATCGGCCTCGGATGGAAGTGCAGCGGCACGCCGTAGGCCCGGTTGGCGTAGATCAACGGCGCGCCGGCTCCCGACACGAAGATATCCTCGACCGAACCGAAGACCACGAAGTGCGACCCGATCCGGTCGCTCCCCGTCACGCGGCAATCGAATGCCACCAGCGCATCGAGCACCCGGGGTGCGCCGGTGACCTGGGTGGTCCAGTCGGCGCAATCGAACTTGTCGGCCCCGCGCGCGCCGCTGCGCCCCGCGAAGGTGTCGGAGATGCGCGCCTGATCCTCGCGCAGCACGTTGACGCAAAATACGCCGTTCTGCAGCAGCGCGTCCGCCACCGGACTTAGATGGTGAATGCAGACGAGCAATGTCGGGTTCGGGGTGTCCGCAGAGACCGACACCATCGCCGAGACCGTGACGCCGTGGCGCCCCGCGACACCGTCGGTCGTCACGACGTTGACCGTGCATGCGGCATGGCTCATGCCGAGCAAGAATTGCTGCCGCAGGACTCCCGCGTTCGATGCCGTCACCGCGGTTGCCGAATCGCCCATGAACTCAGGCGGCCGCTTCGGCGGCGCCGGCGCCGCCAGCCGGAGCGGCGGGAGCCGCAGGACCCGCAGGAGCCACGGCAGCATGCTTCGGTTTGCTTTCGCCCATGACGCGCTCGGACAGACCCGCCGCCTTTCTCACGAAGGCCAGCGGCGTGTCCCAGTCGAAATTTCGATACACGGCCGCGAGATGCGCGTACGGGGGAGCCTGCGCAAACAGCTGAAACGTCAGACGATGGCCCGCGTAATCGGAATTGAGCAGATCGCGTGCGAATGCCAGCAACTTGCGCCGGTCATCCGCGATCCAGTTCTCATTGACCGTGTAGAACTTGTCGAGCCATGGCTTGGTCGCGGGGGATTCGAATGCCGCCCGGTCGGGGGTCACGCAGATCTGGCCACCGCATAGTTCGCGCGCGATGTGCATCATTTCATGAAGCTGGGAACAGGCCAGCACGCGGCCGGTGTACAGCAGCGACTGATTGGGCATCAGCAATCCGGCCGGACTTCTCTCCGCCATGACGATCGCCGCGGTCAGGTGCGCGTTGATGCCCTCTCGATAGACCGCCAGCTGGGAAAGCTTCTCCTGGACGGCCTGCTGTTTGTCGAGCCCGGTTTGCCGCGCGTTGAACAACGCCGCCCCGATCATCATGTCGGCCATTTTCAGGTTTCGCTGGACGAAGGCGAAGGCCGAATACCGGTGTAACGTCGCGCGGATGAACATCGCGGCCTTGGTGTGCCGGTAGAAGAGCACGTTCTCCCAGGGAATGAGCACGTTGTCGAAGATCACCAAGGCGTCCACCTCGTCGAACTTGTTCGACAGGGGATAGTCGGCGGCCGGCGCGCGCCCGGCGAATCCGGTGCGGCAAATGAACTTCAGGTTCGGCGAGCCGAGATCGCAGACGAAGCCGACGGCGTAATCCGACATCGCCGAATTGCCCCAGTTGGCGATCGTCGGCTTGGTGAATGCCTGATTCGAATAAGGCGCGGCGGTCTCGTACTTTGCACCGCGGACGATGATGCCGGCGTCGGTCTCCTTGACCACGTGCAACAGCATGTCCGGGTCCTGTTCCTGGGGCGGCTTCGAGCGATCGCCTTTCGGGTCGGTGTTGGCCGAGACGTGGAACGGATCTTCCTTGAGCACCTTGTCGATGTGTCGGCGGATGTTCACGGAGAACTGCGGGTCCACCTCGTTCAGAACATCCTGCCCGTCGAACAACGACCACATCTCGCCCACCGTCTCGTCACCCACCCGGGTGACCACCCCGCCGATTTCATCGAGCACGGTGTCGGTCGCGCGGCGCTTGTCCAGCCAATCCTGTTGCGTGCGGGGCAGTTTGTTCGCGACGGCGTTCCATTCGCCCGCTTCCTCGTACGACAGCGCCTCGCGCGTGGCCGCTTCGTGTTGCATGTCGTAGATGCGCGCCCGAATGTCGATCAACGGCTTCAACATCGGGTGCTTGGTGACGTCGCCGACCCGTTCGCCGTTGATGTACACCTCGCGGCCATCGCGAATCGAATCCAAGTATTGGTTGCCGGTCCGGATCATCACGTACTCCGCTTCATAAGGGATCGCGGCGGCCGCCCGGCAGCCGCGAGAGGCTCATGATGGCGCATCCACAGCTTCATATAAACTACAGAAAAACTGCCGGGTGCTTCCGAAAAACGGAAGCACCCGCGCCCATCACCAGCCCTTGAACGAATAGCCCACCGTGAATCCGATGGTGCGCGGCCTGGAGACGATGGCCTCGTAATTGCTGCCGTAGTTGGCCGGATCGGAATACGAGTTGATGCCCACGCGGTTGCTCAAATTGTCGACATACAGCGTGCCCATCCAATGCGACAGCGTGTAGCTGGCGCGCGCGTCCTCCATGGTGTAGCCCGCCACCGTGGGAATGGTCGCCGACAGCGCGGGAATGACCACGCTTTGATAGTGCGCGTTGATCGCGAACAGCATCTCGCCGCCCGCGAAGGCAAGGTGCCCGTACTCGAGACCCACCGCGGCGCTGTTCTTCGGCGTCCCGGGAAGCGGGCCGCCGGGCGGCGGTGGCGGCACGGACAGGCCCAGCAACGCGACGGCCGAATACGACGTGAGCTTGGTCAGATCGTAGGTGTATTCCACCGTGGCCGACAGATGATCGGTGATCTTCCAATACAGTTCGGTCTCGAAGCCGCGGCTGTACGCGTTGCCCACGTTGATGCCCGCCGGCAACACCAACGGTGTCAGCTGTGCACCCTCCTGGACGTTGTGCCACTGGATGTCGTAGATGGCGGCCGAATAACGAAACCGGTTGGCGAGGGTTCCCTTGGCGCCGATCTCGTAGTTGTCGGCCTTGTCGGGTTCCACCTTGTAGAGTCGCGGATCGGTCACATAGGAGCCGCCCAGCTCGCTCGGCGGCAAGGCGTTGACGCTGCCGCGTCGGAAACCCTGCGACCAGGTGGCGTACACCAGGTTGGTCGGATCCAGCTGGTAGGCGGTGTTGAACTTCCACAAAGCCTTGCGCCACGAATCGCTCAGGCTCGCGTTGGCGATGGGTGCCGGCGGCGGGATCAACGCATCGAACAGCAGACCCGTCTGCTGCGACTGGCTCAAGGTCTGTTTGAACACCCGCGTGCCGCCGGTGACGCTCCAATTGGACGTCACGTGCGCCGTCAGCTCGCCGAATGCGGCCATGTCCTTGAAGTGCGTTTCGAAGTCACCGATGTACGCCTGATCCTTGATGAGAGGAATTCCATCGACATATTGCGTGGGTCCCGGCGTGTAGGCCTCTCCCAAACCGCATTGCGACGCGGACACGCCGTCGCCGACCCCATAGGCGGGAACGCAGGCATTGAAGTAGTCCGAATACCCGGGATAGAACTCATGCTCGTTGATGATGGTGGTCTGGTTCTTGAAGAACAGCCCGCCCACCCAGTCGAAGGTGCCCCCGGACTTCGATGCGAGACGCAGCTCCTGCGCCCAGGGCTTGTCGTCGAGCTCGTCGTGGCCCGTGACGAGGACACGCGGATTCGCGCCGTAATAGGCGGGATAGAACGGGAAATAGGAATATAGGTTGGTCAGATCGCTGCTGGACTGATTCACGTGATGCGCATACGAGGTGTTCGACGTCAGCGTCGCAAAGCCAAGATCGCCTTCCAGCGTGAGGGCGAACAGATCGACCTTGTCGTGCGTCGTCGCCTGCGTGTGGTCGGCGGACGACAGGTTTTGCACGCCGTACTCGGGCGCCGCATACGGAAACCCGTTCGCGGTGGACACCTGGTAGTGATAGGAGAGCTGCGCCTTGAATTCGTCGCTCGGCTTCCATAGCGTCGAAATGCGCGCGGTCCGATACCCGTACGAATTCGTCCCATCCTTCGAATAGGTTTCCGGCGGGCTCAGCAGGTTTCCCGGCTGGGACGCGACCGGTGCGCCGGAGGAGTCGAGGACGTACAGATTGGGCTGGTTGATGAAACCCGCCTCGTCGGTCCAGCTCGCGTTCAATCTCACGGCCAAGGTGTCGGACAGCGGCAGGTTCAGCATGCCGCTGATGTCCTGATTCGTGGCGTGGGTGTGATCGGTCTTGCTCATGCCCGCTTCGATTTTCGCATCGAAGGCCGTCGGATCGGGAGCGTTCTGCACGAAACGGATGGTGCCGCCGAGAGATCCGGAGCCATACAGCGTGCCCTGCGGACCGCGCAGGATCTCCACATGGTCCAGATCCTGCAACCGGAGGTTCACGAACAGCGCCGTGTCGTCGACATACGTCGCCACCGGCGGGACGATGGGCGTTGCGAGCGCCACCTGACCACCGGTCGCTTCACTGTTCAGGCCGCGGATGATGAGCGTCGCGCCGTTGACGCCCCCGAAGGGCCCCTTGTCGGTCACGTTCACGCCCGCCATCGAATGCGCGAGGCTGCTCAGGTCGCTGATGCCCGCCTCGTCCAACGCCGCGCCGCTGACGGCGGTGATGCTGATGGGCAGATCCTGTGCGGACACCGCACGCCGCGTGGCCGTCACGACGACCTCCTGCAGCGCATTGTCATCTGCGGCGTAGGCCGTCCCGTAGAGCGCCGACAGCACCGCGGCGCTCAGCGTCGACACGGTTCCGATTTGACAGACTCGACGTCGCGAATTCGCAGACGCAATCCCAGTCGGGCGTACACGCATCTTCATTGAGCATCCCTCACTTGATGTTTTATCGAGCAGAATCGCCCTGGTTAATTAGCTTAACTTCGCCGTACTGTCCAGCAGTGTTGCGCGGATGTCACCACCCGCGGAGGCGTCGGTAAAGCAGTGTTTCACGACCCGTTGGTTCCGAAAAACGAAATCGGACCATCCACACGCGGGCTTGCACGGCGATGGTGCGTTTTCCCGTTTCCCATGATTTTTTTGCGCCAATTTAGTGCCGGGGTTTCACGCGGCAAACAACGCTAATTCCTTGAATAAAATCTCACCGCCCGACGACGGCGACGAACCTTGCGATCGAAGATGGTGCGCTCGACACATAGGCAGCCGATTATCCAAACCACGTAAAAATATTTTCAAAATTCACGGAGGCGACGACGATGCGATGCCGCCGCTGCGTTGCAGGGCTCTGGAACCGACGTTGCGGTTACAACACAGGAAGGGACGCCCGATCACGCCAGGACTCATCGACGGTCAGGTGCACCCACGTGCACCGGCCACGCCCAGACGGTGCTGACGATCGTGGACGGCAACGCCGCGTCCGACGGGAACTCATTGACAACGCGAGGTCGGGTGCGTAAATTCCTGCGCCTCGCACTCGGCGACCCATCTCTTGCCCAGGTGGCGGAACTGGTAGACGCGCTGGTTTCAGGTACCAGTGGAGCAATTCGTGGAGGTTCGAGTCCTCTCCTGGGCACCATACATAAGATTCTATTGTTTTCAATCACTTACGGGTGCCCCTTGAGAACCATGGACACCTGTCGCCGGACCCTACTGCCGTTGCACCCGCCGTATCGCGTGTGCGCCGGTCACGTAGGCCGGGTCCGCGACCCGCACGAGGTCCCGCCCGTCATTCTTGGCCGTGTAGAGGGCACTATCGGCACGGGCGATCAGGTCATCCAGCGATTTGACGTTCGATTCCAAGGGCGCCACGCCCGCGCTCACCGAGACGCGCAGCCCCGCGCCGGACGCCGGCAACTTGATCCCGAACACCAGGGTCCGCAGGCGTTCGAGGTTCGCGATGGCGACCTCGAGCGTCGCGCCGGGCATCACCAGCAGAAACTCCTCGCCGCCCCAGCGCCCCAGGATATCGGTGTCGTGCAGCGCCGCGCCGCCCGCCCGTGCGAATTCCCTGAGTACATGATCGCCGGCAGCATGGCCGCAGCGATCGTTGATGACCTTGAAATGATCCATGTCGATGATGGCGACGGCCAGCGGAAGTCGCGCGGCGCGGGCGTTCTGCATCGCAGCCAGCGCGAGTTCGGCGGTGCGCCGACGATTCGGCAATCCCGTCAAGCCATCCTGGCTCGCCAGTTTTTGCAGCTGCTGACGATAACGGAAATTCGCCACCAGAAAGTAAATCAGCAGCGCGATGACGCCGACGCCGACCACCACCACGATCGCGTTCAGTCGCAGCTGTTGCGCCTGCCGCTGCGACTGCTCACGGGACAGCGCCAGCTCGCGCTGGAGCGAGGCATTGCGTTCGATCTCCCGATCCGTCTCGAACCGGGCCCGTAGGGCACCATCCTGCCGATAGCGCTCGGCGGCATTGGCCGCCGCGTGCCGCTCGATATATTCGTGCAAATCGTTGTAGGCGTTCCGATATTTGTGCATCGCCGCGTTCGCGCGCGCGCGCAATTCGAACAACTCAGGAACGTGCAGCGGCGGCAGGTCTGCGCCATCCTGATCCAGGACACCGTTCAAGGTGACGAGCGCGGCCCCGGGCCGACCCTGGCGCAGGTCGATCCGCGCCAGCAGCGCACGGACCTCTTTCACCGCGGCTTCGGCATGAGTGGCCGAGAAGATCTGCATGGCGCCGGCGCATTCCTGCTGCGCGGCCTCGAACTCATCGAGTTCGACGTGCGCGCCGCAGATCCCCTGATCGGCGTAGGCGACGCCCTGCTCGTCGCCCAACTGCACGCTCAGCTTGCGGGCCTCGAAATACTCGACGACGGCGTCCGGATAACTGCCCATCAGCTTGAGGATCTGTCCGCGCATGAAATGCGACACCGACAGACTGAGATACGCGTGGTGGGCCACGTCCCAATCGATTTGTTGCTTGTTGAGCGCCAGCGCCTGCGGATAGTCGCCCATGCTGCGCATCACGATCGAGAGCACCGACGCGGCGAACATGCGCGCCTCGGCCTGCGTCGAGGACAGCGTGGCACGGTAGGCCTGCGTCAGCGTGACGATGGCCAGATCCGCCCGATCCTCGCGATTTTCCAACAGCCCGCGGGTGATGAGCAGGCAGGTTCCGGCCGCGGAACCCGGCGCCTGCGCGAGACGCGCGGCTTCGATCGTGGTGATGGCGGCCGCGATCGCCGCGCCCCCGAACGCACTTTCGGCATACGCCGACAACAATTGCAGATGGACCGGATCGTGCACCTCGGTCGCGAGTTTCAGCCCCTCGGTGGCCGCGGTACGCGTCGCGGCCGACAATTCCAGGATCTCGTACGCCTCCGCCTGCACCGCATACAATCCCGCCAGGAATGCGATCGACCCGGCCCCCGTTTCGTGGCTTTGGGCGTCCAGTTTGGCGCGAATCAGGGTCAACGCCTTGGCGGCGTCCTTCGGTACCTGGCTCTGGATCGACCGAATGGCCGGGTCCGGGCTGGGGATGCACATCGCCGACGCCGCGGGCGGCATGACGAACCACGCGAGGAGCACCCAGCTGATGCGGCCCGAATGCCTGAATAGGGTCATGAGTAACGACAACACTACGGCCTTGCGAGCCGGCGATCGACTGAGGAGGTCACGATTGTAGAATCCCAGCAATTTAAGTTATGACAAATGGAAGACGTCCACCCACGCCTGTCATCCGTGATCGTCGAGCCCGACGTGGGACTCGCAGCAAGCTTGTTGATTGTGCGCGGACTTTATAGGAGTTCCGACCGCGGGTCCGTGCGGCGGCGCACGAATGCCCGACGTGAGTCGATGACGCGAGTCGATGAAGGATCGGTGACTCTGGCAAGTTGCAGCGCGGTGGCGCATATTGGCTGCAATAACATTTGAGCCTACAAGGCTGCCGCTTACTCATGACCGCATCGTTCTTCGACCGTGAAAACACGGTGGCCCCGGCTGGGTTCAACCGCTTCATCGTCCCACCAGCCGCCCTCGCGGTGCACTTGTCGATCGGACAAGCGTACGCCTTTTCGACCTTCAATCTGCCGTTGACCAGGATGATCGGCATCACGCACTCGGCCCCCCAGGACTGGAAACTGACGGAAGTGGGCTGGACATTTTCGATCGCGATCGCCCTCCTTGGCCTGTCGGCCGCGTTGTTCGGACGCTGGGTGGAACGTGTCGGCCCGCGCCGCTCCATGTTCACGGCGGCGCTCTGTTTCGGTGGCGGGTTCATGGTCGCGGCGGCCGGCCTGCACTATCACCAAATCGCGCTGTTGTATCTGGGTTACGGCGTGCTGGGCGGCTGCGGTCTCGGCATCGGCTATATCTCGCCGGTATCCACATTGATCAAATGGTTTCCGGATCGCCCCGGTATGGCGACCGGCATGGCCATCATGGGCTTCGGTGGCGGCGCACTGGTCGCTGCGCCGCTGTCTTTGCTGCTCATGGACCATTTCAAGACGGCGACATCCAACGGCGTGCTCGAGACCTTCGTCACCATGGGCGTCATCTACTTCATGTTCATGATGATTGGAGTCATCACCGTGCGCATCCCCGCGGCCGACTGGAAGCCCGCAGGATGGACCGGATCGGCGGCACCGCGCTCGATGGTGACCAAGGCGGACGTCCTGGTCGAAGTGGCGTGGCGCACGCCGCAATTCTGGCTGCTCTGGGGCGTCCTGTGCATGAACGTCACCGCCGGCATCGGCGTGCTCGGGCAGGCCTCGCCGATGATCCAGGAGATCTTCCCGGGCCGCGTCACACCGGCCGCCGCCGCCGGCTTCGTCGGCCTGTTGAGTTTGTTCAACATGGGCGGACGATTCGTCTGGGCCGCCGCCTCCGATTATCTGGGACGGCGAACGACCTACACGATTTTCTTTGTCCTCGGCGTGGCGCTTTACTCGACCGTGCCCTCACTGGGGCACCTGGGTTCCATCGGCCTGTTCGTCGCCGCGTTCGCGGTGATCATTTCCATGTACGGCGGCGGATTCGCGACCATCCCGGCGTATCTGCGCGACATGTTCGGCACCATGAACGTGGGCGCGATTCACGGCCGCTTGCTGACCGCGTGGGCGGTGGCGGGCGTTCTGGGGCCCGTGCTCGTCAACTATATACGTCAGTCCCAGATCGACCATGGCGTGGCCAAGGCGCAGGCCTATTCCTTCACGATGTACATCATGTGCGGGCTCCTGGTGTTGGGCTTCCTGTGCAATCTCGCCATGCGCTCCGTGAACGAACGCCACCATTACGTGTCGCCCGCCCGCAAGAAGTGAGGTGCACCCCATGACCGCTCGACTCATCGTGCTCTGGCTGGTCGTCGCCGCCCCACTGGCCTGGGGCGTCACGAAAACCCTGGAAAACGTCCTCAAATTATTCTCGTAGGAGCTTGCTATGTCGTTGAACATGAATCTCAGTATTGCACCGCTGGTCGCCCTGCTCGCGGGGATACTGATCTTGGTCATGCCGCGCCTGCTGAACTACATCGTGGCGCTTTACCTCATCATCACCGGTTTGTTGGGACTGTTCGGCGGCCCCGGCACCTTTCACGTCCACTAAGCCCATATCAGCCTAGAGGAGTCGCTCCAACGGCGGGCCGTTCGGACTGCCGAGCCCGGTGCAGGCATCCCAGCCGGGGGCGGCTTCGAAATCCCCGTTACCGCCGGCGGTGATATCGCGAAGCGCGCCGGCGTTCTGGTACAGCAGTGCGTTGATGAACCCGGCCGGCTTGCCGGTGATGCCATTGATGCGCGCGATCAGCGCCGCCCAGAGCGGAGCCACCGCGCTGGTGCCGCCGATGACGGTGTCCGCGCCATCGACCCGCACGTCGTAGCCGGTCTCGGGATCGGCATCACCGGCCACGTCCGGCACGCCGCGCATGGCCAGGGCGAACTGCCCCGTTGTCCCGCGAACGCTCAGTCCCTGCTGCCAGCTCGGCAGTGTGAAGAAGGTGCTGACGCCGCCGCCGCTGGCCCCGCCGCTGCTGCCGTCGTTCCACACGGTTTCGCTGGTGATGGCCGTCGCTCCAGCTTGCAGGCTGGTGCCGCCGCACGCGAGCGCGAACGAACTCGACGCCGGGAAATCGACGTGGTCGGCGCCGCCCGTCACTCCGTCGCTCGAGCCGCTGTCGCCGGAGGCGACGCACACCGTGAGCCCCAAGGTCGCGGCCGCCTGGAAGGCGCTGTCCATCGCCGTCATGGCCTGGGAGGTCCACGACGACTCAGGCCCACCCCAACTGATCGAAATCACCGACGGCTTGTTGATCGTGTCGTGGATGGCCGTGGTGATGGCATCGAGAAATCCCGCATCGGTATTGGGCGCGAAGTAGACGGCGACGGAGGCCTGCGGCGCGATCGAGCCCACCACCTCGATGTCGAGCATCACTTCGCCGTCCGGACCATTACCATCGCCCGTGGGCGTATTCGTCGCGTGGTCGACGGAGACCGCGATCACCTTGGGCGAGCCAACCTTCAAGCCCGTAAAATACGTGGTCAGGTCGGCCGGACGAAATCCGCCACCGAGTTCGATGAGCGCCACGCACTCGCCCGCGCCTGCGCCAGCCGGAAAGCCGTACAGCGCGGCGACCTGAGTCGGGGAATAGGACACGGCCGCCACGGCGCTCGCGGGCGGCCGCAGGCGAAAATGGGGCTTCGCCTGGGGACGATTGTCCAAGCCCAGCACCGCCTCCACCACGGCAGCCAATTCAGCCGGCAGTCGAATATCCCCGGTGCGTCCGCGATAAGTCCCGCCCGCGTGTTCCACGTGATGCAATTGGACGGAAAACGCGGCGCTGAATTGAGCCACCGTGCCGGACAAAATCAACGTGCGCCTGGCCGCGTGTTCCTGCACGACCACCAGGCCGTTCTCGCCGGCAAAGGCGCGCACCGCCGCAAAATCAGCCTCCGCGGCGCCGTGCAACTGCGCGAACTCTTCGCGGCTCAGCCAGCGCTGGGATCGATCGCCGGATGCCAGCGCCGCAGCCCGTGAATGCATGGCCTCGGCGGCACGCCGCCGCACGATGACGCTGACCTCGAAGCGCTCCGTCGGGTCGGCCGGTGCCACTTCCCGCGCGCCGGGCAACGCCGCACGTGTGCTACCTCGCAAGGAAATATCGGCCATGAGCGCTCCTGACTCTAAGTGGCTGAGGCGCCGCCGTCGAGCAGTGGGCGGCGCGCGAACCAGCCGAACAAAAGAATACCGCAATAGCAGGCGGCAGGCACGGCCAGCGCCGCACGCAGGCCCCAAAAATCCGCGGCGCGGCCCCAGACGAGCGGCACGATGGCGCCGCCGACGATCGCCATGCAGATGACCCCGGAACCTTCCGCGGCGCGCTTGCCCAGTCCCTCGCTGGCCAGCGAGAAAATCGTCGGAAACATGATGGAATTGAACAGGCCGATGGACAGCAACGCCCAACCGGCGATGCTGCCCGTCGAATTGGCCGAGATCAGTATCAGCGTGATGACGGCCGCGGCGACGCAGGCCAGGACCTTGCCGGGAGCGAACAGGCGCAGAACATAGGCGCCGATGAAGCGCCCCACCATCGCACCACCCCAATAATACGGCACGTGTTTGCCGGCCTCTTCAGCCACCACCCCGAACACCGAGCCTTGCATCAAATAGCTCACGATCATCGATCCAATCGCGACTTCCCCACCGACATACAGAAATATGCACGCCGTCCCGAACGCAAAGCGCGGTCGTGTCAACAAGTTGAAGGCGCGCAGAACGGGGGTCGGCGCCGCCGGCGTCTCGGCCAATCCTTTGCGCCGCACCCAGACCACGGCGGCGAGGGCCGCCAGCGCGATCGCCAAACCGATATAGGTGTGCGCGATCACGCGGGTTTCGACGCCGCGAAACTGATCGAGCGCGGCACCGCTGAGCGTGCTGGGATCGACCGTGGCCAACGACCCCAGGATCAAGATCGATCCCACATAGGGAAATATCGTGGTGCCGAGCGAGTTGAAGGCTTGCGCGAAGGTCAACCGGCTGCTCGCGGTGGCGGCCCGCCCCAGCATCGAAATCAAGGGATTCGCCACCACTTGCACGGTGGTGATGCCGGCGGCGAGCACGAACAGCGCCACCAGGAACAGGCCGAAGATCCCGTGCGCCGAGGCAGGCACGAACAACAGACACCCGGCCGTCATGGTGAGCAGGCCCACCGACGCCGAGCGCATGTAACCGATCCGGCGCACCAGGGCGGCGGCCGGTATCGACACGATGAAGTACGCGGCGAAGAACGCGGATTGCACCAGCATCACGTCGCCATACGACAGCGTGAACAACGCCTTCAGCTTCGGAATGAGCACATCATTCAGGCTGGTGATGCCGCCGAAGGCGAAAAACAAGGCGAAAACGAACGCCGTCAAGTCCTTCGAATATGCCGCGCTCGTATCGGACGCCGGGTGCTCCAATGCGCTCGCCGGTGCGCCGATCGTGTCAAATGCCATGCAAGCCTGCCTCCCCACCTAGAGCCAAATCGGCCGCGGATCGCCCAACTCGAAGTTGATAGATCCCGGGTTTGACCCGCCACTGTCTCCGCTCTTCGTCGAAGTAACCCAGCAGGCGCGGATCCGCTGTCACCGTGATGATACGACTCTCGCCCGGATTTAGTTCGACCCGTTGAAAGCCGATCAGCCGCAGCACGCGCTCGCCGGCGGCCGCGGTCAAATACACCTGCGGCACATCGGCACCCTTGACGGCGCCGGTGTTCCGGACCTCGAACGTCGCCGTCAAGGTCTTGCCGCCGCTCACTTTCACGTCGCGGTAGTCGAAGCGTGTATAGGACATGCCGAACCCGAAGGCAAACAGCGGTGTCGATCCGCGGGCGGCGTACCACCGATACCCGACATCCGCACCCTCCGAATAATCGACATGCACCGGTGTGCGCGGCTCGGCGCCCAGATTGGGCAGGGCCGGTCTGACCAGGTCCGCGCTGTCTCGCGGGAAGCTGATGGGCAACCGGCCTGACGGGTTGACGTCACCGAACAGGATGTCGCTGATCGCCTGGCCGCCGGCCTGCCCGGGATACCAGGCGGCGACGACCACCGGCACCCGGCCGAGCCAGGGCATGGACACCGGATTACCGGTCTCGAGGACGACCACGGTATGCGGGTTGGCCGCCGCCACCGCGTCGATGAGCGCATCCTGTCCCTCCGGCAAATCGAGATTCGGGACGTCGCTGCCTTCCATCTCATGGCGGATGACGAACACGATGGCGATGTCGGCGTTGGCGGCCAGAGCCGCGGCGCGCGCCGGCAACGCACCCGCGTCGTAAGCCACGATGCTGTTCGGCGACGCCCGCTGAACGGCGTCCAACGGTGGGGAAGGATCGAACACCTGGTCCATCCAATTCGGTTTCAGCCCACCCGTGGGAATGCGCGCGAACGGTCCGTCGGTGGGGATGACCTGTGCGGAACCGCCGCCCGACAACACGCCCGAGTTGGCGTAACCGCCGATCACCGCGATCTTTTTATAGCTGCGGGCGAGCGGCAGCAGGTCGGCGTCGTTCTTGAGCAGCACGATGCCTTTGCGCGCGATGTCGAGCGCGAGCGCCCGATGCGCCGCGTAATCGATGTCCACTTTCACCGCTGGATGTTCGCCTGGGCCGGCCGCGCCTGGGCCGGCCGCGCCTATGCCGGCCGCGTCGATGCCGACCGCGAACATGGACCGCAGGATCCGGCGCACCATGTCGTCCACACGCGCCGCGGGAATGCGACCCTCCAGCACCGCGGCCTTCAATGGCGCATCGAAGAACACCGCCTTGTCGAGCTGCTCACCGGACTCTTGATCCAGACCGTTCACCGCGTCCAGGGCCCCGTGCACGGCGCCCCAATCCGACATCACCCAGCCCGGATAGCGCCAATCACCCTTGAGCACGTCGATCAACAACCAATGATTGCCGCAGGCGTAATCAGCATTCACCTCGTTGTAGGCGCACATCACGGCGCCAGGCTTGCCGCGCTCGATCGCCATCTCGAACGCCAGCAAGTCGGATTCGCGCAGCGCCCTGCGGTCGATGCGGGCGTCCAGATACTGACGATTGGTCTCGTTGGCGTTCAACGCGAAATGCTTGACCGTCGAGATCACGTGTTGATCCTGGGTGCCGCGAATGGCTTCGCCGTCCAACATGCCCGCCAGCAGGGGATCCTCACCCAGATATTCGAAGTTGCGGCCGTTGCGCGGATCGCGCGCCAGGTTGACTCCGCCGGCCAACAGCACATTGAAGCCCTTGGCATGCGCCTCGGCGCCGACCATCGCGCCGGCCCGGTAGGCGAGGGTCGGATCGAACGTCGATGCCAGGACCAGACTCGAGGGCAGCGCCGTCGCCACATCGCCCGGACGAATTCCGTTCGGATTGGCAACGCCGAGACTCGCGTCCGTTTCATAGAGGGCGGGTATGCCGAGCCTCGCCAACCCCGGAACGAAGCCGGCCGAGAGGATCGCAGCGGCGGGCACCTGAATCTGTCGGCCGTCGGGGGTGATCCAGGGCATCGCCATGGGTCCGTGCAACAGCGCGATTTTCTCGTCGAGCGTCATGGCCTTGACGGCGAGTGCGGCCCGCTCGTCGGGCGTGCGGTGCACGTCCAACCAGGGACGGTCCCCCTGGGCGGCACCCATGAGGCAGAGCATCGCGGTCAGAGCCGCTGCGGTGCGATACAGGGTTCGCGCGCCGACCGGGCGTCCGCCGACGGCGGCGCGCCCGAGCCGGGCTTCAGCCGAATGGATTGCGGCGGATGATGGTCTGATCGCGGTCCGGGCCGGTGGAAATGATGTCGATCGGCACGCCGACCAAGGCCTGCAAGCGCTCCAGATAGCTTCGAGCGTTGACCGGCAGATCTGCGTAACGGGTGATGCCAACGCTGCTCTCTTTCCAGCCAGGATGTTCTTCGTACACTGCCTCGCAATCGCCGAATTGCTGCGACAACAACGGCGGCGTGAACACGGTTTCTCCGTCGATCTTATACCCCACGCAGACCCGGATGGTATCCAATCCATCGAGCACGTCCAACTTGGTCACGCACAGCGAAGAGCAGCTGCTGTGGACGATCGAGCGGCGCAAGGCGACCGCATCGAACCATCCGCAGCGGCGCCGCCGCCCGGTGATCGACCCGAACTCACGCCCCACGCGCGACAGGTGCTCGCCGAACTCGTCGAAGAGTTCGGTGGGAAACGGGCCCGCCCCCACCCGGGTGGCATACGCCTTGACGATGCCCAACACCTCGTGCAGACGGCGCGGCCCCAGGCCGGTGCCGGCCGCGGCACCCCCGGCGGTGGTGGTCGATGAGGTCACGAACGGGTACGTGCCGAGATCCACGTCCAACATCGCACCCTGCGCCCCTTCGAACAGGGCGTTGCCCCCGCTGTGGCCCAAGGCATCGAGAATGCCCGTGACATCCGCCACCAGCGGCTTCAGGCGTTCGCCGAGTTCCAGGTTCGACTCGAGAACCTGCTGAAAGTCGATGGCCGGCTCGTTGTAGTACTTGGTCAGAATGAAATTATGGTAATCGAGAATCTCGCCGAGCTTGGAGGCAAAGCGCTCGCGATGGAACAGATCCGACACGCGCAACGCACGCCGCGCAACCTTGTCCTCGTAGGCCGGCCCGATGCCCCGCCCGGTGGTGCCGATCGCGTTCGGGCCCTGGGCCTTCTCCCGCGCGCGGTCGAGCGCGATGTGCGACGCCAGGATGAGCGGACACGAAGGACTGACCTTCAAGCGTTCGAACACCGGCACGCCCTCCCCGATCAGCGTCGCCGCTTCCTTGAACAGAGCCTCCAGCGACAGGACCACGCCATTGCCGATCAGGCACTGCACGTGAGCGTGCAGGATTCCCGAGGGGATCAACGACAGAATGGTCTTCTTGCCGCCGATCACCAAGGTATGTCCGGCGTTGTGGCCGCCCTGGAAGCGCACCACGGCCTGCACCTGGTCGGTCAACAGGTCGACGACCTTGCCCTTGCCCTCGTCGCCCCACTGCAAACCGATTACGACGAGATTCTTACCCATTACGCGCCATCCAGAGCAATGCCAGACCGGCCACCATGCTGATGAGTCCGCCCCAGCGCAATTGTTTCGTATCCGCCTGCGACAACTTCGCCATCAAGCGCTGCGCAGCGGCCGGATTCAAGAACGGCAAAACCCCTTCCAGAACCAGATACAGCGCAAACGCTCCGCCCAGATAACGGGCCAACTCGCTCCAACCGATATCCATACATCTCTCGAGCGGCTAGCGCTGCACCTGCGGTTGTTTGAAATACTTGAAGTAGGCACTGTCCGGCGCGATGACCAACATGTCGCCCTGGGTGCCGATCGATTCGCGGTAGGACTGCATGCTGCGGTAGAAGCTGTAGAACTCCGGATTCTTCGAATACGACTTGGCGTAGACCTCGCTGGCCGACGCATCGCCCTGGCCGCGGATCTGTGCCGCCTGCCGCGCCGCGTCGGCCAGAATTTCGGTCTGCTGCTTGTTCGCCTCGGCGCGCGTACGCTCCGAAGTCTCCACGCCTTCGGCCCGCAGCTTCGCCGCCTGGGCCTTGAAGCTCGCCCGCATGCGGTCGAACACCGAGTCGCGGACCTGCTGCGGCAGGTCGATTTTCGTGATGCGGACATCGACGAGCTGCACGCCCAGCTGCTCGGCCGCCGGCCGCGCATTCTTCATCATGGCGTCGGTGAACTCGGTCCGGTCCGCCGTGATGACCTGCTGCAACGAACGCTGCGTGACGACGCTCTTGATGCTGTCCTTGATGGTCTCGCCCAGCCGGGCGTTCGCCACCTCTTCGGTGCCGCCGGTGGCCTCGTAAAAGCGGCGCAGATTGTTGATGCGCCACTTGACGTAGAAATCGACGTTGAGCTGCTCCTGTTCGCGGGTGAGAAACCGCTCCGCCGGATACAGTTGCGTGATGATGCGCTTGTCGAACAAGGCGACCTCATGGACCAGCGGGATGCGAAAATGCAACCCCGGCGCAAAATCCGAATCGACGATCTCGCCGCCCACCGACTTGATGGCGAGTTTGCCCTCGGTCACCGTGAAGACGCTCGCCCGGATCAACAGGATCGCCGCGACCAGCCCCAATAAAATATAGAGAACTTTGTTTTGCATCATCGCACTCCGCGCGCGCGCGCCGGATCCTCGAGTGGCTGAACCTGGACTTCCGGCACCCGCGCCGGCGCCACGGTCATCGTGTCGTTCGGCATGCTGATGGACTGCGGACCGGGCCCGATCAACTTGTCGAGCGGCAGATACATCATGCTGTTGCCGTTCTTGGTGTCGACGATGACCTTGCGGGAATTCTTGTAGACGTTCCCCATCGTGTCGAGGTACATGCGCTCGCGCGTCACCGCCGGGGAATGATCGTACTGTTCCAGCACCTGGTCGAAGCGCGATGTTTCGCCCTGGGCCACTGCCAGCACCTGCAATTGATACGCCTCGGCGTCCTGGATTTCCTTGGCGGCTTCGCCGCGGGCGCGCGGAATCACATCATTCCGATAAAGCTCCGCTTCCTGCTGATAGCGCTGCCGATCCTTGTCCGCCTTGATGGCATCGCGCTGCGCGTCCTGCACCGCCTCGGGAACGTTCACGTCGGTGAGATTCACGCTCAGGATGTGGATGCCCATGTCGTAGGAATCGAGGGTCCGCTGCAGCAACACGCGCGCGCGGTCGGTGATGGATGGGTCGAATGCCAGGGCCTTGTCGAGTGATGCCTGGCCCACCGCCTCGCGCATCGCGCTCTCGCTGACCTGGCTCAAGGTCTCCTCGACGTCGCGTACCTTGAAGAGCAGCTTGAGCGGATCGGGCTGGGTGTACTGCACCGCCGACTTGACCTCGACCAGATTCGTGTCGGAGGTCAGCATGCTCGCATCGTCGGTCACACTATACTGACGGGAGACATTGACGATGATCTTGCGCTCGATGGGCCATGGGAGGTGCCAGTTGTATCCCGGACCCGTCGTTTGCTCGTACTTGCCGAAACGCAGGATGACGGCGCGCTCCTGCGCATCGACACGATAGACGCCGCTCGCGATCCAGACGAGCCCCAGCACCACCAGCGCGCTGCTTAAGCCCTTGCCGAAGTTCTGCGAACCCTGGCTGCCCCCGACTCCGCCGCCGCCGCCACGGCCGAACAGGGCCGCCAGGCGACGCTGAAAATTGCGCAACACATCGTCCAGATCGTTCTGGGACTGTTGCGGACGGTTCCACGGGTTGCGTTTCTCGCCACCAGATTCGTTCCAAGCCATGCGTATGCCTAATATGGGTTGCGGACTGATTCTTTTGCTCGTGAGCAGCCGCGCATTCTAGCAGCCGATGGCCCGGCACTCACAAGTTAGCTATGCCACGCGTTGTTCGCGGCTTATTTCGCCATTATCCACTAAGTTGACGCCGCGTCCGCCCAACAATTTGCCAACCTCGGTCAAATCGAGTTCCACATCGACTTCCCAGCTGCCGTCGTCGCGCTGGCGCTCCGCCCGGATCGCGTTACGCTTGTACAAATCGGAGCGCACCGCACCGGCGGTGAGTTCCAGATGCAGCGTGCGGCGCACTTGATTGGGACGCACGGCATGCGCGATGGCATGCCGCAACTCGTCGAGGCCCGCGCCCGTGACCGCCGACACCCAGGCCTGCGACGCGATGCCGTCGGCGCCCATGACGATGCGTGGAGTGGCAGCTCCCTGCTCCTGCTCGACCAGATCGACCTTGTTGAAGATCAACAGCTCGGGGATGTCTCCCGCGCCGATGCTCTTCAAGACTTCGCGGACCTGCAGGGTGCGCTCGACGCGCAAAGGATCGCTCGCATCGACGACATGCAGGAGCAGATCCGCTTCACGCGCTTCCTGCAGCGTCGAGCGGAACGCCGCGACCAATTCATGGGGCAGCGCACGGACGAATCCCACCGTATCGGCCAACACGACCTCGCCGACGCCTGCCAGCTTGACCTGCCTGACGGTCGGATCCAGGGTCGCAAACAACTGGTCCGCGACATAGGTCTGCGCACCGGTCAGCGCGTTGAAAAGGGTCGATTTACCCGCGTTGGTATAACCCACCAAGGCAACGGTGGGGACCGGCACTTCGCGCCGCACGTGCCGGCTGGTATCGCGCTGGCGGGCCAGCTTCTCGAGACGCGCTTTGAGCGTCTTGATGCGCTTGGCGACGAGACGACGGTCGGTCTCCAATTGTGTCTCGCCGGGTCCACGCAGGCCGATGCCGCCCTTTTGACGTTCCAAATGCGTCCAACCCCGCGTCAGCCGGCTTGCCAGATGCGACAACTGGGCCAGTTCGACCTGCAGCTTGCCTTCGAAGCTGCGCGCGCGCTGCGCAAAAATGTCCAAAATCAGGCCGTTGCGATCCAACACCCGCCGGTTCGTGAGTTTTTCCAGGTTGCGCTCCTGGCTGGGGCTCAGCGTCTGGTCGATGAGCACCACGTCGGCCTCGTTCTCCTCCGCGCACGCACGGATCTCCTCGGCCTTGCCGGACCCCACGAAGTATTTGGGATCCGGCCGCGGCCTGGACGCCAGGACGAGTCCCACGCCCACGGCGCCGGCAGATGCCGCCAAGGCCTTGAACTCAGCCGTATCGTAGGGATCGACAGGGTGTCCGATTCCAACGCCCACCAGAATGGCGCGTTCGCCACCCCGCGGGCGTTCAAACAACTGCAGAGAACCGCCCGGTCATTCGACGATTGCCGGTTCCGTCACTTCGCCATCTTCGCCGGTGGGGAGACGGACATTTCGCGCCGGAACGACGGTGGAAATCGCATGTTTGTAGACCATCTGACTCACGCTGTTTCGGAGCAAGACGACGAACTGATCGAAGGAATCGATCTGTCCTTGTAATTTGATGCCGTTTACAAGATAAATTGAAACGGGCACACGTTCTTTGCGCAGGGCATTGAGAAATGGGTCCTGCAGGGACTGGCCACGGGCCATGGGAGAGCTCCTTATTTTTAGTGTCGTTTGCATCGCCGTGTCACTTCCGTGTGGCACAAGGCACATACCATTTGAATGCTAGCACAGCGAGACTGGGGGGGGTCAAACCTGTCATTACTCGAAAATTCCCTGCTCCGAAAGTGCGATTATTAACCCCGATATTGCGTCATTCTGCGAAGAATCAACCCATCGGGCGTACTCCCTCGCCCGCAACCACGTAAACTGGCGTTTCGCCAGCTGCCGGGTCGCCACAATTGCTTGATCAACCGCCTCGTTCAACGCGCAATGCCCTGCCAGATATCGCCATACTTGACGATATCCGACCGCGCGCATCGAGGGATGTTCCGCATCCAGGTCTTTTCTTTCGCGCAGCAACCTGACTTCATCGACGAACCCTGCCCGCAGCATCGCGGCGAAGCGGCCTTCGATGCGGGCGTGTAGGACGCTGCGCTCCCGCGGCGCAACGGCGATCTCGACCACATCGACACCCGCCAGGACCGAATGACGCAACTTCTGCAACCGCGAGATGGGCTCACCCGTCACCCGGAAGACTTCGAGGGCGCGCTGAATGCGCTGCGAGTCGTTGCAGTGGATGCGCACCGCCGCCTCGGGGTCCACCTCTGCCAGTTCACGATGCACTTGTTCCCAGCCTAGCGCAGTGGCGCGCGCATCGATTTCAGCTCGAACCGCCAAATTACCCTCGGGCAATTCCGCAATGCCGTTCGATAGCGCATGGAAATAGAGCATGGTGCCCCCGACGAACAACGGCTGGCGCCCGCGGCTCCAGATGTCCTCCATCACCGCGGCGGCGTCCAGCACGAATTCGCCGGCCGAGTAGCTCTCGACCGGATCTCGAATATCGATCAAGTGGTGAGGAACGGCCCGCCGCGTGTCCACATCCGGCTTCGCGGTGCCGATGTCCATGCCGCGATACACCAGCGCCGAGTCGACACTCACGATCTCCAGCGGAAATCGCCGCGCCAGGTCCACGGCCAATGCCGATTTCCCCGCGCCGGTCGGCCCCATCAACAGCACGGCGCGGCGGTCTGCGCAGACGCCGTCACCGGTCGCGCGCGGCGGGGACCCCACTACCGTCCGCGCATGAACAATCGATCGAGGTCACCGAGCGACAGCCGCACCCACGTGGGGCGTCCGTGGTTGCACTGATCGGCCCGCTCGGTGCGCTCCATCTCCCGCAGCAAGGCGTTCATCTCCGGCAGGCTCAAGCTGCGTCGGGCGCGCACGGCGGCGTGGCAGGCCATGGTGCCCAGCAAATGATTGATGGATTCCTCCACATGGCGCGAGTGACCCGTTTCGACGAGATCGGAAAGCACGTCCCGCACCACGCTGCCGGGATCGCGGGAGGCCAGCAGGCTCGGCACCGCGCGCAGCGCCAGCTGGTCCGGGGAGAGTCTCGAGACCACGAAGCCCAGGGCCGCAAATTCGTCGGCGTGGGACTCGGCGGCCTCCGCCTGAGCGGCGGACACGTGCAGGACCTCGGGCACCAGCAGCTGCTGCTGCGCCGTCTCGCCCGTCAATAATTTCTTCATGCCCTCGTACATCACCCGCTCATGGGCGGCGTGCATATCCACCAGCACCATGCCATCCGCCGTCTGCGCGAGGATGTAGACGCCGTGCAGCTGCGCGATCGCATAGCCCAAGGGAGCGGCGTCCGTCGCGGCGCCCGGCGCAAGGGCTCCCGTCGCATCCTCCAACGCGGTGATCGGGTCGTCGGCCACCATGGCGCCCGCGGCGGGTGCCGATTCCAGAAAGCCACGATAGGCGTCGGCGCCCGGGTGCGGCCTCGCCTCGGGCAGCACGAAGCGCGCCTGGGTGGGCGCGGCGAGGTGTGTGAACGTCGCGCTGCCCGTGAGCCAGTTGGTGGGCGCACTGCCCGGGGACTCGGATGTCGGACGGGTTCCGGCCAGGGCGCGCTCCACGGTGCGAAACAGAAAATCATGGATCTGACGGGAGTCGCGAAACCGTACTTCCAGCTTCTGGGGGTGCGCATTGACGTCGACCATCGCGGGGTCGAGCTCGAGATACAACAAGTAGGCGGCAAACCGGCCATTGAAGAGGACGTCCTGGTAGGCCAGGCGCGTCGCGCCCGCCACCAGCTTGTCGCGCACGAACCGACCGTTCAGAAACGCGAACTGCAGGTCGGACTGACTGCGCGAGAAAGTGGGCAGCGCCAGCCATCCCGTCAGACGCAGGCTTTGCGTCTCGTGATGCAATTCGATCACGTGGGCGGCAAAGTCGTCGCCGCACACCTTCGCCACTCGCGCCAACCGCTCTGCAGCCGAATGGGCGGCGGGCAGGGTCCACACATCCTTGCCGTTGTGCGCCAGCGTGAAGCCGACGTCGAAGCGCGACAAGGCCAGGCGCTCCAGCATCCGCACCACATGCTGAAATTCGGTGGCCTCGGTGCGCATGAATTTGCGCCGGGCGGGCACGTTGAAAAACAGATCCCGCACTTCGACGCTGGTGCCGGGCGGGTGCGAGGCGGGTGTCGGTGCAGTCAGCGCGCCATCGCGTGCGTCCACGGCCCACGCATGCGCGGCCCCGGCCGATCGCGACGTCAAGGACAGCCGCGACACCGAGGCGATGCTCGGCAGTGCTTCCCCGCGAAATCCCAGCGTCGCAATGTTCTCGAGATCATCGAGGGAGGCGATTTTGCTGGTGGCGTGCCGCGCGAGCGCGGTGCCGATCTCGTGGGGCTGAATGCCCACGCCATCGTCACGGATCCGGATCAGGCCGCAGCCGCCCCGCTCCAGTTCGACATCGATGCGCCGCGCACCGGCGTCCAGGGAGTTCTCGACCAGCTCCTTGACCACGGAGGCCGGACGTTCGATGACCTCGCCGGCAGCGATCTGATTGATGAGCTCATCGGGTAAGACTTGAATGGACACCGGCACCTCTGCTTCGCGTGTCCGCATTTTCGCACAGCGCGGCCGCCGGTGCCGTTATTCGCCCGCGTCGCCCGCCGAGTTCGCCAACGCCGGCCGCGCCACGACCGGCGGCGGGGAGACCGGCCGGGCGGGTTCCGCCATCTGGGCGATACGCGTACCGGCCGGCGGATCGGAATAGAAGTACGCACGCACGCCTTGGTGGATGGCGCTGGCCAGCTTGGCCTGGTGGGCGGCGCCACGCAGACGCTGCTCTTCCTGGGGATTCGAGATGTAGGCGGTCTCCACCAGCATGGAGGGGATGTCCGGCGATTTCAGAACCATGAAGCCCGCCTGCTGCACCAGCGGCTTGCGGATCTCGCCCACCTGGTTCAAATGATGCAGCACCTGCTCGGCGGCGGCTTGACTGGCGGTCAGCGCGGCCGACTGCGACAGATCCAGGAGCACCGACGCCAGCACGTCGCCCTTGTCGTCCAGCGAGACGCCCCCGATCAAATCGGACGCATTCTCACGCTCCGCCAACCAGCGCGACGCCTCGTTGGTGGCACCACGCTGCGAGAGGATGTAAACCGACGAACCATCGACCGTGCGATCGGAAATCGAATCGGCATGGATCGACACGAACAAGTCGGCCTGCTGCGCCCGGGCGCGGCGCATGCGATCGCGCAACGGCACGAAATAATCGCCGTCGCGGGTCAGCATCGCCCGCATCCCGGGCTCCGCGTTGACCTGTTGCGCCAAGGATCGGGCGATCGCCAGCACCACGTCCTTTTCGCGCGTGCCGTTCTTGCCGATCGCGCCCGGATCTTCTCCGCCATGCCCCGCATCGATGGCGATGATGAGATCGCGCGCCTCCGGCCGTGCGTGCTCGACCCTCACCGGCGTTTCCGCGACGATCGCGTTCCCCACCCCGGCACCCTCGCCGCCGCCGCCCAGGTCGATGACCAAGCGATAGCCGTAGTGCTCGTTGGGACGGGTCAAAAAGCTCTTCGCACGAACCGGATGCGCCAAATCGAACACGAAGCGCATCTCGCCGCTCGGCCGCCTGGCCATGCGAACCTGCCGGACGACACCCGCCACAGGAATCGCCCGCGCACCGCTCGACAGCTCGGCGCCCGCGACATCGAGAACGACACGGTCCGGATTCTTGAGGATGGTGAGGCTGTGCTGCGCGCTGCCCGACAAATCGAGCACCACCCGCGTGTTATCCGGACCCGCCCACAGCCGGACGGCGCGGATGTCGACCCCGGACGTGCGGACGGCCACACCGTTGGTCGCCTTGTGGGCTCGAGCCGCCCGCACCGGCACGTTCGCGGCGACGGCGAGCAACGCCAACAGGCACAGGAAATACGCTCGAGTGGTCATTGGCCAACAAGTTAACGCCTGACCTAACCTAAATTCAAGTTAAATTAGAGACATAGGAGGTGAAGCTGCTGTCATGCACTAGGTCGGACAGCCAATTTTTGCCTGCCGTCGACTCCCCGCTCAACCGACACTGCCGGGAATCGTCGGCATAGGTCAGTGTCATGTCGACGTCAGCGCGCGGCAGCGCCGCGCCCCCGCGTTCGGGCCACTCCACCAGCAACAGGCACTTCCCCGCAAAATAATCGCGCAGCCCGAGTTCCTCGACTTCGAGGGGTCCCTGAACGCGGTAGAGGTCCACATGCACACAGGTGATGTCGGGCAGCGGATAGACCTCGACCAGGGTGTAGGTGGGACTGCGGATGGGCCCCTCCACGCCCAACTCGCGCAGCAAGCTGCGCACGCAGGTGGTCTTTCCCGCTCCCAGGTCACCGTGGAGATAGAATACGGCGCTGCCTTCGCCGGCATTGCCCGTGTTCGCGCCCCGAAAAGCCCGCGCAAGCGCAACGCCCAGCGCCTCGGTTGCGCTCGAATCGGCCAGTAGGAGATCAATTTGCGAGTCGGACATGAAGCCGTCACCCTGCGCACCGATGGACGGCGTTACCCGCGAGTATACCGGCGCCATGTTTGAGGACGACGCCCGCGCGGCCGCGTCGCTGCGAACCATCCGGGTCGACGACATCCGCGTCTGGGCCGCTGAACTGGGGTTCGCTCGCATCGGGGTGGCGAACATCGACCTGGCGGGCGACGAAGCGCATTTTCGTGACTGGCTGGTCGCCGGCTTCAACGGCGACATGGAGTACATGGCCCGCCACGGCACCAAGCGGTCACGGCCGGCCGAACTCCTGCCGGGTACCGTCAGTTGCATCAGCGTGAGGATGGACTATTGGCCGCACGCCGCGGCCGACGCGACCAGCGTCCTCGAGGACGGCAACCTGGCCTATGTCTCCCGCTACGCGCTCGGCCGCGATTACCACAAGCTCATGCGCAACCGCCTGCAGACGCTCTGCGACCGGATCGCCGGCGCCGTTGGGGCCTTCGGCTATCGGGCGTTCGCCGACAGCGCCCCCGTGCTCGAGAAGGCGCTCGCGCGCAACGCCGGCCTGGGCTGGATCGGCAAACATACGAATCTGATCGACGCGAAGGCGGGATCTTATTTCTTTCTCGGCGAGATCTACCTGGATATCCCGCTGCCACCGGACGAGGCGAGCACCGCACATTGCGGGACCTGCAGCGCCTGCATTCCCGCCTGCCCCACCGGCGCCATCGTCGCACCGTACCGGCTGGACGCGCGGCGCTGCATCTCCTATCTGACCATCGAATTGAAAGACTCCATCCCCGTCGAGTTCCGGCGCGCCATCGGCAATCGGATCTACGGCTGCGACGACTGTCAGCTGGTCTGTCCGTGGAACAAATTCGCCCGCCCGACCCTCGAGCAGGACTTCGCCGTGCGTCATGGCCTCGATCGCAGCCAACTCGTGACCGTTTTCGCGTGGAGTGAAGCCGAGTTCGCCGACAAAACCCGGGGCAGCGCGATCAGCCGCATCGGCTACGAGCGATGGCTGCGCAACGTGGCGGTGGCGCTCGGCAACGCGCCGACGTCACCGCAGATCGTGGCGGCGCTGCAGGCGCGGGCAGGCGCATCCTCAGAGCTGGTGCGCGAGCATGTCGCATGGGCACTGGCCGAACACCGGCATCGCGCGGCCGCTGCATCGTCGTGAATTGCGTTAGGTGGCCGGCAAAAGACTACTACCCGTCGGATTGAAGAAATGCCGGCCACGTCGCGTCTTGACGATCTCGGAGTACAACAGGTCGTAGTCCCTGTCGTTGTTCACCGGATCGATGGCGGCCGAGTTGACGATGAGCAACGGCGCCGCATCGTAGCCGTGGAAAAACCTTGCATACGCCTGGGTCAGCCTCTCCAGATAACCGCGCTCCATGTGCTGTTCGTAGCGGATGCCGCGTTTGGCGATGCGATCCACCAGCACATCGACCGGCGCCTGCAGGTAGACGACCAGATCGGGCTTCGGCGCGTCGACGACGACGCGCTCATAGACGCGTTCGTACAGTCCGTATTCCGCATCATCGAGCGTGACGCGCGCGAACAGACGATCCTTTTCCAACAGGTAATCCGCGACCCGAACCGGTCCGAACAGATCTTCCTGGCGCACATCCTCCAATTGCCGGGCACGCTGGAACAAGAAGAACAACTGGGTTTGAAATGCCGCCGCGCGGGGATTCTTGTAGAAACGCTCCAGGAACGGATTCTCGTCCGCCTGCTCCAAGACGAGCTGACCACTCAAGGATTGTGCGAGACGCCGCGCGAGGCTGGTCTTGCCCACTCCGATGGGGCCCTCGATGACGATGAATTTGTGCGGAATTGCGCTCACCATGCGGACTCTTCGAATGTCTCCAGAACCGAAATCCCATCCCCGTGCACGCGCGCCCTGAGGTCCACGACCTTGCCGTGTCCCGGGATCATCAGCTGCGGGGCTATATCGCAAAGAGGATACAGGACGAAGTTGCGCTCAGACACGCCGGGATGCGGCAGCGTCAGCCCCGGCTCGTCGATCACCTCACCGACCATCCAAATCAGATCCAGATCGATGATGCGCGGGCCCCACCGCTCCTGGCGATCGCGGCCCATGCTGCGCTCGATGCCGAGCAGCGCCTCGAGCAGCTCCCGCGGGCCCATGCGCGTCAGCAGCCCGACGACGGCATTCACGAAATCCGGCTGATCCTGGGGCCCCATCGGATGCGTGAGGTAGAGCCGCGAGCGCAGCTCGACACGTGTGTCGGGCAACCGGGAAACACGGCCAATGGCCTCGACCACCCGTTCGCGGGGCTGCTCGAGATTGCCGCCCACGCCGACATAGGCCGGGCGCCACAGCGCTCGCACCGGGTTAACCGCGCGCCGCTCCGCCGCGCCGTCGCCGACGGCGCCGCTTTGCCGGCACGGGGGCCGTGCCTTCGTGCATCGGTGCGTCGGGCGGACGTGCCTGGACCAATGCCACGCGCTCCTCCTGCGGCAGGAGCTGCACGTCGGTCCACCACTTCGCGAGTTCAGGATCGGCGACTCCGACTTCCGCTCGCAGCAGCAGAAAATCATAGGCCGCGCGGAACCGCGGATGCTGCAACAGACTCAGCGACTTGACGCCGCTGCGCCGGTTGAAGCGAGGCTGCAGCATCAGAAGCTCGCGCATCGGCACCGCAAAGCGCCGCGGAATGGCGACGCGAGATTGCTGCGCTCGCAGAACCGTGTCGCAGGCCTGCATCAGCTGCGCAAGATCCGGGGCCGGTCCCGCATCCTGTTCGTTCATCTCCCGCAATACCGCCCCCCACAGCAGGATGGCGAATAGGAAGGTGGGTGTGACGGGCTTGTCCGCCGCAATTCGCTCGTCGGTATTCTTGAGGCCCGCCTCGAGCATTTCCTCGGCGTACGCGTACGGCGCCAGCCTGAAGGCGGCCGCCGACATCGGGAACAAATGCTCGAACAGACCGAAATGCCGCAGGAGCCGGAACGACTTGGCGCCCGACCCGGACAGGAACAGTTTCAGGCACTCATCGAACAGACGTGCCGGTGGGACTCCATCCAGCAGATAGGCCAGCTGGCGAATCGGACGCTCGGTGTTCTCTTCGAACGTGAAATCCAGCTTGGCGGCGAACCGTACGGCCCGCAGCATGCGCACCGGATCCTCCCGGTACCGGGTTTCCGGGTCGCCGATCAGCTTCAAGCGCCGCGCCCGGACGTCGCTCACCCCGTCGACGAAATCCCAGATCGAGAAATCCTCGATGTTGTAGTAGAGGCCGTTCGCCGCGAAATCGCGACGCCAAACATCCTCTTCGATGGAGCCGTAGATATTGTCCCGCAGGATGCGTCCGGTGTTGTCGAACGCCCGATGCTCGGATTCGAAGGGTGCCGCGGCCGGCAGGTCCACTGGATCGCCGGGCTCGACGCCCTCGCCCTCCTCGGCATCTTCCGCGTCCTCCCGCTCCGGGGCTGCCGCCGCGCGAAAAGTGGCCACTTCGATGATTTCCTGACCGAAATGGACGTGCGCGAGTCGAAACCGGCGGCCGATGAGCCGGCAGTTGCGAAATATGTGTCGCACCTCGTCGGGCAACGCATTGGTGGCGACGTCGAAGTCCTTCGGCCTGATTCCCAGCATCAGGTCGCGCACCGCGCCGCCCACCAAAAACGCTTGAAAACCAGCTTCTTTCAGCCGGTACAGCACCTTCAGGGCGTTTGGCGATATCTGCGCACGCGAAATCGGATGCTCGGAACGAGGGATCGTTAAATGCGGGAATTGGGTCGGAGGTTGGTTCAAAAAATGGGGTTCCGCTTGAGTCCAAAAAATTGGTCCGTATACTACCAGCCCTCTTGGGTTCAGGCGCCCAAAGATCCGACAATGCTCCCTTCGTCTAGTGGCCCAGGACATCGCCCTCTCACGGCGAGTACACGAGTTCGAATCTCGTAGGGAGCACCATTTAAATCAATGAGTTAGGCCTCTCCGGGCAACCGGGAAACGTCCCGGGCGGACTGCGCAGGCGCACGGGCTTTCGGGCGGGAGCTTTGCCCGATTCGTGGTTCACGCACCGAAATTGCACCTTTCCGCGTCGCGCACCGCGCCTCAACTGACGGATCTGCGCTGTACGCGCCGGGTGGAATGCGCCAGGTACTTGGTTTCGAAGATGTCGACCGGCACGGGCTTGCCGTAGAGGTAGCCCTGCATCTCGTCGCATCGCAACAGCCGCAATTGCCGCAGCTGCTCCTCGGTCTCGACCCCTTCCGCCACGACATTCAGCTTGAGCGCATGCGCCAAATTGATGATGACCGAGACCAACGTGAGACCGCCCGTTCCGGCCACCATGTCGATCACGAACGAGCGGTCGATCTTCAGCGTGTCCACCGGCAGCCTCGACAGATAACTGAGCGATGAGAAGCCGGTGCCGAAGTCATCGATCACCGTGGTCACGCCCAATGCCCGGATCGCGAGCAGGCTGGTGATGCTGTGATTGACGTCCTCCATGATGAGGCTCTCCGTGATCTCCAGCTCGAGCCCCGCGGCCGCGTCCGCGGCGCCACCGATCGCGTTGGCCACCTCGGCAACGAAACTCCGGCTGCGCAGCTGCAGCGGCGACACGTTCACCGCGATTCTCACCGCCGCAAGCCCCTGGTTGCGCCAGCGCTGATGGTCCGCGACCGCCTTGCGCATGGCCCAGCGGCCGACCTCGTGGATCAATCGCGTCTCCTCCAGTATCGTGATGAACTGCACCGGCGGCACCAGGCCGGTCTTCGGATCATTCCAGCGGATCAGCGCCTCGGCACCGGTCAGTCTGCCGGTCGCCAGGTTCACCTTGGGTTGGTAGTGCAGCACGAATTCTTCATTCTCGAGCGCCAGTCGCAGCCGCGTCTCGATGCCGAGACTGCCCGCCGCGGTGTCGCTCATTTTCTTGGCGTAAAACAGGTACCGGTCACCGCCCGCCTTGGCCTTTTTGAGCGCCGCTTCCGCATTCTTGAACAAGGTGTCGGCATCGGCGCCGTCGTCCGGAAAAAGCGCCACGCCCACCTTGGCGGCAATCCGGTACACCTCGCCGTTCAGGCGAAACGGGTGCCGCACGAAGGCCGCCAGGGCCTTCTCCAGATTGCGGACCACATCGGTTTCGTACACGACGTCCGACATCACCACGGCGAAGTGGTCCGCACCGACCCGCGCGAGTCCGTTGACGCTGCCGACATTCTTGACCATCCAATCGGCCACCTGCATCAACAACGCATCCCCGGCCGGCCGGCCCAGCGTGTCGTTGAAGTTCTTGAACCGCTCCAGATCGATCAAGAACACCGCAAGTTTGTAGCCGCTGCTGGTGGCGCCGAGCATCTGCTGCGTGACCCGATCCAGAAACAGGATGCGGTTGGCGAGCCCGGTCACGGCGTCGTAGTAGGCGAAGCGATCGAGCCGCTCCTGCCGCTCCATGTGATCGATCGAGAAGGCGACGTTGCCGGCGAGGTCCGCCAGCAGCTGAAGTCCCGCCGCATTGAAGAATTCGCGTTTCTTGGTATACAAGACGAACACGCCGATGGCGACGTCGGCGACGATGAGCGGCAGCGTCGCCATGGATCTGAGGCCCGAGTCGGCGTGCAGCTTGCCCAACGCCAGGCTCACGTCGTTTTCGACATTCTTCGACACGATCGCGGTCTTCTCCCGGATCGCGCGCGCCGCCATCGAATCAGAATCCAGGTCGCCTCCGTTCGACGCGAAGAAGCTGCGGATGACATCCATGCGCTGCTCTTCGGCGCCGGCCCAGGCCAGGGGGACGATCTTCTTCGCGACGCGATCGATGACGCCAATCCACGCCATCTCGAATTCGCCGTGCTCCACCGCGATTTGACAGGAACTCTTGAACAGCGCGTCGCGATCGTGCACGCGCACCGTCAAGGCGTTGATGCCGCCGACCATGGCATAGAGGCGGTTGAGCGCACGGAGACTCTCCTCGGCCTTCTCCCGCTCGGCGGAGTCGCGCATGACCCGCCAAACGGATGCGACGACGATCAACAGCGCCAGCGCGCTGCCGAGAATCAACGCGATTCTGCTTCGATGGTTGTGCATCGCCATGTCGGCATTGCGCTCGCGCAGCAGCCGATGCTCCTCGTCCTGCATGTCCACCGTGACGGCGCGAAACCTCTGCAGAACGGGGTCATCCTGCACCGAATCGACGGTGACGGGCGCATTGGCGCCGAGCGCCCGGCGCAGCCGCACGCTGGTTTCGCCGCGCTCGATCATCACCTGTTTCAACGCCACTATGTCGGCCAAACGCTTCTGCTCAAGGGGGTTGTCCAGGGTGAGCACCTGCAAGTGGCCCAGTTCCACATCGACCGCCGCCAGGCCATCGGCCGACAGATCCAGGAAGGCGCCGTTGCCGCTCCAGACGAAACCGCGATAGCCACTTTGAAATTTGCCGACGGCGGCGCGCAGGTCGGCCAGATGTTCGAGCACCTCGCTCGAGTGCATCACCCAACGCGCGCTGTCCTCGGCGGCCTCGACGCTGCGGTAGGTGAAGATCCGGACGGCGAGCAGCACGACCACCAACAGGCCGAATGACATCTGGATGGTACGGATGAGTGGTGGCTTTTTCGTCATAGGCTTCGCGGCTGGCGCGTCTCATCCATTGAGGCAGCTCAGGAACCAAGGGCCATACCACGCGAAGTGGGCTCCGGCAACCGATTAGAGCAGATTACCCGCCGACCTGACTGTGAGGCAGGACACAGATGGCGAATGTGGCGGAAAGCGCGCCGGCGCCGGCGCGCGTAAGACGAGTTTTCCCCAAGGGATCCTTCCTGCGGTTTCTGGAGCGTTGCTGGAGATTAGCCGGTCGGCATTTCAGCGGTCATCGCCACGCCGATTCCGTACCGGAATACGTTCTGACCGCCGCGATAGCCCGTGACCGCCAACGCGATCGTGGCGGCCCATAACACCAGGACGAATAGCCAACTCGGTCGCGAGTTGGCGTCGGTCCCCGCGCCGCGCCAAACCGCCACCAAGGTGACCAGCATGGTCATGACGACCGCAGACTTGACGTGCGACGCGATGGCCTGGCGCGCCGCCACGTCGACATGCAGATCGATGACGGCCGCCAGACCGGTGCCCAACGCGAAGTAAACCGCGACGGCACCCAGACATAGATTCCACGTGCCCAGGACCGCCAGCGAGGCCGCGAGGCGCTGTGCGCGCAACACACGGGCCAGGCTCAAGGCGAACGCCGCCGTGATGATCAGCGCCAGGGGAAAATGCACCACGAGCGGATGCCAGCTAGGGAGGATGTGCATCAACGTCTCGCCGCCGATCCGTCGCGTTGGAGTTTCCCGCGCCACCACCCGATGGTATCCGCAAGACCGTCGTCCAGATCGAAGCGCGGCAGAAAACCGACCTCGTCCCGCAAACGCGAGACGTCCGGCACCAGCAGAGCCGGCTCGGATGGCGATGCCGGCCGGGCGCCGAGCCGCACGAGTTCCGGCCGCCCGATCTGCGCTCCGATCCGGCCGAGCACGTCGGCAATGCGGGTTCTGTCGCCCGAGCCCACGTTGACCGGCCCGTCGACGCCGCTGCGCAACAGGGCGGCAAATGCGGCGCCCACGTCGGCCACGTGCAGAAAGCTGCGCACCTGTCTGCCATGGGAGCACGCGGCCTCGCGGCCCTGGAGCAGATTGATGATCACCGACGCGACCAATCGATCCGGATGTTCATCGGGTCCGTACTGAAAGAAAATCCGGCCCCACGCCGTCGACAGATCCCCGCCACGCCCGATGCCTTGCAGTTCCCGGTACAGTGCGAGTTTGGATTGCGCATAGGGGGTGATCGTCGCGCCGGCCTCGTCAGCGAGTGCGCTGACTCCTTCGATGCATACCTCGGCCTGCGACCAGTCGTACTCGGCGCAGGTGCCGGCCATCACCGCGCGCACGCCGCCCTGGGCCTGAAAATGCCGCAACAACTGCGTGCTGGACGCCAGCCAGCGCCTGTTCTCGTCACTCGTCCAGTAGATCCCGGGTGTCGCGATCCAGGCGAAATGCAGCAGATGGGTCGGGCGCACTCGATTCAACAATCGCTCCGTCGCCGCGGCGTCGAGCAGGTCCGTCGCATGCAACTCGGCCCCGCGCAGCTGGGCGGGCACGTCGAGTCCCGCGGCGCGCGTCACCGCGTGGACCTCGTACCCTTCCGCCAACAAGGGCGGCACGCTCCATCGGCCGATGAAGCCCCCCGCGCCGGTCACCAGGACCCGCTTGCCGGTCATCAAGAGCCGCCCGGGATGTCGAGCAACGGATAGCCGGCGTCGCGTTCCGACAGCACCTTAGGCTCGCCCGGCCAGCGAATGCCGATGGCCGGATCGTTCCACCGCAACCCACGGCCGAACCCCGCGGCATAGGGCACCGAGATCATGTAGAGGACTTCGGTGTCGTCCGTCAACGTGATGAAGCCATGCGCAAAGCCTTGCGGAATGTACAGCGCGCGACGATTGCCCGCGGTCAATTCGAGTCCGAACCACCGCAGGTACGTCGCCGATTCGGCGCGGATATCGACGATGACGTCGAAGATCGCACCGGCCGTGCAACGGACCACCTTGTCCTCGCCATGGGGCGCGGCTTGGTAATGCAGCCCGCGCAAGGTCCCGCGCCTTGAATTGAACGAAACGCTGCATTGACTGACCGCCGCATTCAATCCGCGCGTGGCCAACTCCGCCGCGCAGAACGAGCGCGCAAAAAATCCGCGCTCGTCCTCGATTCGCTCCAGGTCGAGGATGAAGGCACCGGCGAGCGCGGTCTCGTTGAAAATCACGGGTCGACGCGCACCAACGGCACCGGCGTCACGAAACGGCCGCCCCAGGTGAGCACGTCCGCGAGCTGGCGCCGGATCTCGTGCTCCAGGTTCCATGGCAGGATCAGGACGTAATCCGGCCTCGCCCGCATCATCTCCTCGGGCGACACGACGGGGATGTGCGTCCCCGGCAGCCACTTGGATTGCTTGTGCGGATTGCGGTCGGCCACCACCGTGACATCGTCCTGCGTCACACCGCAGAAATTGAGCAAGGTATTGCCCTTGGCCGCCGCACCATAGGCGGCCACGCATTTTCCCTCAGCCTTCGCCTTGGCCAGGAAAGCCTGGACCGACCGCCGGCAATCCTCCACGCGCGTCGCAAAGCGGCGGTAGGTGTCGAGGTCCGACAAACCGGCCGCGGTTTCCTCCTCGCGGATCGTGCGCAATGCCGGCGAGTCTTGCAGCCCCGCGCGATCGGCCCGCGAGGCGTAGACGCGCAGCGAGCCGCCATGCGTCCCCAGCTTCTCGACGTCATGGATGCGCAGATTGTGACGGCCGAACACCTGCTCGATCGCGAACAGCGAAATATACGAATAGTGCTCGTGATAGATGGTGTCGAACGCGACGTGCTCGATCAATGTCAGAAGGTGCGGAAACTCGATCGTGACCGTGCCCTCGGGCTTCAGCAGCGTGGTGATGCCGGCCACGAAATCGTTCAGCAGCGGCACGTGGGCGAGCACGTTGTTGCCGATGATGAGGTCGGCCTGCCGGCCTTGCGCGGCCAGGCCTCTCGCCAGGCCCTCGCCGAAGAACTCGACCAATGTCGGCACCCCGATTCTCTCGGCCGCCGCGGCGACCGTGTTCGACGGATCGATCCCCAACACCGGAATGCCCATGGTCATGAAGTTCTTGAGCAGATAACCATCGTTGCTCGCCAGTTCGATGACCAAGCTGTCGGCGCCCAGCGAAAAGCGTCGCCCGGCCATCTCGCAATAGGCTCGCGCGTGCGCCAGCCATTCGTCCGAGTACGATGAGAAATACACGTAGTCGCCGAACAGTTCCTCGGGTGCCACGTCGTAGTCGACCTGCACCAATTTGCAGGCCTCGCAAACCTTGGCGCGCAGCGGATAGCGCTTTTCATCGGCCGCCTGCGACAGCGACGTGAGAAACGCGTTCGACGGCGGCTGCAGCCCGAGGTCGGCCATCGTCACGGCGAGACGGCCGCCGCAGGCGCGACAACTGGTGACCAGACCTACCATCGCGCGCTCAAGACTCCCACAGCTTCCAGGGCGCCGCACCGCTCTCCCACAGGGAGTTGAGGTGCTGTTTGTCCCGCAGCGTGTCCATGGGCTGCCAGAAGCCGCGATGCACCCACGCTGCCAACTGTCCGCTGCTGGCCAACGCCTCCATCGGCTCCTTCTCCCACACCGTGTCATGACCGTCGATCAATTCGAGGACGCTCGGTTCGAGCACGAAGAAGCCGCCGTTGATGAGGCCGCTCTCGGCCTGGGGCTTCTCCTCGAATGACGTCGCCAGGTGGCCTTCGATGACGATGCGCCCGAAACGCGCGGGTGGCCGCACGCAGGCCACGGTGGCTTTGCAGCCCCGCTCACGATGAAAGGCGATCTCGGCGCCGATGTCAATGTTCGACAAGCCGTCACCGTACGTCATGCAAAACGATTCGTTCGCATTCAAGTACTTGCCGATCTGCATCAGACGACCGCCGGTCATCGATTCCTCGCCGGTGTCCACCAGCGTGACCTTCCAGGGCTCGCTGCGGCAGTCGTGATACTCGGCTCGATTGCCGACCATGTCGAAGGTCACATCGGCCTGGTGCAGGAAGTAATTGGCAAAGTACTCCTTCACCATGTAACCCTTGTAGCCGAGGCAGACGATGAATTCCGTCACGCCGAACGTCGCGTACAGTTTCATGATGTGCCAGAGCATCGGGCGCGATCCGATCTCCACCATGGGTTTCGGACGGGTGGCCGATTCCTCGGCGATGCGCGTGCCCTTGCCGCCGGCCAGGATGACGCATTTCATCGGTTTAGGTACTGCGCCAATTGCGCTTCGCTGAATGCCAACATGTTCTCCCCTGCTGCAAATGCACGATACCAATCCGCGGTCCAGGACAGCGATTCCTCGAGTTCCAATACCGGGCGCCAACCCAGTGTCTTCTCGGCGAGCGCCGACGACAACGTGAGCGCCTGAGCCTCCGCCGGATGACTCCCCCCGTCGGGCTGCCAGCCGGGCTTTCCCTGGAACCGGCTGCTGAACGTCTCGACCACCTCCCGCACGGTGCAGAAGGACGCCGGGTCGGGACCGAAGTTGACGGCCCGCGGCGCCGCGTCGGGAGTCAGCACCAGGGCTCTGGCCAACGCCAGATAGCCGGACAACGGCTCGAGGACATGCTGCCATGGCCGAATGGCGTCAGGATACCGCAGTGTCACCGGAACCCGCGTCTCGAGCGCCCGGACGCAATCCGGTATGAGCCTATCGGCCGACCAATCGCCGCCGCCGATGACGTTGCCGGCCCGGACGGTCGCAATCGGCGGCCCATCCTTGAAATAGCTGTCGCGGAAGCTCTCGACCAGCAGTTCCGTGCACGCCTTGCTGTTGCTGTACGGATCGTGGCCGCCCAGACGGTCGGTCTCGACGAACGCCCGTCCCGCATCGTGATTCTCGTAGACCTTGTCGCTGGTCACCACCACGACGCACTGCAGGTCGGGAGCCTTTCGGCACGCTTGCAGCACGCTGCCGGTGCCCATGACATTGCTGCCGTAGGTGCCGAGCGGGTCGCGATACGACTCCCGGACCAGCGCCTGTGCAGCCATGTGGATCACCATCTGCGGACGTACATCGTCCACCACCTCGCCCACCCGTCGCGGGTCGCGGATGTCGCCGATGATGGAGCGCGTACCCGCGCCGACGATGTCCCACAGATTGAACGCCCCGATGGGCGCGAGCGCGTAGCCGGTGACCTCGGCTCCCATGCTCCGCAGCCACAGCGTCATCCAGGAACCTTTGAATCCCGTGTGTCCGGTCAGCAGAACCTTGCGGCCGCGCCAGAAATCGGCATCGCGTCGAATATGTTGCAAGATCGGTCCTGTGGTTCGGCGCCTAATCGCGCCAGTACGATTTCAACTCGCGCAGATACGGTCGGACGCGGCGCCAACCCAGGCCGTCGCCGATGCGTATCTGCAGATTCAATAATTTTCGCAGATTTCGCACCATCAAAAACACACTTTTGTATTGACCCCGCCCCTGGGTCGCGTAGGCGATCTTCAACGCATCGCAGACGATGGCCACCGGCAGCTTGTAGAATCGCGCGCGAGCCGCGAACGGATCGTGCGCACGCGTGACGAAACTCGGATTCGACACGAGGAGCCAGGTGGCGAGGCGCTCCATCAGGAATATCTTCATCTGCACATCCTGGCGGCCGCGATAGTTGGTGGGCGCGCGCAATTCCCGGCCCAACGGATCATCCACGGTCTCCGCGATGCGGAACAGCGTCTCGAACAAGGCCAGCCACGCGCGCCAGAATCGCGGTTTGGCGATGAAATAATTCGAATGCACCGTATTTCTGGAATCCGAAATGAAGTTGTCCAGATCCAGCGTCCTGTCGATGCGCCCGAGGAACCGCGCCGTCACCGCGGCGAGCCCCGGATGTTCCGCCTCGCCATGCTCGAACACGTTGAGATAGTACGCGGCGTTGTGAATGCTCGGGCTGAACAGCACGATCTCGGTCGCGGGGTCGGCTGCCGCAATGAAGTCGCGCACCATCGCCGCGCTCAAGCTCGTCTTGTGACGGAATTTCGGTGACAGGAATCCATAAAAAGCGGTCTCATCCAGTGTCCCGGTTGAAAAGAAACTTCTGATCGGCCAATACTCGTACCAATCCGGCCGCTCGTTCGATGAGTTGTCCAGCACCTCGAAGCCCGGATCCAAATCGCGCGGTGACGTATAGTGATTCAAGATCTGAAAGATGCGCATGGGCGGTGCGGTGCTCATGGCCGTGGTTCCGCGAGCCGCGTGAACAGCGCCACATAGTCGGCTTGATAGTTGCGCATGGCGTAGCGCCGCTCGACGTGAGCCAGCCCTGCCGCGCCGAAACGCGCCCGCAGTTCCGGTGAGACGATCAAGCGCTCCAACGCGTGCTCCCATTCATCGTTGTTCCTCGCGTGCAGGCCGTTGACGCCGTCGATGACCGCCTCGGTGTTCGCGCCGACGGGCGACGCGACACAGGGCAGCGCCGCGGCCATGTATTGCAGAAGCTTGAAGGCACATTTTCCGCGCGCCCATTCATCATCGGTCAGCGGCATCACGCCGATGTGCGCCGCCGCCAGCGACTGCGCCTCGGTCGCTGAACTCCAGGCCACACGCTCGACGTTGATGCCGGACCAATCCGGAAATGCCGAGCAGATCACGCGCACCTTCAGCCGCGGATGCCGCGCCGCCAGCCGCGCCAGGGCGGGCCGGATCATCTCCAGGTAGACGAGATTTTCGGGGCTGCCTATCCATGCGATCGTGGGCGCGTCCTCGGCCGACGCATGGGTGACCTGGTAGCACGATGTATCGATCGATGTGGGCAGGATCACGACATCCCGCGCCGCGGAGCGCGCCACCCCGGCCAGGACGTCATTTCCCGCCGCCACCACGTCCACCCAGCGGCACGTCGCCGCGAATTTGCGACGCCGCCACATGGAGTCGTCCGCCGGTTCGCCGAGACGGCGTGGCTTGCGCACGTAAATTGCGTCATCCACGTCGAATATTCTGCGCCGGGCGAATGCCGCCAGCAACCGGGCTTCGAACCCGCTCAGTTTGATCTGGTGCAGCACGGTGACGTCCGCCCATTGCAGCAACTCGCGTCGCTCCCAGGTGCGAAGCCCATACCGGCCGCTCGGGAATCGCTCGAGGCGCACCTGCCATCCGGCCGCGCGCAATGGTTCCACGATGCTTCGCATGCGGTGTCTGAACGACGGTTGCTCCAGATCGTAGCCCAAGAGTAATGCGGTCGGCATGGCAGGTCCCTAGGTCCTGCGGATCAATGACGTCAGCGCGTGCAGGGCGACCTCGATGCCGTCCCCCAGCCCGAGTGCGATGGCGCGCCCGCCGAGCGCCTCCATCTGCGATTCGTCCGCCAACAGAGCGCCCGCGATCTTCGTCATCGCAGCCGAATCGAGCGGTGCGGCCACCGCGACGCCGGCGCTCACGCAATGACGAATGCGGGCGCGTTGATCAGCGGCGATCGGCACGGCGATGCACGGCTTGCCGCACGCGATCGACTGCAGCAGCGTCGAACCACCGTTCGCGATCACGAGTCTTGCACTGCGCATCAATTCCGCAAGCGCCGCCTGCGGCAGCAACCCCACCATCTGCAACGACCCCGCCGCGGGTGCCGCCGGCCCACCTCGCGCCGCGCTCCCGGCGCGACCGACGAATATCGTCGCCACCGCTCGACCGGCTTCGCCCGCCGCGAGCGCGCGCGCCGCAGCCAGGAACTCGTCGACCGCATCGCGGGCGCCCGGGTGCCCCGTTCCTCCGCCGGGCACCACGAGCACGAAGTCTTCGCCGGCCAGTCCGAGTCTCTGCAGGATCGAATCGCCCGCGAGCCCGCGCCGCGCATCCAGGATCACATCCAGATAACGAATCGCCGGTCGACGCATGACCTCGAGCTTCAGCCGTTCGAGGAAACCCAGATCGCCGGCGATGAACTTCGGATACGCGATCCAGTGCTCGTCGATGAGGCGCATCCAACGCAGACGAAAAGCCTTGCGTCGTTGGCGGCGGCGCGCGCTGATGTAGACCACCCGGGCGCCCGCGCGCGCCGCCGCGCGCAGCTGCGCAGTGCGACCCGCATTGTCGAAAATCACCACATCGGGCGACCAACGCTCGATGAGGTCTGCGACCGCCGACGAATGAAATGTCGGCGACGAGTCGAGCAACGTCGTGGCATACGGCGTCTGCACCGCATAGGGCGCCTCGCGGCTCAGGACGAAATGAATGGCGGCGCCGGGCCAACGCCATTCCACCCCTTTGGCGATGGCCAGCGAGCGCGCGTACTCGCCCATGCCGAAGGCGCCCGATACGGGTATGAACAGAAGCCGCGGCGCCGTGTCATTCAAAGGCGGTGAACCACCGGTCGAGAACCAGCAAGTACCATGCGCGGCGAAATTCGGCGCTCACCGGCCGTCGCAGAACTCCCCGCTCCATGAGTCTTGCGACCGCCGCCTGCAACACCGCCGGATGCTGCTTGAGCCAGCGGTGCACCGGGAGTCCGAAGCCGGACTTCGGGCGGTTCAAATGCCCCGGCGGCAGCCGCGGCTCCATCAGGCGGCGCACCAGCAATTTGCCGCGCCGCCTCTGGCGGTCGACCAACAGCGATGGTGCGACGCTCAGCATGTATTCCACCAAGCGATGATCCAGCAGCGGCGGACGCACCTCGAGAGAGTTTGCCATGCTGGTGCGATCGACCTTGGTGAGCAGCCCCTCGGCGAGGTCGGTGTTCAAGTCGAGCCAGCGCAACTGCACCAGCGGCTGCAATTCCGGTCGCCAGAACTGGCGGTAGAACCACAGATAATCATAGCCTGGCTCCAGCCAGTCATCCGTCAGCAAGGCGTCGACCTGTACGCCCGCCAGGCCCCCGAGCGCGACGGCGAAGGCCGGCAGACCCACGGCGGAGTGGCGCTGCATCGACGATGCGAATCGCGACAGAGGCGGCAACATGCCCGCCAGCGCTCGATTCAATGGATTGGAACGCGAACCGATGTTGGACCAATAGCGAGGATAGCCGCAGAAAATCTCATCGCCCCCCTCGCCGCTCAGTGCCACCGTCACCTCACGACGTGCGAATTGCGCGATCAGGTAATTGGACCATGCGGCGCTGTCGCCGAACGGCTCGTCGAACATCGGCACCATGGCCTCGAGTGCCGTGCCGAAGTCCGCCGCATGCGCGGTCATCGACGTGTGCCGTGTGTCGAAATGCTGCGCGGCGATGCGTGCGGCCTCGAGCTCGGAACGGTCGCGCGAGTCGAACCCCAGGCTGTAGGTGCGTGGCCCGTCGAGATAATACGTGATCAGGGCAGAATCCATCCCGCCGCTCAGGAACACGCCGACCGGCACGTCTGACAACGTGTGCGCCGGCACCACATCGCGCAGCAGGTCATCGAGTTGCTGCAAGGTTTCGTCCGCGCTTCGGCTGACGATCGCGGTCGATGGCTGCCAGTATCGTTCGATGCTGACCTTCCCTCCCTCCCACGTCAGGGCATGCCCGGCGGGCAGCTTCGAGATTCCCTGATAGATGGTCTTGGGCGCCGGCACGTAGCCATGGAAGAGGAAGTCCCGCAACGCGCTGCGCTCGATCGGAGGCTTCCCCAGCACCAGCAATGCCTTGAGCTCCGAGGCGAAGGCGATGCCGTCGGGCAGCAGACGATAATAGAGCGGCTTGATGCCGAGACGATCGCGGACCAACAGCAGATGTCGGGCGGCGGCGTCCCAGAGCCCGAAGGCGAACATGCCGGCAATCGGCTCGATGCCGCCGAGGCCCCGTTCGGCCAACAGGCGTAAGAGAGTTTCGGTATCGCCGCTGGAGCGCCACGGGCCACTGAGCCCCCCTCTCAGCCGCTCGTGGTTGTAGATCTCGCCGTTATAGGTGAGCACCAGCGAATTGTGCACCATGGGCTGGCGGCCGTAGTCGGATAGGTCCTGGATCGCCAGGCGACGGTGCGCGAGGGCGACGCCGGGGGCGGTCCATAGGCCCTCGCCATCGGGTCCCCGATGCGCAAGACGCTGCGCCATGAGTCGGGCCGTTTCGCCGCTCGCCAGCGGCCCGATGATACCTGCTATTCCACACATGGCCGGCAGTCTAGCGCGACCGATGGGGTGCATGTACCGCTAGCCACCGGGCGACTCTTCGTTTAGGGTGCACCTTGGAGTTTACCCATGGCATCACCTGCTGATCAGCACCTGCTGGAATTACTGGATAAGTGGCTCGAGAGTCTTGAGTTGCATCTCAAGTATTCCGCGCTGGACGACGCCAGTTACTCGCAGATTCAGCCATGGCCCCAGCATCAACGCCCCAATCGCTGGATCATCGACCTGGCCAGGCAGAAGGCGCTCGCCCTGCAAGCCCAGGTGCGCGAGCGGATCGCGATGGGGGATGCCAAGTTCACCGAGTCGCTCGAGTTGATGGCGTTCCTCGCCAATCTGGTGGGCGCCGAGCATATCGAACGCTTCATTCCGTTGGCGAACCCCGAGACCGAGCGAATGCTCGGCCCGTCCCCGAACGGCGCGCCCGGCGTCCCGGCCAATGCCGCCACCGGCACGCGGGAGATGCCCAGATTCGTGGTGAATCCGCGCGAACCGCCACCGTCGGGCACCGCGGAGGTCGCGCGCGCCGAGCGTCATGCCGCAACCAACCCGGTGCATGAGCAAGTGATCGCCGATGCGGCACGCCTGGTGCAATGGGGCCGCAAATGGTACGAACTGGCGGAGCTCATTTCCGCCATGGCGGACCGTCCGTCATTGATCGACGTACGACGTATACTGATAGACAACAAAGCGGTCATCGAAAAGAAGGCCGGACGCGGCTAAAGCAATGCGCGAGCGCGTATTCCGCCCCAGCTGATAAAATTTAGGGAACCTCCGTGTCGACCCTTGCTCAAAGGTGCCCATGATTACGACGAAAAATCTGTCCAAGCGTTACGGCGATAAACTGGCCGTCAACGACCTTTCCTTCTCCGTGCAACCGGGCGAGGTCCTGGGCTTCCTCGGCGCCAATGGCGCCGGCAAATCCACGACCATGCGCATGATCGCCGGCTTCATCGCGCCCTCCACGGGCCGGGTGACGGTATGCGGCCACGACATCGAACGGGCACCGGTGGCGGCCAAGTCGTGCATGGGCTACCTTCCGGAAGGCGCCCCGAGCTACGGCGAGATGACGGTCGCGGAATTCCTCGACTTCGTCGCCGATATCCGCGGCCTGACGGGCGCCCTGCGGCGCCGACGTCGCGACGTGGTGATCGACCGGCTTGCGCTCGCTCCCGTCATCGACCAGGTGATCGAAACGCTGTCGAAGGGTTTCCGGCGGCGCGTCGGTCTGGCCCAGGCGCTCATTCACGATCCGCAAGTGCTGATCTTGGATGAACCCACCGATGGCCTCGATCCGAACCAAAAGCACGAGGTGCGCCGCCTCATCAATGAGCTGAGCAAGGACAAGCTCGTCATCGTGTCCACGCATATTTTGGAGGAAGTCCACGAGGTTTGCACGCGCGCCATCATCATCGCGAACGGAGGCATCGTGGCCGATGAAACGCCGACCGCCCTCGAAGCTCGCTCGCGTTATTATCACGCCGTCAGCCTGCGGTTCGAAAAGCCCGAACAGCTGGCCTCCGCGGCCCGCGAGCTGGCCGATCTTCCCGAAATCCTCGCGGTGGAGACGAATCCGCGCGACCTGCGGCTCACCGCCGTGCCGCGCCCCGGAGCCCGCGCGCTGCCCGCGGTGAGTGCGGTGATCGCCAAGAACGGTTGGGACGTGCCCGAGTTGCACCTCGAATCGGGCCGCCTCGATGAGGTGTTCCGTTCGCTCACCCAGCCGCATCCCGTTACGCATCAAGGAGCATTGACTTGACGAAGGTACTGGTGGTCTTCCGACGCGAGTTGCGCAGTTACTTCGCGACGCCGTTGGCCTATGTGTTCATCGTGATTTTCCTCGTGCTGGCGTCCGTGTTCACCTTCCAGGTCGGCGGTCTGTTCGAACGCGGCCAGGCGGATCTGCAGCCGTTTTTTCGCTGGCATCCCTGGCTGTATCTGGTCCTCATTCCCGCAATCTCCATGCGCCTGTGGGCGGAGGAACGGAACAGCGGCAGCATCGAACTGCTCATGACCCTGCCGATCACCCTGTGGCAGGCCGTGGTCGGTAAATTTCTGGCGGCGTGGTGCTTCGCCGGCATCGCATTGCTCATGACGTTTCCAGTATGGATCACCATCAATTACCTGGGGCGGCCGGACAACGGCGCCATCGTCGCCGCCTATGTCGGCAGCTTCCTCATGGCGGGTGGATTCCTGTCGATCGGCATGTGCCTGTCGGCGGCCACGCGCAATCAGGTGATCGCCTTCATCACCGCCGCGCTGGTCGGATTCATCTTTCTGCTCGCGGGGTTCCCCTTGGTGCTGGATTTCGTTCGCGGCGTCGTGCCGCAGGTCGTGGTCGACGCGATCGCTTCCTTGAGTTTTTTCACGCATTTCGAAGCCATTTCCAAAGGCGTGATCGATTTGCGGGATCTGGTGTATTTCGCGGCGCTGATCGGCTTCTGGCTGACGGCGACCGCCCTGGTGCTCGACATGAAGAAGGCGGAATAGGTGAGTAATCGTTGGCAGAGAACCGGATATGGTGTGGGTGGGCTGATCGCACTCGCGGTGCTTTTCCTGGGTGTCGTCATGCTGTCGAACGCCGGGTTGCGCGGCCTGCGCTTGGACCTCACGCAAAACAAGCTCTACACGCTGACCTCCGGCACGCACCAGGTGCTCGAGGAATTAAAGGAGCCCGTTAACCTGTATTTCTATTTTTCGCGTGAGGCGGCGGCGAAACAGGCGCCGCTCATCATGCCGTACGCCACCCGCGTGCGCGAGTTCCTGGAGGAGATTGCCGCCCGCTCCGGCGGTAAGGTGCATTTGCGCGTGATCGATCCACAGGCGTTTTCCGAGGATGAAGACCGCGCCGCCGAGTTCGGCCTGCAGTCCCTGCAGAACGGCGCCGCCGATGCGCTGTATTTCGGGCTGGCCGGCACGAATTCGACGGACGGACGTTCGGCCATCGCCAGCTTTCAGCCGGACCGCGAAGAATTTCTCGAATATGACGTGGCCAAGATGATCCACGAACTGGGCACGCCCAAGAAGCCGGTGATCGGCCTGATGAGTTCGCTCCCGATGCAGGGTCAGTTCGATCCGTCGACCGGACAGATGAGCGATCCCTGGCCGATACTCGCGCAGATACAGCAGCTCTTCACGGTCCGCCCCGTGACGGGCGACGCCGAGCGCATCGACAAGGATGTCGATGTGCTGATGATCGTGCATCCCAAGCATCTGCCCACCAAGACGCTGTACGCCATCGACCAATTCGTCATGCGCGGCGGCAAGGTGCTGCTGTTCGTGGATCCCAATGCCGGAGCCGACACGAGCGGTCAGGATCCGCAGAACCCGATGGCCGGCGCCATGGCCGATCACTCCTCGGATCTCGAGCCCCTGTTGTCCGCCTGGGGTGTGAGTTACGACCCCGGGAAGGTCATCGGCGACCTCGACCTCGGCCTCGATGTCCGCACCACCATGCAGTCGCCGCCGGTCCGTCACATCGGCATTCTCGGGCTGCATCACGCCAACATGGATCAGAAGGACGTCGTCACCAGTTCGCTCGACACCATCAACCTGGCGACCGCCGGTGCGCTCGCGGCGAAGGCCGGCGCGAAGACCACGTTCGAGCCGCTGCTCTTGAGTTCGACGAATGCAGGCCCGCTGCCGGCGGAACGGTTCAATGCGTTGACCGATCCGGCGACGCTGCGCGACGGATTCAAACCCACGGGTATGCACTACGCCCTCGCGGCACGCATCGGCGGCATGGTCGAGTCCGCCTTTCCACAGGGCCTTCCCGCGGAACAGAAGCCGGCGTCCGGACCGCCAACCGCGCACTTGGCGAAGTCCGCATCGCCCGTCAACATCGTGGTCATTGCGGATACCGACCTGCTCATGGACTACATGTGGGTCCAGACGCGCGAGCTTCTGGGCCAAAAGGTGGCCCAAGCCTTCGCCAACAATGGCGACCTCGTCGCGAACGTGCTCGACAACCTTGGCGGCAGCAGCGCACTCATCAGCATCCGCGGCCGCGCCAGCTTTTCGCGACCATTCGAGCGCGTCGACGCTCTGCGGCGCCAGGCGGACGACCGCCTGCGCAGCAAGGCGCTCGAACTGGAGTCCGAGCTGCAACAGACCGAGGCCAAGTTGACCGAACTGCAAGGCAGGCGCAACGATCAGGCATCGCTCATGCTCAGTCCCGAGCAGGAAGACGAGGTCAAGCGCTTCACCGCCGAGAAGGCCCGCGCGCGGAAGGAACTGCGTGAAACGCAGCGCGGCCTCAATGTCGACATCGATCGCCTTGAGAACCGGCTCAAGGTTCTCAATATTGCCGTGGCGCCGTTGCTGGTCGCCTTGAGCGGCGGGTTCGTGCTGGCCGTCCGCCGGCGCCGCAAGTCGCGCGGCTCGCGCGCCACGCGGCCCGGTCCGGACGAGGCACCGGCAACATGAACCGTCAACGCTTTCTCGCCTTAGGCGTAGCGGCGCTGGTGGTCATCGCCCTGGGCTTGTATTTTAGCGCCCATCGCAATCCGACCCAGGACTCGCCCGGCGTCGAGCTGTTCCCCTTCCTCGCCACGGGCATGAATTCGGTGACCGCGGTGAGCGTCCGCAAGGGCGGCCCGACGCCCCTCGTGACCGTCCACAAGGACGGTACCCATTGGACGGTGATGGAGCGCGGGGATTATCCGGCGGACATGAGCAAGCTGCGAAAGCTCCTGGCCGCCTTGCGTGATGCGAAGATCATCGAGGAGAAGACCGCCGATCCGGCGCGCTACGCAGAAATCGGTGTCGAGGATCCGATCAAGCCCGGGGCGACCGGCGCCGAAATCACCGTCATCGCATCGGCCGACAAGCTCGGCCTGATCGTGGGCAAGCCCGTCGGCGAAGGCAATTTCGTGCGGCGCACCGGCGAGAAGACGAGCTACAGCGTCGAGCCGGCGATCGCCGCCGAGACCGATCCGCGCTTCTGGATCGACACGCGCTTGATCGACGTGCCCGCGGCATCGATCCAGAGCATCGAAGTCAAGCCCGCCTCCGGCCCCGGCTACACGATCCGTCGATCGAACGCCGCCGACTCGACGTTCAGCCTCGAGGGCGCGCCGCCCGGGCGCAAACCGCTCGAGGCGGCCGCTCTCGCGCCGGGTTCGAGCACGCTCGCCGGACTCGACGCGGAGGATGTGTCGCCAGCCGCCGATGTCGATTTCAGCCAGGCGTCACAAGCCACGGTGACGTTGACGGACGGCAATGTCTTGACGCTGACCGGCACCGTGATCGCCGCCAAACATTGGCTGTCGGTCAAGGCCAGCAAGGATGCCGCTCTGACCGGCAAAGCCCAAGGGCGGGCGTTCGAAATCGCGAGCTATCGCTACGATGCCATTTTCAAGCCATTGGAGCAGATGCTCGTCCCGAAGGAGGGGGCGGCGACTCCGCCGGGTGCCCCAGGCTCGCATCCCACGAAGCGCGCGGCGCCCCAAGGGCCTACGCCGGCCGCGCCTACGCCGGCCGCGCCCTCATCGTGATCAGCGGCACCAGCGCCGGCTTCGGTCGGCGCTTCGCGTCGCTGATCTATGACGGGTTTCTGTTGGTGGCGCTGCTCATGATCTACACCGGCATCGTCATGATTTTTACGCGTCACGCGATGCTCCCCGAGAACTCGGGCGGCTGGGTGTACCTCTACCGGGCGGGACTCGTGGGCGTCATTGCCGCGTACTACGTTCTCAACTGGGTGCGCAGCGGCCAAACGCTCGGCATGCGGGCATGGCGATTGCGCGCCGTCACCGACACGGGCAAGCCCTTGGATGTCGCCACCGCCGGCATGCGTTTCGTCTATGGATTTCTCGCCTGGGCGCCCGCGGCACTCGGTGTCCTATGGCTGTACATCGATCCGGAGCATCTGGCCATCCACGACCGCCTGTCCAAGACCCGGGTGGTCCTGCTATCGCGTTCGTGAAATGGCCACGAGCGTGCACAGACCGATGACTCCCGTGGGCAGCCACCCGACCAACACCGGATTCAGTCCGAACAGCTGACCGCCGTTCTCGACCGTGCGGGTGATGAGAAAGAACACGACTCCGAGCAATACCCCGATGACCGTCCGGGTGCCGGCGCCGGTGGTGCGCAAGGGACCGAACACGAACGGCAACGCCAGAAGCGTCACCACGATGACGGCAAACAGACGCGCGATGCGTGACCAGAAGCCGATCTCGAATGAGGCGGTGCCCAGGTTGTTCCGGCGCTGGTGCTCGATGTACGACCATAGACCGCGCAGCGTCAGCAATTCCGGGTCCGTCGCCGCAAGCCCTAGAAAATCAGGGTTCACGGACGAGGTCATCGAGACCTCCGGCACCACTTCGCTCTCGATCTTGTTGTCGCTGAAACGAGTGGTCGCCACATTGTGCAGGCGCCAATGGCCCGGGTCGGCCACGGAGATGCGCTCCGCGCGCTTGACCGAACGCAACCGGTTGCCATCCAGTTCGAACAGCGAGACGCCGCCGAACGCCTGGTCGACCTCGCCGGTCGCGACGCGGAGTATCAAGTTACCGTCCTTCACCCACGCGCTGCTCGAACCGGCGAAGCTGATGTCGGCCAGCTTGCTGGTCGTCTTCTCGCGCTTGGCGAACTGGGCCATGGGTGGCGCGACGTATTCGCCGATCCCGTACATGCTGATCGCCAGCGTAAGCCCGGCGAGCCCGACCGGCCAAGCGATGCGCCAGACGGATACCCCGGACGCGCGCGTCACGACCAGTTCGCTTCCCGAGGCGAGATGCCCCAGCCCCATCAATGCGCCGATCAGCGCCCCGATCGGCAACAGATCGAAGGCCTGCTGCGGCAGATTGAGGAACGTGAACATGAACGCATCGCCGGTGTTGTAATTGCCGACACCGATGTCGCTTTGCTGGCTGATGAAGAGAAACAGAGCGCCCAAGGTCATCAGCACGCCCAGCGCCATTCCGGAGTAGATCAGCACCGTGCGATAAAGGTAGCGGTCGAGCGTGGTCATCATGCCTTGTTCGCTTCGCGGTAAACCAGGTACAGACCCAGCGCGAGCACGCCCAGATGCACCCACCACACGCCGACGATCGGCGGTAAATCGCCCTTTTCCACCCATACCTTGGCGGCCGACAGGAGATTCGAGTACACGAAATACACCACGATGGCGAAGCCGACTCGCGCGTACCGTCCCTGTCGCGGGCGCAGCCGGCTCAACGGCACGGCCACCAATGTCAGCACCAGGGCCATCAACGGGCTCGATGTCCGGGATTGCAGCTGCGCTTCGTCCGATGCCGTGTGCGTCCCCCACAGTTCGCGCGTGGGTTTCGTGTCCGGATCGGTCGGGCCCACCGCATCCACGGGGGTCGAAATCGGAATCCCATGCTCGCGAAATTCGATGACCCGGAAATCGCTCTGGCCCGGCACCCCTTCATAGCGATGACCGTTGAACAACGTGACGAAATGCGTGCCGTTCGCCGAGGCTTTCGAATACGTCGCCGTATCCGCCAGCGCGAGTTCGATCCGTCCACCGCTTTCGCGCCTCACGAAGACGTTGTGCAGGACGCCGTCATGATCGACGCTTTCCGCGTAGAACACGGCGTCGCCGCCGCTGAAGGACCGGAAACGGCCCGCGTCCAACTGCCCGAATTGGGCCTCCTTGATGGCCGACTGCCGGATCAGCTGCACGGATTGGTCGGCACGCGGCACCTGGAAAAACGACAACCAGCCCAGGCCCACCGCGATCACGGCGGCGAAACAGAAAAGCGGCGGCAGCAGGCGTGCCGGCGCGAATCCGCAGGCCTGGAGGGCCGCCATTTCGCTGTCGTGGTACATGCGGCCCAAGGTCAGTACGACCGCGAGCAGCAGCCCCACCGGCACGATGACCGACAGATTCATGACCGCGCCGAGGGCGATGAGATCGATCACCACGCCTCGATCGTAGCGATTCTCCGCTGCCTGGCCCAGAACCCTGGACAATTGGTTCGAAACCAGGATGGCCACCAAAACACCGGTCACGGCGAGCCAGGTCTGGATGACTTCGCGAAGCACATAGCGTTGAACGGTCCATTTCATGGCGTCGAGCTTAGAGCCTTCGCAATAATCTAGTAAACTATTTGGCTACACGAGCTTTCCGGCTCACGGATTCACTACGGGGTTTGATATGGAATTCAAGGCCATTGTCGATGCCAAGGCGCGCGATGCAGCAGAATGTGCTGTCGTCGGCGTCTACGAGCAAGGCGATCTGGGTGTCGCCGCGCAACTGATCGACGGGCAGATCGGTGGCCTGATTGCGAAATTGCACGCCAGCGGCGACTTCGCCGCGAAAGTGGGCGACGCACTGTTGCTACCGCTGCCGGCCGGAGCGGCATCCGCCCGTGTCCTGTTGCTGGGGTTGGGGCCGCGCGCCACGTTCGGCCGCAAGCAATATCGCAAAGCACTGCAAAGCGCAGCTCAGGCTCTGAACAAGACGGGTGCGGCCAATGCCACCGTCTACCTGACCTTGGAGGAAATCCCCGATCTGGATGACGCACATCGCGCCCGGATCGTGGCCGAAGTGTTCACCAGCCACGCCTACAAGGTCCCGGACTTGAAAACCGGCACGAAGCAGAAGCCGCCGAAACTCGGCAAGGTCAACGTGGCCGTCGATAATGCCCGCGCATCCAAGGCGGCTGCGGAAGGTCTGGCCATCGGCGAGGCCATCGGCAACGGCATGTCCCTCGCCCGCGATCTGGGCAACCTGCCGCCCAACATTTGCACACCGACGTATCTCGGCAACCGTGCCCTGCAACTGGCCAAGGAGTGGCCCAGCATCAAGGCGAAAGTGTTCGATGCGACCGGCATCAAGGCGCTGAAAATGGGAGCGTTTCTCGCGGTGACCCAGGGCTCCGATCAACCGCCGCGGTTGATCGTCTGCGAATACCGTGGCGCCAAAAAGAGCGCGCCCCCCATCTGTCTGGTGGGCAAGGGGATCACGTTCGATTCGGGCGGCATCTCGCTCAAGGATCCTCCGGCCATGGACGAGATGAAGTACGACATGGGCGGCGGCGCCGCCGTGTTGGGCGCACTGCGCGCGGTGGCCGAGCTGAAACTGCCGATCAACGTTGTGGTCGTGATTGCCTCCTGCGAAAACATGCCGAGCGGGGGCGCCGTGAAGCCGGCCGACATCGTGACGACGATGTCGGGTCAGACCGTAGAGATCCTCAATACCGACGCCGAGGGACGATTGGTGCTGTGCGATGCCATCACCTACAGCCGCCGCTTCAAACCCGCCGCCGTGGTCGACGTGGCCACCCTCACCGGTGCCTGCATCGTCGCGCTCGGAGCTCATTTCAGCGGCCTGATGAGCAACGACGAGGCGCTCGCCGATGAATTGGCCTCCGCGGGGACCCGGGCCGACGATCGCGCGTGGCGGATGCCCATCGGCGAAGAATACGTCGATCAACTGAAAAGCAACTTCGCGGATATCGCGAATGTCGGCGGCCGCGAAGGCGGTGCCTGCTCGGCCGCTTCCTTCCTCTGGAAGTTCGCCAAGGACCTGAAATGGGCTCACTTGGATGTGGCCGGTACCGCGTGGCTCAGCGGCTCCCAGAAGGGCAGCACCGGCCGGCCGGTGCCTTTGCTCGTGGATTTTCTGCTCAATCGCGCCGCGGCAAAATGACCGACCGGGTCGACTTTTATGTCCTTAAAAGTTCGACGGCGGCCCAACGTTGGACTTTCGCCTGCCGGCTGACCGAAAAGGCCTACCTGCTCGACCTGCGCGTGGTCGTCTGGAGCGACACCGCCGCCGATGCAAAGCTCATGGATGAGCTTCTGTGGACCTTCAACGAGCGCTCGTTCGTGCCCCACACCGTCACCGGCGTGGCATCCGACGACACCGCTCCCGTGCAACTGACGCCGGATCTGGACAGCGTCGCCAAGGCCGATCTGCTCGTGAATCTCAGCCGCCGCATGCCCGGCGGATTGGAGCGCTTTTCACGAATCGCAGAGATCCTCGATGCGGACGATGAGCGGCGGCGCCTCGGCCGCGCGCGCTTCAAGGCGTATCGTGACCTCAAGTTACTGCTCGAAACGCATCAAATGGACGAAGCGGCCGACGCTTGAGATTCATGCCATGAACACCGACTCCCACGATCCACGCGACATCCCCATCCTCACGGACGCCGTCGAACAGGACGGCCGCGCTTTTGCCTTGTTCGATGCGAAGTCCGTACATGCCGGCGTCGTGACGGAATCGCTCAAGCTCGCCGACTCCCTCCTGCATCAGGCAACCAAGGACATCGAAGCGATCCTCTTCGAGCGCGTACTGGACCAGCTGCGCGCACAGCTTCCCGAAATCGTCGATCGTGTGTTGCGTGAACACACGGCAGTGAACTCCTCCTCCCATGGATAAATCTTTCTCTCCCGCGGATATCGAATCCCGCATCTACGCCGAGTGGGAGGCTGCCGGCTACTTCGCTCCCAGCGGCCATGGGCCTGCCTACTCGATCGTCATTCCGCCGCCGAACGTCACCGGCACCTTGCACATGGGCCATGCATTCCAAGACACGATCATGGATTCGCTCATTCGCCACCGGCGGATGCGGGGCTTCGACACGCTCTGGCAGCCCGGCACGGACCACGCAGGAATCGCCACGCAGATGGTGGTCGAACGTCAGCTGAACGCCGCCGGGCAGAGCCGCATCGAGCTCGGCCGCGAGGCTTTCGTCGAGAAGATCTGGGAGTGGAAGGACAAGTCCGGCGGCCTGATCGCCAATCAACTGCGTCGCCTGGGCGCCTCGGTCGACTGGCGGCGCGACAAGTTCACCATGGACCCGGCCCTGTCGGCCGCGGTGACCGAAGTGTTCGTTCGCCTCTACCAGGAAGGCCTGATTTATCGCGGCAAGCGCCTGGTGAACTGGGACCCGGTGTTGAAGACCGCCCTGTCGGACCTGGAAGTGGTCTCGGTCGAGGAACAGGGCAGCCTCTGGCATTTGCGTTATCCCTTGGTCGGCAGCGGGTACTTGGTGGTCGCGACCACACGGCCGGAAACCATGCTCGGCGATTCGGCGGTGGCGGTGCATCCCGAGGATGAGCGATACCGTCACCTCATCGGCCGCGAGCTTCGACTGCCGCTCACCGACCGCACCATACCGATCATCGGCGACGCGTACGTGGATCCGGCATTCGGCAGCGGCTGCGTCAAGATCACGCCGGCGCACGACTTCAACGACTACGAGGTCGGTCAGCGTCACAACCTGCCCGTCATCAACATCCTGACGCCGGAGGCCGCGCTCAACGAGAACGTGCCGGCGGTCTATCGAGGTCTCGATCGAAGCGTGGCGCGCACCCGGATTCTCGCCGACCTGGAGGCCCTGGGGTTGGTGGACCACATCGAACCGCACAAGCTCACCGTGCCCCGCGGCGACCGCAGCAATGCCGTCCTCGAGCCGCTGCTGACCGATCAATGGTTCGTCGACATCAAGCCGCTGGCCGCGCCCGCGATACGTGCGGTCGAGGACGGGCACATTCGCTTCATCCCCGAGAACTGGTCCGGCGTGTACTTCGAGTGGATGCGCAACATCAAGGACTGGTGCATCAGCCGCCAACTGTGGTGGGGCCATCGGATTCCTGCCTGGTACGACGACTCGGGCCGTTGGTATGTCGCGCGCGACGAGGCCGCCGCGCGCGCCGCGCATGGCCTCGACTCATCGGTGACCTTGCGGCAGGACGAGGATGTCCTGGATACGTGGTTTTCATCGGCGCTGTGGCCCTTCGCCACCCAGGGCTGGCCGGAGGAGACGCGCGCGTTGCAGACCTACTACCCCACCTCGGTGCTGGTCACGGGCTTCGACATCATCTTTTTCTGGGTCGCCCGGATGATCATGATGGGCTTGAAGTTCACCGGCGAGGTGCCGTTTCGCGAGGTCTACATCCACGGCCTGATCCGCGATCACGACGGCCAGAAAATGTCCAAGTCCAAGGGCAACGTCATCGACCCCCTCGACATCGTGGATGGAATATCGCTCGATGCGCTGCTCGCCAAGCGCACCACCGGCCTCATGCAGCCGCAGATGAAACCGGCGATCGAGAAGGCCACGCGCAAGCAGTTCCCGCAGGGCATCGCCGCCTTCGGCACCGATGCCTTGCGCTTGACGTTCGCCTCCCTTGCCACCCAGAGCCGCGATCTCCGCTTCGACATGGCGCGCGTCGAGGGCAACCGGAATTTTTGCAACAAGCTCTGGAACGCCGCGCGTTATGTCCTGATGAATGTGGAGGGACATGATTCGGGCGCCGGGGACGCGCAATTCAGTCTCGCGGACCGCTGGATACGCTCGCGCCTGTCTGCCGCGCTGGCGCGGGTCGAAACCGGTTTTGCCGAGTACCGGCTGGATGTCGTCGCCAGTGCGTTGTACGAATTCACGTGGCACGAATACTGCGACTGGTATCTGGAACTGTCGAAGGCCGTACTGTTCTCCGACACCGCCGCGGAAAGCGAAAAGCGTGGCACCCGCCACACGTTGATTCACACGCTCGAAGCGCTGCTGCGTGCGCTGCATCCGCTGGCGCCGTTCATCAGCGAGGAAATCTGGCAACGGGTACGGGTGAGCGCGGGCGTGAGCGGCGCGACCATCATGCTGAGCGCGTATCCGACTCCCGACAGCGCCCCACTCGATACCGGCGCCGAACGTGAAATGCGCTGGGTCATGGATTTCATCGAAGGCGTGCGCCAGATCCGCAGCGGCATGGACATCGCGCCCAGCCGCAGGCTCGACGTGCTGCTGCAGAATGCCAGTGCCACCGATGTGCAGCACCTCGAGCGCAATCTTCCGTACCTGGTCCGTCTGGCCGGTGTGGCGCCGCCGGTCGTGTTGGCCCCCGGGCAGGCGGCCCCGATCTCGGCGGTGGCGTTGGTGGGGACGCTCGAAGTTCTGGTGCCGATGGCCGGCCTCATCGAGCCGGAGGCGGAACTCGCGCGCCTCGCCAAACGCATGCAGAAGGCGCAGATCGACCTCGGCAAACTCGAGGCCAAGGCCGCGAATGTGGAGTTCACGCGAAACGCACCGGCCGAAGTGGTCGAAAAGGATCGATTGCGTCTGGCCGAGCTGCGCACGGAGATCGGACAGCTGACGGCGCAGGTCACGCGCGTCAACGCGCTGCGCGACGCATGAGCCCTTCCCCGGCATGAGTTCGCCGAGCAACGAGATCGAGGCCATTCTCGATCAGTTGAACCGGGTCATTCTGGGGAAAGACCCACAGATCCGCCTCTGCCTTGCCTGCCTGTTGGCGCGTGGGCATCTGTTGCTGGAGGACATTCCCGGCGTCGGCAAGACCACGCTGGCGCATGCGCTCGCCAAGTCCCTCGGCCTGTCCTTTCAACGGATTCAATTCACCAGCGACCTCTTGCCGGCCGACGTGCTCGGCGTCTCGATCTACGACCGCGAAACCGGCAAGTTCCGCTTCCAGCACGGGCCCATCTTCGCGCAGCTCGTGCTGGCCGATGAAATCAACCGCGCCTCACCCAAGGCGCAGAGCGCCTTGTTGGAGGCCATGGAGGAGCACCAGGTCACGCTCGACGGGCAATCGATGCCGCTGCCCGAACCATTTTTCGTCATCGCAACCCAGAACCCCCAGGACCAGATCGGCACCTATCCCCTGCCCGAATCCCAGTTGGATCGTTTCCTGATGCGGGTGCAGCTCGGCTACCCCGCGGCTGCCGCCGAGCGGGAGCTGCTGAGCGGCGTCGATCGACGCGAACTCGTCAATTCGCTCGAGGCCGTCATGAGCGTGGAGGCTCTGAACTCTTTGCAGCGCCGCGTGGTCGACGTTCATGTCTCGCCGGCGCTCCTCGATTACGTCCAGGCGCTGATCGCCTACACGCGCAACGCGCCGGCGCTGACGGGCCTGTCACCGCGCGCCGCCATCGGTCTGCTGCGTGCGGCACGCGCGTGGGCATTGATAGCCGGGCGCACCGCCGTCATACCGGAGCACGTGCAGGAGGTCTTTTCTTCCGTGGTCGAACATCGGATGCGACAACGCGACGGCGGCGCCACGGCGGTCGCGCGGGTGCTCGAGGCCGTTCCCGTCCCTTGAACGGGTCAACCGGGTGAATCGCTTGCGCCAGGCCGCGTTCACGCGCTGGATGCGGTGGATTGCACGCCGGCACGGCAGGGATGGGCTGCCGTTCACCATCAACCGGCGGCGCATCTACATCGTCCCCACGCGGTTCGGCATCGCCCTGGCGTTGTTGCTGGTCGCCATGTTGATCGCGGGTCTGAATTACAACAGCAACCTCGGCTTAGGGTTCGGCTTCCTGATGACCAGTCTCGCGCTGGTTGCCATGCATCACTGCCATCGCAATCTGCTCGGTCTCCGCGTCGATGTCGGCGGCGAGGCTGATGCGTTCGCCGGCGGCACCGCGCGCTTCGATTTCACCCTGCACAACGACGCCGTCATCGAACGCTGCGACATCGAGATTCACTGCGGGGACGGCACCGCGACGACCAGCGTGGCGCCGCAGGGTTACGCGAAAGCCAGCGTCGACCTCGGCATGTCCCGGCGCGGCATCGCACGCCATCCGCGGTTCGAATTGCGCACGCGCTATCCGTTCGGCTGGTTTCGCGCATGGACCTACGTGCAATGCCCGCTCACCATCTTCGTCGCGCCCGACCCGCGCGGCAATCTCCCGGTGCCGGCCGCTGCGGCCGGGTCCGGCCACGCCTCTCGGTCCGAACGACGGGGCGAGGAGGACTTTGCCGGGCTTCGTGCCTATGAGGCCGGGGTGCCGTTGAAGCATATGGCGTGGAAGGTATTGGCGCGCGGCGGCGAGCCGGCGGTGCGCAGCTACACGGGCCTCGCGGGGCGTCCCGAATGGCTCGACTGGTCAACGCTGGAGGGCCTCGATGCGGAGGCGCGGCTGTCGCAACTCTGTCGCTGGGTCATCGAGGGCGAGGTCGCACGTCATCCCTATGGCCTGCGAATCCTGGGAGCCGAAATACCGCCCTCGTTGGGCGCGGCGCACCGGCTCGCATGCCTGCGTACGCTCGCCGCATACGGCGGCGGGTCAGCGCCATGAATGCACTGAAGGCACGCGCGACCGGCTCGGGTGCACCCGGCTCCGGCGCGCCCCGCGATCGCGTCACCTTCGAACAGCTGTCCTGGATCAGCGCCTGCCTCGGGCTCACGCTGCTGGCCCATGTGACGACCCTCCCCGTCTGGGTGACGGCCACGGTCGTCGCCTGCGCGGTATTGCGCCTGGCGCTGGCGGCACGCGGCCGCGACGCGCCGCCCCGTGCCATCCGGCTCACGCTATCGGCGCTGGCGATCGGCCTGTTGTTCCTGCAGCTGCGCACCTTCAACGGTCTGTCCGCGGGCACCGCACTGCTCGGCTTGATCGCCGGTTTGAAGCTGCTCGAGACGCGGAAACGGCGCGATATCTACGTGATCACCATGATCATTTATTTTTTGAGCCTGGCCGCGCTGCTGCAGGGCGAGTCCTTCTGGCTGCTAAGCTATCTGGTCGGGGTGTGCTGGCTCACCACCTCGACGCTGCTGCGCTTGACGAACGCGGCGCACTCCATCCACCGGCGCACCAGCGTGCGCTATGCGGGCAGAATCCTGGCCCAGGCGCTACCTCTGGCCGTGGCCTTCTGGCTGTTCTTTCCGCGGTTTGGCGGCCCTCTGTGGCAGCTGCCGGACAACGGACATGGTGCGACCTCGGGATTGAGCGACACCATGAGTCCGGGCGACATCACGGACCTTGCCATGTCCGATGAAGTCGCGTTTCGTGTGCGCTTCTCCGGCCCCACGCCGCCGCTCGAGGAACGCTACTGGCGCGGGCCCGTCCTGCATGACTTCGACGGCCATGCATGGCACCGCACCGGACCCGTCCACGCGCCCGGTCTGTTGTTCCGGGGCCCCGCGTATCACTACACCGTCAGCCTCGAGCCGAATCAACACAACTGGATCTTCGTGCTCGACTGGCCTTCCGAGTCGAACGCCGCGCGCGGCTTTCTCACCAGCGACTACATGCTGGTCCAGCCAAGCCCGATCCTGCAGCCGCTCGACGTCACCGCGACGTCGTACGCCCACGCACCGGCCGCCGACCCCTTGAGCGCCACCATGCGCGCTCGTGACACGCATCTGCTAGCCGGCCGCAATCCGCGCTCGGTCCGGCTGGCGCATGAGATGCGCGATGCACACCCCGAAGCGCTGGACTACGTCCATGCCGTGCTCCAGATGTTTCGAGAGCAGCCGTTCTTCTATACGCTGACCCCGCCGCTGCTCGGCGCGGAACCGGTCGACGAATTTCTATTCGGCAGCAAACGTGGGTTCTGCGGGCATTACGCCTCAGCCTTCGCCACCTTGATGCGCGCCGCCGGCATCCCGGCCCGGGTCGTCACGGGCTATCAAGGCGGGACCTACAATCGTTTTGCGGATTATTGGATAGTGCGCCAGAGCGACGCTCACGCCTGGGACGAGGTCTGGATCGAGGGCCAGGGCTGGCTGCGCGTCGATCCCACCTCCATGATCGCGCCGGAACGGGTCGAGCATGGATTGAACGACATCGTCTCGCCGGGGCACGAGCTCACCAGCCGCTGGCAGCAGCGCACCCCCTGGCTGACCGACACCCGGCTGCGCCTCGATGCACTGCAGCTTCTCTGGCGGCAACGCATTTTGGGGTTCGATCAAAATTCCCAGGAAAAGCTGCTCGGCCTGCTGCACGTGCCGGAACCGGACGGGCAGAAGCTGGCGATCGCGCTGGCCGTGTGCCTGATTTTGGGCATGTCCTGGCTCACCTGGAGTGTCCGCCGGGAGCTTCACGTGCGCCCCGCCGATCCCGTGAGCCGCGCCTACGACCGGCTGTGCCGACGATTGGCCGCCGTCGGGCTGCCGCGCATGCCGCAGGAAGGCGCCGAGGCCTTCGCCGCCAGGGTCGCCGCGCAACGGCCCGACCTCGCGCCATCGATCATCGCCCTGTGCCGGTGCTACACGCAGTTGCGCTACGCGCGCGATCCCACCCGCGACGCCGCGGCGGCGTTCGTGAGCGCGGTGCGCGCCTTCAGGCCGCGAGGTTCTCGCGCGTCTTCATGAAATCGATCTCCGGCCAGCGCTCCTCGGTCAGGCCGAGATTGACCCGCGTCGGAGCGAGATATACCAGCTCGCCCGCGTGATCGATGGCCAGGTTGTCGTAGGCTTTCTGACGAAATTCGCTCAAGCGCTTCTCGTCCTTGATGTTGACCCAGCGCGCGACGGCCACGTTGATCTGCTCGAAGATGCAGTGCACGTTGTATTCGTCCTGCAGCCGAAAGGCGACCACTTCGAATTGCAGCTGCCCGATGGCGCCCAGAATCAGATCGTTGTTGCGCAGCGGCTTGAACAGCTGCGTCGCGCCCTCCTCGCACAGCTGGGACAGACCCTTCTGCAGGGCCTTCATGCGCAGCGGATCCTTCAGCACCGCGCGTCGAAACAGCTCGGGCGCGAAGTTCGGCACTCCCGTGAACGTCAGGTCCTCGCCTTCGGTGAACGTATCGCCGATGTTGATGGTGCCGTGATTGTGCAGCCCGATGATGTCGCCCGCGAAGGCCTCCTCGGCAGCGCTGCGATCCGCGGCCAGAAAGGTCAACGCGTCGGCGATGCGCACGTCCTTGTGGAGCCGCACGTGATGCAGGCGCATCCCGCGCGCGTAGCGCCCGGAACACAGCCGCATGAAGGCGATGCGATCACGATGTCCCGGGTCCATGTTGGCCTGGATCTTGAAGACGAAACCGGTGAGCTTCGGCTCCTCCGCCTCCACTTTGCGCTGCAGCGTCGGACGCGGCAGCGGCGCCGGCGAGTATTTGACGAATGCGCTCAGGAGTTCACGCACACCGAAATTGTTCACCGCCGAGCCGAAGAACACGGGCGTCTGCTTCCCCGCGAGATACCGCGCCTTGTCGAATTCCGGGCTCGCGCCGCGGACCAATTCGACCTCGTCCAGGAACTGCTGGTAGCGCGGCCCCAGGTAGTCCTTGGCCTCGTCGCTCGCGATGCCGTCGATGGTCTCGTGGGTCCCGACCCGACCCTTCTCCACGGGGACGTAGACGTAGATCTTGTCCTCGAGCAAATGGTATACGCCCAACAGGTCCCGGCCCATGCCGATCGGCCAGGTGATCGGGGAACACTGGATCTTCAGCACGCTCTCGATCTCGTCGAGCAGCTCGATCGGCGGCCGTCCGTCGCGGTCGAGCTTGTTGACGAAGGTGATGATGGGCGTGTCGCGCAGGCGGGTCACGTCCATCAGCTTGATGGTGCGCTCCTCCACGCCCTTGGCGCAGTCGATGACCATCAGGGCCGAATCCACCGCCGTCAGCGTGCGGTAGGTATCCTCGGAAAAGTCCTGGTGACCCGGCGTGTCGAGCAGATTCACGATGCAATCGTCGAACGGAAACTGCATCACCGACGAGGTGACGGAAATGCCGCGCTGCTGCTCCAGGCGCATCCAGTCGGAGGTGGCATGGCGCGTCGCCTTGCGGCCCTTGACCGTGCCCGCCATTTGGATGGCGCCCCCGAACAGCAGCAGCTTTTCGGTCAGGGTGGTCTTGCCCGCGTCGGGGTGGGAGATGATAGCAAAAGTGCGTCTTCTCCTTATTTCCCAATCACTTACATCGTTCAATTTCGCGTCCTATATCGAACTTGTACATGTTTTCGTACATGTTTTGACTAACAAATATTCATCATGCGCTGCAGCTAAACCTCGGTCCCCGTCCACCCGAGCCCAACGATTCCAAGCCCAGCGGGCTATTTTGGGAAGTGGACTTACCAAACAAGTCTTGCCGGCCGGGCGCGAGGGCTCACCTGAAGATCCTTCCCGGCCGTCATTGCGACCCGACCGTAATCCTTTCGTACCCGTCGCGCGGACCACTAGACTGTGTCGGAGCTACCCGGTAAAGCATCCGACAAACAATCATTATCGCACCGATGCTCTTCACCCGCCTCCCCACCCGTAGATCGCCCATTGGGGAAGCGTCGCAGCTTCTTGCCGCGGAACGTCGCGTCGGCGACCGATTGCTAGGTTAGAGACCGATGTCCCAGCGATTCTGGGCGCGCGGGAGGGGTTAACTATAAGATAGTGCCCGCTTGCCCAAGGGGTGTCGGCGTATGAAGGTTACAAAACTCCAGATTAGCGTATCGATCGCCTTGGTGTCCGAGTAATCTGACGGTGCGAGTTTGAACTTGGCGCGAAGATCGTCGATTGCCGCCTTTAATTGGCCTTTTTGCAGCACGGAGCGGTATTCCTCAATGAGAGCGTCGTGGTGTGCCATCAGACGCAGTAATTTCGCTTTTGGATCATTGAGTGTTTCGACGGACGGAAGAAAGAGGAATGAACGGATGTTGCGGTCATAGATGGGCCTGTCCGAGTGCACCATGTGTACGAGCTTCGTCGCAAACGAGAACTGCACGGAGGGACGCAAATTTGTCGCGGAAAGGCTTATGAGTTCCATTGCCGCTCCGTGCACATCGATCCTCGGACCCTTCCGGCATTTGTCCAACCGAGCAAAGTATCCGTCGTCGAACGGCTCACCGAGCCGAGCTGCGTTCATCGCCCAATACTTGCGATAGATCTGTTTGAAGCGCACTCCAAGCGGCACTCCCATATCGCGGACTGCCCGGACCAATTCGCAATACGGATCAATAATCTTGTGCTGATCGATGGAATTGAACAGTTCCGGCAGATTTTCATTGATTAGACGGTACACTCCCCCTCCGCCCGGATACGCAGTCCGGATTTCTACACACACCTGAATTACCTGGCAATTCTCTCCGACCGGTGGCCACTATTGTGCATTAACTTACAAGGCGGGAGAGGTGCCGCAGGTAAAGCCAAGACGCCAACGATGGACATTCGCAGCGGCACTTGAGCCAATCGAACATCGGCTGCCTGCTATTCCAAATTCATTTCCCTGAATTTGCGTCGCTGCGCTTCGACCAGTTCCTCATTCTTCAACTTCAGTTCGGGTGAGATTTCGCTGATCTGCGGCAGCTTTTTCTCGAACGCATTGAACCGAGCCATCATTGTAGGGATGGAAATACCATCAATGCGCGCAGGGTTGAGCAGCATTCGCGCAACTAACTTGAACTCATCGGGCACATGAGCGGCGGTCAGTGTTCGACCGACGATCCAAAGATAGACATCGACGAGCTGGAGACCAAAGCTTTCCGGGCTAGTCGTTATGGTTACCTTTTCCCCTGGAAAATGGGTAGTGAGGTTTTTCGCGTCATCGCGTCAACGAGGACCAAACCGTCGAACGCATCGAAGAAGAAATTGTACGCATTGACCGCCTGGTCGGGGATCTTTTGAAGTTATCGCGAATCGAAGCCGGAGAAATGCCCGGTATCGAAGAAGATGTGGATCTTAACGAACTCGTCGCTGAGATTGTCGCAGACGCCAACTTCGAGACCGAAGGAACGGGACGTGCCATCATCTGGAATAACGGCGCTCCCGCCGTCTTGCATGGGCGGCCGGATATTTTAAGAGTGGCCGTCGAAAATGCCGAGACGCCCGCGGGATGCTACGCCTCACGGGAAGGGACAGCGTTAAGTTTTGATCCGGTCGGAAAGAGGCGTCTGTTTGGCGTCCAAGCGGTCGAGATCCATCTTCTCCGGTAACCGCAACATGTCGTTCGACCGAGGCGTTTAGTTGAGTGGCGTCCCACGGACCGCTCAAGAGCTTCGACTCGAAGATGCTAATCCTCTCACGAGCGTCTAGATTCTCAGGCGGTTGGGTTTCGTGAGCCAAAGCTTCGGCCAATTGCCCCGTGGCTCGCCGAGGTGGCGCTCAGTACGGCCAAACCGAACCGAGCGCCAAGAAGGCACAGCTCCGAATCAATCGCTACGAGGTGCAGCATTCGTAAGCGATTAGCCGGGGGGGAGGCCACCGGGAGGCGCGGCTGGCGGGGCCGCCGCCGACGCTCCCATGCCAGGCGGCATTGGCGGCATCGGCGGCAGCGAATCGCCCAAGTAAGCCTCTACTTGAATTACGAGGCGCACAGTGGAGTCGCCTCCCTCTACCGCCTTGGTCAAACCGAATTGCGCTCGATCGAAGTCGGCGCTGGCATCGCCACCGCATACCTCACGATTTACCATGGGGTTCTTCTTGCAGGTAAAGTGGTCGATCTTCAGTTTTACCGGCTTGGTAACGCCTTTCAGCGTCAGCTGCCCGTCAGCGCTCACCGGCATACCGTTCGAGAAGGTGATCGTATCGGACTTATAGGTCGCAGTTGGATACTTAGCAGTGTCGAAGTAATCCACGCCTTGCATCATCCTGTCCAAGATGGGAAGACCGAAATTTATCGAGCTTGTTTCGATTGTGATGTCGATCTTGCCGGTGGAATGCTCGCGGTCGAGCCAAACCTTGCCGGAAGTCTTGTTGAATTTACCGCTCCAATGCGAAACGCCCTGATGTGGGACAAAAAAAGTCGGGTAGGTGTGACCCGGGTCGATGGTATAGACCTGGGGATCCGCAAGCGCAGCGGTTGTAAATCCACATATCATGAGCGCGCATGCCAGCGCGGGGTAACGAATCATTTGCCACTCCTCTAGACGGTGATGATGCTGACGAACTGGGATCGTGAGGCAGGCGATCTGTACCGCCGCGTTCCATTGATTAGTTTACTAATAATCGATTCTTAAATTTACTACATATTGCGAACACTTACCTGGCCGCGGCGCTTCACGCGATGATCGATGGCCCTTGCGACGTTTAAGTCTCTGCTCGGGTGAGCGGGCGCGCATGGCAGTAGGCAAGGCACGACGCGATACGGCGGATAGCCTTGCGAAACCAATGAACCGATTTGAGACGCTACTCGTCCTCGCACTTACCTTCAATATAGCCGAGACGTTCGATTTCGCAGCGTACGATGTCGCCGGCCTTAAGCAATCCAGGGGGCTTGCGCGCCCAGCCGACTCCGCCCGGCGTGCCGCTGAAAATCAGATCCCCGGGCTCGAGCGTCATGGCCTTCGACAGATACTCGATCTGCGCCCAAAGATCGAACACGAGATTCTTGGTATTCGACGCCTGACGCTCCTCACCGTTGACCGTGCATCGAATTGCGAGACCGTGCGGATCGGCCACCTCGTCAGTGAGCGTAATCCACGGACCAAACGGCGAATGGGTATCGAAGGACTTGGCGATTGACCATTGCGGCGAATGACGCTGCCACGCACGCACGCTGACATCGTTGCCGACGCAATATCCGAACACCGCCTTCGGTGCTGCGTCACGCGTGATGTGGCGGCCGCCCTTGCCGATGACGGCGACCAGTTCCACCTCGTAGTCGACGCTCTCGGGCGAGGCCTTGGGAATTTGAATCGCATCGTAGGGACCGGAAGTGGAACTCGACGCCTTCATGAACCACACCTGTTCCTTCGGCGCCTCGCGACCGGTTTCAGCGATGTGATCTGCATAGTTCAATCCTATGGCCAATATCTTTCCCGGACGACTGACTGGGGCGCGAAGCTTCACATCACCCAGGGCAAGCCAACCGTCGCTCGAACTCTCGAGCTGTTGGATCTGTGCACGAAACTCATCAAAGCGGCCAATCAGCTCGATCATAGTGCGTGGCGCCTGGGGCAACGCGCGNNAGCAGGACGTGTGGGTTCAAGACATCGCAATTTCACGAACCGGGTTGGCGCCATCCCAGTCGAGGCTGGCTCGATACATGCCGGTGAACATCTCGTCGAGCGCGCCGTCCGACTCGATCAACTCGATCATGCCAGGGAGAACTCCCTTCGTGTCGTACGCGGCCACTCGCCCACCGGACGGTACGACCGCCGTGAACTGCTTCTCGAACCCACGAGCCTCCAACCGCATCACATCGCTCATAAAATCCGCGGACGCCATGCCGTAGTGATGAAAACCAAGTTTCAAGCTCCCATCCTCGCGGCGGTAAATCGATGGATGGCCGTCGGTCTGATGGATGAGCTCATATTGCATGTGCCCGGCAAATCCGAACGCGACATCGCAGCGCGCGAGCGCCGGTTCACCGCGGTAGCGCGGATCCAATCCCGCGAATTGGCGCAGGACAAACCACGGCCCGATGCGCAGCAACGTGCGCCATTCCTCCATCGCCGTGGCAAGGTCGGTCACGACATAGGCGAGTTGAATGATGCTGTTGTCAGGTTGGCCGAAGCCGAAGGTACGCATATCTATTCCTGGCGCTCAAACGGGTCCCGGCCGATCAGGAGCATTTCTTCCGGCGGGATCGGGGCGATATCGACCTCGACGTTGATGCAGGCCGGTCGGTCTTTCGCCAACGCCTCGGTCAATGCGCGCTCCAACCCGTCCTTATCGGTGACGTGATAACCGTCGGCGCCGAGCGCTCTGGCCACCTCGTGATAGGCGCCATTATCCAATCGCGTGTTGGTGACCCGGTCAGGCCCCACCGCCAGCTCCTGAAAATGAAGAGTCGCGCCCCAACTTCGATTGTTCATGATCACCACAATCAGCGGCAGATGATGCCGTACCGCAGTGTCAAACTCCGCGAGGCTATAACCGATAGAGCCATCGCCGGTGACGAGGATGGTGCGCTGTCCCGTGCTCGAGGCGGCGGCCTGTGCGCCCAAAGCGACTCCGAAACCCACACCCATCGATCCCAGATAGCCATGGCACAGAAATTCTCCTGGCGTGGCCTCACTGATCACCTCGCTCAGCCAGAGGTAGGTCAGGGCTCCGTCCGCCACGACGGTGGTCTTGCGGCCCACCTGGCGTGCGACGATCTCCGACGCATGAAACGGATGCAGCCTGGGGGTACTGCTCGCGCCCTCCGCCACTTTCGCGCGCCGCGCTTCTATGTGGCTGCGAAGCTGAATTCGCCAAGCGCCGTGATCCGCCCAAACCACCGATTCAACCGCATCGGCGAGCGCCGCGATCGATGGCGCGACATCGGCGGCAATGCCGAGCTCCACGGCCTGCAGCCTGCCGAGTTCACGACCGTCCGGATCGATCTGGACGATGCGCGCGTCGAGCGGCAGGAGAAGGCCCGACCCATGCGCGGTGTTGAGCCCAAAGCGTGTTCCCAAGAGAAGTACTACGTCAGGCGCAGCGCCTTTCGCGGCGAGACCGTACAGAGCCTGGACCAGACCGCCGCGGTGTGTCGCCGGTATATCCCGCAGGAGCCCCAGTCCTTCGAAGTCGGAAAACACGGGGACGCCGCTCGCGGCGACCAGCCTTCCCAGGCTCTCGTGCGCACCGCCCGCCTTCGCCTCGGAACCGACCACAATGACCGGACGGGCCGCCGTTCGAAGGATATCGAGAGTGCGAGCCAGCTCTGCCGAGGCAATGGCGCTGCCGGCGGCTCGATACACCGACGGCGGCGGGCCAAGGACGGCCTCCTCGACTTGCCCGGTCAAGATATCCCAGGGAATGTCGAGCATGACCGGACCGCGGGGCGCGGTAGTGGCGATGCGGATGGCCTGAGCGACCAAGCGGGGGATGTGCTCCACCGCGCAGATGCGGTGCGCCCATTTAGTGACGGGCGTCGCGATCGCCACCTGATCGATTCCTGCCTGAAGCGTATTGGTTTCATCGTCGCGCAGTGGCCCGGATCCCGCGATCACCAGGAGCGGCGTGCGATCCTGACGCGCCTGCGCCAGCGACGTGACGACATTGGTCATGCCGCCACCGGCGGTGACGAGGGCCACGCCGACCCGCCGAAGGCTACGTGCGTAGCCTTCGGCGGCATGTCCCGCATTCATTTCGTTCCGAGTATCAATGATGGGCAAGCCGGCATCGAGACACGCCTGGAAGATCGCGTCTATATGCGCGCCGTGCAGGCCGAATAGGCGGTCCACACCCGCTGCGCGCAGGGTTCGGACCACGAGTTCGCCGCCCGTAATCGGCATTACTGCTGACCCGTCAGGCGAAGAGCAAAAATCTGCTCAGGCTCCAGCGCCTTCAGCAGGCCCGGAATGAAGGGGATGCCGTCGGTCCCAACCACATAGCGTAACGACGGATTCGCCTCGCTGGCCGCCGCCAGGACGGTTTTCACGAGCGGCGACAGGTCTTCCGCGGCGTGCTTTTCGAGCTCCGCAAACACGCCCTTGAAGTGCCCGTGGGTGGCCGCATAGGGCTCGCTCGGCGCGATATCAAGCGACTTCGCCGGCAAGCCCGTCTTGAACGGACCGGCAACGATGGCAGCAACGCGCACGCCAAAACTTCGCGACTCGATGTCGAGCGCAATCGATGCTGCATCGAGAGCTTGCTTGCTTGCGCAGTACGCACTCATGAATGGCGTGCTGAACAACGACGCCACGGAAGTAATGTTGATGATGCGGCCCGAGCCCTGTTTTCGCATGACGGGCAGCGCGAGCCGCATGAGTTCCAGCGGCCCAAAGAAATTAGTGGCGAAAATGGTGTTCAGAGTGCTCGTCGGCATATCTTCCAGCGATCCCGACGCGCCCACCCCGGCGCTATTGACGAGAACGTCCAAGCGCCCGAACCTGCTCAACGCCAGGTCGACGGCTCGGCGACGTGCATCTGCGTCGTTGACATCCAATGCCGCGATGGTCACGGCAGACGATCGCTCCGCGACGAGATTTTTGATCGATGCCGGCGCCGTTTCAGGTCGCCGCATCGTGGCAATCACATTATCGCCGCGCTTGGCAAAAGCGAGCGCGAGCGCCTCGCCGAAACCGGAGCCGCACCCAGTAATCAAGACTGTACTCATACCGTTCCTCGTGAAGGTCCCTCACGCAAGGGACCTTCAAATTGTGAACCCGAGAGAGAGAGTCGGCGGTTCAGAACGGATACGGAGTCGGCTTGCCGCCCACCGTCATCCACTGCCACTCAGTGAACTCGTCCACGTTGCTGACGCTGCCGAAGCGCGAGCCGTTACCGGATGTCCCGCGACCGCCGAAGGGGATGCCGGCAAAGTCGTGGATGGTCTGGTCATTGATGTGCACCAGGCCAGACCGGATCTGGCGCGCCACGCGCAGCCCCCGCTCGAGCGAGCCGGTTTGGACCGCACCCGACAAGCCATAGTCGGTATCGTTGGCGATACGAATTGCGTCCTCCTCGTCCTCAGCCACGACAATTGGCGCCACCGGCCCGAAGATCTCCAGTTCGTACGCCGGCATGGAGGGTGTCACGTGATACAACACGGTCGGGTTGTAGTACGGACCCTTGTGCGTTCCACCAGCGAGCAACTGCGCGCCGCCGGCCACCGAGTCCTGCACGATCTTATCGACCCGCGCAAGCTGCTTCTCGTTGATGAGGGGCCCGATGGCGACGTGCTCGCGAAACGGGTCGCCCACCGGCAGTGCGCGGGCTTTGCGAGCGAGAATTTCCGCATATTCATCGGCCACCTTGCGAAGCACGATGTGCCGGCCGCTGGCCATGCAGATTTGGCCCTGATGCAAGAACGAACCCCAGGCACCGGCGGCGGCGGCCGCTTCCAGATCCGCATCGTCGAGCACAATAAATGGGCTCTTGCCTCCGAGTTCGAGCGCCACGCGCTTGATGTGTTTTCCCGCCAGCTCGCCCACTCGCCGGCCGACCGCCGTCGAACCGGTGAAGGTAATCATGCGCACGCCGCGCGCCTCGACCAGCGCCTCGCCGACCGCCGCACCGCCATTGATGAGATTGAAGAGGCCCGCCGGCAGCCCCGCCTCTTCGAAAGCGCGTGCGATGATTGCTCCGCCGACGATTGGCGTCTGCGGATCGGGCTTGAGGATGACGGCGTTACCGAGCGCAATCGCAGGCGCGACCGATCGCATGGCCAGCAGCAGCGGAAAATTCCACGGCGCAATGACCCCCACGACACCCAAGGGTACGCGCCGCGCGAGGCTCAACCGCTCAGGGTTCGAGCTTGGAAGGATTTGTCCCTCCGGCTGAATCAGCAACGCCGCCGCGTGGTACAGCTCATCGATGGAGCCGCCGAGTTCGACTTCCGCCTTGCCGCGAACCCCGCCGGTCTCGCGCTGAATCGCATCCAACAAAGCAGGCCGCGCGTCTTCGAAAACCCGAGCGGCATGGCGCATCAAAGCGGCGCGCTCCTCGGCGGGTTTGAGCGCCCACTTCGCCTGTACGCGTTGCGCATGCTCGACGATTGCCGGCAGATCGGTGGGCTGAGACTCGCCCACCACGCCGAGCGTTTCGCCGGTCGCGGGCTCGCGCACCCGCAGAGTCGATGCGCTACTGCGCCACTCACCGCCAGTGTACACCTTGCCACCCCAGACGCTTGCGTCGAGGAGTCCGCCGGGGACCGGCGTTGCGAAAGTCACTTTATCGGATACGGTGCTCATTCTACGTTCTCCTTCTGACAACGACGATTCAACTACGCATGATGGCCACGCCCCACTGATTGAGCGTTTCCATACGATGATCCCAACTACCCACTGCTCGCTCCGGCGCGCACTGCTCGAGATCCGAGGAAATCTCGGCAAGGTTGCAGTCCGGATCCAGCACCATGAAAAATGTGTCATTCCCGGGTCCATGCCGGCCGATGCCCCAGGCAAGGTGGACTGATCGGCGCGCCATCAGGTCAGCCCAGTCGCGCAAGGAATGCCAGTCCTGCGTCTCACACGAAAAATGATCGAAGCGCGGCTCGGCGGCACGAAAAATGGCGAGCGAATGGTGTTCCGCATCGCTGCGCAGGAACGCCGCAGTCAAGTCGCCGGCCTGATCTCGCACGAGATCGGACACCGTGAAGCCGAGTGAGTTCGCATAAAAGTCGAGCAACACCTGCGGGACGGGGGTCCGAACCGCGTAATGTTGCAGGCGCGCAAAGTGCTTCTCGCCAGCCCCGCCGCTCGCCACCGGTCGACTCTCGACATTCACCGCGAAGCATACGCTTCGATCGTCAGGATCCTGTATTCGGATCGAAATACCGCTTTCCCCGTATTGGCGAGTAAACGTAATCCGCCGTTTTTCAAGGCGTTCGATATAGCAATCGAGCGCCGCCGAGTTGGCAAATACGAAACGCGATTCGAGCAGCTGATTAACGCGGCCCGATCTGATCCACAACGATCGCCCAGGGGCCTCGCAGCGCGCTTCGTCGCCATGCATCTCGGCACAATAGCCGAAAGCGTCAACGTAGAACTTGGCGACTCGTTCAACATCCGGACTCGAGATGACCAAACGTTCCAACCTAGCGTCGATAGTCATCGTGACTCCAAGCGGGTTGCGTACGGACAGCGCGTCTCGCGCATTGCATCAGCAAAAACATGGTATAAAAACAATTCGACTATTGTGCCGTGGCGCGCATAAGTACCCTCTTCAATTCAAGAATCTGGTTCGACAGTGAACGGCCGGATTCCGCTACCACCAGAATACTTCCCGACAAGAGCAGCACCAACAGTCCCACCCGCAACCACGAAAATAAGCATCTCGCGAGCCCCGCATGGCCGACTATTCCGGCACGAAACGATTTTCGATGGCGCCCAACGATTCGATCTCTACGCGCACGACGTCACCGGGCTTCAGGAACCGGTTACTCGCGACGCCGACCCCCGAGGGCGTGCCGGTAGCGACGAGGTCTCCAGGTTCCAGAGTCATCACAGTCGAGAGATACTCGATCTGCTGGTAGATGTTGTAAATCATGCCTCCAGTCCCGGCCCGCTGCCGCTCCTCTCCGTTGACCGTGAGCCACATCGTCAGCGCATGCGGATCGTCGATCTCATCGTCCGTGGTGATCCACGGGCCGATCGGACCATGGGTGTCGAAGCTCTTGCCTAGCGTGTAGGTGGGTGAGCGTTGCTGCCAGTCGCGCGCGGTCACATCGTTGCACACGAGATATCCGGCGATGACCTTGCGCGCATCTTGGGCCGACACGTGGCGGCAACGCTGCCCGATCACGAAGGCGAGCTCCGCCTCGTAGTCGACCTTGTCAGACGCTTTGGGCACTTGGACGGTGTCGTACGGCCCGTTGATGCAGCTGACCTGCTTGTTAAACCAGAGCTGGGATTTCGGGATCGGAATGCCCGCAGCTGCGGCCTCATTGGCATGAGCGACATAATTCATCCCAATGGCGAGGAATTTCTGTGGATCGTCAATCGGGGCGGCAAGCTTTACTTGGGATAACGCAAAGCGCGGTCCGGTGGCCTTCTCTATGGCCGTACGTAGCGCCGGCAGATTGGCAAGCAGATCGCGCATCGATCCCCCTCCTCCGACGATCTCGCTGAGATCGACCACCTGATCGTCGGCCACGCGACCAATGCGCGTGCGACCGCCCTCGACAAATCGACACAATTTCATGCAACTGCACCCCGGTTCTGTATTAGCGGATTCAAACGGTAGATCTCCGCTGTCCGCCCAGATTAATCATACATCTATTATCGATTCTTTGTCTAACTACCGATATGTTTGAATTTTTGCGCGCCTGAGGTCGGAAAGAAGATCGGACCTGCCAGGGGTATTGCGCCGTCATAGAGGGGCTCGCGCCAGCGAATCGACGCATCGGCATACGGATGACGCCGGAGCTGCCCGTAAGCGCTTTCAAGTCATCCGATGTGATAACCGTCCATTTCGAGAGCCGTCTGGGCTGCTGCAGGATGTGGCATTCAACTAATGAAACGCAACATCGCTATGTAACGTGTCCCAGGTTCGGAAATGATGAGGCATCAGAAAAGCGCGCCCCTCCTTACAGACTATTTGCAAAGCTCCTGCTGTCGCGCGGACCGGACATCACCGATCCGCAGCGGTATCGGGATTAAAGCATTTACGAGCGTTAACGATAATAGACTGGCCGCCGGCCCGCTGGATTGCGCGGTTGCGTCATCGCGGCAGCATTCTGCGAGTCTTTGAGGTTCGTCGGCCTACGCTTTCTCAATGTTCTAATTTCTGGTTGCTACGCTCATTAGCCGGAACCCGTCGACAGTAACGGTAGGTGCGCTTGACAGAGGCGTTTTTCGATCTTTACCTATCCCGAGAAAATTCGCTGCCGTTCCTGCGACAGCTATGATCCCTCGCTCAAACGGCATCGGCCTTTCCCACACGTACGGCGCTGATGCGGAAGAGGTGTTTGCGCCACTTGTAGACCCGATAGCCCAGTAGGAGGGCAAGTATGCATGCGTAGACCAGCGGCTTCGCCACCCACTTGGTCGCCCACATCAGAAATACGTCTTGAGATCCATGCCGGTATAAAGGCTGGCCACCTGATTCGCATAGCCATTGAACGGCAACGTGGGGCGGCGCTGATCGAACAGGCTGCTGCCGATATGCCGCTCCGTCGCCTGGCTCCAGCGTGGATGGTCCACGGCGGGATTGACGTTGGCATAAAAGCCATACTCGCTGGGCGCCGACTTTGCCCACGTGGTGACCGGCATGCGCTCCACGAAGCGTAGGGAGACGATAGCTTTGATCCCCTTGAAGCCATACTTCCACGGCGTAATGAGCCGCAGCGGCGCTCCATTCTGGTTCGGCAACACCTTGCCATACAGTCCCACCGTCATGAAAGCGAGCGGATTCATTGCCTCGTCCATGCGCAAGCCTTCGGTGTAGGGCCAATCGAGCACCGAGCCGCGTTCGCCCGGCATCTGTTTCGGGTCCATCAGAGTCTTGAATTCAACGTATTTGGCCTTGGACGTGGGCTTGAAACGCTTGATGAGATCGGCAAGGGGAAATCCCACCCAGGGCACGATCATCGACCATGCCTCCACACAGCGCATCCGGTAGATGCGCTCCTCCAATGGGTGAGGTTTCAAGAGGTCATCCAGGGCAAGCGTACCTGGGGCCTCGCACTCACCGCCGATGACCACCGTCCACGGCCGAGTCTGGAACTTTTGCGCGTTTTCCGACGGGTCCGATTTGTCGGTGCCGAACTCGTAGTAATTGTTATAAGTCGAAATATCCTTGAAGGAGTTTGGGGGATCGGTAACGCTGTACTCCGCATTATGGGTGTACGTGAGCGCAGCGCCGGTCGCAGTCTGAGCCTGCGCGGTGCGCGTGAGGCCGCTCAAGCCCGCAGCGGCGGCAAGTCCCAGGCCGCCCGCAAGCAGGGTGCGCCTCGAGAGGTACTTCTCATAGGGCGTTATGTCGGACGGAACGATTTTCATGGTGTCGGGCCAAGCTCTGCGCATGGAATGTCCTCAGTCAAGGATAAGGGCACTTACGTTATTAGACCGTTCAGGCCGCCAATTATTGCAAATATAATCGGCATCAGACGATCAGTTCCGATAGACCCGAGGAAGGTCCCCCGCGTCACACGCTGGCTCAAGCATAGGCGCATGGTTGGGTGGTCGGCCCGATAATCACGGGAACAAGTGCGCGCATTGGATGTTCCGTCCAGTCCTATGATCGTCCAATGTCCTTCTGGACGCGATGAGCGCCGTTTGTTCACTAGGGTCTTGTGCCGCTTAGCCGCTCCCTACAGTGGTCATTGGCGAATCGATGCGCTCGAACAATCGTCGCACGTTTTCTCGCTGTGGTCCACGCTAATAGGGGCGCCCATTCCCAAGCGAACGCCGGCTCCCAATTCGTCAATTTGCATTGATGACGCGACAAAGCGGCCGTGGAAAGGCAGTCTCGCGCGCGTCTGACCCATCATTGCATGGTGAAGCCGATCCAGCGGCCGAAGAACACGATTACGATCCACAGGATGAGCGAGGTCGCCCCCGCGATGCGCGCCCCCAACGGCGGCGGCAGGGCGTCGTCCCACTGGCCGATCTGTCGATAGGCGGTCAGGTGGAAGATCGCCATGTTGATGCCCGCGAGGACGAGAAAGATCATCTTGCACAGGAATTGCGTGTTAGCAGCGTAGCCCAACGCATTCGAGGTGAATAGCAGAAAACCGGTAGTGACCGCGAGCGCGAACGCCGCCCAGGTATACGGCAGCAGGTCAAGAATGAGCTGCCGCGCGCCCCTGCGATGGGAGGCGTAGCCTATCAATCTAAGATCGACGATCGCGATGCTGCCGACCACGGTGGTCGCCATCAGGACATGGATGCTCTCGATCCAGGGAAACAGCACGCCGCTCTCGCGAATGCCCGATCCAACCGCGGAATCGTACAGGCCCTGCAGAAAACTGCTCCAAGTCATGTAGTCGCTCTTGATGGGATGCCCAAGGCCGATTCAAATCGCATAAGCGATCCAGCGTCCGCAGAAGATCACCCCGATCCAGACCAGCAGCGACACCCAAGCTACGGGCTTAGCCAGGCCCGCCCAGCGCGGGTGCTGGACCTGGAACTGCGGATGCAGGAAGGGGTATCGGAACAGGAGGGTCAGGCAGAAGGCGAGCACGACCAGCACCATTTTGGTCCAGAACAAGGGGTTGGTGAGGACGCGGTTCGGTTCGCCGACGGCCATAATCGCCCCTGTTGCCAGCAAGACGGCGAGCGCCGCCCACATCCAGGGCAAATAGCGCCGGACGACGGTCCGCGGCGTTTCGTCGATCGCGAGCACGCCGGCCAGGCGCAAGTCCGTCACCAGGGCCGAGCCGACTACCACCGCGATGGCGAGAATGTGGACGCTCTGGGTCGTCGGGATGATCCCCGCCGTTTCCCTGATCCAGGTGCTGATCGGCGTCGTGTACAGCGTGTCGGCGATTTCATGAAAAGTCATCACTACGATATCCTGTGCCTGCGCGCTTTAGTTTCCCGGCGGCGCGCTGGGGGCGGCGGGCCCGCCTGCGCCGCCCGGAGGGGGGGGCGCCCTGCCGGGCGACAAGTCCCAGTGCTCCACGAGCTTTCCGTCCTTCACCACGAACATGTTGAACGTGTAGGACGGCTTCAGCTCGCCCGTGGCCGGATCGCGCTGGTCGCGACTGGTCAGCAGCATCACCCGGTCGCCCTCGGCCATGATGGCATCCGTCCGTTGCCGCGGGAGGGCCGTCGCCCCTGCTGACGGTCGCGCCGGCCGGCTTTGGAACATCCCGATCAGCTTCTCGCGATCGGTGCCGGGACCCGGTAGGATCAAGGTATGCTGTTTATAGTCGGGGCTGAGGTACTTCTCAACGATATCTGGGATCCGTTCCTTCATGGTATTGGTCGCATCGGCTTCGTTGAGGACGGCGTAGAAGTCGAGCACGGTCTTCTTGTTGGCCGCTTCGGTGGGCGTGTTCGCCGCCATCGCGGTCGATGCCATTGCCAAACCGGCAGCAAGCACGAAGCCGCTCAGCCGTAAGATGTTCGATGCGTAGCGCATAGGGCTTCCTGAGTCTTATTTCAGTCTTGGGGTTCGGGAACGAGACCGGCGTCGGCACGAACGCTCGGGTCTCCGATCTGCTCTTCGCAGTTGTATTCGTTGAAAACGGTGAGGCCCGGATGCCACCCGAAGGTGCGAACCACCGACCAGGGCCGCGTGTAGTAGGTAGGATCAACGATCGTGGTGACGACCTCGAGAAACGGCGCGTGGTCGCCATTGTCCACTTTGCGGATCCGCTGGATGAGCTTGCCGTTCGCCGATAGCGGCGTGCCGTCAACATCGAGCCAGAGCGCCTGCTTGAAGTCGCTGCTTTCGACCACCAGGGTATCGCCAATCCAATGGCCGACGGAATAGCCCATGTAGGCCTTCTGCGCCGGTGGCGGCGTCTTGGCCGAATCCAGGATCACCTGCCAGCGGCCGTGGTATTCCTCGAACACGAATTCGATCCAATCTTTCGACTGGAAGATCTGGAACGGAAAGTTCAGGTCGCGCTGCCACTGCGGACCGGGGGGGCGGCACATGGCCGAGGCGTTGATGAACGGCGCGCCGTTCTTCAGCGAGTTGACGCGGCGCGCGAGGACTTTCGCCCCATTCATGTTGTAAGGAACGGGGACGTCATACATGTCCCGTTGCATGCGAAACTCGAGTTTCTGGTTGTGAATCCACGTTCCCTGCAGATCACGCGGGTCGGCGTTAGGCATGGGCGCGCCCGCGGGCACAGGCGCCGTTGGGATGATGCCGCCGGGCATGGGCGGAGGCAGCTCGGCCACCAGCTTCTCGGCTGGGGTCAGCGGCGGCGGCGGCGGCGGCCCGAACTGACTGGGCACGCCGGGACCCTCACCGCCCGGCGCCTGCGGGGCGCCGCCGGGCGGACCGCCAGGCACGCTCGTTGCGGGGGGAGCCCCGTTGGGCGGAATTTGCGCGCCCGCTGCGCCCGCGCCAAACACCAGGGCGGTGGCGCCCGCCAAGGCGAGCGCCTTCAGACCGCGCCGCCAAAGGAATGCAGTCTTCATGCGGCCAAACTCCAAATCTGAGATGAGAACCGGATCATTGCGGTGGGAAGACGGGTCGATGCGCGTCGTGGCGGTCCAGGCAGACGTCCTCCGGGAACAGCGCGTCCGGCTGGCGCTTGTAGGCGACCACCGCGTCCCAGGGGCGCGCGAAATAGGCGGGGTCGTCGATCGTGATACGGTCTTCGAGCGTGTCGGGGCTGACGAGGCGGAGGTGCTCTGTCACCTTCATGTCGGCAGTGTGGGGGACCAAGTCGTCGAGCAGTGTGCGGTCGGAGAAGTTAGTGGTCTCCGCCACCAGGGTATCGCCTTCCCAATGCCCCTTCGAGATTCCGGTCATTTTGGGGATCAATCCCATGCCCAAGGGATCCCCTACAGGTGGCAGACCGCTGGCATCGATCTGACGAAGGGCGCGGTTCCATTCGAAGTCGAAGGTCAGCACCCCAAACCGCTGCCAAATTTTGAAGCGTTCGGGGGTCAGCATGAGCCGGGGCGTGCCCGGACTGTTGCAACGCGAAAGCGTGATGTCGTAATCATCGTAGGCGCGCTTCGCCTGCAGACGTTTGTTCTCCTCGTACTGCTTGCGTCCTTGTGCAGTGAAAGGAATAGGCCCATCGACCGGCTTCAAGGTCGTCGTCGGCGTCACGATTTTCCAAACGCCTTCCAGATTGGGCCCGGCGGGCGCAGCCGCAGCGGATGCTGCGATCCCCGCGGCCATTAAGGCGCCGGCCAGGATGGCGCCAATCCCGTGGCGAGGGTGAGTCTTGGTCATGACTATGCCACTCCGCTTACTTAGCCGGAGGACCGGGAGGGAGAGCCGGCGCGCCAGGCCCCCCCCTAGCGGCGGCCTCGTTGTCGTTGAAAGTCCTGCCGTCGGGTAGGGTCAGGGTAGCCAAGGCGCCGCCGACGCCGCCGCTGGTGTTCGGGTGGTAGGTGAGGGTCACCTTATCCCCGCGATGGAAATCGCGCGGCGCGAACCCTTGCTTGGAAAACATCAACGGGCTGCCGCTGGTCACCGACATGGTCTGCGGCTTGCCGCTCTTGTCGAGGTAGATCAGCACCATCGAGGAATGGGGCGCTCCCCAGCGAAACTCCTTGATCGAGCCCGACACGGTCTCAGTCTTGCTCATATCGTAGGCGTTGAAGGAGTGGTGGGCGAAGGACGGCGCGGCCACAATGGCAGCCATGGCTGCTACGGAAAGGCGCACCCGATGGACAACGGGTCGATGTGCCATGGAACTCTCCAATGAAGATAGTCGGCTCACCGGTCCAGGCAGACCGGCAACTCCAAATTTCAGAAGCGTTATATCCGAAACTGTGCGACGAGTTAGATGCAACAATTCTTAAGCTCTACCAAACCTAAGCGAGCTTGCGATAAGTGGCTTCGGACTGTTGGATCTCCCCTTTGGCGCGCGCCAAGAGGTCGGCTGTTGCGGCGTCGCCGGCCTCGATGGCCCGCAATATCCGAACGTTGTATGCGACGATGTCCACTCGCCTCTGCAGACTGGTCCTCGCGTCTAGACGCACGAGATTCGCCAGCCCCAGCGCGCGCGTCATGATCGACAGCAGCGGGTTGCCCGCCAACTCGAGAAGTAAATTGTCCATACGGATGTGATCGATGAATTCCAGACTGTTGGCGAAGGAGTTCAGAACGCTAACCTGGGCCCGGCCCGCTTCGGCGGCGCGTCCGGCAGCAAGACGCGGAGCGTTGCAGGCCAAGAAATTCGCCGTCTCGGTGCCGTCGCGGGTCGTCATGCCGGTCGCGATGAGGCACGGGGCCAGGAGCCGAATGATGCCCGCCGCGTTGGCCGGAGCCCCCGACGGGGCGCCCTTTTTGCCTCGTTGACAGCGGACGATGCCAAAATCCTGGAGAATTCGCCGCGCCTGCCGAACCACCGCGTCCGAATAGCCCAGCCGATCGGCGGTCTCCCATTCCGCTTCGAGCTTTTCCGGCCGATGGATGATCTCCCGCGTCATTCTCTGCGCGAGGGCTATCGCCGACCTGCGCCCCGACCAGGCAGAGGTGCGCTCTATCGCGTCCGGTAAAAGCAACGGGCCAGTGAGGTCCATGGGGCTGGCCATATCTTCTAGCCTGGAGATCGCCTGCCGTACGTTGCGCGCCCTCAAGGCTCGCTCAAGAAGGACATCGTGCCCAGGGGCCGCGCGCCCTTCGCAGGCGCGAACGAGCATTTCGGCGATCTGGGCAACCAAGGCCATGGCGGGGTTGCCAATCCGCTGAGCAAGATCGACGGCGAAACCCCATTCGCCGGCGTTGCCAATCGGGTCCGGGGCGCCGACGCTGTGGTCGATAGCCGCTTCGACAACCATGCGCCACGCCAGAAGGCGAAATACCTGAATGCAATCCCGGCTAGCGCCGCAGATGGTCAAATAGATCAGCAGCGCTCCGACAACGTCCTCTGCCGTGGGGGCCGCGACGAACACGCCGCCGCCCGGACCCCGGCGGACGTCGAGGAGGCCGCGAGCTTCCAAAATGATCATGGCCTCGCGACAGGCCGGCCGACCGAGACCCAAGCCCTTCTGGACGTCCGGAAGCGCGCCGAGAGCCGTGCCGACGGGCCAGCCCCTGCGCAGCAGATGCATTTCCACGGCCGACACCGCCTCGTGGGCCCGGTTGCCGGTGGGTTCGTCGGCGCCGATGATGCAGGACGTGAGCCGCCGCGCGGCATCGGAGCCCTTCTCCGGCGAAAAAATAAGATGCATATCCGCTCTCCTCCCCTCTCGGTGCCCGCGGGAACATGACCATCTGTTATAATTTAGAGATACATCGTCAAATTCGGATCGGAAAAGCCTGGCGGCGCCGGACCTGTCACCCAGTGACCATAGCTCGTCGATCGATGAGTGGCTGTTAGGACACGGGCAGCTTTCTGTAAAGATTTCGAAAAACCAGATGACGAACCGAGACCGGAGCGGCAGAGTTCCGTGGATGGACACGAACAGCGCAGGCGCGCACGTCTTGCTGGTCGACGATGACGTCGAGTTGAGCACGATGTTGCGCCAGTACCTCGAGAACGAGGGTTTCAAGGTCACGGTTGACTTTAACGGCAAGCAAGCCGTAGTCGCCGCCACCAGCGGCGACTACGATGTTGTCATTCTCGACGTCATGCTGCCGACGATCACGGGGATCGAGCTGCTCCGGCGTATACGACAAGAAAGCACCATCCCGATCATCATGCTGACGGCGAAGGGAGATCAGGTCGACCGGGTGATCGGGCTCGAGCTCGGCGCGGATGACTACCTTCCCAAACCCTACTACGCGCCCGAATTGGTCGCACGCTTGAAAGCGGTGCTGCGCAGACGCAATGGTGCGCGTGTCGGTGCCGACGAGGAGGCAGAGATCGCGCTGTCTGAACTTCGGGTGAATGCGCCCGCGCGTCGAGTGACTTGGGCTGGTGCGCCCGTCCAACTCACGACGACCGAATTCAACCTACTCGTGGCGCTGCTTCAATTCGGCGACCGGGTCGCAACCCGGGACCAACTCTCACGCAATGTTCTGGGCCGACACTGGGAGAGTTACGACAGAAGCATTGACGTCCACGCCAACAACTTACGGCAGAAGCTTCTGAACGCCTCGGATGGAGGCCTTGAGATCGAGACGGTCAGGGGCGTCGGCTACCGTTGCAAGGCCCGACCGTGAAAGGCGGCCTGTTCTGGAAGCTTTTGGTGGCCTTCTGGGTGACTTTTTTCGTCATAACCCAGCTGATCTGGGTCCTCGTGATTGTCGAGCCCCCGGTGACAACACAGGACGACGTGGTGGCTCAGCGTGCAGCTCCCATCGTCCTGGACGCGGTGGGAACGGCCTTGAGCCGGATGGGCGAACTCGCCGCCGTGAGGGCGCGCGATTCCCTGCCCGAGTCGGAACGCACCCGGGTGGAGATCCTGCCGCCCTCCGCACAGCCTGCACCGCTGAGCAGGTCCGACGCGTTCATCGAACGCCAGGTCAATGGACCGGACGGCGCGGTCTTCCGGCTCCGCTACCACTATCACGGCGCCACGCTGTTCCTCATGACGATGCCGATCGTGCCCATGATCTTCGCCCTCTTCTTCGGGCCGATATTCGGGGTCGTTATGGCCTGGTATTTGGTCGCGCCGATAAGACGCCTCCGGCAGGGATTCGAGCGGCTGGCCGCCGGCGATATGTCGGTACGCCTCACGCCAGGCATGGGCGGCCGACATGACGAGATCGCCGACCTCGCGAAGGACTTCGACGTGATGGCCGTGCAGTTGGAACAATCCATCCAGGCACGAGAGCGCCTACTGCACGATGTTTCGCACGAGCTGCGTTCCCCACTGAGCCGTCTCCAGCTCGCCATCAGTCTGGCGCGGCAGGATTCAACCAGCGTCAAGGCTTGCCTGGATCGGATCGAATACGAGGGGCGCCGACTCAATTCAGTCGTCCGGGAGTTGCTTAGTCTCGCGAGGGCGGAGAGCGGCTATTCGCCGGGCGAGGACTACTTCGATCTCACCGACCTGCTGGAGAGTGTGCTCGCCGACGCCCGCTTCGAGGCGGAGACCGCTGGCGTCCAATTCGTGTCCGACGTGGACCCCTCCGCCAGTGACGAGGAGGCCCCAAGCCTGCGCGGCAACACTGAGCTCGTGCGCTGGGCGCTCGACAACGTCGTCCGCAACGCGCTTCGCTTCTCCACGAGCGGCCAGTCGGTGCACGTGAAACTGGCCTACGACAGGGCTGCTCGGCATTACGAGATCGATGTTGTGGACGAAGGACCTGGAGCGCCGGCGTCTGCGCTTCCCACGCTGTTCGAGCCATTCGTGCGCGCCGACGAAACGAATCCTGGGTTCGGGCTGGGCTTGGCCGTCGCGAAGCGTGCTGTCGCGACCCACGGGGGAACGATCGAGGCCAGCAACCGGGCGGGCGCTGGGCTTGGGCTTCGTATTACGTTGCCGGTCAACCGCTTACTCGACCGAGCCCGGACGCCGGGCTTGGCCTCGGTCTGACAGGTCGATGGTCGAAGGACTCCTGGCGCGGATCGGCCCCATAGGCCTCGTATAGCGACCTTTAGAGCGCAGTCGGGTCACTTTCTTCGGCGGAAAATGCACACCGGAATTCATGCACCTATCTTGCTGTCTGGCACCCGCTAGCATCGGCGGTTCAGATCTTGGGTTCTGTGACGGTCGTCTTTCACGGTGGTATATACAGTTGGGTTCAGCCAGCTCTTGCATGGCGAGAGACGAAAGCCTGGTACGCGCGGCCCCCGCACGAGCCGGCTCGAATGTGCTTCGAATAACAACATACATCCGCATGGCGAAGCGAGCGATTTAAAGGGGGAATGGGAATGAATCGGGTTCAGTTTCTACTGTCGGTGTCCTTGCTCGCGTGCATTGCATTAGTCCAGCCGACGTTCCCCCAAAATGCATCCGCCCAGGCGGCGCCAGCGTCAAAGCAACCGTCGCAGGACAGTCAGGAGCTGACAGAAATCGTGGTCACGGCGGAGCGCCGAGTCAGCACGGCCCAGAAGACGGCCGCCGCTGTCAGCGTCCGGTCCGGCGAGGACCTGCGCACGCAAGGCCGCTACGAGCTCAAAGACATTCTCGAGGATGTGCCTGGCGTGGTGGGCGGCGCTGCCTCCAGTGTGAGTACCTCTTATGGCAGCGGCACGGACAATCCCGCGTCGGGCCTGACCATTCGCGGCGTGCAATCCAACGGCGGCGCCGGCGGCAGCGTCACCTCGACCGCGGCGGCGGCGGCCATCTATGTAGACGATGTCTTCAGCGGCATCGGCGGCGGCTATAACATCGACCGCGTCGAAGTCCTGCGCGGACCGCAGGGTACCCTCTATGGCCGCAGTGCGACGTCGGGCGTGGTCGCCATCCACACCCGCGATCCCGATACCACGGTGTTCAGCGCGGAAGGCACGGCGGAAGACGGCAACTACGACCTACACCACTACACGGGCGATGTGAACCTCCCGCTAATTTCGAACACGCTGGCGCTGCGGCTGTCAGGCAATCTGGCCGAGCGGGATGGCTATTATACGGCGCAAGGCGATGCGCGTAAGAACACAGACTTCAGGGCCAAGGCGCTTTGGACCCCGACCGATAATTTCTCCGCCCTGTTCGGTTACGCTCAAGAAGACAACGTGACCCATACCGGGGGGGTGTCGATAAGCCAAGGCAACTCACCAAGCGATTTCATTTTCACGCCGACTGCGGCAGCCCCGGGGAAGAACGACTTCCACCAGTATTGGGCCAACTTCAATTTGAATCTCGGACCGGTGGCAATCACCTATATCCCGGCGTATCGCACCTGGTACGAGAACGCTGTCCTCTACCTACGCAGCACAGTGTTCAACGGTAACCAGACCGTCTACACGCCGACCGACTCGTTCTTGACCCAGGAGTTGCGGATCCGGAATACGGACAGCGATTCGAAGCTCAAATGGCAAGCTGGGTTCACGTACTACGACAACTCCCTGACCGACGTGAACAATCTGTTCCTCCTGCCCACCGCGTCCTACGCGTTCAAGTCGGATTCGCACAAATCCACCACCGCGGAGGGCGTCTTCGCCGAGGGCACCTATTCCTTCGCGCCCGACACCCGCTTGACCACGGGAATCCGCTACGATCACACCCAGATCCTCAATACGGGGGATTACACCAGCGTTCTCGGGATCACCCAATCGCTGACCGGCGATCAAGGCCTGCGACACTTCAACAACTTCACCTATAAGGTGCGGCTGGAGCACGACCTCACGCCGCAGAATCTGCTGTATGGGATGATCTCCACCGGCTTCTCGCCCGGCGACGTCACTCTGACCCAAGACGCCTCCTTTAAGCCCGTGGTGCAAGTCCTGCGGGCTGAAACCCTCACGGCCTACGAAGTCGGCTCGAAGAACAGGTTCTATGACAATCACCTGCAAGTGAATGGCGACGTCTACTTCTACGACTATGGGGGCTACCAAACGGCTGGGCTCAACACATCGCCTGACACGCCGCAGACCCCGACCTTCAACACGATCTCCTCGCCGATGAAGTCCTACGGCACCGAATTGGAAGTGGAGGCGCGCCCTTGGGCCAACGGCACGGTCAGCTTCAACGCGTCCTATACGAATGCCCGGTATGGCGGCTTCGGTGAAAATGCGTTCCTTTTCTCCAAGAGCGAGGTCCCTGGCATAGCCCCGTTCCAAGGAACTTTGGCCTATGACCATCACATCCCCATCGGCAGCGCGACTCTCGCCCTCCACGGCGATGTTCGCTTCTTCACGGCTCACGACACCTCGGCCATCACCCAAGCATGGGCGGCGTTGGGCGCCGAACCCTATGTGCACGTCGCGTCCCAGGCCATCGGCGACATCAATGCCACCTTATCGCTCGGGCTTCACTACGGGATAACAGCGTACGTGCGAAACATTGCCGACACCCGGTTCCTTCCGGACGGCTGGGCCGTGGCTGGCGTGTTTCCGGGCCCGGCCCCCGGCGCTGCGCCCATTGTGAGCGAGGCCGGGGTGAATCTCAGTGATCCGCGGACTTTCGGGGTAATCCTCAGCGTCAAATACTGAGACTCCGAGTAGTTGTGGACTGGCTGGCGTTGTCAGGTGGCAGACCTCGCAAGTCGCTTGTGTTTAGCGCCTCATGAGGAGAACAAAATGAAAGGTCATTGGTACTGTGCATTGGCGGCAGCAGGCTTGCTGTTAAACGGAGAAGCATCCGCTCAGGAACGCGTTGTGGGAGCCAAGGATCCTGACGCGTTATTTCATAGCAGCGATCCTAAATTGGATGCCAACAAGCAGATCGTTTATCACATCTTCAAGGACATTCTTGAAGGCAGCAACGTCGATGCCATAGACAAATATCTGAGTGCGCGCTACATCCAGCACAACCCGAACATTCCCTCGGGTCACGATGGGCTCAGGAAGATGTTGAGTATGGTTAAACCGAAGCCGGCTGCCGAAAAACTTTCGGCGCACGTGGTATCGGTGGTGGCCGAAGGCGATTTCGTCGTCGTCAGCACCGTGCAGCCTCTACCCGATCCGAGGAGCCCCGGTAAAACCTACACTACCACCCACTTCGACATGTGGCGCATACAAGACGGCAAAGCCGACGAGCACTGGGACGAAGCACAGCTCGGGCCGCCGCCGGGATCTACACCATCTGCACCTTAAATAGCCGCCTGCGCGCCTGGTTTGCGACCAAAGGTGGGCTTGAACAGAAAGAGGGTTGACTAGCGTGCTTGATTATCTTCAAAACCTGGCGTTGGCTGACTGGGTCAGATCATCGCCATCCCTCTTTGCCTACTCAACCGTGCTCACCGCGCACGGCGTGGGTCTGGGGATCGTCGTTGGAGTCAACACGGTCATTGCTCTGCGACTACTCGGGGTCGCGCGGGATATTCCGCTTGCCGCGCTGAGGCGACTGTACGGCATGGTGTGGATAGGTTTTTTCATCAATCTGGTATCCGGTCTTATGCTGTTCATTGCTGAGGCCCACACGATGGCCGCGATGGTGGCATTCTGGGCAAAATTGCTGTTCGTCGCATCGGGGATGATCGTTGCCGAACTGCTGAAGCGCTTCTATTTCACGGACCTCGCCAGCGTTCAGGCCGGCGTCGTGACCCGAGTTGGACGCAATTTGGCGATCCTCTCGCTTGGGTGTTGGTATCTCGCGCTGATCGCCGGACGCCTGACCGCATATCCAGACATGGTGAACGGCTGGCTGCATCTCAGTGGGGGGAGCACCTAGTCATGCAGGCATTTGTCAACGCGCATGAATGGATCTGGTCGGTCTTGCAGATGATCCACTATGTCGGCATGTCATTGATCGTCGGGATCATAGGCACCCTGGATCTTCGCATCCTGGGGCTGTTCAGGAGCATACCCATTGCAGCGTTCCGTCCTCTCGTCCCCTGGGCCGTCGGCGGATTCTTAGGCAATCTTCTGACGGGCATCATGTTCGTGACCGGCAAGGATTCGGGACCCAGCTACTACACCGACAATCTGTCGTTTCGGCTCAAGATGCTGTTCCTCCTGGTGGCCTTCGTCAATCTGCTCATCTTCCAGCTCAGCCATCTGGAGAGGAGGACCTATGCGACACCGGCGGGCGGAAACGCGCCGGCCGCCGCCAAAGCGGTTTCGGCTTTCTCGCTCGTTGCATGGTTTCTGGTCATCTTCTTCGGGCGGACAATGCAGTACAACGACACGCTGTTATTGTTCCTGGGTTTGTAACTCATGTCCGCTTGGGAGGCGAACAGCGTTGTTGAGCATCAGCGAAGGCACCGTCGAAAAGCACATGGTCCGAGCAGCCCGATCGCTAGCGGATCTGCTGAGCACCCCAGAAGCGCCGCGATCCGCTCCGGGATGGTTCCCTCGACCCGTAACGGATTTTCAGTAATGAACGGCAGCGAACGACGAGACCGAGCGGAAGCAATGGGTTTGCCATGATGCGTCCCACCGACGTTGGTGTCCCCCGCGATCGCTATACGCGAGTGGCGATTGTTCTACACTGGGTGATCGCCGCGTTCATCGTCTTCAATCTGTGCAGCGGCTTCTTCATCGAAAGCTGGCTTCATGGACAGCTCAAGGACAGCGCGCCGCCGCAGATCAGTTGGATGTCTCTGGTGCTGCACGTTTCGTCGGGTCTGACCGTACTCTCGCTCACGGTGGCGCGGGTGGTCTGGAGGCTGCTCAACGACCCGCCGCCGCATCCGGCGGGAATGAAGCCGTGGGAACGGCATATGGCACATTTCGTCCACTTCCTGCTGTACGCGGCGATGGTGCTGATGCCGCTCACCGGGTGGGCCATCCTCTCGGCGCATCCGCCTGCGGGCTCCCGGGGCGCTGCCACCGTCGGATTACCCCCTTCCGGCGCGCCGCCGGCGCTGACGCCCGGCGCTGCTCCCCCTCCGGGTATGGCCCTGCCGCAGGCAGGGGCACCACGGGACGTTAAGGTTTGGAACCTGTTTCCGATGCCCGTGATCGCTCCCATCGAAGCTATCGGTAAGGAGCCGGGCGGGGTCGCGCCGCAGCACGTGCTGCACGAAGAGTTTGCGGAGTGGCACGGGGTGGGGGGCTATCTTCTGCTCGGCCTGCTGATTCTGCATATCGCCGGCGCGCTCAAGCACCAGTTCATCGACAGGCAGTCCGAGTTCGCGCGAATGGGAATCGGGCGCAGGAGGCAAGTTTGAGTGCTCGGCAGCTGATCGGGAGCGGCAGCGCAATTGTGGCACCTAACTCAAATTCCGCGTGTCGGTAGGATCGAATTCATCGCGTTGGCCGCTTCTGGCCGGTCGACAGTCGAATAAATTCATCCAATGATCAATTTCTCGAGCGCACGCCATGAACGTCGTTAAGCATCGGGCGGGTCCTTTGCAAGGAGTGCTGCTCCTGTTGCCGATCACTATGGCCGTCATGGGATTGGTCGTCCTGGTGCCGGTCCTTCCAGGAATGATGGCGCAATTCCACGATGTCCCGGGGGTCGAGTACCTGGTGCCGCTGATGTTGACGCTGCCCGCGCTCTGCGTCGCTGCGCTGGGGCCCTTCGCTGGCATCGTCGTGGATTCATTTGGTCGCCGCAGGACCTGTATTGGCGCCCTGGTGGTCTACGCCATCGTCGGCATGCTGCCGATCATCCTCAACAGCCTGACCGCCATCATCGCCAGTCGTTTCGTACTGGGCGCGATGGAAGCGTTGATCGTCACTTCGAGCACCACCCTGATCGGGGACTATTTCCACGGGCGGGAGCGAGAGAAGTGGCTGGCAAACCAAACGGCGGTGGCGTCGATCGCCTCCATCTTTCTCGCGCTCCTCGGCGGCGCGCTAGGCAACCTCAGCTGGCGCGGGCCGTTCGCGGCCTATGGCGTCAGCATCCTGTTCGCCGTCGCGCTAATGCTCTGGACCTGGGAGCCGCAGAAGAGCGAAGAGCCCAGCAACGAGGCTGTAAGCTCCGCGGCGCGTTTTCCATGGGGCGCCATCATGCCAATCGCGCTGCTGGCCGTGTTCGGCGGCGTCATGTTCTTCACGATGCAAATCCAGGTCAGCAACGTGTTGAGCGAGTACTACGGCATCCGCTCGCCGAGCCAGTTGGGTCTGTATACGGGTTTGGCTGGACTGTCCGTCGCCGGCGGCACGTTGCTCTATCGCCAGTTCACCGCTCGCCTCGTCGTTGCCACACAGCTCCTGATCGCCTTTGCCCTGCTCGGCGTCAGCTACGTCGAGATGAACCATGCGCCAACGTCGACCCTGTTCACCGTCTGGCTGATCGCCAACCAGATCGGCAGCGGCATGCTGCTGCCCGCCCTTGTGGTGTGGGCCATGGGACGTCTGCCCTTCGAGGTGCGCGGCCGTGGAACAGGTTTATTCATGACCGGATGGTGGCTTGGTCAGCCGCTGAGCACGCAGGCGGTCGCCCTGCTACGCGGTCAGATGAATGGAAGCCTGCCCGAGGCACTGCAGATTTTTGGCATCCTCTGCCTCGTGGCGGCGGCCATAGCGCTGGTCAGCGGCTCAGTGTGTCCGCCCCACCGAGCGCCCGTACGACGTGAGTCAATTTTCAGTAAAGGTCGCCACAATCGAAAATCGCACTGATTACAAAATCTTTGGTCCGTACTGGCGGAAAGCGTTCGTTCATTCGTTCCGCTGTCTGGCGGACAAAACAGTATTACAAGTCTAGGTGGGAGGGAGTATGCCGATCGCATCGTCTATACGTGCTGGGGTGGGGCCAAGCAGAGTAAATTGCAGCGCAAGGTTCATGGTACCGCTGTCTGCGCACGACGCCACCAGTCCTAGCAAAAGCGAGAACGACTCCGCGCTCTCCCTCGATGGCGTTCGGGTGGAAGCCAACCCCGCGACCGCGCACTTGCCCCCCGGACGATCGGCAGCCTCTGCACCGAATGGTCGGGCAATGGCCGCTGCTCCTCAATCTGCGGCTTACGTGCGTTACCTGACCCACAAGCAATATACCAGTTACGCCGGCCTCGGCGATGCGACGAGCCGAGGTGAGTGGGACCGATCCGCATACCTATGGCGCACTGATATCGCTGCGCTTTTCGTGTCGACAGCAATCGTGATTTGGCTCGTATCTTCAACTCCTTCTGTATTTTCGAGGTGATCAATGAGTAGTTATTTTTCTGGCAAGAAAGCAGGCTGGCTATTGGTGCTCAGCATTTGCACGTCGACGGCGTGGGCACACCATGGCGGGGGCACTTTTGACCCGACCAAGTGTTTTGCCTTCAAGGGGACGATCAGACAGGTAGCATGGGCCAACCCGCATGCGTGGCTATATGTGCAGGTGCAAAAAGGGGAAGGCGAATCTGAGCTATGGGGGTTCGAATTCGGCACAGTCGGTGGTCTGTCGCGTGCAGGCTTCAGACCCTCGGATTTTGCCACTGGCACCAAGGTCAGCGTGACGGCGTATGCCAATCGCGACCTGTCGAAGCACACTGGTTCCGCGAACCGGCTGATTCTGCCCGATGGGCGCGACGTGACGGGAGCCGGAATAGCGGGAACCGCCCCGGCGGGTGCTCCTCCGGGCGCGGGCGGTCCTCCGGGTGCAGGGGCTCCCCCTCCCGGCGCGGGTCCGGCTCCTGCCGTGAATTGTCCGGATTACAAGTAACGGCTCAAAAGGGGGTAAACGACCATGTCAATACGTAGTGGAAGTGCCATAACGATCGCGTTTTTGCTGAGCGGTATGGCGTACTCGGCAGAGCCGGCTGGCGGCCAAAGTGGAGCGTTGGGCTCAACCTGGGCCGACGCGAGCAAGATGCCCGATCTTTTTAGCGGAATGTGGATGACCCTTGGCGGTATGGTCGAGGGCGATGAAAAGAGCAATGTGCCTTACACCGCAAAGGCCAAGAAATTGGTCGCCGATTACAAGCCGAAGAGGGATATTCCCTATGCCCAGGAAGGCTGTGCTTCGCCCGGTCTGCCTATCGCCATGCGCACGGGACCGATCAAATTCACCTATGCGCCCGGATTGATCAGCATCTACATGCAGGCGGTCGGCCACACGCGCTTCATCAGGATGAACCAGAAGCAGGGCAAGACATCGCCCAAGTACTACGGCAATTCGGTCGGCCACTGGGAAGGAGACACCCTGGTGGTGGAGACCGAAGACTTTCTGCCTGAGATCACATTCCAGTACGGTGTGGGCAAGGGTCTGCCCGCGGAGACGACCATCGGAACCGGCAATTTACCGCCTCTCATCGGTGCTCCCGGTGGTCCCGGTGGTCCTGGTGGTCCCGGTCCTGGTCCTGGCGGGCCCGGCGGTCCTGGTCCTGGCGGCATAGCGGCCTTATCGAAGGCCATCTGGGGACCGCACGGTGAGGGCATGCGCATGGTGGAACGGATGCGTTTGACCAGTCCGGAGACATTGGAAGTCAACCTCACCATTTTCGACGACACCGTGTGGACGAAGCCCTTTGTGGCCGCGACGCGCAACTATAAGCGCGTTCAAAAAGGGATCAGTGAACTGGGACCGTTCAGCGGGGAGCCGGAGGAATGGGTTTGCACCGTATCCATCACCAGCTTCGACCCGGACACCAATACCTATAAAGACAAGGATCCCGAAGAGATGGTGAAGTACTTGGACAAGCTGCGTAAATGATTTTCCATTTTCACTGCGAGGACGTTTCCCATGCGTGTACTTAAGGATAATTTCGAACGGATGCGGCATGCTCTGGTAGCCAGCGTCGTGGCGCTGCTCGCTGCAGCGCCTGCGCTAGCCTTAGCCGCTCAGCCAGCGGCGACCGAACGAGCGGCTGCCCCTCGCTATGTGCCCACGATGGCGGATTATCTGGGCGTTTACGACGCACTCCAGAACTATCGCTTTGGTGTGGAAAAGCACGACCAAAAGGCGCGTGAAAGCGCCTTTTGGGAAGATGGCGTCGATATCGCCGTGCCCAGCCCGGGCCAAGAGTTCCGGATACCCTTGAACGGAGGTTTCCCACCGCAGGCTCGCGCAGGACAGCCCGGACCGAACGCTGGCCCACCCCCTGGTATGGGGCCGCCGCCCGGTGCGAAGGCTGGGCCGGCCGGCCCTCCTGGCGGGGGTGGGGAGGGAGAAGTCTGGCATTTGCCATTAGATAGTTACATCCACTTCGAGAGTGCGACCCGAGCCACACACTACGAATACTTTCTGAGCATCTATCCTCAACCAGAAAAGAAAACGGAGGGCGAAAGCCCGGCAAACATGCAAGCCGCCCGAACTTCGATCGTCGGGTGGCCAGGGCACTACGAAGACATCCTGGAGAAGCGCCACGGCGAGTGGCGGATCCTTCAGCGCAAGTCCATGATCAACCAAAAGTGAATGCGATTGATCTGCAATCTAACCTGACGAGAGAGTCCGGCGTTACTGCCGGACGATTGAACTCATCACGATAGCTTCGATGGTACGTTGCAGCGGGGCCGCCTGCGGACCGATCAACGGCACCATAGACACTATGACAATCCGCTCATCGGGAAGCACCCAGAAGCGGCGCGTACCGCCGCCATCCCAGCCGAAGCTGCCGGCGGGCAAACGGGTGCCTGCCACCTCGGGGATGGTGACGCTCAGAAAGCCGAGGCCGAACTTGAGGCCTTCGGCAGGCATTCCCATCGGCGGATACCCCCCCATGACGAGCGGGCCGATCTGGTTGGATGCCATCTGCTTGACGGTTTCCGGCTTCAGGTATTGCCGGCCACCGAAGCTGCCATTGTTCGCCAGCATGCGTGCAAACAATGAGAGGTCGCCGACCGTCGTCCAAAGTCCCGCGGAGCCACTGAGGCCCGTCACTTCTCCAGCCGTCGGCGGGGCGAGCCCCGGCGCATACGGCAACGCACGCGCCGTCAAGTCACGCTTGACCCCGAAGTCCGTGTCGATCATCCCCAGCGGCCCGAACAGTCGCTGCTGCAAGAACTGCCTGAAATTTACGCCGGAAGCAACTTCGACGACCCGCGCGACCACCTCAATGCCGACACTGTTGCTGTAGGCCCAGCGCGATCCTGGCTGAAACTCAAGCGGGATACTTGCCAGCTTCGGGACGAACGTTGCCAAGGTGTCCGTGGGCCCACGAGGAGGGAATGTATTATCTACGCCGTAGATCTGGATGCCTGAAGTATGGGTCAGCAACATCCTCACCGTAATGGGCCTTGCGGCCGGCGCCATCTCGTACTGGGGTTCGCCCCACTCTTTCGACGGAGCGCCTGGTCCAGGTAACGCGCGGAAGGGGGCGGGAGGCGAGCCCGGCTTGAGTACGCGTACCTGCCGCGATCCCCCGAACTCCGGAATGTACCGTGATACCGGATCATCCAGATTAATCTTGCGATCTTCGACCAGCATCATTGCCGCAACGGATGCCACGGTCTTGGTAAGATCCGCAGCGCCAAAAATATGATCGGTTTTTATCGGCTGCTTGCTCACGGCATTGGTGACGCCCTGAGCTTCGAGATACACCACCTTGCCATCGCGGGCGACGAGCACAATGGCGCCGGGAATCTGCCCGACCTCGATCTGCATCTTCAGTGCATCGTGGATGAGCGCGAGCTTGGCGCTGGAGAGGCCCACGTCCTCAGGTTTAGTCAGGGTTGTTTGCGCCAGAGCGGGCAGCGCCAATCCCATCAGAACCGCGACACTCACAACGCAAATTCCCAGACTCTTCATTTTTCTGGTCTCCCTAATAATTGGCATGGGCTCCATGCCGGCGCTGCCTAGCAGCCAGTCGGACTGGGCTTTTTACAACGTGAAATCATGAATTTTTCGTCTCGCAAGCAGTGCATAAAGCGCGCTCCAACGTGCCATGGCCGCTCTGCGCGGCGTTCGGGAATCGAACAATGACCTGTTCGCAAAATGCTCGAATTTTTGATCAAGGCGTTTCCTATTGGCTCAAAACCGTTAAGTCTGACAGGCTGCTAGGTGCGGGCGGCCATCCTGTGCGATAGCAAATCGAGAACGACGGAATTTGCCGCCGCCATTCCGGAGGAATTCTCTTGTTGAAAATAACCTCAAGGAATCTTTTGTATGACAAATAATCGACAATAACAGATTAGTTAGATATCTTATCTAAGAAGTCGATTCCAGCCGAGCTATCGTGACTGGAACTGAAGATTTTGCAGAGGTTTCCGTGCGTGGCCAGCGATAAGGTACGCTCCTGAGGAAAACTGCAATGGACGGAAATAGAACATAACGTTTTGTGGAAGGGGGGGGTTACCATGAATATAAGGTCTACGGGTGGCGGTTTCCGTCACATGGCAGTGCTGGCCTCGGCGGGCACGTTGAATTTCGCGTTAGTGCTCAGCCAGGCCCATGCGCAAACGGCCGCTGCGGCCCCGGATACGATTCGAGTGGCTCAAGCGGGTTCGAAATCGGCTACCGCCGCCGACGACTCGAAAGACACCGCCCTGGAAGAAATCATCGTAACCGCCGAACGTCGCACGATCGATGTTCAGCGCATTCCCGCATCGGTGAGTGTGCGGTCGGGTGATGATCTGACCGAGCAAGGCAGATACACCACGGTGGAGATTCTACAAGATGTCCCTGGCGTGTTTGCCGTCACGAACAACTCCAATAACACCGGAAGTTCGGACGTCCAAGGCAACAACATTACAATCCGCGGCATCACGCCCGCCCGTTCTGGCGCAGGTGGCGGTCCGAGCCCACTGTCAGCGACGCCCGAAACTGCGGTCTACGTTGATGGGGTGTATGAAGGCATAGGCAGCACTTACGATCTCGAGCGGGTAGAGGTGCTGCGCGGACCGCAGGGCACGCTCTACGGGCGCAGCGCGACGGCGGGTGTGGTCGCCTTCCATACGCGTGATCCAAACTTGGATTCCTATGGCGGAGACGCCGAAGTCGAGGTCGGCAATTACGACCTGAAGCATTACAGCGCCGCGGTCAATTTACCGTTCAACAACACGCTTGCGGTGCGGATCGCGGGCGACTATCGAGATCAGGGCGACGGCTACTTCAACGAGGCCGATCGAGGAATGGGTGGCACCCTAGGTGGTCGCGCGAAGGTGCTGTGGAAGCCAGTCGATGATTTTTCGCTCCTGGCGGGCGTCGCGTACGAGAGGGACGAATCTTACTCCGGCGGTAACCAGAGCACGGTCGACGTGACCAAGCTGGAATACGCGATCGCAACGACCTCCAGCGGCATTTTCCCGGGGTTAAAGGAACAGCGGCAATATTGGGCCGAACTCAATTGGGACTTAGGTCCAGCCCTCCTCACGTATCAGCCGGCATTCCGCACCTGGTATCAAAACGATAACCTATTGCAGAGCCCGAATTTCATTGGGAGCGGCGTGCCCCTCGAACAGGGTATTCAAACGCCACTCGACCAGTTTCACACCCAAGAGTTGCGGCTTGCCTCCAAGGAATCCGCCGTGGGTTGGCAGGTGGGTGCTTTCTATTACCGTAACCAGCTACACACGATCGACAACACCTACCTGGCCACCCCGACCAACACGGAGCTTACCAGTCAGGCGTTTACAAACGACCAAAAGGACACCAAAGATATTGGCTTCTTCGGCGAAACGACTTTCTCCCCGATCAGCTCTGTGCGAGCCACCCTCGGTGTGCGCTACGACATTAACCGTGTAGAGACGAGCGAATATTTCTTTAATAATCCGTATGCATTCTGCGGAACTTTTGCTGCCAATGGTCCGGGCTTCATGTTGCCCCCGGGAGTCAGTTGCACCGGCCCAGGTCAGGCAAGTGTGCCCCCGCCTCCGGGTAGCTCCATCGATAACGTGGCCATCACCATCCATGATTTCAACTACAAGGCTCGCCTCGAATACGACCTGACGGCGCAAAACATGGTGTACGGGATGGTTTCTACCGGTTTCAAGCCGGGCGATGTAGGTATTTACACCCCAGGTAACGGCGTCTACGCATCCAATATTTTGGGGGCTGAAAAACTGACTTCGTTTGAGCTTGGATCGAAGAATCGCTTTCTCGATGACTCGTTGCAGGTCAACGTCGCCTTGTATTACTACAATTACGCGGGGTTCCAAACTTCGTACCGAGTACACGCCATCGATATATCGCCCATTCCCATATCGGTACCGGCTGAAAACTTTGGCGGCGAAGTTGAATCTCTCTATCGAATCACAGCACACGACCGCGCCGGCCTGAACTACAGCTACGTCGAGTCTCGCTGGAGGAATGAACCGGCCGCATTCGAAGCCGCCTACCCCCAGCAAGTACGCGCGCTCATTCCGAACACGGTCACTGCCTTCTACGAGCATACGTTCAACTTGCCCGGCGGCTCAACCTTGATGGGGCGCATTGACGGGCAATATTATTCGCCACACCTTACCGACAATTTGCATGCAGATTTGCTCGCTTTGGGGCAAGAGCAGTACGTTCGGGCCGGTTCCCAGACCATCGGAAACCTCTCTGGCACATGGTCGGCTCAGAATGGTCACTTGTCGATAACTGCCTACGTCCGAAACTTTACCGACGAGCGTTACACCACCTACACGTTCCAAGGTAGCGAGCAGAGCTATCTTGCGGATTGGAATGATCCGCGCATCTACGGCGCCATTGTGTCTGCTCACTTTTGATCCGTGGCGATCGAATAGGGCCGAGAGAAGCAATCCCGCTCTGTCAACAGACGGGTATTGCAGAGAAGCGCATTGTTAAAGGAGCGGAAGCAACCGAGTCATGCCGGGCGCTTCCGCTCCCGCGGGCCCCAAGCCGCCCAGCCAACATGCTCTGTGCTACCACTACACATACAGAACACTCTTATGAAATACGCAATCACGGCTTCCTGGGTGGTCAGTGTTCTGCGAATGCTTCCATTGTTGAGTTTTGCTGCCTTGGCTCACCCCGCTGAGCAAAACTCTCCCCCATCCGCTGTGGGCAACGGCGTGCGCCCGTTGGGCTCCACCTGGGCTGACGCTGGCAAGATGCCCGATCTGTTTAGCGGCATGTGGATGACCTTTTCCGGCTTTGTCGAGGGCGATGACAAGTTGAACGTGCCGTACACCGCAAAGGCGCAGAAATTTGTCGCCGAATACAAGCCGAAGAGAGATATTCCCTACGCCCAGGACGGCTGCAGGTCGCCTGGGCTGCCCATAGCCATGCGCATGGGGGGCGGGATTAAGTTCACCTACGCACCCGGACTGATCAGCATTTACATGCAGTCGCTCGGCCACACTCGATTTATCAAAATGAACCAGGCGCAGGGCAAGACATCGCCCAAATACTACGGCAATTCGGTCGGCCACTGGGAGAGAGACACCCTGGTGGTGGAGACCGAAGATTTCTTGCCCGAGATCACGTTTCAGTACGGGGTCGGCAAGCCTCTGCCTCCGTTGGAGACCGTTGGAACGGCCAATCTCGGTCCTCCTCCGGGCAGTGCTCCTCCCGCCAGTGGTCCTCCCGGCGGTGGTCCTCCGCCCTCATTAGCGAGTCTATCGGCGGCAATCTGGGGACCGCATGGTGAGGGCATGCGCATGGTGGAACGGATGCGCTTGATCGATACGGAGACTTTAGAAGTCAACCTCACAATTTACGATGACACTGTCTGGACCAAACCCTATGTCACGACTCGCAGCTACAGGCGCGTCCAAAAGGGAATCAGCGAGGTGGGACAATTTACCGGTGAACCGGAAGAATGGGTCTGCACCGTATCCATCACCACCTTCGACCCAGACACCAATACCTACGTGGATAAGGACCCCGAAGAGATGGTCAAAATGCTGGACAGTCGCGGCAAGTGACGCGTCGTGTGCCGACCGGACCCCACAGCCATGCGTCTTGCAGTGGCCATCGTGCGCTTGCCGCTTATCTCGATCGCAAGTGGACGGGCTCTGCACCAGCCACCTCCTCGCCGACACTTCGACCGTCGGCTGCAGGCGCATCGCCTTCTGGCGACTTTCTCTGGGTGCCGATGGATGTGTTGGTTATGGCGCCGGTCTATTTGGAGCCAATCGCCGTCGTGCGCTGGAGAATCCGCCACTCGCCATCGCGCTTTTCCAGAATGTCCTCGTAATGTCCAGGAAGACCCACGGTGGACGTCTTCGTTGTTAGATTTGGATAAACACTGAGAAAGTATCCGTAATGGGTGGCCCGAGTAGGGCTCTGGAACTCGAAGTGATGACTGATCGCCAGATGCCAAGGCGGAATATCGGTGCCAATCGCGTTGCCTGTTGGCGCACCGCCGCCGACAGGCTTGGGCGGCGCAGCTGCCGCCTGCCGATATGGAATTGTGATGTTGTTGCCGGGTTCGGGTTGGATAATGATACTGCCCTCAGGCCAGAACGCCTTATCGAAGCGCGCCGGATCGTGAAGCTCCAGCCCTAGCGTATAGTTCTCAACCGCCGCGTTCATTGCTACCCAGTCGTCAACGGTAGGCTTGTAGTAGGGGGTCGCATCGTTTGCCGTTGCGCCTCCGGGGTAGTCCGCGCCAGCCGTCAATACGCAGGCCCGGCAAGTCCCGCCACATATGTCATCTTGCCGTTCACCGCGCTTTCCCTAGGCAAACTTGACTCTTAGTGCTTGTCGTTCTTCTGGAGACGCTTGAGAACCTCGGCAGGATCCTCCTGGATCGTCTTGTCCTGGCTGGGATCGAAAGTGAGGGTGTCATCCGAGCTGCACACCCATTCGTGGGGCCAGCCGTTCTCGCCATGGTTGCGCTTGAAAATCCGCCCCGCGTTCGAGACGAAGGGTTGCTTCCAGACCGTGTCGTCATAGATCGTCAATTGGTCTTCCAGCGTGTCCCGGTCGACCAACCGAATGCGTTCGACCATGCGCAGATTGGGTCCATGCGGACCGAATATCGCATCGGGAGGCAGGACAAACGGGCTTGTTCCCTTCCCAGGCAAATCGCCGTATTGAAGGAGGATGTCATCGAAGCCGATACTGTCCACCACTAGCGTATCGCCCTCGAAATGCCCCACGGACTCGCCCAGGAAGGTCGGGTTTGGCTGCGCGGAATGCTTCGCATTGAGCTTGATGAAACGCGTCATGCTGCTGTTTTCGATATAGATCGCAATCATGCCCGGCTGATAGAAGAACTTCAGCGGGGAGCCCAGGCGCTGAACAATCGGCATCCCGGGTGTTTTGCAGCCTGGCCCCGCAAAAGGGATGTCTGCAATGGGCTTGTAATGGGCGACGTAAGCCTGTGCTTGGGCCGTGTACGGGACCTCCGACGCGCTGCTATCCAGAAACGATTCCCTGCTCTCCCAGTTGCCGGTGAAGAAATCGGGTAGCTTGGTTGCATCAGCCCAGCTCGATCCCAGTGCCTCGGCGGCGCCGGACCGCAGCGTGATCATCGCTGAGCACAGCGCGAGCGTGAGTAGGGTGTTGTGTTTGATCATCGAGCGGCCTCGGCAACTAGCGGGGGGATGGGGCACTGTTCGCGGGGCCGGGCGGGGGCGAACCAGCTCCGGGTGGTGGTGGGGTAGCTCCTGGCGGCGGCGTTCCTGCGCCGGCGCTCAGCAGTCGGCCGTCTGCCAACTGGACTTTGTTCAACAATCCGATGTGATTTCCCGTTCGCTCGGGCGCCGCACTTACGGTCACCTTGTCGCCCGGCTTCATATCGGCGGCGTTCCAGCCGGTGCGAGCCAGCATGCCCGTACTACCGGCCTCGAAACCCCAGACTTCCTGTGAGCCGTCGGCTTTGACGACCCGGATGTAAAGCCAAGAGTGCGGGTTGGCCCAGACCCACTTTTCTACCGTACCTTGCATAGAAACCGACTTCGTCATGTCGAACGGAGCTGCGGAATGATGGGCCGACGCCGGAAGGGCTGCCGAGGCCAGCAGTAATACGGCCGATACGCCCGAAAGACGGGTTGAACCATGCTCATTCATCAAGTTTTCGTCCTTTGGAATGTCTTCGGTACGTCGCCAGTAGACATGCGGCATTCTCGCCCCCAATTGGCCCGAAAGGTTAGGTGCCACAATTGGTGGGACCGAATTCTTGCACCTAACTTGCTCTCTAGCGACTGCTAGCATCGCGCGGTGAGGGCTTCACGTGTAAAGGGCGTCGCGGCGACCAAACCGATCGACGCAGATGGAGAAGGGGAATGAAGGGCTTTCGACTCAGGCGGGGCCGTGCGGTTGCGGCGTGCGCCGTCCTGGCCGTCACGCTGGGCGGCTGCTCGCCGCTGTGGAGGCGCCCCTCGCCGCATTACTCCCCTCCGGCAGAACCTGCGCGGTCGGCGGCCGGGAAGATCTTCGACAAATGGTGCAGCGATTGTCACAGCACCGCGGAGGGGCCGGGTAGCCGCGCGCTCCAGCGAAGGTACCAAGGCAGCCTCCCCGCTGTTCTAGAACAGCGCAGCGACCTGCGCCCGGATTACGTAAAGCTGGTGGTGCGGCATGGTATTTCGTTCATGCCCTCTTTCCGAAAGACGGAGATCAGCGATGCAGATCTGGCGCTCCTGGCCGCCTACCTCGCGCCGTCGCAATGACGCACACAGCGAGTGACGAAGCCACCCTGAAACTAAGGCCAGTGGGGAGTAAACGCAAATGGTGACGAGACGGACCGCTATCGGTGCTGGCCTAGCCTTCGCGGCGGTCGCCTGCTCCGCCGCTGTCGGCGCGTACGCCCCGACCACCCGCCACCGCCGCGACGCGCGATCGATCGATGCCCTGCTCATCGACCAAAGCGTTGAGATGTCCCGCCCCATGGCTGCGTTCATCGAGGCCAACAGGCGGGCGTTACCCGTCGTCGGAGTCCAGCTCGACGCGCCTGGACAGGTTGGATTGATGCGCGTCTTGGACAAGAGCCAAGCCATCGTCGGTGTCAGTTCCGGAGCCACGCTGTTCTGTCTGGAGCGTATTGCCTGGGATCATGGCTTCCGCCTGACGGCGAGGAGTGAACGCTGCGCCGGAGACCCCGGCGACGACGCATGTAGGCAAGATGTGGCTGCCTATCTAGCCGGCGCGCAGCCTCTCGCCGCAAGCTTCACGCCCCCTGCCCGCGCCTACCGACCGTCGCGCGCGGACGGAATGCTGCACGCCTGGGTCATGCAAAAATCTAGCCCTCAATTTCGCCTGAGCTTCCGAGAGATCTGACGATGAAATTGCCGCCAAATGTCAGCAACGCCGATTTCACGGCAGCCCTCAAGGCGTTCGCGAGTATCGTCGGAGACCAGTGGGTCTTCACGACCGATGAGGACTTGGAACTCTATCGCGACTCCTACTCGATCTTGTGGGGCGAAGCCGATGAGCGCACCGCGTCTGCGGCGCTGGCGCCCGACAGTGCGGACCAGGTCGTCGAGCTCGTCAAGGTCGCCAACCGGTATCGCATTCCGATTTATCCCATCTCCACAGGCAAGAATCTGGGCTACGGCGGGGCCGCCCCGGCCCTCGCGGGCAGCGTCGTCGTCGACTTGAAACGGATGAACCGGATCGTCGAGATCGACGAACGGCATGGCTATGTCGTGGTGGAGCCAGGCGTCAGCTATTTCGATCTGTACAATTTCATACAGGAAAAGGGCCTAAAGCTCTGGATCGACGTCCCGAGCCCCGGCTGGGGCAGTGTGCTGGGCAATGCGCTGGACGGCGGCGTCGGCGTGACGCTCGCGCCCTACCGCAATCATTTCGAGGCTCACTGCGGCATTGAGGTGGTCCTGCCCAACGGCAGGATGATGCGCACCGGAATGGGCGCTCTGCCGGGCGCTAAGACCTGGCAGCAGTTCAAGCCGGGATTCGGTCCTCGCATCGATGGGCTGTTCAAGCAGTCGAACTACGGTGTCGTGACTAAAATGGGTTTCTGGCTCATGCCGCCGCCGGAGAACTTCGCCACCGGCGTCGTCTCGGTCCCGAAGTTCCGTGACATCATTCCGCTCGTCGACATCATCGGCCGGCTTGAGCAGAGCAAGGTGGTACAAGGCCTGTGGAATCTCTCAAGCCCTACCACCGGCACGCCCCCCTTCGCCGCTCATGAAGCCGGGCCGCCCAAGCCGTTGGATCCCACGATCGCCGCCATCCTGAACGATCCGGCGGGCGTCGACATGGATAAGCTCGACGCCGCGGCCCAGTCCAAGGGGCTGCCCTTCTTGGCCTGCGACTTTAACTTCTACGGCCCGGCAAAACTCATCAAGGCACAGTGGGACTGCGTCTGCGACGCTTTGGGAACAATCCCGGGCGCGAAATTCAAGTTGGGCGAGATCCGCAAAATGCCGCTTTCGCCGCAAGAGCAGACGAAGACTCGCGACCTCGGGCCCTTCGGCATTCCAACGCTGAAGACCTTCGACCTCGGCCCCATGTTTTCCTATGAGGGAGCGGACGTTGTCGGCCACGTCTTTTTTTCGCCGGTCATCCCCCGGACGGGCGAAGCCGCGATGGAGGCCATGGATGTCTTTGCCGCGATCGGGCGTAAGTACAAACTGCCCGGCCCGCCGCTGCAGTTCCCTTCGACGATCTTCGAGAGGGCTTTCCTATTCGCCGTCGGCCTGCCGGTCACCCGCTCCCCCACCGTCAACGCCAAGCTACGGGACATCATCCGAGAACTCGTCGCAGTTTCCGCCGAACGCGGCTGGGGCGAGTATCGGACGGCGCCCGCCTTTTACGACCTCATCATGGGCACGTATTCCTACAACGATCACGCGCTGCGCGAGTTTCTGGAGACGATCAAGGATGCGGTTGATCCGAACGGCATCATGTCCCCCGGCCGCTATGCGATTCGATCGCACCATCGCAGAGAATCCAACGGGGACTGAGAAGGGCGTAACGCTCAAGTTCCCTGACGCGCTCGGCCTCCGCGTGGGCACGCATATCTGACACATCACCGGACTGACCGCCATGATCGATGGGGCGCACTCCATTACTGGCGAGGCCGCTACTGTGTTTTACACTACCCACCGCAAGATGCGCTTAATATGCAACCGTCGGTACGTGCCTGCCCGGTCGTCCCCGCAAATGTGCGGTTACTTAGGCTGAATGATTATGTGGAGTTACGTACCGCCGATTCGAGACATGCAGTTCGTCATGGACGAGTTGCTCGAGGTCCGCAAGGATTGGGCCGACATTCCGGCGTTTTCGGATCTGGACGCCGACAGCGCGCCGCAAATCCTCGAAGCCGCGGGACAATTTGCGGTGCAGACTCTGGCACCCATCAACGCCGCCGGCGACTTGCAAGGCTGCCGCTACGACAAGGGCTCCGTCAGCACGCCGGACGCTGCGGTACGCCGGCGAACGCGCGCAGATGCGCGCACCCGTCAAGCCCGAGAACTCCGCCCCCACTCCCACCCGCAGCGGTGCCGATCCGATCGTTTTTCATCCGGCCACGCGCAAGACCCTGCTCACCTTGCGCGCCTACACCGAGGGGCAACGCGCCGTCGCTTACTGGTGCGCGCACCTCTTGGATATCGCCGAACACCATCCCGACGCGTCGCGGCGCGCGACGGCTCAGGATCACGCCTCGCTTCTGACGCCCATCGTGAAAAGTTTCTTCACCGAAAAGGGGTTTCAATTGACCAGCGCCGCGCTGCAGATCTGGGGCGGCTATGGCTACATTCACGACTACGGTATCGAACAGTCCGTGCGGGACAGCCGCATTGCCATGATCTACGAGGGCACCGACGAAATTCAGGCCATCGATTTGTTGATACGCAAGGTCATCGCCGACAAGGGGCATAAGTGCATGACCCTCCTCGGCACGCTGCGCGCTGAAGCGACTACCTGTGCTGCGACGCCGGGCTCCGAATCTTTCGCCGGCGAGTTGAGCCGGACCTATGGTGAATTCATAGATGCGACGAACGCTATCGTCGCGGACGCGTTGACCCACCCGGAGGCGGCGTACCGAATCGCCGGCGATTACCTATATCTCGCAGGGTTGCTCATACTCGGCTCCGTCTGGGCTCGTACCGCGCGCTTGGCAGCGCCCCGGCACCGCGACTCGTTCTATGCTTCCAAGCTTCGGACAGCGCAGTTTTACTTCGATTACCTCATGCCGGAGGCTCGTCTGCGCCTCGATTTGCTGAGTAGACGGCATTGCGCGCTGCCCTGGGTGGGAGACGACTGAGACGGACGCATCTTCGTGAGTACCCGTAATTTCTGTCACGAATAAGCAGGCGGAACTCTCGAAGTTCATCCCCGACAACTACGATGCCACCACCCGAACCCGCATGATCACCAATCGGCCGCGCACGAAGTGATGAACGGTGGGGGATCGCACGCCGAACGAATAGTGACTCCCTAGCTCGCTCTAGAAGCGGCTTCACAACGTGACGTGCCCTACCCCTCCTCACGTTCGTCGGATTCTTGCAGGGCGGCTACCGAACCCGAGCCGGCATACGGCACGCAAGCGTAACCGCTGTTTTTAAGGTTCGGTCGTCTAGCGACTCTGAGACTTATCCTTCACGTTGTATTCCAGCTTGCCGCTTGGGTCGAGGAAGTCTCGGTTATCCGTGCAAGCCCACTCTTGAGACTCGTTTCTGCGCTCGATACCACGAATATACCGACGCGCCGGGAGACTGTAAGGCCGCTTGAAAACGGTGTCGTCGTAAATTGTCGTCTGGATCTCGAGCGTATTAAAGTCCACCAGCCGCATGCGCTCGACTAACCGGAGATTCGGCCCGTGCGCGCCGAAGATGACGCCCGATAGTGGCGACGGATCTCCCTGCGCCAGCATCCTTTTATCCAGCTTTCCCATTTGGAACAACGTGTCCGGCGCGAATCCCGTCGTGTCGACAACCAGGGTATCGCCTTCCCAATGACCGATCGACTCTCCCAAATAGGTCGGATTTGGCCGCTCGCTGTGCTCGCGACCATCCGTATGGATGAAACGGGTCATGCCCGAGGATTCAATGTAGAGGGCGATCATGCCCGGCGACTGGAAGAACTTCATCGGCATGCCGCCGATGTTCATCACGAACGGTAGGCCGAGCGGCTTGCAATTGGCGAACGGACTGTCTTCGACCGGCTTGTAGTTTTTGATATAACTCAATGCCGTCGATGTGTAGTCAGGCGGCGTAGGGAAATCGTCAGCGATCGGGCTGACCGATTGCCAGGTTCCCTGCCAAAAATCAGGCAAGGCCGCGATGTCGCGCCAAGCCTTGGCCTGCTCTGCCTTCGATTGGGGAACGGCAGCGGCTCGCGCATCACCCGGTTGTGCCGTCACGGCCAGCATGACAAGAGAGCAGACGCAACCACCCAGCATCCGGGCCGTTCCGTTCCGAGGCGCATTCATTGGAGCGGACTTCACTTGTACGGCTCCCCCTGCGGCTTGGTCGGCAGATTGGTCGGACCGCCGGCCAAGGCCTCCCCGGACTGGCCCGCCGGATCGGCCAATACCTTGCCGCCAAGCAGGAAAACCGTCTGCAGTTGGCCAATGGTCTTGCCATCGCGGGCCGGATGAATATCGACCATCACTTTGTCGCCGACCTTGATGTCGGCAGCATTCCAACCCCAGCGGCTCATCATGTTGGGACTAGAGCCCACCAACGCCCATTCCTCGTCGGCGCCATTGGCTTTTCGGACAACCACAGTCAGCCATGTATGGGGATTGGCCCATTTCCACTCGCGCACAGTGCCGGTGAGGGTCGTGAGCTTGGAGAAGTCAAACAAGGCAAACGAGTGGTGCGCGTAAGCGACCGAACTGCAGCATAACACTGCGATCACGAGCACCAGATTTTTGAGCTTCACGTTCTTCCTCGGAGCTGAATGCTTCATAACTCACTCATATCCCGATGCCCTAGCCAGAACTTCAGCGCTAGCCCTGCAGGATAATGCTGCCGGCACATCCGCAAATACGGAGTGAACAATGCGCATTCACCAGTTTTTGTCTTTCGAATATCTTCGATATGCCGCCAGTGGACAGGTGTGATATTTGCCCCCAAAGACCCGTAAAGATAGGTGCCACAATTGGTCGGACCGCCTTCCCTGAAAGACCGCCGAGAGCACGCAAAGCCCGCGCTAGCCGCCGAACACCGCTCGATTGGCATAATGGCGGTCAGGCTGTTGAGGATGATCGGCAGCTTGCCGACGGTGGCTTCGCGCGTCCTCCCGGCCGCGGCCGCGATCCCCGCAGCCTCACGCAAAACTTCGGCTCAAAAACCAGGCCACGCCCTCGGCGATAAGTGCGGAACCGAGAACATCGACCGTGATCGGCCGGGGCGTAGCCAGCTTTATCCGCCTGGCAAGCATGAGCAGGCCTGAAACGGCAAGCACGATCGTGAGCTGGCCGACCTCCACGCCGATATTGAAGCCGAACAGAATCTGCGCGAGCTTTTCGGGTGGGAGCTTTGCCTCCAGCAAGTCCGCCGCGAAGCCAAATCCGTGTATCAAGCCGAAAATGGTGGTCACGACCATCCTCAAACGGCCGCTGTCGTGCAATTGGCCGGATATTAAAAGATAGGCGGCGCTGAAGATGGCCGCGCCCAACAACAGAGCGGGCGGGAGTACACCTATGCCCCTGAAGCTTAATACAGCCATGACAAGGAGAAACCCGCCGGTAGCCAGCGCGAGCTTGGTGGGCTTCTCGAGCGACAGGACGATGTTCTCGACCCCCACCAGGACAATCGTCAGGGCGACCAAGGCGTCGATATATTGAGCGTGCGGCCGGATGATCCCGGTCACGGCCAGGGCCAGGGTGATGCTGTGCCCAAGGGTGAAGCCGGACACCACGAAAACCAGGTCGCGGAGCCGACGCGAGATCAGGACGAGGCCGAGCAAAAAGGACATATGGTCCACGCCCGTGAAGATGTGCATGATCCCCATCTCGACAAAATCGATGAACCCGGTGCTTTTGAACTTGCCGTCTTGGCTTTCGGTTAGATCGAAACGCATGTCGCTTTGCGTGAAGAGCTGTTCCACGACATCGCCGTCCGCGAATTGGATTTGGGCAAAGTCGACGTGGGAAGGCGTGAGATCGAAAAACGCATTGAACTGCAAGACAAGGTTTTTATCTGTCGAGCAATCGAAGATGTACTCGCTTCGCCTGTAGCCCGTCGCCGCCTCCAGCATGCGCCCCGGCGCCGTAGGACGACAGGCCTGACCCCCCGCCGAAACGCCGATGCGCGAAGTGAGATAGGTCACGATCTCCGCGTCGGACGGCCGGCGGCCGCGAGTGATGGTCTCCGCCTCCTTGTCCGGGAAGGTGATGGTGGTGCGCACCAGGCGCTTGTCGATCAACCAGCTGGAGTGGGATTCGCTGCGAATGTGGGCTTGTGCGGGGGCGACTGCCACTAGCAGCAAGAGGCTGATCAGGGCGGCAAATGCACGCGAACGGCTCATTGGAAGGGCTTGGCGATCTGTACATCGGCGCGTTCGCGCAGGAAGCGATCGGTTCCCGCGCGCATGCGCGCGATTTTGTCAGCGCGGTAAGCGGCCAGCACTTGGTCCCGCGCCTCGCTGTAGTCCTGCGGGGCGGCCTGCCGATTGGAGTGCACGGCCAGAACATGCACGCGGCCGCGGTCCGTGACGGGGTCTGACACCTGGCCATCGGGTAGACGTTTGGCGATGGCGAACAGCGTCGACCCGAGGTGCTGTTCGACTGCGAAGTAGAACTCTTCGCCGTCATCCGTCGCGCCGCTGGACCGCAAGCCGTCGGCGACCATGGCCGATGCCAGATCTGTGCCGGATCGAACCGCCGTGACGGCGCGCTGCGCGCTGCTCAGGTCGGGCGCCACGTAGTCGGTGACAGTCATCTGCCCTTCGGGCAAAAAGTTCTGAAGATGGTTCTGGTAGAAATCGCGCAGCTCCTGCTCCGTGGGGACGGTCGCATTGGCATCGATTTCCTGCTGAGCCTCGACCGCGCTCACCAGCGAATTCCGGATTTCAATGAAGTCGTTCTGCAGACCGAGCTCGATGCCGCGTTGGACGTAGAGCTCCTCGCGGATCATGGAGTCGAGGGTCGCGCGCTTCTGGACGGGCGTCGCCTGGCTCGGGGACACATTGTAGAGCGCCTGCAGCTGGGCCACGTAGTCACTCAGCAGGATGGGGCTTCGATTCACCACGGCAGCGTCTTCCGGCGGAACGCCCGCTATGCGAGTGCCGCGGGCGTTGAATAAGCCTACGCCGGCAATGCCCAGACCCAGCACAGCCGCGAACCCGCAGAGCATCAGGGAACGGCGCTCATTGTGGACGTCGGGCCGCCACCAATTGCGTAGGTTCGCTTTGATCTTACTGACCGGGAAGTTCATTCATGATCCTTTCGAGCGTGAAGCGATGAGACGTAGACGGCAACCGCCCTGACGTTCGCGGGATCGAGACGTCCGCGAAAAGCGGGACTGACTCCATGGAGCCCTTCCCGAATGATGCGGCTGATGTCGCGCCGGCTCCCGTCCCCGCGCAACCACTTGCCGTCAGTGAGGTTAGGAGCGCCGATCGCGGCGTCCCCTTGCGCGTCACGACCATGGCAATCCCAGCAACCACCGCGCCCCTCGAACAAAACGTTTCCGGCCGCGACGGCCGTCGGATCTTCGCCTTTCGTCCCGTTCATCGCCCGCAGGTAACTGGTCAGCTGCTCAATCTCACCGGGTGAAAGAGAAGGCAATTTTTCCCGGGCATACGGAACGGGCTGGCCGTAGGCCGGCATCCAAGCCAGGTCCCATCCCTTGTCATCTCCCGATCGGATTCCATGCAGGACGATCGACTCGATCTCGCTGGCGCGTCCGGTCCCGTACAGAAAGTCCTCGTCCGTCAGATCCGGCGTGCCCGTCGCGGTGCTGCCGCGACCGTCCGCGCCGTGACAGGTGGCGCAATTGGCGAGGAAGATATCGCGCCCCTTGGCCAGCGTCTTGGCCGCCAGGCGTGGATCATCGAGGATGCGATCGGCGTCGGCTTGCAAGAATTCGGTGCGTTGCCGCCTTTCGATGAGCGCGACCGCAATTGCCAGAATCAGCAGAAGGGGGATCGCAGCCAGAAGGACGATGCGTCTGAGGCGGATGGATCGCGCCGATGCGGAGCTTAGTGGTTGATTGACCTGCATCTTGGATGAAATCCTGACCTCGAACGTGACCCGCCGGCCCCCTCAGTGAGCTTGGCTTTCGATCCTACCGAGGCGGGGAAACGGAGCTACGTGTCACTTTTGTGCCGCGGCTCCCAATCAGTGGCGCAGCACTCAAGATGGCCTCCTGCGCCCGATCCCCATACGCGCGAACTCCGACTGCCTATCGATGAACTGGTGCTTGAGCGCACCGGCGATATGCAGAACGAGCAGGCCGAGCAGGAGGTAGCCTCCCACGCTGTGCCACGCGACGAATTCTTCATGCAGCACGTGCTGCGGCGCGATCCCGCCGGGCTCTTTGCCGATAGCCGCAATGGGAGCGATCATGGGCATCGGAACCAAGTTCCATACCTTCAGGGTCGGCGGCGGCCCAGACGGCCGCGCGGACATGGCCCTCGGGGGAGCAGCCCCAGGCTTCAGTCCCGCCGGCGAGACGGGCGGGATGGCAAACTCGGCGGCGGCGCCGCGGGAGCCCGGCGGCGCATGCGCCGACAGGATGGCCCAGCCGGTGAGCGGCATGAGCACCATCGCCGCGTAGAGCAGGAAGTGAGCGAAGTGCGCGGTATGGCGTTCCCACGGCTTCATTCCCGCCGGATACGGCGGTGGGTCATTGAACAGCCTCCAGACGACCCGCGCCACCGTGAGCGCAAGCACAGTCAGACCCGACGAAACGTGCAGCATCAGAGCCATGAATCTAATTGGCAGCGGCCAGCTTTCCATGAAAAAGCCAATAGACAGATTGAAGACAATGAACGCGGCGATCGCCCAGTGCAGAACCATCGCGACTCGCGTGTAGCGGTCGCGTGGAGCGCCGGAAGCGTCGTTTGGACGCATCATTGCCGACAAACTGTCAAAAAATGCTGTGGTCATACCTGAACCTCACTGCTGTTGGTCGACGCGCTCGATCGCGAAAAGATTCTCAACCTCGCCCTCCTTAGATTTGCCAAATTGGCGATCCGGCTGGCTAGAGTACGTCGCAAGCGGCTGTCGAACATAGGGGCCTGAATTACTCAGGCGACAGTCAGTGCTAAAGAGAAGCTTTGCGGGTGTCTGCAGGATCAGCACGGGGGCTTTGGGCGAAGGCACCTCCTGGACGCCTGCGGACCCGCACATCAGGTGCGCGCGTGCTCCGGCCTGACCTCATCCGTACATATGTGGCAAGAACGCTCAATCGCCCTTGGACAACGTTTCCTCAATCATGGCTTCGTAAATTCTGCGAATTCTGATATCGCTGCGCCCGCGCCCGGTTAATCGGCGGAACAACGTTCCCTCGAACAGGCTCACGAGAGCCTCCAAGCGCGCCGAGGCGTCGCGGGCGTCGAGGCGAGGATGGTCGCGTCTGAATACAGCCACAGCGTGAGCTAGGAGGCGCTGATCAGCATCTCTAAGTATCCGCGCGACCGTCGGATTGCGGGTCGCTTCAACGGTTGCTTCCAACATGAGGATATCATCGTCACGAAGTTCCTCTGGAACGTCTTGGACCAAATGTTTAGCCATATCGAGCGCGTTGATGCGACGCAATGGCCTATCGATCAAGGATCGTAACCGGCGTTCCACGATGGACTCGACGATGGCATGCACGATAGCTTCCTTGTTGGCGAAGTACCGGTAGATCTGCCCCACACTCATCTCGGCGCTCGCGGCAATGGCGCCGAGGCTGGCCGCGTGGAAGCCATGACGCACGACGCATTTTTGTGCCGCCACCACGATCTGGTCACGACGCCGCTGGTCGCGCTCGGCCTTGGGAGGACGCCGACTCTTGGCATCGGATCTCGACCTCATGGCTTTGGCTGTTGCGCGGACGGGCGCCGCCGCCCATACTGAGAATGAACGTTCATTCTACTAGTGTGGCACAGATGGCCCAAGTCCTTAACAATTTCTTAACAAAATCCATCGTCCTCGCCCTGTTGCTGCTCGCCGGCTGCGGGTCGAAAATGAGCCATCGCCCGATGATGGAGGCGACGGAGGTCGGCGTGATGACATTACAGCCGGGATCTGTCGCTGTGCAGTCCGAGCTGCCCGGTCGAACGGTAGCCTTCAAGATGTCCGAGGTACGCCCCCAGGCTTCCGGCATCATAAAGCAGCGCCTGTTCGAGGAGGGCAGCACGGTCTCCGCCGGCCAGGTCCTCTATCTGATCGATCCATCCTCCTATCAGGCGGCTTACGATCAAGCCAATGCGGATGTCGCCAATGCCGAGGCCATCGAGGCGTCTTCCGAGCTCAAGGATGAGCGCTATAAGCAGCTCATGGAAATGCAGGGAGTATCCCAACAAGAGGCGGACGATGCACGCGCCACGCATCTGCAGGCCCTCGCCAACATTGCACTAAAGAAAGCGGCGCGCGAAAGCGCTCGGATCAATTTGGGGTACACGCAGATTCGAGCACCGATCTCGGGCCGCATCGGCAAATCGAGCGTCACCGTCGGCGCGCTCGTGACGGCCAATCAGGACACCGCGCTCGCCACCATACGCGCACTCGATCCCATATATGTGGATCTGACGCAGTCCAGCACCCAGGTACTGCAGCTGCGCCGGTTACTCGGTACGGACGGCATGCAGTCCGGGAGCCGCAAGGTGAGCCTGAAACTCGAGGATGGGACCGAGTATGCGGAATACGGCACGCTGAAATTTCAGGAAGTGGCCGTGGACCAGGCTACGGGGTCGGTCACGTTGCGCGCACAGTTTCCCAACCCTCGCGGCGATCTGCTACCCGGTATGTACGTGCGCGCGGTGCTCGACGAGGCGGTAAACTCCTCCGCCATCCTTGCGCCTCAGTTGAGCATCTCTCGCGACGCCAGAGGCAATCCCGTCGCGATGATCGCCGGCAAGAACGATCAAGTGGAGCAGCGCGAGGTCGTTATTTCGCGCTCGGTGGGCAACGACTACATCATCAGCTCAGGTCTGCAGTCCGGCGACCGGCTCATCGTCGAGGGATTGAACAAAATCCATGTGGGGGAGAAAATTCGGCCGGTGGCCGTGCAATCGAAGGCCTCTAAATCGGCGACTGCGAACGCACCCGCCCGACAGCCCGCGACATCGAAAGCGCTGACCGGACGCCGCTGATCGTGCTCGCGCGTTTTTTTGTAGATCGGCCGATTTTCGCTTGGGTGATCGCCATCTCCATCATGTTCGCCGGTGCTCTGTCGATTACGACACTGCCCGTCGCGCAGTATCCGGATGTCGCTCCGCCAACCGTGACGGTGTCCGCGACCTATCCCGGCGCGTCCGCGGAAACGGTCGAGAACAGTGTCACGCAGATCCTCGAGGAGCAATTGACGGGCATCGATGGCCTTATCTATTTCTCCTCGACCAGCGACTCGTCCGGCAATGCCGCTATCACGATCACCTTCCAACAAGGTACCAACCCCGACACAGCACAGGTTCAGGTGCAAAACAAGATCCAGCAATCCACTGCACGTTTGCCTACCGAAGTGCAGCAGCAGGGTGTGACGGTCGCGAAAGCGCAGAGCGGTTTCTTGATGGTCATCGGCCTGTACGATGAGACCGACCGGACATCATCGAATGATATTTCAGATTATCTTGTCAGCAACCTCCAGGATCCCATTGCCCGTTTGGCAGGAGTCGGCGGCACCACCATGTTCGGAGCGCAGTACGCCATGCGCATCTGGATGGATCCGGCCAAGCTCGCGTCTTTCAATCTCATGGCCTCCGACGTGCAATCCGCCATCGCGGCGCAAAACATCCAGGTGTCGGCGGGCAGGATCGGCGGTATGCCCGCCCCTGCCGGACAGCAACTGACCGCGATCGTCAGAGCACAATCAAAGCTCTCCACGCCCGATGCCTTTCGCCAAATAATCGTGAAGCACGACAGCTCGGGAGCGACCGTGCGCCTGCTCGATGTGGCTCGCATCGAACTCGGCAGCGAAAGCTACGACGTGCAGTCACGCGCTAATGGGCACCCCGCCTCGGGGATGGCCATCCAACTCTCCTCCGGTGCCAATGCGCTGGCGACGGCCGAACTAGTGCGCGCACGGGTCGCGCAGTTTGAGCACTCCTTGCCGTCGGGATATAAGATCTTCTATCCCGAGGACAACACCCCGTTCATCAAGATATCCATCGAGGAGGTCATCAAGACGTTGGTCGAGGCCATCGTGCTCGTCGTCGTGGTGATGTACGTGTTCCTGCAGAGCTGGCGGGCCACCCTGATCCCGGCGATTGCGGTACCGGTCGTTCTGCTGGGAACATTCGCCGTGTTGAAAATGCTGGGCTATTCGATCAACACGCTCACAATGTCCGGTATGGTTCTCTCCATAGGGCTCCTGGTGGACGATGCCATCGTGGTTATCGAGAACGTCGAGCGCGTCATGCGCGAGGAATCCCTCTCGCCCCGCGCGGCAACTCTGCGATCGATGCAGGAGATCACGGGCGCTTTGATCGGCATCGCGACCTCGCTTGCGGCGGTGTTCTTGCCGATGGCGTTTTTCACCGGATCCACCGGCGTTATTTACCGGCAGTTCTCGGTAACCATCGTCTCTTCGATGGCTTTGTCGGTGTTCGTGGCGTTGACGCTGACGCCTTCCCTGTGCGCCTCGCTGTTGCGACCTATTCATGGAGCCGACGGCACTCAGGCCTCCTTTGGGTGGTTCAATCGTACCCTCGAGCGCTTCGGCAACTCACTCGGAAACCGCGTCACTCACATGATACGGCGGCCATTGCGCTGGATCATCGCGTACGGGGTCATCGTGGGCATGTTGGCGCTCCTGTTCCTACGGTTACCCACAAGTTTTCTGCCCGATGAGGACAAGGGGAACATCTTGGTCATGTTCATGCTGCCGAGCGGAGCCACGTTGTCTCGCACCGAGGAGGTCACACGGCAAATCGAGAATTATTTTCTGCAGAAGGAAAAAGACAACGTCGAAGGCGTCATGGCGGTCAATGGGTTCAGCTTTTCAGGTCGCGGTCAAAATGCCGGCAGCATGTTCGTGCTTCTGAAGGACTGGAGTCAACGTAAAGGGGCGGCGAATCGCGCCGACGTCATCGCAATGCGCGCGACCAAGGCCTTCTCCTCGATCCGAGATGCGCAGGTGTTCACACTCAACCCGCCGGCCATCATGGGGCTTGGTCAGGTGAGCGGCTTCGAGTTTCAGCTGCTTGCAAATGGTGGAACCAGTCGCGCGACGTTGGAATCGATGCGCGATGCCCTGCTCGCGAGCGCGGGCGGTGACGATAAGCTCATGGCGGTGCGCCTCGGATCGCTCGCCGACACACCGCAGTTACAGGTTGACATCGATCAGGCGAAGGCGAGCTCACTCGGCCTATCCCTGTCGGATGTCAATTCTACCCTGACTGCCGCATGGGGTGGGACCTATGTGAACGACTTCATCGACCGCGGTCGCATTAAGCGCGTCTACATGCAAGGCGATGCGGGGTCGCGGGCGTCCGCGGATGATTTAAGTCAATGGTTTGTGCGCGGGAGCAACGGCACGATGACACCATTCTCTGCCTTCGCGACGACACATTGGACCAATGGCCCTGAGACGCTCTCGCGTTTCAATGGCCTGGCTTCCTACACCATACAAGGCGCCGCCGCCCCCGGCGTGAGCTCTGGTATGGCGATGGATGAGATCGAGGCCTTAGCAAGCAAATTGCCTGCCGGCACGAGCGGCGCGTTCAGCGGCTTGTCGTACCAGCAACGACTCGCGGGCAGCCAGACAACCCAGCTCTATGCCATTTCCGTTCTCGTGGTCTTCTTGTGCCTCGCTGCTTTATACGAAAGCTGGTTCGTTCCCATATCCGTGCTGCTTGTCATCCCGCTGGGCGTGGTCGGCTCCGCACTGGCCACGAGCGTGCGCGGCCTGGAGAACGACATCTACTTCCAAGTGGCGCTGCTCACCACTATCGGCTTGTCGGCCAAAAACGCCATCCTCATCGTCGAATTCGCGGAGGAGCGCTATCGCCAGGGTGCAAGCCTGGTGGAGGCCGCCCTACATGCAGCGCGACTGCGGCTGCGTCCCATCTTGATGACATCCCTGGCATTCGTCGCCGGCGTGTTACCGCTTGCCGTGTCGACCGGTGCCGGCGCCAATGGGCGCATTGCGATAGGGACTGGCATCGTCGGGGGCACGCTATCGGCGACGGCTCTGGCGATCTTCTTCGTACCGATGTTCTTCGTATTGGTACGCCGTTTGTTTCCGTCCAGGATTTTGCATCCGCAGGAACTGCCGGGCAACAAGGAAGCGTCGCATGCGTAGAGGCACAGCGATCCTGTTATCGACTCTTGGGCTCACTGCCTGTATTTCCCTGGATCCGACCTACCGCCGCCCTGTCTCACCCGCGGCGACGACCTGGCCAGCCGGCCCCGCCTATACGGCCCTACAGTCGAATCCTGTGAACGCGGTGGACATTCCGTGGCGCGATTTCGTGAAGGACGACAAGCTGCGCCAGGTGGTCGAGCAGGCGTTGCGCAACAGCCGAAACCTGCGCAAAACCATCACCAGCATCGAGTCCGCACGCGCGCAATATCGCATCCAACGAGCAAATCTATTTCCGCAAATCAGTGCCTCGGTCAATGTCGACAAATCGCGTACGCTCAATCCCTATGCCGGCGCCGGCGGCTCGGCCCTGACCATGACGAATGATAGCGCGCAGGTGGGATTGAGTTCCTACGAGATCGACCTGTTTGGCCGAAATCGCAGCCTTACCCGCGCGGCTTACGAAAGTTATTTGTCCACGGCGGAAGCGGCCCGTGCTACGCGAATCAGCCTGATCTCGGAGACGATCACGGCCTATCTGACGCTTGCGGCCGACCAGACGACGTTGGGCATCTCGCAACGCACGCTGCAGAACGCCCAACGCTCAATGCAAGTGACGGGGAGCCGGCTCGCAGCCGGCGTTGCCTCATTGGTGGACGTTAAACAAGCTGAGACCACGTACCAGCAAGCCCGCTCCGACGTCGCCAGCCTTACATCGAGCGTTGCACAGGATCGCAACGCCCTCGAACTCCTCGCAGGCAGTTCCATCAACGACGCGCTATTGCCCGCCGAGTTACCCGAAAAAGGCGAGTGGTTTGCCGATATCCCCGCCGGAATCTCATCCGATGTACTTCTGAACCGCCCGGATGTACTCGAGGCGGAGCACACCCTCAAATCAGCGAATGCCAACATCGGTGCTGCCCGGGCGGCTTTCTTTCCGTCTTTCACCCTCACGGCCAGCGATGGCCTCGCGAGTTCGTCTCTTTCGAAGCTGTTCAGCGGACCGACCGTCTGGTCATGGGCCCCGAGCTTGAGCTTGCCCCTATTCGTGGGGGGGGCCAATACGGCGAGCCTCGCCGACACGAAAGCGCAGCGCGATGGCTATGTGGCAGCCTATGAACTCGCCATACAAACCGCGTTCAGGGAAGTGGCCGATGCCCTCGCCGTGCGGGGGACAATCCAAGAGCAGCTGGACGCTCAATCGGCGCTCGTGGATGCCGCCACCGAAGGCTATCGACTCGCGGATGCCCGTTACACCAAGGGGGCAGACTCCTTTCTCAACGCCCTGATCTCACAACGCACGCTTTATAGCGCGCAAAAAACCCTGGTGACCACGCGCTTGACCGCACTCGAGAACATGGTGACGGTCTATCGAGCATTGGGAGGAGGGCTCGCTGAACGCAGCTGACCGAGATTCCTAGCGTGACCTAGACGACCCGGAGGCGGCTCGCGGGACACGAGCTCATTTGTCCCGTACTAAAAGCGCTTTTGGGATAGACTAAACCGGTATAGAGCGAGAAGCCATAGAATAATCTATCGGTGCCAGGATGTGACCCGTGAAAGTAGCCGGCAAAGACCAAACGATATCGGGAGAGACCTTCGAGATTTTGCGTGCCCAAATCCTGGCCGGCGACATTGCCCCCGGCTCCAAGATCAAGACCCAAGAGGTTGCTCAGCGCATGGGGGTGAGCCTTGGCGCGCTTCGCGAAGCACTGCCTCAGCTAATCGCGGAAGGACTGGTCGTCGTGGAAGCACACCGTGGCTATACCGTCACGCCGCTATCCATCGAGGACCTGCTCGACCTGACACGCGTGCGCACCGAGGTAGAAGTGCTCTGCCTGACGTGGTCGATGCAATTAGGCCAACTCGAGTGGGAATCCGAGGTCATAGCGGCCTCCCACCGCCTGGCCAAAACCTTTCGCGCCGCTGATCGAGTCGCGGTGAGCCCGGCGTGGATAGCGGCACACGACATCTATCACACCGCGCTAGCCAGTGCTTGCGGCAGCCCACGCTTGTTGCTGATCCGCAAGCAGCTCTACGAGCTGAGTGAGCGCTATCGCAAGATGGAGTCCGCGATTGCCCGCCAGCGCGATCCGGATGATGAGCACAAGCGCATTACCGAGGCTGCCATTGAACGCAACATACCGGTCGCTACTCAGCTCTTAAGTTCGCATATCGAGCGAACCACCGAAAACATCGTCAAGATGATGCGTAAGAAGGTTTTGGAAGCAGCCCGCACCGGCCCTCCTCGGCTGCAAGGACGGAAATCGTCGGCGCGAACCGCGCGTCACCCCAAGCGTGGCAGCAGCGCCCGCTAGCGCGCCTACTTCTGGCGCTCTTTCACGTCGCCCCTCGCACCACGACGATTGATCTTGCCTCGTTATCGCCGCAAATCTCCGCGAGCTGAACGCGATGATTGCCGCCGCTGCCAGCGTTTGCCCCCGAACGGTCTCGATCAGAAAGCGAACAGCGCTCTCGCGACGCCGTAACACTCAATGCACTGAAGCTCAACTGGTCGCCGAGCGTCGCATCGGCCCTGAGCGGATACGTCCGACTCGATTGAATTGTCTGGCCACTATCGATTCTATGCCGCATCGAAACAGGTGACATAGCGGCAGTCAGCTGACGGTAGTCGCTGCGCTTCTTCGTTGAGGCTTCTCTGAGGCTTTTGACCGCGCGCGGCCGTCCTGCGCTGCGGAGCTAGCCGTCATGGCGTTGACAATATTGTCAGAGGTGAATGAGATATGAGCCGTCATCAAGCGCGTGGCACGCGGCACGTCGCGAGCCAAAACCGCATCGACGATCTTCGCATGCTCGTCTTCCGGATTTCGGTTGCGTGGCAAACTCAGCTCAAGCTTACGATAGCGCTCGCTCTTCTCGTAGAGCTGACGACGGATTTGCAGTAGGCGCGGACTTCCGCAGGCGCTGACCAGGGAGTGATGATATTCATCGTGAGCCCTCGTCCAGTCGCTTGTTACCTCGCCGCCCTCCGGACGGAATGTATTGGACAAGCGGTGGCGCGCTGCCATTATTCGCGATTCCCACTCCAGGTCACCGTGTTGGATGGACCAAACGAGGCACAGACTCTCAATTTCAATGCGAACTTTAGTCAAATCGACAAGGTCCGCCACTGAGATGGGAGATACCGTGAACCCGCGGTGCGCTTCGGCGACCACCAAGCCTTCGGAAAGGAGCTGAGAAACGGCTTCGCGCACTGTGCCAAGGCTGACGCTAAATCGCTCCTGCAACCCGGCGGTTCGCATTTTCGTCCCGGGACGCAACTCACCCGAAAGAATGAGCGAACGCAGCGCGGAATAGGTTTCTCCGGCGATCGTGGTGCTTCGGCCCTCAATTTTCATATTACAAATCTAGCAGAACCAGACGAAGACCGCATGATGAGCGACCGGAGCATTTTCGGATTTTTACCGATAATTACATTTAGAATCGATTATTATAGGATTCTATTGTACAAACGAGACGTTGTTAATACCTCATTCGCAATTTATGCGCTCTTCGGCCCTTTATGGTCATATTTTCCCTCGAAATAACTAGCTACCGCGTCGCCGGCCGGAGACCGCTCCGGCACAAAACCCGACGGTGGACACCACGTTCCAGTCGCCGATTCTTTCGATCAGAGCCATGAAAAGAACTATATTTCGGGCCATCTTGTTCGCGCTGGCGCCGTTACTGAAGCGGGCTGCTAAAAAACACTCGAGTTTTCGAATCATGCTGCGTCGACACGATATCGTTGCACAGATTCAACTCAAAGACGGAAGCCTCGGACGCCATTTCATCATAGCCGCTGGCACGGTGAGGTCGCGGCTCGGCCTCCACCCTCGACCCGACGTGGCGATGGTCTTCAAAGATGTGGACACTGCCCTCGCGATGATGAATCCCAACCCGAATATGAACGACGTCGTTCATGCTGCAAAGAACTTCAAAGTCCAGGTCATGGGCCCTGACTTCTTGTGCGTTTGGTTCATGCAACTTCTCAATCTGATGAACTCGTCGGGTTTCGATCATGGGCTGCCCATGCGAGACGGTACCAGGCGCTACACCATGCTCACGAACGGGGGCCCCCTCTTCGTGTTTGTGCGCAGCGGTCGAATCATCCGCTGTACGCCGATCGACTTCGACGATGGCGACGCTGGCACCTGGACCATTCGCGCCAGAGGTCGTACCTTCTCACCGCGCCGGCAGGCTACCGTGGCGCCGCACGCGCTTGCGATGAAATCCTCCGTGTATTCAGATAAGCGAATATTGTATCCCATGAAGCGCGTGGACTACGATCCGAACGGGAATCGCAACCCTCAAACTCGCGGCATCTCAGGCTACGTGCGCATCAGCTGGGACGAAGCGTTGGACCTCGTGGCGGGCGAGATAAAGAGACAGAAGCGCATCCACGGCCCAGGATCGATCGTCATCCCAATGTCCTCGCACCATCAGTGGGGAAATGTCGGTTATTACCTCAGCTCGCTGATGCGCTTTGGCAATCTGATTGGTTTCACTCGCATGGCCGCCAATCCGGATAGCTGGGAAGGCTGGTATTGGGGCGCCATGCATCATTGGGGTCACGCCCAACGGGTGGGAATCGCAGGAAACTATGGCACCGTCGAAGACTGCTTGCAAGAAGCAGAATTGATGGTGTTCTGGTCGAGCGATCCCGAAAGCACAAACGGCGCCTATATGGGGTTCGAGGGAACGCAAAGACGACTGTGGGCCAAAGAACTCGGTATTCAATTTGTGCATATCGATCCGCATTACAATCCGACGGCACAATTGCTGGGTGGTCGCTGGATTCCTATTCGGCCACAGACGGATGCGGCGCTCGCCATTGCAATCATGTATGTGTGGGTGGTCGAGAATCTGTATGACGCCGACTACGTGGCGAAGCGGACCTCTGGCTTTGACGAATGGCGCGACTATCTGCTTGGCGCCCACGACGGCATACCGAAGTCTCCGGAATGGCAAGTATCCGAGACGGCGGTTCCGGCAAGGGAAGTGCGCGCCTTGGCCAGGCTCTGGGGCAGGAAGAAAACATATCTGGCGGTGGGTGCCGCCGGCAGCGGCTTCGGGGGCGCTGGGCGCGGCGCATGCGGCGCTCAGTGGGCTCGATGCATGGTCATGATGATGGCCATGCAGGGCCTGGGAAAACCCGGCGTGAATCTCGGCAACCTGCAAATGGGCACGCCGGTGGACATGGAATTCTATTTCCCCGGCTATGCGGATGGCGGCATCTCGGGCGAGCTTCAATGGAACGGCAACGCGGTCAACAACTATCAGCGGATGCCTCATGTGCTCACCGTCAACCCTGTTCGCCAGCTCGTCCCCCGACAGCAATTTCCGGAGGCCATCATCACCGGCGAAGCGACCGGTTACCTATGGGATGGCATCGCCACGGAGATTCAATTCACTCCGTTTCACTACCCGATGCCCGGTTATCCTCGCATGCACATGATCTACAAATACGGCGGGTCGTTTTTCAGCACCGTCACTGAATCGAATCGCATGGTGGATGCCTATCGACACGAAAGCATCGAGTGCGTCGTCAATCAATCCATCTGGATGGAGGGAGAGGCGCAGTTCGCCGATGTCATTCTGCCGGCATGTACGGCTTTTGAGCGTCACGACATCGGCGAGTGGGCCTCCGGCGGCGGCTATCTGCAGCACGGCTTTAACGGCGTTAATCATCGAGTGGTAGTGATGCAGCACAAGTGCATTGAGCCGCTCGGGGAGTCGAAATCGGATTACCGCATTTTCACCGAGATCCTCAGCCGCTTGGGCCTAGGCGCGATTTTCACCGAAGGATGCAGTGAACTTGACTGGTGCAAACGGGTCTTCGACTCATCCGATGTGTCAAAGGGAATTTCTTGGAAGGAATTTCTGAAAAAGGGCTATTTCGTAGTGCCTGCCGAAAAAGAGTCCCTACGTGCTCCCGTGAACTTTCGCTGGTTCGCGGAGGATCGCATGAAGGACATCCCGGAGGCACAACCGCTGCCCTCGCAGTGGTCCGCGGAGTTCGGGAAAGGCCTGCAAACGCCGAGTGGATTGATCGAATTCGTGCCCGAGACACTGAAACGCCACGACCCCAACAATCCCGAACGGCCGGTACTGAACCGCTACATCCCGTCTTGGGAAGGTCTGCACACCGAATCGCTGGTGCACCGCTTTCCGTTGCAGATGGTTGCGACGCATTCGAGATATAGCTTCCACACCAACGTCGATGGCAAAGGCGGTTATACGAACGACATTACGGATCATCGAGCACTAGTTGACGGGCACTATTATTGGCTCGTGCGAATCAGCGATCTCGACGCCCGTTCAAGAGGCATAGCAGACCGCGATCTCGTTCGAGTGTTTAACGATCGGGGTAGCGTCATCTGCGCCGCAGATGTGTCCTCAATGATGGCGCCTGGCGTGGTAAAGTCGTTTGAATCGAGCGCTGAATATCAATCAATCGAAGTCGACGGCCAACGCGTCGAAATCGGCGGGTGTATGAATACCCTCACATCGTCCCGCTCGCAAATCAAAGGCACAAGCAGCATGTCACCCAACTCGTGTCTGGTGCAGGTTGAGCGCTGGCCGCTATCGCTCGCGAGGGCCGGCTAGATGGACAAGTGGAATCTCATTGTGGATGTTCCTTTGTGCCAGAATTGCAACAACTGCGTCATGGCAACGAAAGATGAGCTGGTCGGAAACGCATTTCCGGGCTATACGGCGCCGCACGCCGCCCACGGAGCAGCTGTTATTCAGATCCTGAGGAAAGTCCGTGGTTCCATGCCGATGGTGGATACGGCTTACTTACCCGTGATGTGCAATCACTGTGACGAACCGCCCTGCATGAAGGGAGATTCTTCCGGTGCGATTTCAAAGCGCGACGATGGGATAGTCATCATCGATCCAGTGAGGGCAAAGGGACGACGAGATCTCGTCGCGGCCTGTCCGTACGGCGCTATCGTGTGGAACGAGACCGAAGAGTTGCCGCAAAATTGGTTTTTCGATGCGCATTTGCTCGATAGCGGTTGGGCCGCACCACGCTGCGAGAGCGTCTGTCCGACGAAGGTGTTTGAGGTCACGAAGGTGACCGATGCAGCCATGGCCGAACGCGCCGCGAAGGAGAATTTGCGCACGCGTAATCCCGAGTTGGCGACCAAACCGCGGGTCTACTATCGGGGGATGGATCGATATGACCATTGTTTCATAGGCGGTAGCGCTACAGCCGTGATCGGCGGCATCGATGAGTGCATCGAAGGAGCCACCGTCGAGTTGCAGCGTGGTGATGCCGTCATCGCTCGCTCGACGACCGACGCATTCGGCGATTTCAAATTTGATAATCTGCCTGGCGACAGCGGTCCATACGACGTTTTTTTGCATCACGGAGTTCATGGTGTCGCTCAACGCTCGGTGACGATTGCGCGTGCCAGCGTTTACCTCGGCTCCATTGCCCTCGGCGACCCGTGAATGCGGTGCCTCGCATGCTTCGCGCCTGCCTTCAGAGACATTTCTTCAAGAAGGAGTAGCGTTGCGCCGCCCCGCATGTCCGACTTGCTGGACGCTTCCCGTTGTTACAGCTGGCGGTTTTCCGGCCCCTGAACCCGACGGGGTCTTCTTTTGTCGTTCGCAAACCCGGCAACCGGCGACGTCTTGGGTGAAGTGGAAAAACGCAAGCAGCCCAAAAGGGCCGCCTCGGTTAATCATGTCGAGCGTCGCCCGGACCAAAACGGGCGTCAGAGCGTCTCGAAGCGCGGGCTGCGCCCTGGGTTCACCGCAGCGCGCAGTTCTCTGGAGGCCGATCGGCCGTCTTACGCGACGCGATGTCCGCGAGATGGGCGGTAGGCGGAGCGCCACATCGCCGAGCCACGATCCCCACGATTGAGCCTACCGCGCGCGCCGATTGGTGGAACAGCATGACGGGAGGCAATACGACGGTTAACGATAGTTACATATAGAATCGATTATTATACTATTGATTCTGAGAAGTCCGTCGATGACCCAAATAGTGGAGTGATTATGTCCGCAACAATGAAACCCGGCGTGCGCTACCGCATGCCAACCGTCTTCGGGCCCGCGCCGGGTCCCCGCCAAAAGGCCGACGGCACGCCATGGACGTTGGAGGAAACCGGGACCATGGGTTGTACCTGGTTCGCCGTGACGTATCGGACGGACCGCGCCGCATTGGAGGCGCTGCTGCCCCCCGGATTCCAACTCCGGGGGGAACCGGAGGTATCGGTTTCCTTCTCCGACTTCCGCAATCTGTACTGGCTGGCCGGCAGGGGCTACGGCATCGTCATCGTCGACGTTCCCGCGATTTACACCGGGAAGACTCAGGTGATTGAAGGCAATTTCTGTCCCGTGATGTGGGAAGGTCGACCGGACGCCATTTTGACCGGTCGTGAGGAGCTCGGGTTCCCGAAGCTCTTCGCGGAGATTTCCCCTCTGGACATCTCTCATCAGGCCGGCAGGGCTGCGGGGTCGGCGAAGTGGTTCGAACACAAATTCATGGACATCGAGGTACACGATCTGTCACCCGTCGAGGGGGACAAGTCGTTGCCGGGAAGCGGCGGCCCCGCGATGTTCTACAAGTACATGCCGCGCACCAGCATCGGCGGTAGCGAGGGGGGCACGGCCTGTGTGACATCCTCCTATCCCCCGCCGGGCTCCACCGCGGATCCTTCGCCCATCAAACTTGGAGATTTCGCTTTCAAGAAATGGAAAGGAAAAGGAACGGTCAAATGGCATCGGGCGACCTTCGAGCAGCTGCCGACCTCGTTTCATATTGTCAACGCGCTCGATGACTTGAAGATCCTCGAGTATGTGCGCGCGGAAATGGTGGAATTCTCCGGCCCCGGTTTGGGGGTTTGGGCCAATACCATGCGCACCGTGGAGTAGTCCAAATGATCAAAGTCGAAGACATCACTTGGGTGCGCTATAGGGCCCCTGACTTGAAGTTGATGGCGGAATTTCTGGCCGATTTCGGCCTTCAACCGGTGGCGAGCACGGAAGACAAGTTGTTCATGCGGGCATATGGACGAATGCCCGTGGCGCACATCACCGAACGGGGTCCGGCCGGACAAATCGGCTTTGGGCTCAAGGCCCGATCACGGGCAGATTTGGAAAAGATAGCCCTGGAACTCGGTGCGCCGGTCGAGCGGCGCACCGAGCCCGGTGGCGGCGACGTCGTCACGGTAACGGACCCCGACGGGACTCGGATCGAGATCGTCCATGGCTTGGAGTACCCTGGCCCGCTCGAATCGCGCGCGGCGTTCGCCTTCAACCCCAAGAATGCGCGCGTCCGCTACAACGGGACGGTGCGCGTGAAGAGCGCGCCTTCGTTCGTGCAGCGATTGGGCCACGTCGCCTTGTTTACCGGCCGCTTCGCGGCAATGAAGTCCTTCTATACGGACGTTCTCGGCATGCGCGTTTCCGATGAATACTACGTAGGTCCTTCCACCAACGTGATGGCCACCTTTCTGCATTGCGGGCTGGATGATGAATTCGTCGATCATCACACCGTGGCGCTGATCGGCAACGGCCGCACGGGCTTCGAGCACTGCGCTTTCGAGGTCACCGATCTGGACGATGTCATGAGCGGCAATGCCTTTCTGGTGTCGCGAAATCGATGGACGCACAGTTGGGGAATCGGCCGCCATGTCGAAGGCAGTCAGATCTTTGATTACTGGCGCGACCCGTTCGGCAATAAGATCGAACACTGGACCGATGGCGACTTGGTGAATGACCACTATCAGGTCGGACGCAAGGAATTCAGCCCGGAGAAAAGTCTCTCGCAATGGGGTCCGAGCGTCACCCAAGATTTCCTCGACCCATAGCGGAACGCGCTATGGCTAAAAGGGAGGAGACAAGGTGCGTGTGAGTTCACCACGAGTCACGCGGGATAGTCGGGGTGCTCTGGCGCTTTGGAGAACTCCTTACTGGAACGAATAGATGAGCACGATTGACGCCAACCAACCCCCTGAGCGTTGGCGACAGACGTAGCGATAGTCGGCTACGGACCGAACAAGACGAAAAGAAGAGCCAATAATGCTCACCTGAAGCGGGGGGCGAGGCTTTGTCGCTCAGGCAAATTGACTGGTTTCCTCAAAGGCTAAGCGCGGATTGCGCGGAAACAGCGCTTCCTTCTTTCCGTAACCGATCGAGCAAATGAAGTTGGACTGGATCCGGGTGCCCGCGAAAAAGCCTTGATCTACGCTGGCGTGGTCGAAGCCTGACATGGGTCCGCAATCGAGACCCAATGCGCGCGCTGCCATAATGAGGTACGCGCCTTGCAAAGTGCCGTTGCGCATTGCAGTAGCCGCTGAAACTGTAGGCTCAGCTAGGTATTTTTGCATAAAGGCTATTCGTTCAGGCGGCAGGAAGCTCAGGAGCGTCGGCAATTTGCCGGCAAAATCAAGATCGTTGCCGATGATCACCGTCAAGGGCGCAGCGAGAATCTTCGCTCGGTTGTTCTGCGTCGCCATCGGTGCAAGCTTTTGCTTGCCCTCATAGCTTCGTACCCAAATGAAACGCGCGGGACAGCAGTTCGCGGAGGTCGGCCCCCATTCCAGCAATTCATGAAGCTCGCGAACGATCGCCTCTTCGACAGGCCGATCGGTCCATTCGTTGTGGGTCCGCGCAGTCCGAAAAAGCTGGTCAAGGCAGGCGGAAGGAAGAGCGTTGGCCATGCGTAATCTCCTAAAACTGGTGAGCCGCCACCCTCGGTTGCGGTTTTGATAGGCCACAAAGACTATAGAAGTTACTGCCTGAATGTAAGCACATTGGCGTAGCTACCCGAGCTGCGACTCAACCAACCCTCGCCGCCCGGCTGCCGTCCTTCGTTACCGACGGGCCGGAACTCGTGGGCGGCATCGGACCGCCTAGACTCCGGCAGCGAAAGAAACGCGTACCCTGCGAAGCCACGTAGGCGTCGGGCGCTCGGAATCGCGTAGCTTGATCACACTTCGATGGACCTCATCGTCGGCTCCGAATACCACTTCGCAGCGCGCGGGCTTAGCACGATGAACCGCAGTCATCAGTTGATGACCTGGCCAAGCGCGGCACACGGGAAGCAGGTTCGAACCGTCTTAATGGCTATTTCTTTGGAACAGCGCCAATGCGTTTCGACTGCAAAACTACTTTCCCGCTCAAATTGGTGCCGTTAAATGCGCTGACTTCGAGGAGTGCTTCGAAGGGCAGAGCGAGGTCGGTTTGCTCCAAGTCATTGAGCTTCTGCTCACTGGTAAAGGCGTCTGCCGTTTGACTGACCCCCTCGTCACGGGTGCCGGCAATGACCAGAATGGTGTTCCCGCTGGGACCTCGAAGTTTCTCGAACAAACCGTAGTCGTGATAGGACTGTTCCCCGCGGGTAGTTTGCGGTGGGTCCATGGCCCTACTGCCGACCTGGCTGATATACGAATGGCGTGTTTTATTATCGATAACCTCGTCGTAGGAGTCGCCGATCGCGAAGCGGGAGCCCGTGAAAACGAGGTCTTGGAGCATCCCCATGCCGCTCAAATAGCCGATATAAATGATATCGGCAGATTTGAGGCTGCTGGGTTCCACGTCCGACATTTTGGCGATGCTAATGCGTTTATTCTGAGGGGCGAGCAACACCATCACGTCGCGCAGTGCGAACGCCGCTGAGATGGGCAAATAGCGTACGCCCACGTCCATGTATCGAGCGGCCATATCAGGATGCTCGACGAGATAGCGGTCCAGATCGCTCTTTGAATTGACCGAGTACTCGCGAACCAGCCGGTTGACGTTCATTGAATCGTCGATTTCGCCGATCAAGTAGTAATCGCCAACGACGATCAAGATAGGACGCTCGTCTTTCAGAATCTCGGCCCAAATCGGATTAGCGCGAACCCGGTCCAGTTCCGAGGGAGGCGTTCGATGCCACGCGAAACCGAGCAATCCCACCATCACCGCCGCTATCAAGACGACGAGCACGCGCAAAAGGCCGACGCGCCGATTCCTAGTTTTCTCCGGTCCCGGCAGTGCGGGGGGAGGCGTGCTTAACTGCAAGCGATAGTCGCCCCGTGGAAGGTGCAACCTGGCGCCAGGCTCATCGCGCGCGCTATAAAACTCATCGAGCGCCTTGCGCAACTTGTGTATGTAGACCCGCACCAGGGCGTCCTGGGCCGCATCGAAATCCGACGTCTTACCGAACACATCGATCGCAATTGCGATCTCTTTGGGGGATTGGCCTGCGAGAGAGTTCTCGACCAGATAGTCGAACAAGCGCCGCAAGCGCGACTCGCCCAGCGCTCCACTGGCTTGGACTCGTTCGGCCTGCTGGCGCAACGCTTCGCTAGCGTCCATCAACGAATGCACCTGAGAGCATGAAGGGCGGAGGATCAGCACACATGGGACGCATTTAAACGTTAATAACGTTAGCTAAAACAGTAAATTACCTGAAACCTGATGTCCCTGCGAATATACTCCAACCAAGTCGGGCGCCGCCGTCTCATCCCGGCGGCACCCGCGTTGCCCCCCTATATCTAAGAATCACCATGGGCCAATGGCGGTATGCGATATAATAGGTACATCGTCGGTGCCATCATGCTGTGCTTGGTGGCTTCGTTCGCGGCCGGTGACCCTGCGCCATCTGCCGGCGAAGCGGCTTCGTCCAACGAATTGCAGGCAATCACCGTAACGGCCGAACGCCTACGATTGATTGGCAGTGCCACCACCGCGAGCGAGGGTGTGGTGGTCAACGATGAACTCGCCCTGGCCCCCGTGTATCGGCCCGGGCAGCTGCTCGAGACCGTGCCGGGTCTGGTCGTTACGGTGCATAGCGGTGAGGGCAAGGCGAATCAATACTTGCTGCGCGGCTATAACTTGGACCACGGCACCGATTTGGCCACGTTCGTCGATGAAATCCCGGTCAACGAGCCCACCCACGCGCACGGCCAGGGGTATACGGATCTTAACTTCCTGATTCCGGAACTCGCGACCAATATTCACTACACCAAGGGCACTTACTACGCCTCCGAAGGGGACTTCTCATCGGTTGGCGCCATCCACATCGGCTACCTCGACACGATCGATGATCAGATGTCCCTGACGGGCGGCATGTGGGGCTTCGAGCGGCTGTTTACGGCAGGATCAACCCAGTTGGCTGACGGGAACTTGCTGGGTGCATTGGAACTCCAGCACTACGATGGCCCCTGGACGACGCCGGGCGATCAACGCAAGATCAATGCGGTGCTGCGCTATAGCGAAGGCGATACCCACGACGGGTACTCCCTGACCGGGTCCTTTTATCACGGCCTTTGGAACAACCAGACCGATCAACCGGAGCGCGCCATCACCGAAGGGCTCATTAGCCGGTTTGGCGAACTCGATCCCACCGATCAAGGTGCTGCCGAGCGTGCCAATCTGTCGGGCGAATATTTCTCAAGCCTTGGTGGTGGACAACTGGCGGCAAGTGCTTACGTCTTCAGTAACACCTTGTCGTTGTTCAATAACTTCACGCATTTCCTCGTCGATCCGGTGAACGGCGATCAGGAAGATCAACATGAAGATCGCTCGACTCTCGGCGGTGCCGTCGGCTACACCCATTCCGCTCAAGTGTT
>PLUE01000023.1 GCA_003164785.1 Gammaproteobacteria bacterium | reverse complement strand
GCATAGCCCCGGCCGACGCGGTAGGCGACGTCGTCGTTCAGCTCCGTGGGGATCCGGCCGCGCAGATCATAGGCTTTGAAACAGGTGATCGAATTCAATTGCTGGTCCCTTCCCGGCCGTAATTATCCTCGTGACGCACGATATCGTCCTCGCCCAGGTACGTGCCCGAGCGCACTTCGATGATATGCAGCGGGACCTTGCCCGGATTCTCGATCCGATGATTGGCGCCGATGGGCACGTAGGTCGACTCGTTTTCCGACAGCAGGAAGATCTTCTCACCGCAGGTGACCCGGGCCGTGCCCTGCACCACGATCCAATGCTCCGCGCGGTGATGATGCATCTGCAGCGACAGGCTCCCGCCCGGCTTCAGGGTCAGGCGCTTGACCTGGAAGCGCTCGCCGTCATCGACGCTGTCATAGCTGCCCCACGGCCGGTAGACCTCCCGGTGCCAGGCCGACTCGCTGCGACCGGCCTGGCGCAGCTGGGACACCAATTCCTTCACATCCTGCACGCGGTCCTTGGGGGCGACCAGGATGGCATCCTTGGTCTCGACGATGATGTGGTCGTTCATGCCGACCGCCGTCACCAAGCGGCTGGTCGAATGCACGTAGCAATTGTGGGTGTCATACACCAATACGTCGCCCTGCAGCACGTTGCCGTGCTCGTCCGACGGCAAGGCATCGAACAGCGACGACCACGAGCCCACGTCACTCCAGCCGGCATCGAGGGGCAGCACCACCGCATCCTGGGTTTTCTCCATGACGGCGTAGTCGATCGATTCGCTGCGGCAGCGATTGAACGCGGTCTTGTCGATGCGCACGAAATCGAGATCGGTTTTCGCGGCGCGAAACGCGGCCGCCGATGCCTCCAAAATATCGGGGGCGAACTCGCCGAGCTCCGACAAATAGCGGCTGGCCTTGAACACGAACATGCCGCTGTTCCAATAGTAGTCGCCCGACTCCACGAATTTCTCGGCGACCTCGAGGGGCGGCTTTTCGATGAATTGCGCCACCGGGTAGGCGGGGCCGGGACCTACGCCGCGGCGAATGTACCCATAACCGGTCTCCGGGGCATGGGCCACGATGCCGAAGGTGATGAGTTTGCCGCTGTCGGCCAGCCCGATCGCGATGTCGGCCGCCTGCTGAAACTTCTTCGCATCGCGGATCACATGGTCGGCCGGGGCGACCACGATGGTGGCATCCTCGTCCAATTCCAGCGCCCGCAGCGCCGCCAGCGCGACGGCCGGCGCGGTGTTGCGCCCGGTCGGCTCCAACAGGATTCCGGACGGGTCCAAATTGAGCGCACGCAACTGCTCGGCGACGGTGAACCGGTGCGCCTCGTTGCAGACGACGATGGGCGGGCGGGCTCCGGCGATGCCGTCGAGACGACGCGCCGTGTCCTGCAACATCGAGTACTGGCTGGTGAGCGCGAGCAATTGCTTCGGGTACATTTCCCTCGACAGCGGCCACAATCGAGTGCCGGCCCCGCCCGACAGAATCACCGGAAACACTGCGGTCATGCTTTGCTCGCTTTCGCTGATTTGCCTCGTCCGACCGCATAATAGCTGATGCCCGCGCGCGCCATGTGTGCTGGGTCATAAAGATTGCGGCCATCGAAAATCACCGGTGTGCTGAGCTGCGCCTTGATGAAATCGAAATCCGGGCTGCGAAATTCACGCCATTCGGTGACGATGGCCAGCGCGTCCGCCCCTTTCAGGGTCTCCGGACTGTTCTTGCACAGGACCAGGTCGGTGCGCTCGCCGTAGATGCGCGTGCATTCGGGCATGGCGACCGGATCGTACGCGCGAACCGTCGCGCCTTCCGCCCACAAGGCCTCCATGAGCACACGGCTCGGCGCCGCCCGCATGTCATCGGTGTTGGGCTTGAACGCCAGGCCCCACAGGGCGATGGTCTTGCCTTTCAAGTCGCCGAAATGCGCCTTGATCTTGGTGAACAGCAACTGCTTCTGGCGGTTGTTCACGGCCTCGACGGCGGTCAGGATGCTGGCGTCATAGCCGACTTCGTCGGCGGAACGCTTGAGCGCCTGCACGTCCTTGGGAAAACACGAGCCGCCGTAGCCGGCACCCGGGTAAATGAAGGAATAACCGATCCGCGGGTCCGAGCCGATGCCGACGCGCACCGCCTCGATGTCCGCGCCGAAATGCTCGGCCAGGTTGGCCAACTCATTCATGAAGCTGATCTTGGTGGCCAGCATCGCGTTCGCCGCGTACTTGGTGAGCTCCGCCGAGCGCACATCCATGACGATCATGCGCTCGCGGTTGCGCGTGAACGGCTCGTACAGGGTGCGCATCAGGTCAGACGCCCGCTCGCTGTCGGTGCCGACGACCACGCGGTCCGGCTTCATGAAGTCNNTCGACGCTCGCGCCCCGGGCTTTCAGCGACTCGGCCACCGCCGCACGGACCTTGTCGGCGGTGCCCACCGGCACGGTGGACTTGGTGATGACGACCTTGTACTCGTTCATGTGTTCGCCGATGGTTCGTGCCACCGCGAGCACGTAGCGCAGGTCCGCCGAGCCGTCCTCGTCGGGCGGCGTGCCCACCGCGATCAATTGGAATTGGCCGTGATCCACCGCCTCTTTCGCATTAGTGGTGAAGGTCAGCCGACCCGCATCGAAATTGCGCTTGACCACTGCATCGAGTCCCGGCTCGTGGATCGGCACTTCGCCCCGCTTGAGCATGTCGATCTTGCGTTGGTCGACGTCCACACAGACGACGTTGTTGCCGGCATCGGCCAGACAGGCGCCCGTGACCAGACCCACATACCCCGAGCCGAAAATCGTAATTCGCATGCGTAATCTTCTGATTTAACTAGAAAAAAGAGCCCGAAATCCTAGCGGTTTCGCAAGGTCAAGTAAAGACAAGGCCTCGAAGTAACGCCGCCACAGCCGCCGGGTTACGAGGACTTAACGGCGGCGGCACCCGCCTAAACCGAGGGCCCCTAAACCCAGGGCTCCGCCTGCAATTTGCGCTCCCAGGCCAGGGAACTGGAGACGATGGCCTTCAGGTCGTCGTAGCGGGGCTGCCAGCCGAGTTCGGCGCGAATCCGGTCCGCACGAGCCACCAGGTAGGCAGGGTCGCCAGCGCGCCGCGCTTCTTCTTTGATCGTCAGCGGCTTGCCGGCCACCGCCTCGACCATGCGCAGCACCTCGCGCACGGAGTACCCATGACCATAACCCACGTTCAGGGTGACCGATGGACCGGCGGCGCGCAGATAGCGCAGCGCACACAGATGCGCCGACGCCAGATCCTCGATGTGCAGGTAATCACGGACGCCGGTGCCATCGGGCGTCGGGTAGTCGCTGCCGAATACCGAGACGTGCGGGCGTTTGCCGACCATGGCCTCGCAGGCCACCTTGGTCAGCAGCGTCGCGCCGGGGGTCGCCTGCCCGATGCGGCCTTTAGGATCGGAGCCGGCGACATTGAAGTACCGCAATGCGACATAACGCAAGGGATTCACCGCGGCGACATCGCGCAGCATCCACTCGCTCATCAACTTGGAGGTGCCGTAGGCGTTGATGGGGCGCGTCGGCGAATCCTCGGCCGCATACCCTTCATCCGGCATGCCGTAAACGGCCGCGGTGGAGGAGAAAACGAAGTTCTTGACCTTGTTGTCGATGCAGGCCTGCAAGAGGTTGCGGGTCGCGCAGGTGTTGTTGCCGTAGTACTTGAGCGGCAGCGCCACCGATTCCGGGACGATGGTATGGGCCGCGAAATGCATGACGGTGTCGATCTGGTGCTCGGCCATCAGCCGGGATACCAGGGCGAAGTCGCCGACATCCCCCACCACGAGTTCGCCGGTGGTGACGGCCTGCCGAAACCCTTTACCAAGGTTATCGAGAACGATCACCTTGTCGTGATTCTCGCCCAACTGCCGGACGACGTGGCTGCCGATGTAGCCGGCACCGCCGGTGACTAAAATCGTTCGGTTGGTCAAACTCGTTCCTTAGCTTCGATGGATGGGAATTTCGTCAGTTAAACTCGTCTCAAAGACCAATCAATTTACAGCCGGGCGTCGGCAACGTTTGCCTTAAACCACGCGTATGTTCGCTGAATTCCTTCCTTCAACGAAATCTTCGGCGTCCAGCCAAGCGCCGTCAGGCGCGACGTATCAAGCAACTTGCGGGGAGTCCCGTCCGGCTTCGTCGCGTCGAAGATAAGGTTGCCCTGATACTCCGCCGCGCCCATGACCGTCTCGGCAAGTTCGCGGATCGTGACATCGCGCCCCCAACCCACATTGACGATGGGCTCGGCATCATAATTTTTGAGCATGTAGACGACAGCATCCGCCAAATCGTCCACATGGAGGAATTCCCGGCGCGGCGTACCTGTTCCCCAGATGGTCACATTGCCGTCACCGCGCAATTTCGCTTCATGGAGCCGTCGTATGAGCGCCGGCAACACATGGGAATTGACCGCATCGAAATTGTCGCCCGGTCCATATAGATTGGTGGGCATCAGGCAGATCGCGTTGAAACCATATTCCCGCCGGTAGGCTTGACACATCTTCACACCGGCAATCTTGGCAATTGCATACCATTCGTTGGTCGGCTCGAGAGGTCCCGTGAGCAAGTAGTCCTCCTTGATGGGCTGGGGCGACATTTTCGGATAAATGCAACTGGATCCCAAGAAAAGCAGCTTGGCCGTCCCTGTTCGATGGGCCGCGTCGATCACATTATCTTGCACTGCCAAATTGTCGCGTATGAACAGTGCCGGATGGGCGTTGTTCGCGTGAATACCCCCCACGCGCGCCGCCGCCATGATCACCGCTTCCGGCTTCTCCTGGTCGAAGAACTCGTTGACCGCAAGCTGGTTGGTGAGTTCGAGTTCCTGATGTGTCCGCAATATGAGGTTGTCATAGCCCTGTGACTGCAGGGCCCGCACCACGGCAGACCCCACCAATCCACGGTGTCCTGCAACGAAGATTCGTGTGTCGGCCCTTAGTTCCATGGCGCGTTACTCATGACGCTGGTAGACCTTATAGCCTTCTTTGGCGACCAGCGAATCCCGTTTGGCGTCCTCCAGATCCGACTCAACCATTTCCCTGACCAATTCCGGAAAGGTGACCTCGGCGGTCCAGCCGAGCTTTTGGCGCGCCTTCGTTGCATCGCCAAGCAAGGTTTCCACCTCGGCGGGCCGGAAATACCGTGGATCGACCCGTACCAAGGTACGCCCGGTGACGGCGTCCACCCCTGTTTCCTCCACCCCCTTGCCGTGCCATTCGATTTTCATATCCAGCAACGCCCCGGCGGAAACAACGAAATCCCGAACGGAGTACTGCTTCCCGGTGGCAATTACAAAGTCCTCAGCAACCTCCTGCTGAAGCATCTGCCACTGGGCCCGCACGTAGTCACGGGCATGCCCCCAGTCTCTGAGTGAATCCAGATTCCCAAGATGCAGGGTTTCCTGCAATCCAACGCGAATTCTCGTCAAGGCACGCGTAATCTTACGAGAAACGAACGTTTCACCACGCAATGGAGACTCGTGATTGAACAAGATCCCGTTGCAGGCAAACAAACCATACGCCTCGCGATAATTGACCGTGATCCAGTACGCATAGACTTTCGCAGCACCGTAAGGCGAGCGAGGATAAAACGGCGTCGTCTCTCGCTGCGGGATTTCCTGGACCTTTCCGAACATTTCAGACGTGGAAGCCTGATAAAATCGGGCCACCTTCTCCAAGCCCAGAATACGAATGGCCTCCAGAATACGCAACGTTCCGACGGCGTCCGAATTCGCGGTGTACTCGGGGGTTTCAAAGGAGACTGCCACGTGGCTCTGAGCCGCCAGATTGTAAATTTCGTCGGGCTGGACCTCCTGAATGATGCGGATTAGGTTGGTCGAATCAGTTAAGTCGCCGTAATGAAGCTTCAACCGCACGTCTTTCTCATGCGGATCCTGGTAAAGGTGATCGATTCGATCAGTGTTGAATAAAGACGATCGGCGCTTGATGCCGTGTACGTCATATCCCTTGGACAGTAGGAACTCCGCCAGGTAGGCCCCATCTTGTCCTGTGATGCCTGTAATCAACGCTGTCTTAGACAAACTATATCTCCGCGCCTAGGTAACCTTAGGTAAGCACATGGTTGCTTCCATCAGCGACGCCAATGAACGCCGTCCTTTGTGGGACCAGCCCAACCAAAGTGAACCAGTCCATTCAGACATAGTCGCATAAGATGACGCGGCGCTTGGAAGCGAATTAACGGTTCGAGAAAAGAGTCTCGATAAGGGCCCACTTATGTGTAAACACTGCATTTCTATAGGTATAAATTGCAATGAATTGGTGCGGAATAGTCTAATATTCGCGCCGCAATATGGTCCCGTCGCCGAAGAATGTCGCTCAGGCGCTACAGTTAAAGATCTTTAATGACCGATGGGCTAATATGTCATCAAGATGTCAGCAACGGAAGTGCCAGCGCCGGAGCGGTTCAGGGACGTCCCAAGGCCGGGCGGGCGTTTAGAAGGGCAGCCATCGAAACGAAAATTGGAATGTCTCGATCAGGGTGTAGGCAAATTTGCATGGTAACGAGGCTGGGCTCCGCGCAGAGTGCGCACAAAGTATTGACAGGGAAACGTTGAATGCCGGAAAAAAATCGGGCTCGGTATAATGCCAAGCCCAAATCGTCTGTATTCATGAGCCCTCCACTCGCGGCGCGGGCGTCTGTGGGCGCGGCTGGCAAAATAGTGGACTCCGAATCAACGCAGGCATATTTGGCTGTAGCGCCCAAGAACGAAGGGCAGTTTAACGCTGCCATCAACCGTGACCGATCGCGACGGGGCTATGTCGCAGCCAAGCGGATTTTTGACCTTATCGCAGGGGCGGCTCTCATGACGATAGCGACTCCGATAGTGCTGGTGGCTGCCGCTGTCATCCGGCTGGAGTCAAAGGGATCGCCATTTTTCCTACAAACGCGGCTTGGGAAAAACGGAAAGCCTTTTAAGCTCTTCAAGCTACGAGGGATGTATGAGGACGCCCGCCTCAGGTTCCCGCTTTACTACGACTATTCCGCCCGCAAAGACTTGGATTTCTTCTTTCACCATGAGACCGATCCGCGCGTCACCCGTGTCGGCCGGTTCCTCCGAAGAACCAGCATCGACGAACTGCCAAACCTGTGGAATGTGGTTACGGGAGATATGTCATTGGTCGGCCCGCGGCCTGAAATTCCAGAGGTCCTTTGCCTTTACGGCGGTTATCGGGAACAATACCTATCGGTCAAGCCAGGGGTAACTTGCCTGTCCAAGTGTACCGGACGCGACAAGTTGACCAAACGCGAAACCATCGAATTCGACTTGGACTATATCAACCGGCGCACCTTCGGATTGGATTTGAAGGTTCTTTGGAAAACGTTCCGCGGCGTCGTGCTGAGGCGAGATGTATTTTGATTGGCCGTAGATCTGCCCGCTGATGCGCGTTTTAGTCCTTGGTGGATCGGGTTTTCTAGGTTCTCATATCGTCGATAGATTTGTCGGTGAGAGGCACGACGTAACAGTCTACGACCTTTTCCCCGAGCGCTTCCGCAAGTCCCCAGCGGCAATAAAGTTCGTTACTGGAGATTTTGGCAATGTCGGCGGCCTCGACAAACTGATTTCGACAGGATTTGACGCCGTCATTCACTGCGTGAGCACCACAACCCCAAAGAGCTCAAACGAATCGCCGGAATTCGATATCCAATCAAACGTCATCGGCACGTTGAATGTCCTCGACATATGCGTCAGACACCGGGTGGGAAAACTCGTATTCCTTTCGTCGGGCGGAACGGTGTACGGCGACATTGGGGACGCGGACCTGGTCGCCGAAACGCATGCTGTGCGGCCCATGTGCTCCTACGGCGTATCGAAGCTCAGCGTTGAGCACTACCTCGACGTGTATAAGCAGCTCCGTGGGCTGGACTATGTGTCATTACGCATTGCAAACCCCTACGGGGAACGGCAGAGTCCGCTCGTCGCACTGGGAGCGTTGACGGTTTTCCTATATCGAACCCTCAAAAATCAACCGGTGGAAATTTGGGGTGACGGAAGTGTCACACGGGATTTCATTTACGTAGGCGACGTAGCCCGCGCCGTTTACTTGGCAACCATCAATCCGATTTCAGGCGTCTTCAACGTCGGCGCTGGAGTTGGCCTATCACTGCGGCAAATACTTGCCGAAATCAAGCACGTTACCGGAAGAGATCCCAGCGTAACGTGGCAACCCTCCCGAACATTTGACGTACCCCGCATCGTCCTCAATGCTCAAAAACTGACGGCGGCGACCGGATGGACCCCCAGCACAACGCTCCGAGAGGGAATGAAGCGCACCGCAATCTGGCTGCAGAAATCAGATCTATAGGCGGCGGCATGCCTGGAAGCGCTGCTGCCAGGAGCGTACGCCACGGTAGGTATTCCTCAACCAACAATAGACCTTGCCGGGCATCACCCGGCATACCAACTCGATTAATGCGCCGTGAATTGGAGCGTCGCAATACGTTTGCCTGATGAGCCGAGTCAGAAGAGTCCGACTTTCCCGCTCAGGATCCAAATAACACCGGAGGTTTGCGTATAAGAACATCCGCAGTCCAAACTCGTTTCTCAAAACTCGCCGAACATGGAAGGCCAGCCTGCTGCCCCCCCCCAGAAAGTCCTCAGCAATCCGGTGGTACCCTTCCACGGCGATCCTATATCTGTTGACCACTCCGCGATCCGCGAACGAGTCATTGTCGCCCCGCCGATCCAGTAGGACTTCGGGAACATAGGTTACGGTCAGTCCATTTGGCATCAGTTCAAACAGTCTTGCCACGTGGGCCCAGCAACTCCCGATATAAGCGTCGTTCAACCCCACGGAACCCCATTTTGACGTCTTTACGACGATACCGCCCAGGAAGCTGAAAAAAGCCTCCGTCGTTATTGCTTTTTGGCAATAAATCGCCTTTTCCCGCTCGTCCTGAAGGTCAAAGGTCACCTCGGCAGGCGCGGCCAGCACATCTCTCTCTGAGAGCACGGCCATCTCGATGGTGCACATGGTGTGCCTGCAAAGATAGACATCGGATTCGGTTCGAATCAACTGCAGGACTCGGTCAATCGCTCCCTCCCTCATCAGGTCATCGCCACTAAAGAGCCAGCAGTAGCATCCTGAAGCCAGCGCCACTACTCGGGCCATGTCGCGGTCGATGCCGCCGCGCTCCGACAGGAGGTGGTACTTGATGTTGGCACAGGTCATTTGCGCGCGTCCGACGACCTCCGCAGTATCGTCCGTGGAGGCACCGTCCAAAATGACGATTTCGACACCAGTCAACGGTTGCTTCACTATGCTGGCGAGCGTCTCGCCAATGAAAGCGCCGAAGTTGAAGGTGGGAATGCAGATCGAGAGTCGGATATCAGTCATGGAATCAGATCTTACGAATACCTCGTGGCCACAGTGAAGGACACGAACGAGATCGCCGCGAAGCTGCTAGAGCGAAGCTCGGCAAAAAACCGTGTTCACCCGCGTGTCGGCATAAACGAAATAACCCTTGGAGGTGGTGAATTCGATTATATCGTTCCGCTTGTAACCGTTTTGATTTTCGTCGTACGAAAGGGTTTCCACGCAGATGACGTCAGGAGCAAATCGATCGAAATCAAGGCTCTTTAGAACATCCAGGTCGAGACCTTCAATATCGAGCGACAAAAAATTGGGCCCGCGGGTCCGAAATTGAGCGGAAATGATGTCGTTTATAGGAACCAGTGGAACCTTGATAACGGCCTCGATTGGGATCTTTCCGTATCCCTTCATTCCGACAGTCTCCCAGTGCGCTGCTTCCTCCTTTGAAAAGGTGCTGAGGCCGTCGGCTCGGCGAGGGAACACGTAAAAATCCGCTTCAGACTGACTCCCCAATCCGACGCCGACACCCAAGACGACATCACGAGATCGAACGGCTTTCAACCTCTTGAAGAGCGACGGATTTGGCTCAACGAGCACACCGTGGCTGCCCCGCTTATAGAAATAATACGTATTGCTGATGAACTTGGGATGATTTGCTCCGACGTCCAAATAGGTAGGGAATTCTATGCCTAGATTGGCAAATAGATGGGCGGCAATGAGGTCCTCCCCAAACTGGGAATAACCGACTTGAGAACCCGGACAAACGAGCCGGCGCATGACCTTTTCAAATATTTTCATTTATAGCTACAAAGGGCACAATTCTAACGCGCTCGCCCAAATCGCGAACTTAATGGCCCGGTTCGAACTCGGGTGCCCAGCAAGCGTAGCGTTAACGACGGACAAAACCAAGCGTTAATGCTGTTGCCGGAATACAGCAAAGAAGGCAACACAGCGCCGGCCCTCGGTCCGGACGTCGGCAATAGCCGCGCTAACAACGGCGACGATCGCTGGTATAATCCGCGCCACTAAAATTCAATATCACGCACGACGGATCGGGTGCTTGTTTGATCGTGCACGCTGCATGAGAGCGGTACTATTTTCACACTACCAGCGACCATTTTGCCCCCGTAGGTGCAGGCACGGAGTCTAGCGATTGCTGCGAATCTTCATTTTCAATCTGTCCGGCCGAATCATATTGGTTGCGATTTCTCTAGTTAGTATACCCATTTACGTCAAATATGTCGGCGTGGCGAACTACGGAATCATCGGGATCTACAATTCCATTGCGTCCCTGGCCGCGGTGTTCGACGTTGCCTTTTCAAATACGATCAACCGGGAATTGGCCCGACGCACATCCCTGAGCACGGACCCAGCAGATACCGGTGCCGTTTTTCGATCGCTAGAAATCTTTGCATGGGTGTTGGCAGCCTCGTTTGCAATAGCGCTGGCGGCAGGCGCGAGGCCGCTCGTCGATGACTGGATCGGAGCGGGAAAATATCCAAATGAAGACATCGTTGGTGCCATTCAGCTCATGGGATTACTCTTGCTTCTTCAGGCGCCAATCAGCTTTTACGGCGGCTGCCTGTACGGGATGCACAAGCACGGCCTGATAAACGCAATAAACATTGCTGGAGCGTTGCTGTCTTCGACCTTTGCCATCGCGACGGTAATTTTTGTGTCCCCGACCATCAAAGGGTTTTTCATTGCGCAATTTGCCGGCCGTGCGGCGCTGGTCTCCGGCATGGCGTCGGCAGCATATTTTCTGCTCGTACGCGAAATTGGATGGAAGACCCTGCGCGCTTCCACGAAGGTCTGGCGAAGGCTGTGGCGATTTGCGATTGGCATGAACGGAATCGGCATTCTGGGACTCATAGCAAATCAGGCCGATATGGTGGTTCTTAGTCGACTGCTTTCGGCAACGGCGCTGGGCAATTACACATTGGCAAGAACGGTTTCACAAAGCCTGGTCACGCTTGCAATGCCGGCATATCAGAGCGCTTTCCCACAACTCTCGAGGACGGTCAGCGCGCAAGACTCGGCCGCATCCGCACATACCTTTCACCGGTTCAGCCGCTTTCTCGCTTTGATAATAATCCCCCCGGGGGTGGTGATTTGCGGATTTTCAGAAGAAGTGCTTATCCTCTGGACCCACAATCCGACATTGGCCGCGAGCGCGTGGGTAACACTGAGCCTTTTGTCTGCTGGCTCCATGCTCTACGGACTGAGCTGCATGATCAGCGCAGTACAGATGGCGAATGGCGCGGTAAAAATGATGCTAATTCTCGGCGCCCTCTTTGTAGTGCTGCTCGTGCCCGCCCTGATTTTCATGGTGCATATCTTTGCGCAAGCCGGAGCGGGATTGGCTTGGCTGATCGTGAATTTGGCCGTCGTGTGGGCCAGCGCGGCGCTCACGCTCCGTAGATATATGGCGGGTGAAACGCTCAATTGGCTTACAAAGGACATCCTGGTGCCGATGGCGGCCGTAGCGCTGCCGGTAGCGATAGCCCGCGTGGTCTTCTCGGGACCAGCCGGCTCGACATCTGCCCTCGCAACATTGGTCACACTGGCGGCCACCACCCCGTTGCTATGCGCCGGCGTGGTGCCAGAAGGCCGCGCGATCATAGTGGCCGCCCTTGACTCCGGAGTGCGTGCACTGAAACGTTGCGGCACAAAATATCAACGGCAATAATGCCACACACACCCAAGTATCACGCGTTTCGCCAAGTAGATCCGATGCCAAAGACCAAGATACTCATTTTATCGATTACAAGTTTTGCAGATCTGAAAAACGGAGGCGGCCTCTGGAGCGCCAATCTACTGGAGACAATGGCCCAAGTGCCCGACACGGAATTCGTCATCGTCTCCGCCGGACATGAAAGCGCCAGAACTTCAAATGATGCGTTCGTTAACTCCCTGGGACTGAAACACGCATTCATCCCGTTTAAACCCTCCTTCACGGGCGGCGAAGCGACCGTGCGCGCGCGAATCACCAACTTGACGATCAGCGCCATCAATATTGTGCTGGAGAAGTATTTTTTCCCGTGGGAGCGCGAGGCGCGAAGACAGAGCCATGTCGATGCAGCATTCATGCAAGTCGTTGCGGGCGAGCAACCCGACATCATTGTCATCAATTACCTGTTTTCCGCTCTCTTTGCACCGACCATGTTTTCGCTTGCGATTCCCCGGTGCCTGATCACCCTCAACAATGAGACGGCATTTCATAAGTCGCTGAAATTGCATGGAGGCCCTGCGGGGGTACAACCCGCACGCCGGATAGCACGGTGGGTTTACAGGCATTTCAACTGGATTCCAAATCGCCGCATTGAGCATTATGAGAACGCGATTTCTTCCAACTGCGCCGGGATTGTGGCACTGACGCAAAGCGATCTGCCGCGAAACATGATCGGTAAAGCCGCCTTGGCGGTACTGCCTCCAATCTTCAAGCCAAGCACGGCACGATGGAGCTACCACGCCAATCGCCACATTTTTTTTGTGGGCAACATCGGCTATTACCCGAATCGCCTTGCCATCGAATGGATCTGCAGCAAGTTCGTGCCCGAACTATCGGCTCTGGACGACAGATTCCGGCTAATTATCATCGGTGCCGAGGAATCCCAAGTGCCGAGTCATTGGCGCAGTATGCGGATCCAATTCATGGGGTATTCGACTAAAGCGGAGGTCATACATCAAATGACGACCGCCAATCTGTTCATTGCGCCAATCGCCAATGACTTTGGAGCAAAAATAAAGCTGGCTGAATGCGTATCATTTGGCATGCCGTTTCTAGCAACGCGAACGGCCATGAGCGGCTTGGGCTTCATGAAATCAGTGCCGGAGATCCATCTTAACGATCCGTCGACAGCGGCCCGCTTGACACTGCGATACATTAACGAGCCATCCGCCCTCATCGAGTTAAGCAACTCCAATACCGCCCAATTGAACACTGCGCGCGAAGAACAGACAGCCTCTTGGCGGACATTCTACGAGGATGTGCTGGCGCGAAGCGAAAACCGGCCGACGAGCCAGAAGCCAAATTACTATGACCGCGAGGACAACCAAAGCACCTCCGGCTGACCTCAGGGAATCGACATTACATCCTTGATATTATTGTGATTTATCTGGCGAATAGGCGCCAAGATACGTAGAATCTCGCAATGCTTATACCCTGCGCACCCTTATCGACTGTCAGGACGCCACCATCCAACAAGGGTGATCGTTTCGTCATGATCTAGCATCCGCGAAACCATATAAGATCGAATTCCTGGTTGTCGGGACAGGCGAAGTCATCACATAGTTTCGGCATTTTTGTCTGGCGCATCGAAAGTATCAGACGATGACTAGATATTTTATCTATTTTTGTAATGCCAATCAGTACGATGGCCATGGAGCAAGACGCGACGATGACTACTCCCAAGAGTGCGTTGATCACAGGTATCACCGGTCAGGACGGCGCGTACCTTGCAGAATTCTTGCTAAGCAAGAACTACGTGGTCCATGGACTAAGGCGCCGAGCATCGATGTTCAACACCGGTCGAATTGAACATCTGTACCAGGATCCGCATGAGCCGGATACAAGGCTGTTCCTGCATCATGGCGACATGACAGACTCGAGCAGTCTGCTTCATATCATCGAGAAGACGCAACCGGATGAGATTTACAATCTTGCCGCCCAAAGTCATGTGGCGGTCTCCTTCGAGGAGCCAGAATACACCGCCAATTCAGACGCATTGGGCGCCCTGAGAATTCTCGAGGCGATCCGAACGCTCCGGATGCAATCGAAAACAAAGTTCTATCAAGCCTCGACCTCGGAGTTATACGGACTGGTTCAAGAGGTGCCTCAGCGGGAAACAACGCCTTTTTACCCACGCTCGCCCTACGCTGTTGCAAAGCTTTACGCCTACTGGATTACGGTCAACTATCGTGAGGCGTACGGGATGTACGCCTGCAACGGTATCCTGTTCAATCATGAGTCGCCAGTGCGCGGCGAATTATTCGTTACGCGGAAGATCACTCGCGCCCTCGCGCAAATAAAGCTGGGGACGCAGAACCGACTGTATTTGGGCAACTTGAGCGCAAAGAGAGACTGGGGTCACGCGCAAGACTATGTTGAAGCCCAGTGGCTCATGTTGCAGCAGTCCGCACCGGAGGATTTCGTCATTGCGACTGGGATTCAACACAGCGTTCGAGAATTCGTCGAAGTGGCTGCCGCCGAATTGGACATAAAGATCGGGTGGCGAGGAAAGGGTGTTGACGAAAAAGGATATGACGCTGACGGCAAATGCATCGTGTCGGTTGACCCAAGATACTTTCGGCCCGCCGAAGTGGAAACGTTACTGGGGGATGCCGCGAAGGCACGAGCAAAACTTAACTGGCGGCCGAAGATTTCGTTCCAAGCCTTAGTCAAGGAAATGGCCAAATCGGACTTCATTGCTGCGGAGCGAAATAAGGCGTCAGGGCGACATGATCGCTTCTAGTGGACAGGCGCCGCGCCTGTCCATCTGTATCGCGACACTCAATCGTGCCAAGTATATTTCCGACACGCTCGACAGCATCGAACAACAACTGACGGATGAGGTCGAGATCGTCGTACTGGATGGAGCCTCCTCCGACGGAACGGAGGATTTGCTGCGCGCGCGCGTTCAAACCTGCAAACAGTTGCGTTACTTCAGGCAGTCGAAGAATGCCGGCGTGGATCAGGACTACAGCACTGCGGTGAACATGTGCCGCGGCGACTACGTTTGGTTGATGACCGATGACGATTTGCTAAAGCCAGGGGCAATCCACGCCGTCATGGGCGCAGCAAGGGATTGCCCAAGCTTGATCGTTGTCAATGCGGAAGTCCGAAACGCCGATATGTCCAAGATATTGCAGGCTCGCCGACTTGAGCTGGATGCAAACAAGTCGTTCGCTGCATCGGATTCTGATGGACTGATGCGCCTGGCGGGCAGCTACCTTTCATATATAGGGTGTGTCGTCATGCGGCGTATCGATTGGGCAGCCCGGGAAAAGACTCCTTACGTCGGCACCTTGTTCGTTCATGTCGGAGTTATCTTCCAAGAGGCATTGCCGCGCCCTGCGCTGGTGATTGCCGAGCCCTTCATTTCCATCAGGTACGGGAACGCAATGTGGCGCGCCAGAGATTTCGAGATCTGGATGTTCAAATGGCCGAACTTGATCTGGTCCTTTCCCGGCCCATCAAATCGAGCCAAGGCGGCAGTTTGCAAGTCGGAGCCATGGCGCAACCTGAATGAATTGCTCCTCCTTCGCGCCAAAGGCAGTTACACCACCGTGGAGTACCGTAAATGGATCGAACCACAATTGAAGGGCTCGTGGCGCGGAAGCCTCGCAGCGGCGATTGCCTACATTCCGGGGCAACTATTGAATAGCGCCGCTGTCATATACGGGCACCTGGCGCGACGCGGCACCCATACGGGCTTGCTGGACTTGAAAGCCAGTCGCTTCTATTTCCGCAATTGGTTTCCACGAAACGGTGGCTAGGATGCGCACTGCGATCATCACAGGCATTACCGGGCAGGACGGCTCGTATCTCGCTGAGCTGCTTTTGGACAAGGATTACCAGGTAATCGGGGTGGTCCGGCCCGACTCCCCCAAGCAATACGACCGCTTGAAAGCCATCAAGGACAGGGTGGAAATAGTGGAGGTCAGCTTGACTGACTTATCCAGCCTGAGAACTTTGGTGGAGCGCCACCGCCCTTCCGAGATCTACAACTTTGCGGCTCGGGCATCGAGCTCACAATTGTTTAGTGATCCGCTTTCAACTTGTGAATTCAATGGGTTAGCCGTTGTTCGCCTTCTTGATATCATTCGTCAGGTCGACCCCACGATCCGCTTCTGCCAGGCGTCGAGCAGTGAGTTGTTCGGAAATGCCACCGAATCGCCACAATCCGAGACCACAGTTCTACGGCCAAGAAACCCTTATGGCATTGCGAAATTATTGGCGCACGGCATGGTCGGATCATATCGCGAAACTCACAATATTTTCGCGTGCTCCAGTATCCTCTTCAACCACGAAAGTCCGAGGCGTGGCCACGAGTTTGTAACGCGTAAAATCTCAATGGGCGCAGCGCGTATCAGTGCCGGGTTGGAGTCCAAGATTCACTTGGGAAACCTAGAGGCGACGCGTGATTGGGGCTACGCCGGTGATTACGTGAAAGCAATGTGGAAAATGCTCCAGATTTCAACACCCACCGATTATGTGCTCGCGACGGGTGAAAGCCACTCGGTCAGGGACTTTTGCGACATCGCATTCCGCAGGGTGGGCTTGGATTACCGGAATCACGTGGTAGAAGATCCAAGCGTCAAGCGGTCAGGAGATGCGGCACGATTGGTCGGAGATGCGTCCAAAGCGCGCCAGCTTTTGGATTGGACGCCGACAATTTCGTTCGAGGAGTTGGTATGCATGATGGTTGACGCTGATCTTCAAGCCATCAAAACATTAATATAGAACGTGTAATACAGGGGGCGCTTGTTGATGTACCGAAGAATCGAAAAATGTAGAGTCTGTGGAAATACGGAGCTGGTTCAGGTATTGGACATTGGAGTCCAAACTCTTACCGGTGTATTTCCAAAATCACGCGATGAAGTAGTCACAGCAGGGCCCTTGATACTGGTGAAATGCATGGGCTCGGCAGACGTATGCGGCCTTTTACAACTCCGGCATTCATATGATCTTGGCGAAATGTACGGTGACAACTATGGATACCGTTCCGGTATCAATCCGAGCATGGTCGCTCATCTCCACGGAAAGGTTAAGAAAATCCTGGACGAGACAAACCCTCCACGTGGCAGTCTAATCATAGACATCGGCAGCAACGACAGCACGACGTTACAGGCCTATCCGAAGGAAAAATACACGCTGGTGGGTATTGATCCGACAGGGGTCAAATTCCGAAAGTATTATCCGGATCATATTCAGTTGATCCCCGACTTTTTTTCGTCCGCCAAAGTGACGGAGATCTTTGGTGATCGGAAAGCTGCGGTCATCACATCTTTCTCCATGTTCTACGATCTCGAGGATCCACTGGCATTCATGCGTGAGATAGCTTCGGTGCTGTCCGATGACGGTATTTGGGTCTTTGAGCAAAGCTACATGCCGACGATGCTCGCCCGAAATTCGTACGATACTGTGTGTCACGAGCATCTTGAATACTATGATTTGAAACAGATCAACTGGATGGCAGCCAAGGTTGGTTTGAAAGTCATCGACGTGGAACTTAACGAAGTCAATGGCGGCAGCTTTTCGGTCGTCGCGGCGAAGCAGGGGTCGAGACATGCTCCATCTGCCAATTTTTCACGAATCCTGGACGAAGAACTGAAGCTTGATCTCCACACGCTGCAGCCGTTTCGCGATTTCGAACGGCGAGTGAAGCAATGCCGGCAAGATCTCTTGGATTTCATACACCGGGCCGTCCAGCAAGGTAAGACCATATTGGGTCTCGGCGCTTCGACGAAGGGGAACGTCATCCTCCAATACTGTGGCTTGACTGAGAAGGACATAGCCGCAGTTGCCGAGGTTAACGCCGACAAATACGGAGCATTTACACCAGGTTCGTTGATCCCGATTATTGCCCAGGAACAGGTCCTGGCGACGAAGCCCGATTATCTTTTAGTACTCCCATGGCACTTCAGGTCCTTCTTCGAGCGAGACTCGAAATTCAAGGGCACAAATCTAGTGTTCCCACTGCCGGAGGTAACGGTGGTCGTCCCGTAATCATCGAACGGTAAAATTGTTGCTCAACACAACGCCGGCATAATGAATCTAGTCACCACAGGGCTTGAACGAGTCTTCGCGCTGATCGTGCTCGCCCTGGTGTTCAGTGGAGCGGTTGCGTTGTTTGGAATGCCCCCCTGGCTGCTGGGCTTCATCGTGCTTGCCGTTATCACGATGTTGCTCGTGGTTTATCGATTCGACTATTTGCATCCAACCGTCGTTTTCGTGCTGCCCTGGCTCACGATAGTCGGATTTTCGATGGTCCCAATTTCGCAAAACGCGCGCCAACTCGAACCTGACACCTATAAACTCGTACTGGCCGTAATCCTCGTCTGGATGCTGTTTACTGCGGGGGCGCCCGTTCGCGGACCAGATGCGGCGACAGCAATTGCCCCGGGGACCCAGTCGTCGCAGAAGCTAAAGAATCTCCAATGGCTCTCTCGGGGTTTCATATTGCTTTATTTATTGGCGGCACTGAACGTCGCGGTAGCAGGCTACATTCCTCTTTTTTCGCTAATATTGACGGGCGACAGCCTGTACTCAGAGTTTGGAATACCGAGTCTTTACGGGTTTTTCTTCGCATATGCCAACGCGATTGCCTGCCTAGCCTTTTATATCTATTTGAAATCCGACAACAGGAAGGCTCTCTATTTCTTTTTAAGCGTCACGGCAATTCATCTGTTGTTCGTCACTCGCCAGCACTTGCTGACGCTGCTCATCGAGTCATTTATAATACGTTCCTTCGTCAAGGCGCCAGTAAGCATTCTCCGACTCGCCATCATCGGGATAACAGGTCTCGCAGCCTTGAACTTCCTCGGTGATCTTCGATCCGGTGACATCCGGAACACAATCCATATTGCCGACGAATACAGCTGGATGCCAGGCGCTGCCGCATGGTTATATGCCTACAGCTACTTCAACGTTTTAAATCTCGAAAACACTATGGCAGTGTCGGATGCCCCATACTTCGACGGAACCATGCTGCAGACATTTCTTCCGTCGATCTTGCGGCCGGAGGTAAGCCATTCTGCGATTTTTGAAATACCAGCATTGAACATTTTGTCGTACATATATCCCATCTATCTCGATATTGGCGTGTATGGCGTGCTTATATTTACGGCGATCCTTGGATTTTTTACAGCTGAGGTATATAAGCGAGCACTGATTCGGCGGCGCTTTGGGGCGATTGCTGGATATTCGTTTTTTTATTACTCCGCGCTCCTGAGCTTCTTTACGGCCTTCTGGCTCTACCTTCCTGTCGTCTTCCAGCTCTTTTTCTTTTACCTGTTCGAGCGAATCTTTTTCGTACATGACACCGTGAAGGTTATCGTCCTTACGGAGCCCGGAAAGTCCTTGGATAAGGACCGGGCGACATTCTCCTAACGGGGTCCCAGCGTGGAAATAATTTCGAGTGTCGTACTTGCGACCTATCAGGGTGAGGAATTCATCGGCGAGCAGCTTGACAGCATATTGGCGCAAATTGGTCCGAACGATGAAATCGTCATATCAGACGATGCATCTACCGATGAGACACTTGGCATAGTCAGGCGCCGAAACGACCCGCGAATCTTGATAATCGTCAACAATGAACGCGTCGGTTATGTCATGAATTTTCAAAGAGCGTTGGACAGGGCACGGGGGCAATATATTTTTTTCTCCGACCAAGACGACATTTGGCTGCCGGGAAAGATGGCTGCAATGCACACAGCGTTGGGTCTGGTGGGATTTGCCGCCTCGGATGCTGTCGTCGTCAACGACAGCCTCGAACCGATGCACGAATCATTCTTCGCCTTGAGGGGTGCAACCCGGTTTACCTGGTGTGCGATATTCTTGAAGCCATGCATCATCGGCGCCACCATGTGCTGCCGGAGAGACTACCTAAAGTCGTTGCTGCCCCTGCCGGCAGGCATACCTCACGATTTCTGGCTCAGTCTAAACGCAGCTTGGGACCACCAACTCAAGGCAATCCTAGTCCCTATGATTCTATATAGACGGCACCTCGCAGCCCACTCACCGACGGCCACTCGTCGCACTCGCGAGTTGGGCATCGTATTTCGCGAGCGATTGCGGATCATCCGGATGATGCTCCTGCGGCGCCTTTTATCACCGTAGCTCTCCGCCTGTACCGCCGATCGATCTGGCTGATGCCCTCAGCGGTTTGGTACCGCTCGCTTCCGAATTTTCTTGAAAGTTGCCCTTAGATAGATGAGCAGCACGGAAAGCGAAAAGCCGCCAAAACAGCCGCCAATCAGCCACAGCAAGACGTCAGGCGAAAACGCCCGCTCCGGGACGAATGCAGGGTCCAAAATCTTGAACGCATACTCGCTATTCCCGCGAGCCAGCATTTCCTTATTCAGTTCGCTTTCCAATATCTTGTACATGGCCAATCGAGCCTCGACGATGTTTGTTTTTGCGGCCTCCTCGTTCAGGTAGAGGATATTACGCTCCGACTCGTGCACCGCTTTGTCCCGCAAGTAGTCATTCGTCAGCTTTACCAAGTCGTTGGCCCACTTGGCGGCAATGACAGGGTCCGTGTACGTGATCGTCATATTTACAAGCCCGGTCTTCGGGTCGTTCTTGACGGCACGAATATTTTTCTTGAAATAAGCATTCCCGGTCCAAAGAGTTGGCGCCTTGCCGGGCCTTGGATCCTTCCATTGCGATTTGGTGGCGTCCCATTTGTCCCGATATAAAAGAGGCAAGAGATTGTTGTCTCGGATATATTTTTCGGTAAGAGCCTCAGATTGCAATACCGCGAGGGACTCGGCCTTTTGTGTATCTCCGCCACCGACCGAAATTCCAGCCAGTGACGCAAGCCCACCAAATTGAGAGGCGAGGCCGCCAGCGCCGCCCATTTGGCTCGCAGACGTCGTGGCCGCCGAAAGCAACACGACCGCTCGGTAGGATTTGGGCATGGATCGCGCGGCAAATCCTACCGACACGGTAATCAGCATGGTCAAGCAGAGGACGAACCACTTGTTTCGCCAAAGCGCGACCGCCAAATCGCGGGGAGTCAATTGAATTAGGACCGGTTGGGCCGAACTGCTGGAGTCCATAGAAAACCTTCAGTCCGAAAGGGAACCTTTGATTGTTACAATATACCTTAGAGACTGAGTTCCCAGCGACCGAATTACGTCTGGCATCGTCATATCTACAGCCACCCAGCCAATGCAGCACCTACCAAGATGGCCCTATCGCTCGAGCGTCGGCGTCCGTTTTGCATGCAGAATCGCGCGATACGCAACCGACGAGAGAGGCTCGGAGGCCGCAATACGAGATTGAACCACTCCAAAATCGTCAGATTCTCAGGCGCTGCTGATCGGCAAATTTTCGCGATCAACTGCAGTTGTTTCGCATACCAACCGTCCCTCAACAACCCGATGCGCCGGTGTACGCCACTGACGCTGTAACGCGCACCGGTATCATTTGAAGCATGCTGCCTGTACCTCAACATGGGATGCTTATCGAACACCCAACTCAGGCCCCATGACCTCGAAAGAGCGTAAATCAACCAATCGTGGTAATGAACGGCAGCGGTTTCGGTCGCATGGTTCAACATGAATTCGCGTACCCGGCAGTAAAAATCAGCAGCCAACAGAAACGTACATCCCTGTCCCGCACCCTCGAAAAGGAAATCAGCGCCAGTTTGCCGGTCTTGTTGTCCAAGCTTGAGACTCTGGCCGTCCTCCCAGAAGGCGGTCACCGCGCAGGAATATCCGGCATCGCACCCACTTGCGATCGCCAAAGCGCCGCGACTCAGCTTGTTGCGATCCCACACGTCGTCCTGGTCGGCCAAGGACACAAATGAATGATGTTGCAATGGCATTTTGCGGATCAGCCAAAGAAAATTCTGCGCGGCCGAACCCGTGGTCTTTTCGGGCCAGATGCAGGTCACCCGTGGATCGGACTTTTGGTAATGCTGGATCTTCTTGCGTGTGTCATCGCTTGAACCGTCATCACTGATAATCAGTGTAACGTCGACATCTGACTGATCCAGAATGCTTTGGATCTGCTCATCTATCCATCTAGACCCGTTGAATGCAGCCATCAAGACCAATACGGTGGGACGACTCATCGTAAATATGTACTATTTGGCGAGAACGGTGTGGACATCCCTGGAAGTCACGCCCCAAATGTATAGTTGGTGAAAGTCTTTCTGGATGTTGCGGACGCTATCGGTAACGATCCAAGAACGAAAGGACCATTGCTGCGACACAGCGCTCCGGTAAACGATCCCCCATTTGGAGAATCCAGGTCCATAGTGCCCAACACTGGGCCCTGAATCGTCGTAAAGCACTATCCCGGCGTTGGGATCGTTCTTGTAGATGCCCATCGCAATCGCATCCGGTCCGGTACCGGAAGCCAAAATCAATCCGTCGGCACCACCCCCGGAAATGTTCACCTTCGTCTTTTTTGCAACAACCTCCGACAAGGTGTCGGTTTTGGCGTCGTATTTGTAATAGGTCGAGAACTCCGGATTCAAATACGCCGTGGGTGCTTCGACGTTGGCTACCGCGAACGCGGGACCTTCATATTTGCTTTCGTAGAGCACTACAGGCCACTGGCGATCGACATCGTCCGGGCCTCGCCAATTCAATGTCAAATCCTTGCCGATTTTGACGTTAGCGTAGATCACAGCATGATCCTTCCCCCCCCCGTGGCTATCGGGATCCCATTCGATTGGAATGGCGCGAGTAGACTGCCGATTGCCGGCCAAGTTCTTGACGTAGAGTGTAGGAGCCGGATGCCGGGCGTAGAGAGGCACGCTGACGGCTCCGTACCGGTCCCCCGCTTCTTGGATCGCCTGGCCCGTCTCTGGATAGACAGCCATCACTAATTGTCGACCATAGTCGTAGTCGTTGATGAACTCTTTCCCCTTCCACCACCACTCCCAAACGGCGCCCCCAGTGATGGAATTCGATTTGACCGTCACTCCACCGCCAGTGATCTGAACCAACGCTTCGCCGACGTCGTGGCGCCGATAGGCAAACCCTGCGCCCCACCCTGCCACGCACCCGCGGAGCGTTTGGGCGCCACGTTGTGCGTCGGTCATGACGACAAAACCGGAACCGCTCGATTTGGGGATTTTGGCATCAGAGTCATTGGCCCGGACCAACTCCGTCATCCCCGGATATGCCGCCTCCTTCGTCCAGAGATAACCAAGCGTCGGGGGCGATACCTGGTGGGGGTTTGCTCTGTCGAAAGCCGCAGAATATAGGGGCAGCACACCCGACAAAGGCGTGTCATTCGTTTCATTGGCAGACGCCGCAATATAGGCAAGCGTATTCGTCCGACGACTCGATTCCTGTTTCATTGGATCGGTCGTCAAGACACACGGCGACCCACCCTCAACTCGCCAGAGTGTATTCAACTTGATGGAGACTAGACCCGCCGAATCCGCCGACCTTGCGTCGCCGATCACCAGCCATGACGCACCGAAGCAGCAGAGCGCCACCCCTATGGTTATTCGGGGGACTCGTGAGGACATAACTGCGACCCGACATTCTCTGCACTGTTCTCGGTCGGTTGCGGCGCCTCCACCGGGAACCCCCGAAACCGCTTCCACCGACTGGCAAGTGAATCCGCAAGACCGCGCAGCGAACGTATGGGGTGTCTCAGATAGAAAAAAGCCGCTCCGATAACGGTAAAAAGTGCTTGAACCATGTACGCACCATTGCCCGGATCAATATATGCAAAAGCTCGACCCGGAGCCAGAGCCCAGACCAAAACCACCATTCCGCTCGACAACAGGCACCGACCCTTACTCATTGAAGTCTCGCTCTCAGAACATTTCCGCATGGCGCAGTGTGACAAATTTATGACCGTACCCACAAATACATCACCCGGGTGCCACATGGCAATACCATTTTTGAATCTAGGCGAAAATATCCCCCGAGCTGCTCCTCTAGCATTTCAGGCCGTAAATTTCGGTAGAGCTCCATGTCGAAGCCCGCCAATTCCTTGAACTTTGGGTCAGAAGGGTCCACCCATTCAACAATCAACCGTTGCGGGCTTAGCTGCCGGAACAGGGCGGTAATCATCTGAAGTGACGCCCGTTCGCTGACCAACAAATGGTGGAGCAACCCGAGGGCAAGCACACAGGCGAACTGCCCTGACGAGCGCCCCAAAAAGCTATCTACCTCAGTATTCAGCCACCCGATCCCGGGCGTCGGGCGGCCGATATTGAGCATCAGGGGCGTAATCCTCGGCTTTGCGCCGCGAATGCGTTCGTATAGGCGGCTGAGTGCAGCGTGATCCGCATCCGCAGCGACGACGCTGGCCCCCTTTTCCGCGGCCAGAAAGCTAAATTCCCCCGCGTTGCAGCCAAGGTCGAGCACCGTTCCGCCCTCGTCGAGATGGCTGCTGACAAATTCTGTCTTCGCTTGAAGGTCCGCTTGCGAATAATGAAGCCGCTCCTCTTCATAACGCTTCCAAACCGAGACGGACTTGGATTCATCGGGGCGGAGACGCGAGATGGTTCGCCGCAACCGCCTCAGGGTGGCTATCGGCATCGCCGCGGCGATTTGGACATTTACTATCCGCGGCTTATTGACTGTTTGCGCCGCGATCAACCGGCTGCCCGCGCGCGCCAGAAACTTTGGCAACAGCACATGCTCTATCGCGGTGGCCGAAAGCAGCCGCACACCATGCAGCGATTCAAATGCCCGGACTGGCGTAATACCGTCCCGGTGAATCAAGAAAATCTCTGGCGGTGTGAGGCCAATATGCCGATAAAGCAGGAGCGGCAGAACGAAATGACCTACAAACTGGCCGTAGGCCCGCCACATGCCCGTCGGCACAGTGCGCTCGAAGGAGAGCAGATCAACGAACACCACTCGTCCCTCGCTATAGAGAACATTCCAAGCCGAGGCATCCTTCAACGTCCATCCGTTCCTGGTCGCTTCCAAGGCGATGGACAAAGTCAATTCCGCCGAGTCATAGAGCTGAAGGGCGGTGATTTCGTGCGGATAGCACGGAAACCGCAAACGTTGGTGCTCGAACCAGACCCAGCCCTCCGCAAGCGGAACCTCGCCGCCCGGATCGGTGATTTCGATCGTGGCTGGAATGCTCCCCGCGTCAATGAACCTTTTGAACCAAGGCTCAGTCAATAACGCCCGAAGTTCGCCTGCTTTCTCGGGCGCCACGGCACGTAAAATTCTGCCGTCCAGTTCGACGACAAAACCGTCCGGATCCCGCCAGGATCGCACTTGTCTTGCTAACAAGACTTCCATCATCAGGTGGCGGGGGCCATGAATGAGGGAAACGTCGGTTGATGCGCCCACCACGCCGCCACCTCATTCTGATCACTGATATCACCATGTAAAAAATCCAAAATCATCCTGGATGTTTGCACTGTACTTATTGGCTGCGTCAGCATGATTCCTTGAGTGTCCCCCACCTTCCACATGATTAGCGGAATTGGACGACTCACTTCCCGCTCATTTGCCCTATACCATCGATTACGAAGCCAGTGATCTGTAGACACGATCAATAGTAGCTCGTGGCGATCAAGTTGCGCTCGCATTCCTTCTATTATTTGACCGAGAATTTCGTCGGACAACCTTAGATTCCGGTCATATTCAGTCAACGGATTTGGGTCCGGAGGCAAGTTGAGGCGGGCGTCTGCAAAAGCGGCAGGCAAATGAGGCACGTTCAAATGGACGAACGTCAGCGCTTCGTCTCCGGAGATGTAGCTTGGCAGTTGCGCCAGCTGATCCCGCGTGATGTCCGCCCAATAATCGCTACCCCTCAGCCGTCTCGCGATCCCATCGGGAACATTCACAGTCATAGCGGCGCCAATGGTACCAACTTCGGGCCAGATGAAACTTTCACACCGAGATAAGACGAAGATCTTACAATAAGGGTGCAAAAACCCAAGGACGGAGGCTTGTTCTCCGCGTGAACGTAGAACACCAAAAATGCTCGTATCTTCGCCAAATGGGACCATGCTTCCATCGGGCCGCTCCAACGCGAGCCTTCCTTGGCGATCAATGCGCACACCTTTGCCGCCCAGTGGTACGCCGGTGAGAAGGGCAGGCACGGAATACAGCGTGGCGCTTGCCGGACTATTTGCGCGAGTTGCAAACACACTGGCGCGCGCCAAGAAGTCGAAATTTTTCAGTTCAATTCTTGACCCAACATCCGGCGCGAAAACGCGGCCGAAGTCCGTCTCGTCGAAAAGCACCCAGACGACACGTCGCGTACGTCCGCCCGCTGCAGGAATCGATGCAAGTTGCGAAGGTGCAATTTTCGGTTGCAAGCCGCCCATGGATGACTCAAGTGCCGTCCCATGCCCCATCGAAACCGCAACCAAACGAATGACCGCAAGCACCCCGAACGCAAACCCCAAGCTCGTTAGTAACCGCGTTACTCTTCCCAAGGACCTGCGCTGGGACCAGACGATGGCGAGTACAATCGATGAAACGCCGTATTTGAACATCTGCTGTGTAGCAAGCAGATTTCGACCTCGCGGAATTGAGTCCTGCCAGTGATAGCCTGCCGCCTCCGCAACCCCCTTGAGCGCGAGTACGCCGAAGAGACTCAATGCCAGTACTGAGCAACCCAGAGCGATACGCGGTGCAACCCATTTGCGCGAGGTTGCGGACAAACCCAAGATGAGCAAAAAACAGACGATCACGGTCACAAGGCTTGGGATCGCGACTACCCGAAACAAATTAAGCGACGTAAGTAAATAAACTTGTGTTGCGGTCGTCAGCGGTAAGAAATAGGCAGAGGCGTATACCAACGACAAGCCCATTGCGCTTGGAACCGAGACAATTCGGTTTGATGCCGTATTTTGACTGGAATGCGCCTCGAAGACGCCGGTTGGATCTATCAACATGTCTCCGGCACTGATCTGAGATGTTTCAGCAACGTCCAGCTCAGTCCCTTGATCGACGGGTCAACCGTCTGCTCGACCCGACGGATGTCATCAATCGCGGCGAAGGCATGGGCAATGACGTGAAATTCATCGAACGTCACCTGGGCTTTCGGAAAATGCTCAGCAACGGCTTTGATGGCCGCTGGCGACATACCGATGCCGATCACCGCAAACCGACTGCCGACCTCAACGTCTATCCGGATCCTCAGCTCTCGCTCCTTACGTCCAAAACCGTATCCATCGCATGCCACGGGGTACAAATCGCCAATCCCATTTCGAAGAGCTTGTCGCTCAACTTACTCTTCCCCTTCAGCTTACCCACCTCGTAATCTAGCCTTTTACCATCCGTTTGCCCACTCAAAATTCAATAGAGGCATATACACCTTGCCGGGGAGATGGCGCATGGGCATGAACCCTGGGATTTCCAAGCGAATTTGGCTGCGGAGAACGAACGGAGCGCCGGCAGCATGCGATCACGCGCAACGCGGTAACAGCGGTGACCACCGAGCTCGTTACGGTTAGGGCCTGGGCCGAGGCGCCGCGGGCACAGCATTCGGAATTGATGCGCGTGATCGGAGGCCGGGACGGTGAGCGGCAAATGGACGGGAAGAAGTACCGGCTCGAATGACCCGCGCAGCCGGTGGAGGCCGGCGGATGGGGTCAAGAGGAGGCTACGATCTACTACAAAAGACCAATTGACTCGCTGACTTGTCGTCCGCGACCGCCTAAGCCGCTCTCTTTCGTTACGAGAAGCTCCCCCGAGGAGCCAACCTGCCGGCGGATTGGGGAGTCTGCTCGCCAGCGCCTGAAACGTCGACAGGTTGAATCGCTCGGCCTTCCGCTTTTGCAACCGTGGCGACGAGCGCGTATGCGTCGCAACAGAGCACTTAGAGACTGGGCAGGCGCCGCCGCCCAGTCATGGCACATTTCGTCGGGCATCAGACGGGCGCTTGCGGCGGCAACGTTGGGCCGGAAAGCGCCCCGTAGCCAATGGGCGCGGACAAGTCCCTGCGAATCATGATGCAGTCGATCTCGATCACGAGGGGGAACCCAACGCCGCCAATCCATGCATCTCTCTGTCACATAGGGTATTTATCGCGCAACGCCGGGGGGTAACTTCAGGCTAACCGGAGGCCGCACCGGCTGCGTCATTGGCGTTGGAGGAACTGGGCTGCTCGCAATCGCCTCGAGCGAGGAGGCCGTCAGATCGCTCTGGAGTCGATTCGCGCTCAGAGCCGAGCGCGTCGCCAGGGCGTATCTTCACCAACTGACGGCGCCTAAAACGAGCGCCGCGCTCTCTACGCCGACACTCGCGCGATGGATGATTGTTCCCTTGCGGTCAGCTTTCCTCGCTGTGCCGCTACACCTTGTGCCGGCCGCACGCCTCCACAACACATGCGTGCCAGTTAGAGATTGCCTACGCTGCGAATTGCCAACACCGCAACCGCCAAGTTATAGATGATTGTCGTGACGGCTTGCCATAGCGGCAATGCCCTCACGCGTTCGGTATCCAAGGGCACGATGATGGTATCACCAGGACGCATCTCCACCGATTGCGAACGCCGGAACCAGCCGGACCGCTGTCCCGATACCACGTCACCGTTGGCGTGCACGATGTAAATGCGCTTCCGATCCGCTTCTTGTGTCGTGCCGCCGCTCTTGGCGATGTAATCGTCTCGGGTCAACCCAGCCTTGTACACGTGCGACGTGGGGCTCTGCACCTCTCCCAAAATCGTAATTTCGTCATTTTGCTTTGGAATTAGCAGCTTATCGCCATTTCTCACGATCATGTCACCGAACTTACCCGTCACGACTTTGTTCAGGTCTATCACGAGCCGGCCGACGGGCTTCGTCTGGCGGAGTTGCACGAGCAACTGTTGGCCGATTGCTAGCCCTTGGGCTGAAGTCTGGGCGCCCGCGGCATTGGACGTTGCCGCGCTCAAGGAAATGGCCTCCAGAGACAGAGCGGCTAGATCCCTCTGCAAGCGGTCCGTCAGCAGTTCGAGTTGGTCCTTCTCACGCTTCTTCAGCTCATCGCGGATGAAAACGGCACCCTCAACGAATGCCAGATCACTAAAGCCGCCGGCGCGGGCCAAGACGGAGGACAACTTCTCCCCACGATGAATCGGGTATGTCCCTGGGAAACGGACCTCACCCTGTACGATGATGGTTCCAGGCTCCTCCCACTGCGGAGTGATCTTGATGACCAAGGTGTCATATGGCATCAGCTGGACATCCGCACCCGCTTCGCCGCGGCGGATCGCCCCGAGACTGATTGGAATCAGGGCGGTCTGACGAGCGCTTCCGTTGACGATTTCGTATCGGGTCAACTCGGCGTCGCCGCCGTAAGCGGAATCATCCAAGCTGCCGCCGGCGCGTATCAAGTCACTCACGTGCATGGACGGCTCGAGGGGATAGCGGCCCGGTGCCTTCACCTGTCCGTTGATACTGACGATCTGCGCCGGCTTGTCCGGTGTTCTCTGCAACTCGAGGTCCCGGAGAACCGGCTCGACGACACGCTCGCGACTTGCGCCCAGATTGAACACGAAAATCTTGTCGCGCGATTGTAGCTTCGGATCGGCGTCCGAGCCCCGCTTTAGCAACGCGCCGTCGAGATCCGCGGATACGACCTGGATCTTTTGTTCCGGAGGTACTTCGCGTCGGATCATGATGTAGTGGCGATCCGCATCGGGCCGCAACTCATCAAAGCTCGGCAAGATGTCGGATAGCCGCATACCGGAGTGAAATTCGAATTTGCCCGGCCGGAAAACATAGCCCGTCAATTCCACGGAATTTTCGAGAGTCGGGCGAATTGCAGGCACTCGCACTTTGTCGCCGTTCGCTACCAGTGCGGAGCGCCCCTGGTCCGACGTCAAATCGACGTCGAGCATCCGCCGCAAATTTGAAGGTTGAATCCGCTCCAATTGCACCGTTTTGCCGTCGGCATCCGGCTGAAGGCCGCCGGCGACGTCGATGACCTGTTCGACGCTTTTCTCGTTCTTCAATTCGTAGATGGCAGGACGGCGCACCGCACCGTACACCGCGACGGTACTGCCGATCGGTGGGATGAATATCACGTCGCCCGGGAGCAGTTGCTGGTCGGCGCTTGTGTCACCGTGAAGCAGCAGACTGTAGAGATCGAGCACACCGATCAATTTGCCATTTCGCTTCAGTTCGATGTTGCGCAACGAACCAATTTTCTTCACACCGCCGCTGACGAATAGCGCATTGGTCATTGTCGATAGACCGCTGACGGTATATGAGCCGGGCTTCCGCGCCTCGCCCAATACGAACACGCGAATGGAGCGCAGATCGCCCATCGTCACACTCACCCGGGACCCGATGAGCTGTTGATCCACGCGCTGTTTGATCGCGCCGCTCGCTTGGTCGAATGACATGCCGCTGACCATGATGGGACCGAGCTTTGGAAAGTTGACGCGCCCGTCGCGGCCAACGGTCAACTCGTAACTCTGGAGTTCATTTCCATACAGCTGAATATTGAGCGTATCGCCAGGTCCGACGATGTAGTCGATCGGCACTTGGATATCCGATACCGGCGCGAAGGTCGACGGAACCCCTTCGAACAAGTCGTAACCGAAAGGCTTCACGGCATCCTCGTCGAAAGCTTGCAGCCGCAGCAACGTAAGCTTCACGACGAAGTTACGGAGGTCCGGATCGGCGCTGAGACGGCGGGTTGCTTCATCCGCCGTCAATCCCGCCAAGGGGATGGATGGCAGGCCGGGAACTTCGAGCACGCCGAATCGATTGAGGCGGTACGGATTTCCCTTCAATACCAACTCACGCATCCGATCCGCTCTTTCCTGCTCCTCGTCGCTCTTCGGACTCGCTAGCAGCTTGCTCAAGTCGTAATTTGATTGAACGCGGCCAAAATCGTCCAAACGACCTGAACGGTTCGCCCCGTTGCCAAATGCGTTGTCGTTGCCGGCGCCGTTACTGGCAAGCCCGTTGATTGTTGGGTTGGCCGTCGATGAGTCGTTATTGCGGTTGTTCGCGCCGTACCCCCCGTTATTTGAATTACTTGCGCCGTTTGAATCATCGGGCAAATTCTGCCGCAATACCGAATCGACGGGGGTCAAATCGATCAGAACGGTATCGTCGGCCCGAAGCTCCGGATCTTCGTCCTGCAAACGAAGCGATCTGCCGTCTCTCGTTTTGTCTCTCCTGCCCTGCTCATACTCGCCGTTCTCATCGATTTTCGGCTGTACCGTCTGCGGCGTGCTGAGCTTTTTATCTACTCTAGTGCCGCTGGAATCTGTTTTGCCCCCCCCCAAACCTTGCATCAATTGCTGCTGCTCTTCGGGCGTCAAGTTTTTGAGCTGGTTCAGCTGGTCCGAGGTCGGCGTCTGTGCGGACGCACCGATGCCGAGCGATAACAACAGAACAAAAGTGGATAAAATTCGGCTTCGCATGTCACCAACTCGAGTCAACTGGCCGCATGACGCTCACACGCAAGCTGCCGACCGGGCAGCCTGCTTGAGCGACGGATTGCGTAAGGGCGGGAGTGTACCCCACGGCAAATTTCTTTGGGGCGCGTCTAGAGGCTGACCGCCATCATCGTGCCGCCATCCCTAACGATGCCCCTTCACATACCCAATCAGCTCCGCCAACCCCGCCGCCCCCTGCCCCGTCGGCGCCGTCTTCCCCGTCATGTCGATCCCGAGCGCCAGTTTCTTCCCCAGCTCCACGCCGAACTGGTCGAAGGAGTTGATCCCCCACAGGGTTCCCTGCACGAACACACTGTGCTCGTACAGCGCCAGCAGGCCGCCCAGGGTGCGGGCAGTCGTCTGGGGGTACATCAGCAGGGAACTAGGCCGGTTACCCTCGTGCACCTTGTGGTTTCGAACCCGCGCGATCTCTTTCTGCGTGGTCCCCGCCTTCTTCAGGTCGGCATCGACCTCGTCCAGCGTATGTCCGAACGCGAACGCCTGGGACTGTGCCAGGCAGTTCTGCAGGGCGAGGTCCTGGCCCTCCGTCCCGCCCCAGGAGCCGCGCAGCGGCGCGATGAAGTCCAGGGCCGCCGTCGGCGTGCCCTGATGCAGCATCTGGAAGAACGAGTGCTGGGAATTCGACCCCGGTTCGCCCCAGACCACGGGCGCGGTCGGGAAATCGACGCGTTCGCCGACGAGCGACACCGATTTGCCGTTGCTCTCCATTTCGAGCTGCTGCAGATAGGCCGGCAGCCGCGCCAGGCGCTGGTCGTAGGGCAGCACGGCCAGCGTCGGCAGCCCCAGAAAAGTGCGATTCCAGGCGGCCATCAGACCCATCAACACGGGCAGGTTCTTCTCGAACGGCGTCGTCTTGAAGTGATTGTCGATGTCGCTCGCGCCGCTCAGGAAATCCCCGAACTTCTCGCTGCCGATGACCAATTCCGCCACCAACCCGATCGCGGACCACACGGAATAGCGCCCCCCCACCCAATCCCACATGGCGAAGCGATGCGATTTGGCGATGCCGAAGGCGTCCATGGCGGCTGCGTTGGTCGACACGGCGACGAAATGAATGCCGGGCGACTTCTCGCCGAGCGCCCCGACCATCCACGCCCGGGCGGCGTTGGCGTTCGCCTGCGTCTCCATGGTCACGAAGGTCTTGGAACACACGATGATGAGGGTTTCGGCCGGATCGAGCGTGCGCGTCAGATCTTCCAACTGCGTGCGATCGACATTGGAGACGAAATGCGGCGTGATGCCGCCGCTCCACTCGTGGTGCAGCGCCTCGCACACCAGCAACGGCCCGAGATCCGAGCCGCCGATCCCGATGTTGATCACGTGCTTGAATTTCTTGCCCGTGGTGCCGCGCTTCTCGCCGCGGCGCACCGCCGCGACGAACTCCGAGAGCTTCTTGCGCGACTCGTGAACCTCCGCCTGGATGGCCTTGCCGCCGGCGAAATCCGAGCGCAGCGCGGTGTGCAGGACGGCGCGCCCTTCGGTGACGTTGATCGGATCGCCCCGAAACATCTCGGTGATGCGTTCCGACAGGTTCGTCGCGCGCGCCAGGTCGAGCAGCAGCCCCAGCGTCTCCTGCGTGATCCGCTGGCGCGAGATGTCGAGCAGCCAGCTGTCGTACTCGACGTGCAGCTTTTCCCAGCGCTGCGGATCGGCGGCGGTCAGCTCGCGCAGATGTTTGCCTTTCATCGTCTGCGCGTGCGCGGCGACGGCGGCCCAAGCGGGAAGCGTACTGTTCAATTCAGGCATGCGGAATCCTAGGATCGGAATTGTTCGGATGATAGTAGGCAAGATACCATTCGACGAAATGCCTGACACCCTCTTCGAGCCGCGTGTTGGGCCGGTAGCCCACGTCGCGCACCAGCGCGTCCACGTCGGCGCACGTGTCGGGAACGTCGCCCAATTGCATGGGAAGGAGGTTTTTCACGGCTTTGCGGCCGAGGCATTCCTCGAGCACCTCGATGAAGTGCAGCAACGTCACCGAGCGTTGGTTGCCGATATTGTAGATTTTATACGGCGCGCGGCTGCTGCTCGGGTCCGGCGCATCGGAGTTCCAGTGCGGATCCGGTGCGGCGATCTTGGCCGTCGCGGCCACCACGCCGTTGACGATGTCGTCCACGTAGGTGAAGTCGCGCTGATGATGGCCATCGTAGTACACGTCGATGGGCGTGCCCGCGAGGATGTTCTTGGTGAACAGGAACAGCGCCATGTCGGGCCGCCCCCAGGGTCCATACACCGTGAAGAACCGCAGGCCGGTGGTCGGCAGCCCGTACAACGACGAATAGCTGTGCGCCATCAGTTCGTTGGATTTCTTGGTGGCCGCGTACAGGGTGAGCGGATGATCCACGCATTGCTGTTCCGAAAAGGGCAGCCGGGTATTCGAGCCGTACACCGAACTCGTCGACGCATACACCAGGTGCTCGATGCCGTGGTGCCGGCAGCCCTCGATCACCTGCAGGAAGCCGACGATGTTGCTCTGCACGTAGGCTTCCGGGTTCTGGATCGAATAGCGCACGCCCGCCTGGGCGGCCAGATGCACCACCCGCTGGAATCGCTCGCGCGCGAACAGCGCCTGCATCGCCTCCCGATCCGCGATGTCGAGCTTCGCGAAGCGGAAGCCCTCGAGGCTCTCCAACCGGCTTAAGCGAGCCGCCTTCAGCGTCGGATCGTAGTAGCTGTTGAGGTTGTCGATGCCGACGACCTCGTGCCCCTGCTCGAGCAATAGTTTGGCCGTGTGGTAGCCGATGAAGCCGGCGGCCCCGGTCACGAGCAATTTCACAACTTGCGCCAGACCGTGGTTCCGCGGGAGGCCTTGTCGAGCAGCGCGAGCACGTGTTCGTGGGCGGCCAGCTCCTCGGCGTCGGCGCTGACCACCGCAATGCGCACCCCGTCCGCCAATCGTGTGGGCTCGGCCTGGCGGGCGCGGCTGCGCGCGTTGTCGGACTCGGCGCTCAGGGTGAACTTGGCCTGACCGCCCGTCATCGCCAGATACACCTCGGCGAGGATGCGCGCGTCGAGCAAGGCGCCGTGGTATTCGCGGTGCGAATTGTCGACCGAATAGCGCTTGCATAGCGCATCGAGGCTGTTGCGCTGGCCCGGATGCATCTGGCGCGCCAGCGCCAACGAGTCGAGCACCCCGCAGAAGTCGGCCAGCTTGGTCGGCACCGTGCCCGGCGCGAAGGGCATGCGCCGCAGCTCGGCGTTGAGGAACGCCACGTCGAACGGGGCATTGTGAATGATGAGTTCCGCATCGCGCACGAACTCGATGAATTCGTCGTGGACTTGCGCGAACTTAGGCTCCTTCGACAAGCGCTCGCGCGACAGACCGTGCACCGCCTGTGCGCCCTCGTCGATGTCGCGATCGGGATTCAAGTAGCAGTGAAACTTGCGGCCGGTGAGCCGCCGGTTGAACATCTCGACGCAGCCGATTTCGATGATCCGATGCTGCAGTTCGACTTCGAGGCCCGTGGTTTCCGTATCGAGCACGATCTGGCGCATCCGCGGCTACCGTTTTCCCAGCAGGAGATCGATGGCGATGTTCGCGAGTTGATCGACGTACTCGTTCTGCTCGTGGCCGGAATGGCCCTTGACCCAGTGCCATTCGATGTCCTGCGCCGCCGCCGCCGCATCGAGCTGTTCCCACAAGTCCTGGTTCTTCACGGGCTCGCGCGAGGCGGTCTTCCAGCCGCGCTTCTTCCAGCCGGGCAGCCACTCGGTATAGCCCTGCAGCACGTATTTCGAATCGGTGTAGAGACGCACCGAGCAAGGTCGTTTGAGCGCCGCGATCCCGCCGATGGCGCCCATGAGCTCCATGCGATTGTTGGTGGTCTGGATTTCCGCGCCGGACACCTCCTTGCGCTCGGCGCCGGACACGAGCAATGCCGCCCAGCCACCGGGACCCGGATTGCCGCGGCACGCGCCGTCGGTGTAGATCTCGACCGGCGTCATGGACCGTTTTTCGTCGAGCCGACCTGGTTGGTTCCCGACTTGGTCGCCGCCTCGGCGGCGGGGACCAGCACCAGGCGCGATGCACGGCGCCGCGGCCGCACCAGCGTGAGCGTCTGGACACGTTTGCGCGCCTTGAGCAGGTAGGCCCCGGCGGCCAAGGCCCGGCGCGGCCGGTATTCCGTCTGGCGCACGCTGCCGTCGGCCAATTTTTTCGGCCGCCGGGTCATCGGCAGGGTGCCCAAGTAGCCGTAGACATCGGCCACCTCGAAATCGAGCAGCGCCATCCAGTCGCGCAGGCGCGTCTCGGAGAGCATGCGCCGGGTCTGCGGCGGGAACGCCGGACGCCGGAAATGACGCGCAAACAGCCGCCGCGCGCCCCACCCGCTGAACGGGTTGAAGCCGTAGATCATGAGGCACCCCTCGGCGACCAGCACCCGCTCCGCCTCACGCAGCACCGCATAGGGGTCTTCGGCCAGTTCGAGGGTGTGCGGCAGCAGGATGGCATCGATGGAATCGGAGGCGAAGGGCATGGACGCGAGCGGTGCGCACAGGCTGACACCCGGGCCCATCGCGGGCGCGAGCAGCGTCGTGTGCTGCGTTCGGGCGCCATCCAGCAAATGGCGGGTCGGGCCCCAGATGCCCACCTGCAGCAATTCGAAGCCGAAGACATCGTCCAGGGCGACCCGCGCCAGCGAGGTTTCCTCGCGCAGCACGCGGCTCCCCAGCGGGCCGTCGAACCATTCGGTCACTGCGTTGTCACGCGTTGATTGCAATCAGCACTCCTTCGAAAGACTGGCGAACGGCGGATGTTACAGGTTAAATACGCGCGCAAAATGCCAAACCAATCAATAGCCCTGAACGTACGCCCCGTGCGCGCGTTTGCCGACAATTATATCTGGCTGATCGCGGCGCCCAAAGCGCAGAACCGTGTCGTCGCCGTCGACCCGGGCGACGCGGCGCCGGTGATCGCCGAGCTGCAGCGCAGTGGCTCGAGCTTGGCTGCCATTTTGCTGACTCACCATCACGCCGACCATATCGGGGGGGTGGCCGATCTGCTGACGTTGGGACCCATCCCCGTGATCGGGCCGGACGATCCGAGAATTCCCCTGCGCACCCGCACCGTGGGCGAAGGCGAGCGCTGCGAATTGCCGGACTTGGGACTTGCCTTCGAGACTTTGGCGGTTCCCGGGCATACTTTGAGCCATATTGCCTATTGGGGGCATGGCACGCTGTTTAGCGGCGATACCCTGTTCAGCGCCGGATGCGGTCGCATGTTTGAGGGTACGCCACCCCAGATGAACGCCTCGCTCGAACGCCTACGCGACCTGCCGCCGGACACCCGCCTGTTCTGCGGCCACGAGTACACCCTGGCCAACTTGAAGTTCGCCCTCGCCGTGGAGCCGGGGAACGCCGCCGTCCTCGACCACCGGGCCGCGATCGAACGTTCCCGCGTGCACGATACCGGGGGTCTGCTCACGCCCAGCCTGCCCTCGCTCCTGTCCCTGGAAGCGAGGATCAATCCGTTCTTGCGCTGCAACAATCCGGCGGTTCGAGCCGCCGCCGAGGCCCATGTGGGTCATGCGCTGCCCGCGGCGTCGGATGTTTTCGGCGCCCTGCGCGCCTGGAAAGACCAGTTCCGGTAGCGGAACTTAAGCGGCGCACATGACGGCACGTCCCCTTCGCAGCCTCCTCGCCGGCGCCGTGCTGCTCGCCGCCTGCGCGCACCAGCCACCCGCCGCTGCCCCGGCGGCGCGCGAACGCATCGTCATGGCGGCGCCCGGCGCAGCCGACACCCGCAACGCACCGCCCGCCGCCGCGCCCGGCGCCACGCCGTCGCTCAAGATGCCGAGCGAATGGCAGCATCACAACGGCGAGGATTACGACGACCTGTTCGATCGCATGCGCGCCGGCTTCGCGTTCGACGAGGTGCAGGAACCGGCCATCGACCAACAGCTATCCTGGTTCGAGCACAATCCCGATTACCTGGATCGGGTCTTTCAGCGCAGCCAACGGTACATGTACCACATCATCACCGAGGTCGAGGCGCGCGGCATGCCGATGGAATTCGCGCTCCTGCCGGTGGTGGAGAGCGCCTACGAACCGTTCGCCTACTCGGTGAGCGACGCCGCCGGGTTGTGGCAGTTCATTCCCGCCACCGGCGTGCGTTTCGGCTTGAAGCAAACCTGGTGGTACGACGGGCGCCGCGACGTCATCGAATCGACCCGGGCCGCGCTCGACTACCTCCAGGCGCTGCACGATGAGTTCAACGGCGATTGGCTGATGGCCATCGCCTCGTACAACGTGGGCGAAGCGTTCGTGGAGCGCGCGATCGCCTACAACAAGTCCGTGGGCAAGCCCGCCGACTTCTGGCATCTGAATCTGCCCGCCGAGACGCGCGCCTACGTGCCCAAATTGCTCGCGATGAAGCGCCTGATGGCAGAGCCCGAGCGCTACGGGCTGTCGTTCGCGCCCATCCCGAACCAGCCGTATTTTGCGGTCATCGACACCGATTCCCAGATCGACCTGAAAATCGCCGCGCAGCTGGCCGGGACGAGCTACGACGAACTGGTCTCCCTCAACCCCGGCTACAACCGCTGGGCCACGGGCCCCGAGGGTCCGCAGCGCATGCTGGTGCCCATCGACAATGCCGACGCCTACGAGGCCGCCTTGAAGACGCTGGCTCCCGAGGATCGGGTGCGTTACGTCCTGCACGAGGTCGCGCGGCGCGAGACGCTGCCGATGATCGCGCGCGAATACGGCACCTCGGCGGCGGTGCTGGCGAAGATCAACAACCTCCCCGGCGGGCGGGTGAGCGTGGGTCAGTCGCTGAAGATTCCGGAGCTCAGCAGCAAGCTGCCGGACAAGGTTTTGGTCGCGGCCGCGCGCATCGACAAGCCGGCGGACGTCGATACCGGCACACACCTGCAGCGCCAGATCGTCTACCGGGTCCGCGGCGGCGAGACGCTCTCCAGCATCGCCCGCCGCAACAACATGCCGATCAGCACGCTGGCCCGGCTCAACAACATGGGGTCGGGCGAGTCCCTGGTGAAGGGCCAGCGGCTGATCATCAAGGCGAGCACGCTTCAGCATCGCGACGAGGGCGTCGTGACCGGCCGCCGCGTGCTATACACCGTGCGCCGCGGCGATACGGTGTTCAGCATCTCGAAGCAATTCCAGGTCACCATCGCGCAGTTGAAGACCTGGAACGGCATCAATCAACATCACCAGATTCGTTCAGGACAGCGGTTGGTCATGTACGTCGAGTCGAACCGGCAACACGGCTGAATCTGGAACTTTAAAGGGGAAGAGCATGGGTTTCTTGAGCGGCAAGCGCGCACTGATCGTCGGACTCGCGACGGATCGCTCCATCGCCTGGGGCATCGCGCAGGCCATGCATCGCGAGGGCGCGGAGCTGGCGTTTTCATACATCGAGCGCATGGCCGATCGCGTGGTGCCGCTCGCCAAGGAGGTCGGCTCGGACATCACCTTCGACATGGACGTGGGCAGCGACGAGAGCATCGCCAAGGGCTTTGCCCACCTCAAGACCCGCTGGGACCACTTCGACATCCTGGTGCACGCCGTGGCGTTCGCGTCGCGGGAGGCCCTGACGGGCAGCTTCATCGACGCGACCACCCGCGACGGCTTCCGCGTCGCGCACGACATCTCGAGCTACAGCCTCACGGTGCTCGCGCGCGAGTCGCTGCCGTTCATGACCGGGCGCCACGGGGCCATCGTGGCGCTGAGCTACCTGGGCGCGGTTCGGTCGCTGCCCGGCTACAACGTCATGGGCCTCGCCAAGGCCAGCCTGGAGGCGAATGTGCGTTTTCTGGCCGCGGACTTGGGGCCCCTCGGCGTCCGGGTCAACGCCATCTCCGCGGGCCCGATCAAGACACTCTCCGCGGCGGGCATTCCGGGTCTGCGCAAGATGCTGGCGCATGTCGCGGCGGCTTCGCCGATCAAGCGCAACGTCACGATTGCCGACGTCGGTAATGCCGCCGCGTTCCTGTGCTCCGACCTGGCCGCCGGCATTACCGGGGAGGTCACCTATGTCGATGGCGGCTTCAACTCGGTCGGGATGAGCTTCCCGCCCGACGAGGCCGGCTGATTTTTTCCCCGGCCGGTCAACCGCCCGCGGGCGGGCGCGTTGCTGGAACTCGAGGGCCGGTTCCAAGGACCAATTATCCTGTAAAATACGGTGCGGGTCGGCGCAGTCACGGATCAAGAGAGGTTTTTATGCCAAGTCGTTCGATCATCCAAGCTTTGGTCGTGGGCGGCGCACTCGTCGCGTTGGCAGCCTGCACCGGTCTGCCCGTCCGAACCGACATCAACCCCAATATGACGGCGACCAGCTGCCACACCTATGCGTTCGCCGACGAGCATGTCGCGAACACGGATCAGCAGTCGGCGTTCGGTAACCCCATCAACGCCGACCGCCTGCGCGTCGCGATCGAATACAACATGGCATCGCGGGGGATCCAGAAAGCCTCCGATCGGAAATCCGCCGACTGCGTCGTCGGCTACGCCATGGGCACGCGNNGGCCCGTACGTGCGTGAGGAGACCCGAATTTCGATCGATCTGTTCGATTCCAAGTCGAAGATCCCGATCTGGCATGCCTCCGTCAGCCAGAGCGTCTCGGATCTGACCGGACCGAATGCAGTGGACAAGATCAACGCCGCCACCACGGCGATCTTCTCCAAATTCCCGACGCCGGGCATGCCGGCGCCGAAGGGCGCGCATACGACGACCTGAGGCGGGCGCTCGAAGACCCTAACTGCCGGAGTTGGGGTCTCGAATGAGTTTTAGCTTTGGTGGTCTTCAAGCTCGGCTGCGAGCTTGGCCCTCACGTCCTCGATGGTCACCGCACGCGAGGGGTTCGCTTTCAATGCATCGTAGGCCGGCCCGACTTGATTGTGAAGCCAGCTCTCGACGGCACGATCACGAGCCATGAGCGCGCGCAATCCCTCACGAATCACCTCGCTTTCGGTCGCGTATTCGCCGGATGCGACCTTGGATTTCACGGCATCCGCCATTTCGTTCGGCAAAGTAATGCTGAATTGCTGGGTTGATCGCATGTGACCTCCGAAGAGCTGTAGGATTCAATCCTACTCGATTTCTGTGACCGGAGCATCCTCTCCTTGTTGGTTACGCGCGACCCGCTACCCGCTTCGCGGCAGGCCGCTGCACGAACACGTAGTACAGCGCGCCGAGCGCCACGCAGAAGGCCAGTACCAACAGGAAAAAACGGTGTAGCGAGCCTTTGAGGAGCTCTGGATGCTCGCCGACGGTCCTGCCGAGCCAGGCCAGCACCGCGGTCCATACCAGGGAGCCGCCCAGGGTGGCCGCGGCGTACCAGCGGAAGTCCATGCGCAGAATTCCCGCGGGGATCCCGATGAGATGGCGGATCACCGGCAGCAGCCGCGCGAAGAACACGCCCGGCCAGCCATAATGGGACGACCAGGCCTCGGCCAATTCGATTTTGGCGGTCGCGATGCCGACATAGGGCCCCAACCGCATGAGGATGGGCCGGCCCAGCCAGCGCGAGCCCCAATACATCACCGAGGCGCCCACCCACGACCCCACGGTGCCGGCCACGATCACACCGAACAGCGAGAACTGCCCTTGCGTGTGGGCGAGGTAGGCGGCCGGCGGAATGATGACCTCGCTCGGCAGCGGCACGAACGTGCTTTCCAGCGCCATCAGCCCGGCGATCAACCAATAACCGCCCTGCGATAGAACCGACAGGTACCAGTCCGAGAACTGGTGTAGCCAACTGGCCACCTAATCGAGCGCCTGCGCGTTCAGGGTCACCTTGGCATCGGCGCGCGCCGCGAGCGCGTAGCTCTGTGCCTCGGCGGACGCCGCCTGCTGCGCGTACTGCCGGCGCAATTGCGCATCCTGCTGCTTGGCATCGCCCTCGGGGTCCTCGCGCACGGCGGTCACGGCCACCACGGCGGCGTCACCGTCCTCGAGCACCAGGTTGTCATACAGCGGCTTGCCCGCGGGCTTCGGACCCTGGAAGGCTTCGCGGCGGATGTCGATCGGGATCGCCTGATCGTTGCGCGACACGAACTTGCCCGGCGGCGCCGGGGCGCCGACCAGGCTTTTCGCGACCGCGTCCCAGGCCTCTCCCGCGTTCAGCCGCTTCACGGCGTCGGCCGCGGCGGCGGCGGCGAGTTCGGCGCCCTTCTGCTTCTTCCAGGCCGCCACGATATCAGTGCGCACGGCGTCCAGCGGCTTCTGCTCGGGCAGCTTGTGATCGGTGGCGCGCAGCACGACGCCACGGCCCTTCTCGATCTCGACGGTGGGGCTCAACCGGCCGTCGAGCACGTCCTGGCTGAACGCGGCCTCGATCACCGGCGCCGCCTTGCCCAGGTCGCCGCCGCCATCGATGCGGCTGAAGTTCGGGATGTCATGAACCGTCAGACCAGCCTTGCGTGCCACCACATCGATGTCGGTGGTGTTCTGCAGCGCGGCATCGGCCAGCTGATCCTGGGTGTTGTTGAACAGGCGCTCCGCCTCGTTGCGACGATATTCGGCGTCCAGGTCGCCTTTCGCCTGCTCGAAGGTCTTGACGGTGGCGGGCTGGATGCTGTCCACCTTGATGATGTGGTAGCCGAACTGGCTCTTCACGGGGCCGCTGATCTCGCCCTCCTTCATGCTGAAGGCCGCATCCGCGAACGGTGCCACGAAGGCCTTGCGCTCGGACAGGCCCAAATCGCCACCCTGCGACGCGGAGCCCGTGTCCTGCGAGAACTCCTTCGCGAGCTTCGCGAAATCTTCCCCGCCTTTGGCGCGCTTCGAGAGGTCCTCGGCCTTGGCCTTGGCGGCCGCGTCGTCCTTCGCATCCGCCTGCAACAGAATGTGGCGAATACGCCGCTGCTCGGGCTGGGTGAAGCGCTCCGGTGTCTTGGTCTTCTGCTCCTCGTAGAACGCCTTGAGCTGCGCGTCGTCCACCTTCACCTGCGACTCGATCTGCGCCATGCTGATTTCGACATAGCGCAGGTTCACGGTCTCCGGCGTCATGTACTGCGCTTTGCGGGCGTCGTAGTACGCCTTGATGGCCGCATCGTCAGCCGTCGCGGCTGCAATGTACTTCGCCGCCGGCACGGTGATCCACGACACCTCGCGCTGCTGCCGCGTGAGCATGCGCAGCTGTTTCACTTCGCTGGCGGTGGCGAAACTCGATTGCTGAAGCGCCGAATCGAGTTGCCGCAGCTTCACGTCGCGGCGGAACAACCCTTCGATTTCGGACACCGAACGGCCCTGGGCCTTCAAGACGGCGACGGCGTGCGCCAGATCGAACTTTCCATCCACCTGAAAGGCAGGGACCTGTCCCATGGCCTTCAGCAGGTCGGCGTCGCTGACCCGGTAGCCGAGCTCGTCGGCGCGCGTGACCACGGCTTCGCTGTTCACGTACTCGTCGAGCACGTGCCGTTTGATCTCGTTGCGTTGAACGTCATCGAGCGTGCCGTTGGATTGGCGCTCGAACTGTGCCAGCTGCTGCTGATAGGCCTGCCGGACTTCGTTGCTGGAGATCTCGCTGCCGTTCACCTTGGCGGCGTAGTTCGGCGCGGTCATGGTCCAGTTGATGCCCCAGAACACGAACACGAGACCGATGGCTCCCAGCACCACTCCCGCAAGCCACCCTTTCAACCGATCGTGAATCGACTGCAGCATTGATCCGTACCCCTTGCAAACCAGCTTTCATATCCCATCGCATACCCGCTGCGCGGCCAGATGGCTCGCGCGGGACTCTTCGTCAGGAAATGGCGGAGTGGACGGGACTCGAACCCGCGACCCCCGGCGTGACAGGCCGGTATTCTAACCAGCTGAACTACCACTCCGCATGCTGGTGGGTGCTGAGGGGATCGAACCCCCGACCCTCGCCGTGTAAAGGCGATGCTCTACCAGCTGAGCTAAGCACCCCCTGGCAAGAGGCGCCGAAGTCTACGCGAGGCTTTCGCGCTTTGCTAGTGGGTCAACGAATCAACTTACAAACTTCGAAAAGTCCGGGCGCCGAAGCGCCCGGACGGACCGCTAATGCGCCCGGGCCTGTGCCTTGCCGCGAGCCGGCTTGCGGCGACGCTTCTCGCCGGCGATGGCCACCACCGGCGGCTTCGCATCCACCGCGGGCAACGGTGTCGGCATGTGCGTCAGGGCCACCTGCAATACCTCGTCGATCCATTTCACCGGCCGGATATCGAGCTTTTCCTTGATGTTGTCCGGAATCTCGGCGAGGTCCTTGACGTTCTCGTCCGGGATCAACACCGTGGTGATGCCGCCACGGTGGGCCGCCAGTAATTTTTCCTTTAAGCCCCCGATCGGCAGGACCTCACCGCGCAGCGTGATCTCGCCCGTCATGGCCACATCGGAGCGCACCGGAATCTTGGTGAGGGCCGAAATCAACGCGGTGCACATGCCCGCGCCGGCGCTCGGACCATCCTTCGGGGTCGCACCCTCGGGCACGTGGATGTGCACGTCGGACTTCGCGTAGAAGTCCATGTCGAGCCCCAGCATCGCCGAACGACTGCGTACGACGGTCATGGCGGCCTGGATCGACTCCTGCATCACCTCGCCCAACTGGCCGGTGTGGGTGAGCTTGCCCTTGCCCGGGACGACTGCGGCTTCGATGGTCAACAGTTCCCCGCCGACCTCGGTCCACGCCAATCCCGTCACCTGGCCGACGCGATTGCTCTCCTCGGCCTTGCCGTAACGGAAGCGGCGCACACCCAGGTACTTGTCGAGGTTGTTCTCGTCGACCGTCACCGTCTTCTCGGCCGGCGCCAGCAACAGTTGCTTCACCGCCTTGCGCCCGATCTTCGACAGCTCGCGCTCGAGGTTGCGTACCCCGGCCTCGCGCGTGTAGAAGCGAATCATGTCCTGGATCGCCTTGTCGGCGACCACCAATTCGTCGACTTTCAAGCCGTTCTGCTTCACCTGCTTCGGCAACAGGTAGCGGCGCGCGATATTGGCCTTTTCGTCTTCGGTGTATCCCGGAATGCGGATCACCTCCATGCGATCGAGCAACGGCGCCGGAATGTTCAGGCTGTTCGCCGTGCACACGAACATGACCTCCGACAGATCGAAGTCCACTTCGAGATAGTGATCGTTGAAGGTGCTGTTCTGCTCCGGATCCAGGACCTCGAGCAACGCCGAGGAAGGATCGCCGCGGAAGTCGGTCGACATCTTGTCGATTTCGTCCAACAGGAACAGGGGATTGCGGACGCCGCATTTCGCCAGGTTCTGGATGATCTTGCCGGGCATGGAGCCGATGTACGTGCGGCGATGTCCGCGGATCTCCGCCTCGTCGCGCACGCCGCCCAAGGACATGCGCACGAACTTGCGGTTGGTGGCCCGCGCCACGCTCTGACCCAGGGAGGTCTTGCCGACGCCGGGAGGCCCGACCAAGCACAGGATGGGACCGCGTAGGTTCTTGACCCGCTGCTGCACCGCGAGATACTCGACGATGCGTTCCTTGACCTTTTCCAGGCCGAAATGGTCGGCTTCGAGGACCTTTTCCGCAGCGGCGATCTCGAGATGCACCTTGCTGCGCTTCTTCCACGGGGCCTTCACCAGCCAATCGACGTAATTACGCACGACGGTAGCTTCCGCCGACATCGGCGACATGAGCTTGAGCTTGGCCAGCTCGGAGTTGGCCTTCTCGCGCGCTTCCTTCGGCATGCCCGCCGCCTTGATGCGCTTCTCGAGTTCGCCGATCTCGTTCGGCGCGTCGTCGAGCTCGCCGAGCTCCTTCTGAATGGCCTTCATCTGCTCATTCAAGTAGTACTCGCGCTGGCTCTTCTCCATCTGCTGCTTGACGCGGCCGCGGATGCGCTTCTCGATCTGCAGCACATCCATCTCGCCTTCGATCACGGCAAGCATGTGTTCGAGGCGCTTGCGCACGTCGGGAATTTCGAGAACCTTTTGCTTCTCGGACAGCTTCAACGACATGTGCGCCGCCACCGTGTCGGCGAGGCGGCCTGCCTGCTCGATCCCGGCCAGCGAAGTCAAAATCTCGGGCGGCACTTTCTTGTTGAGTTTGACGTACTGCTCGAACTGCGTGATGACGGAGCGCGTGAGCACGTCCATCTCACGCTCCTCATAGCGCTCGAGGTCCGGCAGTACGGTCACTTCCGCGGAGAAGAACTCGCCTTCGATCAGCTTGTCGATGCTGGCCCGGTCGACGCCTTCGACCAGCACCTTGACCGTGCCATCCGGCAGCTTGAGAAGTTGCAGGATGGTCGCCACGGTGCCGACGCGATACAGATCCTCGCCTTTGGGATCGTCGACGTCGGCCTGCTTCTGGGCGACCAGGAGAATTCGCTTGTCGGCCTTCATGGCCAGATCGAGCGCAACGATGGATTTTTCCCGCCCGACGAACAGCGGAATGACCATGTGCGGGTAGACCACCACGTCGCGCAGCGGCAGCACAGGCATGCCGGCTTGGACGGGGGCTACGGTCGGAACATCGATAATGGGTTCGTCGCTCACTAGGGTAGCCTTATGGTTGTGCATGTCTTGCAGTTGAGCTGAAGAACATGCGGCCGCGGTCCGTGAGTTTCAAGCCTACCCTCAGGATCAAAGGGTCATCGTGTCACTCACCCCAGCGCAGGCTCAAAGATGGTCTGAGCCCGTCGGCCGCCGCTGTTCCTCAACCGGAGCCACCAACCGAGTCTCCTCGGTCCGGTGGACAATGTAAGGCTTGTTCGTGCCTTCGATCACCTGTTCATCGACCACGACTTTCTGCACATTCCGCAAGGACGGCAGGTCGTACATCGTGTCGAGCAGCACATTTTCGAGAATCGTGCGCAGGCCCCGAGCACCCGTCTTGCGCTGCATGGCCTTTCGAGCGACCGACCGCAGCGCGTCTTCGCGGAAATCGAGTTCGACACCTTCCATGTCGAACAGCTTCCGATACTGCTTGGTCAGCGCGTTCTTGGGCTGCAGCAAAATCGAGATCAACGCGTCCTCATCGAGCTCTTCCAACGTCGCCACCACCGGCAAGCGGCCGACGAACTCCGGAATAAGACCGTACTTGATGAGATCCTCGGGCTCCGTGTCATGGAACACATCGTTGCCATGTGGCCGCGCGTTCTGCTCGCGAACCTCCGCCATGAAACCGATCCCGCTCTTGTGGGTGCGGTTCATGATGATCTTCTCCAGGCCGGCGAAGGCACCGCCGCAGATGAACAAGATGTTGGTCGTGTCGACCTGCAGGAATTCCTGCTGCGGGTGCTTGCGTCCGCCCTGCGGCGGAACCGAGGCAATCGTGCCCTCGATCAGCTTCAAGAGCGCCTGCTGCACGCCCNNGATTGTCGGATTTGCGCGAAATCTTATCGATTTCATCGATGTAAACGATGCCGGTCTGCGCCTTCTCGACATCGTAGTCGCACTTCTGCAAGAGCTTCTGGATGATGTTTTCGACGTCTTCACCGACATAACCGGCTTCGGTCAAGGTCGTGGCATCGGCAATCGTGAACGGCACGTTCAGCAATCGGGCGAGGGTCTCGGCCAACAGGGTCTTGCCCGAGCCGGTGGGCCCGATCAGCAGGATGTTGCTCTTGGCGAGTTCGACCTCGTCACGCGATCGCACACCTTCGGTGCCGCGGGTCTGCAACCGCTTGTAATGGTTGTAGACGGCGACGGACAAGACGCGTTTGGCGCGCTCCTGACCGATCACGTATTCGTCCAGAACCTTCTTGATTTCCTGGGGTTTCGGGAGTTTGTCGCGAGTCCGCTCCGCGCGTTCCTCGAGCTCCTCCCGGATGATGTCGTTGCACAGCTCCACGCATTCGTCGCAGACGAATACCGAAGGGCCGGCGATTAATTTCCGTACTTCGTGTTGGCTCTTCCCGCAGAAGGAGCAATACAAAAGTTTCCCGTCATCATGTTTGCCGCGCGAATCTTCGCTCATGCTGTCCTCAAGTTGGCCCCGTCGCTGGCTGCGCCAGAAACGCGACTACGACTATGACTATATAGCACCCCGCCGACAATCCGCAAAGAATGGCTCGCGGAGGTTGTGACCAAGGCCCCGTTTGGGGCCGCGGGGCGGCTCAAGGAGACCACCGTGTGACGGATTAGGCCTTTGACGGTAGTTCGCCGCGTTTTTCGAGCATGGAATCCACCAAACCGTAGGCTCGGGCGATTTCCGCGGTCATGAAGTTGTCCCGGTCGCTGTCCTGCTTGATGCGTTCGATGGTCTGGCCGGTGTGCTTGGCCAAAATGCCGTTCAGCCGGTGCTTGGTTTCCATGACGTCCCGGGCGTGGATGTCGATGTCCGACGCCTGACCCTGGAAGCCGGCCGAGGGCTGATGGATCATGATCTTGGAGTTCGGCAGCGAATGCCGCTTGCCGGCCGCTCCGCCCGCCAGCAACACGGCGCCCATGGAGGCCGCCAATCCGACGCAGATCGTGCTCACGTCCGGCTTGATGAACTGCATCGTGTCGTAGATCGCGAGCCCGGCGCTCACCGAACCGCCCGGCGAGTTGATATAGATGGCAATGTCCTTGTCCGGGTTCTCGGACTCCAGGAACAGCAGCTGCGCCACCACCAGATTGGCCATGTAATCCTCAACGGGACCCACGATGAAGATCAACCGTTCCTTGAGCAACCGCGAATAGATGTCATAAGCCCGCTCGCCGCGAGCGGTTTGCTCGACCACCATCGGGACCAAATTGAGTGCGCGAGTCGTCATGGAGTGTCGCCTTTGAAAATAAACGGAAAATACCAACGAGTCGTATTGAGGACACTACAAGGCCATTTCAAGGGCGGCATTTCCCGCGGCGACCTAAATTCAGTCCCAACCGCCGAGAAATGCGCCCGCCGTGAATCAACCCTCAAAGTTCATCAGCTCTTTGAAGGTGGCGGCCTTCTCGTGCACATTAGCATGAGCCAGAATCCAGTCCACCACCTGATCCTCCAAAGCCAAACTTTCCACCTGCCGCATGGCATCTGCATTCTGTAAATAGGCCCGTTTCAGCGCCGCAGCGTCACCGTAGGCTCCGACCATCTCATCCAGGCGGGCATTGGCGCGGGCCGGGTCCAATACGATCTTTTCACGGCGAATGATGTCGTTGAACAGCAGGCCCAAGGCCACGCGGCGCCGCGCCGGCTCGATCAGAGGCTCCGGCGGCGGCGCCTGGGACGCGTCCTTGGCGCCGCTGCGACGCATGGCCTCGATCTGCATATCCCGGACCTGGGACTCGATCAGCGCGTTCGGCACATCGATCGGATTCGTCTCGTACAGCTTCTCCATGGCGGCCGATTTGTTGCGGTTGCGCAAGTTCTGGTCGAGCTCGCGGCGCATATTGGCCGCCACGTCCTCGCGCAGCCTGTCGACACCCCCCTCGGTCACGCCGAAGGACTTGCAGAACTCTTCGTCGAGCTCCGGCAGGGACGGCTCCTCGACGGTTTTGACGTCCACCTTGAAACTCGACCGCTTTCCCGCGAGTTCGGTTGCCCGATAGTCGGCCGGGAAGTCGACCTCGATGGTGCGTTGCTCGCCGGCAGCCGCCCCGACGATTCCCGCCTCCAGCTGCGGCAGCATGCGATTCTCGCCGAGGACGATGGGGATCGCCTCACCCTTGCCGCCCGTAAACGGCACGCCGTCGATGGAACCCTCGAAATCGACGGTCACCTTGTCGCCCGCGACCGCAGCGCGCGTCGCCGGCGTGAATTTCATCTGCTGCTTGCGCAGACGCTCGATCATCGCGTCGACATCGCTTTCGGTCACGTCCGCGACGACGCGCGGGATTTCGAGCGCCTCGATCGGCTGCAATGCAACCTCGGGAAACACCTCGAAGGTCGCGATATAGGTCAGATCCTGGCCTTCGTCGACGGTTTGCGGCTCGATTCGCGGATTTCCGGCCGGCGTCAGCTGGTTCTGGGTGACCGCTTCGGAGAAGCTCGATTGGAGCAGCTCGCCGATGACTTCGCGGTGCACCTGCGGTCCGTACTGCTGACGGATCACCGTGAGCGGCGCCTTGCCGGGCCTGAAACCATTCAAACGGGCGGTTCGGCTCAGCTGTTTTAGACGCGCGGCAATTTCCTTGCTGACGCGTTCGGCGGGGACCTGCACCTGCATGCGGCGCTCCAATTTGCCGGTACTCTCGACGGAAACCTGCATATCAATCCTTGTTAAAAGTGGAATCGATCTCGTGACGGTGGTGCGAAAGGCGAGACTCGAACTCGCACGGGTTACCCCACCAGATCCTAAGTCTGGCGCGTCTACCAATTCCGCCACATTCGCACGTGAATAGCCCGGCAGTATAACGCAGACGCGCGCTCAACGGCGCACGGGCTCACTCACCGCGGCTCGCTCTCCCGGACCAGCAAGCGGGCCACCTCCCGCATCCCGTACAGGCCCCGTTCCAGCATGCAGTACAGGGGGCTGTCCCCGTCGAAGGGCGCGCCCGGCTGGGGCGCGTGAACCCAGGCCCAGGCACGCTCGGGGTCGCCAGACTCGGCCAGGAGCGAGTGCTGAACGCTGGCGATCAACGCCGCCCGCTCCTGCTGCGTGGCGGACAATCGCGGCGCTTGACCGAGCCGATAGCGCGTGAGCACCTGTGGCGAGGGGATGCGCAGCAGCCGGCACTGTTGCAAGGGTGAGAGCTCCCAGGAGTCGGCAATCAGAAAGAACCGCTTCAGCGCGTTCGTGCTGGCGTGCCTGGCGGATCGCCGGCTGGCGGGCTGCAGGACGAGTCGCGGTCCAGCACGAGGCTTGGCGGGTAGAGAAGTTCTCACATTGACCTCAAGCATACTCCCTAAGAGGCAGTGCGCTCGCTATCATGGCGCATGCCCATGCCGTTTGCCGAACGCCTGCGCCGAGCGCAAACCGCCAGCGGCAGCCTCGTCTGCGTCGGGCTCGACCCCGACCCTGCCAAGTTGCCGCCGGACCTGTTGGACGAGCGCGCCGCGCTGCTCGCGTTCAACCGCCGGATCATCGACGCGACGGCCGCTGTCGCGGCCGCGTACAAACCGCAAATCGCCTTCTACAGCGCGCTCGGCAAGGAAAACGAACTCGTCGACAGCATCCGCTACATCCGTGAGCGCGCACCGCACGCCCTGGTCATTCTAGACTCAAAGCGCGGTGACATCGGCAACACCGCCGAGGCGTACGCAAAGGAAGCTTTCGAGCGCTACGGAGCGGACGCGGTCACCGTCAATCCCTACATGGGCGAGGACTCCGTGCGTCCCTTCCTCGCACGTCCCGACCGCGGAGCGATCGTGCTGTGCCGGACCTCGAACCCCGGCGCCGGCGATTTCCAGGATTTGCTCATCGACGGTCTGCCCCTGTATCGACGGGTGGCCGAGCGCGCCGACCGGCATTGGAATCAACTTCGAAATCTGATGCTGGTCGTGGGAGCGACCTACCCGGCGGAAATGGCGCAACTGCGCCGCGCGCATCCCACCCTGCCCTTTCTCGTGCCCGGCATCGGCGCCCAGGGGGGCGATCTCGCGAGCACGCTGACCGCGGGGCTGGATGCCGACGGCGACGGCCTGCTGATCAACTCGTCGCGCGGCATCATCTATGCCGGCGGCGGCGCAGCGGAGTCGATCCGGGCGGCGGCGCTCGAACTCCATCGACAGATCAACCTCGGGCGGCCAGGCCGGCGCGCGGGAACCTGAACCGCGAATCCTCTAGAACGCCGTCTTGATGAAAATAGCAGCGGTCTCGGACATCCACGGAAATTTGGGCGCGCTCGATGCGGTGCTCGCGGACATCGGGCGCCGCGGCGCCGACGTCACCGTCAATCTGGGCGACATACTTTCCGGTCCGCTGCAGCCCCGTGAGACCGCAGAACGATTGATGCCGCTGCGCCTGCCGACCATACGCGGCAATCACGAACGGCAGCTTCTCTCGCCGGACCTCGATGCCATGGGCCAATCGGATCGTTATGCTGCCGATCGAATCACGCCCGCGCAACGAGCGTGGCTGACCGCGCTGCCTGCAACGCTCTGGCTGACGGACGATGTGTTCCTCTGTCACGCGACGCCGGACAGCGATGTCGATTGTTATCTCGAGGACATCCGCAACGGCGAATTGATCCCCTCGCCGCTGGCGCAGATCGAACGACGCACGCTCCCCTGCGGGGCGGGGCTGATCCTTTGCGGCCACACGCACATCGCGCGGGTGGCTTACCTGCCGAGCGGCCAGGTCATCGTCAATCCGGGCAGCGTCGGGATCCAAGCCTACGAAGGACATCATCCGATTCCGCATGAAGTCGAGGTAGGCTCGCCGCACGCGCGCTACGCGATGCTGGAACGCGGGGCACATGGCTGGACGGTCGATTTGATCGCGGTCCCTTACGATTGGGAAGCGGCGGCGCGCCTCGCGACGGCACACCACAGACCGGATTGGAGCCAGCCGCTGCGGGCGGGGTTTCTGGCGCGGCCGGAATTGGCGGACGAAGTAGCGGAAGTGGCCCTGCATTGCTCGCAATTGCCCGTTCGGGATGATCGTTCGGCCGACGAGATCCTTGGCTATGACGAACATGGCATGCCAATCTGATGGTGATTGACAACATCGAGTGTCATTCAGCGAGCAAATAGCGCTCCGCTGCCCACCGAAACCTCGCAAAGCTCGCCGTTCTACCGCCGCGACAACAGACGTGTCGCAGCGGCCGGCGTCAGACCACGGCCACCGCCAACGCCAGCATCGCGCCCAGCAGCACGTTGGCGCCTGACTCCAAATCCGCGGGCAGCGCGCTCTCGGCTTCGTTATGACTGAGCCCTCCCGCGCAGGGCACGAAAATCATGGCTGTGGGGACGACGGCAGCCACATTGCAGGAGTCATGACCCGCGCCGCTCACCATGTCCATCATGTCGTAACCGAGTTCGACCGCGGCCGAGCGCACCGCATCCACGCACGCCGCATCGAAGGTCACGCCGGGCGCCTCCCAGACGCAGCGCACACTCCCGTCGAGGCCCTGGTGCTGGAGCGCCGCCCGCACCAGGCGATCGATCTCGAGCCGCAGGAGATCGTAGACGCGGACATCGGGATGACGCACGTCGACCGTGAATCGCAGGCGCCCCGGCACGGTGTTCGGCGATCCTGGCGAGGTTTCGATGATGCCGATCGTGAGGCGCGCATCCGGGCCGCGCTCGCGGGCGCACGCGTAGAGGGCCGGCAGCACCTCGGCCAGCACGCGAATGGGATCGCGGCGCATGTCCATGGGCGTCGGGCCTGCATGCGCCTCCTGGCCTTCCACGATGACCTCGTGCCGGCTCATGTGCTGCACACCCGTCACGACACCGATCGTCTTGCCCCGCTGCTCCAGCACCGGTCCCTGTTCGATGTGTACTTCGAACGCCGCCTTGACGGCCTGCCGCGACATCCGAGCGTGCGTGTCGACGCCGAGGCGCTCGAGTTCCGCCCGCACGCTCAACCCTGCGCGATCGGTGAGCGCATAGGCGATGTCGAGCGGCAGCCGATCCGCCCACACGGCCGAGCCCATCATCGCCATGGGAAAGCGGCATCCTTCCTCGTTGCACCACACGCCGATTTCAATGGGATGTCGAGTGACGACGCCCGCATCGTTCAAGGACTCGATCACCTCGAGTCCCGCCAGTACGCCGTACACGCCGTCGAATTTGCCGCCGGTCGGCTGAGTGTCGAGATGACTGCCGGTCATGACCACGGGCAGACGGTCGTCGCGACCGGCTCTGCGCAGGAACAGGTTTCCCACCGCGTCCACGCGCACGCGGCAACCCGCCGCCTCGGCCCAGCGCGACAACAGGTCGCGCCCCGCCAGATCGCCGTCAGTCAACGCCTGCCGATTGCAGCCGCCCTGCGTAGTCGCACCAATCTCGGCCATCGTCATCAGACGTGACCACAGGCGGCTGCCATTGACCCGCGGCGATGCCGCGCCACGGCTCAGGTTGTTGTCGAGCACTGCGGACCCTTCTCTCGCGATTTGAATACGGGCAGGATACCGTGCAACCGCCGGGTTGCCAGGGGTTAATTCGATTCGGGCGCGTACGCCTTGATGAGGACCCGGGCGGTGAGCGCGGCGGTCTCGAGCGGTCCGCGCACGCCGCCGAATGTGCGCCGGCTGAGAAAGCCGCCTTCCATCAGAAGCATCAACGCATCGCCCAGCTCATCGGCCTTCTCGGCGCCCGTCCGGGCGGCCAACTCACGCAGCCGCCGCCGCATTTCCATCTTCTGCTTGATCGCCACTTGGCGGCCTGGATGATCCTCTTCGGCCAGCTCGACCGCGGCGTTCGCCAATGCGCAACCGCGCGATTGCTCGCAGCAGTTCTTCGCAACGAACGCGTCGAACAGCGCTGCGATCTGGCGCCGCGCATCAGGGTGGGCGGCGACGATAGCATCCCACCAGACCCAGGTCTCATTGCCCTTCTGTTCCAAATACTCCGCAACCAGGTCGTCCTTCGACGCAAAGCTGCGATAGAAGCTCATTTTGTTGGTGCCGGCCTCGCTCGCGATCAGGTCGACGCCCACATCGCGAATTCCATGCTTGTAGAAGAGCTCGCATGCCGTCTCGAAAATACGGTCGCGCACGCGCGGCTTGGCGCATGGAACGCCCTGATTCGCCGTCACTGATATGTCTGCAGTCATGACCGACCTCTTGACATGTTAGTTACCGGTCACTAACATTTGCGCATGTTACCCAGCGGTAACTCATACGCAGTGTTTGCCAATACGGCATCCCTGTCAAGGCACTGATTCTCCGGGGTTAATACGATGAATTTCCGCATGCCGTTGCTCCAGTGCGCCGCCTTTGCGCTCGTGACATCCTCGCTGATGGCCGGCTGCGGACCGTCCGCGAGCGTTCCCGGGGGCGCATCGTCGCCGACGGCTGTCCAGATTCGGCCGCGGGTCGCCGGCCAGATCGACCGGGTCAGCTTTGCCGAGGGTGCGAGGGTCAGAAAGGGCCAGATTCTGTTTCGCATCGATCCGAGCCCCTTCCGCGCCGAAACCGAACGACGCTTCATCGCACGCAACCACGCGATCTCGGCGTTGGAACAAGCCAAGGCGTCACTCGCCCGAGCGCAGCGACTGCCCGTGGGCAGCATCACGCCCGGGGACCTCGACCAACTCGGCGCAGCGATCGCGGCAGCCAAGGTGGATTTGGCGGCGGCCACCGCCGCGCTCAACGCCTCGAAAATCGACCTCGAATTCACGGAGATCCGTGCGCCGATCGACGGCCTCGTTTCGCGCGCGCTCATCAAACAGGGCGAACTCGTTTCGAACGATAGTTTGCTCACCACCATCGTGGCGAACCAAGCGGATCGCGAGTATCTGCGCGACACCGCGCGTGCCGCCCTGTAAACCCTCCCAACCCCCACTTCCAGGAAGACCACGATGACAAAAATCGCACTCATTACCGGCGCAAACAAAGGCATCGGCTTCGAAACCGCCCGGCAACTCGCGCAGTCCGGCGGCGTGCACGTGCTGCTCGCTTCGCGCGACCGCGCCAAGGGCGTCGATGCGGCGCTGAAGCTGCAGGGCGAGGGACTCGACGTCGAGGCGCTGACGCTCGACGTGACCGACGCGTCGAGCATTTCCGATGCAGCCAAGGAGGTCGGGAGAAAATTCGGTCATCTCGACATTCTCATCAACAACGCCGGCGTCGCCATCCAGGACGGATCGAAGACGGTGTCCGAACAGCCCTAGGATACCTGGCGCAAGACGTTCGAGACCAACCTGTTCGGCTTGATCGCGGTGACTCAGGCGTTCCTGCCGCTGCTGAAAAAATCGGACGCGGGTCGCATCGTGAACCTGTCGAGCATCCTGGCGTCGATGACACTGCATTCGGACCCGACCTCGCCCATCTATGGCTTCAAGATTCCCGCGTACAACGTATCGAAAACGGCGGTCAATGGCTGGACCGTGCAGCTCGCGTACGAGCTGCGCGACACCAAGATCAAGGTCAATGCCGCGCACCCGGGATACGTCAAAACCGACATGGGCGGCCCATCGGCACCCATGGAGATCGTGGACGGCGCCAAAACGAGCGTGGCGCTGGCGTTGATCGATGCCAGCGGACCGAATGGAGCCTATATCCACTTGGGTGAACCCCTACCCTGGTAGGCGCCCGCCCTACATGCGTGAACTGCGTCGAAAGTTTGCAAGTCTTCCCTATCCAACTCCAGATTACGTCGCATAGCATTTGCTTCACTTTCGTCGAAAGCGAATCCTATTCGGTACTTTGGAGCAGAAGATGTCACGCGGATCCTGTTCGATTCTGCTAATGCTGGCCATGTCCTTGCCCGGCGCAGCCCGGGCAATCGGACTGGGCGAAATCCGCGTGGATTCCGCCCTGAATGAGCCTTTGTCGGCACGGATCGACATCGTTGGCGCGACCCGCGAAGACCTGGCGGTCCTCACGGCGACCGTGGCCAATCGGGAGCTGTTCCAGCGTTACGGCGCCGAGCGCCCTTCGTTTCTCGCGTCCGCGACCTTCAAGGTCGGCGCTGACGGTCACGGCCGACCGGTGCTGTTCGTGCGCTCGACGGACGCCTTCACGGACCCGGTCGTCAGCCTGCTGGTCGACCTGCGGTGGGGGAAGAACGAAGTCGTCCGCGAATACTCCCTGCTGCTCGACCCTCCGGGTTACGCGGCGCCGCAGGGCGCACCCGACACCAGATTAGCCGCCGCCGCGCCGGGGCCGGCCGCGGCTCCGCCGAGCGCGCCTGCGGCGCCCGCCTTCCCATCCGCGCCGGGGCCGGCCGTGCCTCAAACCGCCGCGCTTCCTTCAGCCACGACCCAGACTCGTTCCGCGGCCAGGTCGCCCACTGCCGCGCATGATCCATACCAAGCGTCGGCGAGCATGAGTCCCACCGGCCAGTCGCGGCACAAGGTGGCAGCAGGCGCAACGCTGCGCGCCGTTGCGCGCAAGGCGGGTGCACGCACCGAAGCCAATGTTCAGCGCATGATGATCGCCCTGTTTCGTGCGAATCCCGGGGCATTCGAGGGCAACATCAATCGCCTGCATCGCGACGCGATGTTGACCTTCCCGACGGACGCGGAGCTGGACGCCATCCCCGCGGCCGATGCAAAGCGGGAGGTGCGGGCACAGATGCTGGCGTGGCGACTCGATGGCCGGCAGAGCGCACCGACTCAGCGCGTTGCCGCATCACCGGCGCCCGGTGTGGCTCCAGCCGCTGCGGCCGCAGCGTCGGATGCCGAAGCCTCGCTCAAGGCGCGTGTCCAATCGCTCGAGCAATCGCTGGACGACGTGCACAAGCAGCTCGCGAGCGACACCGCCAAGATTCAAACCCTGAATCAAGCGGCCACGAACGCGCAAGCGGCAACCACCGCCCATGCGGCCAGCAGCACGCCAGCCGCAACCACTGCACCCGCCAAGACCACCGCACCAGCGGCCACTCCCGCGATCGCGCCGAGGGCTGAACTCGTGACGCAGCCCATCGTGGCCGCGGCCCCTGCAGAAACGCGGTCGCGGCCGGCTTCGGCGCCGGCACGGCCGGCGCCGAAGCCGGTGGGGCACGTCGGTCTGATCGCGACGCTCGCCATCTTGTTGGCCCTGCTCGCGGCAGGATTGGCGTTCTTCCGCCGCCGCCTGTCGCAGGCCCCCGCATCCAACGATTGGGCGGAGACCTCGGTCGAGGACCTCATACCAAGTCCCACGCCGCAAGCGCCCGATGTGCCGGTGCCGCACGTTGCGCCCGCCATGGCCGCTGCGGCCATCGCGGGCGTCCCGGCTCCAGGCGTCCCTGCTCCGGCAACAGCGCCGCAAGCGATGCCGTCGATGGAGCCGAGTTTCCAAGCGCCCGCCATCGAACCGGCAAAGTTCGAGACCGCCAAACACGTCGCGAGTGTAACCAGTGTGTCAGCCCCCAACAGCGACCGGACGACGCTGAGCCTCGAGATCGATATCGAAGCGCTCGAGCGATCCTATCTCGATTCACTGCCGCTCGAGTCGACGGCCATCGATACGGTCGCCATCGACGCATCCGAACTCGAATCCGCACTCCAGGCTGACCTTAATGCCGTGGTCCTCGACGCCAAGGAACTCGCGGCCAAGGTCGACCGGAACGAACTCGACTTCGACCTGATGGACTTGGACGCGGCCCCGCAGCACGTGCAAATGCCGAGCGCGTTGCACGATGCGCCCGTGGCCCAGGAGCGTCGCGTGAACATCGTCGACGTGCTGAAGATGGCGATCGATCGGGATCCCCATCGCAGCGACCTGCGCATGAAGCTGCTCGAGACCTACTACAGCGTCGCGGCCACCAATCAGCGTGCTTTCGTCGACGGGGTGCGCAAACTCTCGCGCGATAGCGACAAGCTGTCGCCGGAAGAATGGAACAAGGTCCGAATGATGGGCAGGCAGATCGCGGCGGACGACATTCTGTTTGCCGACCCGGCGCAGATCGACGACGATCTGGCCAACTGCGCCTGACGGACGACGAGGCGGACGGTCAGGACGCCGTCATCGCCTCCGCCTGGGGCCCTGCCGGCGCCGCCCGGGTGCCGTTCAGCTTGATGTTCAGACGCAGCTCATTCGCCGAATCGGCGTTGCGAATCGCTTCGTCGTAGGAAATCTCACCGGCGTTGTACAACTCGAACAACGACCAATCGAAGGTTCGCATGCCGAGTTCTCGCGATTTGCCCATGATCGCCTTGATCTCGTGAAACTCGCCCTTGAGAATCTTCTCGGCGATGATGGGCGTGTTGATGAGAATCTCCATGGCGGCTCTGCGCCCCTTGCCGTCGGCAGTACGGATGAGACGCTGCGAGACGATGGCGCGCAAATTGCTGGAAAGATCCATCAGCAGCTGATTGCGGCGTTCCTCGGAGAAGAAGTTGATGATGCGGTCGATCGTTTGGTTGGCGCTGTTGGCGTGCAGAGTGCCGAGACACAGGTGCCCGGTTTCCGCGAAGGCGATCGCGTGCTCCATGGTCTCCGCATCGCGAATTTCACCGATCAAGATGACGTCGGGCGCCTGGCGCAGCGTGTTCTTGAGGGCGTGATGCCATGTGTGCGTGTCGATGCCCACCTCGCGGTGGGTGATGAGCGACTGCTGTGACTTGTGAACGAACTCGACCGGATCCTCCACCGTGATGATGTGTCCCGGCGACGAACTGTTGCGATGATCGATCATGGCCGCCAACGAGGTCGACTTTCCCGAGCCGGTCGCGCCCACGACCAGCACCAAGCCGCGTTTGGTCATGACGATGTCCTTGAGGATTTCCGGCAGCGCCAGGGTGGCGAAACTCGGGATGTCGACGGGAATGGTCCTGATGACCATGCCGGTGAACTGCTGCTGAACGAACACGTTCACCCGAAAGCGCGCCACCCCCGGTATCGAGATGGCGAAATTGCACTCCATCTCCTTGGCAAACTCCTCGCGCTGGCGATCGTTCATCAGGGAATGCGCCAAACTCTTGGTCACCTCCGCGGTCAGCTTCTGGTTCGCCATCGGCTGCATCATGCCGTGCGTCTTCATGCTCGGCGGGAAGTCGTTGGAGATGAACAGATCGGATCCGCCGGCGCGCGTCATCGCCGTCAGCAGCTTGACCATGTAGGCCTTGGCTTGTTCTTCGGACAGTGTCGACATCGCATTCCTCGCTGGCGGTAACCTGTGGAATATATTCCCCGCCCCCGCCTCAAGTCCGCGACCGGGTTATCATCTTCGTCTGACCACGCGGCGCGTCGAACGACTTGCAATACGCCACGAATCCGCGCAAGGCCGGTGACAACACCTTGTCGCGGTGGTGGATCAAGCTGAAGCGGCGTGTGAGCGTCGGCAGGGGCGTCGCGAGGACCACCAGCCGTTTGGCGGCGACGAGGTCCTGCACGACGGCGAACGACAAACAGCTGACGCCCAACCCCTCGGCGACGGCATTCTTGATCGCCTCCGAACTCGCCAGGATCATGGTCGATTCGAGATTCGGCAGGTGAGGCATCAGCGCCTGCTCCACGGCCTCCCGGGTGCCCGAACCCGCCTCGCGCAACAGCCAGAGTGCGCCCATCAGCTGCGTCTTGGTCAGTCGCCGCCGTTTCGACGCCAACGCCAACGGATGGGTGGGCGCGGCGACGATCACGAGTTCATCGTGCAGCCAGGGCACGACCGTGATGTCGGGCGAGTGACAAGGACCCTCGATGAAGCCCAAGTCCGTGCCGAACTCCCGCACCGCCGTCACGACGTCGCGGGTATTGCCGATCTGCAGGCTCAAGCGCGCCTTGGCGTTGACTTCCCGGAAGCGCGCGAACACGCGTGGCAGCAGGTAGTTGCCGATGGTCGTGCTCGCAAATATGGTCAGATCCGTCGATGCGCCCGGGCCGTCGGCGTCGAACATGTCCTCGATACCATGGGCACCCTCCAACACCGCGAGCGCCGCCGGCAACAGCGCGCGTCCCGAGTCGTTGACCAGCAGCCGTTTGCCCACGCGGTCGAACAGCCGGGTCCCGAGGCCACGCTCGAGCTCGTTGAGCGCCGCGCTGGTCGCCGATTGCGACAGCGAGACATGCGTGGCGGCCGCGCTGGTCGTGCCGCGCAACACGACGGCGTGGAAGATCTGCAGCTGTCGCAAGGTCAATCGCATGGGCGCCAGATTAACCTATTTTTTAGGTAACCCGATGACGCCCCACGCGACCTCCCGGCGCCGCGGGCCGCTCAGGGACGATCGCCCGACAACAGGCTGCTCAATAGGCCGCCGACGATCGCGCCGCCAACCACGGACGCCATGTCCGCGCGCAGATCTTCCGCAGCGGACCGGCCGGTGTCGAAGCCCGGCTCGCCCTCCTGCTCGATGCGCGACACCACCGGGGCGAGGGCCTCACGTCAAAGCCGCACCGCAGTTTCCGCAGAAACGCGCGTTGGCCGCGGTCGCGGTCCCGCATTGGGTGCAAAAATGCCCGGCGCCTGCCGCGTGCCGATCAGCTTCAGGATCAATGCGGTGGGATCGCTGACGATGATGGCGTACTCACCGAATACGCGCAGACCCACCGCCAAGCCCGTCTCCGGGTCCTCGATGTCGTCGATGGGACCGCCGAACGGCAGATTGACGAACTCGCGCGTACCGGCGAAGCACAACTCCGCGCGATACATGTTTCCACCGCTCGCGAAATCCACGAGATCGCCGAGAAACGGGATCAGAGCGCCATCGAGTGTCGACCGTCCCTGCGGCAGTTTGCCGACCACCCGGCCCTCCTTGACGAACAGCGCGATTTCATCGGGCTGCACGGTCACCTGGGTCAGCCTGCGAATCGTCATTCGGGCCATTTGGAGAGAATGAGTTCCTTGGCCAGATCCGGCCGGGCAATGAATTGACGGTTAAGATCATTTCCGATGCCGAATAGACTCACGAGCCTTGCTCCTTGCGTGGCAGGGATTGTGCGCCCGCATCCTTCATCGATTCAAGCCGCGAGGAAGCGACACTCCCTATCAGAGAATCACGGCCGGGATGTGGCGTCTCCTTCCCCTGAAGCTGCCGTTCATGGCCGACGATGTGCCGTGGGCTCGCTCATCGCTTGAGCGAATCCAGCATTTCACGCCGCAGGATGGCGTTGATGCGGGACTGGTAGCCCTTTCCCTGAGCCCGCAGCCACGCCAGCACATCGGAATCGATGCGCACGGTGGTCGAGGTCTTGGTGGGTCTGTAGAACCGGCCGCGCACCGCGTTCTTCCAGAATTCCTCGGTCAGAGGGGGAATATCGCTGTAATCGATCTCACTGTCCGGCCGAGCGGCCAAGGCCGCCAGTTCGGCTTTCTGCTTCTCCGTCAGTGGAGGCAGATGGGCTAGATCAATGTTGCGCTTAACGATTTTCTTTCTCATAGCGTCGCCTTTACTTTCCGGTCGGCCGCTCGGGCCGAAATGATGCGGATGATCTCAATGGCTTAGCGAATCGCCTGCTTGACGTAGTGAATATTATTCACTAGCATCAAACCCATGACGACCATGCACCGTGACCGCAACTGGAAAATCCAGGTGTTTGGGCGCGAGCACGGGGTGCCACATTGTCATGTGTGGACACCGAATGCAGCGGCGGTCATCACGATTGAAACCTTGGCGCTGCTGAGCGGTGCGGTGGACGCTAAGACTCTCGAAGAGGCGCGGGCTTGGGCGAACACCCACCGTGCCGAGTTGTTGGCTGAATGGCGCCGTCTGAATCCGGAGAAGAACCTATGAAGCTCAAAATCACGCAGGTAGAGGCTTTGCCCTCGACTCGGCTGCGTATTACCTGGGAGAACGGCAAACACACGGAAGTTGATGCGGGTGATTACCTGCAGGCTCCCGGCTACGAGCGCCTACGCGATCCTGCATTTTTTGCGAGCGTGCAAGTGGAGGAGTGGGGGCACGGCATCGAGTGGCCCGCCGCGGATATCGGGATCCCCGCCGATGCCTTGTATCGGTTGTCGAAGGAACAGACTGGCGATGCGTTTCCGACCGGGCAGTTCAATGCCTGGATGCAACGTCACGGCTTGTCATTGTCGGCCGCCGCCCAGGCCCTGCATCTGACGCGGCGTACCATTATTTATTACAGCACGGGCGCCAAGCCGATCCCGGCTTACATCGGCCTCGCCTGCAAAGGCTGGGAAGCAGGGCATCGGATTCACGCCGCATAAGTCGCCACCACTTTCCCATTAAGGGGGCATTTTCGGGAAAGACATAAGATCGCGGACGCAGCAAGTCGGCGATCCAATGCGCGCGAGGGTAGACCCCCGGCGATTGCGGCTTTTCGGCAAAACGCTGGCAATCCGCGGTTTCTGCGTCACTATAGCGGCCGTATTTCCTGCAACGATGGTGCGCCATGGCCTATGCCCGAGAACCCCGGATCCAACCCGTCGCGATCACCGCACTGCGACCCACGCAGATGACCGTGGGCATGCGCGAGGTCAAGGCCAAGCGCAAGAGCTGGCGCGAGCATCCCGATCGCAAAAAGGCGGACTTCCTGGGCAAGCATTTGATCCCCGTCATCTGGGGGCCGAAGGCGCAATACTATGTGATCGATCATCATCATCTGGCGCTGGCGCTGCACCAGGAGGGGGTCAAGGAGATTGCCACCACCGTGGTGGCCGACCTGCGGCGCCTGCCGCGCGAGGCGTTCTGGGTATATCTCGACAACAGCGGCTGGCTGCACCCCTTCGACGAACGCGGCCGCCGCCGCGCTTACCGCGACCTGCCGCCGAAGTTGTCGGCCATGGTGGACGATCCCTTTCGCAGCCTGGCCGGGGAGCTGCGCCGAAGCGGCGGCTTCGCCAAGGACACCGCGCCGTTCAGCGAATTTCTGTGGGCGGATTTCCTGCGCCGTCGGATCAAGCTGAGATTCCTGCGGAATGACTTCTCCGAAGCTCTGGTGCACGCGCTGAAGCTGGCCAAGAGCGGCGAGGCGGACTTCTTGCCGGGCTGGTGCGGGCCGATCGCTTAACCCATGACCCCGGCCACCACACGATCCTTGGCGGATGTGCTTGCCGGTTTGTCGGTGGCCGGGCTGCTCCTGCCCGAGTCGGTGGCCTATTCCGGGCTGGCGGGCCTTGCGCCCCAAGCCGGGGTCATCGGCTTGTTCGCGGGGCTGCTCGTCTACGCCCTCGTTGGTCGCAGCCGCTACGCCATCGTCACGGCAACCTCCTCGTCGGCGGCCGTGCTGGCCGCGGCCACCGTCGCGTTGGGAGGCAGCGGCGTCACCGAGCGTGTGGCGCTCGCCTCGCTGCTCGTGTCGGCGACCGGCATCGCCTTCATGCTGGCCGGCTGGGCGCGGTTGGGCGCCATGTCGAACATGATCTCCCGTCCCGTGCTGCGCGGCTTTTCGTTTGGACTGGCATTGGCCATCACCGTGAAGCAATGGCCGCATATGGTCGGCATGCATCCGCACAGCACCGATTTCTTCCCCATGCTCGCCGAAATCATCCGCCGCCATGGCGCCTGGGAACCGCTGAGCGTGGCGGTGGGGCTGTGCGCCTTGATCGGCTTGTTCACATTCGAGCGTTTTCGACACGTGCCCGGCGCTCTGTTGGTGATCGTGGCGGGAATCGTTGCCGCGCCGTGGCTCACGGCGCGCGGGGTGGCGTTGACGGGCCCGATCACGCTCGCCATGTCCCTGCCCGCGTTCACGTTGCCGGCTCCTGGCCAGTGGCCATCGTTGGTCGAGTTTGCGCTCGCCTTGATGTTCATTCTCTACGCGGAGTCCTACAGCTCGATCCGCAGCTACGCCCTGAGGCACGATGAACTGGTCCGACCCAATCGCGATCTGCTCGCGCTCGGCATCGCGAATCTCGTTTCCGGGGCTTTTCACGGAACGCCGGTGGGCGCCGGATATTCCGGCACGTCGGCGAATGAAGCGGCCGGTGCGCAATCGCGCGCCGCCGGTGTTTACGCGGCGGCCACCGTGCTCGCGCTGCTGCTCGTGTGCTTGCCGTGGATCGAGCTCATACCCGAGCCCGTGCTCGCCGCCATCGTCATTCACGCGGTCAGCAAGTCACTGCGGTTGGCCGTGTTTCGCCCGTACTTCCGCTGGCAACGGGACCGGCTGGTGACGCTGACCGCCGTCGCATCCGTGTTGGTGTTCGGCATGATCGATGGCTTGCTCGCCGCCATCGCCTTCAGCCTTGCGATGTTGCTGCATTCCTTGTCGACCCCGAGGCTGTCGGTGCTCGGGCGGATGGGCGCCCACGATTTCGTGAGCCTCGCCCGCTTCCCCCAGGCAGCGTGTACGCCCGGCGTCCTGATCCTCCGGCCGGAAGAGCCCCTGTTCTTTGCGAATGCCGATCCGCTTCTGGCGCTCGCGCGAGCGCAGGTGATGTCGCAGCCGGCGCTCCGCGTGGTGATCCTCAGCTTGGAGGAGTCGCCGGACCTCGACGGCACGGCACTGGAGAGCCTCGGTGAGTTCGCGGCGTGGCTCGCGGCGCGCCGCATCATGCTGCGGATCGCACGACTCAAGGAGGCCAGTCGGGATGCCCTGTTGCGGGCCGCCTTCCCCGGCATGCCGGCGTGCGTCCTGGACTTTGCCAGCGTCGACGATGCAGCCAGCGCCGAGCCGGACGCGGCGCTACGGGTGGAGTAACCTCACAGCGCTCGCAGCCGGTCGAACACGGCCTTCATCGAATTCACCCGGGCAATGTATGACCGGACCTCATGATCGCCGCAGTGCTGCCCTTCGCCCAACCGAAATCCGCGCCGCACGTACTGATCCGCCGCGCCGGCGCCGCAGAGGTGAATCATCGCCGCCAGGTCCTGCTTGCGGCGCAGGCTCGCGCTGCGCACGCCGTGGCGTTCGAGAATGTCGGCGACGCCTCGATCGAGGTAGGCCGAGGTGAGCTCGACCGCGTCGGCCGGCACGACGCGGGTGTAGAACTCATTGAACCAACACACTCGGCCGCCCGACCTCCCATCCCCGGCAACGACATGGTCGCGAATGCAATAGTGCCGCGCTTCGGCGAATGTCCCGTCGGTGATCTGATACATGCCGACGGCGCTCGATGCCGGACGGTACATCTCGAAGGGATGGGGCTTCCACGACCAACGCCAGTAGGTCCTCGCCACGGGATTGCCGGACGCCTCCACCTGCGCGAGTGCCGCCAGCAGGTCGGCGGTCATCACGCGGGTCGCGTACTTGTTGAAAATCGGCGCGTACTCGGACCATGTTTCCGTGGGCGTCTTGTTCAGCGCGCCGCTCACCGGGAAGAACAGCTCGGACGGCTTGCGCACGACTTGGTAAATACCGTTGGCGCCCACCCACAGCACCAAGGCGGTCACGACGCCCACGATGAGCTTCATGGCCGTCGGCGCGCGAGCGAATGCACGCCAAAACCGCCGCCGGGCGGGCGCTCCCGGCCAAAACCGGAGCGCGCGCGCACGACGCGGCCGTTTCGTGCCGCTTTTCCGACGAGTGCCCTGGGCGGCGATACTGGACGACATCAGATGAGATCTCCTGTGCCAATCATACTATCCAATTGCCGGCGTGCCCGAGCTGCATTATCATGTGTATAAATTTTCGAATTGGTACACATCATGCGCACGAATATCGTCATCGATGAGAAGCTGATGAAGGAAACCCTTCGGCTTACGGGACTGAAGACAAAACGCGAGGCCGTCGAACTGGGGTTGCGGACATTGGTTCGCTTGGGCAAGCAGCAGGAAATTCGGCGTTTCCGGGGCAAACTGCATTGGGACGGGGATTTGGACGAGATGAGGTCTGACCGATGACATTGGTCGACTCCAGCGTCTGGATCGACTACTTTCGCGGCAAGGGGTCTGCCGAAACCGACCGATTGGACCTCTTGCTGGGAACCGAGCCGGTCGCGACAGGCGATTTGGTTCTGACCGAAGTGCTGCAGGGATTCGCCAACGATCGAGATTTCAATCACGGCAAGACACTGCTGACATCGCTGCCCATCATTGCCCTGGTGGGCGGTGATCTGGCCATTCAAGCAGCCAAAAACCATCGTGCGTTACGCGCATTGGGTATCACCGTACGCAAGACCATCGATACTCTGATTGCGACGAGCTGCATCGAAAAAGGCTTGAGCCTGCTCTACAGCGACAGAGACTTCGATCCGTTCGTGCGGCATCTCGGGCTTCGGTCCGCCCTGCCACCGGCCTGAGTCCGTTTCACCGAACCGCCGTTACTTGAACAACGCCTGCGGCAGCCGGGTCACTTCGGAATGGAACCGTCGATGCCGTCGACATACCAGCCGATCGACATCAATTGCTCGTGTGTCAGCGCCGCGCCGGCGGCCACCTTGGTCGCGCCCGTGTTGTCCTTCAGCGGCCCGGCAAACGGCACCAGCTTGCCGTCGGCGATATCCCGCTGCTTCTCCTCGAACAGCCGCGCCACATCGGCCGGCACCGACTTGTTGAGCGGCGACAGCACGACCATTTTCTCCTTGATGCCCTGAACCGTCTGCCGGCCGCCGGTCCAGGTGCCCGCGATCGCCTTGCGCACCTCGTCGATGTAATAGTCCGCCCAATTCTCGGTGTTGGCGGTCAGCTGCGCCGTGGGCCCATACTTCGACATGTCCGAGTCCCAGCCGAAGGCATGCACCCCGCGCTTCTCGGCGACCTGGACGATCGCCGGCGAATCCGTGTTCTGCGCCAGTACGTCGGCGCCCTGCGCGATCAGCGCCTCGGCCGCCTGGCGCTCCTTGCCCGGGTCGTACCAGGTGTCGACCCAGATCACCTTCACCGTGGCTTTCGGATTGACGCTGCGCGCGCCCAAGGCGAACGCATTGATGTTGCGAATCACCTCGGGAATCGGGAAAGACCCCACGAAACCGAGCGTATTCGACTTGGTCGTCCTGCCGGCCAGCACGCCGAGCAGATACGCCCCTTCGAAAAACCGCGCTTCGTAGGTGACGACGTTCGCCGCGGTCTTGTAACCCGTGGCATGCTCGAATTTGACCTTCGGAAACAGCTTGGCAACCCGCAGCGTCGGCTCCATGTAGCCGAACGACGTGGTGAAAATCATCTGGTTGCCGGCCACGGCCAGCTGGCGTATCACACGCTCGGCATCGGCCGTCGCCGGCACGCTCTCCACATACGTGGTCTTGACCGCCGGCCCGAGCACCCGCTCGAGCTCGCGCCGCGCGAGATCATGTTCATACGACCAACCCGTGTCGCCCACGGGGTCCACGTAGATGAAGGCGACCTTCATGGGTTCGTCCGCCGCGCGCGCCGGAATCGCCGCCACCGCCGCCGATCCGAGCAAGCCTGCGACGACGGTGCGTCGGGAAAGTCGTGTCTGTTTCATGGACCGAGAATGCACAACGCCGCCGCGCAACGCAACTCACGCGCACCCGAATGCCGCGCCGATCGCGGCGGCACTTTTCCGGAGCATTGTCGCGACCGGGTGCACACGATTAGTGCACTTGATTGTGTACAGCATGACGCACGAACGTGCTGTAATGCGGCTGCCGCGGGAGGTGCGATGGCGACGCTGACGACCCATGTCTTGAATACTGCGATCGGCATTCCGGCGGCCGGGATGCGCGTCGACCTGCGCTCGTTGCACGATCCGGACACCGCGACGACCACCCACACCAACGCGGACGGGCGCTGTCCGGCGCCGCTGCTGCACGGCGCGGCGTTCGTTCCCGGACGCTACACGCTGACATTCCATGTCGCGGCGTATTTCAGGACACTCGATGTCGATCTGCCGGACCCGCCGTTCCTCGATGAAATCGTGATCGCCTTCGGCATCTCGGACATTCGGCGAAACTACCACGTGCCCTTGCTCGTCTCGCCGTGGAGCTATGCGACCTACCGTGGCAGCTGAGCTTCATCCACGCCTGATCCTGCGCGGGATCACCAAGCGCTACCCCACCATTCTCGCCAACGACCATGTGGATCTCACCGTGGGCGTGGGCGAGATCCATGCGTTGATGGGGGAGAACGGCGCCGGCAAGAGCACCTTGATGAAGATCGTCTATGGCGTGACACGGCCCGACGAAGGCAGCATCGAATGGGAAGCCAGCGCGGTCATCATCGACAGCCCTGCCACCGCCCGTCGCTTAGGTGTAGGCATGGTGTTTCAGCATTTTGCGCTGTTCGAAACGCTCACCGTCGCCGAGAACATCGCGCTCGCGCTCGATGAACGGCTCACGCCCGCCGCATTGGCGCCGCGCATCCGCGAGGTCGCCGACCGCTATGGCCTGCCCATCGATCCGCAGCGGCTGGTGCACAGCATGTCGGTGGGCGAGCGCCAGCGCGTGGAAATCGTCCGCTGTCTCCTGCAATCGCCCAAATTGCTCATCATGGACGAGCCGACGTCGGTGCTCACCCCGCAGGCGGTGCAGCAGCTGTTCGATACGTTGCGCCGCCTGGCCGCCGAAGGTATGAGCATCCTGTACATCAGTCACAAGCTCGACGAGATCCGCACCCTGTGCGACACGGCGACGGTGCTGCGCGCCGGACGGGTGAGCGGCACGGCACGTCCGAGCGAGGAGTCGAACGCCAGCCTGGCGCGGCTGATGGTCGGCAATGACCTCGACGAGCGGCCGCTGCAGCCGCGCGAGGCCGGCGAGGTGCGGCTGCGCGTCGGCGCCTATTCCAGGGCGTCGCGCGAACCCTTCGGCACGGCACTGCACGATATCACGCTCGAGGTGCGCGCCGGTGAGATCGTCGGGATCGCCGGCGTGTCGGGCAACGGGCAGAAGGAGCTGCTGGAGGCATTGTCCGGCGAAGCCGTCGGTGCCCATCAAGGGTCCATCAGCCTGTGCGGTCGGCCGGTCGAGAACTTGGGCGCCGCGCAGCGACGCGGCTTGGGGCTAGGCTTCGTGCCCGAGGAGCGGCTCGGCCGGGGCGCGGTGCCGGCGATGTCGCTGACGGACAACGCGCTGCTCACCGGCCAGAGCGCGGGCATGGTGGGATGGGGAGTCGTGAGGCGCAGCGTCGCGCGCGACTCCGCCCGCGCGACCATCGCCGCGTTCAACGTGAAATGCGGCAGCGAGCAATCCGCGGCCGAGCGGCTCTCCGGCGGCAATCTGCAAAAGTTCATCGTCGGGCGTGAGATCCGCCTGGCGCCGAAGGTCATGCTGGTCGCGCAACCCACGTGGGGCGTGGACGTGGGGGCCGCCCAGCTGATCCATCGGGCGCTCATCGCCCTGCGCGACTCGGGCTCGGCGGTGTTGGTGATCTCCGAGGAACTCGAGGAGCTGTTCACGATCTGCGATCGCATCGCGGTGCTGTCGGCGGGTCGATTGTCGCCTGCGTTGCCCCGGGTCGAACTGACCGTGGAAAAAGTGGGCATGCTCATGGCCGGCGGGCATCGCGAGGCTGCGCATGCTTGAACTACCCTGGCGATTGGAAAAGCGCGCCGCGCCGTCATCGGTGATGCGCATTGCCGCCCCGCTGATCGCGGCGGTTGCCATGTTCGCGACCGGCTTCATCATTTTCGCGTTCCTGGGCAAGAACCCGCTGAGCGCGCTCGAACTGTTTTTCATCGAACCGCTCAACTCCCTGTACGGCTGGGGCGAATTGCTGCTGAAGGCCACGCCGCTCGCGCTGTGCGGTCTCGGGCTCGCCGTGGGTTTCGCGGCGAATGTGTGGAACATCGGCGCGGAGGGTCAGTTGACGCTGGGCGCCATTTGCGGCGGCGGCGTGGCGTTGTTCTGGAGCGACCACTTAGGTCCCCTGGCACTGCCCGCCATCCTGCTGGCGGGCATCGCCGGCGGCGCCGCCTGGGCCGCGATTCCGGCGGTGCTGCGCACCCGCTTCAATACCAGCGAGATCCTGGTGAGCCTGATGTTGGTCTACATCGCGCAACTGCTGCTCGCCTATTTGCTGCATGGTGCGTGGCGCGATCCCGAGGGCTACAACTTCCCGCAATCGAAGGCCTTCGACGAGCGCCTCATTCTGCCTCTGCTGCTGGACGGCCAGCGAGCCACCATCGCCTTCTTGTTCATGCTCGGACTTGCCGCCCTGTCTTGGTTCTTTTCCAGCCGCCTGTTTGCCGGCTACCGCATGTTGGTCTCGGGACAGGCCCCCGCCGCCGCGGCCTATGCCGGCTTCAGCGAGCAGCGCAACGTCTGGCTCGCCTTGATGATCGGCGGGGGCGCGGCGGGTCTTGCCGGTGTCTGCGAGGTCATGGGTCCCATCGGGCGTCTCCAGGCTGACATCTCGCCGGGCTACGGCTTCGCCGCCATCATCGTGGCATTCGTCGGCCGCCTGCATCCCGTCGGCATCGTGCTGGCGGCGCTGCTCATGTCGTTGCTATACCTCGGCGGCGAATCGGTGCAGCTCGGACTGCAGCTGCCGGCCGCGGTGACCGGTCTGTTCCAAGGCCTGCTGCTCTTCTACCTGCTCGCCGCCGACCTGTTCGTCGGCTATCGACTGCGGCTCGTACCCCGCTTGGCGGCGCAGCCATGAGCACCGAATTCATCATCGCCATCATCACCGGCACGGTCGTGGCGGCGACTCCGCTGGTGTATGCCGCGCTCGGCGAGTTGGTCGCGGAACGCGCCGGCGTGCTGAACCTGGGCGTCGAGGGGATGATGTTGGTGGGCGCGCTCGCCGCGTTCGCTGTCGGCGTCGGCAGCGGCAGCCTGTTGCTCGGCTATCTCGCCGCGATCGGCGCGTCGATGCTGTTGGCGCTGCTGTTCGCGGTGCTGACGCTGAGCATGCAGACCAACCAGATCGCGACCGGCCTGGCGCTGACGCTGTTCGGCGTGGGCCTGAGCGCCTTCGCCGGCCGCAAATTTACCGGCATGCCCATCGAGGGGATACCCTCCCTGTCGCTGCCGGCGTTGAGCAATCTGCCGATCGCGGGCCCGCTGCTGTTCCGCTTCGATGCCGCCGTCTATGGTTCGATCCTGCTCTACGTGCTGATCGACCGGGTGCTCAATCACACGCGCGTTGGATTGCAACTGCGCGCGGTCGGCGAGTCCCCCGCCATTGCGCATGCGCTCGGCCAGCCCGTCATGCTGACGCGTTATCTGGCGGTGTTGTTCGGCGGCGGCGCCAGCGGCGTCGCCGGCGCCTACCTGTCCACGGCGCTCACGCCCATGTGGGTGGAGGGAATGAGCGCCGGCCGCGGCTGGATCGCCTTGGCGCTGGTGGTGTTCGCGACCTGGAAGCCGTTGCGGGTGCTGTTGGGCGCCTATCTGTTCGGCGGTGTCACCATCCTGCAACTGCACGCCCAGGGCCTCGGCATCCGCGTGCCCAGTGAGATACTCTCGATGCTGCCGTATGTCGCCACCATCGTCGTGCTGGTCATCATCTGCCGGGATCCGAAGACGATCCTCCTGAACCGACCGGCATCGCTCGGCAGGAGCTTTCATCCCGATGCGTAACGCCAACCTCCCGCTGCGCCCGCGCCGGGCCGCCGCCAAGGCGGTCGACTCGGCCGAAGTGCATGAGCGCATCTGGAGTGCGATCATGGACCACAGCCTGCCTCCGGAGACCCGCCTGGTGGAAACCGAGCTGTGCGAGATATTCGGGCTGGGACGCACGCGCCTGCGCCAGGTGCTGCAGCGGCTGGCGCACGAACGTGTCGTGACCCTCATGCCGAACCGCGGCGCGACGGTGGCGAAGCCGTCGGTGCGCGAAGCGCGCGAGGTGTTCGCCGCACGCCGGGTCATCGAGGCGAGTCTGGTCGAAAGCTTCATCAAGACCGCGACCCGCAAGGACATCAAGCAGCTCCAGGACCATCTGGCGCGCGAGGATGACGCATGGCGCGGCAATGACCGTCGCGCGATCCTGAAGCTGTCGGGCGAATTTCATCTGCTGCTCGCGGAAATCGCCGACAACAACATCCTGCTCGAGCTCCTGCGGGATCTGATCTCGCGTTCCTCCCTCATCATCGCCGTGTACCAGGCGCCCGGCGCCGCGCCATGCCCCCCCGACGCACATCGTGAGCTCACCGGCGCGCTCGAGCGCCGCGACCGAGGCGCCATCAAACTCATGACCCAGCATCTGGATCACGTGCTCGCCGATCTCATGCTGGAGGACCGCGGCGAGGCTCGAGCCGATCTCAGGTCGGTGTTCGGCGCGAAGTCGTGACGAACCATGATTGACCTGGCACGGCTCAACAGCGTCGCGGCGCCGGAGTTCGTGGCGGCATTGGCGTCGATCTTCGAGCACTCACCCTGGGTGCCGGAGCGCGTCGCCGCGGCGCGGCCATTCGCGAGCGGCGTCGCGTTGCATGCCGCCATGAGCGACGCCGTGATGCAGGCCGGCGAGGCCATGCAGCTCGCCTTGATCCGTGCCCACCCGGAACTTGCCGGCCGCGCCGCCATCCGCGGCGATCTGACCGAGGCATCGACCAGTGAACAATGCGGCGCCGGCCTGTCCGCGTGCACGCCCGGGCAGTACCAGCGCCTGCAGACCCTGAATGCAGCCTATAGCGCCCGCTTCGGCTTTCCCTTCATCCTCGCCGTGAAGGGGCAAACGCCCGACAGCGTCATCGCCGCGCTCGAGCGACGCGTCACGCACGAGGAGAGCCAGGAACGTCACGTCGCGCTGCTCGAGATCTGCCGCATCGCCCGCTTCCGCCTCGCCGATCTGGTGGACGAACCGATCGGCGCGGCGATCATCGCCATGGCGGATGATCTGGCACGCTTCAGCGAGACGACGGGATCGCTGACGTGCTCCTACCTCTCGCCCGCTCACATGGACACCGCCGCGAGAATCCGCGACTTCATGCTCGCCGCGGGTCTCGACGTGCATCACGACGCCGTCGGCAATGTCGTGGGCGTGCTGCCCGGCGGCAGCGCCAGGCAGCTTCTGACCGGATCGCACTACGATACGGTGATCAACGCCGGCAGATACGACGGACGGCTCGGCATCGTGTTGCCCATCGCGGTCGCGGGTGCCCTGCGCCGCGCCGCTGTGCGCCTGCCATTTTCGTTGCAGATCATCGCCTTCGCCGAGGAAGAGGGCGTGCGCTTCCGCTCGACGTTCCTCGGCAGCCGCGCCGTCGCCGGCCGCTTCGATCCCACCGTGCTCGACACCATCGATGCCCAGGGCATGTCGCTGCGCGAGGCGATCACGGCCGGTGGGCAGGACGTCGCCGACATCCCGGCGATTGCGCGAGATCCCGCGCAGCTGCTGGGATTCGTCGAGGTCCACATCGAACAGGGTCCGGTGTTGCTGGATGCCGGGCTGCCGGTGGGCGTCGTCACCAGCATCGCGGGCAGCATGCGCAGCACCGTGACCGTCGAGGGCCTGTCCGGGCATGCCGGCACGGTGCCGATGCCGCTGCGACGTGACGCCGCCGCGGCCGCCGCTGAGATCGTGCTCGCCGTGGAGCGTCGCTGCAGCGCCGATCCCGGCCTGGTCGGCACGGTCGGCAAGCTCGAGGTCCCGGACGGCGCGATGAACGTCATACCCGGCCGCTGTCATTTGAGCATCGACATCCGCTCCGGCAGCGACGCAGTGCGCGACGCGGCCGAGGCGGACGTGAGCGCCGAGATGCAGCGCATCGCCCGGCGGCGCAACGTCACGATCGAACAGAGCCGCGTGCTCGAAGCCCCCGCCATCGCCTGCGCTGCGCGGATACAGGATGCCTGGGAGGCCAGCATCCGCCGGGTCACCGGCGCACCCGCAAGGCGCCTGCCGAGCGGCGCGGGTCACGATGCCATGATGATGGCGAACCTCACCGACATCGGCATGCTGTTCGTGCGCTGCGGCAACGGCGGCATCAGCCACAATCCGGCGGAGACGCTGAGCGCGGACGACGCCGCGATCGCCGCCGCCGTCTTCAGGGATTTTCTGCAGCATTACAAGGTACCCGAATGATGGATTTGATTTCCTTGAGGACTTTCGTGGGCGACTGGGTCGATCGACATTTCACGGCCGAGTCCGCCTTCCTCGCCGCCATGGTCCAGGTTCCGACCGACAACCCGCCGGGTGATTGCGCCGCGCACGCCGAGGCCGCGACGCGCTGGCTGCGCAGCCTCGGTTTCAATGTCGAGAGCTTCCCGGTGCCGAAATCCGACGTGGCCGCGGTCGGCATGATCTCGGCCACCAACCTCATCGTGCGCCAGCGCTTCGGCGAGCACGGGCCCTGCATCGCGCTCAACGCGCATGGCGATGTCGTCCCGCCCGGTCTGGGCTGGACGCATGATCCCTACGGCGCCGCCGTCGTCGAGGATGCCGAACATGGCCGCGTGATGTATGGCCGCGGCGTTGCCGTGAGCAAGTCCGACTTCGCGACCTACACCTACGCGCTGCTCGCGCTTCAAGCGCTCGCGGACCACGGAGTCAAGCTCGACGGCAGCATCGAGCTGCATCTGACCTACGATGAGGAGACCGGCGGCGACATCGGGCCGCGATGGTTGCTGGAGCAGGGGTTGAGCGAGCCGGATTACGCCCTCAGCGCCGGCTTCTCGTACGCGGTGACGACGGCGCACAACGGGTGCCTGCATCTCGAGGTCACCGTGCGCGGCAGACAAGGCCACGCCGCGATGCCGGAGTCCGGCATCGATGCCCTCGCCGCCGCCACGCGGATTCTCACCGAGGTGTACGCCTCGCGCGAAGCGCTCAAGGAGCGCCGTTCGAGCGTCACGGGCATCACGCATCCGACCCTCAATGTCGGGCTCATCCACGGCGGCATCAACACGAATGTCGTCCCGGATCTGGTCACGTTTCGCATCGACCGGCGCATCATTCCCGAGGAATCCCCCGCCGAGGCCGAAGCGGAGCTGCGCGGCATCATCAAACGCGCGGCGGCACGCTGCGACGGCATCCGCGTCGAGATTCGCCGCATCTTGCTCGCGTTGCCGCTGGTGAAGCTCGACGGCGCCGAGAAACTCACCCAGGCGCTGCAGGCGAGCGGCGAACACTTTTTCGGAACGACAATCGCCGAACAGGGGGTGCCGCTGTATACGGACGCCCGCCATTACACCGCGGCGGGCATTCCCACCGTCCTGTACGGCGCCGGCCCACGGACCCTGAAGGAGGCCAACGGTCATGGTGCCGACGAATGTCTGCGCCTCGACGACCTGCGCCGCGCCACGGCCACCGTTGCCTGCGCCCTGGCCGACTTGTTGAAGAGCGTATGAAACCCAGATCCAGGGCCCGGCGCGGAGTCGTTGACCACTCATCCATCCTCCACAGGAAGGCCGCCGTTTAATGCCAATTCTCACGCCGCACATCCGGTCACTGATTCTGGGTCTCGTCCTCTGTCTCGTCATGGCCGCGCCATCGGCCCAGGCCGCCGAGCGCTGGTTCGAGGACGTCAAGGCCGGCGCCACCCCCGAACAGCTCTATCGATTCCTGTATGCGCTGCCCAAGGGCGGTGACCTGCACAATCATTTGACCGGCGCGGTCCGTTCCGAGTGGTTCTGGGACGCGGCGCTGGCCGCCGAGGCGCGCGGCTACGTCTACTACACCCGGGTACGCATCGAGAACTGCGCGCCGTACGGGCACAACGAATTCGGCGGCGCGAGGGCGTTGCTGCTGTTCAAGGACATCCAGGCCAGCACCTTCGAGAAGCTCGACGCCTGCGCGAAATCGGAGTTCAAGCGGCTCCAGGATCTGGATGCGCGCGAGAAGCCGGCATGGCTCGCCAGCATGCGCCTCGACCAACCCTACGAGGGGCGCGATGAATTCTTCGATGCGATCTGGGATCGCATCAACGACATGCTCCAGAACCCCTATTTGATTTGCGATGTTTTGCTGCGCAACATGCAGGCGTTCGGCCGGGAGGGCGTGGTCTACCTCGAGACGCAGCAGGGCGTCGAAGGCGCCGTGAAGCCGGATGGGTCACCGTACACCGTGGACGAGGTCGTCGCCATTTACCGGCAATTCCTCGCCTCACCGGCGGCCCGGGCGACCGGCGTCGAGGTGCGCTTTCAGAATGCCTTGCTGCGCTTCACGCCGAATGCCGAGCAGCACCTGCGCGAGCTCTACGCCATCACGGACCGTTATCGCGATCTGTACGTCGGCGTAAACATGGTGGGCCGCGAGGACAACGACAAGGGCTATCCGTTGCGCTTTCTGCCGGTGCTGCGCGAGCTGCGCCATCGCTACCCGGACATCAATCTGTCGATCCACGCCGGCGAGGTGGACGAACCGAACTTCCATGTCCGCGACACCTTGCTCCTGGGCGCGCAGCGCATCGGGCACGGCGTCAATCTCATCACCGATCCCGAGACCATGATCCGGATGCGCTACGGCCCTTACATGGTCGAGATCAATCTCATCAGCAATCTGCTGCTCGAATATGTCAGCAATTACTCGCAGCATCCGTTTCCGGAATACCTGCGCACCGGGATTCCGGTGGCCTTGTCGACCGACGATCGCGGCATGTGGGACTCGAACATGAGCGACGAGTTCTATGTCGCCGTGAAGGAATTCAATCTGTCGTGGGAGGAGATCGTCAAGCTCGGCCGCAATTCGCTGTACTACTCGTTCGTCGATGACCCGACCAAACAGCGGCTGCTCGCGAGCTACGACAAACGTGTCGCCGCCTTCGCGCAAGCATTCCAGAAAAGAGGCTGGGCATCGCTCAGCGACGTCAAACCCGTGAGCTACGGATTTCTCTGCTCTCACTATCAGATATGCCTCATCCCCGCGGGCAATCAACTGCCCGGCAGCACATCCCGGTAGCGCGGGCATTCCGTCATCGGGATGCGCCGCGGTGGCATACAAAGCCAGGCTCGACGCGGCGCAACCAGCGCGCAGCGGCGATGAGCAGCGGCGGCGTGCTCATGCCGACGAACACCGCGAAGACATGTTGCAGGGCGACGAACAGCGTCTCCCGCAGCGGCGGCCTCGCCTCGAGGCCGTACAGCAGATCGCTGGACGCGTCCAGGCCGTTCACTGGGCCAGCGGCGGCGTGTGTTCGCGGTAGACCGGCCATTTCGCGACGATCTCGTCGACCACGACGGAACCGACCTGGTAAGCCGCCTCCACCGACGCATTCAGACCGGAATACCCGGCATTCTCCTGGAGCAGATGATCCACGGCGCTCATGCCGGGCGGCGGCATCGTGTAGTTGCTGCCGGTCCGCAGCACCATGACCCGATCCTTGTCGACCTTGCCGGTGGCGGCCAGATAGGTCAATGAACTGAAGGTGCCGGTGTCCTCCATCGCCGAGGTCACGAAATGGCCCTTGCCGTCGGTCCAATAGTCCACCCAATGCTCGGCCCACTCGTTGAGCAGTTTTCCGTGCCAGAAAGTCATCCCCGCCAGATTGTCCCCCTTGAGCACGAACGGCGGTTTCTGGGCGTTCGGAAATCCGGTGAAATGCGACCGTGTCTCCTGCAGTTGCACATTGTCGGCGAGATGGACGTCGCGCGTGAGTTCGAATGCCCATTCCGTCAGCTGCGGATTCAGCCGCATCATCTCGCCCTTCGGCTTCGGTTTGTCCGGATCGTAAGGCCTCTTGGAGTCGCGCGGGAAATACCCCGTCGGCCAATCCGCCGGAATCTCGCGAGCGTCGATCTCGTGCGCGAGATCGCCGTCCACCAGGTATTCGGCCCATGCCGCCGAGCCAATGGACGCCGCCTCGGGATCGATCCCGGCAATTCCTGCCACCAGCCAGTAGGCATGGGATAGATCGAAGCGCGGGTCCAGGCCGAGGGCCATGATGCCGCTCGCCGAATTGATGCTGCCGACGCCCGTGACCATCCCCAACACGCCAGTCTTCGGATTCAGATACAAATCGTGAAAGTGCGCGAAGGGATAGCGCACGTCGAGTTTCTGCCGCTCGTGCCAGAGCTGGAACTCACCAGCCGTATCGCCGCTGTCCGCGCCGATCTCGAACATCGTCACCACGACGACTTTGACTTCGATGGGTTTCGGGCCGGCGGCGGGCACCGCCGCGCAGCCCGCCGCCGCGCAAAGCATCAGCAAGAGGACCACTCTATTCAGCATTGCACTCTCCGCGACGGTACCGGGCCCTGGACGCCCGCGCCTCGCAGGCGAGACGCCGCTCCACGAAATAAATCCTACCATGGTGCGCGCGCATCACGCTCTCGATCCGCGTGATGCGGCCGGGATCGACCGGTAATATAAGATGAAGGTGAAGGTGAAGGGATGACCTGCCCGCCTCCCCCATTTGGAAATTGCTGCATCCGGAGCGAGAAATGACGTCGAAGAAGTTCCTGCGGCCTGCGGCCGTGCGCGGATTCGTGTGTGTCGCGCTGTCGGCCGCCGCCCTCTTGAGCACGTCATTCGGCAATCCATAGAACCGCTGCGCCGACCGCGCCTCTGGGCCCCGTCACTCGTGAACAAGCGGCTCCGTGGCATCGATCATGACCCAGAGTCCCGCGCCGACCGCGAGCATGACGGTCATCGACAACAGCACGCCATCGTAACCTTGATAACGTTGGACCAGATACCCGAAAGCCAACGAGGATGTGAGGCCGCCCACCGCGCCGGCCGTGTTCATGCAGCCGGCCACCGCGCCGGAATACTGCCTTCCGATATCGACGCAGGTCGAGAACACCGTCGGTTGTTGAAACGTGATGCCGCCGTAACACAGTGCGAGCCACGCGAGCGCCCAGAATCCCGACGTGCACGAGAGCGCCGCCAGTGCACAGGCGGAAGCCGTCCCGAGTCCGAGCGCTCCCACGCTCCGCGGACCCCATTTCTGGCCCCATCGCCTCACGGCCGCGTCGCGCGCCACCCCGCCGAGCAGGTTGGCCGCGATTCCCAGCACGAATGGCAACGCGGACAACTTAGTCTGGTTTTCGGTGAAGCCGCGCTCCCGGATCATGTAGGTAGGCAACCAAAACAAAAAGAAATAGTACGAGTAGAGGTACCCGAAGGTGGCGCCCATCAGTGCCCACACACTCGTGTTCGATCCAACGGCGCGCCACGGGAAGGCGTTCGCGGCCGTCGCCGGTGCCACGCCGATCTCCGTCAGTTCTGCGGCCGTGACCCCGGACCTTTCGCGTGGACTGTTCCGATACCATCGCCACCACGCCGCAGACCACGCGACACCCACCAGACCGAAGAGATAGAACGAGACCCGCCAGCCGAATTGCACCTGGATGGGTACGATCAACAGAGGTGCAATCGCGCCGCCGAACTGACTCGACAGAAGAATGGTGCCGAAGGTGCGGCCGCGCTCGACCGGCGGGAACCAACGAAAGACGACGGTGGCCGCCGTCGGATAGGCCCCCGCCTCCCCGGCCCCGAACAGGAATCTGACCACGACCAAGGCCCAGAGCCTGGAAACGAATCCCGTCAGCGTGGTGAATGCGGACCACCACAAGACGATCCGGACCAACATCGTCCTGGCGCCGAACCGATCCGCCAGATAGCCGCTGGGGATTTCGAACAATGCGTAGGCGATCGCGAATGCGCCGGTGACCATCCCCCACTGCTCGGGTCCCAGGCCGAATTCGCCTTGAATGCGCGGGCCGGCAACCGAAATGCAGACCCGATCGAGATAGGTGATGACCGACAGCAATGCCAACAGCGCGAGGACACGATGGCGATGCTTCACTGAGGTCTTGCTTCGATGCCCACTGACTTGGGTCCGGATGAGAGGTATCCGAACATCTTGGCGTAGGTTTAGAATTTCGTCAAAGAGTAAGGGACGGACCGGTAGTCTTGACCCTAAGCCGACGATCGCGAGTGTTGGCAGTCGGGGCGGCAAAAGCCACGTGAACTGATGAGAATTGGCAAAAGGTCACCGAAACCGCCATTGACGCTATGCGCGACCGGCGTATAGTTTGGTTGTTGAATATTTCAACAATGGAGGCCGGCAATGGCAACCGTCAATTTCAGTGTACCCGATGAAGTGAAGGCCGAGTTCGACAAAGCCTTCGGTGATCAGAACAAGAGTTCCATCATCGCGGAGCTGATGCGGCGGGCCGTACGCGAGCGGCAGCTCCAAATTAGGCGGGAACGGCTGTTTCGCCAATTGAGCAGCGCGCGTGTGAGCCGGCCGTCCTTCACCAGCGAGGAGGTACGCCGGACACGCGCGGCCGAACGACCGTGATCGTCGTGCTCGATGCGAGCGTCGTTCTCAAATGGCTGCTTGAGGACCCCGCCCGCGAACCTGATACTGATAAAGCGTTTGCCGTCGTCGAGTCTGTCATACGTGGCAGATTGGAGCTCCTGCAGCCGGTGCATTGGTTGGCCGAAGTGGCGGCGGTGGCCGCCCGCCTCACCCCGCAGACGGCGGTCAGTGATGTCGAAATGCTCGCGGCGCTGGAGTTTCCGACGACCGATGAGCCGAACGTCATCCGACGCGCAACTAGCCTTGCGATCGAGACCAACCACCATTTGTTCGACGCGCTGTATCACGCCGTCGCGCTCGAGCACGAAGACGCGCTGCTCGTGACAGCAGACGACCGGTACTACCGGAAAGCTGAGCGGTACGGAAGGATTGCCGCATTGCGCGACTGGGAAGCCGTACTTTAACTCAATCGTCACCAGTCGACCCGAAGTTGACGGCCACGAGCGGCAGCTTCCCGGCACTATAGCTATGACCTAAAACGTCTGCCGCGATCCGCCCGAACCGATTGTTTGAGGACTTGCTGTGACGCGGACAGATTCAAATGCACCCGCAGACATTGCAGCGGCTACGACAATGAGGAGGCCAACGAGACCCACTTTGGGTGTGGACAGATTGAGCGAATGCATGCCCACAAATAAGCCGATAACGGATAAAGGTATCGCGCCATAAAACCAGGCAAGGCCCCAGGTTCGCGCAATACGCGGATAGCTTCCGCATTGCCCATCGCTTCCAGCGAAATGGAAGCGGCGCGCCACGCCCTGGCGTGGGCACGCCGCGGCGACGTGCTCGCGCTGCCGGTTCATTCGTCGAGCGCACGCGCGGCCGTGGTGGCAATGCTCTCGCGGCGCAATCCAGCCTGATATCGGCGGTAATTCTCGCCAGGAAATCGCGAACCGCGCCCGGCTACTCCACCATGCGATCGAGCGGATATCGCGCCACTTCGCCGATGAGGGTGACCAGAGCCTGCGCCGCACGTTCGACCAACACGGCGCCGGCTCCCGCATCCGCCGTTCCGGCATCGCCGCACGCTCCGTCCGGGTTCAGGTCCTGGGTCTGCCAGCCAAAGCCCACCGCACCCTCGACGCGCAGAATGCGATTCTCGCGTTCGACGACCTCAGACAGGGACGGAAAGTCTCGGGCCTCGCTCGGTTTGACGAGGCCCGGATGGAGATGAAGCATCATGCTGGTCTCGACCGCGCCGCCATGAATGCCGTGACGCAGCTCGGTCGTGTCGAACAGATCGGACATGTCGACGATATTGAACCAGGAGCAGTTGACGGCGAACATGCCGAGCCGGACGCGTAGTTCACGGCAGAGGATGTCGATGAGCTGCGGCTGCCCGCCATGCGAATTGAAAATGAGGATGCGGCGGCACCCGGCACGGTGCACGCTCTCGGCGAGATCGAACCAGAGCCGGCCCAGCGTTTCGTACGAGATGCTGAGCGTTCCCGGAAAGGCGGTGTGCTCATTGGACTTGCCGACAGGCTGAGCCGGCAGGATCAGCAGATCGAGGTCGTCGGACAGCATGCCGCGCGCGGCCTCGACGATCCCGGCATTGATGGCGGCGTCCACCCGCACCGGCAGATGCGGGCCGTGTTGTTCGACGGCGGCGACCGGCAGCAGCGCGACGACATGACTCCAATCCATCCCGGCAAAGTCGCGCGTGGTCAAATCCCACCAATCGCGCGCGCTCATGCCAGTGCACCCCAGCGCGCGGCCAGTTCTGCCTTGGCGACCTTGCCGGTGGGGGTCATGGGAAGCTCCGCGACGATGCTGACGACGAGCGGCGCGAGATCATAGGCGACTCGACCCTCGATCGCGGCCTTCAGAGACCCCGCCTCGATGACACCGACATCATCGCCGCCGAGCAGCGTGATGAACGCGAGCGGACGCTGGCCAAGCTCCGCATCCGGGACACCGATCAGCGCCGCCTGAGCGACGCCGGGCACCTGGCAGAATGCCTCCTCGACATCGCGCGGAAACCACAGCACGCCGTCGGTCTCGATCAGTTCGGAGCGCCGGCCGCGCATGGTGATGAAGCCGTCGCGATCGATCATCCCGAGGTCGCCGGTCCGCAGCCAGCCAGTGCCGATGGTGTCCGCGGTCTTGTCGGGTCGGCCCCAATAACCCTGCATGAACCCGCCGCGCAATTCGATCTCGCCGATGTTGCCGGGCGCCACGGGATTGCGCGCGCCGTCGACGATCCGCACTTCCTTGTCCGGGAGCGCGGGCCCCACGCGGGCCAGGAGCGCGTCCTCGGCCACCAGCTCTGGAAACCCGAGCGCCATGAAGCCGCCGAGTTCGCTTTGCCCGAAGCTCTCGACCAGCGGCAGACCCAGCTCATCGCGCCATGCACGTTTCAGCGTCGGCGGCACCGGACCGCCGCCGGAGAGCCCGGCGCGCAGCCGCCCCGGCAGGCGTTCGCGCACACGGCTTTCGTGCAACACCTGTCCGAGCAACGTCGGGTTGGCGACGAACAGACTCGCCGCGGTACGATCCAATGCATCCCAACCGGCGGTCTGATTCCATTTCCCCATGACATGCACCCCGGCCCCGCGACTCAAGGGCGGCAGCAGATTGGCCACCAGCTGGTACGAGCTCGACAGCGCGGTCGGCCCGAAACTCTCATCGTCGCGCGTGATGCGCAGACGCTCGGCGATGCAGCGTGCGGCGCGTGTCGTCGGTTCGTGGGCCAGGCAGGCTCCCTTCGGTTTGCCCGTGGTTCCCGAGGTATAGGCGAGGTGCGCGATCGCGGTCTCGTCCCACGGATCCGGCGGCGGCGGCAGATTCGCCGCCATCAAGGCCGGCAGGGACAGCGCGCCCTCCTGGGGGCCATCCATGCAGATCAGGTGGCGGACGCTGCCCGCGCTGCGCGCCGCGCGGCGCACCGCCTCGGCCATATCGTGGGTATAGATCACGACGCTCGGCGTGTGATCGGCATAGTAATAGTCGAGCTCATGGGCGAACTGCACGTTCACCAGCGCCGAGATGGCGCCGATGCGCCACGTGCCGAACAAAGCGATGAGGTAGTCCATGCCATTGTGCGCGAAGACGGCCACGCGATCGCCGCGGCCGACGCCCAGCGAGGCCAGCGCCCCGGCCATGCGTTCCATCGCCTGGACCGCTTCTTGGTACGTGAACGTCACGTCGCGATCGACCCAATGAAGCGCGAGGCGCTCCGGGGTCCGCTGTGCTTGGTCGATCAGCAACTGGTGCATCAACATGAACAACCTCCTCGATCAGGCGCCCGTTGCGGGCTGGAAACGCCTGAGAATGTGGGTCTCGATCAACCTCACGAACTGGTAGAAAGCCACCGACACGGCGATCGCGACGAACGCGACCGCCCAGATCATCCCGTAATCCAGCTCGCCGCGCGCCTCGTTGAGCAGATTGCCGAGACCATAACCGGTCGCGAGCCATTCGGCGATCATCACGCCCAGCAGCGCCGCCGGCGCGACGAGACGGGCCGCCGCGCAAACATGCGGCAGGCTGCTCGGCAGGCTGACGAAGCGTAGCTTCTGCATCCGGCTCGCGCCGTAGACGTCCAGGAGATCGAGGGCGGGCTTCGGCACCTGCGAGAGACCTTGAGCGATCGTGATGAAGGCCGGGAAGAACGTGACGGCGACCGTGACCACCAGGGTCGTCGCGATGCCGCGGCCGAACACCAGCACGACGATGGGTGTGAGCGCCACCAGCGGCATCGTCTGCAGCACCAGCGCGACGGGCATCAATGACGCCGTTACACCGCGCCACACGACGCCCAGAACCGCCAATCCCAGGGCGACGGACAGGGCGATCACGAGGCCGACGCCGGCCCAGGGCAACGACTGGCCCAGCGCATCGAGTATCGCGCCGCGCGCGTCGGCGGCGCCCGGCCCCTCGGTGAGGAACGTCCAGACGGCAAGCGGGGTACGCGCGATCACCGGAGAGACCCTGAAACCCGCCAGAATGCTCCACCAAATGACGAACGGCATGATGAAAGCGCCGCTGGCCAGCGCCAGATCCTGCAACCGTTCCCGGCCGGCGCGTCGCCGGGGTTCGAGGGTCACGCCCTGTGCGATGGTGACCATGCTCGCGGCCGCGTAACGTCTCGCGAGCAGCGCGCACAGCGCATAGGCGATCGCCGCCAACGCGGTCGCGGCGAGGCCGATCCCCCAGATCCGGGCCGGATTGCCGCGGCCGAGCGAGCCGAGCAGAAACGATCCGAGTCCCCAGCGCGAGCCGCTGCCGAACTCGGCGAGGATGGCGCCCAGAATCGCCGCCGGTGCTGCGACGCGCAGACCGCCCAGCAGGCCGGGCAGACACGAGCGTAGCCGCAACCAGCGCAGCACCGCGAGATCGCCGCCGCCGTAGGAACGGATGACCTCGATCGGACGCGGGTCGACGTCCCTCAATCCGAGCAAGGTCATCAACATCGTCGGAAAATAGACCGAGATCGCGGCAAGTGTTATCTGCGGCCAGATCCCCGGCAGCGTGATGACGAGCACCGGGCTGATGGCAATGGGCGGGATCGCGAAGACCGCGATGTTGAATCCGCGCATCAACCGTTCGAGCGCCGGCGCCAGAACGAAGCCGATCGACGCGGCAATGGCCACGGCGTTGCCCACCAAGAAGCCGATCGAGGCCGGCAAGACCGTGGCCCAGATATGCGGCGGATAGACGTCGCGATCCTGCCACCACTGCCACAGAATGGCGCTCGGCGACGGCAACGCGCCGTCCGCGATCAGGCGTAGGTCGCCGCAAATCTCCCAGACCGCGAGCAATAGACCGAGCCGCAGCACCGATATCGCGACGGCCTTCATGCTGCCGGGGCGCCGAATAGATGGTCCGCGACCTCGTCCTCGAGACGATGGAACTCGGACGCGGCGAACAAATCCGGGTGGCGCGGCCGCGCGAAGGGAACCTCGACGATGCACGCGATCCGCCCCGGGTTGCGCTGCATGACGATGATACGGTCGGCCAGGAACAGCGCTTCGTCGATGCCATGCGTGACCAGCACGGTCGTCGGCCGGTTCGCCAGCCAGATCCGCTGCAGTTCGAGGTTCATGCTCCGCCGCAGGATCTGATCGAGCGCACCGAACGGCTCGTCGAGCAGCAATACCGACGGCTCGGTGACCAGGGTCCGCGCGATGGCCACGCGTTGGCGCATGCCGCCGGAAAGCTGTCCGGGTCGTGCGTCTTCGAAGCCTTTCAGACCCACGAGTTCGATCAACTGGTCGATGCGCGCCGCGTGGCCCTGCAACGACCGGCCGAGCACCTGGAGCGGCAGCGCGATGTTCTGCCGAACCGTCCGCCAGGGCAGCAGCGCGGCATCCTGGAAGGCGACGCCCAACGCCCCCTCACGACACTTTTCGAGCGGCGCGGCGCCGCCTATCGACACCGCTCCCTGATCGGGCCGATCGAGCCCGGCGATGATTCTGAGGAGTGTCGACTTGCCGCATCCCGAGGGTCCGATCAACGCCGTGAAGGAACCGGGCGCGCATTCGAGCGAGACGTCGCTCAGGGCGGCAATGTCCCGACCCTCGACCTTGAACGTGCGGCGCACGCCGGTCACGCTCAGGCCATCGGTGCGCAGGGCGTCGGGTGTGGAGTCCACGACCTTAAAGCCCGGCGAGAAGCGAGGTATCGAACATCGAACGCTCGGCCGCGATGCCGACGCTCTTCAGGTAGCCGATATTCGCGGTGATGCCGGCCTCGGTCATCGAGAAGATGCCGTTCGACGTGTCGATCAGCGGCTTGTTCGCCGTGTTCGTGAAGATGTCGTTCTCGGTCGCGCGGCCGGTACCGCTCAGCCAGCTGGTCTTGAACTGCGTCGGGTATTTCGCCGGATCCTTGAAATTCAGGGCCCAGGCCGCGCGGCTCGCCCTGAGCCAGCGCACCAGCAGCGGTCGATTGGCGGCCAGGAACTCCTCGGTCACCACGACCGTGTCGGCGTACTGAGTCACGCCGTTGTCGTAGAGGAGGAAGGACACGGCCTGCTTGCCGGCCAGCCCGATGGTATAGGGGACGTCGGTCACGAAATCGACCGATGCGTCGATCTCGCCCTTGATGAGCGGCGTCGGATCGAATTGATACGGAACGATCCGGACGCGGCTCTTGGCGATGCCGTTGATCTTCAGCATCCCGAGCACGGCCGCCATGTTGACCGGCGGGACCGCCAGGATCTTGCCCTCGAGATCTTTCACGGTCTTGATCGGGTTCGACGCCAGGCTGACGACGCCGATCGGGCTCTTCTGGAACTGGGCGCCGATGATCTTGAACCTGGCACCCTGCGAGGAGATGGCGCGAATCGTCGTGTCGGGGGTTGTCAGCGCGAGCGGCGCCCGGCCCGCCAGCAACGCGCTTTCCGGGATGACGTCCGGGCCACCCGACAGGTAGGTCAAGTCCACGTTGTCGGCCTTGTAGATGCCGTTCTGGATGCCGACGAAGTAGCCCATGAACTCGGCGTCGTTGACCCACGCGGCCTGCATCGACAAGGCATTCGCGGCCGCGGCCCGGGCGAGTCGGATCGCGGTTAAGGCCGACAGCCCCCCCAGCGCCAGCGAGCGGCAAAGAATGCGTCGGGTCAACATGGCGAAGCTTCCTGTGGTTTGGCGTTGCGCAACAGCTCACGCACGTGGGCGGGCGAGAACGGGCCGCAGTCCGGCACGACGCCGAACGGACCGAGCGCATCGCTAAGCGCATTGACGATGGCCGCCGCCGCGCCCGTGCATCCCGCTTCCCCCGCGCCCTTCATCCCGAGCGGGTTGAGCGGCGACGGGGTCTCGATGTGACGCAGCACGAAATGAGGTGCGGTTGCCGCCGTGGGCAGAACGTAGTCGCCGAACCCGCGTGCGCGGGGCAGTCCCTCGGCGTCGTAGAGCAATTCCTCGAACAGCGCGGCACCCAGGCCCTGCACCACGCCCCCCATGATCTGACCGTCGACGAGCAAGGGATTGGCGATGCGGCCGCAATCATGCGTGACCGCGTAGTCGAGCACGCGCACGATGCCGGTGGCGACATCGACCGTGACGACCGCCGCATGGCATCCGCTCGCATGGGCGATGCCCGCGTCCTCGAATACGGCGCGCGCATCGAGCCGCTGCGTCGCATCGATTCCTGCTGACAGCGCCAGCTGGCTCAAGTGTTGCAGCGTCATCACCTCGCTCGTACTGTCGCGCTCGATCAGCCCCCCATTCTCCCACACGATGCTCTCCACCGAGACGCCGCGCAATTCCGCGAACAGCCGGCGCGCCTGGAGCAAGAACGCGTTTCCGGCGGCGCATGCGGCATTTCCGCCCATCGTCGCGCCACGCGAAGCAAACGTCCCCGGCGCATCGGGTGCCTCGTCGGTGTCGCCGCCACGGAAGACGATGGTGTCTTCCGGCAGGCCAAGATGGTCGGCGAGAATCTGCACGATCGTGGTTTCGCTGCCCTGCCCGATCGGCGTGATGCCGCTCAGGAGTTCGAGCCTGCCATCCGCCTTGAGCCTGAGTCGGGCCGGTTCCGCCGGCCCGATGCCGGTCATCTCCACGACGAAGGAAAGCCCGAGCCCGAGAGCTTCGCCCGGGCCGGCGGCAGCGCGGCGGGTTTGGAAGCCTGCATACCCGATCGCGTCGAGGGTGGAGTCGAGACAGGCGGGAAAGTCGCCGCTGTCGAGCACGATCCGCGCGCAACCTGGATAGCCGACGCCGCGATCCACCGGGAACTCGTCCGAGTGCAGCAGGTTGCGACGGCGGATCTCGGCGCGATCGAGTCCGATCCGCGCCGCCGCCAGATCCATCATACGTTCCATCGCCAGTGTCGCCTGTGGATAGCCCGCCCCCCGATAGACGTTCAGCGGCGTCTTGTTGGTGACGACCGAGCGCGCACGCGACCGGAAATTCGGGATGCGATAAGGACCGCGCAGTGTCGCGACCGCGGCGCCGGGCGTGTTGCTGAGCAGGGCGCAAGCACCGCCGATGTCGGCGAGGCAATCAACCTCGATCGCGGTCATGATGCCGTGGTCGTCGAGGGCGGCGCGCACCGAGAGCCGCTCTTCGCGACCCTGCACCGTGGCTGAGAACGACTCGGCGCGATCCTCGGTCCAGCACACCGGCATGCCGAACCGCATCGCCGCGAGCAGCACCAGGATTTCCTCCGGATAGATCGCCTCTTTGGCGCCGAACCCACCGCCGATGGCGGGCGCGATCACGCGCACGCGGTCCCGCGGCAGGCCGCTGATGCACGCGAGTTCGTCGCGCAGCAACTGAGGAATCTGGGTCGAACTGTGGACGAGATAGCGTCCGGTATCGGGCTCGAGCCGGGCGATCGCACCGCGCGTTTCCATCGAACTGGCGGTGACCCGGGGAAAGGCAAAGTCCTGTTCGACGATGGTCGTCGCGATGGCGAACGCCCGCTCCGGGTCGCCGAGCCGCTGCGCCGTCTCATGGACGATGTTCGACCCGAGTTCGGGATAGAGGAGCGTTGCGCCCGGGCGTAGCGCGTCGACGACGTTCATGACCGGCGGGAGTTCTTCGTATTCGACCTGCACCCGCTCGGCCGCGTCGTCGGCCGCGTAGGCGTCGCATGCGAGGATGATCGCGATCGGCTGCCCCGCATAGCGCGCGACATCGCCCGCCAACAGCGGGTGCTGGATGGCGGCGGAACTCTCGAGGAGGTCCAGCGCCGGCAGCGCAGCGCGCCCATCCGGCAGGTCGGCGGCGCTCATCCAACCGAGGCACTGCGCGTCGCGGGCTGCCGCACCGAAGTCGATCCGTGTCACCCGTGCATGGGCATGCTTGGAACGGATGACGCGCATGACCGCCATGCCGGGCTGGATCAGGTCGGCCACGTAGTGCGCCGTGCCGGTCAACAGGGCGGCATCCTCGCGCCGTCGCCGGCCGGTGCCGAAGGCTCGCGCCGGTATGCTCATCGTGCCAGCGACTCGATGGCCGCGATGATGTTCGCGTAACCCGTGCAGCGACACAGGTGTCCGTTCAGGTGCGCGAGAATCGCCGCACGGCTGGGATGTGGGTTGCGCGCGAGAAATATCGCCGTGGATACCAGCAAGCCCGGCGTGCAGAAACCGCATTGCAGCGCATGGTGCTCGCGGAACGCCGCTTGCAATCGGGTCAGCCCATCCGGGCCCGGGGCCTGCCCGCCCTCGAGCTCGGACAGACTCGTGACCGTCTGGATGCGGCAGCCGTCCGCTTGCATCGCCAGCATCAGGCACGCCCGCACCGGCCGGCCATCGATGACCACCGTACAGGCGCCGCACACGCCCTGGCCGCAACCGACATGCACGCCGGTGGCGCCGACTTCACCGCGCAGAAAATCACTCAGAAGACATCGCGGTCGGACCGCGGCGGTGATGAGGCTGCCGTCGACGGTCACGGACAGGGGTAGGCGCTCGTCCATCAGGAGTGCGTTCATCCGCGTTGCCCCGCACGGGCGGCCGCGGCGATGGCGCGCTGGATCACGACGGGCGCCATCTCGCGACGGTAGTGCGCGCCGACGAAAGCGTTGCCGAAGAATGGCTTGCCAACATCCCGCGCGAGCAATCGATCGATCTCGTCTGGCTCGAGCGCCGTCGGGAAGCGGTCGAAGACGGCGCCGGCGACGGTCGGACAGGCCATGCCCGTGGCGGTGACCCCGCACAGACCAATGCGGCAATCGTCCCGCCCGAGATTGACCATCGCGCCCACCACCGGCGCGTGCCCGTCCCGGCGCGCGACCTCGTAGAACCCGCCGAGCCCGGGCGAGCGCGGCCAGAGCACATGCGTGACCAGCGCATCCGCGGCAAGGCGGCAGCCGGGCCCGAGCAGGTCCGCGGCGGCGACGAGACGCTCCCCGTGACGATCGGTGACGATGAACCGCGCTCCGAGCGCGATGGCGACGGCGGGCAGCTCGCTCCCGGGGGTATTGGCGACCAGATTGCCCGCGACGGTGCCGCATTCGCGAATGACTGGACTGGCCACCCACTCGAGCGCCTCGCTCAGGCCACCGACCTCCGCGCGGACCACGGAGGAAAGCCGGGCCTGCTCCTGCCGGACCAGCGCCCCCATGCGAATGTGATCCGGGCGTATCTCGATCCGGTCGAGGTCGGGAATGCGATTGATGTCGATCACGAGGCGCGGTCGAACGGCTCGCTGCGCGAGCAGCGGTATCAGAGTCTGGCCGCCCGCCAGGACGCAGGCAAAGTCGCCGTGGTCATTCAGAAGGGACACAGCGTCGTCCAGATTGCCCGGGCGGGCATAGCTGAACGCGCTCGGTGTCAAGGTCAAGTCCCTCGATGGGGCTGGTCGTATTTTTGGCCCGTTCCGGCGTCTCCGATGTCTTCCGCCCAGATCTCGGGTTTCTCGGCAATGAACCGCTGCAGCAATTCATAACAGGCCGGATCGTCCGCGACGGTGACCGTCATTCCGCGCGTCCTCAGCCAGTCATCGGCCGCGAGAATGGTCCGACTCTCCCCGACCACCATGCGTGGTACGCCGAACAGCAGCGCCGCACCGCTGCACATGTAGCACGGCGAGAGCGTCGAGTAGAGCGTCGCTTCGCGATACACGGACGAGGGCAACCGCCCGGCATTCTGGAAGCAGCTCATCTCCGCGTGCAGGATGGGGTTGCCGTCCTGCACGCGGCGGTTTCTGCCCCGCGCGATGACCTCGCCGCGATGGACGAGGGCCGCACCGATGGGCAGGCCCCCCTCCCGATAACCCGCGAGCGCCTCTTCGAAGGCGACGCGCAGGCCGGGGTCGGCGGGAAGTGGAGCGGTCACCATGAATCAATCCTCTCCGCTCGGGCGGGTCTTAGAATTTGCCGGTCAAGGTTAGGTCGTAGCTGCGTGGCGGCACCCGGGTCAGGAAGTCGTTGCCGTAGAACGGATAGTCGTTCACGAGATTGTGCCGGCTGGTCACGTTGTAGATGGCGAACTTGACGTTGTAGTGTTGCAGAAAGCTATAGAAGACCGCGGCATTCAAGGTGTATTGCCAGGGTATGGTGGGCGACTGGTAGTAGCCGCCGTTGGCCGCGAGCGTCGACACGAGGCCGGCTGGCAGCGGCAGATAACCCGACTCGACTACCGGGACGTTCAAATAGCCGGATTGGGTGGTCTCGACCTTGCCGGTGACCTGGATGTTCGCCTGCGCGCCCAAGCCGGTCTCGTGCTTGTAGTTCGCGAGCACATTGAACAGATGTTGTGGCACACCCGGATCGTTGAACTTCTGGTTGGGCGCGTAGTTGCTGGTCCCGTTTGAGTTGAAGAGATCCGCAGTCGCCGCGCCGTCGTAGTTGATGCCCGGGTACGCGGGAAAATTCCAGAAACTCATCGGCTGATCGAGCGTCGTATGCAGGTAAGAATAGCTCGCGGTGGCGAAAAAATGTGGGTCGGGCTGGTAGTTGAGCTCGATCTCGGCGCCCTTGATGTGGGCGAAGTCATGCTCCAGGCCTCCCTGACCGGACGGGATGGCGCGGTTTTGCTTGAAAATCGCGGTGGAAATGAACAGCGCCTTGTCGAGCAGATCGAACTTCACACCCGCCTCTTCCAACAGCGTGCCCTGCCGCAACTGGGCGGTCGGGTCGACGCCGAAGGTGCCGACCGCGCCGTCGTTGGCGTCGGGGTCGACGTATTGCGCCTTGTTGTAGGTGAGATACGCGGAAATATGCGAGGACGGACTATAGACGACGCTGACGTTCCCGTTGTACAGGCCATACCAGTTCGTCGATTCCTTTTGCGGCAGCCCGTTGACCAACCCCGTTCCCCCGAGCGGATCGGCTTCGTTCAACTGCACCAGGTCACCGCGCAGACCGTAGAGCACGCTCCACTCGGGCGAGAACTGCAGCCGGTGCTCCAAGAAAATGGCCGCATCCTGAAGGTTCGAGATGATGCTGCCGTTCAAATAGCCCGCCGTGCGCCCGGGGACGCCGTACTGCGGATGATTGAACGCCGCATCGTACGGCACCGCCCCGCCCGACGCTTGAGCGGATGGCGGAAAGATCCACGTGAGCGGGCTTTGCGACAGATCGAACACGCTCACCGGCTCGTTCGCGAAGTTCTGAATGTCCTCCAGGTGCGCATAGCGATAAGTGAAGCCGGCATCGAGATCGTTGTTGACTGGGCCCGTCGAGAACTTCACCTTGAAATCGGTCTTGTCCTCGACCGTGTAGCACCCCATGCACGTATCGGCGTAGTAGTCCTCCGTCTCGTTGTAGCGGTTCAGGTAATCGTAGAACAGGTTGTTGGTGATGGTGAAAGCATCCGTGGCCTTGAACGTCTGGATGACTTGGCCCTTGGCGTGCACTGAGTGCGCGCCGGTGCCCGCAGGCTCATCGATCAAGATCCGGTCGTTGAGCTGCTGGGCGCCGGTCAGATCGATCTCCGTCCCGAAGCCCGAGATGTTCTGCGGCCCACCCACGACGCCGCCCGTGAGGTAGGCCCCGTTATCGATGAGCCCCTGATTGACGCGATTGACGCCGTCGTTCTCGCGGTAGCGCGTGTCCTCGAACCCGCCGGTGACCAGGACACTGTAGGCCGGGGTGAACTGCGTGAGCACCGAGACGAACAGCGATTGCTGATGGAAATACATGTCGTAGTAATAGCTGCCGCTATCGTCGGACGTGAAGCTCACACGCGCGGCCGTGTTCGACGTCAGCGGGCTGTTGATGTCGAAGGACGCGCGCCGCTTTTGCTGGCTGTCGACTTCGACGCTGAAATCTTCCGTGGCCTTCAGGAAGCTCGGCATCTTGGTGGTGATATCGATCGCGCCGCCGACGCCGGCGCCGGGTCCCGCCTGCACGCTGGCCGGACCCTTGATGATATCGACCGAGTCCACGCTGTTGAAACTCACCGGCGCGCCGTAGCCGTTGACGGTATAGCTGTCGCGCATGCCGTTGAAGAACATGTCGGCGTATTGGCCGCGGATGCGCGGCACGTTGGGTTGGCCGAACGCCGCGTCCGTATAACTGCTCGACGTCAAATACGAGAAACCGCCTGGATTTTGGATGTTGAGTGCGTCGAGCTGCGCCTTCGACAGCAAGGTGTTGTTGCGCGGCGTGTCCATCACGCCAAGGTCGAGGCCGTATGCCGACGTCGACGTCACCGTGGTCGGCAGAATCAGGTCGCCGCGCTTGATCCCGTTCACGACGATCTCATCGAGATCGCCGGAGCCCGCAGGCGTGGCCGCGGCGCTAGTCGCACTCTGTTGCGCTTCTGCGACGAAGGAGGCCGCGAGAAGCGGGATTGAGAGGACGACAAAAACACGAATCCAGTGCGCCAAAGGCCACCTCATCCCGTTTATTTATTTATCCGCGCTCGATCCTAACAGCCGTCGTGTCGAGCAAACAACATTTTTTGCGCACGTGACCGAATGCACCAAAGCGGAACGCCGAGACCATGATTGTGCAACCCCTTGGTGCATCGACCTCACGTCATCCGTCGCACAGAGTCCGAAAAATTCCACAAGCGCCGCGGCAACATCGGAGGCTGCCTACTCGTTGCGACGCTCGATTTATCAACTATAGTCGCCCGCGTCGATGTGACTTTCACAATTATGTCGGAATGCGTGCAGCCAACGGCCGAGAGAGGTAGCCATGAATCGTCGGAGTGTTCTACGGGCGCTGACAGGAACCTGTGCCGCGGTCGTCGCAGCCAAAGTCGTCATCGCGGCCGGATCGCCCGGCAAGATCAAGCCCGACCCCACCTGTGCGTTGCTCATCCTCAAGTTGCCCGAGGGGCAGTGACAGATTCCCGTGCCCCATTTGCCGAGGGACGCGATCTCGTGATCGTTGACGAAGATGGAGTGGGCCACCCAGGAACGGTTGGACGCCCAGCCGACTTCTTCGAAGCGCTCCATCGGCCGGCAACCGTATTTTGATGACCTCGAAGGCGACCGAGGCAACCCAGCAAAGAAGTGCATTGGGCAGATTTCCGCGGATGCCGAAGGCGGCCCGCGATAGCATGCTGACGGGCAGCCCCGCTCGCGCCCTGCGCCCCAACAGCGGGCAAGCGTCGATGCACGCGCCCTCATTTGGGCCGCAGCGGCGGGAGCGCTGCGCTACCGCATCGTAATGACCCCCGTGGGACCAGATCAATTAAGGATCAGGGGAAGTACGTACCAATCATGCATGGGTCACATGCGGATTCCACTTATGGATCCGCGCGGATAATCTCGTATGCTGATCTGGGTACGCCCGTAGCGGGCCATCCTTCCGTTCGATCGTCAAGCCTATGGATACCAAACAGCATTTTTCCCTTTGGTACGTTGTCGGCGCCATGCTCATCATGCTCGCCGTGCAAAGCTTTCTGGGTGACCCCGGCGTGAAGGAGCTCGCGTACAGCGATTTCCAGGCTCTGCTCCAGTCTGGCAAGATCAGGGAGGTCACCATTGCCGATGATCGCTTGTCCGGCACCGCCGGAACGGGCGGGAACTCCACGACTGATTCGCGGCCCGCGTCGGCAGCCACACCCGGTGACTACCAATTCGTCGTAGGCCGGGTCCCGGATGCGAACTTGGTCGCCGAACTGCAGGCGGCGAAGGTGAAGTTCGGCGGGCGCATCGAGAATCGACTGTTCTGGACGGTGTTTTCTTGGATCGCGCCTGCCGCGATTTTCTTTATGATCTGGGGACTCGTCATGCGTCGCGCGGGCGGCAGTCCGATGGGAAGCATGATGGATGTCGGCAAGAGCAAGGCCAAGGTCTATGTGCAGAAGAATCTGCCCGTGACGTTCGCCGACGTCGAGGGAATCGACGAAGCGAAGGACGAGTTGATCGAGGTCGTCGACTTCTTGAAGACCCCGGAGCGCTATCGCCGCCTCGGCGGGAAGATCCCCAAAGGCGTCCTCATCGTCGGGGCGCCCGGCACGGGAAAGACCCTGCTCGCGAAAGCGGTGGCGGGCGAGGCGCGGGTGCCGTTTTTGTCTCTGTCGGGTTCCGAGTTCGTCGAGATGTTCGTGGGAGTCGGCGCCGCACGAGTCCGAGATCTATTTCAGCAGGCCGAGAAGCTTGCACCCTGCATCATCTTCATCGACGAGTTGGATGCCCTCGGTAAGGCGCGCGGTGCCAGCAGCCTCGGGGGCAACGAAGAGCGCGAACAGACTCTCAATCAATTGCTCGTGCAGATGGATGGATTCGATACGCAGAGCGGCATCATCATCATGGCCGCCACCAACCGCCCTGAAATCCTCGATCCCGCGCTGTTGCGTCCCGGACGCTTCGATCGGCACGTGGCGATCGATCGACCCGATATCCGCGGACGCGAGAAAATTCTGCAATTGCATGCCAGGCAACTCAAGCTGAGCCCCGACGTGAAGCTCTCGCAGGTGGCCGCAAAAACGGCCGGCTGCGTCGGCGCGGATCTGGCCAACATCGCCAACGAGGCGGCATTGCACGCCGCACGCCATGACAAAATGGCCGTCGAAATGAGCGATTTCGACGAGGCGATTGATCGCGTCGTAGCGGGGCTGGAAAAGAAGAGCCGTGTGATGAATCAACAGGATAAGGAGACTGTCGCTTATCACGAGGCAGGTCATGCGCTGGTTGCAGAATCAAGGCCCTCGGCGGACAAGGTCTCCAAGATATCCATTATTCCGCGCGGCATCGGGGCGCTCGGATTCACGCAGCAGCTGCCGACGGAAGATCGGTACCTGCTCAAATATGGTGAACTTCTAGACCGGCTGGACGTGCTCATGGGCGGGCGAGTTGCCGAGCAGTTGGTATATGGCGAGGTCTCGACGGGCGCGCAAAACGATTTGCAGCGCGCCACCGACATTGCACGCCACATGGTCAGCCAATACGGCATGAGTTCGTTGCTCGGGCCCGTGTGTTTCCACGACGCCGACGCCGCGTTCTTGCCGGTGTCGCCGGACGCAACGCGCGGCGAGTATAGCGAACGCACCGCTCAGGCGATCGATGAAGAGGTGCGGAACCTCTTGGGCGAGGCGGAGCAGCGCGTTCGCGCCACCCTCACCGACCGGCGAGTCCAGCTCGACGCGTTGGCGCGCGAGTTGCTGGAACACGAAACGGTGGAGCGCAGCGCACTGCTCATCCTGTTGAATCAACCCACGGCACCCGTATTGCAGGTCGTATCCTGACGCCTGCCAGGACAGCGCCGTCACGCGTGCGAGACGAAGCCATTTAAGGCCCCTTCGCGGCATCGCCATCGCGGACGCAGTGCGGCTACCGAGCTACGGTAACCATGTCCTGCCGCCGTACTTCGCCCCACCATTTCCACAACACGTAAATAGCCGGATATATCAACAGCTCGAGGATCGAACTGGTCACGATGCCGCCAACCATTGGGGCTGCAATTCGCTTCATGACGTCCGATCCAGCTCCGCTCGACCACATGATTGGCAGGAGCCCGAGAAGGATCGCAAATACCGTCATCATTTTGGGTCGCACGCGCTGTACTGCGCCTTCCATCACGGCGCCTTCGAGGTCGTCGATGGTCTTCATCCGCCCTTCGCTTTGCCAGCGCGCGTAGGCGACGTCAAGGTAGAGAAGCATGACCATGCCAGTCTCCGCATCGACTCCGGCCAAGGCGATGATGCCGACCCATACCGCAACACTCAAATGATATCCCAAGATCCACAGGAGCAGGAAAGCGCCGACCAGCGAAAAGGGCACGGCACAGAGAACGATCAGAACCTTGCCCAGCGATTTGCCATTAAAATACAAAAGCACGGCAATGATTAGGAGTGTGATCGGGATGACGTACATCAGCCGTTGTCCCGCCCGCTGCATGCCCTCGAACGCGCCGCTCCATTCGAGACGATAACCGGTTGGCAACTTGACCATCTTGGCAACGGCTTTACGCGCATCGTCCAGGTATCCGCCGGTGTCGCGTCCGGCGAGATCGACATAGACATAGCCCACGAGTTGCGCCGCTTCGCTCTTGATCTCCCCGGGGCCATCGACGAACCGCAAATCAACGAGTTCCCCCAGCGGCACCTGGGCCCCATTGGCTGTCGCCACGAGTACCCGCCGCAAGGAGTTCAGATCATCCCGCAGTTCGCGGCCGTACCGGACGTTCACGGGGTAGCGCTCGCGTCCTTCGATCGTCTGCGTGACGTTCGCGCCGCCGACGGCCGCCATAATAGTCTCCTCGACATCCATCACCGACAATCCATAGCGAGCAATAGCCTCCCGATTCACATCAAAATCCAGGTAATACCCTTGGCTCACACGTTCGGCAAATGCGCTCCGCGTCCCTGGAACGGTGCGCAAGGTGGCTTCCACATCCGAGAGTATCCTGCCGATTTCCGTCAGATCTGCACCGAAAACCTTCACGCCGATGGGTGTTCGAATGCCCGTCGAGAGCATGTCGATCCGCCCCTTGATCGGCATCGTCCAACTGTTGGAGAACCCCGTCATCTTCTCGCGCAGTACCTTGTCCATTTCCGCGACCAGCTTCTCCGGTGTCATCCCGGCGCGCCAAACAGCCGGTGGCTTGAGATTGACGACCGTTTCGACCATTTCCAAGGGCGCAGGGTCCGTGGCCGTCTCGGCTCGCCCGGTCTTGGCAAAGACACTCGCCACTTCCGGAATACCCATGAGTATCTGGTCCTGCTTCTGGATGGTGCGCGTCATCGTCTGGATCGACGCTCCCGGCAAGGTCGCCGGCATGTAGAGCACGGTCTCTTCCCAGAGGGGCGGCATGAACTCGCTGCCGAGACTCAAGTAGAGCGGCACGATGCACGCAATGGCAATCACAGCGACGACGATCATCGAGTAGCGGTGCTTCAAGGCGAGCTTCGCAACAGGCTCGTAAACCCGGATCAGGAACCGATTGATCGGATTTTTCTCCTCCGGCGAGATCTTCCCTCGGATCAGGAGCGTCATCAAGAACGGCGTCACCGTGATCGACAAGAGCGCGGCAAAGAACATGCTGGAGGATTTGGTGAACGCCAGTGGCTTGAAGAGCCGTCCCTCCTGGTCCTGCAGGAAAAAGACCGGTAAGAAGCTCACCGTAATGATCAAGAGTGAGAAAAACAGCGATGGCCCCACCTCTTTGCCGGCATCGATCAGGACTTCGAGATGCGGGCGTTGCGCCTCCTTCGGCTTGGCTTGCTCTCGTTCCAGATGTTTGTGGGCGTTCTCGATCATCACGATGGCGGCATCGACCATCGCACCGATGGCGATTGCGATGCCTCCCAGGCTCATGATGTTGCTGGTGAGTCCGATCCAACGCATAGAGAGCATGGCCAGCAGCACCGCGAGGGGCAGCGTGATGATGGCAACCAAGGCACTGCGCAGCCGAAAGAGGAATACCACGCAGACCAAGCTCACGATCAGGCTTTCCTCGAGCAGCTTGCCGCGCAGAGTTTCCACGGAATGCCGGATCAGCGTCGAGCGGTCGTAGGTCACCACCAGTTCCATCCCCTCCGGGAGGGAGGGCCGAACGGTATCCTTGATCACCTGTTTGACGTGGGCGAGGACGTCATACACGCTTTCCCCGTAGCGAACCACGACGATGCCGCCGGCGGCATCGCCCAAGCCGTTGAAGTCCACGGCGCCGCGACGAATATCGGGTCCGAGCTGGACGAATCCGACGTCCCTGACGAGAATGGGGGTGCCATCGGCCTCCGCTCCCAACGACACCATTTCGAGGTCGGCGGCATTGCGCAGGTAGCCCCGACCCCGCACCATGTACTCCCGACCCGTGAACTCCAACACTCGCCCGCCCACCTCTTGATTGCTACGGCGAATCTGTTCGACGACCTGATTGATCGAGATCTTGTGGGCTTGCAGCTTGTTGGGGTCGATGGTGACTTGGTATTGCTTGACGAACCCACCCACGGAAGCGACTTCGGCGACGCCCGGGACAGCGCGGAGCTGATACTGAACCTGCCAGTCCTGGAGGGTGCGAAGCTCTGCGAGCGAATGCTTGCCGGTCTTGTCGATCAGGGCGTACTCCAACGCCCAGCCCACGCCGGTGGCATCGGGCCCCAGTTGGGGAGATACACCCTGCGGGAGCTTCCCCGCCATGCCGCTCAAATACTCGAGCACCCGGCTGCGCGCCCAATAAAGGTCAGTGCCGTCCTCGAAGATGACGTAGATCAGCGAGGAGCCGTAAAAACTATTGGCCCGCACCGCTTTGACCTTGGGTGCCGACAGCAGCTGCGTCACGATGGGATACGTGATCTGATCTTCGATGATATTGGGGCTGCGATCGGCCCAATCGGTGGCAACGATGACCTGGACGTCGGAGAGATCCGGGATGGCATCGAGCGGGGTGGTGAACGTTGCCCAAACGCCGCCGCCGATGGCCACGACCACCAATATCAGCATGAGGAACGGGTTCCTCGCACTAAATTCGATGATGCGAGCAATCATTTCTTGTCGCTGGCTTTGGGAGCGGCCATCCCCGGCATGTCCGCCATGCTGCCGGCACCGGCTTCCAAGCGGCTTTCCGAGTCGATCAGGAAGTTGCCGGAAGTGACCACCTCATCGCCGGCTTTCAGGCCCACTAGCACCTCGAAGCGATCAGCGAACCGGGTCGGGCTGATTCTGACGACGACCGGCGAAAAACGTTCTCCGGATACGACTCGGTACGCGATGTCGCGGTCCCCCGTGCGGATAACCGCTGAGGCCGGAACCGTCAAGCCAGACCCCATCGCATGCGAGATGACAACGTCGCCGAACATGCCAGGTAGCAAGCGGCCGTCCGGATTTGGCAGTTCGATGCGCACTTGCACCGATCGCGAACTCTCATCGACCACCGGATCGATGAACACGACCTTGCCAGTGAGGGAGTGCTGCGAGGCTGAGGGGAATGACACGGTCGCCGGCATGCCAATGGCCACATGCGGCAATTCGTACTGAAAGATCTTCGCCTGCATCCACACCGTCGAAAGGTCCGCGACGACGAACAGCTCGTTTTGCATCGTCACGTACTGGCCGGCAAACGCGGTCTTTTGCAGCACCGTACCCGAGATCGGGCTTCGCAACAGGAGGGACTTGCCCACATTTCCGGTTTCTTCCAACTTCCCGATCTCGTCCTTCGGGATGTCCCACAGTTCCAAGCGCCTGCGAGCGGTATCGACCACGGTCTTCTGATCCCCCTCGCTGTCGAGACCGGATTTCGCGACCCGCAACGCGGACAAGAATTCCCGCTGTGCCGCAAAGAACGTAGGACTGTAGATCGAGAGCATCGGGTCGCCGGCTCTGACCTTTTGGCCGTTGTACGAGACGAACAGCTTCTCCACCCAACCTTCGGTCTTCAAGTGAACGTGAGCGACCCGCGTCTCATCCGGCCGCACGATGCCGACCGCGCGGATGCTCATGGTGAGAGGCGTCATCTCGACCTTTCCAGTGGTCACCCCGATGCGCTGTTGTACGTCTTGATTGACGTTGATCTGCGCATACCCCGACGGCGGCGCCGCGGATGTGTTTGACGGTGACGCCGGTTTGGAGTCTTTTGACATGTCCATGCCTGGCATGTCATCGGGCATGGCCTTCGTCGATGCCGGCTGTTCCGTCCCTTGCACATGGCGAGCAACTCCTACGATCACCGCCGCAACCAATACGATCCCCAGGAGACTCGTTTTCTTGTTCGTTGCCATGACAGTCCTTCGTTACTCCGCTCGCGCCGTATCGACAGCCGGCGGACCGCCAGCCTGTGTTTGAGTACCCATCGTTTCGATATCGACGCCGGCCAGCGCCTCGAGTTCGGCGAGCCGCTGCTCACGCTCAATCTGTGATTGTGCGACCATGCGCCTCACGGAAATGAACATCCGCTCGCTGTCGATCAGGTCGGCAAACCCGATAGTCCCCGCAGCATAGGAATTGCGCGAACTGCTCACGAGTTGACGGGCGGCCGGAACGACTCTGGAGCGGTACAAATGGCTTTCGCGCTCGGCATTGCGCATCAGGTAGAGGTCGGCCACGAAGCGAGCGGCGCGGTCTTGGCTGGTCTGACGCAGCATCGCTTCGCTGGAGCGGGTCAACGACTGTGCCTCATCGATGGCGGCCCGGATCGCCGGCCGCTTGGTCGGCAGCATCAACATGGCCCCCAACGACTGCGACAAGCTGCCCGTGATATTGGCGGAGGGGATGATGTCCGGCAGATACGCGAGCCTTGCAAGCTCCACCGCGTCGCTGCGGCCCGCTACCTGCTGCGCAAGCGCGGCCAGCTCAGGATTTTGGGCCACCGCCACGGCGATGAGCGCTGCGTCATCGGCGGCCATCGGACGAGGAGCCGGCAACTCAGCTGGCAAACCGAGCGGTGCGGAGGGCTCGCGCCCCAACATACCATTGAGTTCCCCGCGCATCGCCATGGCCTTGGCTTCCAATCCGGCAAGATCGTTTTGTGCGGTCTCTGATTCGATCAGCGCTTTGAAGAGATCCTGCATCGGTGCGCCGGCCTCGGCCCGATCAGAGGCAGAGTCCGAGAGCAGCTTCAAGAACGTCAAGTTATCGCGGTCGATTCGGATGAGTTCCTCGGTGAGTGCCAGGTCCAGATAGGCCTCGAGGATCCGCCGCTGCAGATCGAACTTGACCGCCCGAAATTTGTCCTCAGCCTCTCTGGCCGCATCCAATGCCACCTTGCCCGCGGTTCGCGTCTTGACGGGTAGCGATAGGTTCATCGATGAATCAAAACCGCCCCCGATCGTGGTCCGATCCCACGTCTTCATATTTCCGGGAGAGAACATATAGCCGAAGGAGAGTGCGACATTCGTGTTCGGCCAGGTTGCCGCTTGGTCGATCCGGGCGAACGCCGCCTTCCATTCGAAATAGCTCGATTCCAACTCGCCGTTGGCGAGAAAGGCTAGGCTGAGCACGTCTTGCCAGGTGGCAATTGCCGGCAATTCCGGTAGCTGACGCGAGTCGATTCGCGGCTCAAAGGGTGGCGAGGCCGCATTTAGCTTCACGCGCTCATCCCCGGTTCCATGCGGCGCCAGAACACAACCGCCGAGCCCCGTTGCAAGCCCCAAGGCGATTGCTAGGGCGCGGCAGGCGGTGGACAACGCAGTACAGCCGCCATTCGCCGGTTGCTGCAAATCGGAGTGCTGCCAGGCGGCGCGCATCCTTATATTCGGGTGATCCGCAGTCGGAGCGCGTTGCCGATCACCGAGACGGAGCTCAAACTCATGGCCGCCGCCGCAATGATGGGGCTTAAGAGTAGTCCAAATGCCGGATACAACACACCGGCGGCCACCGGAATCCCGATGACGTTGTAAACGAACGCCAGCACGAGGTTTTCGCGGATGTTGCGCATGGTGGCACGGCTCAAGGCCCGCCCGCGCGCGATGCCGGCGAGGTCGCCTTTGACGAGCGTGAGGCCGGCACTTTGCATGGCGACATCGGTTCCCGTACCCATCGCGATACCGACATCAGCCTCGGCAAGCGCGGGGGCGTCGTTGACGCCATCTCCGGCCATCGCGACCACACGGCCCTCACTTTTGAGACGGCGAACGATGGCGTTCTTCTGCTCGGGCAGTACGTCCGCTTCCACTTCGGTGATCCCGAGCTTCTCTGCGACCGCCTGCGCCGTGGTTCGGTTGTCGCCCGTCAACATGACGATTCGCATCCCCTCAGCGCGTAGCGCGTCGAGCGCGGCCATGGTGGTCGCCTTGATCGGATCAGCGACGGCGATGATGCCTGCCGGCTTATCATCGACCGCCACGAAGAGGGCCGTGGCACCGTCCTTGCGCAGGGCCTCGGCGCGAGCCTCGAGCTCGGTGCTCGCCACCCCACGGTCCTTGAGCAGCGCCGCATTGCCTACGGCCACCTGCCGACCTCCGATGCTCCCGGTCACGCCCTTGCCGGTGACGGACGTGAAGTTCGTGATTTCCTGCAGGGCCACCTTACGGTCCGCGGCCGCGCTCAAGATAGCGGCTGCAAGCGGATGTTCGCTGGATTTTTCCAGGCTGGCGCCGAATGAGAGGACGGTGGATTCATCGAAACCGGCAGCCGGCACGACCGCCGTGACACGAGGTTTGCCTTCGGTGAGCGTTCCGGTCTTATCCACCACCAAGGTATCGACCTTCTCGAAGCGCTCGAGCGCTTCGGCATTCTTGATGAGAACGCCAGCGCTTGCGCCCTTGCCCACGCCGACCATGATGGACATCGGGGTGGCGAGTCCGAGCGCACAGGGACACGCGATGATGAGCACGGACACGGCGGCAACGACGGCCAGGCCCAGCGCCGGAGCCGGTGCCCAGATCATCCAGGCCGCAAATGCCAGGGCCGCCGAGGCCATGACAGCTGGAACGAACCACGCCGCGACCGAGTCGGCCAGCCGCTGGATGGGCGCCCGGCTGCGCTGCGCGTCGGCCACCATGTGTACGATCCGGGACAGCATGGTGTCGGCACCGACTTTCTCCGCGGTGATTACCAGGGCACCGGTGCCGTTGATGGTACCGCCGATGACCTTTGCCGCCAGCGTCTTCTCCACCGGCATGGACTCGCCCGTCACCATCGATTCATCGACAGAGCTCGATCCCTTCGTCACCGACCCGTCTACCGGAACCGCTTCACCGGGGCGCACCCGCAGTTGATCGCCGACGTGGACTTGATCGAGGGACACCTCCTCGTCGGTACCATCCGCACGAAGGCGCCGCGCCGTCTTGGGCGCCAACTTCAGGAGTGCACGGATGGCGCCGCCGGTCTTCTCCCTTGCGCGCAATTCGAGCACTTGACCCAGCAGCACGAGGACCGTCACCACCGCCGCAGCCTCGTAGTAGACCGGGATCATGCCGCCGTGCTGACGAAGGCCTGCCGGAAATAGTCCGGGGGCGAAAGTGGCGGCCAAACTGTACACATAGGCCGCGCCCACTCCCAAGGCGATCAACGTGAACATGTTGGGCGATCGGTTGAGAACCGATGCCCACGCTCGTTGAAAGAAGGGCCACGCGCACCAGAACACGATGGGTGTTGCAAGGGCAAACTGAATCCACAGCGACGCCGCCATGGACACGAAACGTTCCATGTTCAACAGCCCAAGGTGGGCGCCCATTTCCAAGATAAAGAGCGGTGTCGCGAGTACCGCACCGATCACGAATCGGCGGGTCATATCCTTGAGTTCAGGATTTGTGCCTTCGGCGTCCGGAATGCCTTCCGGTTCGAGCGCCATGCCGCAGATGGGACAACTACCGGGCGCATTACGCCGGATCTGGGGGTGCATCGGACAGGTGTAGATCGTGCCCGCAGTTAGGGGTGCCGCCGGAGTTTCCGGCACCCTAGGGACGCCTTTGTCGGCAGGTTTCAGAACCCGAGTGGGATCCGCCAGAAACTTCGCCTTGCAACCGTCGCAACAGAAATAGTAGGTCTGCCCGTCGTGCTCCGCCCGATGCTTCGCAGTGGCAGGGTCCACGACCATGCCACACACGGGATCACGGGTTTGGCCGGTAGCGTTAGCCGCCACCCCTCCCTTTGTGCTATCAGAGTCATTGGTCGCCGGTACACAGCAACAAGGTTTTTGGGTTGGCGGCGTCATGGACTGTCCTCCGGCATGCTGTACGGGCGGCATAGGGTAGTCTAGGCTCCGTACCTAGGTACGGAGTCAAGTTATGCCCAAAACAGCCGCCAGTCGGGTTCCAGCTCAAATCCCATTCCGCTCAGATGCGGCCGCAGTGACCATTGGGAGGCTCGCCCGGGCGGCCGAGGTGGGGGTCGAAACCATACGGTACTACCAGCGACGGCGTCTGTTGGCTGTCCCAAATGGCGGTGCCGGTGTGCGCCGCTACCCGATCGCGACGATCGACCGGATCCGGTTCATCAAGCGTTCGCAAGAACTTGGCTTCAGTCTCGAGGAAATCCGCGAACTGCTGTGTTTGGAGCAAGGCGGCAGTCGGGCGGCCATTCGCAAAATTGCCGGAGCCCGATTGATCAGTATCCGCGAGAAGCTCGCGACGTTACAGCAGATGGAGAAGGTGCTGTCTGGGTTGCTCTGCAAATGTGAAAATACGGCGACGGCGGAGCCGTGTCCGATCATCGGTGCTTTGAGCGCGGATCGCCTCGCTGCCAGGTCATGACTCGCAAGCAGCTCGGCGTGATCCGCATCGAAGCGTACCGGAGTCACGGCGAGAGCCTCGGCGCACTGCTCCCACGGCTCGCCGGAGAGAGTCAGGCTGTCCGCGACGAACAGGCTGTCCAGGTGCGCGGCCTGCGCCGCCTGCGCCAGGTGTCTCACTGTTAGCGGTAATTGAGAGTGCCGGCGGTTATGCGGTCCGCAGTCGAGCCGCTTGAGCCGCTAGATTCAATATCCCTGCCAATGCATCGAGGGAATAATCTGACGAATGACAGGTAGGCGGGAGCCTCTTCAAAGTTTGTGCAAGCCGCCGAGGAGTTCCCAGATCGCTCCATCCACAACGAGCGGCTTCCATCACTCGCAGCATGGGCTCCGCCCCTTGGAGGACTTCACGGGAAAAGTCGACTATCGGCAATTTTGTGTAGGCATCGAACATCGCTTGTGACGGATCAATGGGATCAGGGCTTTGCGCAACGGCAGCCTCCAAGAGGGCCACCACCAGCGGCATTCGATTGACAAACAGCCGCAACAGCGCAGCGCCGCTTGCAGCCACGATGAACGTGTTCCACAACGCGCCGCCATCGACCAGAGACCGGGCCGATAAGCGGTTCGGTTTCTCGACGAATCGATCAACCATAGACGTAGTCCGGTCTCCAATGCCAGGGACGATATAACCGAGTTCCGGATCCGCCTCATCCGGAGCAATTCCAATAAGGAGGATATGGTCCCGCCGCTCAACGAGTTCCCTAGCCGACGCTTGCATTGCCGCTGCGAGAATATGCTCCTCGCGAATATGATGATCGGACGGCAACAGGACGACGCGCGCCTCTGGATCACGGTGCAGGACGTATAGGAGCGGAAGCAGGATTCCTATCGCCGTGCCCCGATTGTCGGGTTGGACGATGACGTTCGCTCGGGGCAAGTGGGACAGCGCGGGCTCCCACCAGCATCGATGGCGCTCCGAGACGACAGGGCAGATGCGGTCGGCGGCAGCCACCGATTCGGCTCTCTTGAGTGCCTCGACCATCAGTGATTGGCCCCCGCGCAATGAACAAAACTGTTTTGGGACGGCAACGCCCGACGAAGTGGTCGTCAAGCTGTGCAAGCGGCTTCCCTCACCGCCCGCCAAGACAATGGCCCACGTGTTTCCCAAATTGCGCATTGCCCAATAGCTCCGTTGGTGGATGAGAGACGATAATGTGATAGATCTCTCGTTTGCACAGCAAGGGGATCTACCTATGGCATGCCGGGAACGGATTGATGGCTGGGCGAACTCCACAAAATCCAAAAAATGAGGTTTGCGGCCGGCAATCGGGCATCGCCACCCACCGTTGTCGATTTGCACCAGGATGACGATAGCGCCCAGGTGGTTTCGGCAGGCCATCCCGCGACTCTTACGCAATACAAGCAGTCGACTGCGGAAACCACTACTGGTGCACATGCCGCTGTTCGGCGAGTATTGAATATGGGCGCACTGAGTTCGTCGCTGGGAAAAACAAATAGCAATGATCTCCTCCGAATGAGCAAACATCCGCGAATGAGTTCAGATGCGTCGGCACCCTTATTCGAACCATTGTTAGGAGATACTTACATGAAAACTGATGCAGACATTCGGCGTGATGTGGAATTGGAGTTGCAGTGGGATCCCAGCGTAGATGACAAGCACATTGGCGTCATCGTCAATGACGGAATCGTGACCCTGGCGGGTGAGGTACCTCACTACTCGGGTCGCTGGGCGGCTGAGGATGTCGCCAAGCGGGTGATCGGCGTAAGAGCCATCGCCAATGAACTGAAGGTGTCGATGCCTCTGACGGGCGTTCGCACGGATACTGACATTGCGGAGGCCGCCGCCAATGCTATGCGCTGGAACGTGGCAATCAGCGACACGCAGATCAAGCCGGTCGTGCAAGACGGCTGGATCACGCTCAGCGGAAAAGTCAGCTTCGGGTTTCAAAGAACATCAGCTGAAAATGCCGTACGATACCTGATGGGCGTCAAAGGGGTCACGAATAATATCGTGGTGACCTCAGCCATCAAGGCAGGCGATGTGAAGCAGAAAATCGAAGATGCATTCAAGCGCCAGGCCGTCTTGGACGCCGAGCATATTGAAGTGAAGGTCGACAGGTCAACCGTCACGTTGAAGGGACATGTTCATACGTGGCAGGAACACGACGATGCCGCACGGGCTGCATGGGGCGCCCCCGGAGTTGCCAACGTCGAAAACAGGCTGACCATTCAATAACAGTGACGGTGTGAAGACTGCACTTGCGGTTTAAGTAGTTCTACCAAAAGGAACGGCGGCAATACTGCCGCCGTTCCTTTCTCGACGCGTGCCGCCTTATTGTACGGCGATCTGCTTTGCTTTCGGCTTCACCGACTCGGTCTTAGGGATGTGGACGGTAACAATGCCGTCCTTGCTTTCGCAATGAATCTTATCCGCATCCACATTGTCGGGGAGAGAGAATCCGCGCTCGAAGCTGCCGTAGAAGCTCTCGACGCGATGAAACTTCTCGGTCTTCTCGTCCTTTTGCTGCTTTCGTTCACCTTTAATGGTGATTACCCCATCCTCGTAGCTGACCTTTACATCCTCTTTCTTGACGGCCGGCAACTCCGCGCGTATCAGGTATTCCTTGTCGGTTTCACTGATATCCGCGGACGGTGCCCATTCGACCTTCTGGCCATTGCCCATCGAGAGGCGCGGCCAGTTCATGAACTCGCTCGGCACAAGCCGATCGAAGGCGGTAGTCACTTCGCCGAACGGCGACCAACGAATAAGACTCATAAAGCTCTCCTTTGATGGAAATATGGAATTTGAATTAACGCATTCGTGATGCTGGTCGCCGGCCGCCGATTCCGCGATCCGTGGATGTACCTATCGCGGCATCTTCGCGCGTACGACGAGCCGATCGCCCCGACTCACCCGCCTGCCTGCATCGCCGCCAACTATTCTGGTAGCGCCACGTTACATCCATCTACGTACATCCGCGGATCGCCAATTACCTCCTGTCGGTTAGGCTTACCGCACAGGCTTAATTCGACTTCAATGCGGATAGTTATTCCATGAAACGTTCCAGCCGCCTCGTACTCGCCGCGTTGGCGCTCGCCGAAGCAGCGTCCGCAGGCGCGGCATTGCCAGTGGCACGTAGCCGAGGAGTGTCGCGATGATGATGGATGAGAGGCGAGTGCGGCGGTCGGCCCAGCCTTGGACGTACACCGTCGTTTGGGATCAGATACTCCTGAATCCGATGTCCCGCAATGCTGGGACTGCCCAACTCGTGTGTGTCGGTCGCGCCGATCATCGAGTCGGCAACGGCCAAAACACCATCGGCTCAGCGCACCGCGAAGGCACCTACCATGGGAGTTAATAGGCGGAATTATTATCGGATTCTGTACGTCCAGCCGGAAGCGCCTGGGCAGGTAATCACCGCAAGTTACCGAACGATGATGTCGAAGCTGCGCATGCATCCGGATTTAGGGGGAGATACGGCCGGTGCCGCGCTAATCAATGAAGCCTACGCCGTGCTGGGTGATCCGACCAAGCGCGCCAAGTACGACGGAGAGCACCGCGGTTCCCAGCCGCCCGGGCGCAACAGCTTGCGCACCGCGGTGATGGCAACATCGCGCAAAGCCATCGTGCCGGCGACTTGTCCGTTCTGCTGCGCACGCGTGTCCGCAGACATCGATGCCAAGACTCGATGCCACCAGTGCGATAGCCCCTTAGCGCCGCCGCCGGCGCGCCCGCCCGGAACAGATGATTTCTTTGGCCGGCGCGCGGCGCCGCGCATGTCGCGCTCGGAATCCATCACCTTCCTCGCGGCTTGGCACGTGGCGGCTCGCACGGCACAGTTACGCGATCTATCCATGATCGGCGTTAGCATCATCACCGACATGGACATGGCGCGGCATCAGGTGATTCGCATCATTGGGCCTCTTTTCGACATCCTCGCCATGGTGGTCGAGTGCCGAAGCAACGGACGACGCGTCGAGGTACATGCGTCTTTGTTGACTGCAATTTTCACCAGAACCACGGGAGTCGTGGTTTCCGTCAAGACGTAGCTATTATCCGGCGCCAAGATAACGCGCCTCCTCCGGTGGATTTCACCGGGTGAGCTGGCGTTTCTTGCGTGGACAGGAACTGGAACCTCTCGCCCGCCTATGACCTCACGCCATCAGTGCCCGTGAGCATGGAACGCCGCGACCTCGCGTTGGACTGCGGCGATATGGGCCGCTACGCCAATGCGAAGAACATACTCTCGCAGCATGCACGCTTTCTGCTCGATATGGGCGAAGCCGAAAAGATCGTCAACAACATGAGGGCGCAAATCGAGGCGACGTGGCACGAGACCTTGCGCGCCAGCGGTGTATCCGAAAAAGACGCCGAGACCATTCGCAGCGCCTTCGTATATCCGGGCTTCTCGTTGTAGCGCCCGGGAGTTCGCCCTCTCAAACCTGGCGGAATCTGACGATGTATTCGCCGGCCGACACTCAGCAACGTCATGCCAAGACCGCTTGCTCAACCACCTCACTTCACCGAAGGGAGCTGCGCGACGGTCCATCCGCCGCCGAGCGCCTGAATCAACTGCACGGCCGCCGCTATCTCGCCCACGCGCAGCGTGACCAAGGTCTGCTGATCGCCCAACAGAATCATTCGCGCCGTGATCACGTCCAGGTAGGGATCGAGACCCGTCTGATACCGGGCCGTCGCAATGTCGACGTAGCGCTGAGCGGAGCGGACGGCCGCATCTTGCTTCGCGATCTGTCTCGATGTCACACGCAGCGTCGCGATGCCGTCCTCCGCCTGTTGAAACGCGTTCAACACGGTCTGCTTGTAGGCGGCGACGTCGGCATCATAAATCGCCGTGTACTGGGCCATCGTCGCCTTGCGCAGCCCGCCGTCGAAGATCGTCTCGGAGGCCGACGCCCCGACCGACCAGACCAGTGCCGGCACCGTCAACAACTGAGCGATCGCCGGCGATTGCACACCCCCGCTGCCGGTAAGGTTCAGGGTCGGATAATAAGCCGCCGTCTCGACGCCGATGAGGGCGTTCGCCTGCGCCATGGTGCGCTCCGCCGCCGCGATGTCCGGACGGCGCTGCAGCAGCTGAGAGGGCACCCCGACGGGTATGGCCGGAACCGGCGTCGAGAGGATTTTCACCGGCATCGAAAAGTCCGAAGCGGCCTTGCCGATCAGCGTCGCGATGGCGTGCTCGTAGACGGCGCGGTTCGTAGCGATGCCGATTGCCGCGGCTTCCGCGTTCGCGAGCGTCACCTCGGCCGCCGCGACGTCCTCCGCGCCGCCGACGCCGGTCTCGAACAGGGCGCGGGTCAGGGCCAGGGACTCGCGGTCGGCGGCGGCGGTGCGGTCGTACAGATCCTGCAGCGCATCTTGCCCGCGCAGTTCGAAATAATACACCGCAAGATCGGCCTGCTCCGTGAGGCGCTCGTTCTCGAGATCCGCGGCGCTGACCTGCGCGGCGGCCCGATATTCGCGTACCGTATTGCGGATGCGGCCCCAGAGATCCGGTTCCCAGGAGACGTCGAACGGCAGTGAAAAATCGTTGACAGTGACTCCGGGCGTCGAAGCGGACGCCGTCCCGCCGGTGCCCGTGGAGGCACCTTCGGCGACCGAGCCCAGTCCGGTGCGGGTGGCCGCGGGAGCGAGGGTTGCGGTGGGAAAATAGCCGGCACGCGCTTCACGCACCTGGGCCCGCGCCGCCATGAAGTTCTGGAAGTACTGCG
>PLUE01000055.1 GCA_003164785.1 Gammaproteobacteria bacterium | reverse complement strand
CATGCACGCTCACCGGAAGGACACAAAGATTCATGGGAGCTCAACACTCCGCAATTACTGAAATACTTCGTCAAAGGCGGCCCACACAGCAACGGCAAGCATGGGTTCATCGTGTCGAACGCCAACTGGGATCCTTACCCGCTCGCGAACGACCTCGAAAGCTTCACGGTGGCGCTCGCCAATCTCGACGCGGCCGCCGCGCAGCGGGTCGGCCGGTTCCAAAACCCGTTCTTCACGGTGATACGCCCGGACGAGGTGTTGACGCCGGAGCAAGCGCGCGGCAACTCGCCGGCCGGCAGCTTCGCCACCGCCGCGCTGATGCAGGAAATTCACGGCCTGGAAGTGCCGGTCGCGCCGGAGGGTTCGGCGCTGGTGCAAACCGTCGAGGATCTGCAATCGCAGACGCGGCTCAAAGTCGAACGTGCCCGGCGCGCTGTCGCCGATACTGTCGACCTATTGGCGGAAGATTTCTTGACCGGAACGTTCTGGTTGGACGTGCGCCACGTTGAAGATCCGAAGCGTAGCTTCGGCCCGGCGTCCACGGCGGCTTGGACTGAATTCCGCAAGATCCTGCCGCTCGCATCCGATGCCGCTCACCGCCCGGCGCGCCCTCTACACGACGTGGCGACGCAGTTCATCCGCGATACGCCGGCCACGAAATTCTATCCGCCCGGTCTGCCCGCGCCCGGCGAGTCGGCTCAGGCGCAACACGACGCTCAACACACCAGATAAGCGGAATCGTCCGCGCAGATGAATCAGCCAGTGCACGCTTTCGGTGAATGGCTGTCCGCCACGCCGCTCAGCATGCAAATCCAAGCCATCGACTGGATCATCCCCACCGTGCAGACCGTTCGCATTCTGTCGATCGCGCTCGTGACATCCTCGGCCGCCATGGTGGATCTGCACGTCCTCGGGATATTGGCGCGCAGTCAGCCGCTGGCTGCCATCATCCAGCGTTTCCTGCCTTGGATATGGCGGACGCTGCTGGTCTCTCTGCTGTCCGGCGCCACCCTCGTCATCGGCAAACCCGGGCGCTCGCTGGGCAACCCGGCGTTCATACTGAAGATGTGCATGCTGGCCGCGGTGCTGATCCTGACGCTGATCTTCCAGAAAGGGATCACGCGGGACGAGCGCTATCGGGAAAGTTCACCCCCCGCGTCTTAACGGCCGTCTGCTTGCCGCATCGTCGCCGGTCTTATGGGTCGGAATCGTGTTTGCCGGGCGCTGGATCGCGTACGTCGACATCGGTGCGGACTGACCTCATGGATCTCGCGCAAGTTCTGCTCTGGCTGCACAATCGTGAGTTTTATGTACTAATTTCTTCTTAAATGTGTCTTAAACTGGTTGGCGCGTTCATACTGGTCGGATGGCTCAGCGCCGTAAAGTGGATGAGGTTCGCATCTCACGCCTTTCGAAAGGCGTGCAGCACGCCGGCGCCTGTCGCGTAGAGCGCATGCAGGAACGCGGTTCCGTCACCGATCTTTTATTCATTTCAAAGAACGAATGGACCTCCGCACGCGGGCACGCGGGCGGAATGAAGACTCTCGACAAACAAGACGGACCTCTCGGTCCGCGTATCAAGCGGATGGCGAATCTTTTCGGGGTAACACCACGCACGGTGCGTCGGTGGCTGTCGAATAGCCAGCAAGATCGTTCGGGTGGCGAATGACCTCATTCCGACGGCGCTCGATGTCAACACGATCTGACCTCACCACTACGTAGAGATCCTGCCTTGAAAGATATCGTGATCGTTGGTGCGGGCGCCATGGGCTCTTTGTTTGGCGCGCGGTTGGTCGAAGCAGGAGCTGCGGTCACCTTGGTCGATGTCGACGAAGCACGCATCTCCTTGATCAATCACCAGGGCTTGTTGCTCGTGGACGATCATGGCGAGAGGCGAGTATCGATTCGTGCCAGCCATGCCAGAGAGTTCTCAGGGCCGGTGGACTTAGTCATGTTGTTCACCAAGGGGCTCCACAGCCGCGCGGCGGTTCAGTCCGTCGCGCACCTTGCCGGCCTTCAGCCGGTCGCGCTCACATTGCAAAATGGGATTGGCAACGCGGAAATTCTGGCCGAAACCTTCGGGCCTGACCGGGTATTGGTGGGCACTGCGCATGTTCCGGCGGATATCGAGCCGCCGGACCGGGTGATTTCCCACGGATTCGCGCGCGTACATCTGGGCGGCTTCACTGAGGCCGCCCAGCCCTACGCCGATGCCGTCGCCGAGATCCTGCAAAAAGCCAAATTCGAACCGATCGTCACCGCAAAGCCGTTTGCAGCGGTATGGGAAAAACTGGCTTTCAATGCGGCACTCAATGCGTTGGCAATGATCACTGAGGCCAGGAACGGGCAGATGGACAACGAGGCAGGGCTGCGGATCGCACAGGCAATCGTCGAGGAAGCCGTGGCAGTCGCGCGCGCCAGAGGGATCGTGCTGGATGCGGAAGCGATACGGCAAACAGTAAAGGTCGCGCTGGCGAAGCACCCTTCGCACGAAGCATCCATGTTACAAGACCGCAGGGCGGGCAGGCCTACTGAGATTGAATCCATCAATGGAGCAGTGGCCCGGGTCGGCGCCGAACTTGGAGTACCTACGCCTATCACGTCGACGCTGGCGGATCTCGTTCGCGTTATCGAAGCGAAAAGCGCAGAGAGCGGGAGGCAAGGCGCAAAGGATTGACATCCTCCCCGCCCTAAAGGGCGGGGATTCCCTCAGCAGGCGTTCGATGTCCCGAACGGAAGAGGATATTCCGAGCAGAGTTGATATCACGATCATGCGACATTCCACACTCAGAACAGATCCAGCTTCTTATTCCGAGGTCTGCGACACCTTTCGGCCCCGTCTTGCTTGCACAGGACGAACAGACTCGGGAAGAGAACGATTCATTGACTTCCTCGTACCAAGCCCCGTGCGCGATCGCTTTGTAGCGGAGCCAAGGCTCGGAAGGAAGACCAGCCTGCATCGAGCACCGACTTCGCCACGCGGGACGTGGCGTATTGCTCGCAGACGGCATTGATGGTGCCCGCGTGCAGGGCGAGTTCCTTGCTGCTTCCCGCGGTCAACCGATTGAGGTCAAAGCCGCTCGGCCAACGCTTATTCCATTTCAGGGCGTGCCGTTGAGTGTCGTTGCAGAAATTCCAAACGAAGTTGCAGGCGCGCGCCTGCCTGTTGAGCAGTCCCGTCAGCGACTTGACGCGGTATCGATAGACCAGCAGCATCGGAGAAAACTAATGCGTTTCATGGACCTAGACAAGCCCCAAATCTGGCTGAAACATTGATTTACACAATAACAATTCACCCTCAGGAGAGGCACTTCCTCCCCGGCTCGAGCGCCGGGGTTTCCGTGCCGGAGAATCGATGAAATCGGAGTTTGACTACATCGTCGTTGGGTCCGGCTCCGCGGGTGCCGCGCTTGCTGCACGGCTCTCCGAAGATCCGTCGATTGCCGTGCTTTTGTTGGAGGCGGGACCTTATGACCGGCATCCGTTCCAGTTGATGCCGCTGGCGTTCTTGAAGATAGCATCGGGCAGACTGGGTACTTGGCAATACCAGACCGATCCTGAGCCGGGGTTGTACGGCAGGCAACTCGACGTCCCCCGTGGGCGGACATTAGGGGGGACCTCGTCAATCAACGCGATGATTGCGATTCGCGGACATCGGCGCGATTATGACCGGTGGAGCGAACTCGGTGCGTCAGGCTGGAGTTATGCCGAGGTTCTCCCGTACTTTAAGCGTATGGAAACAAATTGGCGCGGCTCGGGTCCTTTTCACGGCGGCAATGGGCCGATCAGGGTGTCACGCATGGAAGGCGCAGACCTCCTATGGGAGCCGTTGCTGGCATCGGCACTGGCCGCAGGTATTCCCTATTGCGAAGACCCCAATGGAGCCGAACAGGACGGTATTGCACAGATGGAGTCCACCACCGGCGGCGGCAAGCGGTCAAGTTCCGCTCGCGCCTACTTGTATCCTGCAATGCATCGGCCCAACCTCACCATTCAAACGGGAGCCCTGACTCACCGCATCGTCGTCGAGCGTCGGCGTGCCTGCGCCGTCGTATACGGGCCGCCAGGGGCGAGTAAGACAGTTCGTGCGAGCAGGGAAATCATCGTATCGTGTGGCGCCTACAACTCACCCCAGCTGCTGATGCTGTCGGGAATAGGCAGAGCCGACGAACTGCGGGCCATCGGCATCGATCCCATCCACGACTTAGCCGGCGTGGGCCGTAACTTGAGCGATCATCCTAATATCTTGAATGAATACGAGTTGCTGGGTGAACAAGGCCTCACGCGCTATCTCCGTCTCGACCGGGCGGCGCTCGCGACCGGCCGCTGGCTGGCCAAGAAGGACGGACCCTTCGCGTATGTAGGGTCAACGGCCAATGTATTTGCTCGATCCCTGCACGGTTTGGATCAACCCGACATCCAGTTGACGTACCTACCGATCAGCAACAGCGCTGCACTCTGGGTCCCGGGTGTCAACAAAAAACCTTCCTTCCGCATGTCGGTGCGCATCGGCTATTTACAGCCAAAGTCTCGCGGTTGGGTCAAACTGCGTTCCGCCAATCCTGCCGATGCCCCGCGTATCTTGATGAACGCGTTCGACGATCCTGGTGATCTTGACGCGATGGTGCGGGGCATCAAGCTTAGCCGCAAAGTTTACGAACAACAGCCGTTACGCGACATGATCCGTCGCGAAGTGCTGCCGGGGCCGGACACCGCCAGCGATGCAGCTCTGGCAGAGCATATTCGGCGCAACGCCGGGCACCGGGCCCATCCCGTGGGCACGTGTCGGATGGGCCGCGACGCCGAGGCGGTGGTAGATGCGCAGTTGCGGGTACACGGCCTAGAGGGGCTGCGCGTTGCCGATGCTTCCATCATGCCGGCGATACCGGGCGGCAATACCAATCTGCCCTCGATGATGATTGGTGAACGGGCCGCAGACTTGATTCTCGGTCGCACCCTTCCACCGGAGCCTTATGAGCACGCGCTGACGGCATTACGGCAGACAAGGTGCGGCCTGTGAGCGAGATGCGTGTGTACCGCGGACACTCCCGCACATCGTTCGGGACGGTTCACTTGTGGTGAAGGCCGACGCAGGAACTATTCCTGCGACGCGGAATGCGAGGGCGTTGCGCTCGTCGAATGTTAATGACCACATCCGTTATTGAAGCGAAACTTAAGTCAAGCCACCAGGACTACAAACAACGAGGGGTATTGCGATGCATAAAATAGTTATGCTCTACGGCCCGCCGCCTGATCCAAAGCACTTTCGTACCTATTAGGCCCGTCGGCAAGATTCGTGTAAAAAGTGCTCATAGCGTACGAAAGAACCGAGAGGATAGGTGTCTTGGACGCATTCCGATGCAAAAATCATCGTTTCGACGAATGAGCGCGGCCCGATTACGCAAACGGATTGAGTAGCCGCGCGCCAGTCGGCGCATAGTGCCCCGTGTTCCGGGTCACTACCGTGAGATCATGAATGAGTGCTGTGGCCGCAATTTGCTTGTCGAGCGAATTCTCCGGATTCGGTACCCGCAGCCGTCCCCAAACCTGTGCCGCCTCCTCGTCGAAGGATAAAATCGACTCGGCATAGGTCATCGTCACCTGTTTGAGCCAGCGTCCGAGAAGCTTCGCCTGCGCGTCGTCCCCTCGATGTCGAATGCGCTCGACGCCCTGCCGTAGCTCTCCGATCGTGACTACCGACAGATAAAGATCGACCGACTCGCGACTCGCGTCAGCGAAAAACGCCCGGACACCGGGGTTGGCCTTGTCGCCTTTACGGATCTCACTGATGACGTCCGTATCAAGCAGGTACATATCAACCCCGTTTGTCGGTCTGCTCGCGCTCGAAATCACTGTCCTCGCCGACGTTGGGAATCGCCGCAAGAACGTCCGCCAATTGTCGCCGCTTTGGACCCCGTAGTACCGATTGGAGGATTTCGCGATGTTCCTGCTCCGTGCTGCGATTGCGTTTCGCTGCCCGTTGCTTGAGTGCCTTGACCAGATCTTCCGATAAGTCTCGTACGATGAGTTGTGCCATCGAAGCCTCCGTCGTCATATCCAGTAATTTTCGCCCTTTGACAGGCCAGATGCTAGCATTGATAGCAGAAAATCGAAAGGACTCCGACTGGCCGGGCCGTTCGGGCAAGCCCTCGTCCGCGCGATCGGCCGGCGAGGGCCGAGCGCTGCGATAAGGCGGCGTCTCGCCACCGCCACCAATCCGCGGGAGTTCGACATTGCGGACCTGCGGGCGGCGTCGGCAGATCTCATCAACCTTTACCTGCAATTCGAGCTGGTCGGCCAATGGGGGACCGGGGAAGCGGCGGTGGCCGATGGGACGCATTTTGAAATCCATGAAGACAATCTCGTGGCCGAGCACCATATCCGCTATGGCAAGACCGGCGGTGACCTTCCGGCCTTTGACCGTGACGCGTCCACGATCAGGAA
>PLUE01000017.1 GCA_003164785.1 Gammaproteobacteria bacterium | reverse complement strand
TGAACGTGGTGGTGGCGGGCAAGCATCCGGCGCCGCAATGGCTGACGATGGACGCGGCGGTGAAACATTGCACGGAGGGGATCGGCATCTGGCAATGGGCCAGCAGCGACCAGGATGGTGAGCCGGATGTGGTCATGGCTTGCGCCGGCGATGTGCCCACGCTCGAGACGCTCGGAGCGGTCTCCATCCTGCGCAGTCATCTGCCGGAAATAAGGATACGCGTCGTCAACGTGGTCGACCTGTTCAAGCTGCAGCCGAATACGCAGCATCCGCATGGCTTGAGCGACAATGATTTCGATTCGTTGTTCACCCGGGACAAGCCGGTGATATTCGCCTTCCACGCGTATCCGTGGTTGATCCATCGCCTCACGTACAACCGCCGCAATCACGCCAACATGCACGTTCACGGTTACAAGGAGGAGGGTACGATCACGACGGCCTTCGACATGACGGTGCTGAACGGACTCGATCGCTATCATCTCGTGATCGATGCGATCGATCGGTTGCCCCAGACCGGGAGCAGAGGCGTGTACCTGAAGCAGCAGCTGCAGGACAAGCTGGTCGAGCATACCCACTACATCGACAAGTACGGCGAGGACATGCCCGAGATCAAGAACTGGAGGTGGGCCTGAGTCGACGCGCGGCGCACGTCCTACACGCGCTGTGGTCATCGGCCGACAAAATGCTGCGGCGGCGGGCCTACGGCCCGTTCACGTCGAGCGTCAATAATGACCGCTAGAACGAAAGGGGCGACTATTCCTACTCAGAGCGACCGAGCACGACAGATAGCCGGGTCGCCCCTGCCGCGAGGGGCGGCCTGGGATGGCAAGGGCGTCAATTTCTCGCTTTTTTCCGAATGCTCCGAATCGGTGGAACTGTGTTTGTTCGATCCCGATGGGACGAACGAACGGCGCATCCGCATCCGTGAGCGTACCGCCGGGGCATGGCATATCTACGTGCCGAACATTGCGCCGGGCCAGCTCTATGGATATCGCGTCCATGGCCCGTACGATCCTGACAAGGGGCTCAGGTGCAATCCCAACAAGCTGCTGCTCGACCCGTACGCGAAGGCGATCGGCCGCAGGCTCGAGTGGGCGGACGAATTGTTCGGCTACACGCTGGGGGATCCCAACGGCGACCTGTCATTCGATGATCGCGACAGCGCGGCGTTTGCGCCCCTGGCGGCGGTCGTCGATTCTCGCTTCGATTGGAGCGACGAGAAACGGCCCTTCCATCAAGCGCATGAGACGATCATTTACGAGGCCCACGTCCGGGGTCTGACGATGCTTCATCCGGAAGTGCCGAAGGCGATACGCGGCACGTATGCGGCCGTCGGTTCGGAACCGATCATCAAACACCTGCAGGCATTGGGCATCACGGCCATCGAGTTGATGCCCGTACATCATTTTCTGGATGACCGGCACTTGATCGATCAAGGCCTGCGCAATTACTGGGGCTACAACACGCTTGCCTTCTTTGCGCCGGAACCGGCGTACGCGAGCAATGGCAGCATGCCGAGCGACGTGATCCGCGAGTTCAAGCAAATGGTCAAGGACCTGCACAACGCCGGAATCGAGGTCATTCTGGACGTGGTCTACAATCATACCGCGGAGGGAAATCAACTCGGGCCCACATTATCGTTCCGCGGCATCGACAACCTGGCGTATTACCGCGTGGTGCCGGACGACGCCCGGCACTACATGGATTTCACGGGCTGCGGCAACACGCTGAACATGATGCATCCCCATGCGATCCAGCTGCTGATGGACAGCCTGCGTTATTGGGTCACCGAAATGCACGTCGATGGCTTTCGCTTCGACTTGGCCTCCGCGCTGGCCCGGGAACTTCGGGAAGTCGACAAGCTGGGCGCGTTCTTCGACACGATCTACCAGGATCCGACCATCGCTCCGACCAAGCTGATTGCCGAACCATGGGATTTGGGCGAGGGCGGCTACCAGGTCGGCAATTTCCCCCTGGGTTGGATGGAGTGGAACGGGAAATACCGCGACACCGTCCGGCAGTTCTGGAAAGGCGACATGGGACTGCACTCGGAAATCGCCACCCGCCTGGCCGGCAGTGCCGATCTGTACGAGACCACCCGCCGGCCGCCCTCGGCGAGCATCAATTTCGTGACCGCGCACGACGGCTTCACGCTGCAGGATCTGGTCAGTTACGAACAGAAGCACAACGAAGCCAACGGCGAGGACAATCGCGACGGCGCGGACGACAATCATACGTGGAACTGCGGCGTGGAGGGACCCACCGACGATCCCGACATCATCGAGCTTCGGGAACGCCAGAAGAGGAATTTCTGGTGCGCGCTGTTGCTTGCCCAAGGCGCGCCGATGATCTCGGGCGGCGACGAATTGAGCCGGACCCAGGGCGGCAACAACAACGGCTATTGTCAGGATTCCGCGGTTTCCTGGTATCACTGGAATTTGGATGAGCCCAGGCAGGAATTCCTGGATTTCGCCCGGCGGGTCAACCAGTATCGCAAGCAGCACCCGAACTTCCATCGCTACGCGTTCTACGACGATGATCCGGACGCGTTGACCCCCGACAAGAACATCGTGTGGTTCCGGGCGGACGGCAAGCGCATGGAACCCAAAGACTGGGACGATGGGGGGTGGATGCGCACCCTGGGCATGTTCATCAACGGCATGGCGCCCGAAATCCGTGACGGCGAGGGTCAATGCGCACAAGACAAGGATTTCCTATTACTACTCAATGCTTATCACGAGCCGGTGGCGTTTCGCATCTCGTACGAACTCTACCATTCCGGCTGGAAGGTGGCGTTCGACACGGCGCGCCCGAACCTGCCGGTGGAACGCGAGTCGGTGAAGCGCAACCGCATCGTCGACATGGCGCCGCGCTCCTTCGTGGTGCTCAGTCATGAGCGCTGAGTGGGTTGCGACCTACCGGCTGCAGGTGCACAAGGGGTTTCCCCTGGATGCCGCCGGCAAGATCCTGCCCTACCTGGCGGAACTCGGGATCAGCCACGTGTACCTGTCCCCGTGTCTGCAGGCCGCGCCCGGCAGCATGCACGGCTACGACGTCACGGATCCGAGCAAGATCAGCGACGATCTGGGCGGCGAACCAGCCTGGGGCCGCTTCGTGGACCTCACGCGTTCGCTGGGGCTGAAGATCATTCTCGACATCGTGCCGAACCACATGTCGGCATCGCATCAGAATCCGTGGTGGGACGATGTGCTGGCGCACGGGCCGTACAGCGACTTCGCCGGGTTTTTCGACATCCGGATTCCGGCCCATCAGCCGTTTCGGGTCCACATCTGCAACCTGGCCCGTGCCTATGGCGCGGCCCTCGAGGCAGGCGAACTGAGCATCGAGATGGTGGACGGACGTCCGCGCCTGAAGCACTACGACAACTCCTGGCCGTTGAATCCCGCCTCCTGGGGAGAGTTGCTGTCGAACGGCGGAGCCGGGCCGAGCGATGCCTGTTTCGGAGAACTGGAGCGCCTCGACGCGCTGGGCGAACCCAGCGATGCGGATCGCGCCGCCTATCGGCAGCTTGGAACGCAGGCCGACAAATTGCTTCGAGCGGCATCCGAAGACGGTACGTTACAGGCTGCCATCGCCGCCGTCGGACAAGATCCCGAACGGATCGACGCCGTGTTGCGGAAGCAGTTCTTCATGCTGCACGGCTGGAAGCTGGCGGGGGAGCTCACGAATTACCGGCGCTTCTTCGACGTCGGCTCGCTGATCGGAATTCGCACCGAGTCGCCGGCGGTGGTGGCGGCCAGCCATGCGCGTATCGAAACCATGGTGTCGCGCGGTGAACTCGACGGACTGCGCATCGATCATCCCGACGGTCTGCGCGATCCGTTGACCTACTTCGAGAGGCTGCGGGGCATGCTCCCCGACGGGCGCGTGTACGTGGAGAAGATTCTCGAGAACGACGAGCGCCTCATGGACGACTGGCCCATCGAGGGCACGGTCGGGTACGATTTTCTGGCGAAGGTGAACCGCCTCTGGATGGACGATCAGCGCATCGATGCCCTGACGGCGACGTATTCGGATTTCACCGGGCATCCGGTGAATTTTTCGGCGTTGGTGCGCGAGAAGAAGCGCGAGATCATCGATTCGACGTTTTCGGCCGATCTGGAGCGGCTGGCGCTGGCCGCGATCCGCAGTGCGCGCGCGAACTGGCGCACCCGCGACATCAGCCCGCGTCATTTGCGTGAAGCGTTGGCGCGGGTGACCGTCGCGCTGCCGGTTTACCGAACCTACCGCACGGCGAACATGATGCACGAGGAGGATCGCCGCATCGTCACCGAGGCCGTGCAAAGCGCGCGCATTGGCTCACCAGAGATCGATGCCGTCGCGTTCGACTTCCTGCTGTCCTTGCTCACGAAACCGGAGCTGGACGAGCTCGATGCGGATTTCGTGGCGCAATGGCAGCAGCTGGCGCCGGCGGTGATGGCGAAGGGCGTCGAGGACACGACGTTCTATCTCTTCGACCGGCTGGTCTCCTGCAACGAGGTCGGCGCCTCCGCTTCACTGGTCGGCATATCCGCCGACCGCTTTCACGAGTTCTGCCACTATTTGAGCGAGCGGTGGCCGGAGAACATGCTGGCAACCTCGACGCACGACAACAAGCGCAGCGAAGATGTGCGCACGCGCATCTCGGTTCTATCCGAGAGTCCGGACCGATGGGCCGAGGCGTTGCACGCCTGGTCACAGTTGACCGCGCCCGCCTGGAAAAATCGCACGCCGGACCGGCATGCGGAATATCTGCTCTATCAAACCTTGATCGGCGCGTGGCCGATCAGCCAGGAGCGGACCTGGGCCTACATGTTGAAGGCCTGCCGCGAGGCCAAGATCAGAACGTCCTGGCACGAACCGAATACGGGATACGAGGAAAATATTCGCGGGTTCGTGGACGGTGTCTATCAGACGCCGGAGTTCATCTCGAGCCTCGAGGCGTTCATCGAGCCCTTGGTATTGCCGGGGCGGATCAACAGCCTGTCGCAAACCCTCATCAAGATGATCGTCGCCGGCGTTCCGGATTTCTATCAGGGGACCGAACTGTGGGATCTGAGCTTGGTCGATCCGGACAATCGCCGACCTGTGGATTTCGACTTGCGCGCCGCCCTCCTGGGACGCTGCAAGTCACTGTCTGCCGCCGATGTGCTGAGCGATTGGGATTCCGGTTTGCCGAAGCTGTGGATGACCTCCCGGGTGCTCGCGTTGCGACACGACCGGCCGGAGGATTTCTCGGCCGAAGCCAAGTATCAACCGCTGGTGGCGCAGGGTGCGCATCTCGGCAACGTGCTTGCATTCCGGCGCGGCGAGAATCTCATTGCCGTGGTGCCGCGGTTCACGATGTCGGTGAAGGGCGATTGGGGTGACACCCGGTTGCCACTGCCGGGCGGAACATGGAGAAACGTGTTCACGGGCGCCCTGCTGCAACAGGCGGCCGGGCCAGGGGAGTTATTCGCAGGCTTCCCGGTGGCGCTGCTGACGAAGGTGTGTACGTAACCCGCTGAGAACGTCACCATGCAAACGAGCGCCCACCGCGACCACGCATTGCGTGACCCTCCGGTCGTCCAACTCGATGCGCGTCACCGCATCGAGTTGCGCCGCCTGCGGACTCTACGCGCTCGCTCGTTGCGGCGTGGAGGAGCTGCTCGCGGTGAATTGCTCGGCCTCCGTGCTCCCGGCCATGGCACCCGTGGAGTGTTCGCCGGCGCTGATCGTGGTTTGAACGGCGTCGAAGTATCCGGTTCCCACGAAGGCTTGATGCTTCGTGGCTCGATAGCCGGCGCCCTCCTGGCTGAACTCGCGCTGCTGCAGTTGGGAGTAGCCCAGCATCCCGTTCTCACGATAGGCGGAGGCCAGTTCGAACATGGACAGGTTCAATGCATGCCAGCCGGCCAGCGTGATGAACTGGAATCGGTAGCCCATTCCGGCCAACTCCTCGCGCCATTTCTTCATGCTGGCGTCGTTGAGGTTCGCCTTCCAGTTGAACGACGGGGAACAGTTGTAGGCCAGGAGCTTTTCCGGGAAGCGTGCGTGAATCTCCGTCGCAAACCGGCGTGCCTGGGCGAGGTCCGGTTTCGAAGTTTCACACCAGATGAGATCGGAGTAGGGCGCGTACGCCACGCCGCGGGCGATCGCCTGTTCGATCCCAGCCTTGACGTAAAAGAAGCCCTCGCTCGAGCGCTTGCCGGTGAGAAAGGCGGCGTCGCGCGGATCGTGGTCCGAGAGAAGCAGGTCCGCCGCGTCGGCATCGGTCCGCGCGATGATGACCGTGGGCACGTCGAGCACGTCGGCGGCGAGCCGCGCCGCCACCAGCTTGTTGATGGCCTCGCCCGTGGAGACCAGAACCTTGCCGCCCATGTGTCCGCACTTCTTGGCGGATGACAGTTGGTCCTCGAAGTGCACGCCGGCGGCGCCAGCCTTGATCAGTGCCTTGGTGAGTTCGAAGGCGTTGAGATTGCCGCCGAAGCCCGCTTCCGCGTCGGCGATGATGGGCGCCAGCCAGTCGACGGTGCTCTTGCCGCCCAAATGGTGGATCTGGTCGGTGCGCAGCAGCGCATTGTTGATGCGTTCCACCATCTTCGGCACCGAGTCGACGGGGTACAGGCTCTGGTCGGGATACATCTCGCCGGCGCTGTTGCCGTCGCCCGCCACCTGCCACCCGGAGCAGTAAATCGCCTTTAGCCCGGCCTGGACCGCCTGCACGGCCTGATTGCCGCTCATGCAGCCCAAAGCGCCGATGACGGATTCGCTTTGCAGCAATTGCCGGAACCTTTCGGCGCCGTGACGCGCCAGGGAATGCTCGACGTGGATGGAGCCGCGCAGACGCGCGACATCGGCATGGCTGTAGGGACGTTCGATGCCGTCGGTGGGGTGATCCGTGGACTTGTCGCGATTCATTGTGCTCTCCGGGCTGGTTTTGGGAAGGCGACCTTGCGTCGCCACTGGGGAGCAGACTAAAGTGTTGGAGCGGGTATTTACACAATAAAAATTTCACAATGTGAATTTCACAAATGAGGTCGCCGTGGCAGGATTGATTCGACAGGGCCACTTTCTGGGTGCAAAGCTGCGATCGCTGCGCAAGCGCAACGGGTTGACGCTCGACGAGCTGTCTGCGCGCTGCGTGCAGATCGACGCCGCCGGCGCGCCGTCGGTCTCCTACCTGAGCATGGTGGAGACGGGCAAGCGCATGCCGTCGTCGCCGATGCTGGACATGCTGGCAGGCATCTTCGGGCGCGATCCTCGATGGTTTCTCGACGAAAACACCGAGGTCGAGGTGGCGCCCGCGCGGGAGCGCGGCGGCCTCCAGGCCATGCCGCTCGAGCCGGCGTTCTTGTTTTCCAATGAACTGCTGCAGAACGCGTTGCCCGAGTTGCTGTCGCAAACCGGCACCACGGGCCGTCAGTTTGCGCACCTGCTGATCAGGGTCTGGCAGGAAACCCGCCACAACAGCTTTCCCGACATCGAGCGCGCCGCCGAGGAGTGCGGCGGCCGCGAGATGCCGCTGACCTTGGATGCATTGATGGCGATCTGCGAGCGTCACGGCCTGCAGGTGCGATGGTTCGATGACCCGCCCGTGCGCGGCAGCCGCAAGGCCGCGGGGCCGCTCATCCGATCTCGGTTCGAGGCGCCTGGAACGGTGCTGGTGAACAAGCGGCTGCGCAATCAGGACGGACGTCTCAAGTATGAACTGGCATTCTTCATCGGCCACAAGATCTTGCACAACGGCGACGGCGTGATCTCGCCGCACAGCGCCATGCATTCCGGCGATGGCGAAGCCGCGACGTCGACCGCCGGCATGGGCGCCCAGGACGTTCTGTATGCCTGGCGCGACTTCGAGTGCAGTTTCTTCGCCGGCGCGTTGCTCTGCCCGCGGATTCCGTTTCGTCGATTCTTGATTCGCGAGGCGCACAGCGTGTCGGCGGGCCGCAAGCTGGGCGTGACCCCCGCTTTGGTGATGCGACGCATGACGGCGGTGTCGCCGTATCGCCATTGGCATTTCTTCGACGCCTATCCGCCCGGCTATCTACGCGCCGTATACCGCGGCAACGGCATACCGCTGCCGTGGGGAAATATGAGCCTCGTGTCGGATCCATGCCCACGCTGGGCGGTGTTCAGGCTGCTGCAGGACACGCCGCAATCGACGCCGATGCCGGCGAAACCCAAATCACAGATCTCCATCATGCAGGATGGCAAGCGGGCGCGATTATATTGCTGTCATTCGCTGCTGACGCGCGACGCGCTGGACGAGCTGCACGTCTTGTCGGTGGGTGTCGACCTGCTGCCGGCGCTCGAAGCCCAGGGCTACGACGGCGAAGGCGTCGTGGCCGAGGTCGCCGAATCGTGCAGGGCGGGCGGGGGCGACGGAAAGATTCCCGTCAGCGCCGCCGCGCACATCCGGGCGGCAGCCCAGGTGCTCAACATTTCCTGGATCGCCGATGCGCTGGATCTGCCCGCGAGCGTCATCTGTCCCCGCAGCGGCGCCTGCCCGCGCCAGCCGAGGACCTGTGCGCAGCCCTGCGCCTAGGCAGCACGCGTACGCGCATGCCGCATGCGCGTGCCTACGCCGCATGGTGCGCTTATGTGGCGGACAGCTTCTCGGCGGTCTGCGCGATCTGCCTGCCTTGGTGCCTGGCTCCCTCGAGTTCGATGGCGCTCGGCTGCCGCTGACCGTTTCCGCCCGCGATCGTGGTTGCGCCATAGGGGCTGCCGCCGACGATCTCGTCCATGGTCATCATCCCTTGGTGGCTGTAGGGCAGCCCGACGATCGTCAGGCCGAAGTGCATCAGGTTCGTGATGATGGAGAACAAGGTCACTTCCTGGCCGCCGTGCTGTGTTGCCGTGGACGTGAAGGCGCCCCCGACTTTGCCGTTCAGCGCACCGCGCGCCCACAGACCACCGGCTTGATCGAGAAAGCTGGCCATCTGCGACGCCATGCGGCCGAAGCGGGTGGGGCTGCCCACGATGATGGCGTCGTAGTTGGCGAGATCTTCGATGACGGCGACCGGGGCACCCTGATCGAGCTTGAAATGGGCGGCTTTGGCGACGTCCACCGGGGCCGTCTCGGGAACGCGCTTGACATCGACGGTGGCGCCTGCCGAGCGGGCCCCGTCGGCAACGGCATTCGCCATCGTTTCCACATGTCCATAGGATGAATAATAGAGCACCAAAACCTTCGCCATATCGATCTCCGTTACCGTGGAATGATTGAACGCCCAGCATAGGCGGCGGCGCATTGCCTGACTAGCTGGCATAATCGGAACAGACCATGCCATTAATTGAAGTAATCGGGTGCTAGACCTCAACGAAGTGCGCATGTTCGTGCAGGTGGTCCGGGCGCGGAGTTTCGCCGAGGCCGCCCGCCGGCTCCGGGTACCCCCGAATACGCTGAGTCGGCGCATCCGGCAGCTCGAAGCGCATCTGGAGACCCGCCTGATGCAACGTACCACGCGCAAGCTCACCCTGACCCCGGCGGGGCATGCGTTCTTCGAACGTTGTGCGCCGGCGGTGGATGGTGTTTTGCAGGCCGGCAAGGACCTGCTCGGCGGAAGCCAGAAGACCAGTGGAACGGTGCGGATCGCGGCGCCCGCTGATTTCCTGGATCTGTTTTCCATGGATTGGGTTGCGGAATTTCTGAGACTGTATCCGGACATCCATCTGGACTTCATCCTGAGCGACGCCCGGGCCAATTTGATCGATGAGGGCATCGACGTTGCCTTTCGCGGCGGCAAGGCGGGCGATCCTCACTCGGGGCTGTTTCGCCAGATCACCTCGCAGTATTTCAACCTGGTCGCAAGTCCCCAGTATCTCGCGATTCATGGAGCGCCGCAGGCCCTGACGGAACTCGCGATGCGCGACTGTCTGACGGTCTCGAGCGTGCAGGACCGTGTAACCTGGATCCTGCAGGGGTCGCTGGGCGACGAAGAGGTGCGGGTTTCCGGGCGCTTCAGGGCGAACAGCGCCCGCAGCCTGCTGATGAGTTGCGTGGCCGGTTTAGGAATCGCGCTGCTGCCGACGATGTTGAGCGCCCCCGAGATCCGGGCGGGCCGTCTGGTGCGCGTGTTGCCCGAGTATCGTCGCGAGGGAGCGGATTTCAACGTGTTGCTGCCGAGCCGTCAGCAGATTCCGAGCGCGGTGTCCGCCTTCGTCGACTTTGCGACCGAAAAATTGAGGGCGATGTTGTTGAATACCGAGAATCCCGCCATGTCGGCGCGACAGCGAAAGAGGCCAGTGGGATGATGGTTCAAGGAAAATGGAATGTCACGATCAAGACTCCCGTGGGAGATAAAACCGGCACGCTCGATCTCATCGTCGACGGCGCACGGCTGACGGGTTCGCTGTACGACGCCGATCACATCGCCGCCATCAACGACGGAAAGATCCAGGGAAACAAGCTCACCTGGTCGGCGACGATAACCGGGCCGATGCGTCTGAACCTCAAGTTCACGGCAACGGTCGAGGCGGATCGAATCGATGGCACGGCCAGGCATTTGTTGGGCAGTGCGCAATTCAGCGGGAGCCGCGTCTAGCGAGCCTCCGTTTTGTTCAAGCTGCCAAGAACCGCCACCGCGCCATTTTGTCCTTCCGAGGTGCGCGGCAGCTACTTTGGTCGATCGTCAGTGTCTATGCGCGATCGCACACGAGCAAGGTCGTCGGCGGCGGGTTATCCGGCAGCGCTTCCGCCCAGCTCGCCGGTGGCGCTCTGAATGTAGTTCGGCAGTCCCATCTTGTCGATCAGCCCCAGCTGCTCTTCGATGAAATCGATGTGCTCTTCTTCGCTCTTCTGGATGTACACCAGCAGCTCACGCGTTACGTAGTCCTTGACGGTCTCGCAATGAGCGATGGCCGCGATGTACAGCGGATGAGCTTCCATCTCGCGTCGCAGGTCGCACTGAAGAATTTCCTTGAGGTCCTCACCGAGGAACAATTTGCCGAGATCCTGCAAATTGGGCAGGCCCTCGAGAAAAAGGATGCGCTTGACCAGCCGGTCCGCGTGCTTCATCTCATCGACGGATTCCTCGTACTCGATCTTGCCCAGTCGCTTGAGGCCCCAGTTATCGAGCATGCGCGCATGCAGGAAGTACTGGTTGATGGAGGTGAGCTCGTTGCGGAGCGCCTGATTGAGAAAATCCAAAACTTTTTCGTCGCCCTGCATCGTGACCCCCTGGGTTGGAACTCGTCGAGGGTTTGCATTCTATGCCCGATCTATGTTCAATAGGCATCACGCAACGCGGTGAGCACCGCGGCCGCTCCGATCCGTCTCTAGACGGCGAATTCGCTCGCGGGGGTGCCGAAGAAAGCGGCTGCGCCTCCGTCCATGCGCGATTCGACGCGGTGCGTCAGACAGGCCTTCAGCGCGGCTTTCGCCTCGGGGACACATTTGCCGCAGCACGTGCCCACCCGCAATTCGCGCGTCAAATCCCGCATGCAGGTGGCGCCGTCGTTTACAGCGGCACGTATATGCCGGTCAGATATCGCTTTGCAGACGCAAATTATCATGGGTGTCATTGTGAACGCGAATGCGAATGATTGTCAATACCGTTCCAGACATAACGTCGGATCGGACTTAAGGAACGAGTGCAGGACGTCCGTACATGCCCCCCGGCGGGCCAATATGTTGAAATGGGGTCGGGACGTGTTTCAGCTCAGGGAGATTGTCGGTGAGTCAATTGAAGATCTACTCCTGGAACGTGAACGGGATCAGGGCGGTCCATCGAAAGGGCTTGTTCCATCCTTTTCTGGAGGCCCATCGGCCCGATATTCTGTGCCTGCAGGAAACCAAGGCTGAGCGGGGGCAGATCGAAATCGACCTTCCCGATTACCGCGAGTATTGGAATTCAGCGGTGAAGAAAGGTTATTCGGGAACCGCGATTTTTTCGCGAAGCGAGCCGATCGCGGTCACCAATGGCTTCCCGCCCAAGTTCGCGTCGCGTTTCACGTTCGCCGACGAACTGCAGCGCGACAGCGCGGAAGAAGGGCGCGTCGTCACGGCGGAGTTCCCGGACTTCTACGTGGTCACGGTCTACACACCGAATGCCAAGGAGGACCTGAGCCGGCTGGCGCTGCGCCACCAGCATTGGGACCCCGCCTTTCTTGCGTATTGCAGGCTGCTGGAACGGAAAAAGCCGGTGATTTTCTGCGGCGACTTGAATGTGGCGCACACGGAGATGGATCTTGCGAATCCCAAGGCGAACCGTGGCAAGAAGGGATTTACGGACGAGGAGCGCGCCGGCTTTCAGAACATGGCGGACGCCGGATTCGTCGATACGTTCCGAATGTTCAAACAGGGCAACGGTCATTATTCGTGGTGGAGTCACTTTGCCAACTCGCGGGCGCGCAACATCGGGTGGAGAATCGATTACGTTCTGGTGTCCGCGGCGTTGCGCGGGCGCGTGAAGGCGGCCGACATTCATCCGGAGATAATGGGCAGCGATCACTGTCCCGTGAGCGTCACTCTTGAGTAGCGCCGGCGCCCCGCGGGCGCAGGCATCCTGGCGCGGTCGACGCGTCAGCGGCGTGCTGTTCGATCTCGACGGCACGTTGCTCGATACGGCCGCCGACATCGCGCGTGCCTTGAATCGAGCGTTCGACGAACGCGGCTGGCAGTCGCTGCCGGTGAGCGCGGTGTCGCGCATGATCGGCCGCGGCTCGCCCATTCTCATCGAGCGCGCGGCGGCCGCAGGCGGCCACGCCCTGAGCGTCGCGGAACAAGCAGCCATCCTGGAAAGATTCTTCGACCACTATGGCGCATTGGAGGAATCCAACGAATCGGATGCGCGGCCGTACCCAGGCGTGGTCGAAACGCTCAAGTTGGTGCACCAGGCAGGTTTGAAGGTGGCGGTCGTCACCAACAAGCAGCAGCGCTTCGCCACCGCCCTGTTGCATCGGCTGGATCTCAGTGGATGGGTGGATGTGGTGGTCGGCGGCGATACCTGTGAGAGACGCAAGCCAGACCCCCAGCCGCTGCTGTTTGCCTGCGAGGCGCTGTCCATCGCGGCCGAGGATACCCTGATGGTCGGCGATTCGGTAAACGACGTGACCGCGGCGCGCGCGGCGCAGATCCGGGTCATGTGCGTGCCCTATGGGTACAACGAGGGCCGGGACCCGCGTTCATTGCAGTGCGACGTCATGCTCGACACACTGGCCGATCTGCCCGGTCTGCTCTGGGCCTAGAGTGAACCCGCCGGTTCGTCGCGCTCATCGAACACGCGAAATCCCGCGCGGTGGTAGACAGGCAGGGCGGCGGGGTGGTCCCACTCATCGGTGTGCAGCCAGATACGGCCGGGTTTCGTGCGCCATTCGCCCTGCAACGCGATCGCCAGAAGCCAGGGACCCAGGCCGCGTCCCTGGGCGTGAGGCATCAGTCCGAAATTCTTGAGCTCGATCTGTGGAAAATCGGAACGATCGAACTCGCAGAAGCCGATGGCGTCGCCGCTCACCTCCCGCAGCACATAAATATGCAGTGCGTTGCCGCGCAGCAGCGCCTCGAGTTCCGCCGTGGGCATCTTTGCTCTCTGCTCCCACCGCGGCACGTCGCCGACCCGCCCGTAGAGTGCGAGAAAGCTCTCGAGGCTCGGTTTCTCGAGAGTGACGCGCTCGCTGCCCCAATACAGCGCCGGCGGAGGCGCCGGTTGGGTCTGTTCGAGATACCTGACGCGCAGCGTCGTCGGCTGAGGGTGTTGATTGTCCACCTTGGATGAGACCCGACAATCGACCGATCGTTCCGGCGGCAATTCCCTTTGGGTACACTGTCGCCGGCAAGTCACCTCTCGTGACGAGGTAGGTTCACCGATGCAGTTGAGAACGAAGGTTTGGACGATGTTGTTGGCCGGTGTGCTGAGCGCCGCGGCATCCGCGTCCGGGGCGAATGCGGCCGAGGCGCCCAGCCGCTTCGGCGTCGATGCGCCGGAGTTGGCGCGCCTCGGCGAACTGGAAGTGGGCTATCGGACGCTGCATCTCGTGGCGCATGATCAAGTCGACGTGCTGGGATTCGATCCTGCGACCGGAAATGCTCCACGCCGCGACCGTACTCTCACCGTCGATCTTTGGTATCCGGCGAAGCCGCGGGCGTGGCAGTCCGCCATGGTTTACAGGGCGAGCCTGCCGTCCGAACCGCCGGCGCCCCCGGTGAGCTTCTCGGTGCGGGGGATTGCCGTGCGCGATGCCCCCGCACTGCCGCCGAGCATGGCCGCGGGCTATCCCCTGGTGATCGTGTCGCATGGCTACAGCAACGATCCGGCCGCCATGACGTGGCTCACGGAGAACCTGGCGTCCAAGGGGTACGTGGTCGCGGCCATTCGGCACGACGATCCACCCATCACCGATCGGACCCGGTTCGCGGGGCCGTTGCTGCGGCGGCCGCTCGACATCGTTTTCGTCGCGGACAGCCTGCGCAGAACGCTCGCACACGAAAAACTCATCGATCCCACACGGCTGGCATTGGTCGGCTATTCCATGGGCGGCTATGGCGTGCTCGCCGCCGCGGGCGCCACGTTCGACCCCGAAGGTCCGCCCACGAAGATGATTCCCGGCGACCTGCTTCGGCCGTATGTTCGCGGTGGTCCGCTGCAGGACGCGATGACGGTAAAAGGCCTGCTGGCGGTGGTGGCGATCTCTCCGGCCGGCGGCGGCGCGCTGGCGGCCTGGGGCGCCGACGGATTGCTCGGCATCACGGCGCCGTTGCTGCTGATCGCCGGCGACAGCGACCGGACGGTCGATTATCCGAGCGGCGCATTTGCGATGTTCGGCATGGCCAAGAACGCGCATCGCTATCTGCTGACCTTCAAGGGGGCCGGTCATTCCATCGGTCTGAACCCCGCGCCTTCCGCGATGCGCGCGCGGTTATGGGACGAAGATTGGTTCGAGGATCCGGTCTGGCGGAAGGACCGGGTGAACGCGATCAGCGCGCATTTCATCACGGCCTTCCTGGATGTTCACGTGAAGGGCGAGGCCGACCGTGCGGATTATCTCGACGTTGCGGTGGCGGAATCCTCGATGGGAGCGTGGCCGGTCGCGGTTCCCGCTCCGGCGTATGACGCTTACAGTGGTGGTCGGGGAGAGGTCACGCTGTGGAAAGGCTTTCAACGCAACCACGCGGCCGGGCTCGAGTTGCTTCAAGCCGCCGTTGCGCATTGAGGCTGCCGCGGCGCGCTGAGCCAGCGGCGCCGGTCGGAGGCGTCGGGCTCAGGGCTCAGGCCGCCGGGGTACGGCGGCGCATGACGGTGAGCGCCAGAATGGCGGATGCGGCCATCAAGAACAGGCTGACCGCGTTCAACACCGGCGTGGCGCCCTCGCGCATGCGGCCGTACATCATGACGGTCAGCGGCGAGTCCGCGCCGACCAGCATCAGTGTCGTGTTGAAGTCCTCGAAGGACAACAGGAAGGAGATGGCGGCCGACCCGAGCAGGGCGGGACGCAGATAGGGCAGAAGGATCGTGCGAAGCACGGCGGATCTGGAGGCGCCCAGGTTCAAGGCGGCCTCTTCGAGTGTGTGGTCGAAGCGCCGCAAACGGGCGCTGATGGTCAGCGTCGAAATGGTGGCGATGTAGGAGAATTGTCCGAGCACCACCAGTGGTAGTCCAGGCCTGAGAAAATCCAGCTCCAAGCCCAACACATCGTCCGCAAACTCCGCGATGCGGCTGGCGAATGCCAGGATGGAGATGCCGAGAATCACGCCCGGGATCACCAACGGGGCGAGCATCAGAACGGACAGCGCCTGCTTTCCCGGAAACCGGCCACGCTCGAACAGAAAGGCGTTGGCGGTGCCGATCGACACCGACAGCACCGTGACCCAGATGGCGACGAGACAGCTGGTCCAGATGCTGCCCAGCATTTCGGAGTCCGCGAACAGTCCGGTGCGTCCGCCGGCGGCGTTTCCCAAGAACCAATCCAGCGTGAACCCACGCCACGGAGGCGCGGGGTAGGGTGCGTCGTTGAATGCGAACAACGCGACGATGACCAGGGGTATGAACAGGAACGTCAGGAACGCGACGACGTAGAGCGCGGTGCTGGCGCGCAGCCACAGCGGGCGCGGCAAGGACGGAATCACGCGGCCTTCATCACGTTCGCCGCATCACGTCACCGAATCGTTGACCGGTGAGCGTCAGGCCGATCATCACCATGGCGGTCGACAGGCCGAGCAGCAGGAAGCCAAAGGCGGCGCCCTGTTCCCAGTTGAAGCGCGTGATGAACTGCGTATAGATCTGTTCGGTGAACCACTGCGAGTTCTTGCCGCCGAGCAGCGTCGGCGTGAGGTAATTGCCGAGAGTGAGCATGAATACGATGATGCAGCCGGCCGTGATGCCGGGCGCCGCATGCGGGATGACGATGGTGCGCAGGATGGCGAAGCCGCCGCCGCCGAGATCGTATGCGGCCTCGATCAACGAGTTGTCCAAGCTCTCCAAGCTCGAGATGAGCGGGATGACCATGAACAGCAGCGACGTATAGATGAGGCCGACCAATATGGTCGCGTCGTGGTAGAGCAATTCGATGGGGACTGCCGTGATGCCCAACTTCACCAGCAACGAGGGCAGGACCCCCGACTCGCGCAGCAGAATCATCCATCCCAGCGTGCGCACGGTTTCGCTCACCCAGAAGGGAATCAAACAGAGGATGAACAGCAGCGAGCTCGCCCGGCCCCGGGCCACCTTGGCGATGACCCACGCGATGGGAAACGCCAGCAACAGGGTCAATGCGGTGGCGGCAATGGACATGAGCGCCGTGCGCAGAAATACGTGCCAGTACAGCGGCTCCACGAAGAATGTCCGGTACTGCGCCAGGCTCGGCACGTACGCATGCGGTCCCACGCGTTGGCGAAGCGACAACACCGCCAGGTCGACATGCGGCAGCACCACCAGCGCGCCCAGCCACAGCAGGGCGGGCGCGAGCAGCAAGCCCAGACTGAGGCGGCCATGCCACGCCCTGGCGCCCTCGTCAGCCATCCTCGCCCACCACCCCGGCGCGCGCGGGAAAGCACACCGCGCGCGCGGGGTCGAAGCTGAAGCACACGCCTTCCTGGGGCTTGAGGTCCGAGAATTGTCCCGTCTGCGGCAGGGCGATGCGGAATTCGCGCCGGGTGCGGGTCTCCTGCAGCAGCACCGCCGAATTCGCGCCGTCGAACAGGACGCTCTGCACCTGCCCCTCGTGGGCCGGCTGTCCGACGGGCAACTCATGCCGCTGCCGGCTCAAGCTGGCGACCTCGGGGCGCACGAACGCCTCGACGGCACCACCCACGGCGACCTCACCGGCGCCGAGGGCGTGGATGATCCAGCCATCCTTGGTGGTGATCTCGATCAGATGGCCGTTCCTGCCGGTCGCCCGACCGACGATGCGATTGTTCGCGCCGACGAATCCCGCCACGAAAGGCGTCTGCGGACGATAGTACAAATCCTGCGGCGTGCCGAGCTGCTCGAAGCGTCCGTGGCTCATCACCCCGACGTGATCTGACAGCACCAGCGCCTCGGACTGGTCATGGGTGATGTAGACGAACGTGGTGCCGAATGCGGCCTGGAGCTGCTTCAGCTCGATCTTCATGTGCTCGCGCAGCTTCAGGTCGAGCGCGCCGAGGGGTTCATCGAGCAGCAACAGGGTGGGTTCGAGAACCAGACTGCGTGCGATGGCCACGCGTTGTCGTTGGCCGCCCGACAACTCGTCGACGCGCTTGCCGGAGGCACCGGCGAGGCCGACGCGTTCGAGCATGGCATGGCTCCTGCGCGTTCGTTCGGCGCGCGCGATGCCGCGCCTGGCGAGTCCGAACGCGACGTTTTCCCCCACCGACATCATGGGAAAGAGCGCCAGCTGTTGAAATACCATGTTCACGGGCCGACGGTTCGGCGCAACCTCCCGCATGCTTCTGCCGCCGATCGCGATGTCGCCTGCGTCGGGCGCGATGAAGCCGGCGATCATGCGCAGCAGCGTCGTCTTGCCGCAGCCGGAGGGACCCAGAATCGAGAAAAAGCTGCCGCGGGCGACCGAAAAGGACAGCTCGTCCACGGCGACATGATCCGCGAAGCGCTTGGTGACCGCATCGGCGACCAGATCCGCCGTGCTCAATTGGCTGCCTTGATCCGGTCCAGCACTTTGCCTTCGATCTCTTCGAGGCCGGTGGGAATCGCCGGATACCAGTGAATGTTCTTCAGCGCGCTGTCGGGGAAGGCCGCGGTGAACTGAGCTTTGAGGCGCGGATCCACCAGCGAGGCCGTGTCCTTGGCCGCCGAAAAATTGCCCACGGACTTGATGACGCGGGCCGCATTTTCCGGCCGCATCGTAAAATTGATCCAGGCATACGCGGCCGCGTCGTTCTTGCCCCGCGCCGGCAATGCGAAGGTGTCGAGCCAACCCAGGGCGCCGGAGCGCGGGACCACGAATTGGATGTTGGGGTTGTCGCGGTTGAGTGTCCAGCCGCCGGTGTCCCACATCATCGCGGCGACGACTTCGCCGGAACGAATGCCATTGAGCAGCTGGTCCTTGTTGTCATAGAAGAACTTGAAGTTGGGCTTGCAGGCGATGAGCGTGGCGCCGACCTGGTCCATGAGAGCGCTGTAGGCCTTCGGATCTCCGTATAGCGCGAAAGGATCCTTGCCCGCCGCGAAGGCGAAAGCCATCAACGTCGGACGCCTCAGCCGGATGGCCGTCTTGCCCTTTAGATCGGCATTGCACAGGTCCGTGTAGTCTGCGACCTTCGCGCGCTTGGTGTCGACCACCAGGCCGTCCGTTCCCCAGAGATACGGCAGTCCGTATTGCTTGCCGTCGACGGTGGTGTTGCGCTTCACGATGCCGAGCAGCGCCGGTTGGAACTCCTCGAGCTTGACCTTGGACAGGTCCAAAGGCCTGTAGATGCCGAACTCGCGCTCGGCGGACGCGATCCGGTCCTGCGACGGTTGCGCGAGGTCATATCCGGCGCCGCCCGTGGCGCGAAGTTTCGAGATCATTTCCTCGTTGTTCGAGAGCGTGACCTCGACGTCGATGCCCGTCTCTTTCTTGAAAGCTGCGATGAGGTCCGCGGGAACATAGTCCGCCCAACTGATGATGCGCAGCTTTTGGCTGTCGGCATGGGCTTGGCCGATCAAGGAGATCAGCAGCACGGAACCCAGGGCAACGCAGAAATATCTCATCAATTCTCCCGATCGAACAAGGGTAGCACACCGTCGCATTGCGCTACGGCACCACGGTGGTGAACAGGCACACCGCGAAAATGAACCGCTACTTCAATGCTTCGTGGACCAACGCGATGCGACGTTCAGCCCGCACCAGGGTGGCTTCGCAATCCGTCGCACTCAAGCCGATGCTGGCGAACGCATTGATGCCTTCCATCTCCACCGGCCGAGGTTCCGGTAAATTCCTCGATTCGGCGAGCAGCAGACTGACGATCAGCACGTCGGTGACCGTCGCGTCGTGTTTCCACTTGCGTCCGTAGTCGCGCTGGTCGCCCACGGCATCGCACATTTCCTCGGCGAACCCCCAGCTCTCCAGAACGGCGTTGCCGATGCCCGCCTGCCAGCCTTCCAGCAGTTCCATCCACGAGCGCTGGTTCGTAAGTTGTGCGGCGCGGGTGGTCGCGCGCGCCATGACGTATAGACTGCCGATACCGTGCAAGAGACCGGTCAGAAACGCCATGTCCGTATGCACCTTGGTCCGCTCAGCGACGAGCTGGCAGATCGACGCCACGGCGATGCTCTTGTCCCAAAGCTCCACCAAGGGCTGCTTGATCGGCTTGAGGCTGTCCTCGGTTTGCATCTGATGCACGGCGTACGACATCGCGATGCTCTGCACCAAATGCAGCCCGATGCGGATGATGGCCGGCCGCAACTCGGTCAGGGGCTTGCCGGTGGCATTGAAGGCGGCGGAGTTGGCGGTCTGCAGCAGCCGGGCGGCCAGACGAGGTTCGCTGCCCACCACCGTGACCACCTGATCGGAGGTGGTGTTGGGATCCGCCAGCGCGATGCTGATGCGCAACACCACATTCGGAAAACACGGGAGATCGACGTCGCCGTCCGACAGTTCGGCTGCCAGCTGTTGCAAAAAAGCCAGGGCGGCGTCTCGCTCCTCGGTTGTCACGGCGGCTCCCTCCGCCGTCACGGATCCCGTGCCGGACCGATACGTGGGGGCCGATCCGAGGTTAGACATAGCTCAAGCCGACTCCGGACGAGGATGCGCCAGTATGATGTAGCGGCGAGTTGGGCGCGAGAGCGGGCTGGCAGGCGATTTTTCGCATTGCAGCATGTTCGGCGGTGATGCGCGTGACGCTCGGGGCGACACGCGCATCACGCGAACATCAGAAGGAGTAGCCGCCCGACACGACCCAGGCTTGCGGTCCGAACTTGAGCTGCGCGGTGCGCTCGACGCCGGCCGTGTTGGTGGTGATGTCCGTGTTGACCCGGGAAATCGAGTACGACGTATACATATGCCAGTGTCCCGTCACGTTCCACGCCAGTCCCAGCGTCCCGACCGGTCCGATGGACGACGTCAGCGATATGCGGGTGGGGCCACCGTTCGCGGCGTTGCCCTGGGCGTTGGAATCGCGGTCGTAGAATGCCGTGTAGTTCACGCCGACGCCGATGTAGGGGCGTAACTTCGCGGTTTCCGGAAGGAACTTGTATTCGAACAGCAGCGTGGGGGACAGCCAGCGGGCCGACGAAATCACCTGGCCGTTGTACGGCACCGAACCCACCGTGGCAGGCCCGCGGCCCTCCACCTTGCTGAGCGGGGGGTAACCGAGCGCCAGTTCAAGGTCGAACGCCGATGAAATGCGGCGGACATACCCAACGTACAGCGTCTCCAGATCCTCGGCCTTGAAGTTGACGCCTGCCGGCACGTAGGGGCCCTTCAGGTCGGTTGCGTCGGTGTGATAGAACACCGAATACGCGCCGAGTCGAAAGCTGTTGCCCCAGATCTCATCGTCGGCGGAGGCCGCGGAACAGAGGAGCAGTCCGGCGACGGCAGCGGTCAGCAAACGGATGTTGAGTTTCATGACGACTGACCCCCTAGGAACTGGCTGAAGAAGGACCGGGCGGCGACCGCGCAGAACGGTGCAACCGCGCTGTGATAGCCCTCCACCAATTGCTCCTCGGCGGCCGCGAGCGACAAACCGCCACCGGCCGAGGTTTGATAAAACGCCAGGAGCGCCGCCTGGCTTTCGATGAATCCCGTCTGCACCGCGGCGAAATTCCCCGAGGGCGACGCGTTCACGTCGAGCACCGTGATGAGGCCCGCCGCGACCTCGGCGGGCCAGAATGCGGCCATCGTCCCGGTGTTCAAGCTGAAGAACACGGTCGGGTCTTCATCCCCGCCGCACAAGAGCGTGGGCGACGTGGGCGCCCAGGCGCCATTACGAAGATCGTTGTTGTACAACGCCAGACGCAGGGTCTGGGTCGGCGCCGTGGCAGCCAACGGCGCGCCCGGCGAGGGCAAGCCGGTGGTCGGCGAAGGCAGGGCGCCATCCGGATTCGTCGCCGCATCCACCGCGTACGAGACTCGATAGTCGTTGACGACGAGAAACGGCGATCCGAATCCCGCCTGGAACAACGGGGTGTCCGGATTGGCCGCATTGCTGGGGACCGCCAACGCGGCTGTCAACGCCGCCGATAATGCCGCCTCGCCCGGGATGCTCACGACCGGCGTGGTGCTGTCGAACAACGCGGTCTCCGGCAACGCCCCGTTGGCGAACAGGGTATCGATCGGGGTCGTGCTCGGCAGCAGCGTGTCGATGCCGGTGGCATACGTGGGTGAGAAGATGTCCGTGGTCGCGGCGTAAATGTTGCCGTACTCGTGTTGGTAGCTCGACACCAGCAGCGGCGCGAATACCGTCGAGCCCAGGTTGACGCTGCCGAAGAAGATCGCGTCGCCGAACGCTTCGAGCGCATAGGGGCCCGACAACGGCGCGGCGGCGGTGACGGTCGCGCCCGCAGCCTGCAGGGCGCGCTGCGTCGCCATCGCCACATGGCCGCCTTCCGAGTATCCCGTGACGAACAACTGGCCGTTGTCGCTGGTGGCTTTGCTCAACGTGTTGGGCAGGGCGGTGCGGGCGGCGGTCAGAATGTTCATCATCTCGCCGGACTGTTGCGTCGCGTCCAGGAAGGGATGGTAGCCAAGAGTCGAAATGTCGTAGCCGGCGTAGTTCGGCGCGACGACGATGTAGCCCTGGGCGGCGAACATCGCCGCGATCAAGATACCTTCGGTATTGGTCGTATTCGTGGGGTCGGCGATGTTGAGCGCCTGATTCGGATTGGTGCCGTGCGCATACAGGACGATCGGGCGGGGACCGCTGCAACCGGCGCCGCCGGTCGGGACCATCAGCGCGCCGGAGGACTGGGTCGCCTCATTGGCGCCGCCGACCGTCCAGAACTTGAGGTAGTAGAAATCCACGCCGCAGCTGGGGGCGCCGGTAATGGCCAGCAGCTCGGCGCCCGTGGACGAGGCGCCGAGTTCGGCGGTCAACGCGGCCGCGTTCAAGGAGGCGATGCGGAACGGGGGATTTACCGCCAGGGTTCCCGGCGTGATGGATTGGCTCGTCTGTGATGTCTGCGAACTGGTGCCGCAAGCCGTCACGAGGACGGCCAGGAGTGCGATCCCCAGGGGCCTGATATGTCTGATCATTGTTGTCTCCCGTCTGCCGCTTAAACGATACAAGTAGATGTACTCCCAGCCGTTTACCCGGTATTCGTTGTTGTATTGCGGGTGCCAGCCCGTGTCGCGGCAATTCTACGCGAGCCGCGCAATTCAGCAATCCCACGATGCAGCGCAATGCGTTGCTTATCTGCAACGATTTGCATATGGAAGTACGAAGCATGCTCATGTTGATTCGTTCTGTCAGGATTCGCATGCGGCCGACGGAGTCTGGGACTACCTATCGTGGATTGCTCTCGCCGTTCCCGTGGTATGCATCGGCGGCATTCCGTGGGTCCGACAACGCCGCGTGAATCTGACTGACGATGGCGAGCGCGATGCCTTCCGGCGTGACGGCTCCGATATCGATGCCCACGGGCCCGCGGATCCGGAAGCGTAGCTTCTCGGCGACGTCGGCGCCGAGTTCCTGTGAAATGCGCTGCCGACGCGCGGCCGGCCCGAGCAACCCGACGTAATCCGGTGTGCCCGCCGCGGCGAGTTCGCGCAGGTACGTGACGTCCGAGGTCAGATGGTGGCTCATGACGACCGCCGCATGGCATTGATCGAGCGCCACGACGGAGCGCAGCTGGCGTGCGTCGCTGCGCAGTACCTTCGCAGCGGGGAAGCGCTCCGGGATGGCATACGCGGGACGATGGTCCACGATGGTGACCCGCCATCCGAGTGAAAGCGCCGTATTCGCCACCGGTTGCGCATCCGGCCCCGCGCCGCAGATCAGAAGGTGGGGCGGCGGCGCCAGATACTGGACGAAGGCCCGGGTACGTCGCTCGCCCGTATGCCATTTGATGTCGCGCGATACGCCGTCCGCGAGCGCGCTTTGGGCTGCCGACACCAGTTCCGCGGGCAGGAGGGCGCCGGCATCGTAGGTTCCCAATGGCAGGTCGGCCGACTCATGCACGGCCACCAGCGATGTCGGCTGGCCGGCGCCGGTCATGCCAGCGGCGCCGGCCAGGGCGCCCGCCGCCAAACTGCCGGGCCCCGCCGGCTCCAGCAATACCCGCATCGCCCCTTCGCAGCCCGCGCCGATGCCGAAGAGGATATCGTCGGGGCCCCGCATGTCGTATTCGACCGCCCTTGGGATGCCGCTTTCAAGCACCGATCTCGCGTGGGTGCTGAGATCCGCCTCCAGGCAGCCGCCGCTCAACAGTCCGAGATACGTGCCGTCCGCCATGATGAGCATGCGGGCGCCGGGCTTGCGGTAGGTCGACCCGGCCGTCGCCACGACCGTGGCCAGCACTTTGGGGTCGGAGTTCCGCGGCGCACGGTCCAGCAATGATTCGAGGCTCGTATCGAGCCGTACTTTTCGTCGTGCTACCCCATGCATGCATTGTATTGTCGCAAAGTATGCACGCTGGCGTCGCGGATAATTGCCATCCGCCGGGGAAGCGGTCAAGATTCATGAGAATGAACACCACCTCCGATACCCGCAAGCTCTATCAGCAAGTCGCGAGTACGATCATGGCGTCCATCATGTCCGGCAGATACAAGCCCGGCGAAAGACTGCCATCGGAGCGGGATCTGGCGGCCACATTCAAAGTGAGTCGGCCCACCATCCGCGAGGCCATGATCTCGCTCGAGATCCGCGGGTTGGCCGAATCCCGGCACGGGTCGGGTATCTACGTCACCGACAAACCTCCGACAGAGGGGGGCGGCGATCTGGACATCGGTGCGTTCGAACTGACCGAGGCGCGCCGCCTCTTCGAGGGCGAAGCCGCGGCACTGGCTGCCACGACCATCAGCGATGATCGCTTGGAAGAGTTGGAGCGCATCGTTGCCGAGATGGTCGACGAGAACGCGCGCAAGCAACAAGATTGGACCGCGGACCGGCGGTTTCACATCGCGATCGCGCGCGCGACCCGCAACACCGCGATCGCCACTGTCATCGAAAATCTGTTGGACATGCGGCACAAGTCACCGCTCTGCGTCTACATGCTGGAGCGCGCCCGCCGCGTCGGCGTGCAGCCGCGGGTGAGCGAACATCGGCGCATCCTCGACGCCCTTCGCAAGCATGATCCGAAGGCCGCCCGGGCGGCGATGCGCGATCATCTGGCGCGTGTGATCGAGGATCTGTTGGCGGCCACCGAGCCGGATGCGCTCGATGGAAGCCACGTCAAGTCAACCAAGCGACGGCACGAGTATATCCGCCGCCTCGCGATTTAACCGATCGCTTGGCCGGGTACGGCTTTCCCCTAATCTTGCTGCGTGCGCCTTTCAACCTGGCCACAGTGCGTCGTGCGTCGCTACTTTCGTCCGCAGACTGTGCGGCGTATTCCAACCACTCCATGGTGCAACGAACATAATTGGACCTGATTAAGTAATCGACTAGTCCATTATTATGTTCAATGTATTGAGGGGCTTGATCCCGCTTGATCGGCCGATACGACTCAGCATGGTGGGTGCGACGCTCGGGGTGTGTGCTCTGGCGTTCGCGGTCACCGGGCGGGCGGTGGCATCGCATTGGAGTGTCGCTTCCGTCGCAGCGCTGGTGGGCGGGGCGGCGGCATTGCTCGCGGCGCTCGCCGCGGGCATCTTCTACACCATCCGCGGACATTTTCGGCGGCAGCGCGCCGTCGATGCGCGTTACAAGGCCATCATCGATCAAACCAATGATGGCATCGTCATCGTCGATTCGGCCACGCTGCGCGTGCAGTACTGCAATCCTGCTTTTCTGGCGCGCCTCGGCTACACGGAAGAGGAGACGGCAGCGTTGACGTTGACGGATCTTTTCGCCGACGGCACCGCCTCGCCCGAGGCCGTGCTCGGCCGCCTGCGCAACGTCGATTCGCGATTGGCACTCAGCATGCAACAGCGCTGCAAGAGCGGGGTTCTCGTCGACATCGAGGTGCGCTGCAACAACCTCGAGGTCGACGGCGGGGGCGTGCTGGTCTACGTGACGCATGACATATCGGTGCGGCGTAAAGTGGAGCAGCAGCTGATCGACAATCAACAGCGGCTGGATCGCATGGCCCATCACGATCAACTGACCGGCCTGCCGAACCGGCATCATCTCGCGAGTTTCCTGCCGCAGGCGATCCTCGAGGCGCGGGCCGCCAACGCCATGCTGGGAGTGGTCTTCCTGGACCTCGACCGCTTCAAGCACATCAATGACACCCGCGGCCATGAAACCGGCGACAAACTCTTGAAGGAAGTCGCCAGCCGGGTTCGGGCCTGCGTGCGGGATTCCGACGTCGTGATCCGCATGGGCGGCGACGAGTTCGTGGTGGTGTTCCGCAATTTGAAGTCTTACGATGAGGTAACGCAGGGCGCGGCGCGCATCGTCGCGTCCCTCAATCGTCCGATCGTCATCGATCACCATCCGCTGCAAACCACCGGCAGTGTCGGCGTGAGCCTGTTTCCGCGCGATGGCGCCGACATGGGGGAATTGCTCAAACACGCCGATACAGCCATGTACCAAGCGAAGGATCGCGGCCGCAACAACGTGCAGCTGTTCAGCCACGCCATGAACCGGAAATTGAAGCACCGGGTGGCGATGGAAGCGTCGCTGCGCGAGGCGCTGCGCCTCAAGCAACTCGATGTGCATTATCAGCCGTTCGTCAACCTGACCACGCGCAAGATCGTGGGACTCGAGGCGCTGATGCGCTGGCGTCATCCGGTACACGGAATGATTCCGGCCGATCAATTCATTCCCGTGGCCGAGGAGACGGGGCTCATCGTTCCGATGGGTAATTTCGTGCTGCATCGCGCCCTGCAGACCATGAGCGCGTGGCGCCGCGCGGGCGTGGCACTCGTGCCCGTGTCGTTGAATGTCGCCCCTGCGCAGCTGCAGCGGGGCGAGTTTCAATCCACGATTTCCACGCTGCTCAAGACCCACAATCTGCGGCCTGAGATGCTGCAGCTCGAGATGACCGAGCGCGCGGTGTTCGACAACAGCCAGGTCAAGATGGGCGAGAAGAGTCAGGACACGCTGGGACGGTTGCGCGACATGGGCATCAAGATCGCCATCGATGATTTCGGCACGGGTTATTCCAGCCTGAGCTACCTGAAGAATTGGCGCGTCGATTCCCTCAAGATCGACCGCAGCTTCGTGCGCGACCTCGTCACGGATTCGAGCGATCTTGCGATCGTGAGCGCGATCATCGACATCGCGCGCCACTTGCAGATCCAGGTCGTCGCCGAAGGCATCGAGGGCTATCAACAGGTGGAAATCCTGCGCAAGCTGGGCTGCATGGTGGGGCAGGGGTTCTTGTTCGCACGACCCATGCCCGCCGAGGAATGCATGCTGCTGCTCGGCGACAACGTCGCGCACCCCGATGATGAGGAAGACATGCTGGCCGCGTTCGCCGCCGGGGGCGCTTAACGGAATTTGGCGCGGGTGTGTGTTCCGCCTGTGGTTTGCCGGAGAGGGATGCTAGAGTGCCCGCATGATTCAGCCGGGTTCGCAGGTGCGTAGCGCAGGAGAGCTTCTTGACGTCAACCGCCATTATTACGATTCGCTGTGGTCGGGCGCCAAGCTGGTGGAAGCTGACCGCTTCAATACCTGGCCGCTGGTGCAATCCCTCTTGCCGCACGGCGGCCGCCAGCTGGAAGTAGCGCCGGGGCTGCGCCCGCGACTGCCGCTCGAGAACACCGAGTTCGTGGACATCAGCGAGCCGGCGCTGGCCAAGCTGCGGGGCCGCGGCGCGTCGGTGACCTTGAGCCAGGTGACCGCGCTGCCCTTCGCCGGCAACAGCTTCGATCTGGTGTGCGCCCTCGACATCGTCGAGCACGTCGATGACGACGATGGGGCATTGGCGGAGATATGCCGCGTGGCCAAGCCCGGCGCCGTTCTGCTGCTTTCCGTTCCACTGCATCCGACGCGATGGACCCCGTTCGACGACTTCGTCGGCCATCGGCGGCGCTATGAGCCCGATGGGCTGTGCGGCAAGCTGGGTGCGCATGGTCTGGTCGTCGAGAAGAGCGCCGTGTTTGGAATGCAGCCGAAGTCATCGCGGCTTCTCGATGTCGGCATGTGGTGGCTCATCAATCATCGCGAGCGCGCCCTGTGGTGGTACAACAGAGCCTTCATGCCGCTGGGACTTCGATTCCAGAAGAAGCTCGACTTTCACACCGGCATGATCGAGACCAATGACGTCGATGAAATCCTCATGGTGTGCCGCAAGGGCGGCTGATCGGCGCATGTTCCGCCGCGAGGTGTTGTTGGGGGGCGTCGGCATCCTGTGCGCCGTGGGAATTGCCGGGCGCTCGCAGGCGGATCCTACGTCGCTGGTCACGACAGCCATCGCCCCGGGCGTTCACGTGCGTCGTGGCCTCGACGAGGATGCGAGCGCCGCCAATGGCGATGCGATCGCCAATGCGGCATTCATCGTGGGGCGCGATGCGGTCGCCGTCGTCGATCCGGGCGGCTGCCTCGCCGATGGGGAGCGTCTGCGCGCGCGAATACGCGAGATCACGACCCTGCCGATTCGTCACGTGGTGATGTCGCACGTCCACCCGGATCATATCTTCGGCGCCGGCGCGTTCGAGCGGGACAAACCGCAGTTCATCGGCCACGCCCGGCTGCCGAACGCCATGGCGCAGCGTGGCGACTACTATCGTGCGACGCTCGAGGCCATTCTCGGCAAGGGCCACGCAGGACCGCTCGTGGCGCCGACCCGGTTGATCGACGCCCGCGCGCGGATTGATCTCGGCGACCGGGTTCTGCTGCTCACCGCACACGGCGTCGCGCACTCGGACTGCGATCTATCGGTGTTCGACCCGGTCAGCGGCACGCTGTTGACGGGAGACCTGCTGTTCGTCGGACGGGTTCCCGCCCTGGATGGGAACATCAAAGGATGGCAGAACGAACTGGCGCTCCTGAAAACGGTTGCGGCGCGACGCGCAGTACCCGGACATGGGCCGGTGAGCGTAAGCTGGCCGGGTGCCACCGCCGATCTGGAGCGGTATCTGGACGTGGTGCTGCGCGAGACGCGGGTCGCCGTGAAGCGGGGCCTGGACATCGGCACAGCCGTGGCCACCGTGGGACAGTCCGAGCGCGGCAGGTGGAAGTTGTTCGACGACTACCACGGCCACAATGTGACGCAGGCGTTCAAGGAGGTCGAATGGGAGTAGCACTCAACAGGGTGGTGAGGACGCTTGCACTGGCGGTCTGCGGCGCACTGGGCGTGGCGGCCGGGGTGGCGCGCGCCGCGGTCGCCGAACCCGTCGCATCCCCGGTCGCGGACGATGAAGAGGCTGCGCGCGCGGTGCGTTGGAAGGATCTGCAGCACGCGATATTCGCGAATCGGCCCATTCAGGACGGCGCGGGATTTCTGAGCATCGATGCACCGGCGCGCGCCCTGGACGCGGCGCTGGTCCCGGTCGATCTGACCTTGACGGGTGACCGCCGGATCAAGGGCATCTATCTCATCATCGACAATAACCCGGGCCCGCTGGCGGCGCACTTCACCTTCGGACCCCAGGGCGATCCGCACCGGCTGAAGCTCCGCGTGCGCGTGAACGCGTACACCTACATTCATGCCGTGGCCGAGACGACCGACGATCAGCTGTATTCGGTTGCGCGATTCGTCAAGGCGGCCGGGGGGTGTTCGGCGCCGGCAGGCGGCGACGAGCAGCAGGCGATGCAGGATCTCGGTCACATCAAGTTGAGAATCACGGACCCGTTCGTCGCGGGCAAGCCCATGCAGGCGCAGCTCATGATCCGTCACCCCAACTTCAACGGGATGCAGATGAATCAGCTCACGCGCTTGTATACGCCGGCGATGTTCATCCGCACGGTAGATGTCAGCTTCGACGGCGCGCAGGTCATGCACCTGGACTCGGACATCTCCCTGAGCTCGGATCCGGTCATCGGATTCGGCTTCATAGCACCTCACAAGGGTCAGCTCAAGGTGCTCGTGCGCGACACCAAGGATGAGACTTTTGGGCAGAGCTTCGACGTGCCCGCACCGACTGGTTAAGATACGCGACATGAAAACCGGCGGGCGACGAGGATTTGCGTTATGCGCGCTGGCGCCTGCGTTGCTGTGGAGCTTGCTGGCGGCCGCGCGGGCGGTGCCGGAGCCGTCCGGATATTGGACCGGAGACATGAACGCGCCCGTTCCGGCGACACTGCAAGGTGGTACGGTGATTCACGTCGCGGCAGTCGAGGCGCTCTTGAAGGAGCGCGGCACCGTCGTCATCGATGTATCGAATGCTGCCGCGCGACCGGCAGACATGGCGCCGGGGGCGCCGTGGATGCCGCTGCCTCACAAGGCGATTCCCGGTGCGATTTGGCTGCCCGGCGTCGGCGCGGGCGAGGTGCCCGCGTCGGTCGAGGCGTGGTATCGAGACCGCCTGGGCGCGGCCACGTCGGGAGATCTCGCGGCGCCCGTGCTCGTCTACTGTCATGAACAATGCTGGCTGAGCTGGAACGCGGCGAGGCGCGCCATCGAGGCGGGATACAAAAGAGTCTACTGGTTCCCGGACGGCATCGAGGGGTGGACGGCGGCGGGCCGGTCCACGGTGGTGGCGGAGCCGCTGGCGGCGCCCGCCACGGCATCGGTCGTATCGGGCGCGCCGGCGCGGACGGTTTTGCCGACGCTGGCGGTCCTGGACCTGGAGCTCGCGGGCGATTTGGGAGGTCCGGAGTTCGTTGCCGAACATGATGCGAGGCTCAAGACCGAGAGCGCCAGACTGCGTCGCGACCTCACGGCGAGCGGGCTGTACGAACTGGTCGACGATGGCCCGGCACAGGCGCAGATCGACCGTCTCAAATCGCAGCAGGCGTATCTGCACGACTGCAATGGCTGCGATTTGGACGTGGGCCGCCAGTTGCACGCCGATCTGGTGCTGGTCGCGTGGGTCGACCGGGTGAGCGGCCTCATCCTGACGCTGACGTATGAGCTGCACGACGTGAAGACCGGCCAGATCGCGGCGAGAAAATCCTATGATTTCCGCGGTGACAGCGACAACGCTTGGAATCATGCGATCGATTACATGGTTCGCGACATGAAAGCGACGTCCCCGACGCCCAACAACCCATAAAGGCTTTCCACAACGATGTTCCATCAGGTGTTGACTCCCGTCGGCGGGAGCCTGGCTTTGTCTGCGCTCGTGGCGATGTTGCCCATCGCGACCGTTCTGCTGTTTTTGGGCGTGTTGAGACGCCCGGCTTGGCAGGCGGGCATGGCCGGTCTGCTGGTGGCCTTCGCGATCGCGGTCACCCTCTGGGGCGTGCCGGTACGCATCGCCTGTGCGGCGGCGCTCAACGGCGCGGTATTCGCTCTTTGGCCGGTCATGTGGATCGTCATCAATGCGCTGTTCCTCTACAACATCGCGGTGGCGTCGGGACGCTTCGATGCGTTTCGCGAATGGGTGATCACGAACCTGCCGAACGACCGTCGGGTCATTCTCATCGTCATCGGCTTCTGTTTCGGCGCGTTGCTCGAGGGCGTCGCGGGATTCGGCGCGCCGGTGGCGATCACGGCATCGCTGCTCATCATGGTGGGTTTCTCGGCCATGGACGCGTTGGTGTTCGTGCTGATCTTCGACACCACGCCGGTCGCCTTCGGCGCGCTCGGCGCGCCGGTGACGGTATTGGCGGCGGTCACGGGTCTCCCGGCACAGGCGCTGGGCGCGATGATCGGCCGGCAGCTGCCATTCATGGCGGTGTTTCTGCCGTTCTACGTCATGGTGTTGTACGGCGGCTGGCGTTCGGTGCGGGCCCTCTGGCCGGTCATTGCGATCGCGGGCTTGAGTTTCGGACTGGCGCAGTTCGCGGCATCCAATTATTTGGACTACACCTTGACGGATGTCCTGGCGGCGCTCGGCTCCTTGGTCGCCACGGTGCTGTTTCTGCAGGTCTGGCGCCCGGCCAAAGATCCCGTGTTCGAGATCGAGCGGATGCCGGGCGCCGTGCGCGCCGACATCGGTGCCTGGCAGGGGTGGATTCCGTGGTTCATCGTATCGGCGACGGTGGTGGTGTGGACCTATTTGCAGGTGGCGTCGTTCGGCCAGCGGGACGTTTCATGGCCGTGGCTGGATCGGGCGGTGTCGATCACGCTGTACCACGACAAACCCTATGCAGCGGTATGGGCCTTCCAGCCGCTCGGCACGGGGACGGCGATCTTGGTCGCGGCGCTCATCACCGCGCTCCTCGTGCGCCTGCCTGTCAGGGAATTGATCCGGTGCATGGGCCGCACCATTCGGCAGATCTGGTTGGCGGTCCTCACGGTCATGCTGGTGGTCGGGTTGGCGTACGTCATGAATTATTCCGGTCTGGCCTATACCCTGGGTCTGGCGGTCGCCTCGAGCGGCCATGCGTTCATTTTGTTTTCACCGTTCCTGGGATGGATCGCCGTCTTTTTGTCCGGCAGCGACACTTCGGGCAACGCCCTGTTCGGCAATCTGCAGGTGGTCGCGGCGCGGCAGCTGCATCTGAACCCCTTGTTGTTCGCCGCGACGAACTCCTCCGGCGGCGTTCTGGCGAAGATGATCTCACCGCAGAACATCGCGACCGGCGTGTCGGTGACCCATCTCAAAGGTCAGGAAGGGGCGGTGTTGGCGCGCACCTTTGTGCACAGCGTCGTGATGACGCTGATCCTGGTGGTGATCGTCATCATTCAGCAATACATCGTGCCGGGGATCATACCTGGCATGGTCGGCGGCGAGTGATCGACTCCAAAGTCGATGGGTCGACTGAGCGCCTCGTGTCAGCAAACACTGACATGGACTGACTCCTTTATCCGGTCTGTAGACGTCGTCGATTGGCTAAGCTTGTCTCTCCAGCCGCATACCAAAAGGCGAAGCGACCCAACATGGCCTTGCCCCGCTACGCCTCCAAAGGCGCCATCAGTTTTCTCGGCCGGTATGTGCGACGGCGACTGCTCAGTCACACCATCGTGCTGGTTGCCGTGCTGGCAGCGGTGGGTTGCGCCGTCGCATCACAATATGCCGTGAAGCATCTCGTCGATGTGCTCGGTATGCATGATCCCGCGTACCGTGTGTTGTGGGGCGCCGTGGGGTTGCTGCTGGCGCTGGTGGCGGGGGACAACCTCCTGTGGCGGCTGGCGGGTTGGGTCTCGACCCACGCGTTCGTGGCGGTGGGCGGCGACATGCGGCTCGAGTTGTTCGACCATCTATCCGGCCAGGGAACGCGATATTTCGTGGAACGCTTTCCCGGCGCCCTCGCTGGGCGGATCACCGCGGCCGCGAACGCCGCGTGGACCATCGAGAATTCGTTGACCTGGAATACAATTCCGCCGGGGCTTGCGGTGATCGGCAGCATCTTCGTGCTCGGCACCATCAACTGGAAGCTGACGGCCGTGCTGGTGGCGGTCGTCACGGTGCTGGGCGTCATCATCGGTTGGCTGGCCTCCCAGGGCAAGGAACTGCACCGGAGCTTCGCCGGACACGCGGCGCACGTGAGCGGTGACCTCACCGACGTGGTCAGCAACATCGGATTGGTGCGGGCTTTCGGCGCCGCGCGGCGTGAGCAGGCACGCCTCAGCGTCAAGATCGAGGATGAAATGCAGGCTCAGCGCGCGAGCCTGCGCTCGCTGGAGCGGCTGCGCCTGTTCCATGCCTTCACGGTGTTCGCCGTCACCGCCGGTGTGCTGGTGTGGTCGGTGGAACTGTGGCGCCGCCACCAGATTTCGACCGGCGATGTGGTGCTGACCACCACGCTGGGATTCACCGTGTTGCACGCGTCGCGCGATTTCGCGATGGCGTTGGTGGACTTGGTGCAGCAGTTCGCCAAGCTCGGCGAGGCGGTGCAGGTGCTCGGCCTGCCGCACGAGATGCAGGATGCGCCGGACGCGAAGCCGCTCGTGGTCAAGGGCGGGTCGGTGAGCTTTCGCAATGTGAACTTCAGCTATCCCACCGGTCAGAGCGTGCTCAGCAACTTCGTGATGGACGTTCCCGCGGGCCAGAAGATCGGGCTCGTGGGCCGTTCGGGCGCCGGCAAGTCCACCATCATCGCCTTGCTCCAGCGCCTCTACGATCCGCTCTCCGGGCAGGTCCTCGTGGACGGCCAGAACATCGCGGAGGTCACCCAGGAGAGCCTGCGGGGATCGATCGCGGTCGTACAACAGGAAATTTCCTTGTTCCACCGCTCGCTCCTGGAGAATCTGCGCTACGGTAAACCGGAAGCCTCGGATGAAGAGGTATTCCGCGCCGTCGAGGCGGCCAAATGCACGGAATTCATCAAACAACTGCCCGAGGGATTCGATACGCTGGTCGGCGAACGCGGCATGAAGCTGTCCGGCGGCCAGCGCCAGCGTCTGGCCATTGCGCGGGCCTTTCTCATGAACGCGCCCATCGTCCTGCTGGATGAGGCGACGTCCGCACTGGATACCGAATCCGAGCAGGCTATTCAGGAAGCGTTGGCGCGGCTGTTCAAGGGTCGAACCGTTCTCGCCATCGCGCATCGCCTCTCGACGCTCGATGCCTTCGATCGCATCGTCGTGCTGGATCGCGGGCGTATCGTGGAGGACGGCCCGCCGCGCCGCCTGCTCCAGACCAAGGGGGTCTACAGCAAGATGTACGGCCGTCAGGTACGCGTGGGCGCGGAGCAGCTACCTTGATGGAGACGGTAAACCCCATTCGCATGGTCATGCTCGCGGCGGCCTTCGCGGCACTGTCGGCGTGCGCCGGCATGCGACATCCTCGACAGGAGGCTTCGCCGAACCCGCCGCCGCCCGCTTCCAAGCAGACGCCGCCGGAAGCGCCGAGCGAGCCGCCGCCGTCGTCCGAGACTGCGGAGTCGGGCCCGCCCGCCGGTGACGCATCCGTCAACACTGCGCCTTGCACGTGCATGGAGGCCAAACCATCGAAGCCCGTCGCCGCGAAGCCTCGGCCGCGGCCGAAGCCCGTGCACAAGGAAGCACCGCCGCAATTGCCCACCGCACCGGTGGTGGCCGAAACGCCGCCGGGCGGGGTGGTCGACGCCCAGGTGCATTCCATGAGCGTCTCGGTGATGTCGATACTCGGCAAGCGGGTCAGGGGTCCGAATGGCGAGGACCTGGGGCGGGTCGTCGACGTGCTGGCGGACGCGAGCGGCCGTGTCCGGGTCGCGATCATCGATTTCGGCGGATTTCTCGGGGTCGGCAATCATCGAATCGCCGTCGACTGGCCATTGCTGCGCTTCAATCCTGATGGCAAGGATCCTGCGTTGTTGTTGAGCCTCACGCGGCAGAAGCTGCAGGAGGCTCCCGAGTACAAGGAAAATCCGCGGCCGCAGGCGCTGATGGAACCGCCGCCGCCCGAGGCCGCCCCGGCCGCACCGGCTCCTTCTTCAGAAGGTAAGCAGTGACCGAATGCCGCCCGTGGCCGACACCGATGGCTCGGCAGATCTAGCACCGGCACGAGCCAGCCGAGGACTCGACTGGTTCAATCTGTTCGTCGCGAATATCCAGACAGGGTTCGGACCGTTCATTGCGGTCTATCTGAGCAGCCAGAGCTGGACACAGACCTCCATCGGCCTCGCGTTGAGCATCGGCACGGTCAGCTCGATGGCCAGCCAGGTTCCGGCGGGCGCGCTGGTCGATCTGATGCCGAACAAGACGCGCGTCGCTGCATTCAGTGTGCTGGTGTTCACGGTCAGCGCGCTGATGTTTGCCATCCACCCGATTCCGCTGTTCGTCTATCTCGCGGAAATCCTCCATGGGATTTCGAGCTGCACGCTCAGTCCCGCGATCGCCGCAATGAGCTTGGTGATCGCGGGCCGCTTCGGCATGGGTCTGCGTTTGGGGCGCAATGCCCGCTATGCGGCGGTCGGCAACGGCGTCGGTGCGGCGCTGATGGGTGCCTGTGGTCAGTACGTGTCGGAGCGCGCGGTATTTTTCCTGACCGCTGCGCTGACCTTGCCCGCACTGTTCACGCTGCTGCCCCTCCGTCGCGTCGCGGTGGCCGGCGCTGAGCTGCGGCCCGCGCCGCGCGCGGCCGGGGAGTCGCGCGCGCGCTACTGGAAGGTGTTGGCCGATCGGCGGCTGTTGATCTTCTGTGCATGCGCCATGCTGTTCACGTTCGCGAATGCACCGATGTTGATGTTGATCAGCGGCACGCTGACCGCCAAAGGTTCGAACCCCAGCTTGCTGATTGCTGCGTGCATCGTGTTGCCGCAGATCATCGTCGCCGTCGCCTCCCCGTCGGTGGGGCGCTTCGCCGAGCGCTATGGCAGACGTCTCATTCTCATGGTGGGCTTCAGCATGCTGCCGCTGCGCTGCTTGTTGTTTGCCTCGACCCAGAATCCAACGCTGCTGGTGGCCGTGCAGGTGTTCGACGGCGTTGCCGGCGCCTGTTTCGGCATCATGGTGCCCCTGGTCGTCAGCGACGTCGCCGGCCGTTCCGGTCACTTCAATTTGTGTCTCGGTGCGGTGGGATTTGGAATCGGAATCGGGGGTACGTTGAGCACACCAGCCGCCGGCTGGCTGGCCGATCATTTCGGCACTCGAATGGCGTTCTTCGGTCTGCTGGCCGTGGGTGCGCTCGCGGTTCTGCTCGTAGCCTTCGTCATGCCCGAGACGCGCCCGAGAAAGGACTCCGACGAAGGGGACGGGCACGCTGGCGGCGTTGAACCGCCGGGCGCGCAGATCGTGCCGGGCGGCGACGTCGGCACGCTGCCCGTCGACGTCGAGTCGGCCGCCGACGCAGCGCCGCCCGCCGACGCCGAGTCGCCGAAGCCGCCCGCGCGTCGCCGCGCCTAGTAGCGCACCACGACGACCACGTCACCGTCCCGGCGCGTGACGGTGGCCGCGACGTCGTTGCCGTGTCGGTGCAGCAAGACGTCGACCGATCCTCCGCTCAAGCGCAGGTTGCGCAGATGCACGTGATCGAGGAACGTTGGAAGCACGGGGCGAAAGAAAGCCACTTCCCGGCTGCCATCGAATAATTCCAATCCGAGCGTGGCCTGCAGCAGGCACAGCGTCGTGGCGGCCGCCCATGCCTGCGGCGAGCACGCCACCGGGTATTGCGTCGGCGCATTGTGTTCGCGCCTCACGAAGCCGCAGAACAGCTCCGGCAGGCGCCGCAGGTCCATGTACGTGGCGGCGTCGAACAGAGCCGTGAATACTTCGGCGGCGGCCTGTTTCATTCCGTAGCGCGACATTCCCATCGCGATCAGACCGTTGTCGTGCGGCCAGACCGAGCCGTTGTGATACGACATGGGGTTGTAGCGTGCGGCGGACACCGATACCGTGCGGATGCCCCAACCGCTGAACACCGCGGGTGAGAGCAGTGTGTCCGCCACCCGCTGCGCGCGCTCCGGCGAGGCGATTCCGGTGAGCAGCACCTGTCCCGAATTCGACGAGACGACCCGGCAGGGCTGCTTGGCTCCGTCGAGCGCGATCGCATAGATCGACAATTCCTCGCACCAGAATTTATCCTCGAACTGACGGCGCAACTGCATCGCCTGGGCTTGCAGGCTGGCGGCCGCTGCGTGGTGGCCCAACGCTCCAGCCAGCAGGGCGCCGTGGCGTTTGGCGCCGTAGACGTAGGCCTGGACTTCGCACAGGGCGATCGGCCCCGCGGCGGTCGTGCCATCGCTGTGGAATATGGAATCGTGCGAGTCCTTCCACCCTTGATTCGCCAAGCCCTCCTTGGTCTGCCGGTAATATTCGACGAAGCCGTCGCCGTCCCGATCTCCATAGGTATCGATCCAGCGCAACGCGGCTTCGGCATTCGGCCACAACGCGCGGATGGTCTCCAAGTCGCCGGTCCGGACGAAATACTCCCCGAGCAACAGCACGAACAGCGGCGTCGAGTCCACGCTTCCGTAATATTTCCCGAACGGCACTTCGTGCAGATTGGCCATCTCACCAAAGCGCATCTCGTGCAGGATCTTTCCGGGCTCGGCGTCGCGCGTGGGGTCGCTGGTGGTCGCCTGGTTGGCGGCCAGAAAACGCAGCACACCCTTGGCAATGGTGGGATCGACCCACAGGGTCATGAGTGCGGTGATGATGGCGTCGCGCCCGAACGGCGTGCTGAACCACGGCGTGCCCGCATACGGGTAGTGACCTTCCGGTGTGTCCGTGATGAGCATGTACAAATCCGACACCGAGCGACGCACGATCTCGTTGAACACCGAGTTCGAACTATCGACGCTGGCGGCGCGTGCGCTCGACTCTCGCAGCGCGTGACGGGCGGCGCGCATCTGCCGATAGAACTCGCGGCCGGTCCACACGGCGATGTCGTCGGGGGCACCGTAGCGCACGAAGATGCGTCGCGTTTCCCCGGGCTTCAAAAACAATGCGTACGCGGCGCGACCGGTGGTCAGCGCCTTGGGAGCGGGCTCGAAGGTCAGGCGCGTCCTGCGCTCGATCGAGTCCAAGCCCTTGTAGCTGAGAATGACGCCGTGATCGCCGTCGAGCGCCGAGGAGGACACGCCATGCGCCGCGCGCTTCTCTCCGCGCACCTCGAACAGATCCGCAAAATCGGACGCGAAGCGAAAGCTCAATCGAACGTGCAGCGCCGAGTCGCTGAAATTTCGCACCAGCACACGTTCGTAGCAGGTGCCCGCCCAGACGAACTTTGTCCGATGAAGATGCAATTGTTCACGCCGGAGGGCGATTTTGCCGTCGATCAAAAGATCCGGATTGCTGAGGTCCGCGCTGAACACGGCGTTGTCATCCTGGGTCATCGAACTGAGCAGGAGCGGTCGCGATTCCTCCAGCAGCAGTTGAAATTGCGACAGCATGCGGGTGTCGCGATGATACAGCCCCTCGGAATTGCCGATTCCGTCGCCAATGTCGCCCCGCTGGTCGAACACGGCGAACGTGTCGCCGTGTTTCAGCGTGCGGGTGCGACGTTCCTGCAGATTCGCGCTGGCGGAGATCGCATATTGCGGTGCCGAGGCGTCGTCGACGGAATGGGCGTTTGATTCAGAACAGGTTACATTGGATGTGTTCACGCATTTCCCATTGTCGGTTTCGAAATTGTAAATATTTCATGGTTGCCACGACCCGGTGTTGTGGTGCAGGGTTCATCCACACATGTATACATCATACTCACTTGAACAACGTTACACCGGGACGGAAGATCAATATGAAAATTGCTCAAGTTGCACCGCTGACCGAAGCCGTGCCGCCGAAATTTTATGGCGGCACCGAACGAGTCGTCGCATATCTTACAGATGCATTGGTCGAACTTGGACACGATGTCACGCTGTTCGCGTCCGGCGACAGTTTGACCAAGGCGAAGCTTCATGCGTGCTGGCCCCGCGCACTGCGGCTGGATCCCGATGTGAAGGATTACCTCGCACCCACGTTCATGGAACTCGAAATGGTCGCACGCCGCGCGCAGGAGTTCGACGTCATCCACTCGCACCTCGACTACTTCGGTTATCCGCTGCTGAAGCGTCTGGGTGTGCCGTCGGTGACCACGCTGCATGGCCGCCTCGACATGCCGGAGTTGCAGCCTCTGTATGGGCTGTATGGCGACATGCCGGTGGTTTCCATCTCCGACTCGCAGCGTGCGCCGCTGCCGCAGGCGAATTACGTCGCGACGATCCTTCATGGACTGCCGCAGGACCTGCTGCAAAAAGGCCCCGGCACCGGCGGCTATCTCGCCTTCCTGGGGAGAATATCGCCCGAAAAGGCGCCGGACGCGGCGATCCGGATCGCCGCCAAGGCCGGCATGAAAATCAAGATGGCGGCCAAGGTCGACAAAGTGGATGAAGATTATTACAAGACGACGGTCGAGCCGTTGCTGCCGCAGGGCGACATCGAGTTCATCGGCGAGATCGCGGAGCATCAGAAGACCGAGTTTCTCGGCAATGCCGCGGCGCTGGTGTTTCCCATCGCATGGCGCGAACCGTTCGGACTGGTGATGATCGAGGCGATGGCCTGCGGTACGCCGGTGATCGCCTTCAACAACGGCTCCGTGCCGGAAGTGCTGGAAGATGGGCTCACGGGTTTCATCGTCGAGAACGAAGAGCAGGCGGTTGCGGCGGTCGCCAAGATCCACACCTTGGACCGCGACCGCATCCGCGCGGAATTCGACCGTCGGTTCACGGCGCACCATATGGCCCAGAACTATCTCAAGCTGTACGCCCGGCTGGCGAAGACGCAGCGGACGGGGACGAACCCTTAAGGCGGGTGGAGGTGGGCCCCGAGGCTGCTAATATGGGAGGATGTTAGAAACCACCCTGACCAACAGCTACGGGCTGCTGCCGGCGCATTTCTTCAGCCGCATCGACCCGACTCAGGTGGCGAGTCCGCGGCTGATCAAATTCAACGCGGCCCTCGCCGCGGAACTGAATCTCGACCTCGGGACCGACGCCGACGATCTGGCCGCGATATTCTCCGGAAATCGCATCATTCCTGGGACCCGGCCGATCGCGATGGCCTATGCCGGTCATCAGTTCGGTCAGTTCGTCCCGCAACTCGGTGACGGTCGCGCGATCCTGCTGGGTGAGGCCCGCGACCGCACCGGCAGGCGACGGGACATCCAATTGAAGGGGTCGGGCCGGACACCCTATTCGCGAAGCGGCGACGGGCGCGCAGCCCTGGGTCCCGTGCTGCGCGAATATCTCGTGAGCGAGGCGATGCACGCGCTCGGCGTGCCGGCGACGCGGGCGCTGGCGGCCGTGACCACCGGCGAAGTGGTATTCCGCGAAGCGCGGGTGCCAGGCGCCATATTGACGCGCGTGGCCGCCAGCCATGTGCGCGTCGGCACCTTCCAATTCTTTGCCGCGCGCGGCGACGTCGAGGCGACCAGGGCATTGGCCGACTACGTCATCGATCGTCATTACGCGGACATCGCTTCCGCCGCCAATCCCTATCTGGCGTTGCTGCGCGCGGTGGTGCGGCGCCAGGCATCGCTGGTTGCCCGATGGATGCACATCGGATTCATTCATGGCGTGATGAATACCGACAACATGGCGATCTCCGGCGAGACCATCGATTTCGGCCCGTGCGCATTCATGGACAGCTACGACCCGATGATGGTGTTCAGCTCCATCGATCACCGCGGTCGATACGCCTACGCGAACCAGCCGACCGCCGCGCAATGGAATCTGGCGCGCTTCGCGGAGACGTTGCTTCCGCTCATCGATCCGGCTCTCGATCGGGCGATCGAACTGGCGACCGAAGCGGTGGGCGAGTTCTCCACCCATTTCGAGGACGATTGGCTGGCCGGCATGCGTCGCAAGTTGGGCATGTTCCTGGAAGAGGACGGTGACGATGCGCTGATCCGGCAGCTGCTCGGCCTCATGCATCAGAACCAGGCGGACTTCACCGTGACCTTCCGGCGTCTCTGCGCCGGCGCCGAAAGCGATGCGGCCGATGTGACCGTCGCCGGTTCGTTCGCCGACGCAGCGGCGTATGGCGGCTGGGCGCAGGCGTGGCGCGCCCGTCTGGCGCGCGAACCGCAGCCTGCGAGCGAGCGAGCGGCGTTCATGCGCCTGGTGAACCCCGCGATCATTCCACGCAATCATCGTATCGAGCAGGCGATCGCCGCCGCGGTGGGGCGGGAAGATTTCGAGCCGTTCGAAGAGCTGGGCAGCGCGTTGGCCCGTCCCTACGAGGATGTGTCGTCCTTCGCCGCGTACGCGAGCCCGCCGTCGGCCGAGGAGCGAGTTTTGCAAACCTTCTGCGGTACCTGACAATGAACGACGAGATGCTGGAACAGATTCAGACCAAGATTGCCTTCCTGGAGCGAGCGAACACGGAACTGAGTGACGTCGTGTTTCGTCAGCAGCAGGAAATCGGCGCGCTGCGCGCGAGGATCAGCGCCGTCTCCGACCGGCTGGAGGAGTCCCGGTCCCTGGAGCGCGCGCGTTCGGCCGACGATGAGCGGCCGCCACACTATTGACCGTGCTCACGCAACCTTATTGGCAATCGTACAACCCGGCGCCGGATCTGCCGAGGCATGAATTGCCGGCGCGCGTCGATGTGCTGGTGGTGGGAGCGGGTTACACGGGCTTGTCGGCGGCGCGCGAGACCGGGGCGGCGGGGGCGAGCACGTTGGTGCTGGAGGCCGGTGCGATCGGCGCCGGCTGTTCGGGCCGCAACGGCGGCCAGGTGGCCTACAGCGTCAAGCCGACGCTGGCGGCGCTGACCGCTCGATTTGGCGAGGCGCGCGCCCGCGCGATCTGTCAGGAAGGCATGGACGCCATGGCCTATCTGCGGTCGCTTGCGACGGCGCCGGGAGCCGATTGCGGGTGGCTCGGGAACGGCTGTTTCTTCGGCGCGCATACCGTCAAACATTTCGATGCCCTGGTGCGCGACGCGGAGAATCAACCGCGGGGTCTCGAACAACGGGTCTCGGTCGTCGCGAAGGCGGATCAACACCGTGAAATCGACAGTCAGTATTATCACGGCGGCGTCGTCTACCACGATGACGCGTGCGTCGACCCGATGCGCCTGTTGCTGGAGCTGTTGAGGCGCGCGCGGGCCGGCGGGGCCCTCGTCCTGGATCATTGCGCGGCTGAATCGATCCGGCGCGTCAACGGAGGTTATGAGGTCGTGACGGGCCGGGGCACCGTTCTGGCGAGCAAGGTATTGATCGCGACCAATGGTTATTCCAGCTCCCTTTCGCCATGGCATCGTCGGCGCGTGATCCCGATCGGCAGCTATCAGATTGCCACGGAACCGCTGGGTGCGGAGCGGGTCCGCGCCTTGATACCGAACGCCCGCAACATCGTGGATTCACGGCGCGTGGTGGTCTATTACCGCCCGTCGCCCGACGGCGAGCGCGTAATCTTCGGCGGCCGCGCGGCCTTGGCGGAGCAGGATGCCCTCGCGTGCGTCCCGACGCTGCGGGCGATGCTGGGGCGAATATTCCCGCAACTGAAGCCGGTGCGGATCTCTCACGCCTGGACCGGTTGGGTCGCCTACACCTTCGACACCTTGCCGCACCTGGGGCATGACGAGGGACTCTATTACTGCATGGGCTACTGCGGGCAAGGCGTGCCGCTCGCGCCGTATTTCGGGCGGCGCATCGGGCAGCAAATGGCCGGCCTCGCGGAGGGACGAACCGCCCTCGACGAGCTGCCATTTCGCTCCCGCCCCTATTACTTCGGGAAGCCGTGGTTTCTGGCGCCCTCCGTGCTGGCCTATAGGACGATGGATGCGCTCGGCTACTGAGTACCGTTCGTTCTTGGAGCTCGCCTGCCACGAGGAACAGGGGAGAGACTTTCGTGTGGTCCATCGGGACCGCCCCGACGCGCACGGCGCCGTTCTGGCGCCGCACGGCGGGATGATCGAGGTGGGCACGTCGGAAATCGCGACCTTGATCGCGGGCGCCGAGTACAGCTTGTTTTGCTTCGAGGGGCTCAAATCGTACGGTGAGAATGCAGGCCTGCACATCACCAGTCATCTTTTCGATCACCCGGACTGCATCGCGCTTGCGGTCCGTCATGACATGGTGCTGACCGTGCATGGCTGCAAGGGCGAGGATTCCTGCATATTCCTGGGCGGCCTGGACGTCGATCTGGTTCGGCGGCTGGCAACCCAGCTGGCGCTGGCGAAATTCAATGTGATCTCCGACGGCGCCCGGTATCCGGGCCGTCATCCGCTCAACATTTGCAATCGTGGTGCAAGCGGCAAAGGGGCGCAGCTCGAAATCACTTATGATCTGCGAAGACCGCAACATCGGGAGGAGATCGCTGGTGCGGTTCGGCGGGCGATGGGCGGAACCGGCTAAAGTAACCGCTTCCGTTGCCGACTCGTGATTGAACGACTAGTGGAGTGAGATGCTTGCAATCGTAATATCAGGCGCGGGCATTCTCGCCGTTGGTGTGTGGCTCGGCCTTCGCCTGTTGCGGTCGGGGGCGGCGGCAGGGCCGCCGACGGCTGCGAGCGCATCCCTGCGCTCCCACCCGAACGTTGGGTTCGCGGCGGCCGTGGCGCCCGACTCGACCGAACCGGGCCTGTCGGCCGTCGATGTGGACCGCATCCGAACCGTGAGCAAGCAGGCCGCCGATCGACTCTGGAAGCTGGCGTTCGCCGCGCCCTCGCAAAATCAGGCTTCGGAACTCGTCAATCGCCGCATCCGCGACAACATCGTCGCCAAGCTGCAAGTGGACACCCTGGACGAGAAGTACTTTCCACGGCGGCCCACATTGATGCCGCAGTTGCTCCAGGCGGTGAACGATCCGCGCGCCGCATCCGAGAAGATTGCACGAATCATCGCGCATGACCCCGTGCTGACCGCGGAGGTGTTGCGACTCGCGAATTCCACCCTGCACCGCGCCGCGGGGCCACCGATCGAGACCATCCAGCGCGCCATCGTGGTGTGCGGCGTCGACGCGCTGCGCGGAATGTTGGCGACCGCGATGCTGCAGCCGGTTTTCCGGGCCACCCGCAAGAACTTTCCGCGCCTGCCGCGCATGCTGTGGGAGAGAACGGAACACGCGACGCGCGCCGCCGAATCGTACGCGTTGGAACGTCACCCACGTGATCGATTCGAAAGTCAGCTGGTGGTGCTCTTGAGCGCCCTGGGGCCCTTGGTCGTTTACAGCGTCACGCTCGACGTGTATGCCCGCAATCCACACTTTTCGCCGAATGGTGACCTGTGCGTGGCCTTGATCGGCGACCTGGCGCCGCAGATCTCGCGGCACATCGCGCGAAATTGGGAGACATCGCCCAGGCTTCTCGCCGCCCTCGACGGAGATGCCGCCGAACCGTTGACCGCCGCCCTGCACGTGGGTGAATTGCTGGGATCGTTGTCGCTGCTGGAGTCGCAGACCGTCATCTCCGGCGCCGAGCGGCGCAAGGTTCTGGACAGCGCGGGGTTGTCGGAGGAGTCGATGAGCCGCATTTGCGCGGCATGACCGTGAGGTCATCATCGTCACGATGTCACCGGTGCTAGATCTATTCGACTGTCTGGACGAGGCTCCCGGGCGTCGGGCGGAGCAACCCTTCCTACGCACGCCCGGCGGGCGCGAGTTGACCTATGGATCGCTAAGGCAAGAGTCGGGGCGATTCATTGCCGCCATGCGCCGGCGCGGCGTGATGCCCGGGGATCGGGTCGCGGTCCAGGTGGACAAGTCCACCGACGCGGTCTTGCTGTATGTGGCCTGTCTGCGCATGGGCGCGGTGTTCGTGCCGATCAATGTGGCCAATACGCCCAACGAGGTGGAGTATTTCCTGCGCGATTCGCAGCCGCGGCTGCTCATCTGCCGGCCGGCGGACCGGGTGCGGCTGGAGCCGTTGACCGGGCTCGCGGCGGTACCGCACCTGGAGACCCTGGGTGCAGACGCCGACGGCTCGCTGTTCGAGTTGGCGCGGCAATCCGACAGTGCGCCTGCCGGGCCGCCCGCCGGCACAGCCGGGGCATTGGCGGCCATAGTCTATACGTCGGGCACGACCGGCCGATCCAAGGGCGCCATGCTGACACGCGGCAATTTGAGCTCCAACGCCGTCGTGCTCGCGCAAGCATGGCGCTTCACCGCGGGGGACGTGTTGCTGCATACGTTGCCGCTATTCCACGTCCACGGCCTGTTCGCCGCCATCAACACCGTGCTCGCCGCGGGTGCGGGCCTGTTGCTGCTGCCAAAATTCGATGCGCCCGCGGTGTTGGCTCACCTGCCCGAGGCAACCGTATACATGGGTGTACCGACTCATTACACCCGCCTGTTGCTGGAACCCGGACTCACGCGGGAGCGGGCAGCGCGGATGCGCTTGTTCATCTCCGGATCCGCGCCGCTGCTCGCTGACGCCCAGCAGGAGTTCTTGACACGAACCGGGCATGCCATCCTCGAACGTTACGGCATGACCGAGACATTGATGAACACCTCGAATCCCTATGACGGTTCGCGCGTGCCGGGGTCGGTGGGTCCGCCATTGCCGGGGGTGTCGGTTCGCGTGAGCCGCGGGGTGGATGGCGAGGACGCGGGCGCGGAAGCCGAAGCAATCGGCACGCTCGAGGTCAAAGGACCCAACGTCTTCGCCGGCTACTGGCGCGATCCGGAAAAAACCCGCGGTGAATTTACCGCCGACGGCTGGTTCAAGACCGGGGATCTTGGACGGATCGATGTCGACGGTTACGTGACCATCGTGGGGCGCGCCAAGGATCTCGTGATCAGCGGCGGCTACAACGTGTATCCGAAGGAAGTCGAAACGGAGTTGGATGCGGTGCCGGGCGTACTCGAGAGCGCGGTGTTCGGCGTGCCGCATTCGGACTTCGGTGAAGGCGTGACGGCTGCCGTCGTCATGAGGCCGGGAGTGCATGTGTCGGAGGCACAGATCATCGCCGCGCTCAAGAAGCGGCTGGCGGCCTACAAAATCCCCAAGCGCATCGTCGTGGTTGCGGAATTGCCGCGGAATACGATGGGCAAGGTGCAGAAAAACGCGCTTCGTGCCGCGTACGCTTCCTTGTATCGTGGCGCTGATTGAGCGTGAGCCGCTCACGCCGGCGCAGGTGCGTGGATTCTGGGCGGCATGGGCGGGTTGGACGCTCGACGGAATGGATTCGTTCATTTTCGCGTTGGTCCTCGCGGCCGCCCTGGGCGAGCTGCTGCCGAGGTCCGGTCTGGATGGAAGCCCGAGCAGCGTGGTGTTCGCCGGCTCCGTGCTGTTCGCGGTCTTCCTGGCCGGGTGGGGCACCTCGTTGGTGTGGGGTCCGATCGCCGATCGCTTGTTCTTTCTGGGACTGTTCGGCGGCAACTTTGCGATGTACAACCTGTGGTTGCCTGAGCAATATCCGACCGCCATCCGTGCCACGGCCTTCGCGTTCGTGCCGTCCGTCGGTCGCTTCATCGGCGCGGGAGTCAACTTCCTCATCGCTGCCGGGGTTCACCGCTATGGCAGCGTCGGGGTACCGGTCGCCGCGACGGCGGTGGTATTCTTGGCCGGCATCATCGCGCTGCCATACTGTCTGGAAACCCGGGGCAAAGCCCTGCCGCTCTGACGCAAGCATGGCGGATGCAATTCCGACTTTGGATCGAGCAACTATGAAATATCAACTTTTTTATTGGCCGACGATTCAGGGCCGCGGCGAATTCGTGAGACTGGCCATGGAGGAGGCAGGTTGTCCCTACGAGGATGTCGCGCGCGCCGGCAAGGGCGGTATGGGCGCCTTGATGAAGTACCTGGAGAGTCGCAGCGTCGCGCGGCCGCCGTTTGCGCCGCCGTTTCTCAAGGCGGGCCGGCAGGTCATCGGACAGGTGGCCAACATCCTGCAGTTTCTCGGTCCGCGTCACGAACTCGCACCGAAGGACGAAACGGGGCGGATATGGACACATGAATTGCAGCTCACCGTGACGGATTTCGTGGCTGAGATACACGACACGCATCATCCGGTGGCGTCAGGTCTTTATTACGAGGACCAGAAAAAGGAGGCGCGGCGACGTTCGGCCGATTTCCTCGACAATCGATTGCCGAAATTCCTGGGTTACTTCGAGCGCGTATTGTCGCGCAATCCCCGTGGAGATCGCCACATGGTCGGCGCCAGGCTGACCTATGTGGACCTGTCCATGTTTCAACTGATCGCCGGATTGACGTACGCGTTTCCGCGCGCGATGGCGAATTCCACCCGACAATACCGACGGCTGCTTGCCCTGCATGGACGGGTCGGGGAGCGCCCCAGGATCGCGGCGTATCTAGCGTCGCCCCGACGCCTCGCGTTCAACAATCAGGGGATTTTTCGTCATTATCCGGAGCTCGACGCATGACCGAGACTGCACTCAAACTCATTTCCTCGATGGCGACCCGGGAGGTGCTGGCGGAACTCGTCGGCCGCTATCAGCGGGCAACGTCGCAGCCCGTCAGCAGCGAGGCCGCGGGCGGGGTCGACGTCGCCAAACGCGTCCAGGCCGGTGAGGTCGTGGACGTGGTCGTACTGGCGAGCAACGCCATCGATAAATTGATCGCCGACGGCAAGGTGGCCGCCGGCAGCCGTGTGGATATCGTGCGGTCCGGAATCTCGATGGCGGTGCGAGCGGGCGCCCCGGTGCCCGACGTCGGGTCGGAAGCGGCGGTCAAGGCGGCGGTGTTGGCGGCGAGGACCTTGAGTTTCTCGACCGGGCCCAGCGGCGTGTACCTGGAAAAAATGTTCGCGCGCTGGGGCATTCTCGAGGACATCCGCGCACGCATCGTCGTCCCGCCTCCCGGCACGCCGGTCGGCTCGCTGGTGGCCGATGGCTCGGTCGAATTGGGGTTTCAACAACTGAGCGAGCTGTTGAGCCTTCCGGGCATCGCCGTGATCGGCGCGTTGCCGGAGACGATCCAGAGCATCACGGTTTTTTCGGGCGGCGTCGGCGCCAACAGCGTGAACCCTGGCGCCGCACGGGCGTTGCTCGAGTTCATGGCGGCGCCGGGGGCTGACGCCGTCAAGCGGCAATACGGCATGGAAGCAGCTTGAGGTCTCGCGCCGCGATGTGGGCGCTTTTATCTATCGCTGATGCCCTCCCTGTTGCGGGCGATCACCGGGTCGATGTCGGGGATGTTGCGGCTCTATTGGCCGGCAGTGGCACCATCGTGTTTCTGCTGCTGAGCGCTGCGACCCAACGCCGCGCGCTGGTCGCGCTGCGCTAGTGCGCCTTGGTGCGCACGGTGGAGGCGGCGGGTCCCGCCAGCACCGTCGAGAAGATGAACTTCTTGAAGACCTTGATCGGCGCGGCAGTGCACTCGGCCTTCGCCCGCAAGGTTGCTCCCTGAAGCGACGGGATGAAAAAGTCGGCCAGCGGACCGCACTCCGTCGAGGACGGCAAATCGCCGGCTTTCACGATGTCGCGCACGCTGGCGCCGGTAAAGCCGCGCTCATGCACGACACGCATTCCTGCCGACAGAATCTGTTCCTTGTGCGAATGCTTAGGAATTTTCGATGACTTCGATCGAGTCGACACGATCGGGATAGAACGCCAGGTGCTCCTTGATGGCGGCAACCGCCGGATACGGTGACTCGTAGGTCCAGACGCTGTTCACCGACCGGTCCGCCCCCGCCGGAATGCTGTAGTAGGCGCTGTCCCCTTTATAGGGGCAGTAGGTTTGGTGGTCGCTGCGCACGAGCAGCGACATGTCGACGTCCTGTCGTGGAATGTACTGGACCCCCGGATACCTGGCCTCGCGCAGCGTGAGCGCGTGCCGGCTGTCGGCGATGACCTGGCCGCCGACCTTGACAATCACCCTGGCCGGTGTCGGCTCCACGGTGATGGGGTGGTCGGGACCCGGAATCTTGATCGCTTTGGTTTCCATATGGGCTCTAGAATACGGACGTCCGTAGTTGATGGCAAACAGCGGCCAGTTGCGCGCATCGTCGAGCGCGCGGCCGTGTTCGTCGCCTATCGCGGTGGGTTGGCAGGCGCGTTCGCCATGGGCGCCTGCATCGCCGCCGTGGGATTCATCGTGGTGTTGTTCCTGCCCGAGGTGCCGTTGCGCGATCGTCAAAACGTATAACTGATTCCGGCGGTGGCGAGATTGACGCTGAATTTTCCCACCGTGGCTTTATCGCCCGTGTCATTGATGCGCACATAGTCGAGCCGCATCGACCAGTGGCCGGCGATGGTGTACGAACCGCCGATGCCGGCGAGGAGACTCGACGTGCTCTTCGATTGCGCCGTGAACGAGCTGGCGGAGGCAACCGTGACGTTGGTTTCCGAGGTTGCCTTTCCGAGGTAGTCGCCCAACCGCAGGTCGAGTTCCACGGCTTCCGTCAGCGGCAGCCGGAGAATCGCAGCGAGCGCGGGCCCATGTGAGGTGACCTCCGTGGTGGTGCTGAGGAACCGGCTGCCCGCCGAATCGCCGAGCGTTCCGACGGCGATGTAGCGTATTTCGCCGAGGTGCAGGAAGGCCGCTTCGATGCCGACATACGGGGTGAACAAGTAACCGGTGTCGATCCACCAGCCATCGGACATCCGTTGCACCGATTTGGCGGTGTAGCTGACGGTATCGCCCGCGCTGGTCGCTTCAGTCGAGATCTGGCCATCGATAAAGCCGGGACCATAAGTGTTCCGCGCCCGCCCGAAATTGCCGCCGACATATGCGCCACCGAGATCGTCCGCCGAGACCGCATCGCACGCCGCCACCGCGAGTAGTCCGATCGCCGCAACCACGCCCAAGCTCCTGCGAAACATCCTCATCCCCGCCGCACGACCGGATTGGTCGCGGGCGGACGATACAGAAGCAATATGACGGTTGCGTGCGCATGGCGGGCGACGCTGAAATGCAACTGTAACGTTGGGTGCGCATTGTTGGCGGTTCGAATCCACCGACGGAACCAATCCATGAAAATCATCCGGCAATGGCCAATGCGGCTCGTATCCGCGGCGATCGTGCTCTCCTTGACCGCGTGCAGCAGTCTGCACTCGACTTACGTTCCCGACGGCCGCCGGGGCTTCGTGATCACCTGCGGCGGCATGTTGAACAACGGGTCAGCGTGTCTCGTCAAGGCGGGACGGGCATGCGGCAATCTCGGCTACGACACGATCAAGGGCAACGAGGAGGATCGCGGCATGCTCATCGCCTGCAAGTTACCGAAGACCTGACGTCGGCGGTGGCGTAAGCTTCGGGCTCACGCTGGCTACAGGGTAGATGACCGGATTGGTGACGCTCGGTTCTCTCGACGATTTCACGCTGGATAATTTCGCGGCCGTGTCACGGCGCGGTGCGCCGGTGCGAATCGGGGCCGGTGCCCGCGGCGGAGACGCTGCGGCGCTGCGCCTGGCGCTGCTGATCCTGGCGCCCACGGGTTTCTGGGCGACGTATCACTTTTATTTGGCAACCAAAACGATCGTCGCGGATCAAATCTCCGCGATCGGTCACGGCATACCGGAGTCTCCGTGAGAAGAAGCGTATCGAGTTTGATGCTGTCGGCCGCGACACTGGTGGTCCTTGCGGGGGCCGCGCTCGGGCCGGTTGTCACGGCGCAAGCGCAGGTGGTCAAGGTGCTGAATCGGGATGCGTACTTCCCGGAGGGTCCGATCTGGCATCAAGGCAAGCTGTACTACGTGGAATACGGTCGAAATACGGTCATGACCTGGGACGGCCGGGACAACGCGGTATTCGCCTCCGACCCGGGCTGCGGGCAATCGGCGGTCGTGCCGACCGCGGCCGGCGAGTTTCTCACCACGTGTTACGACAACGGCACGATCGGTCGTATGGCGGCCAACGGCAAACTCCTGCCGCCCTACACGCACGACAAGGACGGCAACAAGTTCATCGGTCCAAACGACCTGGCGCCGGACAGCCACGGCGGCACCTACTTCACGGCGTCCGGCAGTCCGAGCCCGGCAATCGACGGCCGGGTGTTCTACATTGCCGCCGACGGCACGATCACACTGGCGGCGGACAACCTGCGCAACGCCAACGGGCTTGCGATATCGCGCGACGGCAATACCTTGTACGTGGTCGAGACCGAGGAGAATCGCCTCGTAAAATTCGACATCGGTCCGAATGCGGCGCTCGCCAATCGGCGGGTGTTCGTCAATCTGAATGCGCTGGTCAATCATGTGGGGCCCATCTGGCCGGATGGAGTCAAGATCGACTCGAAGGGCATGATCTACATCGGCCAGAGCCCGCGCGACGTCCACGCAGTGTTGACCGGCAAGATTCTGGTCGTCGATGCGGCCGGGAGGTGGGTTCGCACGTTGTCCTTGCCCTCGACCAACGTGCCGAACTTCGCCTTCAGCCCCGACGAGAAAACCTTGTACGTGACCGCGGTCGACGACATCGACCATGCGCCGAACCGAGGAAAAGTGTATTCCATCCCGAACGATTGACTCTCGAACCATAGGAACGTCCATGTCCAGCTTACTTGCCGGCAAGATTGCCGTCATCACCGGTGCGAGTTCGGGCATCGGCCGTGCAACCGCCATCAGTTTTGCCGCCGAGGGAGCGGCGGTCGTCATCGCCGACATCACCTCGGAGGCGCTCGAGGGCGGCGAGACCACGGTCGACATCATCGAGCGTGCCGGCGGCACGGCATCGTTCGAGACCGCGGATGTGTCGTCATGGGATGACGTCGACTCGTTGATCACGCAGACCGTGGCGCGTCACGGGCGGCTGGACGTGATGGTCAACAATGCCGCCACGTATTCCGGCACGGCATTGCTCGAGACCAGCATCGAGCAATGGGAGCAGGTGATGGCGGTCAACATGACGGGCATGTTCTACGGCTGCAAGCGCGCCATCCAGCAGATGATTACCCAGGAGCCGCGCAACGAGGTGCGGGGTCGCGTGATCAATCTCGGGTCGCAGCAGGGCATCGTGACGGCGCCGCGCGATACCGCATACGGCGTGAGCAAGGCGGGAGCCATCTACATCACCCGCCAGATCGCGTGCGATTACGCGAAAGACTTGATCGTCTGCAACTCCATCTCGCCGGGCAAGATCGTGACGGGCAAGCCCGGGTTGACGATGGATCCGGAGTTGCTCGCCAATGCGGTCCGGCGCACGCCCTGGCCGCGGCTGGGGCGCCCGGACGACATCGCGAATGCCGCGGTGTTCCTCGCGAGCGACCGGGCGACTTTCATCACGGGCTCCAATCTGGTGGTCGACGGCGGCTGGCTGGCGCGCTGACCGTCATGGTAACCACGGGGATGGCGGGTGCGGTCATGGTGGGGACGGTCGAGCCGGATATCGAACTCGCCGAATCGTTGCTCGGGCTGCTCCAGGATTTTCCCCTGTGAAGCTGTTGGTGACCGGCGCCACGGGGTTCGCCATGAGCGTGCTCGGGCGCGCCTGGCTGGACGCGGACCCCGCGGCGCGCCTGGTGGTGCTGGACGCGGCCCCACTCGATGCGGCAGCGACGGCGGCATGTGGGGCGCCTACGACGTGTCGCGTGTGTTCAGCGACACCGGCTGGAAGCCCCGGCCGGTTCGCGATGCGTTTCATGCCTACATCGATTGGGTTGCCGCCGAAGGAAAGCATTCATGACCGTCAACGATAGTTACCCGCGCGATCTCGTCGGCTACGCGGGATCACCGCCGCCGGTGTGCTGGCCCAACGACGCGCGCGTGGCGGTCTCCATCGTTCTGAACTACGAGGAGGGCGGTGAGTATTGCGTGCTTCACGGTGACGGGCACTCGGAGTCGATCTTGACCGACGTGGGGGGCGACCCGTTGCCCAACGCACGGAATCTCAACGTCGAGTCGAATTTCGAATATGGCAGCCGCGTCGGGTTCTGGGAGATCATGCGGATACTGCGCGAACGCGGTGTCGCCGCGACGATCTACGCCGTCGGAATGGCGTTGGAGCGCAATCCGCAGGCCGCCGCCGAGATCGCCCGCAGCGGTCTCGAGGTGGCGTGTCATGGGCAGCGCTGGATCGATTATCAGTTCGTCCCGGAGGATATCGAGCGCGCCGACATGCTGCGTAACGTGGAGATCATCACGCGCTTGATCGGCCGCCGGCCGGTGGGTTGGTACACGGGGAGACCGAGTCCCAATACCCGACGTCTGGTCGTCGAGACCGGCGGTTTCGCCTATGACAGCGATGCCTATAACGACGACCTCCCCTACTGGGCACGCGTGGCAGGACGGGCGCACCTGGTCGTGCCGCACAGCTTCGACAACAATGACAGCCGGTTGCAGCGGGGCGGCGACTTTGCGACCGGCGATGACTTTTTTGCCTACTGCCGCGATGCGTTCGACTGGCTCCACCGTTTGGGCGGGGAAGGCCGGCCGCGCATGATGACCATCAGTCTGCATGCGAGAATCATCGGGCGACCGGGACGGATCGGTGCATTGGTTCGTTTGCTCGATCACATCCAGCGGCATGAGGGGGTGTGGCTGTGCAATCGCGCGGCCATCGCGGAGCATTGGATGGTTCACCACCCGGCCGCGGAGTGAGGGGGGGCGTTTGGATGGGGTGGGATCAGCGCGGCGCCGGCGACCGACCAGTATCTGTGCGCAACCGGTAGATTGTGAGCTTGACGCGATCCGGGGCGGGGGTGTCTTCTATAGCTGAAATGCCCTGATCCAAGCATCCGAGGATAACAGGCCGGGATGAGCCGAAGGATAGCCGCCGCCGGATCGGTGGAAACGGTATTCTATTTTGCCCTGGAACACGCAGGAGTGCCCTTGCCGGCCCCGATCGATTACCTCAAGCCCGAGCTGCCGCCCGGTCTCGACGTCGTGCCCATGCCAATCGTGGATGCCACCGCCGACACGCTCCGATCCTATGGGCGCTTGTTGGCGGAACCGGACGAATGCGACATCGAAATCGTCCCCTGGCCTGCACAGGGCAGCCGCCCCATCGATGCCAGCACCGGTGACCAGGCAGGGACGACCGAGGGCGTGTTCGTCAGCGACTGGCAGGGCGACATCCTGTATGGCCGAAATGACGCGGTCGGCGGACACTACATTCTCGCCTACGCGCAGCCGCCAGAGACGGCGCGCACCGACCATGCGGACGCACCGCGACGCATGTTGTTATGGCACGCCAATTATCATCCCGACGGCGGGCAGTTGTTCTTCCCGCTGGATCGCCGGCCGTTCTACGTGCCGCTGGCACTGCCGGGCGACGACGTGGCCCCTGAACATTTTGTGTGCTTTCGCTTCGATGGGCGACAGGGCCTCTACATTCAACCAAATGTCTGGCACGAGGGCGTCTTCGGACTCAGCGGCACCCAGCGCTTCTTCGACCGACAGGGTGCGGTCCACGCGCGCGTCTCGGTGGACTTTGCCCGCGAATTCGGGTGTCTGCTGGAGGCGTCGATTCCGTGAAGGCCAGGCCGTGCTGATTGCTCAGCTCTCTGATACCCACGTTTGCCGTCCCGGACACTTGTACAAAGAAGTATCCGACTCGAATCGCAAGCTGTGCGAGGCAATCGAGCATCTGCACAGGCTCGATCGACGGCCGGACCTGGTCCTGTTGTCCGGCGATCTCGTGGATGAGGGTCATCCGGACGAGTACGCAATGGCCCGCGAATTACTGGGTGAGTTGCAATTCCCTATCTCGTGGCTCCCGGCAACCCCGACGAAGGGGGGGCGACGCCAAATACCCCGGGCGGAGGCGCAGGCCGGGGTAAGCTTTATGATAGTATATATCTTGATACCTACTATTGAATGGTATATATTTTAATAGCTATCTTTCTTTGCAGCGGGGAATTCCGTCATGACCGATACAGCCAAGTTGTTTGTCACGGGTCGCAGCCAAGCGGTGCGTCTGCCGCGGGACTATCGTTTCGAGGGGGATGAGGTGTTTATCCGGCGCGATCCCGTGAGTGGTGATGTGGTGCTGTCGCGCAAACCCGAGAGCTGGGACGGCTTTTTGGCCTTGGCGGCACGCACCGACGTGCCGGCTGACTTCATGGACGATCGGCAAGAGGCGCCAGCGCCGGAGCGAGATTTATTTTGACGTACCTGCTCGACACCAACATTGCGAGCGATGCAATCAAGGGCGATCCGGCGCGGGTGCGGGAGCGCCTGGTGAGCTTGACGATGCGCAGCGTGACAGTTTCTGCGGTCACGCAAGGTGAGTTGATCTATGGTCTCGCTAAACGCGGCAACCCGGCCGCTTTGAGCGCACTGATCCACGAATTTTTGATCCGTGTGGAGGTATTGCCGTGGACGGCGGAGGTCGCGAATACCTATGGCGCGCTGCGGGCCTCCTGCTCGAAGCGGGGAGTCGCTTTAAGCGCCTTGGACATGATGATTGCGGCGCAGGCGGTGGCTGCGGGCGCCGTGCTGGTAACGCGGGACAAAGTCTTCGACCACGTCGAGGATGGGTTGAAACTAGAGAACTGGACTCTGTAGGTCGCAAGTCGGGCATCGCGTGCGCTCTGGACCGAGACGCTGCAGACGCCAGCACGCGAAGGCCCCGTTCGCCGCTAGCGCGGTCGCTCGGCCAGCACGGGGGCCGGCGAGCGTCGCGGGGCGAATGGGCGCTCGCAGGGGAGGAACAGGCCGCGCCCGGCGTTCGAGGTGACCTCTCCATCCTGATAAATGACTTCGCCGCGGGAGATGGTCATCACCGGCCATCCTCGGACCCGTGTGCCTTCATAGGGAGTGTGATCGACGGCGTGATGCAGCATTTCGTTGCGTATGGTGACGTTTCTGTCCGCATCCCAGATCGCGAAGTCGGCGTCCGAGCCGACGGCGATCACGCCCTTGCGCGGGTACAGGCCGTAGAGCTTTGCGGGTGCGGTGGTGGTGATGTCGACGAATTTGCTCAGCGTCAGTCCGGGCTTGGTTTGCATCGCAGAGAACAGCAGCGGCAGACGCGTCTCGATGCCGGGAATGCCGTTGAGGACGTCGGTGAACGGGGTATCCGGCCCGCCGGCGATCTTGTCCGCGTAATTCCAGGGCGAGTGATCCGAGGAGAAGATGCCGAGCGTGCCGTCCAACAGGCCGCGCCACATGGCGGGTTGATTGGCGCGCCCGCGCGGCGGCGGCGTGCAGACGCATTTGGCTCCGCTCATGTCGACCGTATCGATGTCTTCCGAGGCCAGGAACAGATATTGCGGGCAGGTCTCCCCGAATATGCGAAGTCCGCGCGCCTGTGCGCGGCGAATCTCGTCGACCACGCTGCCGGACGACACGTGGACGATCATGATGGGCGTATCGATCAACTCCGCGAAGCTGATGGCCCGGTAGGCGGCTTCGCGTTCGCCGATTTCTGAGTGGGCGGTGACGTGATAGCGCAACGCGGTCTGGCGGCGCTCGAGCAACCGGTCCGTCAGCCAGCGGATGCAGGCTTCATTCTCGGCGTGAACCATGACCAGCACGCCTTCGTGCCGGGCGAAGTCGAGCATGGTCAGGATTTCATAGTCGTCGAGTTTGAGGCCTTCGTAGGTGAGAAAGATCTTGATCGAGGTGCAGCCGCTCTCGATCAGTTCGGGCAGTTCCTGGGTGATGACGTCGTGGGTGGGGTCGCCGACAATCAAATGGAATCCGTAGTCGATGTGCGCCTTGCGGCTCGCGCGCTCGTGATAGTCATCGACCACGGCGCGCAACGATTGACCCCGCATCTGCATGGCAAACGGCAGGACGGTCGTGTTGCCACCGCACAGCGCGGAGAGTGTGCCGCTGCGAAAATCATCGGCGGTGCTTCTGCCTTCCCATGGTTGCTGGTCCATATGGCAGTGGGCGTCGACGCCGCCGGGCAGCACCAGCTTCCCCCGGGCATCGACACTCCGCCGCGCCACGAGCGGGCCGGCGCCGATGTGGACGATGAGCCCGTCGCGCACGCCGATGTCGTGGGGCGCGGTGCCGTCGGGCAGCACGACGCTGCCTCCGGTGATTGCGAGGTCGTAAGGGGTGTCGGCGGGGGAGGAGGTCGGCATGATGCCCGGCTAGTTTCCATGTCTGTTCCGGCAGCGTCAATGTGGTAGATTTCGGGGGATGGCGGACATCTTAATTATTGGGGGCGGCATCGCCGGTGCGAGTGCGGCCTATGAATTGGCCGCCTCGGGATCCGTGATCCTGCTCGAGCGCGAAAGTCAATGCGGTTATCACTCGACCGGTCGGTCGGCCGCCAGCTTCACCGAGAATTACGGGGGCGTGGTCATCCGCCGCCTGGCGCTGGCGAGCCGGGCATTTCTGGAGAGTCCTCCGGAGGCTTTTTGCGATTTTCCGCTGCTTTCGCCGCGCGGCATGATCACCGTCGCGCGCGCGGACCAACTCGAGTTGCTGCGCGCGGAACTCGAACTTGCGCGAACCCTGGTGCCCAGCATCACCACTCTCGACGTGGAGGCGGCCATCGCCCAGGTGCCGGTGCTGCGCAGGGATTATCTGGCGGGCGCGATCATCGAGCCGCACTGCATGGACCTCGATGTTCACGGCATCCACCAGGGCTTTCTCCGCGGCGCCAAGAGCCGGGGCGCCAAACTCATCATGAACGCCGGCGTGGAGACCATCGATCGCGTCGGCGACGCCTGGCGCGTCGGGACGACCGCGGGTAATTTCTTCGCGCGCATCATCGTCAATGCGGCCGGTGCGTGGGCCGATCGGATCGCGGTGCAGGCCGGCGTCCGGCCTCTCGGACTGGTGCCGAAGCGGCGCACCGCGTTTCATGTCCCGGCGCCGCCGGGGCAGGACATCGGCGCGTGGCCCATGGTCAATGACGTGGCCGACGAGTTCTATTTCAAGCCGGATGCGGGGCAGCTGTTCGTGTCGCCGGCCGACGCCACGCCGGTCGAACCGATGGATGCCTACCCGGAGGACCTCGACGTGGCCGTCGGCGTCGAACGCCTGGAGCGGGCGACGACGATTCAGGTCGGGCGGGTCTCGCGCTCGTGGGCCGGACTTAGAACCTTCGCGCCCGATGCGGCGCCCGTCGTCGGGTTCGACAGCGGCGTGGCGGGGTTCTTCTGGCTGGCGGGCCAGGGCGGCTACGGCATCAAGACCTCCCCCGCGCTCGCGCGCGCCTGCTTCTCCTTGATTCACGAGGCGGCGTTGCCCGACGATCTGCTGGCGCTCGGCATCACCGCCGCGGAACTGTCGCCCGGGCGCTTTCGCGATGCCATTCCACTGGAGCTGACTTCATGACCATCGAACGCTTGGACAATGGAGCTCGATTTTGCCGCGTGCTCACGCACAATGGCACGGTCTATCTGGCCGGGATGACCGCCGACGACACGTCCGGAGACGTCGTCGCGCAGACCCGCGATACGTTGGCGAAGATCGATCACTATCTTGGCCTTGCCAAGTCCGACAAGAGCAAGCTGTTGACGGCGTTGATCTGGCTGCGCGACATCGCCGATTTCGATCTGATGAATGACGTCTGGGATGGGTGGATCGACCGGTCGGCCATGCCGGTACGCGCCACCGTGGAAGCGCGGCTCGCAGGCGATCAGTATCGCGTCGAAATCATGGTGACGGCGGCTCTCTGAACCGCGCGCCTGACCATGTCGCGGTGACGGCGCTGCGCGCTCAATTTCGCGATGGCGCGATCGGTCGTCGCGAATTCATCCGCTACGCAGCGATGTTGGGGGTGGCGGCCGGCAGCGCCTACGCGATGGCGGGGTTGGCAGCACCGACGATGTCCGGCGAGACGCTGCCGTTTCCGGCCGTGGATCCCAGGGCGAAGCGGGGGGGAACGCTGCGCGTGGGGCAGATGGTGGGCAGGATGTACGATCCGGCGACCTACAACTGGAACGAGATGTCGAACCAGACGCGTCCCATGTTGGAGTACCTGACGATGGTGGGGCCCGACAACGTGGTGCGGCCCATGCTCCTCGAGTCGTGGCAGCCGTCGGCCGATCTCAAGACCTGGATCTTGCGCGTGCGCGGCGGCGTCATGTGGCACAACGGCGAGGAATTGACGGCCGAGCACGTGGCTTGGAACATCCGTCGGTGGGCCGATCCATCATTGGGATCGTCGAATCTCGGGCTCTCGACGTTTGCGGCGCTCACCGAATACAGCGGCGATAAGGATCCCAAGGGCAGCGCCGTGCGACGGCCTCTGCCCAACGGCGTCGAGGTGCTGGATGCACGCACGGTCCGGCTGAACCTCGCGCAGCCGGTACTGTCGGTGGCGGAGGATTGCGGCGAGTATTGCACTTTGGTCGTGCACCCATCGTTCAAACCGCCGCTGTCGCGCAATCCGATCGGCACCGGACCGTACACCGTCACCGAATTGCGCGTGGCGGAGCGCTGCATCCTCAAACGCGTCACGCAGACGACGGATGGAAAGCCGTTCCGCTATTGGGGCGGGGACGTGTATCTCGACGAGATTCATTTCTACCACTACGAGCAGGAGAACCAGACCATCGCGCTCGCCTCGGGCAGCGTCGACGCCGTTTACGAACTGACGATCGATCAGCTGGAGCTGGCGCAATCGATTCCGGGTGCTCAGATCTCGTCGGTTCAGTCGGCGCAGACCCTGTGCTGCCGCATGCAGGTCGATGCGAAGCCCTTCGATGACATTCGCGTGCGGCGCGCGATGGTCAAGGCGGCGGACAATGCGGCCATCAAAAACCTGGTGTTCGGCGAGCATGGATCGGTTGGCCACAACTTTCACGTGGCGCCGATTCATCCGGAGTATGCCGCGCTGCCGGTGCCGGCGCGGGATGTGGCGGGCGCCAGGCAGTTGCTGCGCGAGGCCGGTTACGAGAATGGTCTCGACGTGACCATCGTGGTCGGCAACAATGACGGCCCGTGGCAGCAGGCGGTGTGTGAAGCGCTGCGCGATCAGGTCAAGGAGGCGGGAATCAGAATTGCGGTGGACGTGGTGTCGGCCAGCAAGTTCTGGGAGGTTTGGAACAAGGTGCCCTTCGGTGCGACGTCGTGGGGCCATCGGCCGCTCGGCACCATGGCGCTGGCGCAGGCGTATCGGAGCGGCGCGTCGTGGAACGACAGTCATTTCGCGGACGCCGCGTTCGATGCGGCGCTGTCGGATGCCGAATCGACCATCGATGTGGTCGCGCGGCGCGAGAAGATGATGAAGGTGGAGCATATCCTGCGGGACGCCGCGGTGGCGGTGCAGCCGCTGTGGCGGCCGATTTTCATTCTGGCGTCGTCCAAGGTGCAGGGTTATCGGCCGCATCCCGCCCGGCAAATGCAGCTGACCAAGGTTTGGCTGGCGTGAGCCTGGGGCCGCGGATGGCGAAGGTGGTGCTGCGCCGGCTCGCGCAGATGTTGCTGATCATGCTCACCGTGTCGCTGTTGTTATTCGCGATTTTCGACAGCGATCAATTCCGCCGGAAGGTGGCCGTCGCGGAACTCGGCGGTCTGGGGGTCGCCACGTTTTCCGACAGCGACTATCAAGAGTGGCTCGACAAGAAGGGGCTGAACCAGCCGTTTGTCGTGCGCTATGGTCGGTGGCTGGCGGCCGTCTGCCATGGCGATCTGGGGGATTCGATGGAGAAGGACGTCGCGGTATCGACCCTGCTGAAGGAAAGCCTGGCCAATACCGGCATCCTGGCGTTTTTCGTGTTTCTGTTTCTGATCCCGCTCTCGCTGACTCTCGGCGTGCTTGCGGGCATGAACGAGGGCTCGTTGCCCGATCGACTCATCTCCTTCGTCGCGGTCTTCACGACCTCGATTCCGCAGATCGCGACCGCAGTGCTGTTGACCGTCATTTTCGCGTTGGGTTTGAGATGGGTTCCGTCCAAGTCCGCCATGACTGACGGCTGGTCGTTCAGTGCGCTGGTGCTCCCGTTGACGACGCTGTTGCTGTACGACGTCGGGTACATCGTGCGAATGACCCGGGCGGCGATGTCCGACGTGATGGGGTCGCAGTTCATTCGCACGGCGGTATTGAAGGGCCTGCCGCGTCGTCGTGTGATCTTGAATCATGCCCTGAAGAACGCGTTGGTCGTGCCGGTCACGCTGTTGTGTCTGGAGCTGAACGGGCTGCTCTCGCAGGTCGTGGTGGTGGAGGTGTTTTTTCAATACGCGGGGTTCGGCCGCATGTTGTTCGATGCCGCGACTTTCGGCGACATCCAGGTCATCCAGGCGGCCACATTGGTGGCGGTGGCCGTTGCGGTGTTGTCGCAGTTGTTGTCCGACGCGGCCACCGTATTGCTCAACCCTCGCGTTCGCTTCGCGTAGGGCGCGATGCCAGATATCGCTCAACGGGGCCGCGGCCGCCTTTGGATCCCGTTGCTGTTGCTGATCTGGGCGCCGCTGTTCGCCCATGTGATGTTTCATTCGCAGCTGGGCGCGTTTGCGCCCTACGTGCTGCTGCCCGCGATCCCATCGGTGCTGCTGCTATACGGCATGGCGGTACGGCGGTGGCACGAGTCCTGGGTGGCGTGTATCGGAATGACAGTGGTGTGTTTTTGGCTTTTGATCGCGGTGTCGGCGCCCTATCTGCCACTGCCGGATCCCAACAAGCCGCTGTTTCCGCTGGTGCCGCCGGGTGGCATCCGGCATGGGTTCCATTTCCTGCTGGGTACCGATATCCGCGGCCGCGACGTGTTGTCGCGTACCCTGTGGGGCTGCCAGCGCGTGCTGGTGTGGGGCGTGACCGCGACGTCGGTGGCGTATGCGGTGGGGGTGGGCTGCGGTTTGATCGGTGGTTATCTCGGCGGGTGGTGGGACGAGGTGGTGTCGTTCGCGAGCAATGTCCTGCTGTCATTCCCGGTGATGGTGTTGTTCATCCTGATCCTGAACGTGCTGGGCCAGAGCGGCTTCAACATCATCATCGCGGTGACCTGCTCCTCGGCGCCCGTCATCATGCGCATCGTGCGAGGCGTGGTCCTGGACGCCAAATCGCGGGATTATATCCAGGCGGCACAGACCCGTGGAGAGCATCCTCTGTGGATCATGATGGTGGAGTTGTTGCCCAACGTGCGCGGCCCGCTGATCGTGGACGCCTGTCTGCGGTTGGGATATACGACCGTGGCCATCACCACCCTGACATTCCTGGGCCTTGGTCTGCGGCCGCCGGATCCCGATTGGGGCCTGATGATCAAGGAGGCGGCGACGACGGCGTTGCTCTGGAAATACTCGTACATGCTGATCGTGCCCACGCTCGCCTTGTCGAGCTTGACGTTGGGATTCAACTTGATCGCGGATGGGCTTCGAGACATGGGGCAGCGCGACTGATGGCCACACCCATCCTCGAGTGTCGTCATGTGTCGGTCGCCTACTCCGGTCGGTCGGGCGATGTGCCGGCGGTCGTGGATTTCAATCTGTCGCTGATGCCCGGCGAGTCTCACGGGCTCGTCGGCGAGTCGGGCTGCGGTAAATCCACGATTGCGCTCGCCATCATGCGCTATCTGGGCCGGGCGGGACGGGTCGTCTCGGGCGAGATTCTATTCGAGGGCCGCGACCTGCTCGCCATGGGTGCGGCGGAACTGCGCCGGATTCGCGGGGCGTCCATCGCCATGATCTATCAAGAGCCGATGGCGTCGCTCAATCCATCGATGAACATCGGCGAGCAGCTCATCGAAGTACCCATGTATCACGACGACATGCCACGGCAGGAGGCGCGGGCGCGGGCGCGCTCCATGCTCGACCGGGTGGGGTTGGCCGATCGCGATCGCATCATGCAGGCCTATCCGCATCAGATCTCGGGCGGCCAGCAGCAGCGCGTGGTCATTGCGATGGCGCTGCTGTCGAATCCGCGGCTGCTGCTGTTGGACGAGCCGACCACGGCCCTCGACGTTACGGTGGAGGCGGGGGTCGTGGATCTCATCCGCGATATTTCGGCGGAGTTCGGGACGTCGATGCTTTATATTTCGCACAACCTCGGGCTGATGAGGGAGACCTGCGACCGCATCACCGTGATGTATTCCGGTCAGGCCATGGAAGTGGGTCCGGTCGACACCGTGTCGCAATCCATGCGGCATCCCTATACGCAGGGACTGTTCGCCGCCATCCCCGCGCTCGGCGCCGACAAGAACACTCGGCCATTGACGGCAATTCCGGGGCAGCTTCCCGCGCCCAACGCGCGGCCGCGGGGATGCGTGTTCGGTCCGCGCTGCCATCACTTCGTCGCGGGACGATGCGATGCGACACCGATTCCGATGCGTGAAGTCGCTGCGGCGGCCGGCGCTGGCGCAGGCGTGGCCCCCGGGGCCGGCGGTGGCTCCGGCGAACATGCGTCGCGCTGTGCGCGGGTCGAGGAGATCGACTGGGATGCGCCGCGAGACGGTGGAGCGAGCCGGCCTGCCGCCGTATTGGGCGAGGTGGTGCTGAAGGTGCGCGAACTCACCAAGCGTTACGACCACGCGATGGCGAACGACGGACTGAGCTTCGACGCCCGACGCGGTGAGACGGTGGCCATCGTCGGTGAATCCGGTTGCGGCAAGTCGACGTTCGCTAAAATATTGATGGGGCTGACCGAGGCAACCTCCGGCTCGATCGAACTGGCCGATGTGGAAGTCTCTCAACTGCCCGTGACGCGTCGAAGCCGGCAGACCATCCGCTCGCTGCAGATGATATTCCAGAATCCGTTCGATACCCTGAACCCGAGCCGCACCGTGGGGGCGCAGATCGGGCGCGTCATCGTCAAGTTCGGGGTGGAGCGCGACGAGGCGCGGGTTCGGGAGCGGGTTCTCGGCCTGCTCGATCTGGTCAAGCTACCGCGTGATTTCGCGGAACGCAGGCCCCGGCAATTGTCGGGCGGTCAGAAACAACGCGTGGGCGTGGCGCGAGCCTTCGCCGGCAATCCGGCGGTCGTGGTGGCCGACGAGCCCGTTTCCGCGCTCGATGTCTCCGTGCAGGCCGCGGTCACGGAACTGTTGCTCGATATCCAGCGGCAGGAGGGGACGACTCTTCTCTTCATCAGCCATGATCTGTCGGTGGTTCGTTACCTGGCTGATCGCGTGGTCGTGATGTACATGGGCCAGGTAATGGAGCAGGGCCGGACCCAGGAGGTGTTCGCGCCTCCGTACCATCCGTATACCGAGGCCTTGTTGGCGGCAATTCCTCTGGCTGACGCGCGCTACGTCAAACGCCGGGTATTGCTGACCGGCGAGATCCCATCGTCATCAAATCCACCGCCGGGCTGTCGGTTCTCGACCCGCTGTTCCTATCGGATCGCGGGAACGTGCGATGTGGAGCCTCCCCCCGTGAGGGAATTTTCCTCCAACCACCGCATCGCCTGCCATTTGCCGCGCGAACGATTATTGTCCATGCAACCCGTCTTCGAGGAACTCACATCATGAATCGATATTTGACCTTGGCCGTGTGCCAGACCGGCGCCATTCAACGCAGCGCGACACGTGCCGAGACCGTGGGGCGGTTGGTGCACTTGCTGGAACGTGCCGCGGCGGCGGGAGCCGAACTTGCCGTATTTCCGGAGATGGCGTTGACGACGTTCTTTCCGCGCTGGTCGCTCGAGGCGGGCGAGATCGACGAATTTTACGAGACCCGCATGCCCGGCCCGCAGACACAACCGCTGTTCGATGCGGCGCGACGTCTCAAGATCGGATTTGCGCTCGGCTATGCGGAGCTGGTCGAGGAACACGGCGGCCCGCGACGCTTCAACAGCACGGTCCTCGTCGGAGCGGACGGTGAGGAGATCGGGCGCTATCGCAAGATGCACGTCCCGGGAGGCGAGGTCGCGGAGGCGGGCGTCACGACGCATCTGGAGCGGCGCTATTTCGAGCCGGGGAATCTCGGGTTCCCCGTGTACGCGTACCGTGGTGTGCGGATCGGGCTTGCCCTGTGCAGCGATCGACGCTGGCCGGAAACCTACCGGATGCTGTGCTTGAACGGCGCGCAGGTGGTCTTGATCGGCTACAACACGCCCGTGGTCCTCGACGAGGCGCCGGCGCTAGCGCATCTGCGCATGTTTCACAACCACCTGCCGATGCAGGCGGGCGCCTATCAGAACACGGTGTGGGTGGCGGCGGCGGCCAAGGCAGGGCTGGAGGATGGACAGGCGCTGATCGGAGGCTCCTGCATCATCGCGCCGACCGGTGAGATCGCCGCCTTGGCGCTGTCGATCGAGGACGAGGTCGTCGTACATCGAGCGGATCTGGAGTTGATCGCCACCTGCCAGCGGGTTAACTTCGATTTTGCCCGTTATCGCAGGCCCGAGGAGTATGCGTTGATTTCGCAGCGCGCGGGGCCTCCCGAGACACGCAATGAATCAAACCATTGAAATATTGATATTCCTGCCGAGCGTGATCGTCGCGGTGTCCGTCATCGCGGAGCGGTTGAAAACGCCGCCGGCGATTCTCCTGGTGCTGACCGGCGTGATCCTGGCGCTGATTCCGGGGCTGCCCACCGTCACCCTGGCGCCGAGCTTCGTCCTTCTGGCGGTGCTGCCGCCGATCATCTACTCATCGGCGGTCGCCATGAGCTGGCGGGAGTTTCGTTTCAACATCCGGCCGATTTCGCTGCTGGCCACCGGATGCGTGGTGTTCACGACCGTCGCCGCGGCGGCGGCGGCGCATTGGCTCCTGAGGCTGTCGTGGGCGGAGGGCTTCGTTCTGGGCGCCATCGTCTCGCCGCCCGACGCCGTCGCGCCGCTCGCCATCGCGCGAAAAATGCAGCTGCCCCGCCGGATACTGGTGGTGTTGGAAGGCGAGGGGCTGGCGAATGATGCAACGGCGCTCGTGTTATATCGGTTCGCCGTGGGTGCGGTGAGCGCCGGCGTGTTCTCCATGGGCGAGGCGTTGCAGACGTTCGCCCTGATCACGGTCGGCGAGATCGTCTGGGGCTTGATGGTCGGGTGGGGGATGCTGCGTCTGCGTCGTTGGGTCCGCAATCCGCGCATCGAGATCATGCTCTCGGTGTTGACCCCCTTCATCGCGTATTGGCCGCCCGAGCACCTGGGGGGGTCCGGGGTGTTGGCCACGGTGGTGACCGGTCTGTACATCAGCTGGAACGGATTGCGGTTGATCAGCCCGGCGACGCGCCTGCAAGGAATCTTCTTCTGGGATTTCTTGATTTATCTCACCGAGGGCATGGTGTTCCTCATCACGGGCCTGCAGGCCCGGGCCCTAGTGAATCATTTCACCGGGTACTCGCCGGCGCAGCTGGCCGTGTCGGCGCTCACGGTTTGCGGCGTCGTGATCGCGGCACGATTCCTCTGGATGTACCCTGCCACGTACCTGCCGCGCTGGATTTCTCCGAGACTCGCACGCAGGGACCCGTCGCCGCCATGGCAGTGGCCATTCGCCATCGCATTCACCGGAATCCGCGGCATCGTTTCGTTGGCTGCCGCGCTGGCCATTCCCTTGACCATCGACAACGGGCAGGCGTTTCCCCATCGGGACTTGATTCTATTTCTGACGTTCTCGGTCATCCTGGTCACTCTCGTGGTCCAAGGTCTATTGTTCCCCGGCGTCATCCGTGTCCTCGGCCTCGCCAACGCGGGGCATCGGGAACATGAGATCGAGCGGCACGAGGAATTCGCGGCTCGCCGGGAGGCCATGAAGGCTGCTTTGGTACGGCTTGCCGTGCTGGAAAAGGAGCGGGAACTTCCGCAGGAAGTGGTCGGCCCCCTGCGCGTGGCTCAGATCGACCGCCTTGCGTACATCGAACATGCCAGCAACGGATCGGCGGCTCACCGTCGATTCACCCTGCTTTACGATGATGTGGAGGCGCAATTACTGGCGGCCGAGCGGGACTTGGTCAACGAACTCTACCGCCTCGGGAAAATCCAGGACGAGCCCAGGCGTCGTGTCGAAAGAGCGCTCGATCTCCGTGATGCCTATCTGGCCAATTTGCGCGCCGGGGATTGACAGCCGCGACCGCGATGCGTTTCCGTTCTTTCTTGCGGAGCGGGCAGCATCACGCATAATTGCGCGATGACGCGATCGACTCGAAGACGGTTTGGTGGGCTTGTTGGGAAGCTGCTGTTCACTTGCGCGGCGTTGTTGATTGCATGGCTCGTTCTGCGGCCTCCGCTCATCGACATCGGGGGTGCGCGGCTCGAGACCCGGTTGAAGGGGTCGGGGAGTCCCACGGTGGTGTTCGAGACGGGATTCACCGGCGGGATCCTGCCTTACTGGAAATTGCAGGATCGCATTGCCGAACATACCCGGACGCTGTTCTACGAGCGTGCAGGCCTCGGTAGATCCGACGCGGGGCGTCAACCTCGGACGGCTGAACAGATGGCGCGGGATCTCCATTCGTTGTTGATCGCCGCCGGCGTGACCCCTCCCATCATTCTGGTGGGGCATTCGGCGGGAGGGATTTTCATGCGGGTGTTTGCGCATGACTACCCGAACGATGTGGCTGCCATGGTCTTCGTCGATCCGGCAACCGAGGCGAGTTATGAGCGGATGCGCCGGGCGAGCCCGGAAGAGTGGCGCGAGATGGACAAGAAACTGCCCGAGGGGCAGCGGCGGCAGTGGGATGCCCTGCCGGCCAGTCTCGATGAGGCGCGCTCCGCGTGGCCGCTGCCTCAAATTCCGTATGTGGTGATCACGGCGATGAAGCCTTCGGGGGAGTGGGGGCTCAAGTCACCCGAGGATATGGTGGCCTGGTCTCAGGAGCATCGGGATCTTCTGGCACAGCTTCCGGGCGCAATGACCACCCATATCATCCTGCCGCAGGCGGACCATTTCAGCGTATTGAAGGAGCCGGGTGTGACGAAGGCGATTCTGAACGCCGTCGACCAGGCGCGCATCCAACGTTAAAGCAACCGCTGCTCGGTGAGGTGTGTCATCGGAAGGCAATGACGAGCGCAGCGGTCACCGCGAGGAGCGCCGCGGCGAGATATCGGTAGTCCTGCCACGCGGGTATGTGTGCGAGCCGGGTTCGCTCGGCGCTGCGAAACGCGGCCTTCCACATGGTGGCGTCGCTCCCTGCAGTGCTGGAGCGCGGATGCCGTGCACTGAATCCGGCCAGGATGGCGACGTTGAGCAAGGTCAGCGCGGGAGCGGCGTAGAGAAAGTTGAAATGCGTCCAGCGGAACACGACGTTCACGAAGAACAGTGCGAGGCCGCATAACGATCCCAGCGTCATGGCGGCGACCGCGCCGTCGGCGTTGGCGCCGCGCCAAAACAAGCCGGCCAGGAAGACGGCGACCACCGGCGGCACGGCATAGGCCAGCACTCCCTGCAGATATTGCCAGAGCGAGGAAAAAAATTGCAGCTGCGGCGCCCAGGCAACGGCCACCAGCAAGATCCCCGCAGTTGCCCATCGTCCGACCTGGACGGTCAGTCTATCGGGGAGGGTGGGTTTCACACGCCGCACGATATCCATGGTGATGACGGTCGATGCGGAGTTCAGGGAGGATGCGATCGAAACGAGGGTGGCGGCGACGAAGCCGGCGACGACCAGGCCGATGAGGCCGGCCGGCAACAACTCGAAAATGAGCTTCGGATACACCATGTCGGGCCGCGCCAATCTCGGGAACAGCACCAATGCGCAGATGCCCGGCAGCACGATCAAGAACAGCACCGGTAATTTCAACAGGCCGGCAAACAGGGCGCCCCACCGCGCGTGGTCGATATTCTTCGCGGACAGCAGGCGCTGCACGATGGATTGATTGGTGCACCAGTAATAAAAACCCAACAAGGGGATGCCGAGGAGAAGTCCCGGCCATGGCACGTTCGGATCGGCCGCCGGACGGATGAGGGACAAGGCGGCGGGGCTGACGCTCGTCATCACATGCTGCCATCCACCGGCGCGGGCGAATGCGGTGATCGAGATCACCAGCGCCCCGGCCATCAAGACGACACCCTGGACGGCCTCGGTGTAGATCACGGCGCGCAGACCGCCGAGCGTGGCGTAAAGACCCGCCGCGCCGGCCAGACAGGCGACGATCAGCCAAAGCGGCTGACCGGGAAATACCAACTGGCAGACCAAGGAACCGCTGTACAGCACACCCGCGGAATCGACGAAAATATTGAGGAACAACGTCAACCCGGCGAACAAGAGGCGCACCCGTCGATCGTAACGGCGCTCCAGGAACTCGGGCATCGTGTACGTGCCGCTGCGGATGACGAACGGCAGGAAGAACAGGCAGAAGAACACCAGGATCACGGCGGCGGTCCACTCGTAATCGTAGACGGAAATGCCCATCGAATAAGCGCCGCCGGCAAGACCGATCAAGGCCGTCGAGGACATGTTCGATGCCAGGAGCGCGAGTCCAATGACCGGCCAACTCGTTGCCCGTGAGGCCAGAAAGTAATCGATCGGCCCGACATGGCGGCGTGGCATCAGCAAGCCCAGTGCCAGCAGGCCGCCGACATAGATGGCGATCACGGCCCAATCGAGGACGGTCAAGAGACCGGCGGAGCTAGCCGGCATGGTCGAGCCGATTTCCCACGACTGACAGCGCTGACATTTTAACGGAAAGTCGGTTACTATGCCGACCGCTAGCTCGTGAAGGCGGCCACACGAACGCTGAAGATCGGAAAAAAATGTGTGATTTACAGGCGGTTACAACAGCCATGATCCCAAAGCTCGCGGTTTTTCTAGTGTTCAGCTCCATTGCTGGGCTGTCATCCGCTTCGAGTGTACATCCGGAGCTATGGCCGGAGGCCAAGGGAAACATCGACCCGGCCGTCGCGCAGGCCCAAGCGGTCGCCGATCGACTGTTGCCGACGCTCACCCTCGAGGAAAAGGTCGGTCAAATGATCCAAGCGGACATCGACTCGATCACGCCGGCGGATCTGAAAACCTACAAGCTGGGCTCGATTCTCGCCGGCGGCAATGCGGCGCCGGGGCACGACCTGCGCACGACCCCGCAGGCGTGGCTCGATCTAACGGACGAATTCTATCGGGCGGCGTTGGCGGGCGGAGGCGCGTCGCATCCGCCCATCCCCATCGTATTCGGCATCGACGCCGTGCATGGTCACGGCAAACTCAAGGGCGCGACGATATTTCCGCACAACGTGGGACTGGGCGCCGCGCATGATCCGGACTTGATCAGACGGATCGGCGAGGCGACGGCGGCCGAAGTGGCCGAGACGGGCATCGATTGGACATTCGCACCCACCGTCGCCGTGGTGCGCGATGTGCGATGGGGGCGTTCGTACGAGAGCTACTCGGAATCTCCGCAACTCGTCGCGCAGTACGCGCCGGCGATGGTCACCGGGCTGCAAGGGGAGTGGGGCACCGCTCGATTCATGGCGTCCGGACACACGCTGTCCTCGGTCAAGCACTTCATCGGCGACGGTGGGACGCTGGGCGGACGCGATCAGGGCAACACGGTGGTGCCGGAATCCGAACTCGCGGGCGTGCATGCGGCGGGCTACATGCCCGCGATCAAGGCGGGGGCACTGATCGTGATGGCGTCCTACAACAGCTGGGACGGGACGAAACTGCACGGCAATCACTACCTGCTCACGGACATTTTGAAAGGTCGGATGGGCTTCAGCGGCTTCGTGATCGGCGACTGGAATGCGCAGGAACAGGTGCCCGGCTGTACCAAGTCCAGCTGCGCCGCCGCCATCCTCGCAGGTGTCGACATGCTGATGGCGCCCGACGGTTGGCAGGAGTTGTACGAGAACACGGTCTCCCAGGTGCGATCGGGTGAGATTCCCCAGTCACGCATCGATGACGCCGTTCGGCGAATCTTGCGCGTCAAGGCGGCTGCCGGCATGTTCACCCGGGCCGCGCCGAAACAACGCACCGATACCGGCCATTTCGAGGTCATCGGCAGCGCGGCGCATCGCGCGATTGCGCGCGAGGCGGTGCGTAAATCGCTGGTGCTGCTGAAGAATTCGAATCATACGTTGCCGCTGGATCCGCACGCGAACGTTCTCGTGGCGGGAATGGCGGCGGACGACATCGGGGTCCAGAGCGGGGGATGGACCATCGATTGGCAGGCTGATCACAATACGAATGCTGACTTCCCCGGGGCGACCTCGATCTATGCGGGCATCAAGGCGGCGGTGTCCGCAGGCGGCGGTACGACGGTGCTGAGCCGGGACGGCACGTACGCCAAGAAGCCGGACGTCGCGGTGGTGGTCTTCGGCGAAGGTCCGTACGCGGAATTCGAAGGGGATCGGGAAACTCTGGAGTACTCGCCTCAGGACAAGAGCAGTCTGACGATGTTGCGCCGACTGCAGGGGGAGGGTATTCGAACCGTCAGCGTATTCATTTCCGGGCGGCCGCTGTGGGTCAATCCCGAGATCAACGCCTCGGATGCGTTCGTCGCTGCGTGGCTGCCTGGCAGCGAAGGGGAGGGGATTGCAGATGTTCTGTTCAACGCCCGGGGTGGTGCGGCTGCTTACGATTTCGTCGGCCGCCTCGGCTTTTCTTGGCCGCAGACCGCGATGCCGGTCTCGTTCGACCCGCGGGGCAAGGTAACCGGCGCGCTGTACGCACGCGGCTTCGGACTCAGCGCCGCCGGTGGCGACGCTGCGGATCCAGCGCCGACGCTGTCCGAAGATCCTCGGATACCGGCCCATTGGCAGGCGCCTCGCGGCAGTCTGTTCCATGCGCAACACGTCACGGCGCCATGGTCCTTGTTCGTTGCGGATGGCGATGCGGAAGTGCATGTCACCAACGCCCGTCAGGATAGTCCCCATGCGGCGGTCAGCGCGACGCTCGGGCCGGACGGCGTGACCGTGAACTGGCCGGGAGACAAGCTGGGGATGTTTCGAATCTCCGGTCGTGCCTCGGATATGCGGCCGCAGACGCGCGACGGGTCGGCCGTCGTTTTCCGCTATCGGGTCGACCACCCGCCCGAAGGGCCGGTCAGCCTCGGGATGCGCTGCACTCTCGCGCTCTGCGGCAATGCCGCCGGAGCAATGCTTGACGTGACCGACACTTTTCGGCACGCGGCGCCGGGGGTGTGGCAAACCATGACGGTGCCGGTGGCGTGCTTTGCCCCGGGCGCCGATTTGACCCAGGTGGAGGTACCGTTTGGCGTGGCGACGTCCGCGCCGTTCGCGGTGACCTTCAGCGAGATCGGCATCGGACCGGCCCCGCCGGGCTCATCGGCGCGCTGTCCCTAGCGGCGCGGTAAGATAGCGCGGCTCAACCCGAGGTTCGGATATTGCCATGGCTTTGACACCGCAGTCGGTCACCATCCAAGAAGTTGCGGATCTCGCCCAGGTGTCGCCGAAGACGGTCTCACGGGTCATCAACAACGAACCGTTGGTGCGGGTGGATACGCGCGAGCGCATCCTCAAGGCCATCGAGCAGCTGAACTACCGTCCCAATCTGAATGCGCGCGGCCTGGCGAGCAATCGATCCTTTTTGATTGGGTTGTTCTGTGATCGGCCGGGCGACTATCTGAGTGAATTCCAGGCAGGCGCGATCGAGCGGTGCCGTGAGTCGAACCTGCATTTGATGGTGGAGCCCTGGGATATCACGAACCCCAATATCGACAGCGAGATCGACACGCTGCTCGGCCAATTGCGTCTGGAGGGCGCGATTCTGCTGCCACCGTTGAGCGATCATCCGCTGGTGTTAGCCAAGCTGCAGGATGCGGCCATCCCGGTCGTGCGAATTGCGCCGAAGAAGAATTTGAGTGCGGCGCCTTCGATCGACATCGACGACTATGCCGCGGCTCGCCAGCTGACGGCGCACCTCATCAAGCTGGGTCACCGGCGAATCGGCTTCATGCTGGGGCGCCCGGATCACGGCGCGACCGAACAGCGTTACCTGGGTTTCATCGACGAAATGCGTGCGCACCAGGTGCCGGTGGACAAGGACCTGGTGCAAACCGGCAACTTCGTCTTCGCCGACGGCCTGGTGTGCGCGGAGAGGATGTTGCGGGCGGCGCTGCCGCCGACCGCCATTTTCGCGAGCAACGATGACATGGCGGCGGCAGCGATATCGATGGCGCGAAAATTCGGGCTCAGCCTGCCGGACGAGCTGTCGGTGACCGGTTTCGACGATGCACCGGTGGCCACCATGATCTGGCCCGAACTGACGACCGTGCGCCAACCGGTGGCAGCCATGGCGCGGATCGCCGCCGATCTCATCATCCAATTCGAGCCACGGCGCAACGGTTGGCCGCACCGGATTCCGCGTCACCTACTGGATCATGAACTCATCATCCGCAACTCCACCGCCAAACCGGTACGTGCCTGATGACCCGGCCTCGCTCTTCAGCAGGGCGAAGCGGGCGGGCAGCAGTCGATAGCTGAAGGGTAGGATGGCGGCTCCCACGGCCGGCGCATCGTCCGACGTCAACGCGCGCGCGACCGGCGCAATCGCGGGCAGCTGGCCCGCGAATGATGCCAATCGATGGTTGAGCGATGCGGCCAGTTGGTCGACGAGGATCGAGGGTAAACGGCCGCCGATCAATATGGCCTCCGGATCGATCAGGCAATTGATCGCGACCAGCGCGTCGACCAGTGCGTCCGTGCATTCGTGGATCCAATCGTCGACGATCAGCTGGGCGGCGGGGCCCAGACGCGTGAGACCGCGCGGTGTGGCCACACGGAATCCTTGCGCATCGAGCCGGCTGTACAAGCCTGACAGAGATACGATGTTTTGCAGCTGCCGATCGGCGGCGGTCCCGTGCGCACGCAACCAGCCGATTTCGGCGCTGCGGCCATTGGCGCCGCGAAAATAGCTGCCGTCGACGACCAGACCGCCGCCCAGCGCCGCGGTGACCAGCAGATAGAAAAAGCTGCGGTACTTATGACCCGAACCGAACTGCATTTCACCGATGGCCGCCGCTGCCGCATCGTTCTCGATGAAAACCGGGATGTCCAGGACGTCGCGAATGAGGTCGTCGATCCGCACCGACGCCCAGGCCGCGTAGTCGGCCGGTTGGTCCGGCAAATGAGCCCGCGCGATGTCGTCGGGAAACGCGACGCCGACACCGATCAAACGCTCGCGGGCGATGCCCGCCTTGGCGAGCAGCTGCTGGACCGTGCGCTGAAAGAACGTGCGCACCGTCGCCGGCTTGGCGAACAGGATCTCGCGCGACGCGCGCGCGCGGATCTTTCCCACGAAATCGAGCACCACCACCGTGATGTGATCGCGGTCGACGTTAAGCCCGATCGAAAAGCAGCTGTCCGGATTGATGACGAATTTGGTCGCCGGCTGACCACGCGGTCCGTGCAGCCGACCGGCCTTCAGAATCAATTGATCCTTCAGCAGTCGGTTGGTGATGTTGGCGATGGCGGGGGGTGTCAATCCTGTTCTTTGCGAGAGCTCGGCGCGGGTGACCGGGCCGTTCACGCGCACGGCGTGCAACGTCACACGCTGATTGTGATCGCCGGCTCGCGCGAGATTGGTTCCGGACAGCTCTGGGCCGGCGGTCGGAACCGCGGCTTCCAGTTCGCCGGCAGGGCGCTTATTCCGCATGGGTCATTGTGCGATCAAAGCGCATCGGCGGCGAGCGCCAATGCGCCGAGCGGACCTGCCAGTGCGGCGAGGCCGGGCGCGACGATGTAATCATCCATGCTGCCGCCGAGCGCTTCCAAGTCCAGGTAACCATTGAGGCTGGCGACCAACAGCCGGCGCACCAGCGGCAGCAGCGCGGGTCGTTGTTCGACGCCGCCGCCGCCGATCATGATCCGGCGCGGGGCCGTGGTGAGCACCAAGGTATGCGCCAGTTGCGCCAAGGCGTGGGCGACGAGTTCCCAGACATGACTGCCGGCGGGAACGGCGTGGGCGGGAATTCCGGCTCGCGCGCTGATCGCGGGGCAGGAGGCCAGTCCCTCCAGGCAATCGCCGTGAAAGACACAGGCACCTTGCCACTCGCAGGGCAGCGATCGGTCCGTATTCGGCGATGCCCTCGAGCAGGACGGCCTCGATGCGCCGCAGCGTCGTGTCGGGATCGCTGCCCGTCGGAATCGACACGCTGGCTCGAATGTCGTCGGGGCCGATGACGCAGATGCATTTGGTGCCGCCCAATTCCACGCCGCCGAGCAAGGGTCGACCCGTCACGTCGGTCTTCTCCAGAACAGTTTGCGGCGGCCGGTCTGGAAGCGTGGAAAGCGCGGGTCGGGCAGCATGTGATCCCCTAGAGCTTGCCCTTCACGCCCACGAAGAACCGACGGCCGGTGTCGTCGTACGAGAACGGGAGATTCGGCCACTGCAGGTAGGTGTGTTGCACCTCGTCCGTGATGTTGATGGCCTGCAGGACGATGCCGACATGCGAATTGAAGTCGTAACCCACCTGGGCATCCAGCTGCCCATAGGCCGCGGAGTACACCTGATACACCTTGGACGCGCCGGTCTGATCGTTGAAGGCGAATGTCGATCCCACCAGCGAATCGTTCACCGCCTTGTCGCGCCACGAATAGGAACCGCGTGCCGAGAAGCCCGCGCGCTCGTAGTACAGGGTGCCGGTGACCGAGTTCTTCGAGACGCCCGGAATCGGGGAGTCATAGGAGAACGCGGTGGTTTGATCGGACTCCGAATGCGAGAAGGTATAGTTCGCCGCGATTCCCAGGCCCCGCAGCCAATCCACCGCGTTGCCGAGGGCGTATTGCGTCCCGAACTCCAGGCCATAGATCTTGCCGTGTCCGGCGTTGACAGGTTCGGTGACGTCGGCCGAGGTGCCGCCGAAATCGTCCTTGACCACCGTGGCCACGTTCTGGGTCTCGACGAAGTTGTCGACCTGTTTGTAGAAGCCGGCGATGCTGGCCAGTGCGCCGGGCGAGAAGTAGTTCTCGTACGACACGTACAGCTGCTTCGCGCGGTACGGATCCAAGTCGGGATTTCCCGAGGAACCGCCGGCGAAGGCGAAACCATCCTTGATGCCGGTGTTGATGTTGGTGCGGTTGCCGACCTGGCGGGTGAAGTTGTAGGTATTGCCGAGTCCCAGCGAGAACAGATCCTGCGGCGACATCACCTTCGCGAGGCCGAAACGCACTTTCTGCGATTCGGTGAGGTCGTACACTAAGTTCAACGAGGGCAGGACGTCGGTATAGCTGCGCTTGGTCTGCACTTCGATGACATTCGAGTCGACGCCATTCCAGGAAGCGGTACCGTAGTACGTCGGCACCGGCGCGGTCTGGCCGTTGTCGATGGTCAGATCGGTCTTCACCAGACGCACGCCCGCGTTTACGTGAAACGGCGAGGTGGGAGCGCCCATGTCGAACATCAGATACGGTGCGGTGGTGCGCTCGCTCACGTTGAACGAACTCAGGTTGTCCTTGAAGAACGCCTCGGTCGTGTTGGGCACCCCTGCGCCGGCCCATACCTGCTCGAGGTACGTCGACGGGTTGTTCATGCCGCCCGCGGTCGGGTTCTTGACGATGATGTTGCCCACCGCGAAGTTCGACACGGTGCTGGCCAGGGCCGGATTCGACAGGGCCGTCGAATAGGGAATGTTGGGCGTGCCGTAGCCGGGATCCTGATAGTACAGGTAGGGTCCGGAACCGGCGCCGCTGCCCACGTTTCCGGCGACCGAGCCGTCCGCCAGCGTGCCGTTGATGAGGTAACGGCCGAAGGTCTGATCGACCTCACGCCCTGCGTAACGCAAGCCGACCGACACCGTGGATGGCGCGGCGGTGATGAACGGGAGGTCGTATTGAAGTTCGCCCTTGATGGCCCACTGCCTCTCGTCGGTCAAATTGGCCCAGGCCCAGTTGGACTTGAACGTGGTGTAGGCCGGATTGCTCAAGATGTCGGCATACGGCGAGAGATAGGAGACGGACGGCAGCCCGGAGGTGCCGCCATTCGCATAGTTGAACTCGTAACCGTGGCTGCCGGCGCCGGTGGCACAGGTGGACGCGCCGTTGTTGCAACCGGGCGCCGCGGGCGACGTGGCGGTTCCGGCGCTTGTCAAATAGAGCCCGTGTTCGACGTCCGCCTGGTCGGCCTGCAGGTTCGAATCGGCCTTCGCATAGGACGCATCGAGGAGGGCGCGCAGCGGGCCGCCGTCGTCGAACTTCGTGGCCCATTGATAGTTGTTGGCCTTGGAGACGTTCTGCTGGTACAGCGCGGCGGTTTCCGCGCCGTTCGCATTGAAGGTCCCGTTTCGCACGACGCCGTTGCCATCGATGGAATAGGGCTTGGTCGGGTCGATGCCGGGGAGGAGGTCGCCGGCGGCCGCGCCCTGGCCGTTGAACCACGCCTTGTCGGAGTAACTGTAGCTGGTGTCGTCTTCTTTGGAATAGAACCAGTTCAGGCTGGTGGTGATGCTGTCGGTGATCTTCGCGGAAAAGCCGAGCGACGCGCCGCGCTTCTTGCGATCGTCATAGGTGTCGGTGAAATAGCCGAGTTGCGGATCGATGTAGTACTGGCCGTTGGGCAATGTCGAGAGCCCGGCCGGCGTCAATGCGCCGACGTATGGGCCCGTCGCGGAATTCGTGATCAGCCACTGATTGCGGTTCTGGTCCTGGAATTCCTTGATGTGGGTTCTTTCGTCGTCGAAGGTGAAACTGCCGGTGAAGCCCAACCGGTCGCTCACCTTGTACGAGGCGACCACGACGCCGTCGGGCGTCACGCCGCTGGTGCTCTCCGCGACCGATTCGCGGAAATTGCCGCCGAGGCTCAGGCCATCGGGGCCGGCGAGCGGATCGCGCGTCTTCAAGTTGATGGTGCCGCCCAAACCGCCCTCGGTCATCGAGGCTTGCGGGTTCTTGTACACGTCGATGCCGCTGATCAATTCGCTGGGAATCCCTTCCAGGGAGCCGTACTGGGAATTGCCGCCGGCGCCGCCACCGGAGCCTTCGCCCGAGACGTAGAACTCCTTGCCGGTGAGGAACACGTCACCATTGAGGGTGGTCAGGTTCTGTCGCAGTCCGTCGATCAGCACCGCGGTTCCCTGGCCATTCGCGCGATCGATTTGCACGCCGGGCAGGCGTTGCAGGGATTCGGCGACGTTCTGATCGGGCATCTTGCCGATATCTTCCGGCGCGACCGAGTCGATGGGCAGAATGGATTTGCGCTTTTCCTCCAGCGCGGTCTCCAACGAGGCGCGATAGCCTGAGACAGTGATTTCTTGCAGTTCATCGGCCTTGGCCGCGCTTTGCGACGTCGGCGTCGCGGGTTCATCGGCCATCGCCGCATAACCCCCCAATGTGGCCTCGAATGACACCGCTGTCATTATGGCGAAACGTATGGCTCTGCGAGCCCGCTTTTCTCTACGGTGCGACATGGTACGAGTTCCCCCAGTAATTCGTCTGTACGACACAGCGCTGTACCGATCGATGTTCGGCGGCATGCTAAAGCTGCTTCTGCCGAGCACTATTTTGCGCTCTTGACTCCCAGCCGACCGTTGATGATCAAGGTCGGTGCGCACGGAAAGGTACGCCCGCGGGAACTTGGCGTCAACGATTAAGTATTTTCTTTGTCTTTAATCGCTGCCATCATTGTCAGCGCTGACAATTCCAAATGCCGCAGTACGGCACGATTTCGGGGAGAGGCGATGTCGCGAGTTTCCACAGTCTGGCTCTATCTAATCTTATGTGCGGGCGCCATCGGTTCGGCGGAAACTGCGCCCGCGTCTACCCCCGAACCGGCTGGACCGGCTGGATCCGTTGGACCTTACAACCTGACATTTCTCGAGGGAGGAGTGGGGCTGGCGCATCCTCTGGCACCCGAATCGTCGTTGGTCGACGCGGGGGCACCGTGGACCTCGAGTGGTTGGCTGAGGTTGGATACGCGGCAGATGGGCGCATTCGTCGTCGCTGGATTCGGCGACAGCACCGTGGCGGATGGCAACAATACCCGGGGAAATGACGCGATGGTGGCCGGGGTTTCGGTCGTTCCCGGCGCGCATCACCTTGTCGTTATGGACGGCGAACTGGCATTCGCCGTCACGCCCGACATCGTGCTACGCAGCCATGTGGCCGTGTCTCCCGGCGAATGGCGGGCGGTGGCGGCGAGCTTCGACGGGTCGGTGGCGCGCCTGTATGTGGATGGGCGCGAAGTCGCTGCATCGCGGGCCACGACCTTGGCCGCGGCGCCGCGCATCGAGTTCGCGCCCGTGACCGTCATTCGGCCGAGGGCCGGCGCTTTGCCCGAGGCGGCCGCGCCGCCGGCCGCGCCGCATTTTGGGGGCTCGCTGGCGCTGTTCACGCTGTCGCCGACGGCGCTCACGCCGGAGGTGCTCCGCACACTCGCGGGCGACAAGCCGAACTTTTCACTGATCACGTTCAATCGCATCGGTGCGGGCTGGCCGTTTCAAGAGCACGCGTGGCGCGGGTTGCAAGAGCCGCAGGATCCATGGACCCTGCCGCGCGCCAGGGCGCCGGCGGCGGCCAAAGCTGCGGCGGCCGTGACTGCGACAGCGGTAGCTGCGGCGGTGCCGGTAGCCGAGGTGGGGCCTTCCCCCGTGTCAGCGGCCCGGGCGGTGGCGATGACACCGGTCGGGCAGGGGGTATCGACCATCGGTGGATGGGATTTGGCGCCGGCGCCATCGGTCAGCGCGGACGGGGCAGAATTATCAAGGGCGGACTACCAGGGGCGGAATTGGTATCGGGCGGTGGTGCCGGGGACGGTGCTGACCACGCTGATCGCTCGCGGCGTTTACCCGGACCCGGATTACGGCCTGAACAACCTGTCGATTCCGGAATCGCTCGCGCGCCAGGATTATTGGTACCGCAGCGAGTTCGTGGCCCCCGCGGTCCTGCAGGGGCACGATCTGCTCCTCAAGTTCAACGGCATCAACTACGCTGCGCAGGTGTGGCTGAACGGTCGGCGGCTCGGGGACATTCGCGGCGCCTTCATGCGCGGCAGCTTCGACGTGACGGGGATTCTGTTGCCGGGCGTGGCCAATGCGATCGCGGTGCGCATCTCGCCCCCGCCGCATCCCGGCATTCCCCATGAGCAGTCGATCGCGGCGGGGCCGGGAAACAATGGTGGCGCCCTGGCGCTGGACGGGCCGACGTTCATCGCCACCGAGGGCTGGGACTGGATTCCGGGCATCCGCGATCGAAATACGGGGATCTGGCAGAGCGTCGAACTCGTGGCCACGGGTACGCTGCGAATCCGGGATCCGCACGTCGTCACGCATCTGCCGCTGCCGCGCATCGACACCGCCGATGTGACGCTGGTGGTGCCGATTCAAAACGCGCGGTCGACCGCGGTGACGGCCACCGTGATGGCTCGCTTCGAAGGCGTCAGGGTCGAGAAGAGGGTGACGTTGGCGCCGGGCGTGACGGACGTGACGTTGGCGGCCGCGGAATTTCCGCAGCTGCATCTGGCCGCCCCACGCCTGTGGTGGCCCAATGGTTACGGGTCGCCCGAATTGTATTCATTGCAGATCGACGTGAGCGACGGCCAGACGGTGTCGGACTCGACGTCGCTGCGCTTCGGCATCCGCGAGCTGAGCTACGAGTTGTCGTTGTTCGACCATGAGGGACGCTTGCGACGGGTGGAGGTGGATCCGACACTCGGGTCGATGCAGGGCGAGCGGTTGGTGGACGTGCGGCATGAGGCGATCAAACGCACGCCGCGGGGCTGGGCGGAGTCGTTGACCGCGGCGGGCGAGAATTCACCGGCCGTCCGAGCGGTCCCGACCGAGTCGCTGACGCCGTACCTGGCCATCCGCGTCAACGGCGTGCCCATCGCGGCGCGCGGCGGCGTACTACGGCGTGAAGAAGGCCAGCGAGCCATTGCACGTGCAGATGAACCTGCCGGATTACCGGCTCGCCGTGGTGAATACCACGCGGGCGGACCAGCGTCGGCTCACGCTCCGCAGCCGCGTCATCTCTCTCGACAATCGGCTGCTCGCGGAGCGCGTCGACCACGTCGACGTGCGGGCCGATTCGGTCACCACGCTGGAGGCGCCGCTGCCGCTGGCGCCGGCGCTGGCGCGCGAGGGTTTGGTGCTGGTGAAGCTGACTCTGGAGGACTCCCATGGCGCAACCATATCGGACAACGTGTACTGGCAGAGCCAGGACGCTGCCGCACAGCAGCGGCTCAATACCTTGGCGCCCCAGCGGGTCGCGATGACCGCGCGGCCGGCGGCGGCCGTCGCCGGCGGGGCGGGCCGGGACGGGCTGGCAGACGGGGATGGGCTCGTGGACGTGACACTCACCAACACGGGCAATGCGCCGGCGCTCAATGCCAAGATCACCATGCTGGGCGACGACGGCCAGCGCGTGCTGCCGGTCTACTATGATGACAACTATGTCACACTGCTGCCGGGCGAGACACGGCACCTGGAGGTGCATTGCCCGGCAAGCAACTGTACCAAGATCACGCTGCGAGGTTGGAACGTGATGCACGTCGAGGCTCCAATCGCGCACACCGCGCGCCAATGACATGATGCGCCGGCCATCATTGCTGGGCATGGCGATGCTGGGCGCGTCGCTGCTTGGAATTGCGGCCGATGCCAGGGCGGCCATCAAGTTGCCGCGGCTGGTGTCGGACAACATGGTCCTGCAGCGCGACGCGCCGCTGGTGATTTGGGGCTGGGCGCATCGCGGCGAACGAATCGTCATCGACTTTCACGGCGCCCGGCTCAAGACGCGGACCAACGCGCAGGGCCGCTGGCAGGTGACGCTGCCGCCGCAACCGGCCGGCGGCCCCTTCGACATGAAACTGCGCGGCAAGAATGTCGTGGTGGTGAAGAACATCTTGATGGGCGATGTATGGCTGGCGTCGGGCCAGTCGAACATGGAATTTCCATTGGTGGCCCATGATGGATTCGGCGGCGTGCTCGATGCGGCGCACGAACAGAGCGCCGCGAACTTTCCGCAGATCCGGCTGTTTCTGGTGGAACGCGCCACGGCGATGACGCCGCGGGCGGATGTGACTTCCGCCGGTTGGGTTGTGGTGACGCCGGCCACGGTGGCGAACTTCTCGGCCGTGGCCTACTTGTTCGGGCGCGAGCTGCACCGGCGCTTCGGTGTGCCGGTCGGGTTGATCGACTCGACCTGGGGCGGTACGCCGGCCGAGACCTGGACCAGCGCCAATTCGTTGCAGGCTTTCCCGGAATTCGCGGCGGCGGCCCAACGGGAAGCGAGCATCCCGGCCAGCGCGTCCAAGGAGTACGAGTCGTACCTCAAGACCAAGAGCGAGTGGTACAAGGCGCACGGCAACGATGATCGCGGGCGGATCGATGGCCACGACGTGTGGGCGGCACGCGGCTTCGACGACAGCCGATGGCCGACAGTCATCGAACCGCAGCCCTGGTCGCGCAAGGCGGTGGAGAATTTCGACGGCACGTTGTGGATGCGCAAGGTGGTGCTGGTGCCCGAGAATCACGCCGGCGATACGCTGCACGTGCACCTGAGCCGGCTGCTGCAGGCGGATACGACGTATTTCAACGGCCGCAAGATCGGCCAGACGCGGGGCGAAAGCACCGAGCGCGATTATGAGGTGCCGGGCGAGGTCGTGCTGGCGGGGCGTAACGTGGTCGCGGTCCGGTTGGAAGGCCAAAATCAGGCGGGTGATGGCTTCGTCGGCATGCACGGCGACGCGGGCGACATGTACGTCGACATCAGCGGCACGATCGTGTCGCTCGCCGGGGCATGGTCGTTCCAGTCCGGTCCCGATCTGACCGGACTGCCCAAACCGCCGCCGCTCGCGGAATTCCTCACCAGCGTGCCGCAGGCGCCGTCCTTGTTGTTCAACGGCATGATCGCCCCGCTGACGCCGTATCGGCTGAAGGGCGTGATCTGGTATCAGGGCGAGACGAATGTGGGCCGGGCGCCTCAGTACAAGAAACTCTTTCCGGCGCTCATCAAGGATTGGCGCGCGGCGTGGGGGTACGACATGCCGTTCTTGTTCGTGCAGCTTGCGGGCTACGGGCATGATCGGCCGGAGCCCACCGAATCGCCGTGGGCGGAACTGCGCGAAGCCCAGGCGGGCGCATTGGCCCTGCCCCTCACGGGAATGGCGACCGCCATCGATGTGGGCGACGAGAACGACGTGCATCCGAAGAACAAACAGGCGGTGGCGCATCGCCTGGCGCTGGCCGCGGGCAAGGTGGCGTATCACCAACCGGGGGTGGCTGCGGGTCCGAGCTATAAATCCATGGCGATCGAGGATGAGCAGATTCGCATTCGGTTTTCCGACATCGGCGGCGGGCTCCGGATCCCGAAGGGCGCGGAGGATCTGCAGGGATTCGCCGTCGCGGCCGCCATGGGCGACTTCGTATGGGCGGTGGCCAACATCGACGGCGACAGCGTCGTGGTGAGCAATCCCTCGATCCGCGACCCGGTGGCGGTGCGCTACGATTGGTCCAACACGCCGCACGGCAATCTCGTCAACAAGGAGGGATTGCCGGCGGTGCCGTTTCGGACGGATGGGACGTCTGATTGAAGAAGCGCCGACCGATCCTCCACATGCCGCGGAGCAATGGGCTGGAATGATTACCGCAGATCGAACTGGCTTTTCCGAAGCTGCCATTCAACTCGGACGCCGATGCCTTCACCGGATACTATGCTCGATAATCTCAGGGTGAGGCGGAAGCACGTGTAGAAGCAGTCGCTTGTCGTCGCCCGATTTGCTGGCGGTAGAGAATCGGTAGAGGCGCTGGGCCAGTGACTCAAGCTCCCAAGGAAGGCCGCAGCTTTCGCCGTTCTTCGAGGGCCTCGGGTGCAACTCCCTTGGGCTACTCACCTACGGCCATCCGCGAGGCTTTTCACGGCGCCCGAATCATCCGCCGGCCGAGTCTCCGGCATCATGGTGGCAAAGAACATCAGGCCGCACACCGCGATCCCGGCAAGATAGAGAAACCCGATCGGAAAACCGAACGACTGGACGACGAAGCCAGCGGTCAGGTTGCTCAGGCCGGCGCCGATGCCGACCGACAGCGCGACCAGCCCCTGCGCGAGATTGAACCGTCCGGTGCCGCGCGTAAGATCGGCGGCGATGATGACCGATGCCACCGTACCCACCGCGAAGATGCAAACCAAATAGAAGATCCAATCGTAGCCCCATACACGCCTGCCAGCGCCGATCAGGATCGCGGAGGTAAAGGCGCCCGCATGGCTGAACCCCTGGTTGCGGCCGAGCTGCTTTGGCAGGCGCCGGCGGCCGACCAGGCCGAGGCACAGCGCAGCGAGCGCCGGAGGCAACACCGCCGAGGCCGTCCCAATCACAATCTGCGCCCCGATCACCCAGGAGTAGGTCGGATGGATGGCAATCGTCAGGCAGCCGGCGGCAATGAGCAGGCCCGCGAGCGCAACAAGCCGCCGCTTCTTCCGCGTCGAATCGACCAGCATCCCGATTGGCACCTGGCTGAGCGCGCCGGCGATGCTGCTGACCGCGAGTGCCGTCCCGATGTCGCCGGCGCCCCAGTGACGCGCACCCTTAAGGAACACCGCGAGAAACGGGCCGAGGCCATTTAGCACGTCGGCCATCGAAAAGTTCAGCCAGTCGAGCCCCCACAGACTCCTGCTGGCCGGGTGCCGTTCCATTGCATTTCCGGCCGAGGGAGGAACACCAGCGGTAGTCTCGCTCACCACTTCCTCCCGTTCTTGTTGCTTTCTTCCGAGTTATTGATCGCATCGTCGGAAAGCATCCCGACCATATCGTTCACGGTCATCAACTCCGGTAGAGAACTTCTAGATAGCTTCTAGATATAGTTCATAAATGCATATCGATCCAAATAAATTCGTAATGCGAACGATGCTGGATGACCCTACGGAGGGGATGGTCAACCAGCGATTTCTGTTGGCGCCGGGGGATGCGGGCTCAAACGACGGATCCGGGTGCCTTGAACGCAAAGGCGAAAAATGCAGCGACTCCGAGGAATGCGAACGCGACGAGATAATTCCAGGCTAGCTTCTCTTTAAGAAAGAAAATCGCGAACACGATGAACATCGAGATCGTGATCACCTCTTGGATGATCTTGAGTTGAAATCCAGAGAACTGGACGAAGCCGAGGCGATTGGCGGGCACCGCTAAACAATACTCGAACAGTGCGATTCCCCAGGAATGGATATAGTCCACGAGAGCACCTGCGGGCGTTTGGGTCAGGATTCCCGCGATTCCTCCGACGGTCAGGGCGAGTCCCACGCGCTCTTCGTTCCCGCCGTAGGCCGCCAGGTAGACAGCGAGGAATGGCCCGACACCGGTCTGAACGTCGGCGAGAAAGAAATTCAACCAGTCGAGGCCGCGCAGGGTTCCTCTGTGAGCCGGAGGAACGTCGTTTGCTTCAGACGCTATTCCGGCAATGTGAACATTGGAACCTTGAGCCGCCAAGAGTGGTCTCATTATTGAATGCGATTAGTGCAAGGCTACTCGTTCGTGCAACAATCGCTAGCATTGCAGAATATCACGACCTCGCATAGCGCTCTGTGCGGCTGCGTGCGGTGTATTCTGAAGCAAGGAATCAAAATGCAAACTCGCGGGAGTTAACCTGGAGGATCAATCAGTGGCATCGAAGCAAGAAGAATCCGTTAATGGGAATTTTCAGCACCTCATCTTCAGCCCGAAGGGAGGGGTAGAAGGCGTGCTGCTCGATGTTGAGCGCGAGCCGGCTCAGATCGTATTCGATCGTCACGACGAGGAGTCCTCCGGTGACTTCGAGACTTTGAAGCAAGGGCAGAAGGTAGTTGTCAGGGCGAAACGCCAGGGTCCGTCACCAAAGGGCGAGAGCAAGCATGCTGTGTTTGGGTACGTTCGCCTCGTATCAATCGACGGCGGTAAGCCTAACAAGCGCAAGGCCGCCAAGGGCGCCGCATTCACCGGTGTCGTAACTCGATTCAACTACGCGAGGCACGGCGAGCTCAACGGTGTCGTGCTGGACACGGGTGATTTTATCCACACGAAGCCGGAAGGGCTTGTCGGGCTAAAATTGAAGGTGGGCGACAAGGTGAGCGCCGACGGCGAAGCTCGTTCGTTGGAAGTTGGTGGAGGCAGGGTCGTGGAGGCCGTGCGGGTTAACGGCAAGCGCATTAAGAAGTCTTGATCGCGGTCGCGATGCGGGGCGAGGTCATCAATCAAAGTCGTGACCCGTATATTCGTCACAGTTGCCATCCGTTTCTGCGTTAAACATTAGGTGACCTCATTGGTCGGTGGATAAGGAGAGTTTGTCGCTCACCGGCGGTCAGAGTAACTCGGGGGAGTGGACGGTACTGACGGCGAACGACCCCGGCAAACTTTTCACCATGCGTGCTGCCCACCGCCGTGTCGCTGGGGTCGCCAGCACCGAGGACGAGGAAATCCTCTCCGAGTTCTACTACCGTCACTTCGAGATCACGGATGAGACCCTGATCAGTTTGCGGGAACAGAGGCCCGATGTGTATGAGAAGATCGGGGCCAAGCTGGCTAGGCTGAATGGCACCGAGTACCTCAGCGCCGAGGGTTTTGAGGCGCGACTCAAAGCTGAAGACGTGATCGGCAAGGATGACTTCGAGCGTCACCGTCGAACATTGCTTAAGTTATTCCGCATGCCGGGTCGACGAGAGCCTTTCATACGCACCTACACAACGCGGTTTCTAGATTGCTTTCCTCAGCGTTTCGGCCATGCGGGTTTGCCAGCCTGGCCAAAGCCGTCATCAACGCAAACGCCAAAGACCAGAACGCGTTCGGCGTCTGTTCCGTGTAAGCCGCGAGATAGCGCGATCGCCAGCGCGGCCAACGGTAGGGCGACTACGGCGGACAACAGGATGATGGCGCCGATCTCTTTTGCAACCAGCTTGGCGATGTCGGTCGCTGCGAGAGCGCCGCCATGAGGCCACGCGGCTTTTCGTCTCCCGTTACGGCCCCCTTGGGCAGGTCGAAGACCAGTAACGCGGAAGGATCGAAGCCCGGCGAGCTGTCCCGGTATGATTCTGGATGCTTGTGTGAGAACTGAGGAGGGACTGGCCGATGACGATTTCCGGGGGATGTCTTTGCCGGGCGGTGCGTTACACCGTCGCCGCGGACGCACTTGCAACCCGAGTTTGCTGGTGCCGCGACTGTCAGTACCTCGCCGCTGGAAGCGCGACGGTGAATGTCGTGTTTCCGACCGCTGCGGTCACGATGACAGGACCACTGCGCGACTATTCAAGTATTGCGGACAGTGGCAACCGCATGCACCGGCAGTTCTGCGAGCGCTGCGGGACGCCTGTAACGAGTACGTCTGAGGCGCGCCCGCACTTGACGATCCTACGGGCGGGAACACTGGATGAGCCCGAACTCGCGAAGCCGTCGCTCACGATCTGGACAGACTCAGCACCGTCGTGGGCATGCGTCAATGAGGCATTGCCGCGCGCGCCGCGTCAACCGCCACCTGCGGGTTGACTGCGCGGGGCGACGGCGCACAGAGATCGCGTGCGCTACTGCCCTGCCCTGCTGCAGACCAGCACGGATTCTGACGCCATTGCTGTGAGTGGTATCGCAGCCTCAAATGTCGTCGCGACTGCCCGCTATGGAGCGGGAGGCGGCCTAAAAGGCCGCTTCCTCCAGCCCCATGACCGGCGCCTTGCCGGCCTTGATGACGTACAGCAGGGCGCCGGCCGGCGGCAGGAGACGCTCGATGAAGAAGCGCGCGGTGGCCAGTTTGGCCTTGTAGAACTCCGCGTCCTCGCCGACGGCGGACGGTAATTTCTCGCTTGCCACCTTGGCGGCGCGGATCCACATGTAGCCGAGCGCCACCATGCCGAACATGCGCAGGTAGTCGGTCGAGGCGGCGCCGGCTTCCTCGGGATCGCTCAGGCTCTTTTGCGCGATGAACGCGGTGGCGAGCTGCAGGGCGCCGAAGTTGCGCGCGAACGACTGGATCAGCGGGCCGACCGCGGGGTCCGCGCCGTTGGCGTCGATGAAGGCCGATACGGGATGAAAGAAGCGTCGCAGCGAGCGGCCCATGTTGGCGGGCATCTTGCGGCCCACGAGGTCGAGGGCTTGAACGCCGTTCGTGCCTTCGTAGATCATGGCGATGCGCGAGTCGCGCACGAATTGCTCCATCCCGTGATCGACGATGAAACCGTGACCGCCGAAGGTTTGCACGCCGAGGTTGGCTGATTCGAAGCCCAGGTCCGTGAACAAGGCCTTGACGATCGGCGTCATCAACGCGACGAAGTCCTCGGCCTCGGTGCGTTCCTTGGAGTCGCCGAGACGCTCCATCCGATCCAATGCATTGGCGACCCAGACGCCGAGTGCGCGACAGCCTTCGTTGTAGGCGCGCATGGTCATGAGCATGCGTCGCACATCGGGATGCACGATGATGGGGTCCGCGGGCTTCTCGGGGTGTTTCGCGCCCGCCAGCGACCGGCCCTGCAGCCGCTCCTTCGCATACGCGACGGCGCTCTGGTAGGCGACTTCGCCGACGCCGAGGCCCTGGGTGCCCACCGAGAGCCGCTCGCTGTTCATCATGACGAACATGGCGCGCATGCCCTTGTGGGGCTCGCCGACCAGCCACCCGGTGGCATCGTTGAAATTGATCTGGCAGGTGGCGGAGGCCTTGATGCCCATCTTGTGTTCGATGCCGGCGCAGCTGACGCCGTTGGCGGGGCCGACGGTGCCGTCGGCGCGCGGTAGATACTTCGGCACCACGAACAGGCTGATGCCCTTCACGCCGGGCGGGGCGTCGGGGAGCCGCGCGAGCACGAGATGGATGATGTTCTCGGCGAGGTCGTGTTCACCGGCCGAGATGAAAATCTTCGAGCCGTTGAGTTTGTAGCTGCCGTCGGCCTGAGGTGCGGCCTTGGTGCGCAACAGGCCGAGATCGGTGCCGCAGTGCGACTCCGTCAGGCACATCGTACCGGCCCAGATGCCATTGACCAGCTTCGGCAGGTACAAATCCTTGAGCTCGGGCGATCCATGACTCTTGAGCGCGAGGTAGGCGCCATGCGACAGCCCGGGGTACAGGCCGAACGCGAGATTGCAGGCGCAGATCATTTCCTCGACCAGCTTGCTCGCGCTCTCCGGCAGCCCCTGGCCGCCGTACTCGGGAGCGGAGCTCAGCGCGCCCCAGCCGCCTTCGGTGAAGGCTTTGTAGGCTTCCTTGAAGCCCTTGGGGGTGCGAACCACGCCATTGTCGTAGTGGCAGCCCTCGGCGTCGCCGCTGGCGTTGAGCGGCAGCAGGGTGGCGGTGATGAATTTCGCCGCTTCCTCGAGCACGCTGTCCAGCAGATCCGGCGTGGCGTCTTCCAGGCCGGGCAGCTTGGCGAGACTCGCGCTGTCGTGCAGTTCGTGCATCACGAAACGCATGTCGCGCAGGGGTGCATTGTAGATTTGCATCAGTGTTCTCCCGAATCCTAGTTGCGCAACGGCTTGCCGGTGACCAGCATGTGTTCGATACGTGCCAGCGTGGCGTCGGTCTTCAGCAGCCGCATGAAGGAGGCGCGTTCCAGCGTCAACAGCTGCTCCTCGTTCACCACGTCGACGAGATCCGCGGGGCCTCCGGAGAGGACCTCGGCGAGTTCGCCGGCGACCACGACATCATGATCGGTGGCGATGCCGCGCTTGTGGAAGCTGTCCGCCGCCATGGTCAGGGCGAGTTTGCCGGCGACGCCGGGCAGCTTGAGGTCCACAGGGTGCGGCGGCACGTAGCCGTCGGCGAGCTTGAGCGCCAGCGCTTTTGCATCCGCCAACAGCCGGTAGCGGTTCATGGTGATGCCGTCGGAGGGCTTCAGGAACAGATGTTCCTTGGCCTCGGCGGCGGATTTGGACACGGTGGCGGTGCTGACGGTCTCGAAGACCTTCGCGACGGCCGGCATCGGCCCACGGGGCAGCAGCCCGCTCGTCTGCCAACGCGACAGCATTTCCTTGCAGCCGCCCCAGCCGGGCACCACACCCACACCGCATTCGACCAAGCCGATGTAGCTCTCGGCGTGGGCTTGCACGGCGTCGCTGTGCAACAGGATTTCGCAGCCGCCGCCCAAGGCCATGCCGGCGGGTGCGCTCACCACGGGGAAGGGTGCGTACTTCAACGCCTTGTAGGTTTGTTGCCCGGCTGCGATCAATTTCTCGATCTCGCTCCATGCCGCAATGTTGGCGGCGAACAGCGCGAGCCCAAGATTGGCGCCCACCGAAAAATGCTGGCCTTCGTTGTAGACCACGAGCGCCTTGTATTTTTCCTGGACGAGGCCGATGCTCTTGCCGAGCAGGGCCATGATCTGATCGTCGAGCGAATTGCTCTTGCTGGTGAATTCGAAGCACAGCACGCCGTCGCCTAAGTCCCAGACGCTGGCGGAGCCGTTCTTGAGCACCGGTTTGGAGGCGCGTTTGATGTCTTCCAGCATCAGCACGCCGGCGGGGCGCTGGGCCTCGTGGTATGCGCCGTCCACGCCGAGATATTGGCGCTGGCTGCCTTCGAAGCGATAGAACGTCTTGTCACTCGCTGCGCGCAGCAGGGCAGGGACCGGCAGGTTGTCGGCCGCCAATTTGTCGGCGAGCCAGCCTGCGCCCAGTTTATCGATGAGTTCGAACGGACCCCAGCGCCAGTTATAGCCGAGGCGCATGGCTTCATCGATGGAGTTGACGTCCTCGGCGGCCTCGGGAATGAGCGACGCGGCATAGGCCAGCGTCTGGCCGAGCACGCGCCAGGTGTAGCGCGCGAGGACGCCGTCGCCGGACAGGAATGCACGCAGATTCTTGCCGGCAGCGGCCAGTTCCGGCCGGTCGCGCTTTCTTTCCGGGCGGTAGTCGCCGCTCAACAGGTCGATGGTTTCCTTGGCCTTGCCCCCGCCGTCGCGGTTCAACCGATAGAATCCGCCCTTGCCTTTGCGGCCGGTGTTGCCATCGGCGATCATTTTCGTGATGAGGGGCAGGTCGCGATTGGCGACGTGGAATGCATCGCCCGCGGGCAGGGCTTTGGCGAGACTGGCGTTGATGTGTGGCATGAGGTCCAGACCCACCAGGTCGATCAGCCCGAACACGCCCGTCTTCGGGATGCCCAATGGCTTGCTGATGGCCTGATCGGCGTCCTCGACGTCGAGCTTCGCATCGATCGCTTCGATCACGCCGACCTGCAGCCAGTAAACGCCAAGGCGGTTGGCGATGAAGCCGGGACTGTCCTTGCAGCGCACGATGCTCTTGCCGAGCTTCTCATCCGCGAAATTCGCGACCGTGTCCGCGAGCTGCGGATCGGTGGCGGGACTCGTCACGATTTCCAACAGACGCATGTAACGGGGGGGATTGAAGAAATGCGTGATGAGGAAATCGCGTTGGAACTCGGCGCTCATGCCCTCGGTCAGCAGATGCAGCGGAATGGTCGACGTATTGGACGAGACCGCCGTGCCGGGACGACGCACGGCGTCCAGTTTGCGGTACAGCGCCTGCTTCAAATCGAGACGTTCGATGATGGCCTCGACGATCCAGTCGCACTCGGCGACCTGGGCGAGGTGATCGTCGATGTTGCCGGGGGTCACCAATTTCGCGGCGCGCGCCGACATGAAGGGCGCAGGCTCGGTCTTCAGCATCTTCGCGATCGCGCCTTCCGCCAGCACGTTGCGGTTCGAGGCGCCCTCGGGAACGATGTCGAGCAGCAGGACGGGAATCCCGGCGTTGGCGAATTGCGCGGCGATGCCGGCGCCCATGACGCCGGAGCCGATGACGGTGGCTTTGCGAATGGCTTCCATGGCCATGCTCCTAGATCCGCTCGAGGATCGTGGCAATGCCCTGGCCGCCGCCGATGCATTGCGTCGCCAGTGCGTAGCGGCCGCCCACGCGATGCAGGAGGCTCGCGGCCTTGCCGACGATGCGCGCCCCGCTCGCACCCAAGGGGTGGCCGAGCGCGATCGCGCCGCCGTCGAGGTTGAGCGTCTCCTGCCGGATGCCGAGATCGTGAATGCAGGCGAGGGACTGACTGGCGAAGGCCTCGTTGAGCTCGACCACATCGATGGCGGCCATGTCGAGATTGGCGCGTTTCAAGGCTTTGCGCGTGGCGGCCACAGGGCCGATGCCCATGATCTCCGGCGCACAACCGGCGACCGCGACGCTGACGATGCGGGCCAGTGGCGTGAGGCCATGCTGCTTGGCGTAATCCTCGCTGCAGACCAGCACCGCGGATGCGCCATCGGTCAGCGGTGAGGATGTGCCTGCGGTCACCGTGCCGTCCTTCGAGAAGGCGGGCTTGAGTTGCGCGAGACCTGCCGCGGAGGTGTCGGGCCGAATGCAGCCGTCCTTGTCCACCGTGCCTGCCTTGCTGGTGATGGGGACGAGTTCATCCGCGAAGCGACCGCCGCTCGCGGCCGCAGCCGCCAGTTGCTGGCTGCGGACTGCGAAGGCCTCCTGGTCGGTGCGGCTGATGTTCCATTTCTTGGCGACATTTTCGGCCGTGTCACCCATGCCGATGTGCACGCCGGGGACCTTCGCCTGGAGAGCCGGGTTGGGCATGGGATTGAAGCCGAGCATGGGCACGCGCGACATGCTCTCGACGCCGGCGGCAATGAAGACCTCGCCGGCGCCGAGCTGAATCTGGCCGGCGGCGATGTGCACCGACTGCATCGATGATCCGCAGAAGCGATTGACCGTCATGCCGGCCACCGATTGCGGCAGCCCGGCCAACAGCGCGACGAGCCGCCCGATGTTGAAACCCTGCTCGCCCTCCGGGAAGGCGCAGCCCATGATGAGGTCCTCGATGTCGTCGGGATTGACCTTGGTGCGGTCCACCAGGGCGCGCACCACCTGGGCCGCCAGATCGTCGGGACGAACGCGGACCAGGGCACCCTTGTTCGCGAGAGTGAAGGGAGAACGGGCATAACCCGCGATGACGACATTCTTCATTTCATTGCTCCAAATGATTAGCCTGTTGCTTGCCGCTGCGCGCCCTCGAGCGCCGCCAGGGCAACTACCGTCTGGGCCTCGACCTCTCGTAGATCGACCAGCGTCTGATCGAGCGCGATGCGCTGGTCTTCCAATTGCAGGATGCGGCTGTGGACCGCCTTCTGCAGCACGCGCAACTGTGTCGCGCGAGTTGGGTCGACGTCATAGAGATCCAGGTATTCCTTGATCTCGCGCAGCGAAAAGCCGAGCTTCTTCCCGCGCAGAATGAGAATCATGCGTGCGCGGTCGCGCACGGTGTAAACGCGATTATTGCCGGCGCGCCGCGGCGAAATCAGCCCCTTGTCCTCGTAGAAACGCACGGCCCGAGGGGTGATCCCGAGATCGTTCGCCAACTGCGTGACCGAGTAGAACTCGTGGGTCATCGCGGTGGATGCTGCTTTGTGGTCCGGCATGCTCACGTATACGTCAACTTGATACCGTATTAGACATCTTGGGCGCGCGGAGCGCAAGGGGGTCCGTTTGCAGGACCGCGAGGGTGGGCCCTTCCCAGGTGCAGCAGCTTGCGGATCTTGGCGTCGGTCGCGGAACGCCATTCCTCCGCCGATGTGGCGGTCGGGCCGGCGAGGGCCATCTGCCGGGGATACAGCACGGCCGTCACCTGCGTGTAGGGCGCGCCGGTTTTGTCATCGTAGGCGAGACGCGCGGTTTCAACTCAGCCTCATCGAGCGAGGCCCGAGCAATCATGCCGAGCAACGCTGCCGCGAGGAAACAGAGTGCTCGCGCATCGAGGGTCACGAGCAGGGAGGCATGCAGGCGCGCATAGGCGACGGTCAGACCCAGCCTTCGCGCCACAGGAGATGATGGGGTGGTGGGTCGCGTGGAAATGCTGGGTGGCATGGCGATGCGGCGAATCATCGCAGCACCCGACATGTCCGCAGGTTCGGCAAATTCGCAGATGCACCCATTTGCTGCCGATCTTCAGGCATTCCTCACAGCCACGGGCACTCGGGGGACCTTCTCGATCGATTTCAGATGCAGACACTTGTCGCTCAGCGTTGCAGGTCCCTGTCCAAGATATCCGAGATCGAAGCGCCCACCTTCGTCGCCTCCTCGCGCAGGGCTCTGCTTTCCACATCCAGAATACAGCAGCGGTCGGCGTCGGGCCCGTCGGGGTCCAACTGGTCGCGCTCGTCTTCGAGCAGCGCGGCTTCGGCCTGCAATAGCCGGTGTTTTGCGTACAGGTCGTCGAGGTTGTTCTTGGCTGAGAGAGGCATGCCCCATCATATCGGAATTGGAGTCGGGTAAACTGCCGGCCGTCATGCGTCAATCCAGCCATAGTCTCACCATCGGAACGCAGCGCCAGGGGTTGGTCGAGATCACCCATCCGGTCACGGCGTGGATCGACACCCTGGGCTATTTGAACGGTTGCTGACGGTGTTCTGCCGCCATACCTCCGCCTCTCTGCTGATTCAGGAGAACGCGGCGGGGTCGGCCTACAGACGGACGGGTGTTCGGCACCTGTCGCCTTCCGAGCGGGAGGTGCATGCTGGAGCGCGTCCAAGCGTTTTAACAGGAGAACTTGTCGTGAGCAACACCAAAGGATCGTCCGAGGAGTCCATAGGGCGCCCCAAGGAATGGCGGGAGGGGCGTTACCAGCAGCCAGGAAAGAGCGTCGACAAGACCGTCGTTACTCCGCCCAAAACCCCCGTCGCACCGGAACACATCGAGAGCACACCGGTCACCCACCTCGATTACGAGAGTCTCGACAAGCCCGCCGAACGGGAATGACCTGCGCCATCGGATCGGCGCGGACCGCGTATTGCAACGCGTCGACGGCGGGGAGCAATGCGCGCACAGAGCTTCGCGACCGCTGGGAGCCGTGATACCTTTGAGAATCGACTCCATTCGTCTTGCAAGGAATCACACGTGATCGATAAGCCCGCGGCTCCCATGAATCGGCGTTCGCTGTTCAAATTGATCGGGGCCGTGGCGGGAAGCGCGGTGATGTACCAGGCAATGTCGGAGTTGGGTCACGCCGGTGAATCGGGGTATGCCGGGCCGATCCCGCTCAAGGGCGATGTGAAGGGCGCATCCGTTCTGATCCTCGGCGCCGGTGTGGCGGGCATGTCGGCGGCGCTCGAGTTGCGCAACGCCGGTTACAAGGTCCAGGTTCTCGAGTACAATGATCGGCCGGGCGGTCGAAATTGGTCCCTGTACGGCGGCGACACCTATACCGAGCTGGGGGGATTCACCCAACACGTGCAATTCGCCGAAGGTTTGTATCTGAACCCGGGTCCGTGGCGTATTCCCTATCATCACCGGGCGTTGCTCGATTACTGCAAGCGCCTCAAGGTTGCGCTCGAGCCCTTCACCCAGGTCAATTATGCGGCCTACCTGCATTCGGCGAAGGCGTTCGGCGGCAAGCCGCAGCGTTATCGTGAAGTCCAGGCGGATTTCAATGGACATGTGGGTGAACTGCTCGCGAAGGCCGCCAATCAAAGCCGACTCGATGAGTCCGTTTCGCGCGAGGACAAAGAGGTGTTGCTCGAGGCCATGCGGGATTGGGGCGCTCTCGACAAGAACTACGAATACAAAAAGAGCCTGCTGGTCAGCGAGCGGCGCGGGTACCTCTCGGACCCCGGCGGCGGTCTGACCTCGGATTCGGTGGACTCCGACCCATTGGCCTTCCATGACTTGATGCAATCGAGGTTGTGGAGTTCAATCTCGGCGGGCCACGTGTACGAGTTTCAAAGTTCGATTTTTCAGCCGGTCGGCGGGATGGGAATGATCGGCAAGGCGTTCGGGCGCGAGCTCGGCCCGCTCATCCAGTACAACGCCAAGGTCACCGAGATCAAGCAGGACGGCCGCGGCGTCACGGTCGCCTACCAGGACACCCAGGGCGGCGGCGCGAAGGTTGCCCAAGCCGACTGGTGTATCTGCACCATCCCCGCCTCCATTCTCAGCCAGATTCCGATCACGGTCGGCGCACCGATGAAAGCCGCGATCGACGCGTTGTACTACGATTCGGCAATCAAGGTTGGACTGCAGTTCAAGCGCCGCTTCTGGGAGCAGGACGAGTCGATTTACGGCGGCATCAGCTTCACCGATTTGCCGAATGCGTTGATCGGATATCCGAACTCGCGCTATTTCGACGATGGCCCCGGCGTGTTGCTGGGTGCTTATACGTTCGGGGCCAACTCGTTCCAGTACGCGGCGCTCTCGCCCGAGGATCGCATCAAGAAGACCCTGGAGTACGGCAGTCAGATTCACCCGCAGTACAAGACGGAATTTCAGCACGGGGTTGCGGTTGCCTGGCATCGCGTGCCGTGGACGTTGGGATGCGCGGGGCATTGGACCGACGAGCTGCGGGCGAAGCATTACGATGATCTTTGCGCGATCGATGGCCGGATCGTGCTCGCGGGCGAGCACGCCTCGCGCCTGCCGGCATGGCAGGAGGGAGCACTGCTGTCCTCCCTGGACGCGATCCGGCGTTTGCATGAACGCGTGCTCGCAGGTTGATTCGGGAGAGGAGAAAGCATGAAGTCACGGTTCGATCTGATGTTGGCGACGACCCTCGCGTGCCTGGGTCTCGCGGGCCTCGGTGTTGCGTTGGGCGGCGCCGTGTATGCGCAGGAAATCCATGCCGGAGCCTACCCACAGCAAACCGGCGAGGATCTGTTCAGGGGGATATGCCAGGGGTGCCATATGCCGGACGCGAAAGGCGCGATCGGTGCGGGCGCCTATCCCGCACTCGCGAACAACATGCGTCTGGCGGCGGCGATCTATCCCATCACGGTGGTCGTCAACGGACAGCGCGCCATGCCCAATTTCGGCGAGGACTTGTCCGACGCGCAGATCGCGAACGTCATCAACTATGTGCGCACGCATTTCGGCAACCACTACAAAGATGTGGTGTCGCCGGCGGCGGTGAAGGCCGCGCGGCGCTAGAAGGCCGCGCGGCGCTGGAGCTCCACGCGGCGCTCGCTAGAACTCCTTCTGCGTCTCCCGATGCTGTTCCGCCTCCGCGCGGGTCAGCCAGATGGGGCGCAGTTGCTGCTTCGATAAAAGACCGAGCTGGTCGCTCCGATGCGGGGATCCGGGCTGGGTGGATTGTCCGTAGCTCATCAAGCCCATGGCCTTCATCGGCGTCGTGAACTCGATCGCCGAGATGTAGGTCTCGCCGTGCAGCGGCGTTCTGTGCCCGTCCTTCATCGGGCTCCAGGTAATCACCCGGAAGATGCCGAGATTGCCAAATCCTCCGTTGCCCGGCAGATCGACGTCGCCCAACCGGAAGCGGGAGATGTCGCCGAAGGGCCGGTCGAGGGCCCCGTAGAGCGCGATGGTGTCGCGCGCGGCCGTCTCCAACAGGGCGACCGCCTGATCGGGGTCCTTGATGCCGTCGGGCGTGCTCAGGGGCGCGCTCGAATCCCATGGCCGGGCGAACTCGTCGGTGCCCAGGAATTGGGGTCCGGCGAACCCCCGGGCCCAGGTCTCGAATAGCAGCGCGGCGCGGCTGTCATTGTCGACATGGTGATCCCAGTCCTTCAGCAGTGCCGCGGCATCCTTCACCAGCGGGCTGCGGCTGGCGGCTGCCGCGGCCAGCAAGGGGTCCAGCAACCGGTCGGCCATCAGGGACCGAGTGCTCATCTTGAGTTTCACGAACTCATCGAAGGTCAGTCGTGGTCGGCTCATGAGCAGCAACGCCGATTGTTCCGCACGCAGGGTCATGCTCACCGGCGACAGGTAGGCAGGAAATCGCGCCGGATCGAGCGCGGGCAATGCGGTGTTCACCCACGGGGGATTGTTGGTGTTCTGCACCCAACCCGCCGGCGGATCGAGCGTGCGGGGCAGGTCCTCGTAGGGATGAATCCGCGTCCAGAGCGTCTTCGACGTATCGCCCGGCACCAATCCGGACCAATACGCGAAGTCCCCGAAAGCTCGCACGGGCACATCGCCATTGTATTGATACAGAATGTGGCCGTCACGGTCAGCGTACACCAGGTTGAACATCGGAATTTGCAGGCGGCGCAGGATGGCGACGAATTCCTGCAGGCCGACCGCGTTGTCCAGATCCCAGTACTCCTGGATCCCGAACGGCCGATCCAGACCGGCGACACGCAGCGCCACCGTCGTGCCGTCGGCGCGCGTGAACACCGGCCCTTGAATCGACTGGCGCAGTTCGACCACGTGCGTCTGCAGGGTGCCGTCCGGTTGCTTCACCGTGATGGTTCCGGCGCGGGTCCGGAACCGCCGCACCTTGCCATCGTAGCGATAGCCGTTCCCCGCGAGGGTCAGTTGATAGGTGGTGGCGGCGGAGATGGGATTGACGGTGTTGGTGAGTCCATGGTCCGCATTGAAGCTGAAGCGCAGCACCGGGAATCCCACCTGGGTGGCGCCGTACATCTCGACTCCGGGAGCCGACAGGTGCGCCTCGAAGTACGTCATGAAGGAGGGTGCCCATTGCAGGTGTGGGTTCGACAGCAACATGGCGTGCCCATCGACGGTCTTGGCCGGCGCGATGGCCCAGGCGTTCGAACCGGCCTCCTCGTTGGATCCGGCGGCCGGGTCGGGCGAGCCGGGTTCCGCCCGCAGCGCGCCGCGGTTGGCCGCCAACCCGCCGGGACCCGCGCCGTATGCTTTCGACGGCGGCGCGAGATAGAGGAATTCCATGACGTGCTCCCAGTGTGCGATCACGTCCAGGCCGGTCACCGGGAGCACCACCCGGACCGACGGCGCGATGCGCTCGGGATGCTCGCTCGCGTAGGCATCGATGCCCGCCGCAAAGGCGTCGAGATCGTCGCGCATGGCGGGTGTTTGGGCCGCATACCAGGTCCGGGCCCGTTCCCAGACATCGTTCGCCAACAGATAACGATCGGCGGCTTCGAATTCGGCGCCCCAGTATTCGGCCGCGCGGCCGCGCGATTCGCCGTACAGATGCAACAGCAAATCACCGTGAGCCTGGGCCTGCGCATAGCCGAAGCCGTAATAGAGTCCGACGACGTTCTTCGCGAAGATGTGCGGAATGCCGTACGAATCCCAGATGATCTCGCCGTGCGGCTGCGCGCTCTGCGGCACCGGAGCGGCTGCGCCCGCGGCGGCCCGGACGGCTCCGAACAGGACCCAAGACGACGCGAGGACCAGGGGGGCGATTCGGCGGACGGCGCGTCGGAAACTCATGGAGGCATCCTGCCGGAACGAGGCCGCCCGCGCCACACGCGGCGGTGACCCAGGCGACGGCGGCAGCGGCGGTGGCGGCGGTCCCGCGGCCGGCTCCTACAGCGGCTCGAGCGTTAGGCCGCTACTCCCTGACGTCGCGCGGTTTATGGTGAGCCAATTACGAGGGGCGCGACGCATGCAAGGGTTCTTCAAACGAGCGGTGGGGTTGACGACATGCGCCGCGCGCTATTGGAGCGCCGACAAAGCCTCGACCACCGGCGCCGCACTGGCTTTTTTTTGCGCCTTTTCGATTGCACCGCTGCTGGTCATCCTGTTGACCCTGGCGGGCTGGATCGTCGGCGCGAACGCGGCATACGTTCAGATCGGGGCCCAGTTGAATGGGCTGTTCGGTCCGTCGACGGCGAAGATCTTGCTGGGCGCGATGAAGAGCTCGCAGGAAACGCAAGGCTTGGTGGCGACGTTGACCAGCGTCGTGACGTTGCTGATCGGCGCCACCACCGTCCTTGCCGCGCTGGAGGGTGCGTTGGAGCAGATTTGGGACAGCGGGTCCCTCGTGCCGTCCGGGATGCGAGGGTGGATCCGGACACGCTTCCTGTCCCTGGGCTTCATCCTGACCTTGGGCTTTCTGTTGCTGATCTCGCTCACGATTTCGACCGGCCTCGCCCACGTGCGCGACCGCATCGCCACCGAACATTTGGTTGTTATGGGTGCACTGGGCGTGGCCGATGTGGTGCTGTCGGTGTGTTTGGTCGCGGGGCTGTTCGCGTTGATCTTCCGCTACATGCCGGCGCGCCGGCTGCCATGGAGTGTGGTGGCGTGGGGCGGCTTGATGACCGCCCTCTTGTTCGACGTGGGTCGGTGGGGAGTCGGGCTGTATCTGGCTCATTCGACCCAGCCCAGCGCATTCGGCGCCGCCGCGTCGTTTGCGGCCCTGCTCTTGTGGCTGTACTACACGGCGCAAATTTTCCTGTTCGGTGCGGAGTTCACGGCCTGCCTGGGCGGCCTGCGGGACGGGAGCACGGCCGACCGGGCCGGGTCACTTGCGCCCGAGGAACAGGCGCGTCGCCAGCCGCGTGAGCTTGCCGTACGGGGCGGCGATGCGCTCAGACATGTTGAATCGGCCCAAGCCGAGCACGGAGCGCGCGTGCGAGAGCTGTAGGAAGCCGTCACGCCCATGATAGGCGCCCATGCCGCTGGCGCCGACACCGCCGAAGGGAAGGTCTGCCTGCGCGACGTGCAACAGGGTTCCGTTGAGGGTAACGCCGCCGGAACTCGTCCCATTTATGACGGATGCGATGGCGGTGCGGTCGTTCGAAAAGCAATACAGGGCGAGGGGTTTCGGTCGGTCGATGATCCAGGCCAGGGCCTCCGGCAGATCGGCATACGGCACGACCGGCAGGATCGGACCGAAAATCTCCTCGCTCGCGAGGGCGCTCGACGCGGGCGCACCGATGATCAGCACCGGGGGTAGCTTGCGTTCGGCCGCGGCACCGGCCTCGAGGCGTTCCTCGATGCGCGCGCCGCCCGCCCGCGCCTCCTCGACCATGTCGCGCAGCCGTCGATGATGTCGTTCCGAGACGATGGAGCTGTAGTCGGGATTGCCGGCGATGGTCGGATACAACTCGCGCGTGGCGGCCATATAGGCGGTGGCGAACGCATCGATCCGCTCGGCGGGAACCAGTGCGTAGTCGGGTGCGACGCAGGTTTGGCCTGCGTTGAACAGCTTGCCGATCGCGATGCTGCGCGCCGCTTTGGCCAACGGATAGTCGCGGCATACGATCGCGGGCGATTTGCCGCCCAGTTCCAGGGTGACGGGCGTCAGGTGGGCCGCCGCCGCCGCCATGACGGCGCGGCCGACCCGGGTCGAGCCGGTAAACACCAGGTGGTCGAACGGCAGTCCGGAGAAATGCGCCGCCACGTCCGCACCGCCGGTCACCACCGCGATCTGCTCCTCGGCATAGGCGCCAGCCAGCACCGATTTGAGAAGGGCGGACGTGCGCGGCGTCAGTTCCGACGGCTTCAACATGACGCGATTGCCCGCGGCGATCGCATCGACGAGCGGCCCGAGCGAGAGCAGTATCGGGTAGTTCCAAGGGGAGATGATACCGACCACTCCCAGGGGTTGATACACGATGCAGGCGCGCGCGGGCCAGAACGCAGGGTCCGCGAGACGGCGCTGCGGCCGCATCCAGCGGCGCAGGTGGCGGCGGGCATGCTTGATTGCGTTCGACAACGGCATGAGTTCGCCGAGTTCGGTTTCGGACGCGGCGCGATTGCCGAAATCCTCGGACACGGCGTCGATCAAAGCGCGGCGCTGCTGTCTGACGATGCTGAGCAGCGTATCGAGCGCCGCCCGGCGCATGCCATAGGACGGCGTGCCCTGTTGCGCCACCGCCGCTTTCTGCACGGCGAGCAGGCGATCCGATTCATGCATTCGCATTTGATCTTCGCCGGGGAGTTTCAGCGGGATGCGACCATCAGCACGGCGAGGGTGAGCACGGTGACGCCGGTTCGGATCGTGGGTTCAGGCACGGGGGCGAAGTAGGGCGAATGGTTGACCGGCAGCGGTTTGCCCTGGTTCTTGAAGTCCGCGATCATCCGGGGGTCGTCACCGCCGATTCCGAAGAAAACCGACGGCACGCCGGCGTCCACGTATTCGGAGAAGTCCTCGCTGGCCGTGCCGCCCGGAAGATTGGCGGGGATGAACGTCACCTGGTCGCCGAGCGCGCCCTTCAGAATGGCCGACGCGCGAGCTGACAGGCCGGCATCGTTGTGGACCGATGCCGTGCCATGCATGTACTTGATGTCCGGCGGCGGTGCGTTCGCCATCTCGGCGGTGGCACGGGCCGTCCTGTCGACGCCGTCGATCAGCAGTTTGCGTACCTCCGGTGAATAGGAGCGCAGCGTCAGCATGAGCTCGGCGGAGTCCGGAATGATGTTGTTGACCGTGCCGGATTGAAAGCTGCCGACCGTGATCACGCCGAAGACTTGCGGATCCTTCTGCCGGCTGATGACGGTCTGCACGTCGGTGACGAAGTGCGCGCCCATCACGATCGGATCGATGCTCTTGTCGGGCATGGAGCCATGCGCGCCGCGACCGTTGAACACGATGTCGATGGCGTCCGACGCGGAGCTGATCACGCCATCCTTGATCGTGACCGTGCCCACGGGGCTCGCGTCCACATGCGCCGCGAAGCCGTAGTCGGGCTTGGGAAACCGAGTGAACAGCCCGTCCGCGAGCATCGCCTTGGCGCCGCTCACCGTCTCCTCGGCGGGCTGACCGATGAACATCAGCGTTCCATGCCATTGATCCTGCATCGCAACCAGCGTGAGAGCGGTCCCGACCCACCAGGCCATGTGGGAGTCGTGACCGCAGCTGTGATCGACGTAGGTGAGTCGACCATTGAGTGTCTGCTGCGCGCGGCTAGCATAGGGAAGCCCGGTCTTCTCTTCCATCGGGAGTGCATCGAGTTCGGTGCGCACCAGCACTGTGGGGCCCGGGCCATTCTTGTAGATCGCGACGATGCCGGTTCCGCCGACATGCTCCGTGACCTGGAAGCCGAGCTTTTTCATCTCGCCCGCCAGCAGCGAGGCGGTCCTCGTCTCCTGGAAGGCGATTTCAGGGTGCGAGTGAATGTCCTTGTACAGCGCGTCGAGGTGGGGATAGGCCGAGTCCAGCGAGGCGGCGATGCGTTGCCGGGCGGCTGCCACATCGAAAGACGGGTCCGATGCGAGTACGGTGCTCCAGGGAACGAAGACGACGAGCAGGAGTGGGATCAGTTTATTCACGTAGACCTCGTAAGCGCCGCGGACGACCAAAGTATAATCGGCACATGGATGACCGTGCCCGGCTGATTATCGAACGATTGAAACTACGACCGCATCCCGAAGGGGGCTTTTACCGCGAGGTGTTCCGTTCGGCGCAAACGGTCGTGCGTGACGCGGATGGCGCCGCGCGCAGCGCGTTGACGACGATCATCTATCTCCTGGCGGGGGAGAGCCCGAGCGCCTGGCATCGGGTGGTGTCGGACGAGGTTTGGCACTTCTACGACGGTGCCGCGCTCGAGTTGTCGGTGACGCCGCCCGATGCATGCAGCGTCGAGCGTCATCGCCTCGGATCATCCGGGGATGAGGCTTTGCCCGTGCACGTGGTGCCGGGCGGGCATTGGCAGTCGGCGAGAACCTTGGGGACCTATACGTTGGTCGGCTGCTCGGTGGGGCCCGGCTTCGATTTCGCGGACTTCGTCATGGCGCGCGATCTGCGCGGCGGCGACGCGGTCATCGCTGAACGGCTTGCCGCGCTGACATGACGATCGGCGGGGACGGCGTCGATGATCGCCGATCCGCTGGGCGCTTCTACCGCGCCGGAGGGCCGTGTAATCTAGAGGCAAAGCGGGGGACGTTATGTTCAGGTTATTCAGACTTTGGCGGTTGGGCGCGCGGGATCTTCGCGTGCTGTGGATTGCGCTCCGGCATCCGAGCCGGCCGGTATGGCTGTGGCCGGCCGTCTTGGTCATCGGGGTTTACGCGTTGGAGCCGTTCAATTTCGCGATTCCCTTTCTGGGCGTCGTGGATGATCTGGTCATTCTTCCGCTGTTGCTTCATCTGCTCACTCTGTTGCTGCCCCCGGACGTGCGCGTCGAAGGGCCCTCGCTGCGGCGCTCCTCATGAAGGCGCTGTGCTTGGTATTGGCCGTGGGGGTGTGTGCCGGCACGGCGACCGCCGGGGCGCCGCCGCATCGCGCGACCGATGAGGCGCGCGAGGTCGCCTTTCTGATCGGCGAGGGAACCGCCGACAGTCTCGCGACCGCCTCCCTGTTGACGCATCTGATCGATTCCGGCGATGCCGACAAGAAGCCGGACTCCACCGTTCTGATTGAGCGCGCGGTGGCGCTGGCGCCGCGGCGGCCCGAACTCCTTTGGCTGCTGCTTCGCGATTGCGAGTTGAGCCGCTGCGCGGAGGAGAAGGCCATCGCGGCGCGCCTGCATTCCGCCGATCCGGACAACGGCCTGGCGTCGCTGCCGGCATTGGGTGCGTCGCGGGCGGGCCCGGCAAGCGAAACGACGCGTCTGCTCGCCGAGATGGGCGCGGCGAAGTACGTAACGCTCTATTGGAACACGCTCAACGTGAGCATGTTCGATGCGCTTACTCATGGGCGCAAATCCAAACCGGCGACCGCGCTGACCTATGCGGCGGACGATCGCCTGAGCCACGTCGCCGGTGTGTTGGCGGCCGTGGACATTCCGCCATTCAAACCCATCCTTGCCGTGTGCGCTGCGGACCAATTTGCGGAATCCGGGCGTCGTGAGGCATGCGAGAGTTTGATGGCGCGGCTCGACGCCTCGGACTCGATCATCGCGCAAAGTCTCAGCGTCAGCGTCCAACAAAAATGGTGGCCTGCAGGCAGCGCGGAATTCAAAGCATTGCAGAAAAAGACCCTGCAGCAGCATTACCTGGTGGAGGCCTCCGGCCGTGCGCGGGGCGCCCAGGTCGATGCGGATGCCATCATGCGGGTCGATGCGATGCGACGCCTTGCGACCGAAGAAGAGGTGGGCAAGGCGATGTTGACCGCATTTCGCGAGCCGCTGGAGCGGCCCGCGGATTGGGAAGGCGCCGCGCCGGGCGGGCAGTGAAAATTGGTCGGGGAGACAGGATTCGAACCTGCGACCTCGTGGACCCGAACCACGCGCTCTACCAGTCTGAGCTACACCCCGAAAATCGATTGCAGAACTAGTGCTTGCGGGCCACCGCGAACCTTGCCAGTTCGCTCAAACCTTCCTTGAAAATCGTTTCAGGAAGGGGTTCCAGGGCAGCAAGCGCCTGGTCTGCCTCGCTTTGAGCGAGGCGCGCAGTGTACGCAAGCCCCCCCAGGCTTGCAACGGCGCGCGTGATTTCGTCCAGGTGGCGCAAGCCGCCGTCTTCGATGGCGTGACGAATCATGTCGCGCTGCGTGTCGTTGCCATGCTGCATCGCATAGATGAGCGGCAGCGTGGGCTTTCCCTCCGCCAGATCATCGCCCAGGTGCTTGCCCAGGCTGGCTTCATCGGCCTGATAATCGAGGGCGTCGTCGACCAATTGGAATGCGGTGCCGATGTGGCGTCCGTAGCGCGCCAGCGATTCTTCGATCAGCGGGGGCGCATCGCTCAGGACGGCGCCTATTTGCGCGCCCGCCTGGAACAAGCGCGCGGTTTTTCGTTGGATGACGTCGATGTAGCGCGCTTCGGTGGTATTCGGGTCATGGGCGTTCATGAGCTGCAGCACCTCGCCTTCAGAGATGGCATTCGTGGCGTCGGCAATGATTTCCATGATGGACATGCGATTCAGCGTCACCATCATCTGAAACGAGCGCGAATACAAAAAGTCGCCCACCAGGACGCTCGCCGCGTTGCCGAACACCTCGTTGGCTGTTTTGCGGCCGCGCCGCAGGGACGAGCCGTCCACGACATCGTCGTGCAGCAACGTCGCCGTATGGATGAATTCGATGATCGCCGCGGCGTCCACGTGCTGGTCACGTACATGACCGCAGGCCCGGGCCGCCAGCAGAACCAATAGCGGGCGCAGGCGCTTCCCGCCGGAATAAATGATATATGTAGCGACTTGGTCCACGAGCGCAACCTGGCTGTGTAAACGCCGTTTGATGACCCGATCGACGGCCTCAAAATCAGTGTTTACGAGTTCTCGAATCTGTTCTAGTGTCATGAAGGGCCCAATGGAATGCGCCATGTTACCTAAGATTGAGCGCCCTGGGGGCGCGCCCTGGTGGCCGGAGGGGTGCGCGGGTTTGATTTCCAGCCCGCGGGGCCGTACACTTCTCGGCTCTTTTGCGGCCCTGAAGGCTGCCCAGCTGGAGTTAGAACCATGTATGCCGTGATTGCCACGGGCGGTAAACAGTACCGCGTCCAAGAAGGTGCCGTTGTTCGTATCGAGAAACTCGATGCGGAACAAGGCGCCAATGTTGAATTCAGTCAGGTGCTGCTGGTCGGTGCCGGCGCGTCTGTGACGATCGGTGCTCCGTATGTGGGCTCGGCGAAAGTGCTGGCTACCGTCGAGAAGCATGGCAAGGGCGACCAGGTCGTCATCGTCAAATTCCGCCGGCGCAAGCACTACATGCGTCAGGGCACGCATCGGCAGCCGTACACCGACGTGAAGATCACGTCGATCGTCGCCTAAGTTTTCGCAGGAGACCTTTTAGATGGCACACAAAAAAGCTGGCGGCAGTACTCGAAACGGCCGCGATTCCCATTCCAAGCGATTGGGCGTGAAGAAATATGGCGGTGAGGATGTGCTCGCGGGCAACATTTTGATCCGGCAGCGCGGAACGGTGTATCGCCCCGGCGTGAACGTCGGCATCGGCACCGATCACACATTGTTCGCAACGGCACACGGCAAGGTGGAGTTCAAGGTCAAGGGACCGAAACAACACACCTACGTGCACGTCGTCTCGGCGGTATCGGCCTAAACGGTTCCGCGGGCGCGAAGCGCCCGCCGGATCGCTTAAACTGAAGGGGGTCAGGCGAAAACCTGTCCCCCTTTTTTTCTTGTTCATGGCAGGCATCCACATGAAATTCGTCGACGAAGCTAAATTGAAAGTAGAGGCGGGCAACGGCGGCCGCGGCTGCGTGAGCTTTCGCCGCGAAAAATGTGCGCCTTTCGGCGGTCCCGACGGCGGCGACGGCGGATACGGCGGCAGCGTCTATCTCCGGGCGGTCGAGGGGATGAATACGCTGGCGGACTTTCGCATCTCTCGGACCTACAAGGGTCAGAACGGCGAGGGCGGCAGCGGCAATGATTGCACCGGTCACGGCGGCGATGACATTTATGTGCAGATTCCGGTTGGCACCGTGATTTCGGACCAGGAGACCGGCGAACAGCTGGGCGATCTGGCCGTCGAAGGGCAGACCATCCTCGTCGCCAAGGGCGGCAAGGGCGGCTGGGGGAATACCCGGTTCAAATCGAGCACCAACCGCACGCCGCGCAAGTCGGGGCTGGGCCTGCCGGGCGAGAAGCGCGAACTGATGCTCGAGCTCAAGCTGATTGCCGATGTGGGCCTGCTGGGCCTGCCGAACGCCGGAAAGTCGACCCTGATCCGCGCGGTGTCGTCCGCGCGTCCCAAAGTGGCGGATTACCCATTCACCACGTTGTTTCCGAATCTGGGCGTGGTGTCCGTCGGGCCTGGCAGCAGTTTCGTGATGGCGGACATTCCGGGATTGATCGAGGGTGCGGCGGATGGCGCCGGCCTCGGCATCCGGTTTCTCAAGCATTTGCAGCGCACGCGGGTGCTGTTGCATCTGGTCGACCTGGCGCCCATCGATCCGGGCGCAGATCCGGTCAAGGATGCTCGCACCATCGTGGCGGAGCTCAAGAAATTCGCCGCCGACCTGGGCACCAAGGAGCGCTGGCTGGTCATCAACAAGATCGATCTGCTCGAGCCCGCCGAGGCCGAGAAGCGCGCCAAGGATCTGGTGCGGCGGTTGCGCTGGAAGGGACCGGTGTTTCTGATCTCGGGCGCCACGGGGGCGGGCACCGACAAGCTCAAGCAGGCCGTGATGCGCTATCTCGAGGAGCATCCGCGGGAGAGCCGCACGGCGGGCCGGCCGACCGAGGTCGCGCACGTGGCGCCGGAACTGCGGTTGGCGGAGACCGCGTAGAGCGGAGGGCTCCGCCGGCGACGGAGTAAGCATGCATCAAGCGGCGCACGATCCCGGACTTTGCCAATAGCTGCAACGAACGAGAAACATTCGGCTGAGTTCTCCCGCTTAGCTTTGCAAGTTCAACTTCCCTATCCACGAAAGTGAACTCAACATTTTCCCACCGACAGGCATCGCGGCGGGAAATCACCGCCGAGGGCGGCACTCACGCTAGCGGCGGCTTTCACCAGCGCCGCGCACAGCTGCCGGTCCCGCACCTTGGAGCGAGAGTAGGGCATGGTGATGCCCACGCACCCCAACACCGTTCCTCCCGAACCAAAAAAAGGCGCCGCCACGCCTGAGATGTTGAGAGTCGTGCGGTTTTCGTAGATCGCATACCGACGTCGTCTGATGAGTCCCAGTTCGGTTCGAAATTCCGCGCGCGACGGCGCCGGCGCACCGCTCAATGGCCCCCGGGTCGATCGGCGCAAGATGCGGTCGATTTCGTCCTCGGGCAGGTACGCCAGTATCGCGTGCCCCAGCGATCCCCAGGCGAGGCCCACGGTGGAGGATACGTCGAGGACATAGCGCAACGGGTGCGGGCTGGGAATGGCATCGGCCACCTTGGCATCGAGTTCGGAAGGCACGTACAGGCAGATCGAGCAGGTTTCCTGGCATCGGTTCCACAGGTCAAGCAAGATCGGGCGGCAGATCGTCTGCACGTCGACGCGTTGCACCAGCCGGGATGCCATTCGATACAACTCGCGGCCCGGCCGGTACGCATCGGCCTCCGTTCGTTCGATCAGCCCGGATCCGATCAATCCTTGGAGCAGCCGGTGAACCGTGGAGGGGGGCAATTGCAGGCGTTTGGCGAGAGGCCGCAGAGTCAGCAAGCTCCCGGGTTCCTCCGCGATACACTGTAAAAGCTTGACCACGCGGGCGCCTGCCCCGCTCAGTGTCTTTCCATATGCCGTAGCAGTCACGTGCGCTCCCGTTATTCCTTACCATGGGTATGTGGGTGATTATCCAACAAAAATACCGCCCGCACGCGATTTTAGCCGGTGCGCGGTGATCTTCCGAAAATGGAACGGCTGTTCCAGTTTATATCGGAGCAACGTTTGTTATGATTGCCGGCAAGTGACCGCCGCATCGCCGTGACGATGCAGGTGGTCTCGATCCATGGTGACGGGTTGGCTAGTCAGGAAATACACATGAGCAACGAGAAGACGATCGACATCTCGAATTTCGTCAGCACGGCCGCGGATCAAGGTACCGTCGTCGCCGGTTTGCCGCTGCCGTCGTTTTCGCACATCGGGGTGGAACCCATCAGCGGTGCATGCGGGTGCATCATCACGGGCGCGGATCTCACACGACCTCTGGAACCGGCGGTGCTCGGGGAAGTCATGAAGGCCTTCGAGCATTTTCTCGTCATCGTCTTTCGCGATCAAGCCCTGTCGCCTGAGCAGCACAAGGCATTTTCGCGCTGCTTCGGCGAGCTCACCGAGCTTCCTCAGGCGCCCACTTATGATGGCCATCTCGACATGCAGGAAGTTCGGCGCGAAGCGTACGAGGAAAAAAACGTCGTTCCTTCGTTCGAGCACTTCCATACCGACAGTCCGTTTCTGCCGAGGCCGCCGCTTTGCGTCGTGATGCGGGCGCTGGCGGTGCCGCGGTTCGGCGGCGACACGGCGTTCTCCAACGCGTACCTGGTCTACGAGGACCTGTCGGCGGGAATGCAAAAGCTGCTCGACGGCCTACAGGTCGTGTACTCCGGGAAGGATATCTGGGCGAAGAATGCGAAACTCGACAAGGATAAGCGGCTGCGCCTGCGGGAGGAGCACTCGTTCACGGAGGCCGAATTGGAAAACATTCATCCGGCCGTGCGCAGACACCCCGTCACGGGTCGCAAGGCGTTGTACGCGACCACGGCATACTTCAAGCGATTCGTTGATTGGAGCGAGGAGGAGAGCCGCGCGCTTCTTGGTTATCTGCAAGGACTTGCCCAGCGGGCCGAGTATCAATGCCGCGTTCGTTGGCAGCCGGACACCGTGCTCGTATGGGACAACCGCTTCCTGCTGCATCGCGGAGTGCATGACTTCAAGAACGAGAGGCGTCACCTGGTACGGACGACCATCATAGGCGAGCGGCCGATTTAAGACGAAGCGTCGCGCATGAATGATGACAACCCTCGATTGGCCGCCGCGTTGAGCACGAACGCGTCGGGCAAACCCGCGGCCGGACTTCGCGAGGGCGGCGATGGCTCGGACTGGCGCGCCTATTCGATCTACACCTTGTGCTTCCTGACGCTGATATCCGCGTTCAATTACATGGACCGCTCCATCCTCGGGCTCGCATTGCCGGCGATCAAGCAGGAAATGCAGGTGTCCGACACGGTTCTCGGGCTAGTTTATGGAGCAGCCTTCGCCATTTTCTATGCCACTGCCGGAATTCCGGTGGCGTGGCTGGCGGATCGCGGCAGCCGCCGAAAAATCATCGCTTTCGGCTTCGGGTTTTGGAGCCTGATGACCATGCTCACGGGCCTGGTGTCCAACGTTTGGCAACTTGCCGCCACCCGTCTGTTGATGGGGGGCGGTGAGGCCTGCTGCGTACCGCCGGCTCATTCGATGATCTCCGACCTTTTTCGCCCGGTGAGCCGTCCGCTGGCGATGTCGATTTTCGGCATATCATTTTCCATCGCGTACGTCGTGTTCTTCCCGATCGCCGGATGGATCATTCACGCCCATGGCTGGCGCGCGATGTTCGTCGTGGCGGGCCTTCCGGGTACGATCCTAGGATTGGTGTTTTTTCTCACCGTCAAGGAGCCCACGCGCGGTGCCGCCGAAGGCGGGCCGCGGCAGTATCGACAGGAGAGCCTGGCGAACACACTGAGATTCCTGGCCGGGTCGCGAACCTATTGGATGCTGCTGCTGGGGTCGATGTTCATGGGGGCCAATATCTACGCGACCAGTGCTTGGTTTCCCACGTTTCTGACCCGGGTGCACGGGCTTTCCGTGCCGCAAATCGCCTCCACGATCGGCCCTTTCCGCGGCGTGCTCGGCGCGCTGGGGATCCTCGCCGGCGGGGCGCTGGCGGATCGATTGGGGCGACTCGATGGTAAATGGCGCATCCGGGTTCCCGCCATCGGATGCTTGCTGTTGGGTCCGGCCGAGGCGCTCTTTCTCCTCGGGGAGCGCAACACGGCTTGGATTTCGGGCCTCGCGGTGGCCAGTTTCCTCACCCTGGTTCACCAAGGCCCCATCTTCGCCGCGGCCATGAGCGTCGCCAAGCTGCGCATGCGGGCGGTGGCATCGTCGGTGATCGTTTTTTTTGCCGGGCTCGTGGGTCAGGTCGTGGGTCCCCTGTTGATCGGCGCGCTCAATGATCGGCTGAGCGCGGTATATCACGAAGCGGCCATCCGTTATTCGTTGCTCATCGTCTCGCTGTGCGCAGTTGCGGCGGGCGCTGTTTTTTGGATGGCGGCGCGGGATTTCGACCTGGGCAGGGCGCGCGCCCTGGAATAAGCGAGCCGGGAGGCGTCTCGTCCCGCCGCTCATCTGCACCGATCTGTGGACCCTTTGGAGTATATGTCATGGTAGGAACGCGTCGATCACGCCACCACGGCGCCATGTCGGTAGCCGCACTCCTGTTTGCTCTATTGAGCTCATTCACGCTTTCGCAGGTACCCGCGTCGATGATGCACGGGTCGGTAGTGCGCGTGACCGTGCACGGGCAATCCCTCGAGGGCAATCTCGAGGGCGATTCGCCTGATCGTGAGGTTTCCGTTTATCTGCCCGCCGGCTACGATTCGCAACCGTCTCATCGCTATCCGGTGATTTATCTGCTCCACGGATTCACGGACTCGGATCTGACCTGGTTCGGACGTGATCCGCATTATGACGGCATCTCGGCGGCAGATCGCGCGTTCGCGGCCGGGGTCCCGGGAATGATCGTGGTGATGCCCGATGCGAAGACCAGATACTTCGGGAGCATGTATTCGAACTCGCTGACGGTCGGTGACTGGGAGAGTTTCGTCAGCCACGATCTGGTCGCGTTCGTCGACAGTCATTACCGAACGATCCCGGAACGCATGAGCCGCGGCCTCGCAGGGCACTCGATGGGGGGGTATGGAACGATCCGCCTGGCCATGAAACATCCGGAAGTGTTCTCCAGCATCTACGCGCTGAGCGCCTGTTGCCTGGTCCCCGCGAACCTCAAGGATCCGCCGTGGTCGACTGCGCCGACGGCGCAAACCGACGAACAATTGGCTGCGGGGGATTTCCTGGCAAAAGCCCAGTTCGCCTCGGCAGCCGCCTGGTCATCGAATCCGGGACGGGCGCCGCGATTCATCGACTACCCCTGGAAGGACGGAGTGTTCCAGCCGCTCGTGGCGGCCAAGTGGGCCGCCAATGCGCCGCTCGTCATGCTCGATCAATATGTGCCCGCGCTGAAACGCCTGCATGCGATCGCACTCGACGTCGGAACGCATGATTCGCTCATGCCGAGCGTCCAAGCCCTCGAGGAGGCGATGACCGCCGACGGTATCGTGCACACGTACGAGACCTACGACGGCGATCACGTGAACCATATCGCCGTGCGTTTCGAGAGGAGCGTGCTGCCGTTCTTTTCGAAAAACCTGGTGTTCGACGGCGGCGGGGCGAAGAAACACTGACGTGAGCCGCGGCGTCGGGCGCTGTTGGCGGATCCGACGTAGGGCTCTCACCCCGCCGCGGACTTCTCGTGAATGGCCTCGGCGATCAAGTCGATGAACGCACGAACCCGCCGCGGCAAATGACGCCGTTCGAGGAACGTCGCCGATATCGTCACCGGCGGAATGGTCACCAGCGGTAGGGTCTGTTCCAGACGTCCCTCCTTCACGTCGCCGGCGCACACGGCATGCGTCAGCATCGCGATACCGATGCCGGCGACGGCCATCTCGCGCGCGATGACGATGTCGGTCGCCGTCATTCGCGGGCTCACCGTGAAAGAGGCCGCTGCGTCGCCATCGGGAAATGTCCATATCGCATCGGCAAGCTGCGTCTCGAGCGCTCGCCGTGAGCGACGCTCGCTACGACCCCGCGACAGACCCCGGACACGCGATCTTCGATTACCGATTCACCGAGGAAACCGAACTGACCGGTTACATGAAGTTGCGCCTATGGGTGGAGGCGCTGGGTTCCGAGGACATGGATCTGTTCGTGGCCATTCAAAAGCTCGATCGCGACGGATCGGAGGTGCCTTTCATCTTCTACGCGATGATGGAAAACGGTCCTGTCGCGCTGGGGTGGCTCAGAGTGAGTCACCGGGAACTGGACGAGGGGCGTTCGCGGCCAGCCCAGCCGTTTCACACGCATGTTCGCGAGCAGTGGCTGAAAGAGGGCGAGCGCGCGGCGGTCGACATCGAGATATGGCCCTCTTCGACGCGGTTTGACGCGGCTCGCGCGTTCAGCCAGCCGCCCGATGGGAATGCCCATGAGGGCGTAGAGGAAGGCAAAGCTCAATCCCTGCAGAATCCCCAGATCGGTGTCGGACAGCCGCAGATCCAATTTGATCGATTGAGCCAAGACGGCGAAGACCGCTCGATCGGCGAAATTGAATAGGCAGACGATGAACATCATCGCGACGAACACGCGCCGGTAGATCCGCTCGAGTCGTGGGTTGGCAAGTAACAAAATATGGTCTCCTGATCTTGGCGACGATTGTGCGAGCCGCCTGCGCTGTCGAGTACAAAAACGCATGGAATGCCTGTTCCGATTCATGGCATTGCCTTTGGAGACGGCCGGGGGTAATGACGGGCCAAGCCTCCCTCCGATCGGGCATCATGTCGGAACAGCATCTGAATCGGCAAAGAGGGTCGAAGGCGCGCCGTCCCGTCCAGCCTGCCCGACGCAAAGAAAGGTAATTCGGGCCCGACCAATTATTTTGCCTTGATCGGCTTGACCGATTATTTGGGCACCGCGGGTTCGGGTGTCGGGTACATCGCGGCGATCAGTGCAAGGACGGGCAGGTGGGTAACATCGCTCGGACATAAAAAAACCGGCGCGAGGCCGGTTTTTGTTGGCAGCGCCCAAAGGGGCTGCCTGCAGGCTGGCCGCGAGTTACTTCGCGAGCGCCTTGACCTGCTTGGTCAGCCGGCTCTTATGCCGCGCTGCCTTGTTGCGGTGAATGATGCCCTTGTTGACCATGCTATCGATGATCGGGGTGGCACTGGCCAGGGCGGCAGACGCCTCGTCCTGGTTTCCGCCCTTCAGCGCCGAGGTCGCCTTTCGGATGGCGCTGCGCAGCTGCGAGGTCAGCGCGTCGTTGCGGGCGCGGTGAATGGTTGACTGTCGGGCAGCTTTTTCAGCAGATTTTGTGTTCGCCAAGCGTAAGACTCCTAAAACTAGCCGCATAGTCTGCTGACTAGGGACCCCGTTGTCAATGTGGAGTCGTAAACGAACGACGGATGGGGCGGGGACTTGAGTATAATCTATCGCTTTCGCCATGGAACTAGCGCGCGGTCATCACAATCTTGCCCAAGCGGACCGTCGCTCCGCCGCCGGCCGCCCGACGATCGCCCGTGCTTGTGTCCTGACCATCGGCAATTACGACGGCGTCCATCTGGGGCATCAGCAGATCATCGGGGTGCTCAAGCGCCGGGCGGAGGAGTTTGGTTGCGTCCCCACGGTGTTGGTCTTCGAGCCGAGTTCGAAGGAGTTCATCGATCCCGCGGGTGCACCGCCGCGCCTGACGCGCTGGCGCGAGAAATTCGTCGCACTGAACGCCGCGGGCGTCCAGCGCTTGGTGACATTGCGCTTCGATGATGCGATGCGGGCGATGTCGCCGCAGTGTTTCGTGGAGCAATTGATCGTCCGGGGCTTGGGCGTCCGGCATCTCGTCGTCGGGGATGATTTTCGCTATGGGGCAAAGGCTGAGGGCACGATCGACAGCCTGCAGGCGGCGGGCCGGGCTCACGGCTTCAGCGTCGAGCAGATCGCGCCATTCGTGGTCGACGGCGTGCGCGTGAGCAGCACGGCCGTGCGTGACCGCCTGGAGATCGGCGATTACACGGCCGCGGCGCGGCTGCTGGGTCGTCGCTACCGGATGATGGGTCGGGTGGTGTACGGCAACGCGCTGGGTCGAACGTTGGGCTTCCCCACTGCCAATTTGCGGCTCATGCGGCGCAAATCGCCGGTGTGGGGCGTTTTGGCGGTACGCGTGTATGGTATCGAAGCGGAACCTCTCGATGGGGTTGCGAGTCTCGGAACTCGTCCCACCGTGAACGGTATCGAGCCTCTGCTCGAGGTTCACGTGTTCGACTTCGCGGGCGACCTGTACGGGCGCGCGATTGAAGTCGAATTCATCGCGAAATTGCGCGACGAGATCAAGTTCGATTCGTTGGATCTAATGATGGTGCAAATGCAGGTCGATGCGGCACGAGCCCGCGATCTCCTGTCGAAGGTGGACTGTGGCTGATTACAAAAATACGATCAATTTGCCGAGCACGGGTTTTCCCATGAAGGCAGATCTTGCGAACCGCGAACCCGCCATGCTGCAGGGGTGGGAGAGCGCCCGGCTGTACGACAAGATCCGCGCGGCATCCAAGGGGCGCCCCCCCTTCGTGCTGACCGACGGGCCGCCGTATGCCAACGGATCGATCCATCTGGGACACGCCGTCAACAAGATTTTGAAGGACATCATCGTCAAGTCGCAGACCCTCGACGGCTACGATGCGCCCTACGTTCCCGGCTGGGATTGCCACGGCCTGCCCATCGAAATGCAGGTCGAGAAGACGCATGGCCGGGTCGGTCAGAAAATCGACGCCAAGGCTTTCCGCGCGGCATGCCGTGCGTATGCGCTGAAACAGGTGGATGGACAGCGCATCGATTTCAAGCGCCTGGGGGTCCTCGGCGATTGGGATCATCCGTACATGACGATGATGCCGCGCTTCGAGGCCGAGCAGCTGCGGGCCTTCGCGGTGATCATCAAGAACGGCCACGTCTACAAAGGCTTCAAGCCCGTGCATTGGTGCTTGAACTGCCGTTCCGCCCTGGCCGAGGCGGAGGTGGAGTACGAGGACAAGACCTCGCCGAGCGTCTATGTCCGTTTCGAGGTGGTCGACCGCGAAGACCTGGCCGAGCGCATGGGCCTGGCATTGACCGAACAGACATCCCTGTTCGACGATGTGCCCACGTCGGTGGCGATCTGGACCACGACGCCGTGGACGCTGCCGGCGAACCGAGCCGTGGCGGTGCATCCGCAGTTCGACTACGCGTTGGTGGAGTTCAATTTGGGGGACGGCGAGGAGCGGTTGCTGGTGGCGACCGAATTGGTCAAGCGCGTCATGCACACGTTGGCGATTTCGAACTGGACCGTCATTGCGGCGGCCAAAGGCGCGGCCCTCGAGAATCTCGTGTTGCAGCATCCGTTCTACGACCGCCAGGTGCCGGTGATCCTCGGCGATCACGTGACGCTCGATGCGGGCACGGGCGCCGTGCACACCGCGCCGGGCCACGGTCTGGACGACTACATCGTCGGCCGTCGCTACAACCTCGAGGTCGACAATCCGGTGGGCGGCGATGGGCGCTTCCTGCCGGGCACGCCGTTGTTCGAGGGCGAGCAGGTGTTCGACGCCAATGCGCACGTCATCGAGGTGCTGCGGGAGCGACGCCGCCTGCTCAAGGGCGAGCCGTACCACCATTCGTATCCACATTGCTGGCGCCACAAGACGCCCGTGATCTTTCGTGCGACTCCGCAATGGTTCATCAGCATGGATCGTGCGGGCCTGCGCAAGGGAGCGCTCGATGCCATCGCCCATGTGGATTGGATGCCGGGCTGGGGCGAGCAGCGCATCAGCAGCATGATCGCGGGGCGGCCCGATTGGTGCGTCTCGCGCCAACGCACCTGGGGTGTGCCGCTGCCGTTGTTCACGGACAAATTGACAGGCGAGCTGCATCCGAGGACCGGTGAATTGATCGAGGAGGTTGCGAAGCGGGTCGAGCGCGACGGCATCGATGCCTGGTTCGATCTGGACGCCGCGGCGCTGTTGGGCGCCGAGGCGGAACAGTACGACAAGGCCACGGACGTCATGGACGTGTGGTTCGATTCAGGCACGGTGCATCATTCCGTGTCGCAGATCATGCCCGAGATCACGTCGCCGTCGGATCTATATCTGGAGGGATCGGACCAACATCGCGGCTGGTTCCACAGTTCGCTGCTCACCTCGGTGGCCATGCACGGCCGCGCGCCGTATCGGGCCGTCCTGACCCATGGGTTCACGGTGGACGAGAAGGGCCGCAAGATGTCCAAGTCCATCGGCAACGTCATCGCGCCGCAAAAGCTCACGAGCACGCTGGGCGCCGATGTCGTGCGCCTCTGGGTGGCGGCCACCGACTACTCGAACGAGATGAGCGTATCCGAGGAAATCCTGAAGCGCATGGCGGATTCATACCGTCGCATGCGCAACACGCTGCGCTTCCTGCTGAGCAACCTGGATGGCTTCGATCCCGAGCAGCATGCGGTGCCCTGGCACGAACTCGTTGCCATCGACCGGTGGGCGATCGCGAAATCCTTCGCGCTGCAAAACGACGTGGTCACGGCCTTCAGGAATTACGATTTCCACGACATCTATCAGGAAATCCACAACTTTTGCGTGGTGGAGCTGGGCGGCTTCTACCTCGACATCACCAAGGACCGGCTGTACACCACCGGCGCCGCCAGCGCGCCGCGTCGATCGGCGCAGACCGCGATGTATCATATCGCCGAGGCGATGGTGCGATGGCTCGCGCCGATCTTGAGTTTCACGGCGGAGGAAGCGTGGGGATTTCTACCGGGTGTTCGCAACGAATCGGTTTTCTTGAACGCCTGGCACCGCTTTCCAGTGGGTGTCGAGCGCGAGTCTGGAATCGACTGGACGATGTTCATCGCCCTGAAGGCCGACGTGGGGCGTGAGTTGGAGCGCCTGCGCTCGGCCGGCGAGATCGGGGCGCCGCTCGAGGCGGAGGTGACCATTTACGCGTCGGTCGCCCAGGCCGCTCGGCTCGCGGCGCTGCAGGATGAGCTGCGCTTCTTGCTGATCACGAGCCAGGCGCGCATCGTGGAGGCGGATGTTCCACCCCTGGGTGCCGTGCCGGGCAGCGCCGAGAACGTCTGGATCGAGGTCAAGCGCAGTACACAGCCCAAGTGCGTCCGCTGCTGGCATCTGCGCAGCGACGTGGGCATCGATCCGCGGCACCCGGAGCTGTGCGCGCGCTGCGTCGGCAACATCGACGGTCCCGGAGAGGAGCGTCAATTCGCATGAGCGCAACAGAGAACATGACCGTGGCACGAGCGTCGCGGCCCACCAAGTGGTTGCTGCTGTCCGCACTGATCGTGGTGGCGGACCAGGCGACGAAGGCCTACATCGCGCAGCATTTCGGTGAATTCGAGTTTCGGACCGTGCTGCCCGTCTTGGACATCACGCTGATGCACAATGTGGGCGCGGCGTTCAGCTTTCTGGCGTCGGCATCCGGGTGGCAGCGCTGGTTCTTCATCGCGCTCGCCGTCGGTGTCAGCGCGGCGATCGTCGCCTGGCTGCTGCGGCTGCCGAAGGGAACGCATGCGCTGCTTGCCGGCGGCCTCGCGTTGGTGTTAGGTGGTGCCCTGGGCAACGTGATCGATCGGATCCGCCTGGGGTTTGTGGTCGATTTCATTCACTTCCATTGGGATCGTGCGTACTTTCCGGCGTTCAATGTGGCGGATTCCGCGATCACCGTGGGCGCCGCGTGTCTGTTGCTGGATGCACTGTTCGATTCAAGGCGGAAAACCTGATGCATATTCTCTTGGCCAATCCTCGTGGATTCTGCGCCGGCGTGGATCGCGCCATCGACATCGTCGAGCGTGCGATCGATCTGTTTGGGGCGCCGATTTACGTGCGCCACGAAGTGGTCCACAACAAGTACGTGGTGGATCGCCTGCGCACCATCGGCGCCGTGTTCGTCGAGGAGTTGAGCGAAGTGCCCGACGGGGCCACGGTCATCTTCAGTGCGCACGGCGTTTCCCGCGTCGTGCAAATGGAGGCCAAGCGTCGCTCGCTGAACGTCTTCGACGCGACGTGTCCCCTGGTCACCAAGGTGCACATGGAGGTCACCCGCTATGCCCGTGAGGCACGCGAGGTGTTCCTCATCGGCCACGCCGGGCATCCGGAAGTCGAAGGCACGATCGGGCAGTTCGACACGTCGCTGGGCGGCAGCATCTACCTGGTGGAAACCGTCGAGGACGTCCAGTTCGTCCAGGTACGCAACCCGGCCCATCTCGCCTTCGTCACGCAAACCACCCTGTCCGTGGATGACACGGCCTCGATCGTCGAGGCCTTGCGCACCCGTTTCCCGGGCCTGAAGGCGCCCGTGAAGGAGGATATCTGCTACGCCACGCAGAACCGGCAGGATGCGGTCAAGGATCTGATCGGGCGGTGCGACGTGCTGGTCGTGGTGGGCTCAAAGTCCAGTTCCAACTCCAACCGCCTGCGTGAAATGGCGGACAAGGTGGGCATCCCGGGCTTCTTGGTCGACGGACCGGAGTTTCTGCACCGCGAGTGGTTCGACAGCGCCAAGACCGTGGGCGTGACAGCCGGGGCCTCGGCACCCGAAATTCTGGTCCAAGGCGTCATTTCGCAGCTCAAGGAGTGGGGCGGAAGCGTGGTGGACGAGCTGAAGGGGCGGGAGGAGCACGTGATCTTTGCCCTTCCCCGAACCCTTCGGGACGTGACAAAGCGTGTCGGCAGCCTTTCGTCGGATGGTTCCGCAGGTTAGAATGCCGGCCCCTTCGGGTAGCGCGCCGCAATAGCTCAGTTGGTAGAGCAACGCATTCGTAATGCGTGGGTCAGGGGTTCGAATCCTCTTTGCGGCACCATTAAATCAATGACTTGCAGCTTCGTGCCTCGCGCCTTTTTTTATCCTAAGTGCACTGTAAGTGCAAGGATTCAGGCGCAGGCCGGCTGCGTCGTGCACAGGATCGATTTGGATGGAGTGTTCCTCGAGGATCTCGCACAGGTCCTGCGCCTCGATAGATCTATCGCATCCCCATCAGCAATGTGCTGTCGTCCAGAATGATGCGACATCCAGGGTCTTGTGTTCCGCCGGATCGGTCCACTCGCCGTCGATGTAAAATTTCAGACACTCGAGCATGGCGATCTTACCTTCCTATTGGCGGTCGAACACCAGCTGGTAGCTGAAAAGTTTGCCGTCGTGTTGCCAGTTCTCGGTCTCATACTTGGTCTTGCCGTCCTTGGATACCCTGTCTACTCCCCACGCGACGGCGTTGCCGTCTTTCATGACTGTCCATTTCACCTTGCGTGATCCCAACGGCTCCGACTTATTCGAATCGAAAAACGCACTATTCGCGATCGGGTGAGACTTTCCATCGAGCTTCGTTCCGTACTCGACGTGACTCGACTTGCCTTCGCTGTCGACCAAATCAAAAGCGTAATGCAGCATGCCGTCGCCTGCATCCGTCACCGTCATGGTCTGACTTTGGTAGCCGGGGTCACCGTGAAAATTCGACTTGGCTCGGTTGAGCACCCATGTGCCGAGGTAGGGGCTCGCATCGGAACCGAGTGCGGCACCGGCCAAAGCCAGTCCGCATGAAAAAAATGCAATTGAATTGAGGGTGCGACGTCCAAACATAATGAATCTCCCGGAGCCTGATCAGCCATTCACCTGGCGTCGAACAATGCTCTAGACGACGACGGATAATCAATACCGGCCTACCTAGCGCTGCCGGCCCTCTAGACCCCTTCGATACCGCACCATCAACGCCTCGCACGCAGTGTTTTTACCGCTTTGCGCGCGGCCACGGAGGCGTCGCGTCGCGCCGCCGACGTGGGGCTGTCACGCAGAGCCTCAAAGTTGTCGTGTTTTGCATTGCTTCGGATATTGCATGTTTGCGCCATTAGGCGAGACTTGAAACCCAAGAATTAATCGGTCCTTTCACCGAGCAGGCCGCGGACCGCCCGCTCGTTAGTGATTCGAGACTCGGTGCCACTGTGACGATGGACGGGGGGGAATTATGATGCGATACAGGTTTTGGTTTGGATTGACTGCGAGCGCCGCTGCTGCGGTACTAGTTTCGACAATCGCGGCAGCACAGTCGGTCTCGGCGGCGGCTGTCGGAAGCGCTGCCGCCGGCAATTCGCTGGATGAGATCGTAGTGACGGCCCGACGGCGGGCGGAATCGCTCGAAAATGTACCCGTTGCGGTCAACGTCGTTAACGCGGCGGCAATCGAAACGAGGGGCATTCAAACGCAAGCGGATTTGCAAATAGCGATTCCGGGGTTGACCGTTGTTTCCGGTAACAACAACAACGAGCTGAATTTCGTTATTCGCGGCGAGTCGGTGGACGGATACTCGGGCTCGCCTCCCGGCGTTCAACCCTATATCGATGAAGTGCCGATGCCGATCATGTCTTCGACGGCGTTCTATGATCTCGAGAATGTTCAGGCGGTCAAAGGGCCACAAGGCACGCTGTTTGGCCGCAACTCTACCGGAGGCGCGGTGCTGTTCCAAACGGCCGCTCCAAAGGAAGACTTTGGCGGCTACGCCTCCGTGCAATATGGCAACTATGATCGCTTCGTTGCCGAGGCGGCCGTCAACTTGCCGATCATCCCTGACAAGTTGTTGGTTCGTTTTGCCGGCACCGCGACCTCCGGCGGCGCCTTTGTCCGCAACCTGTATGACAATCAGCTGCTGGGGGACGACGACGAACGTTCCGGGCGCGTCACCATCGAGGCGCGGCCGTTTGAAGGCTTGATTAACGTGACGACGGTGCAGATCGATGACGCGACCGGTACCAATGTCCCGGATACGGCTTACTACACGGTTCCTTGCGGCCAGCCTTCAGGCTTTAATTCCTGCACGTATTCGCCCAATAATGCGGCCTTCTTCACGAAATTATTGAGCGGTGGGCTCTATGCAGGTTATCCGTCGGGTTACGTTTATCCGGGTGGATTTCAAAATCTCCCAGCGTTTCAGCGTTCTCGCGGCCAATACGTAATCGACCAAAACGCGGATTTCGAGCACTATTTAAGCAGCACGATGGTCATCAACAAGACCACGCTCGACCTGTCCACCACGTCATCGATCAAGAATATATTTGGCTACTCCTATGCCAGCAATTCCATTGGCTACGACACGGACTATTCCCCGTATCCCATTGTCCAGATGTATGCGCCGAGCGCTGTGCTGGACGGTGGGACCTCGTCGGTGGAAAGCAGCAAGACCAGGACCATATCGGACGAAATGCAATTACAGGGCACGGCGTTGGATCAGCGTTTGAATTATCTCGGTGGCTTGTTCTACAGCGAGTCGCGTGAGGATTATTTGTCGCCGCTCTGGTTGGCGTCCATTGATAATGCCGTGGCGTACCATGCGCAGACAGGCGACAAGTCCTATGCGCTCTTTACCCAAGAAACGTACAAGCTCACCGACAATTTAAACCTAACTGTCGGCGGCCGTTATACGAAAGAAGATATCTCGCTCGTGCAATTGGACGGCTCGGTCTTCGGCGCAGGCAGCCCGCAGAGCATCTCGGAGAAAAAGCCGAGCTGGACCGCATCTCTCGATTATCACTTCAATAGTGCGATTATGGGCTATGTCACGACACGGGGTAGTTGGCGCCGTGGCGGATTTAACCCGTTTAACCCGCCCACGGCGACCCCGGAGACATCCGCAAGCGCGCCCGGCGGCAACTATTTTTTGCCCGAAACGATTCGTGACGTGGAAGTCGGCGTGAAATTCGACGGTCATGTCGCCGACGTTCCGGTCCGTGCCAATCTTGCTGTTTATAACAATTGGATAATCGATATTCAGAAAACCGCCTATATCGTGTTTGACGGCACTGTTTCTTCGGCTACCGTCAATGTGCCCAAGTCCGACGTCAAGGGTCTCGAGGCTGACATCAATGTGCGGCCGATCGAGTGGTTGACCCTGGGTACTCAGGCTGCCTATACGGACGCCAGGTTCACGGATCCCACTTCCACCTTGCTGGGGGCTCCGGTGAATTACGGGCCGTTTGGCGATGTGCCGAGATTCTCGGGCTCCATTTACGGCGACACCCACTGGAAATTGCCCGAGGACAAGGGTTATTTGAATTACCACGTCGACGTCTATGGGCAATCGGCGTTCTACTTCTCGAATCTCGGCGGCTCGGTTCTTCCCGGCACTGAACTTCCTGGTTATACGATCACCAATATGCGCCTCGAGTGGGCCGATATGTTCGGCAAAGGCGTCAAGGTGGGCGTGTTCGTCAAGAACCTCACCAATAGACTCTATTACACCGGCGGCTCCGCAGGGGCAGAGGACTTTTCGGTGGAATCCGCGACCTTCGGCGCCCCGCGCACCTTTGGCGTCGTAGTTCGTGAAGACTTCTAAAGATTGGCAGTGACGTCCAGTGGCTGACCTGACTTATATCGTTGTGCTATGCGCGCAAGCCGGGAAATCCGAGCTGCTCGGTGCCGCCTTGGCCGATATGGTGGCCCAGACCGGCCGGGAGGCGGGGTGTTCGCTCATCGAGTTGAATCGGTCGAGCGACGACCCGGCGACGTGGATGGTCTATGAGCGCTGGAAGAGTAAGGAGGCGTTCGCCAGCCACATGGAACAGCCGTACACCGTGCAATTCGTTGCCCGCATGGGCGAACTGACCAGCGAGCCCGCCGACGTGCGAGCTTTCAATCACCACCCGTGAGGAGGCAACTTCCCGCGGTGTGCGCCGCGTTGTTCACCGCTGCCACGCTGTCGATCAGCGTCGCCGCCAAGGACACATCGGTGCAATGGCCTGTGCTCGGGGGCACGGATCTCGAGCAGCGCTTCAGCCGGCTCGATCAAGTCAACGTCGATACGGTCGGCAAGCTCGGCCTGGCATGGTCCTTCGAGTTCGATTCGAACCGGGGGCAGGAGGCGACACCAATCGTCATTGGCGGCGTCATGTATGTGTCGACCTCCTGGTCGCGAGTCTATGCCCTCGACGCCGCCACTGGCCGACAACTCTGGCGCTTTGATGCGCAGGTCGCCGGGCGCATCGGTTTCGATGCCTGTTGCGACGTGGTGAGTCGCGGCGTCGCGGTGGCGGATGGCCGTGTTTTTCTCGCGGCACTCGACGGGCGACTGATCGCACTCGATGCCAAGAGCGGCAAGACGCTGTGGTCCGTGGTGACGACCGACCCCACCCAACCCTATACCATCACCGGCGCACCGCGCGTCATGGGCGACAAGGTCATCATCGGCAACGCCGGTGCCGAGTACGGTGTGCGCGGCTACGTGACCGCCTATGCCACCGCCACGGGCAAGCAATCCTGGCGCTTCTATACCGTGCCGGCAAGTCCGACGGCCGCCCCCGACGGCGCCGCGTCCGATCGGATTCTCAAGAAGGTGGCACTCCCGACGTGGGCCGGGCACTGGTATGAGCATGGCGGCGGCGGGGCGGTCTGGGATGCGATCGTCTACGATCCTGAGTTGCATCGTGTCTACATCGGTGTCGGCAACGGTACGCCTTGGAATCACCAGGTGCGCTCGGAAGGCAAGGGCGACAATCTCTTTCTGGCCTCGATTGTCGCGCTCGATGCCGACACCGGCGCCTACCAATGGCATTACCAAGAGAACCCGGGAGAGAGCTGGGACTTCGATGCCACTCAACCGATGATCTTGGCGACGCTCAAAATCAGCGGCCGGGATCGCAAGGTGCTGATGCAGGCATCCAAAAACGGCTTCTTCTATGTGATCGACCGGACGCACGGGCAGCTCATCTCCGCCAAAAACTTCGTCCCGATGAACTGGTCTAGCGGCATAGACATGGCCACTGGTCGGCCAATCGAAAATCCGGACTCGCGTTACGCCGACAAGCCCTTCGTCATGTACCCCTCGGCGCTTGGTGGACATAGCTGGCACCCGATGGCCTTCGATCCGCAAACTCAGCTGGTCTATCTGCCGACCTACCAATTCGTGATGGTCTACGGCAACGATCCGGAGTTCAGCTTCCGTCCCGGCACCTGGAATACGGCGATCAGTTACGTGTTGCAAGAGCCGTCGGACGACCCGGTCGCATTGAAGAACGCCATGTCGAGTTTCCAAGGTAGATTGGTCGCGTGGGATCCGGTCGCGCAAAAGGAAGTCTGGTCGGTGGCGCATCCGACGCTGCAAAACGGAGGCGTACTGGCCACCGCGGGCCATTTGGTTTTCGAAGGCACCGGTGCCGGCCGGTTCGAGGCACGGTGCGCCAGCAGCGGCGAACTGCTGTGGAGCTTTCAGGCGCAAGACGGAATCATGGCCGGACCGGCGACCTACGAGTTGGACGGTGTGCAATACATTGCGGTGCTTTCCGGCTATGGCGGCGGCTTCGCGCTCGGTGCGGCCGCCGGTCAACCCACGCCGCGGCCGAATGGGCGCGTGCTCGTGTTCCGCCTCGGTGGCACAGCGACGCTACCTGAATTCTCGATGACGACCGCCGCCGTGCATGCTCCGACGGAGCGCTTCAGCGACGACCAAGTCAGCGATGGGCGGCTCCTCTACACGCAAAATTGCTATCGCTGCCATGGTGCCGGTGCACAATCGGCGGGTGTTTTGCCGGACCTACGACGCTCGGGCGCGCTGGCGGATCACGCCGCGTGGAGCGCCATCGTCAATGACGGTGCGCTCGAATCTCAAGGGATGGTGGGCTTCAAGCGCTGGCTAACGCCCGTGCAGATCGAGGACATCCGCGCCTATATAGCGCTGAAGGCGAAGATCGCCGCGGACCACGACGAGTCGGTCCCGCAGGCGGCAACGCCTGCGAATAAATAGGGCTAAGGCGTTCATATGACATCTACATCCAAGCCCACCCCGATCGACATCGACATTGACGTCGCCGCGCTCAATCGCAAATACGCAGAAGAGCGCGACAAGCGCAAACGCAGCGATGCAATGGGGCAGTATCAGGCGTTAGAAGGCAAATTCGCAGCCTTCGGCCACGACCCGCATGCCGACCCGCAGTTCAAGCGCGACGCCATCATCGAAGATATCGATGTGTTGATCATCGGCGGAGGCTTTGGCGGATTGCTCACCGGCGGCCGGCTTCGCGAGAAGGGCGTGCAGAGCCTTCGTATCATCGAGAAAGGAGCGGATTTCGGTGGCACTTGGTACTGGAATCGTTATCCGGGAGCCGCTTGCGACGTCGAGTCCTATATTTATCTGCCCATGCTCGAGGAGTTGGGCTATTTGCCTTCGCAACGCTATCCCAAGGCAGCCGAGATTTACGCGCATTGTCAGAAGCTGGCGCAGCGGTTCGAACTCTATCCTGCGGCCTTTTTTCAAACACAGGTCCAGCGCGTCGAGTGGGATGAGTCGCGTCAACGATGGCGGGTGGGTACTGACCGGGAGGATATGATCTCCGCGCGCTACGTGGTGTCATGCACCGGCCTGTTGAGCACCCCGAAACTACCGGGCATTCCAGGTATCGAGACCTTCGCGGGCCATGCGTTTCATACCAGTCGCTGGGACTACGCGTATACCGGCGGAAATGGGGACGGGAATCTCACCGGCCTTGCCGACAAAGTGGTCGGCATCATCGGTACAGGTTCGACGGGTATTCAGACCATCCCCCACTTGGCATCCTCCGCCAAGCATCTGTACGTGTTTCAGCGCACGCCCTCTTCGGTGGACGTGCGCAACAATGCGCCCACTGACCCTGAGTTCTCGAAGTCACTCAAACCCGGCTGGCAGCGCGAACGGCGCGATAACTTCACCACCATCGTCGGCGGCGGCTATGCGCCCGTCGACATGGTCCAGGATAGCTGGACGGACATCATCCGCAGCGTCGTGCCGCGGCTCGTGGATGGCACGCCGATGATGGATCCCGACGCCGTGAAACTCGCGGAAATGACAAAGATGGAGCTGACGCGGCGGCGGGTGGATGCGATCGTAAAAGACAAGGCTGTCGCCGAAGCGCTCAAGCCCTATTTCAATTATTTCTGCAAACGACCCTGCTTCCACGATGAATATCTCGATGCCTACAACCGGCCAAATGTCGATCTGATCGATACCAAGGGCAACGGCGTGGAGCGGATCACGCCGCGCGGCGTGGTGGTGGCGGGACAGGAATATCCTCTGGATTGCCTCATTTTCGCGACCGGTTTTGATTTCCTCACCGATTACAGCCGCGAAGCCGGCATGCAGGTCATCGGCACGGGCGGTCAAACGCTGTCCAAGCACTGGGAGGAAGGGCCGCGCACTCTCTACGGATTCATGACCCATGGATTTCCCAATTTCTTCACCATGAGCATTGCGCAGGCGGGGGCGGCGGTAAACTACGTGCACATGGCCGATGAGCAAGCCAAGACCATCGTGCATGTCATCACCGAATGCATGAAGAAAGGTGTCGCGACCATCCAGCCGACAGAACAGGCGGAGAACGAGTGGGTGGAAACCATCGTCAGCGGAGCCAAGGGCCGCCGTGCATTTCTGGAAGCCTGCACCCCGGGTTATTACAACTACGAGGGTAAACGCGAACGCGCTGCCGCGCTCAATGACTTTTACGCAGCCGGACCCATGGCCTACGTTCAGCTGCTGGATGACTGGCGTGCCAACCCGGACCTACCGGGCCTCGAGAAGCGCTTCGCCGGGACTGACCCATGACGGCGCGCTTGGTCGGTATCCGCGGCGCATTCGTGCTTTGCCTCTTGCTGTTGGTCAACGTGCTCAATTTTGTCGATCGCCTGCTGCCATCGGTGTTGGTCGAGGCCATCCGGCGCGACCTGCACTTGAAAGATACCCAGATTGGCCTCATCGGCGGCTTGGCGTTCGCGGTCATCTATTCGTTTGCGAGTGTCGGTATTGCGCGCATCGCCGATCGCTGGAGTCCGCGCCTGGTGATCGCCCTCTCTCTCGGCGCATGGAGTTTCGCCACCGCAATCAGCGGCGTTGCGCAGAACTTCCTCCAATTGTTCCTGGCGCGTGCCGGCGTTGCCGCCGGCGAGGCGGGCAGCACGCCGGCAGCGCATGCCTTCATCGCGCGTAGCTATCCGCGCGACCGACGATCCATGATGATGGCCATATTTTCTTTGGGCGTGCCCATCGGTGCGATGCTCGGCTTGACCATGGGCGGCTGGATCAACGATGCGTTCAACTGGCGCACCGCATTTTTCGTGGTGGGATTGCCGGGCCTCATAGTTGCATTGTTGATTCGCTTCGTCGTACCCGAGCCGCCGCAGCAGTCGATGTCGGACGGCGGCCCTGAGTGCTTTTGGAGTACTTTGCGCGCGCTGTTCGCCATGGGCACCTTTCGGCAAATGGTGTTTGCCTGCTCCATGTTCGGGATTGGCAGCTATGCCTTGAATATCTTCGCGGCCGCCTTTCTCATCCGAACGCATCATTTGACCGCCGCGCGTGCCGGCGCCTCGTTCGGTTTCGCGTTCGGAGTCGGCGGATTTCTCGGCACGGTCCTCGGCGGCGTTTTATCGGATTGGCTCGGGCGACGCGATGTCCGTTGGCGGCAAGGCGTGCCTGCCATGGGCGTGCTGCTGTCGGCTCCGACGATGTTCGTGGCCTTTACCACGCCCAGCCTCACGGTCTCGGTGACCTGTTTGATGCTGACCTATGTATTCGGATTGGCCTACTACGCTCCCACGTTTGCCTGCCTGCAATCCCTGGTGCCGGACCGAGTTCGGGCGACAGCCGCGGGTATTCTATTGTTTTTCTTGACCTTGATTGGCGCGTCGGTGGGGCCCTGGATGGTCGGCTTTTTCAGCGATCTGCTCGCGCCCACCTACGGGGCCTTATCCCTACGCCATGCCATGAGTTTCCTCCCAATCACGATGGTCTGGTCGGCGCTGCATTTCTTTCTCGCGGCCAAAGCGCTCCCGAAGGATGTCGCGCTAGCCGCGGAGCAGCCCGCTTAAGCTCCAGTCGTCTAGGACTCTGCGCTCGGCTCACGTTGCGCGTTGACTGCCTCATCGCTGAGGTATTTGGTCGCACTCCAGCCGCCGTCCACCGCGATCACTTGTCCGTTGACGAATGATCCCTCGGGGGAACACAAGAAAGCGACCATGGCGGCGACGTCGTCCACCGTGCCGGTCCTCGACGCCGGTGTCATCTCGAAATTCATGCGTTTGAATCGCTCCATCTTCCAAGCATATTCGGTCATGGCGCTGCGAAATACCCCCGGCGCGACGACATTGGAACGGACACCTCGCGCGCCATACTGTGCTGCCAGATGACGAGTGAGCCCCACCACTCCTCCCTTGGCAGCGGAGTAGGCGCCGCCGCGCATACCCCCGATGACGGCAAAAGTCGATGCGATGTTGACGATTGCCGAGTCTGGGCCAAGAAGGCTCAAGGCTTCGCGGCAAAACCGAAAGGTCGCGCGCAAATGCACGTTTAAAAACTCATCCAGTTCCTCATCCGTGGTTTCGTGCACCGCCTTCGGCTTGCCGATACCTGCGTTGTTGATCATGTAGTCCAGCCGGCCGAAATCGCGTCGCGCCAGTGCAATGGCGTCAAAAGGTGCCTCTGTCGTGGTCACGTCCTGTTGCAGGGTCACCACGCGCACTCCTCGCACAGCGTCGGTCAGGCGTGCCAATCCCTCGGCGCTGCGGCCGCTGCCGATGATGTTGACGCCTTTTTTGGCAAGATGCAGCGCAATGGTGCGACCCAAATCGCCGCTCGCGCCTGTTATCAAGGCAACTGGAGAATCTGTCATCTAGGGTTCCAATCAGTTAAAACTGTCCAACCGGGTCTCGTGCTTGAACGAGAGCGGCGCGTAATTCGAGGTCGCCTGCAGCCGAGCACCCACCGATTTGCCGGTCCAATTGCGAAACGCTCGGCGGAAACTACCGACATCCTTAAAGCCGAGCCGGCAGGCAATTTCCTTGATCACGGGACGCTTCTCGCGCAATAAGATTTTGGATTGTTTTATACGATAGCGTCTGACTAACTCTTGATAGCTCATGCCTTCGCTGCGTAATTTCTTTTGCAGAGAGCGAGTGTTCGTGCCGATCGTCTTCGCCATCTGTTCCAGGGAGGGAATGTTGCCGACGGAAGTGCACATCCAGTGGTCGAGTTGCTCGCAAATCGCCACGGTACCGGTCAACGTCGCCAGATATTCATCACAGTGCCGCAGCAGCACATTGCTGACCGTGGCGTCGCTGGTGGGAATAGGACGGTCGAGGTCGCTGCGCCTTCCGGCCTCCTGGGCTTGCAAAAGATGTGTGCGCAGCTTGCAGGGCGCGAACATGTCATTTTCCCGTTCAGAAACTCCTGAGGCGCGATATAACGCCCACGGAGCTCCTGCTTTTCGCCTTCGGCAGTAGCCTGGCACGTCGGGGTAATTGAGGGCTACGACAAATGTTTGGTCTGGCGCGACAACGATCAACTGGTGGATTCGCTGTCCTTCGCCATCGCTCTTTCACGCAACTCTTTGGGGGATGCGGAGAACCATCGATAACAGCTGCGGGAAAGTACGGATTGCTCGGCATAACCAAGCTTTTCCGCCACCTTGGTCAATGGCAAATCTTGGCGTTGTAAGTAGCGCATGGCGGTGTCGCGGCGTACTTCATCCTTGATGCTTTCGAAGGACTGGCCTTCGCATTTGAGGCGACGCTGCAGGGTCCGCGGATGCATGCAGAGCTCCGCGGCAATCCGCTCGTTGGTGCAATCTTCCGCGCTCAGAAATCGGCCGATCAGCGCACGAACTCGCGCATGCATGGGCGGTGTACCCGGGGGGTGGCGCATTGCGATGTACGACGTCGCCATTTCATAAATCTGCTCGTCCGGATCGATAACCGGACACATCAAATCGGCTTCGGTGAATACGATGCCATCCGAATGCGCGCCAAACACCACTTCGCATTTGAACGCGGCTTGATAGACCTCAAGGGCGGACACCGGAAAATGGCGAAAGTACACCTTGCGTACGCAGGCGGCGCCACCGGTAATATCCAGCACGTTGAGATTGGCGAGCGACATCGCGTGCTCGACCACCTGAGTCTTGCTGGTCAGGCCGTCCAGCAGGATTTCAAATCCCACGAACAACGTGTGATTGGGTCGATCGGGAACGAAGCGGACGCGAGTCGCGAGGCTATAGGCCTGAATTTGTTTGGCGCAGTACCCCAGGGCTTGCCCCAGGGTTTTCGAGTTCTTCATGGCGACGCCAATTGGGCCCATGACTCGCGTGCCACCCTGGAGGGCTGCCAGCCTGAGCCCGAAATCCGGGCACTTGAGCTTGGCCGCGGCGGTTTCCAGCAAATTGACCAGCGACCGGTACTCGAACACCGAGCTACGTTTATTCAGAACTTCGGGATCGATCCGCGCGCCGCGCAATAGCGCTTGCGCATCCGCCCCAAATTGCTCGGCCAACTCCGGAAAGAACCGAATCGCGTCAGCATGAACTATGTCGAATCGGCCCTCCTTCCGGGCAGATTCATCGAGGGCGTGTGTGGTTGCAACTCCGTTCATCATTTGCGTGCGCCTTTTGAGGCGTTGAGCCCCCTAATTCGCCGTGAGTATAAATCTCGGCGCAAGCATAGCCCTAGGTGGGTGGCGGGGCAAGTTTGCCCATGCTCGTTTGTCGCGTTAAGTACGTAACATGTTACGAGATATCAAAAAAATGGCATCCGTTGCCGCCTTACCTTCGCTATATTGGTCCACATGGACCCCGGCAGCTTTACCGCGTTGAAAATCGAGCGACAAGGTCGGGTGTTGAAGGTCTATTTCAACAGTCCGTCCACGCTTAATGCCATCGACCACACTCTGCATAGCGACCTGGTGCGCTTTTTCACCGAGGTGGCCGTGGATCCGGACACGGATGTGGTGATTCTCTCCGGTGCCGGCCGCGCGTTTTCTGCGGGGGGAGACTTCGAGTACATCCAGCGCATGATCGACCAGCCCGCGCTGTTCAACGACAGCCTGGTGGAAGCCAAGCGATTGATTTTTTCGTTGCTGGACTGCCCAAAACCCATCATTGCCAAGGTGAATGGCCATGCGATTGGGCTGGGCGCGACCATCGCGCTATTTTGCGATCTCGCTTTTGTCTCGACTGAAGCCAAGATCGCTGACCCGCATGTGCGCATCGGCTTTGTCGCGGGCGATGGCGGCGCCGCCATTTGGCCTCATCTCATCGGGCATGCGCGGGCCAAAGAATACCTATTGACCGGACGTCCCCTTACCGCGGTGGAGGCGGAGCGGCTCGGGCTCATCAATCGCGCGGTACCGCCGACGGAACTCGATGCCGTGGTCGACGACTTCGTCGCCGAATTGCTTAAAAATCCGGTCCGTGCCGTGCAATGGACCAAGCTCTCGGTGAATGTGGGGCTGAAACAGACGGTGAGCGCCGTGTTGGACGCATCCATCGCCTATGAGGCCCTCTCGAACCTCACGAAAGACCATCGCGAAGCGGTGAGCGCGGCGCTCGAAAAGCGCGAGCCCCGTTTCACGGGCAACTAACGATCCCGAGTGACGTCTCCGTCACCAGTCGAAATGCGCGTTGGCCACCCGTTCGTTGGCCGCCTCCAAGCCCCCGGCAATGGCCAATTGCAGCCGGGCCCGTTTCAGGAGGAGATGCGGATCGGCTTCGTCGCTGAACCCGAATCCGCCATGGATCTGGATGTTTTTCCCCGCATTCTCCAAGGCAGCTTTTCCCGCGACGTAGACTGCGCTCTGAACTTGGAATGCGGCATCTTCCCGCTTCTCATCAATGGCAACGGCGGCAAAAGTCGTGAGATCGCGCGCGCAACGCGCCGCAATCGCCATGTTCGCGCAGTGATGCTTGATGGCTTGAAAACTGCCGATGGGGCGCCCGAATTGTTCGCGCAACAGAGCATACGCGACGCTCATGTCCAAGGCGGCCTGTGCGGCGCCAGCCAAGTAGGCGGCGTCGAGCAGCCGCAAGCGCAAGACTTGCTCGGGCTGGAACTCTATGGTCAAGTCTTCCCACGCCGTGGCTTCATGGATTTCGCTAAACCAAAGATAGCGTTCGACGCAGGTCGCCGCGCCGAGGTCGAACTTTTGCAGCACCGCGCCGGTAGGCAGCCTCACCAACGCCGTGGTCGCGCCACGCCCATTGATCACAAGCCGGCGATCGCCATTTTGATATGCCGCCGCCACCCTGGACGCGCTGGAGTTCTGCCATTCATTGGGTGCATGGGTCGCGCCCATCGTGGCCAACACCGAGGGGGCCGCGATATGACGGCCTAGCTCGGTGACGATCAGAGATTCTTCGGCGGCGCCAAGATTGCTGCCACCCTGGTCCTCACTTAGGCAAATTGAGAAAATCCCGATATCTGCGAGTTTCGCCCAGGTGGTATCGTCCTCGTCATCCGACTGATGTAGGCGGGAGAGAGGCAGCAAGTCCGCGAGAGCTTCCTCGACTGTTCGGGCCACCGCTAACTGGTCGCTATGGGGTTGAAAGCGGATTATAGGCTCCTTGGATTTGGCTCGACAACGATGGCGACAGGCTAAATTGATAATTGGGGTGCGTCTCGATAATCGAGGACGCCGAATTGGCTTCGAGCGACAGTCTGCCGCTGGCTCATGCTGTACCCCCGTCGTCGCGATTCATCAAGACCCGACGGGGCGCTTCGGTTACATTCCATGGCTTATGCAAGAGCCGCGGCAAATGACATCTGGCCCAATCACGTCGCGAAAGCTCATTTCCGGTCGCTCGGTACGCTGGGATGACGCCCGTGCCGCCAAAGCGTACGCGGACGGAGCGTGGATTCACGAGACCTTGACCGACTCCCTACGGCGGATCGTGCAGAGCGACCCGCGCCGTCTATTGCTGATCGACGGTGCGCGGCGCATCGACGCGCAAACCTTGAGCGAAAGGTCAGAAGCTTTGGCACAGGCGCTGCTGGCGCGGTTTCCACAAGGTGGCGTCGTCTCCTTCATGCTGCCGAATTGGCACGAAGCGGCGGTCATCTATATGGCGGCCACCCTGGCGGGCATGGTGGTCAATCCCATTCTGCCATCGCTTCGGGAACGCGAGCTGGCGTTCATCTTGGGGGATCTGGGCAGCCGGGTGGTCTTTATCCCGGCGAGTTTCCGGCAGCATGACTATGCGGCCATGTTGAGCCGCGTCTGCGCGGAATTGGCCGATCCGCCAGAGGTCGTCGTGCTGCGCGGCGCGGCCGGCAATCACCAGTCTTACGACGCTCTGTTCGATGATCCGGTCGAGCGAAGGCTGTTACCCGTGGTGCATGCCGACGCGGTGCGCATGATTCTGTACACGTCGGGAACGACCGGCGGCGCAAAAGGGGTGCTGCATACTCACAATACGCTGCACGCCCTGATCCAACAAATTGGGGCCCATTGGCTCGTCGAACCCGGGGATAAGTTTCTAATTCCCTCGCCGATTGGGCATGTCGGCGGCTCAATCTATGCGTTCGAGTGTCCTTTGCTGCTGAGTACCACCGCAGTGCTCATGGACCAATGGAATGCCGCCGATGCCATTCGCTTGTTGGAGCACGAAGGATGTACGCATTTGGCGGGTGCCACACCGTTCTTGCAGCAGCTCTTGACGGCCGCCGAAGCGGCGGCGACCCGGCTTCCCAGTCTCAAACTGTTCGTTTGCGGCGGCGCATCTGTGCCGCCCTCATTGATTCGAGCGGCTGCTGCGTACTTTGAGCGCGCGGTCGTCACCCGCGTGTATGGCTCAACCGAGGTTCCGGTCACCACTGTCGGCGCCACTCGGCGCAGCGAAGCTGAGCTGGCAGCGGCGACGGATGGGCGGCCTGGGATCGCTGACGTCAAACTCGTGGACGCGCAGGGGGAGCGCCAAGATGCGGGCGAGATTCTCGCGCGCGGGCCGCAAATGTTGGTGGGCTACGTGCATGCCGAGGATGAGGCGGATTCGTTCGATGTCGATGGCTACTTCCGCACCGGCGATCTTGGCCGATGGGTGGAGGATGACTATTTAGTCGTCACCGGCCGGGCCAAGGATCTGATCATACGCAACGGAGAGAACATTTCGCCAAAGGAGATCGAGGATTTGTTGATCGGTCATCCCAATGTCGGCGAAGTGGCCATCATCGGGTTGCCGGATGCGCGCACCGGTGAACGCGCGTGTGCAGTGATTGTCATCAAGAATTCGCGTGCACCCACCGTCGATGAGTTGCGAATATTTCTCCGTGATCTCGGGTTCGCCACGTTCAAATGCCCGGAGCAGGTCGCCTATTGGGATGAATTGCCAAAGAATGCGGCTGGTAAGGTCCTCAAACAGCAGATACGTGCCGCCTTCAGCACAGGTTCAAAATGAACTCGATTACTCGTTTTCGACAAGAAGCACGTCAATGGCTCGAGGCCAACGTACCCACGGAGGCGCCGCCCGTCGACGGATTGGCTGCTCGCGCATTCACGCTGGCATGGCAGAAAACGCTGGCGCAATTTGGCTGGGCCGGATTGGCATGGCCAAAGGAAGTCGGAGGCCGCGGCCTGAGCGTGCTGGAGCAGATAGTCTGGTTCGAGGAGTACGCTCGCGCCGGAGCGCCCTCAACCCTGAACGCGTCCTTCGTCGGTCTCAACCATGCCGGACCCACGTTGATCGCGAGCGGCACGGAAGCACAAAAGGCGTTTCATTTACCGAAGATATTGGCCGGCGAGACTATTTGGTGTCAGGGCTTCTCCGAACCGGGGGCGGGTTCGGACTTGGCGAGCCTCAAAACCCGTGGGCAAGTGGAGGGGGATGAGCTCGTCATCAATGGGCACAAGATTTGGTCCAGCTTCGCTGATCTCGCCGATTGGCAGGAGCTGCTCGTGCGTACCGATCCCACTGCCCGCACTTCCACCGCACTCTCGTGGGTGATTTGTCCGATGAATGCTCCCGGCATCACCGTCAGGCCCATACGCACCATGGCGGGACCCTATAAGTACTGCGAAGTATTTTACGATTCCGTACGCATCCCCTTGTCGAGCGTGGTTGGTGGGCTGAACAATGGTTGGGCCGTTGCCATGTCGACGCTCAGTTTTGAACGTGGCACCGCCGCCCTTGCGCTGCTCATCGGTTTGACTTTGAAAGTGGAGCGCTTGCTGACGCATTGCCCCAAGAATAGGCATGGCATGCGCATGCGCCTCGCTCGTCTGCGGGCGGAGGGCGCATCGATTCGGGCGAGTACCTATCGCTTCGTCTTAGACACGGATGACGCGGTGCCGGACGCCGCCGGCTCGCTCATTCGGCTGGAGTTTGCCGAATTCTCCCAGCGAGTCACCGCCGCAGCCATCGACCTCTACGGTATCGATGCCGCCGAGGTCGTCGGCTCCCACGGCTGGGGACACGACTACTTGGATGCTTTCTCGGAAACCATCGCTGGGGGCACCGCCGAAGTGCAACGTAACATCATCGCCGAACGCGTTCTTGGCCTGCCGAAGGAGCCGCGCTAACCACGCTCCGTCGCTAATCCGTATCCATGCCGCCATTAAAGCAACCCGCGGCGACCGAGACGGCTTGCGCAGAACGGCCGCCAAGTTCGGACACCAGCGCCTTGAGCCGATAGGTCCACAAGTGCAGAGGATGTTCGAGCGTCATGCCCATGGCAGCGAGCATCTGATGGCATTCATACGCGATGCGTACGGCGCTGTCTTGCGCGTGGTAGGCCGCCAGGGCGGCATCCGCGGGGGCCGCACTGTCAGCGGCTTTCAAGGCGAGCCACTTGACGCCCCCTGCCAGCACGGCGCATTCGGCCATGCGATGCCGCAGGGCTTGGAAACTACCGAGCGGTCGACCAAATTGCTTACGCTGGCTGATGTGCTCGACGGTCGATGCAATGGCGGCCTGGATGAGGCCGCTGATTTCCGCGGCGATGGCGACCTGGAGCCATTGGCGCACGACCGCGGCTTCGCTAATGGACAAGGGCTCCACGGTGACCGTGTCCACCAATCGACCCATGGGATAGGCGAAGATCGATTCGACCCGCTGGGTATCCCCGCCACTCGGATACACGATCCCTATGTTGTCGCCGTCAATGACAAGCACGGTTTTTGCACCGGCGACGAACCGGCCGGGGCGTCCGTGTTCCACGAGCGTCACGGGGCGGGGCGCATCGTTCGGTAAATGCGGTCGTACCAACATGGATAGGGCGGTTTCCACGGCGTACGGGCAGCGAGCCAACCGATCTACCGCCATGACCGCGCCGATCGGACCCCACTCAGGAACGGTGGCAATGTTGAAATAGTCACCGTCCTCGAGTTCGCGCTCGAGTGCGCCGCCGGTCAACGCAAAATCATGAAATTCCGTGGGCTTGGCGGCGAAAGCGCCGGCGATCTTGTCGACAGCCGAGGCCAATGCCTCCTGGTCGCCCGAGAGATTGAAATCCATCAACGTGGCTCCCGCGGCAAACCAAGCAGGTCGCTCGCGATGATGTTGAGTTGTATTTCGGCGGCTCCCGAAGCAATACCGGCGACGATGGCCCGTTGATGATGAGCCAGTAAGGAGGGATCGCTTCCTGACATTGCTTCCGGGACGAACTCGACGACAAATTCACTGACCGCCCTCTCCGCCAATACCGTGGCGTAGCGCGCCGCGCTCGCCTCAGCGCCGATCGGCAATCCGTGACGCCGGCGGTCGACTATGCTGTAGCTGTAGAAGCGTGCGGCCTCGCAGGCGGCGCGCGCCTGCGCAGCTCGTTCCATGGCGCCGGACCCAAAGCGCTGCAGGCGCTGCAGGGTCTTGACGGCCCGATGCAGAGCGCGAATGGCAAAGGAGAAGCGCGGTATGCCCACACGCTCGAGCGAGAGCGCGGTTTTGGCGATATCCCAAGCCTGCCCCTCCGCGCCGAGCAGGGCGTCGCTCGGGATTTCAACGCTATCGAAAAATACTTCATGTATATCACCCTCGCCAATCAGGCTGGGAATGGAGCGGACGGTGATCCCGGGCGTGGTCATGGGCACCAAGAACACGGAAATGCCATTGCGGCCGGGCGAGGTCCGTGCCAGTAAGAAACAGGTGTCTGCTTCGGACGCATAAGACGTCCAGATCTTCTGGCCGGTGATGCGATACGTCTCGCCATCGCGTTCCGCGCGCGTGCGCAGGGACGCAAGATCGGAGCCGGACTCGGGTTCGGAAAATCCTTGGCACCACAGCGTCATTCCTTGGGCCATGGGCGGGATGTAACGTGCCTGCTGCTCGGGAGTGCCGAAGCGCATGATCGTGGGACCTATCCAGTTCACATTCATGTACTGACCGCCGCGCGGCTCTCCGGCGGCCCACATTTCTTCGGCGAGAATGAAAGCCATCCAGGCATCCGCATCCCGTCCTCCCCATTGTGCGGGCCAATGGGGGACGAGCAATCCGACGGCCGCGAGCTCGGCACAGAACCGCTTGGAAAACGCGCTTTGCCACTCCGTGGCCGGACCGTGCGCCAGCGTTTCCCATTCCTTGGGCAGATGGGCGGCAAGAAACGCGCGCACCGTGCGGCGAAACGTACGTTGATCGTTATCCCAAACGAACTCCATTGTTTATTCCAGCCGTCTCCGCATGATCTGACACTCCACGGATACCTCTCCTGTCACGACTATAGACCCAGTGCCCGAAGCAATGCTTGACGGTGCGCGGCAAAGGCATGTCCCTGAGCGACATCTAGCGTGCGGCGAGACCCTTCGTGAGAATGTCCACCATGTCCGCGGCGATCACCCTGGCGCTATCCTTTCCATTGGGATTGTGCCAGCGGGCAGGCCAATTGAGCGCGCCCGCCAGGGTGAACGCAATCATTTTGACATCCCCCCGCGCGATCGACTTGTCTTTGATGCCGGCCCTGATGAGGGTGCGCATTTCCGTATCGATTTCCTTTTTCAGCTGCCTGAAACGAAGTGCGCTTTCCTTCGAGAGCGCCTCGTCAGCGGTGCGAATCACACAGCGCCCAAAGTCTTCCATGATGATTTCGGCATATTTCTGCAGGAAAATTCGCAGCCGGCCGAGGCCGTCTCCTTTGATGAGCCGAGCGTCTTGCACCGCGCGGCGCAATTCTTCCAAGCCACGCGTCACGCATTCCAGCAGCACCTGATCCTTGTTGCCGAGATAGTGATAAATCAATGGCTTGCTGACTTTCAAGCTCGCAGCGACGTCGTCGAGCGAGGTCGCAAAGAAGCCCTTGGTATTGAACATTCGAACTGCCGCGAGCAGCAGGGCTTCCCGCTTTTCGAGGCGCTCGCTTTCTCGTTGCAACTTGTTTCGAAACGGCGAATTCATGGCACTGACGCGCTCCAACTTCCTATGTGACGGCGACACAAAAATCGAACGAGCCACTTGACCCGTCTTTCCCCGGGGATCAATCTACTCGCCAGTACATGATATTCTAACCGGTAGATAATGTTCAGTGCTCCTACAGGGCGACCCATGACCGATGAACCCATCCTATTCGAGTTCTCGAAGTCGATCGCCCGTATCACGCTCAATCGGCCGACCAAGGGTAATGCCATCGACATGAGCCTTGCCCAAGCCTTATTCGAGGCGGCAATCCGCTGCGACACGGATCCCGCCGTTCGCTGCGTGGTACTCACCGGCGCCGGCCGCGCCTTCTGCGTGGGGGGCGATCTGGCCCTGCTCAACAGCGCAGGACCGAAGGTGCAAGGCGTTTTGAGCGAACTCACAGGCTTCTTGCATATGGCGGTCACCCGACTGGCGCGCATGCAAAAGCCTTTGCTGACCCTGATCAATGGTCCCGCGGCAGGTGCGGGGCTTAGTCTCGCACTGTTGGGCGACATCGTGCTGGCCGCGGAATCGGCTCATTTCACCAGCGCCTATACCGCCATTGGTCTCACGCCGGACGGCGGGCTGACGTGGCTGCTACCTCGCGTCTTGGGGTTGCGGCGGGCCCAAGAAATGATTCTCTCCAATCGTCGCATCGACGCCGCGGAAGCGGCAAGCATGGGACTCGTGACTCGCGTGGTCAGCGACGGCGCGCTGACCCTGGAGGGGACGACCTTGGCGGCGCGTTTGGCGGAGTCGCCGACTCAGGCACTCGGTAAGTCGCGCTCGCTGCTGCTCGACAGCTTCGGCGTGAGCATTGAAACTCAGTTGGAGCGCGAAGCTCGAACGATTACTGCCGCGGGAGCGAATGCCGAAGGCGCCGAAGGCATCGCAGCCTTCCTCGGCAAACGCAAGCCGGACTATTCGAGGATTTGAAACCATGGCTGAGGCTTATATCGTAGATGCGGTGCGCACCGCCGGAGGACGCCGGAACGGCAAGCTCGCGGGCTGGCACCCCGCCGATCTGGCTGGAGAGGTGCTGAATTCCTTGCTTGATCGCACGGGCATCGATCCCGACAGTGTCGAGGACGTGATCTTGGGTTGTGTCACCCAGGGCGGCGAGCAGGCGTTTGCCTTCGCACGCAATGCGGTACTGGCGTCGAAACTGCCGCAAAGTGTGCCTGCGGTAACCATTGATCGCCAATGCGGTAGCTCGCAACAGGCGGTGCAGTTCGCTGCGCAGGCGGTGTTGTCGGGCACCCAGGATGTGGTGATTGCGGCCGGTGCGGAGAGCATGACGCGCGTGCCCATGTTCAGCAATATGTCCCTGCATCAAAAGGCCGGCCTCGGCATGGGCCCCGTCAGTCCACGCATCAAGGCACGTTACGGGGTCGAGGAGTTCAGCCAGTTCAAGGGCGCGGAGATGATCGCGCAAAAATACGGCTTGGACCGTGCCGTGCTCGATGGTTATGCGCTCGAAAGTCATCGGCGCGCCGCGGCGGCTACGCTCGGCGGCGCCTTTGAGCACGAGATCGTGCCCGTCCCGATAACGACCCCGGAGGGCATCGTTCCCCATGTTCACGACGAGGGGATTCGCTACGATGCTTCGCTGGAGTCGATCGGCAGCGTGAAGTTGCTCCAGGAGGGTGGGGTCATCTCGGCGGCGAATGCCAGCCAGATTTGTGACGGCGCCTCCGCGGCTCTAATCGTGAGCGGGCGTGCATTGAAGACTCATCATCTCACTCCGCTTGCCCGTATTCATACTTTCTTGGTCACCGGCGGCGACCCGGTTGTCATGCTCGAGGAACCGATCTCCGCGACGCAGCGCGCCCTCAAGCGCGCCGGCATGACTCTGGACGACATTGATTTGTACGAGGTCAACGAGGCCTTTGCTTCGGTGCCGCTGGCCTGGTTGCAGGCTTTGCACGCGGATCCAGCGCGCCTCAACGTCAATGGGGGCGCCATCGCGTTAGGACATCCGCTCGGAGCCTCCGGAACCAAATTGCTCGCGACCCTAGCCCATGCCCTGCGTGCGCGTGGCAAGCGCTACGGACTGCAAACCATGTGCGAAGGCGGTGGGATCGCGAACGTCACCATCATCGAGGCACTGTAATTGAGATTCACCACCCGCTTTACCGAGCTGTTGGACATTGAACATCCCATCGTGCAAGGCGGCATGATGTGGGTGGGCCGAGCGGAACTGGCGGCCGCGGTGTCCAATGCCGGAGGTCTTGGCATCATTACTGCGCTGACTCAGCCGACGCCGGATGACTTGCGCAAGGAGATCGAGCGTTGCCGGTCGATGACCGACAAACCCTTCGGCGTGAACTTAACCATCCTGCCTTCGGTGAAGCCGCCGCCGTACGCGGAGTACCGTCAAGCGATCATCGACAGCGGCGTCAAGATCGTGGAGACCGCCGGTCACAAGCCGCACGAGCATGTCGCACACTTCAAAGAGCATGGCGTGCTGGTGATCCATAAATGCACTGCGGTCCGCCACGCGCTATCGGCGGAACGCATGGGCGTCGACGTGGTATCGATTGACGGCTTTGAGTGCGCAGGCCATCCCGGCGAGGACGATATTCCCGGTCTGATCTTGATACCGGCAGCGGCGGATAAGGTATCCATACCCATCATCGCGTCCGGCGGCTTTGGCGACGGCCGCGGTCTTGCCGCCGCGCTGGCGTTGGGCGCGGAAGGCATCAATATGGGCACACGTTTCTGCGCGACGGTGGAAGCCCCCATCCACGACAAGATCAAGCAATTCATCGTCGACAACGACGAGCGGGGCACCAATTTGATCTTTCGGCGTTTCAAAAACACCGGCCGCGTCGCGAAAAATAGCGTTTCAGATCGCGTCGTCGAAATATCCGCGCGACCGGAAGCGGAGTTCAAGGATATTCAGTCGCTGGTCTCGGGCGCAAAGGGGCGAGCGGCGCTCGAGAGCGGCGACTTGGATGCGGGGCTCGTTTGGGCCGGGCAGGTGCAGGGGATCATTCATGACATTCCCACCTGTCAGGAATTGATACGGCGCATCATCGACGAGGCGCGTCAGATCGTGCGCACGCGACTCGACGCCATGCTGGCGTGAGGGGCGAGGCAATTGAAAAAAGTAACCACGGAAGCGGTCCTAGTTTCTGACCTCGGCTACTGCGAGGGGCTTTGTTGGCATGAAGACGAATTGTGGTGGTCGGATTTTCTGTCGCGCAAGGTATGCAGCGTCGGAACCGATGGTAAACCGCGGGAGCGCGCATACATCCCAGGCCAGCCGTCCGGAATCGGTTTTCTCCCGGATGGCAGCCCTCTAGTCGTCTCGATGATGGATCACCTGGTCGTGAAGTTGGGTGAACCTCATCCTGTCATTCATGCCAACGCGAGCGCCTTAAGTGTGGGTCCGAGCAACGATATGGTGGTCGACGCCAAGGGACGTGCCTACCTTGGCTCGTTTGGCTTCGAAGCCAGTTACGAAGACGCGTCCGCGCTGAAGCCCAGTTCGCTGTTGCTCGTAAGCACCGACGGTGGCGTGACCGCCGTTGCGGACGGCCTGTTTTTCCCCAACGGCATGGCGATCAGTCAGGACTCGCAAACGCTGATCGTGGCCGAAACGTTTGCCAGCCGATTGACCGCTTTCGATATCCGAAGCGACGGCTCGCTCGCTAATCGGCGGGTGTTTGCCGACCTCGGCACTCGTGCTCCAGACGGTATCTGCATGGATGTCTCCGGCGCGGTCTGGGCCGCCTGTCCCTTCGCCGGCGAGTTCGTACGCGTGGCGGAGGGTGGTGAGATTCTGGATGTCGTCGAAGTTCCCGGTCGATGGGCGGTAACCGTCGCTTTAGGCGGCCGACATCACGACACGCTTTTCTGCGCAATGGCGCACACAACACTCGCGGATTTCCACGCTGGTCGAGCGAGAGCGTCGATCGACGCATTGCACGTGGCCGTACCGGGCTTTTAATAGGGGGCAGAATGTTCAATTTTCTTGGCTTCAATGAAGGTGTACCGATCGTCGTAACCGGTGCGGGAAGCGGGATCGGCGAAGCGATCGCGCTGACGGCGGCCAAGCTTGGCCTGCGCGTCAGTGCCTGGGACCTGGTCGAAGCCGCTGCCAAGCGCACGGCCGATGCGATTGCCGCGGCGGGTGGAGAGGCGCGTGCCATCGGGGTAGACGCGGCCAATCGCAGTGCGGTGGTGGAAGCGTGGCGGCAAACCACCGAGGCATTCGGTCCCGTGGGCTGCCTAGCCGCAGCCGCGGGGCCGCCGAGTTTCAGTGGTCGGGAGTTCATGGACGGCGTAACGACCGCCATCGACTGCGTCCGCCTGCCGACCGAGGTGTGGCTGGAGCAGCCGGATGCGGGAAGCCGCGCGGCCGTATACCTGTCCTCCGTGCAGGGGCCACGCTATGGCGCCGGCGTTCCTTGGTATACGGTAGCCAAGAGTGCCGTGGACGCCTACATGCGCTCGCTGGCCGGCATGCGGCCGGGCGGCATCCGCGCCAATGCGATCCTGCCAGACTGGATTTACACGCCGCGTACCGAGCAATACGTCAATGCCACTGGCGGACTGGCCTGGGAGGCGAATCCGATGGGGCGTATAGGCGTCGCGCAGGACGTTGCCAGCGCAGCGCTCTTTTTGCTGTCGCCGGCTGCTCAATACCTGAATGGCCTCTCGCTCGAAGTGGATGGCGGTTCGAAGCTGCGGTCCCTGGCGTGGCTGCGCATGCACGACGCCAGCGGTAGCGGCCCAAAGTCTGCCCGTTAGCGGCGATTTCGCTGTCATCTGGGGCGCCATTTGGTGGGCTCAGGCGTGTCGGATCCGATCAAGACATTGTCGTATCCGCGCGGTACCCCGCCGTTATAGTCAGACGAGGCTGAACACGAGCGGGAGATGAGGGGGAAATGAACTGCGAACCGACCCGGACACCTCATAACGTCGATCTGGACGCCCTTAGACAGCGCTATGCGCGGGAGCGTGACAAGCGCCGGCGGCCGGAAGGCGAACGACAATATGTCGAGGTCTCCGACGACTTTTCGGACTTCTATGAAGTCGATCCGTATTCGCCGCCCATTGAACGAAAGCCGATTGCGGAAGACATCGATGTCGCCATCCTTGGCGGCGGATTTGCCGGGCTGCTGACGGCGGCTCGCATGAAGGAAGCTGGTATCGACAATATCCGCGTCATCGAAATGGCGGGGGATTTCGGCGGTACGTGGTACTGGAATCGCTATCCAGGAGTTCAGTGCGACATCGAGTCCTATTGCTACGTGCCGTTACTCGAAGAAGTCGGTTACCTCACGACGCACCGCTACTCCTACGGCGCCGAAATATTCGAGCAGTGTCAGCGTATCGGCCGTCACTTCGGCCTCTATGAAAAAGCCCTGTTCGGAACAATTGCCCGCTCGCTGATTTGGGATGCGTCGATCAATCGTTGGCGAGTGACCACGAATCGCGGCGATAACCTCCGTGCCCGCTTTCTGGTGATGGCTTCAGGTCCTTACAACCGTCCGAAGCTGCCGGGTATTCCCGGCATCAACGACTTCAAGGGTCACAGTTTCCACACCTCGCGCTGGGATTACGATTATACCGGCGGGTGTACCACGGGCGGCCTGCACAAACTGGCCGACAAGCGTGTTGCCATCATCGGCACCGGCGCCACCGCCGTTCAAGTCGTCCCCTTTCTCGGCAAGTATTCAAAGCATCTCTACGTTCTGCAGCGCACACCATCGACCATCGACAATCGCGGCAACCGCACCACCGATCTCGACTGGGCGAAGACGCTGGCGCAGGGTTGGCAGGCTGAACGCCAGAAGAGCTTTCACATCGCGACGTTCGAACAACTGTATCCTGGAATGCCGGATTTGGTCTGCGACGGCTGGACCGAGATCAACCGCAACCTGCAGGCGAGAATCGCCGGCCTCGGCAACCCCAAGCTCTCGATGGAAGAGTACATGGCGCTGCGCGAGCGCGAAGACTACCAAGTGATGGAGCGGCTGCGAGAACGTATCGATAGCATCGTCAAGGACAAGGAGACGGCGGAGAAACTCAAACCATATTATCGCTTTTTGTGTAAACGCCCGTGTTTCAACGACGACTATTTGCCCACCTTCAATCGTCCGAATGTCACTCTGATCGACGTATCGAGCAGCCAGGGAGTAGAACGTATCAACGAAAATGGCTTCGTCGCCGGTGGCGTCCAGTATGACGTGGACTGCATCGTCTACGCGAGCGGTTTCGAGATCACCACCGAAATGAAGCGTCGTATCGGTATCGAGCGAGTCGAGGGTCGCGACGGCCGTTCGCTCTATGATCATTGGGCCGATGGTTTCATGACGCTGCACGGTTTTATGACCCATGGCTTCCCCAATCAGCTGTGGACCGGCTTTATCCAGGGCGGGGTCTCGGTGAACGTCACCGTGATGTACGACAATCAGGCTCGGCATATGGCGTACATCGTCAAGGAAGCGCTGGACCGGGGGGCACAAACCGTCGAACCGACAGAGGAGGCCCAAGCTGCCTGGGTCAAGACCATGCGCGAGACCGAAGTGTCCAACGAGGCCTTCCTCAGAGAATGCACGCCGGGCTATTACAACGGCGAGGGCGGCAAGGTCATCCGCTCGCATCTCGGCGAAGTGTACGGCCCGGGCTTCTACGCGTTCAAAGAACTCATGGAAGCATGGCGCAACACAGGCAAGATGGAAGGGCTGGTCCTTGGGACATGAGGGCAATCGTGGAGAACCTTGAAGGTCAGTCCGTCGTGATTACCGGCGCCGGCGGCGGTCTGGGTGCCGCTTATGCCAAAGCCGCCGCCGGGCTCGGCGCCAGGATAGTCATCAACGACATCAACCGGGACGCGGCGGAGAACATAGCCGCGGAGATTCGGCGGGCGAATGGCGTTGCCGTAGCAGAGACCCAGGACATACGCCACCCGGAAGCGGCAGAGGCGCTGGTGCAGCGGTGCTTGAGAGAATTCGGTGCGATCACCGGATTGGTGAACAACGCCGGGGTATTCTTCCTCGAACCCTTTGAAGAGGCGACTCTGGAACATCTGCGCCTGCTCTTGGAGGTGAATGTCATCGGCACCTTCAATTGCGCGCGTGCGGCGGTGGGTCCCATGCTGCGTCAAGGCCACGGCTCCATCGTCAACGTTACTTCGGGCGCGCATACGGGACAGCCGAAGCTTAGTTCCTATGGCGCCAGCAAGGGTGCGGTGTCGTCATTTACTTACGGCTGGTCTTGCGAATTGAAAGACCGCGGCATTCGTGTCAATGCGGTCTCTCCCCTGGCGTTCACGCCCATGGCCAAGCATTTGCCGCATCTGCCGCGGCCGGAGGCCAACGTCGCCCCCGTGCTGTACCTCTTGTCCGATCGCTCTAAACACATCAATGGCCAGGTCATTCGTATTGCGGGCAAGAAGCTCAGCCTCATGAGTCACCCTGCCAATCGCGCCCCGGTGTTGGAACGAGACGAATGGTCGCTCGAGTCCGTTACCGACGCATTCGAAACCACGCTCGCCGCCAAGCAGCTCCCCACCGATGTGGTTACCTACGAGATCGATCGTGTACTCAGTTGACCCGGACCCGCCACCGTGCCGGTGAGCCCAAGCCGACGGCGCTTCGTCGACTCCCACCTGCATCTCTGGGATACGCGGCAACATCCTTGGTATAAGTTTCCGAAGCCGGGCGACGACAGCTTCGGGTTGGGGCTGAGCAAGCCTTTTCCCCAGAGCTATCTTTGGCAAGAATATTTGAAGTCGGTGTCGTCTGTCGACCTCGTGAAATGGGTGCACGTCAGTGCGCTCACCTCGCCCCACGACTTCGAAGCGGAATCGGCCTGGATCGAGTCTATTGCTCGCCACACCGAGCGTCCGTACGCACTGATCGGCACCATGGATCCGACGCTGCCGCTGTCGGAGATCGAGGCCGCGCTCGATCGCGAGATGGCGAACCCCGCCTATCGAGGGATGAGATTTCTCGGCGGCCTAGACTACGAATCGGATCATGCGGATGCGGTGTTCGACATGCTGTCATCCCGCAGGCTGGTCTATGACGCGGTCGCGAGCACCGGCGCTATTCGCAAAGCGGCAAATGGATTGGCGCGCCACGCCGAGCTTACGGTGGTACTAGAGCATGTGGGTTGGCCGCGCGCCACCACCCAGCAGCACTTCGATGAATGGCGGGCCGAGATGGCCGACTTCGCGGCGCTGCCTAATGCCTTTTGCAAGCTGTCGGGCCTGGGGATGGTGGTGCATCGCAACGACTCCTCCATCTTCCGCAAGTTTTACGACGAGTGCATCCGGCTTTTCGGCGCTGAACGCTGTATGTTCGGGAGCAACTTCCCAATTGATCTTTCTTATGGAAACGGTGACGAACTGATGGCGGTGTTCGAAGAGATCGCGAGCGCGCATTCACAAGAGGAAGCAAGTAATCTGTTTGCGCAAACGGCCGAGCGGGTGTATCGGCTCTGAGAGGATAAGACGTTCAGATCAGATTGTCTGACCGCCGTCCACGAACAGCGCGCTGCCGGCCGAGAATGAGGCACGATCGCTCAACAGCCACACAACGGCCTCGGCGATCTCCTCCGGCTGCGCGAAACGGCCGATGGGATGCTGCGCGACGAGGATTGATTCGGTTTCCGCGTTGAAGTGACCTTTGGTCATGTTGGTCAGCACGAAACCGGGACAAACACAGTTCACGCGAATACCGCGAGAGCTGTATTCGGCCGCGGCCGCCTTGGTGAGGCCGATTACCGCGTGCTTCATGGCGGTATAAACGCTGATATTCGGAACGGCGTGCACGCCCGATACCGATGCCGTGTTGACGATACTGCCGCCACCGCTTTGGAGCATGTGCCGTATTTGTGGCTGTAAGCAGTGCAATAGGCCGAGGACGTTTACATCGAAGAGCGTACGTGCCTTGTCGAGAGGGTAGTTCACCAGGTCCACGATGGGTCCCAGGAGGCCCGCATTGTTATGCGCCATATCGAGACGGCCGAACCGTGCGACGGTCTCGTCCACGGCGGCTTCAACCGCTTTTGCATCGGCAATATCGGTGCGGGAGACCGCTACGCCATTTCCGTGGCGCGCGATTTCTTCGCGCGTGATTTCAAGTCCGGCAGCATCGAGATCGACGAGCATGAGAGAGACGCCTTCGCACGCAAGCGCATGTGCCGTGGCGCGCCCGATGCCGCCCGCGGCGCCCGTTATAAATGCTGTTTTTCCACTCATGCTCCCCATGTGCTCTCTCTCTTTCGCTGGCGACTCTTCGCGGATACGTGTCAGTACTATCGCATTTTTGTGGCGCGCATGGCAGCATACAACCCGGCGTAAAAAACCCTGCCGACCCAGCAACTTCTCGCGTGGTACCTCCATGTCGATGCCGACTTACCTTG
>PLUE01000004.1 GCA_003164785.1 Gammaproteobacteria bacterium | reverse complement strand
ACCCCTGGCAGGTCGTCGGAATCGCGGCGCTGATCGGGATTGCGGTCGGCATCGTCGCATCGCGCCGCAACGACTGACGCGAGCGATGTGATGGACCGGGCGCCGCGAGCTTCAGGCTCGGCGCCACCCGGTCCGGTCCGGCTTGTCCTCGAGAATCACGCCGGCCGCCGTCAACAGATCGCGGATCCGATCCGATTCGCCGAAGTTCTTTGCCGAGCGTGCAATCCGCCGCTCGACCAGCAATCGTTCGATGTCCGCGTCCGACAACGCGGCCGCGCCGACGGACCGCCTCAAATACGCCTTCGGATCCTGCTGCAACACGCCCAGCACGCCGCCCATGTCGCGCAACAAACCGGCGAGCGCACCCGCCTCCTCCACCCGCCCGGCGGCCTTGGCGGTGTTGAGGTCGCGTGCCACACCCTGCATTACCGCGAGCGCTTCGGGCGTATTGAAATCATCTTCCATGGCCGCGTGGAAGCGCGCCCATGAGTCGCCCGGTGCACCGTCGGCGGGCGCCGCCGCCGTATCGTTCAACGCCCGATACAGGCCCAGCAAGGTCTCGTCGGCCTGGGTCAGCTGCGCTTCCGAATAATTGATCGGTCCCATGTAATGACTGCCGAGAAGGAAGAACCGCAGCACCTCCGCATCGCGCAGGGTCTTCAGCACTTCGCGCACCGTGAAGAAATTGCCCAACGACTTGGACATTTTTTCGTCGTTGATGCGCACGAAGCCATTGTGCATCCAGACATGCACGAAGGGCGTGCCGCACGCCGCACACGATTGCGCGATTTCGTTTTCATGATGCGGAAATTTCAGGTCCATGCCGCCGCCATGCAGGTCGAAATAGTCGCCGAGCAACGCGGTGGACATGGCCGAACACTCGATATGCCAGCCCGGCCGGCCTTCTCCCCAGGGCGAAGGCCAGGACGGCTCTCCCGGCTTCGCCTGCTTCCACAACACGAAATCCAGGGGGTCCAGCTTGGAGTCGTCGATCTTGATGCGTGATCCCGCGCGCAGGTCGTCGATCTTCTTGCCGGACAAACGGCCATAGGGCGCGAATTTTCGCACCGAGTACATCACATCGCCATCGGCCGCCACATACGCGTAACCCTTGGCGATCAACGTCGCCGTCATGTCGATGATCTGCGGGATGAAATCCGTGGCGCGCGGCTCGAAGTCCGGCACCTGCAGTCCCAGCGTGGCGCAGTCCTCCTGCATCGCCACCGTGAACCGGTGCGCCAGGGCCGCCCAGTTCTCGCCATTCTGCGCGGCGCGCTGGATGATCTTGTCGTCGATGTCCGTCACGTTGCGCACGTACGTCACGGCGTACCCGCGGGCCCGCAGGTAACGCTGCACCAGATCGAACACGGTCAACATGCGCGCATGTCCGAGATGAATGTAGTCGTAAACGGTGATGCCGCAGACATACATCCGCACCGAATCCGGCCGCAGCGGCTTGAACTCTTCCTTCTCGCCGGTCAACGAGTTAAATATTTTTAGCATGCGATTCGAAGCGTCGACGCGCGGTGCCCGGCGTCATCATTTGCAACAGCGCCGCGAGTTCCGGACCGTGCGCCTGGCCGGTCAACGCGACTCGCAGCGGCATGAACAAGTCCGCGCCCTTGCGCCCGGACCGCTCCTTCAAGGTCTTCGTCAATTGTTTGAAGTCCGCGCCCGATTGGTCGAGCGCAGCGACCGCGGCTCGAAAGAACTCCGGACCGGCGGCGCTGATCAGCCGCTGCTCTTCCTCCCCGAGAGGGGCCAACTCGCCGTCCAGCACCGCGGCCCAGGGCGCGGCATCGGGCGGCAGCACCACGTTGTGCCGGATGAGATCGATGAACGCCGTGGATGCGTTCGAGCCCAGCCAGGTGCGGATCTCCGTCGCCGACATTCGCTGCAGAGTTTCCTTCTGCCAGTACAGAAGCTGCGCCTCATCGAAGCGCGCCGAGGCCCGCCCCAGATGGTCCGGCTGAAAATGGCGCGGCATGTCGGCGGGCGCCAGCCATCCGTCCACATCGCTGGTGTGCCCGAGGCGCAGCAGATGGTTGAGGATGGCTTCGCTCAAGAAGCCACGCTCACGGAATTCGCTGACGCTGGTGCTGCCGTGCCGCTTGGACATTGGCGTGCCGTCGGCTCCCACCAACAGGCCCACATGGCCGTAACCCGGCCGGCGCAATTGCAGCGCGTCGAGCAACATCAACTGGCGCGGCGTATTGGTCAGGTGGTCGTCGCCGCGCAACACGTGGGTCACGCCCATGGACGCATCGTCCACTGCATTGCTGAAGAAGAATGCGGCCGTTCCGTCCTCCCGACGAATGATGAAGTCGCCCAGATCCGCCGAGGAGAACTTCTGCGGTCCATGCACGAGATCGATGAATTCGATGACCGCATCCGGGGGCACCGCAAACCTCAACGTGGGCTTGAGCCCGCGGCTCTCGCGCTCGGCGCGCTCGGCGCCCGTCAGATGGCGGCAGGTGCCCGCATAGCGCGGCGGTTTGCCGGCCATACGCTGTAATTTGCGCGACAGTTCCAGGTCCAGGGCGGTGCAGTAGCAGGGATAGGCCTCCCCGCCGCGCTCCAGCCGGGCGAACAACTCGCGGTAGAATGCGCCCCGCTCCGATTGTGCGTACGGGCCGGACGGGCCGCCCACGTCCGGACCTTCGTCCCAATCCAGCCCGAGCCACCCGAGGTCGATCAGCAATTGATCCAGATGGCGCCCCTCGCTGCGCTCCACATCCGTATCCTCGATGCGCAAAATGAACCGTCCGCCGGCCTTGCGCGCCCACAAATGGCTGAAAAAAGCCGTTCGCGCGTTGCCCAGGTGCAAGGACCCGGTCGGGCTCGGTGCGAATCGCGTGATGACGGGTGACGACATAGCTCAAGATTGTACCCATTCGAGTAGAATCTCGGAGCATGAAACAGATACTTCTCGTGCTCANNGCGGCATCCGGTCCGGTGCAGGTGCAGGTGGTCACCTCGTTGGGCAACTTCACCATCGAATTGCTGCCGGAGCGGGCACCTCTGACCGTCGCCCAGTTCTTGAAATATGTCGACTCTGGTCATTACACCGAAACCCTGTTTCATCGCGTCGTTCCGAACTTCGTGGTGCAGGCGGGCGGCTACGACACCAATTACAAGATCAAGGGTACGCCGACCAAGGTGGTCAACGAATCCGGGAACGGCCTGCCGAACGTGCGGGGCACCGTCGGTCTTGCCCGACCGGCGACGCCGCATGATGGCGATGTCCAGTTTTACGTCAACCTGTTCGACAATGCGGCGCTGGACCCCAACCAGACGCGCTGGGGCTACGCCGTGTTCGGCAAGGTCGTGCAGGGCATGGACGTCGTCGACAAGATCGGCAACGTGGCAACCGGCGCGAAGGGTCCCTTCAAGGAAGACACGCCGCTCCAACCGGTCGTCATCGAGCGCATCACGCGCGTGGCCAATCCCTGACCACCTGACCAATGCCTGTGACAAATGCCTGGCCACCTGACCGATGCTTGACCACGTGACCACGAGCGAGTGACGACGCTTTTCATCTCCGATCTGCACATCGACGCGAGCAGCCCGGCGGTAACCCAGCAGTTTCTGACGCTTCTGAGCCGCGAGGCACGCGACGCGGATGCACTGTACATACTCGGCGACCTGTTCGAATCCTGGGTGGGCGATGATGCCGCGGACCCCGACCAACGCGCCGCGCTCGCCGGCATCAAGGCTCTCACATCGAGCGGCGTGCCCTGCTTCGTGATGCACGGCAACCGGGATTTCCTCCTGGGCGCCGAGTTCTGCGCCCGGTCCGGCGCCACCCTGCTGCCCGATCCGGTGAAGGTGACCCTGTACGCCGAACCCGTCCTGGTCATGCACGGCGACGCGCTGTGCACCGATGATCAGGCGTATCAGCGGCTCCGTGCCACCGTCCGGGATGCTGGATGGCAAAGACGCTTTCTCAAGCTATCCATTGCAGCGAGACGCGCCCTCGCCGGCGCGGCGCGGGCCGGCAGCCAGGCGCATACCGCCAGCGTGGCCTACACGATCACCGACGTGAACTCCGCGAGCGTCGCCGCCGCCCTGCGCGCCTCCGGGGCGGCCACGCTCCTGCACGGGCATACGCATCGACCCGCCATCCATCCCCTGACCGTGGACGGCCGCGCCTGTACGCGCATCGTGCTCGGCGATTGGCACACCCAGGGCAGCGTCCTGCGCTGGGACCGCGGCGGACCCGAACTGGTGTCCCTGCCCCGCTGACGCGATCGCTAGGGGCTGACGTGATCGCTAGGACGCTCCCGGCTGGGGCGCCCCCGAATGAAACCGGAACACCTCATCCGGGCTCGTGATGAGCTCCGCCTCGCGCGCCGCGAAGTCCTCGATCCGAGCCGCCAGGTCGATCCCGGCATGCACCGCCGCACGCCGCGCCAGCTCCAGATAAACCCGATAGTGGCGCGCCTCGGCCGCGTGCAATCCCTGGAACAAATCCCCGGCGGCACCGCCGATGACGGGTGCCAACGCCGCGAATCGCTCGCAGGAACGAGCCTCGATGAAGGCACCGCACACCATGAGGTCCACCTGGCGTTGCGGTTCCGACTTGGCCACGACGCGCCGCATGCGCTCCGCATACCGGCCCGCCGCGAGCCGCTGGTGAACCACCTTGGAGGATTTGAGCAGCTTAGCCACCTGCTCGTAGTGACGCAGTTCCTCGCGCGCCAGGCGCGACATTTTGTCGGTGAGCTCCAGGTCCTCGGCGTAGGCGAACATCAACGCGATGGCGGTCGATGCCGCTTTTTTTTCGCAATTGGCATGATCGATCAGCAGGATGTCCGGCATTGCGCAGGCCTGCTCGATCCATGCAGCGGGTGTCGCCACGCGCAGCAACGGATGTGCAAAGGGCAGGTCGCTCACGCCCTGGCCTTGAGCATGGCGATCGCGTCCAGCAGCTCGCGTGCCGATTGAAAGCGGTCGGCGGGAGACTTCGCGAGCAGGCGGCGCAGCATGCCCTCGTAGCTCGCCAATTGGGGCGCAACCTCGGGCAGCTCTGCCCGCTTGTGCTTGTAGATCACTTCCATCGCCGTGCTCCCCGTGTAGGGCTTGCGGCCCATCAGCATCTCGTAGAAGACGACGCCCAAACTGTACAAATCACTGCGCGCGTCGATCAATTCCGCATGGCCCTGTTCCGGACTCATGTAATACGGTGTGCCGAAGATCTCCCGCGTGCCGGTCAGATCGGCGCCAGGCTCGTTGGCCTTCGCCAGGCCGAAGTCGATCAGGCACAGCGATCCATCCGGACGCAGCATCACGTTGGCCGGCTTCAGGTCCCGGTGCAGCACCCCCACCCCGTGGATGGCATCGAGAGCGCTGGCCATCTGCTCGAGGAAATGCAGCGCCGTGTCGGGCGACATCGGCATCTTCATCCGTTGCCGCAGGTCGCCGGCCGGAAAATGTTCCATGGCGATATAGGCATGATCGTCGGCGACCCCGAGGTCATGGATGCGCACGATGTTCTCGTGCTGCAAACCCGCAACGATTTCGTACTCCTGCAGGAACCGATCGAAACCCACGAGGCGCTCGGAGACGTCGGGAACCTGATTGAAAACCTTCAGGACCACCACCGTGCCCGCCCGCTCGCTCTCGGCCAGATAGATCTTGCACATGCCGCCGCTGCCCACCTGTCTGATGCAGCGATGGCCGCGGATCATGATCGACCCGAAAAGGTAGCGCTTCTCGAAATTCGGATTGGATCGCAACATCGCGAGCATCTGCCGATGCTCGTGCGACGCGTCCTCGATCGCCTGGATGAACAGACCGCGATCCAACTTGCGGCCGACCAAACGACGCAGGCCGGGCACCTTCCTCTGGGCGGGCGGAGCATCCTGTAGAAGCACGAGCACCACGGGCGCGAATTCCGGACGCGACAGAAATTCGGCCACGAGCGCCTCCTCGACGCTGCTCGGTGGCGCACCGACCACGACGACCGCATCGAAGGCCGCCGCGGCGAACTGCGGGTCCAAGGGCGCATCCAAACCCACGCGATGCTCGACGATCAGAGCGTCCGGCCATTCGATTTCGACGTGCAGTCTGACCAGCCGGCGGAACTCGGCGCGCTCCGCAATCAGCAACAGACGCGGGGACAAACGAACCTGGCTACAGGATCCGGGCCGATTTCAGCCCGCGACCCGTGCCGTCGCGACGCTGCTGCTTCGCTTCGTCGGATCGCTCGCCCTGAAGGCGCTTCAAGTACTCCGGCGTCACATCGCCGGTGACATATTCGCCGGAGAAGCATGACGTGTCGAAGTCGGTGATTTTCGCGTTGTCGTGCCGCACCGCGTGCTCCAGATCCTCCAAATCCTGGTAGATGAGCCAGTCGGCGCCGATGATGTCGCGGACCTCATCGTCGGTATGTCCGGCCGCCACCAGTTCCGACGTGTCCGGCATGTCGATGCCGTACACGTTGGGATAGCGCACCGGCGGAGCCGCGGAGGCGAAGTAGACCTTCTTGGCGCCCGCTTCCCGCGCCATGTCGATGATCTGCGCGGACGTCGTCCCGCGCACGATGGAATCGTCGACCAACAACACGGTCTTGCCGCGAAACTCGAGATCGATCGCGTTCAGCTTGCTGCGCACGGACTTCGAACGCTGTTCCTGCCCCGGCATGATGAACGTGCGACCGATGTAGCGGTTCTTGATGAAGCCCTCGCGATACTTCACGCCGAGCAGCTGCGCGACCTGAACGGCGGCCGTGCGGCTGGTATCCGGTATGGGAATCACCACGTCGATGTCGTGATCCGGCCGTTCGCGCTTGATCTTTTCCGCCAGCCGCTCGCCCATCCGCAACCGCGCCTTGTAGACGGAGATGTTGTCGATGATGGAGTCGGGCCGGGCGAAATAAACGAATTCGAAGATGCATGGCGTATGGCGCGCCATGGCCACGCATTGCTGGGCGTAAAAGCGGCCCTGTTCGTCGATGAACACGGCCTCGCCGGGAGCCACGTCGCGCACCATCTTGAATCCTGACATGTCCAGCGCCACGCTTTCGGAGGCCAGCATCCACTCGGTTCCCTTGCTGGTCTCGCGGTTGCCGATCACCAGCGGCCGTATGCCGTTCGGATCGCGAAAACCCACGATGCCGTGACCGATCACCATGGCGACCACCGCGTAGCCGCCGCGACAGCGTCGGTAGACGGCATTCGCCGCGGCGAAGATATCCGCCGGCGTCACGCGCGGCGTCCCGACGCGCTGGAGTTCGGAGGCAAGCACGTTCAGCAATACTTCGGAATCGGAGCCCGTATTGAGGTGGCGGCGGTCTTCGCGAACCAGCACTTCGGTAAGCTCGCGGGCGTTGGTCAGATTACCGTTGTGACCGAGGCAGATGCCGTACGGCGAGTTCACGTAGAACGGCTGCGCGTCGTGGGCGCTATCGGCGCCCGCCGTCGGATAGCGCACGTGGCCGATGCCGACGTTGCCCTTGAGCTTGAGCATGTGCTTCTGCTGGAATACGTCGCGCACCAGACCCGAGTCCTTGCGCATGAAGAGCTCGCCGGCCTCCGCCGTCATGATGCCGGCGGCATCCTGACCGCGGTGCTGAAGCACCGTCAGCGCATCGTAAATCCGTTGATTGACGGCGCTGACTCCGACCATTCCCACGATTCCGCACATGAAGGCTCTCCGGTACTAAACGCTATCGGCCACGAACTTTGACTCCGGTCAGGCGCTCGAGCTTGGCCCAAGGCTCGCCCCTCTCGCCGACCATGGCTCGCAGCCAATCGCCGGCAGTCTCACCGTACGGAACCAGCTTCGACCGATTCCACCACTCTTCGTGATTCAAGTGCAGCAGTTCGGCTGCGATGACCATGAGGCCCACCAACACCATGCCGCGCACGATGCCGAATAAAAGGCCGATGACCCGATCGAGGGGACCCAAGCCCATGCTGCGGGTGAAGTAGCTCAGCACCATGCCGACGATCCATCCGATCAACAGCACGAACACCAAAACGACCAGTCGGCCCACCCAGGGTGACACGCTCGGATCGGCGAGCAGGCCGCCGAGATGCGGTTCCACACGGGGACCGAAATGCCATGCCGCCCAGATGGCCAGCACCCAAAAGGTGAGCGATACGGCTTCCCGAACGAATCCGCGCAGCATGCCGATCAAGGTGGAGCCCAGGAGAACCAACAGAATTAAGGCATCGGCTCCGGTCAAACTGTCACCCTTCTTGCGTCAGCGCATTCTACGGAGCAACGACGCTCCCTGCATGCCCTTCTTTCTTCAAGCGAAGCATTTCCCGCTCCGCCGCCGGGCGATCCGCCAACGGGCCCACCCGGACGCGGTATCGCTGTCCCGCACCGGCGCCGCTCGCTGACACGAAGGCCGCATAGCCCTTGGCCTTCAGGCTGCGTTGCAAATTGTCCGCATGGACGCGCTGCACAAAACTGCCCAGCTGCACCGTCCACCCGTGATGCGCCTCCGCTGCACCATCGCGACCTGCGGCGGCCGGAGCGGCGGATTTCCGCGCAGACGCAGCCGACTTGGGGGACGCCGTGGTGTTTTCAAGCGGCGGCGACCCACCCGCCGGCGCGGAGGGCGGCTGCGCCTGCAAGGTCGTGACGCTGGGCGGCGCCGGCCGCGGCGACATCGGTTGAATCGGCGGTTCATGATGGTCGGCCGGCGCCGAGCTCCCGTCAGGCGGCGTCTCGGCCCGGTCGAGCGGCAGCGTCTCGGCCGGCGAGGACGCCGCGGACGCCGCCGAGCTGTCCTGCGCCGTGGTGGCGTTGGTCGCCAAATTCACTTCGTAGTGCAGCGGCGCGGTCGATACCGCGGCCGCAGGCGGCGTGGGCGGACGGAGTTTCGGACCCGACAGCAGCTCGGGCACGATCAGCACGACCAGCACCACCAAAATGGTGGCACCGACCAGACGCTCTTTGAGGCGGCGATCCATGAAACTTGGCCAGCTTTTCTTCATTGTCCGCGGGGCGCCTGAGTATATTCGGGATCCGCCGGCGCCGGCAGCAAGCCCTTGGATTCGAGCCAGTCGAGCGCCGGCCCAACCGTATGAAATGAGCCGAACACGACGATGCGATCGCCCGGCTGCGCGGCCGCCCATGCGGCCGCACACGCCCCGGCGATGTCATCGCAAATGGCCAGCGGCGCGTCGACCGCGTCGGCGATGCGGTCCGCCAATACGGCGGCGCTGATTCCCCGCGCACCCTCCGTCGAGGCCAACCACCACGAATCGAAGCAATCCCGAAGGTTCGACGCAATGCCGGCGGCATCCTTATCCGCCAGGATGCCGCATACCGCGAGCGAACGCCCCGCCGATGGCAGATCGCGCAAATTGCGCGCCAGAACGGCAGCGGCGTCCGGGTTATGGGAAACGTCCAGGATCCACACCGGTCCTTCACCGCCCGATTCCGGCGCGATCACCTCGAACCGCCCCACCAAACGCACCGCCCGGAGGCCCTGTGCGACAGACTCCGGCGAGATCGGCAGTCGGTCAGCCACTTCCTCGAGCGCCGCGATGGCCGTTGCCGCGTTTGCGAACTGAGTGGCGCCGAGCAGGGCCGGCGGCGGCAGCAGCGGCAGATCCCAGCGTGAGCCGATGTAGCGCCAATGAGCCGTCTCGACCGTATAGCCAAACTCGACCCCCAGCCGCTTGGGTGTGGCGCCCAGGGAGCCGGCGATCTGCCCGAGAACCGCCGGCATGGCGGTGCTGCCGAGCACCGCGGCGCGACCCGCGCGAAAGATCCCCGCCTTCTCGATCGCAATCGCCTCGAGCGTGTTCCCCAAGAACTCCTGATGATCCAAGCCGATGCTCACCACCACCGCCACCGAGGGGTCGACCACATTCACTGCGTCGAGGCGCCCCCCCATTCCTACTTCGAGCACCCACGCGTCCATCCGGGCGGCCTCGAAGCTCAGAAATGCGGCGAGCGCGTTGTACTCGAAGAACGTCAAGGACAGTTCGGGTGTCATCGAGCGCGCCGCCTCGATGCGCTCGAATACGGCGACCAATTCGTCATCGGTGACCAGCCGATCATGGAGGCGGATGCGCTCGCGATAATCGCGCAGATGCGGGGACGTAAAGGTGCCGACGCGGTGGCCGGCCGCGGTCAGGATCGCCGCGCAGTACGCCGTGACGGAGCCCTTGCCGTTGGTGCCGGCAATGGTGATGACCGGCGCCGTCGGCTGCCGCCATTGCAGTCGCTCGAGCATCTCGTTGAGCCTTCCCAACCCCAGATCGATCGCCTGCGGGTGCACCTGGGACTGGTGGGCCAACCACTGCTCGAGACTCCGCATGGCAAGGCCAACCCTCAGGCCGCAGCGGGCTCTTTACCGGTCAACAGGCGCAGCATCGCGCCAATGCGATCGCGCAACTCGCGACGATCGACGATCATGTCGAGCGCGCCGTGGTCGAGCAAGAACTCGCTGCGCTGAAAGCCTTCGGGCAGGGTTTCCCGCACGGTTTGTTGGATCACCCGCGGACCGGCAAAGCCGATCAGCGCCTTCGGTTCGCCGATGTTGATATCGCCCAACATGGCGAGGCTCGCGGACACGCCGCCCGTGGTCGGATCCGTCATCACCGAAACGAACGGCAACCGCGCCTCCGAGAGCCGCTTCAGGGCCGCGCTGGTCTTCGCCATCTGCAACAGCGAATACAGCGCCTCTTGCATGCGCGCGCCGCCGCTCGCCGCGAAACAGACCAAGGGCAATCGATGCTCGAGGCAATGATCGACGGCACGCACGAATTTCTCGCCGACCACCGAGCCCATCGACCCGCCCAAAAAGCGGAATTCGAAGGCGCAGGCGACGATGTCCAGCCCCGCGAGCTGACCGGACATCACGATGAGCGCGTCGCGCTCGCCGGTGGCCTTCTGGGCCTGGACCAGGCGATCACGGTAGCGCTTCGTGTCCTTGAATTTCAGAGGATCCTCGGACTCCACCTTGGCCGCGATTTCCTTGGTGGATCCGGTGTCGAGGAACTTCAGCAGCCGGTCGCGCCCGTTGATGCGCATGTGATGACTGCATTTCGGGCACACGTACAGATTGCGTTCGATCTCGGCCTTGTACAGCACCGCGTCGCACGCAGGACATTTGGTCCACANNGTTGAGTTTACCAAAACCTGCCCGAAGGCGCAGGAATGCCATAGGTGGCGGGATAATCCACCTGCCATAGGTACAGACCAGTGGCCGGGGCGGTCATGCCGGCATGGCGCCGCTCACCGCCGCCGAGAATCCGCCGCATGGCGCCCACGGGGTCCGGCGCGGCCTGCACATCCAACAACGTACCCACGATATTGCGCACCATATGATGCAGATAGGCGTTGGCCTCGATCTCCATCCAGACCGTGTCGCCGGCACGCCGCACGTCGATGCGCCGCACCCGCCGCACCGGCGTCTTCGATTGGCACTCGATGGAACGAAAGGCCGAGAAATCATGCTCACCGATCAACACCTGGGCCGCCGCATGCATCGCGTCCGCATCGAGCGCCCGGGGGATCCACGCCGTGCGGGTCCGCTGCAGCGCCGAGCGTGCGCTGCGGTTCAAGATGTAATACCGATAGACGCGCCTGACCGCCGCGTGCCGGGCGTGGAAGCCGCCCGACACTTCACCGGCCCACTGCAACGAGACCGATGACGGCAACCTCGTGTTGGTGCCGAGCACCCAGGCTCGGGGGGTACGAATCGCGGCAGTATCGAAGTGGATGACCTGCCCGGTGGCGTGCACGCCGGAATCCGTCCGGCCGGCGCAAATGACGACGAGGGGGCGGCCGGCCACGAAACTGAGCGCCGTTTCCACGGCATCTTGCACGGAAACCGAATGGATTTGCGACTGCCACCCGGCAAAGTCGGTCCCGTCGTACTCGACGATGGCGGCCACACGCCGCGGATCGCCGGTGCGCGCCGCGCCGCGCGGAGCATCGTCGCCCAGAGCGGCGGCCCGGGCATCGCCTCGCTCGGTCACGCTAGCCGGGCAGCGCTTCTATCAGACGCGATGCTTCCTGTTTTTGACTGGTGGAGCCTTCCTGCACGACCTCTTCCAAAATGCTGCGCGCCCCCTCCGGATCGCCCATATCCATGTAGGCGCGCGCCAGATCGAGCTTGGTGCCCACTTCGCTCATGGTTACCGGTTCCATTTCCGGCATCGTGCGATCGATGGGCTTGAGCTTGCTCGTCTGCGCCTGCACCTTGTTGGTCGGCGAGTCCAAGCCGAGCATCGCATCGCCCACGTCGAGATCGACGAGTTTGTTGCGCTGGGTTCCTTCGAACACCTCGCTGGAGAACAAATCCTCGGCTGCGCGCGGCTGGTCGACGGTATCCCCGTTGCCCAGCGCCGAGGCCAGCCGATCCAGATCGAGATCGATGCTGTCCGCGTTGATGCCGCGCAGCCGGGAGGTCGATTCGATGTCGAGGTCCTGCCCATGCTCGTCTTTATTGGGCAAGTTCACTGACTGGAAGCGCGAGGTGGGGCTCTGATCGACCTCGTGCGATCCGGTTTCCCGGGGCATCAACACCGTCGGAGCCGACTCGGGTCCGAGCACGGCGGTCTTGATATCTTGATGACTCGCATCGAGTTCGGCGATGAACGATGCCTCGAGCTCGCGCTCGAGTTCGGTCAGATCGCGGTCGCGCGCGCTCTTCTCTGCGTCCGCCATCATCTGGCGCGACCGTTCGTCGAGGCCCGCCACTAGGGTGGGCGCATCCGACGGAAGCTCGGTGTCCGCGAAATGCGAACCGATCTCGGTGGGAGTGCCTGTCTGCTCGAGATCATCCAGGTCGAGCCCGAGGTCGTCGATCGACACTTCGGCCGTCTGATCGGTCTTGTTGGGCAGCCGGGACGAGATGCGGTCGTGCAACTCGGCGCCTCGAAGCGCCGGGGACTCGGTGGTCGGCGCATCGGCGGAGTGGCTGCCGATGTCCGTCGAGTCGAAACTGGGCCCGTCGAGAAAATTCTCGTGACCGAAATCCATCAGCTCCGATTCGACGGTGGGCGCATCGTGCGGCGGCATTTCGCGCGTCGGCGACTCATCGGCGCCGCGCTCCGGCGCGTCGAGAGTGAAATCGAGGTCATCGCCCGCGTGCAATCCCGAACCCGCCGACGGGCCGACGGAAGACAACTCATCCCCCTCCGACGCCAGATCGTGATCCAAGCTGCTCTCGCCATCCGGGTCGCCGAACAGATCGATGTCCACGCGGTTCTCGCCGCCCTCCAGATTCAGATCGACCACCGTCCCGGCACCGCGTCCGCTGCCGGCCGAGGCGCCGAACATCGGCTCGTCCGGGCAGATCTGTTTGCCCATGATGACGATCTTGTCCCACTCGCCGGGCGGCGCGCGGTCGCGCGTCGCTTCCAATCCTTTGGCCGTCTGCAGGAACGCGTCCTTGTTGCCCCAGACGAAGTAGATTTCCAATAGCTTGAGCCGCAGATCGCGCCGATCCGGTTCACGCTCCAACGCAATGCGCACGAGGTCGGCAGCCTGGTCATAAAGGCCATAGGCCATGTGAAAGTCGGCCTCGGCCAGAGGATCGCCCTGATCGAGATTGACCGCGCTTTCACTCGACATGGTGTCTTCGGGCGGTTTCATCTCGCCGGTGTCACCGAAACGGCCGGACTCGGCGTTGAAATCCGGCATCTCGTGCGGACCGGACTCCTCGACCACGAACGACTCGTTACCCCGGCGCTGAGCGCTCAGCTTGGACGTCGTCGCGTCGCGCAGCTCAACGACGCCGGTATCTTCAGCCAGGCGGCTCATGTCGGCGTCTTCATCGCGCCGACGCCGACGCATGGCGGCAACCACCAGGGCACCGATCACGAGGACAAACAGGGCCAATGGCACCCACCAGTTGGCGGCGACCCAGTCGATCCACGACTCATTGTCGACCGGCGCGGGCTTCTTCGCGGGCGCAGTGCTGGCGACAGGCGCGGCCGGCACGGGCGTCGCGGGGAGAGGCGCGGCCGGCGTAGGCTCGGATTGCGGCGGCGGCGCTTGCGCTGCGCTCGGAGCCGGAGCGGTGGCGGCAGGCGGCATGACCGCGGGCGGCGGCGACGTCGCAACGGGCGGCGTGTTCGGCACCGGTCCTTGAGCGGCACCGAGCTTGTGCTGCAGCGCACTAAGTTCGTTGCTGCGGATGTCGATCAACCGCTTCGACTCGGCGAGTTGGGATTCCAGATCCTTGACGCGATCCTTGAGCGCCTGCGTCTCCGCCGCGTTCGCATTGGCAACAGCGGAGCTGCCGGTGCCCGTCGCACTACCGCCCGACGTCGGTGGCACCAGACGCAGATGACCGCCCGAGGATGCGGCGCCGTTATCCGCGCTTCGCCAGGCGTCCATCTGGCGATGCACCTCGCCCATGGCCTCCTTTTGATTCAGCGCAGCGATTTGATCGGCGTTCGGCACCCGCAGAATCGCACCCTGCCGCAAAATATTGATGTTGCCGCCGAAGGCGTCCGGGTTCGACCGGTACAACGCGATCATGGCTTGGTCCACATCCGGCTTGACCGGCTCGCCCGATGAGTCGATGTGCAGGTTATGAGCGATCCTCGTCAGCGTATCGCCCGGCCCCACGCGGATGGTGTCGCCGGCCGCCGCACCCATACCGGACGTGGAGGACGAGGCGCCAGAACGCGCGGACGAAGCCGCGGATGAGGTCAGCGGCGATTCAGTGGAGGCATTGCCGCTGGTCGCACGCCGCTGCTGCGGCACGGAAGTCGGGGCCGCAACCGGCGCGGACGCCCCGGAGGACTGGCCCGGCGTGTACACGGGCGGATCGAGCAATACCGTGTACTCGCGCATCAAGCGACCACGCGACCAGTTCACCTCGACCAGAAACGTCACGAAGGGCTCGGGAATGGCGTCGCTGGAGCGCACCAGCAATGCGTCGCGGCCATCCTTGCCCTTGCCGACCTTGAAGGTCAGGCTCGACAGGAAGG
>PLUE01000031.1 GCA_003164785.1 Gammaproteobacteria bacterium | reverse complement strand
CAATGTTGTAGTTCTGCGCGTCTTGCAACTGCTTCTTATCCATGTTGTTCACATAGCCGCACTTGTTTTCATCGTACTTCAATGTCCCCCATGGCAGTGGATTGTGTTTCTTGCCCATGCCGAGAAAACCACCGAAGGACATGACTGCGTAGATCGCTCGACCACTAACCTTATCGATCATGATGTCATCAACCGTGCCGAGATTTTCTCCCGCCTGATTATAGACATTCGTTCCCTTAACCTTTTCGGCTGCAATGAGAGACGTGGATGTAATTGACGTGGCTTCAGTCATAGAAAAATTCCTCAATCATTGCATCGCTCGGTCCCGAACCGGTGTGCATATCCAGGGGATGATAACGCTGCTAATTCGTGAGCACATAGCCCAACCAGTAGCATTGATCGAATGCTACGCGATGATCGCGGCTGCGTCTGTGCGATGGCAGGCCGAAGGGCCCAAGTGGAGCAGATTTAGAGCAGTCGTGACCGAGAGCGGAACAAACCGGGGACTGGGGTCTGAACCAATCGTTTGCTAAGTTGTCGGATGTCTTGCCCATTGCCGATGAAATCAACCCAACGTCGGTGCGCCGCCACCTGCACCGCGTTGCCGAACGGATCGAGGGTGAACTGGGCGACGAACAATTCCAGTTCATCGAAGGCTGTGCCAACGAGTGGGCGAAGCAACCGCCGCCGGGGCCGCCGCTGACGGTCGGTCTGGACGGCGGCTAGGTACATGCGTCGGACCAGAAGTCGCGGACTGAAGGCTGGTTTGAAGTCATTGCCGGCAAGAGCGTCCGAACCGACGGCGGTGCGAAGGTATTTGCGTTCGTCAACACCTACGACACCAAGCCTAAGCGCCGGCTTTACGAGGTACTGAAATCCCAGAGCCTGCAAATGAATCAACAGGTCGTATTCTTGTCGGATGGCGGCGATACTGTGCGCGATCTGCAGGCCTATCTCAGCCCGGAATCCGAGCATTTACTCGACTGGTTTCACATCACCATGCGCTTGACCGTGATGGGGCAGATGATCAAGGGAACGGCGGCGGAACTGAAACCCGAGGAGAGACACCCGGAAACGGCAACCGCGCTGGGCTACCTCGAGAAACACCTGGCAAGCGTCAAGTGCAATCTCTGGCACGGCAATGTGCCGCACGCCTTGCAAAGGATCGATGATCTGGATGATGACCTAGACATGCTGGAAGAGAACCCTGCAAACAAGAAGAAAATGCTAAAGGCGGTGCACGAGTTGCGCACCTACATCGAGGCCAATCAGGCGTTCATTCCAAACTACGGCGACCGCTACCGACATGACGAGACGATTTCCACGGCGTTTGTCGAATCGACCGTCAACTACGTGGTAAGCAAACGATTCGTGAAGAAGCAGCAAATGCGTTGGACCCAGCGCGGCGCGCACCTGCTGCTACAAACCCGCGTCCAGGTCCAGAACGACGACTTGCGCAACACTTTCTGTCGATGGTTTCCAGGAATGATGCCGGACGGGCAAGCACCGCTCAAGGCGGCGGCATAGAGGTTCCAGCCCCCGGTTTGTTCCGCTCTCCTTCCTGCCCCTGAAATTTGTCTACCGTGTCGACGCGGGCACCTGCGGAGAGCACGGACTTTAGGTGATTCACCTGCATGTTGTAGGGGCTGACGACCAGGATATCCGCGGGACCGATCGGCGCTTCGGCGCCTTGGCGACTAATCCCGCGTTGCGTAAGGAGACTCGCATACCGCTCCTTGATTCGAGCCCCCCTTCGTCACCGCGCTGACGGCCAGTCGTCTTCCACGCGTCACGACCCCGTCGCGCGGCTGTCAAGGACGGAGAATATGTTATACGGAAGTCATTGAGTGGTAACGACGATGGACATCGAAACCCGCTTACGTACCCTTGAACTACGTCATCGACGAGTTTTCAGCGCCTCGATCGCCGCCAAAGCGGAATATCTCGCGCTCCTCGATGAATCCGGGTCCACGCCAGCCTCCGTCAAACGAGCCCGGCAGCTATGGGAAACCCTCGACGCACGAAAACGTGGAATCGCTGGACAAATGGGTGAACTCGAAAACGTCGAACACCCCATGATGGTTTAGACTCGTTCCGGCGGAGCCGAATTCGCGTGATCCAAGACATCAAGATACGTCGCATGCCGGCAACCTAAGAAATTGACCAGGTCGGTGGCCGAGAAAGCCAGTGCCTGTTTGAGAAAACGCATCCCGGGCCTCGCAAAGAACCGCCACGCCGATCGAAACGTGTCTCAATAGTGTAGCTTCACGCGCCGCGATGCGTAGGACGTAGAAGCACGATAGGGATCAGGATCAAAAAAATAGCACGGCGGCGGCGCTGCGACCGACGGCTATCCAGTATTACCGGTCCGGTCGGACTGTATGCCCGCGACGTATCAGGCTCGGGACAACGTCGGCGCGCTCATAATTGAATCGAGGCCTACGTCTCACTACCACCATACCGATTCGGCTTCCCCTCTTCAGCCCACCAAATGATGAGAATGATCCACCCAATAACCGGAAGAAAATAGAGCAGTTGCCACCACCCGCTTCGATCGGTGTCATGCAGCCGCCGCGACCCCACCGCAATGCTTGGCAGAAACGTCGCGATGGAGAATGCCGACGACAGGTTGTAGCTGACGGTTTGAAGAGCCAGCGTCGCAATGACGGTGAACAGCGTCCACCACCAAAACTCCGGCCTCGACGCGCAGCCATTGAAGTCCGCATATTTGCTGAAACAGACCTTGATCGCATCGGTAAATGTCATAGATTCCCGCCTCCGCACTCGATACCCTGTTGTTTCCGTCACCACTGGAAGAAAGACGATGTCCGTTTCGGTCCCCAAAGAACTCTCCCTGCATCCTAAACTCAAACTCGATAAGAAGTTTCAGCCCTGTCCTGTCGAATTGGACGATGAAGCGTTTCCGAACGGCATTTTCGAGTTCAACATCACGCGACTGCTGGCCTTTATCGATGCGCAACCAGAAGACTTTCCCATCGAATTCATCGCGGTCGCCGACATTCCCGATTATGGCGGCTCGCGTCTCGATGAAAAAACCGTGGCCTCCGCCGATCTGTCGCGGCCCATCCTACTCGCCGAAATCGCGCCCGGACGCCACAACCTCATCGATGGTCATCACCGAGTTGCCAAAGCGAGACGCGACGGCACGACCACCCTACCTGCCCGCAGAATCCATTGCCCTCACCACGTCCCCTTTCTCACGTCCGCCACGGCATATGAAAAGTACGTGGAATACTGGAATTCCAAGGTCAAGGACATGCGACCCCGGCCCCCGAAAGCATCGAATTTGGGTCGGCGTGACCAGTCCTTTATTGGTTGACGAGAGCCGCAAAGGTCGCATCGGCGGGCCTTCTCAGTGATTTCCGCTGCCTGCGCCGCAACGTATTGCCACTGCAGTGCGCTGAGAAGCGTCTTCGCCTCCTCTAGACTGATACCGATATCGCCCGGTGCAGTCGTACCGCTGCAGCCGCCGACTACCAATACTGGATGTTTACCCGTCCTGGTGCCGACATCCGCGAACTCCACAGAAACTAGCATGCGCATTTGCCACCTCCAGGCTTTCGGGCGGCCTAATATTAGTCCTGAATCGACTTTCACCCCAGCAATGGAAACGGTTCCAATCGACACCGCTCATAGGCGCAGGAACGATCTGTTGATGTCGACGTCAGGAATTTCTGACCAACCCGTCAATTAGCGGACAAACGGTGAAAATTGCTCGAATGCGCGTAAGCTCATGATCGCACTCGGGAAGTTTGACGATTCGCAGCGAGCTCGAAAAGTTCAATAACTGCGAATGGTGCGCCGAACGGGACTGTGTCAACGTTGGGGGTTGCTGTCACATACCAGACCATTTTCGCGCCGGGGTGTTAGGCGAAATCACGAATTCTGATCGCGGAATAGGCCATACGGCGACAACACGCCGCTTGGATTATTACACGCAGTCCGTCTCACCCCCACCTTTGATACAGTCCCCGACAGGCGGCAGACTGCGCCGTGGTATACGGTAGAGGAAGATCACGGGACGGAAAGAGAGGTTAGAAACTGTCCACCGAAACGGGTGAGGTCCAATTTGTTGCTCCAACTCTCGTCAACATAGCCGCCACGAGACGCACAATCGGCACGACGGTTACCAATTCGCCGATATTTATAATATTTTCCTTCCTCATTGGCGGTGGTTGGCCTGGGCTCCCATCCGAACTCTCGACTTCCCGCACTGTTTAGATTGGCGGCTGCTCATGAATTCGGAGCGGCAGACAAACCACGCCGTACAAGCTGACGGGGGATTACAATGATGGCAGGACGCTTGAGTGTCATTATTGAAGGTACAGTGCCATCAATAAAGGTACGGAGTGCCACAAAAGTCATGGCTGACAATGGGCCTCAATTGCCTAATACGAAGCGCACTCGCTCCGACCGAAGCATTTCAAATGGCGTGACACACGAAATGCCAAGGCCGACGCAGGCATTGGGAATCTTGATCCGCTTCGTTGAAACCGAGGGGTACTTCGTGCGTAACGACCGTATGCCCATGGGCTAACGCGTGACCCACCAGCCAATAATCTGCGACTTGGAAGAACGTATTCACCGCGACCGGCTCATATTGTTGAGCTGTTGCCCATTGACTGACTCGAGCCAACGCCGCCAATACCGCATTGTCGGCTGGTAAGAAAAAGCCGGGTCCCCTCGCCGCTGCCCAATCACTCAAGTCATCGGCACCCGCCAGCAGTTCGGTACCCACCTTCTCAATGCTGAAAGCACGGGAGCCCACGTTCGCATTTACCAACCAAGTCCAGAATGCCGGGCAAAAGTCGAATCCATAGTGAAGATTCTTGGCTTGAATAAACACGTCGGAGTCAATTAAGTACGCCATCAAAGCGCCAGATTGAGGCGACGTGCGAACTCACTGAACGTGCTTGTCTTGGAGATCCCGAGCATTCGGAACGCATCACGATAGAGGGTACGGCCCTCAAGGGTGCTCTCTACCAGCGCACGGCCAAACCGGGGGGTCACGCGGGCGGTCGTGGTCCGATAGAAGTCGCCGCCCGTTCCCCGCCGAATCTCGGCGAGACGCTGCACCTCAGCCGCGTAGGCATTCCGAAAAGCCGAAGAGTCGAGATGTCCTACATCTCGGAGGCGTCGCAAAATCACGAGAGTGCTGACCTTAAATGCTCGGGCGAGACGCGCTAGCGCGTCGGGCAGCCGCTCACCCGCTTCCACGGAGCCGCGAATCGCATCAAGAGGCACCAGGAGTTCGGCGGCCACGCTGTTACACCATCGCTCAATCGCCTGGTCCGGAGTGGCCCCGGCGGTCGAGTCGGACAGCGCCGAAGCACCGATCCAGAGATGCGCAAGCTCGTGAGCGAGCGTGAACATTTGCGCTGCCTTGCTGTCAGCGCCGTTGATAAATACCAGCGGAGCCAAGGAATCGGACAGGGCGAAGCCCCGAAATTCTTCCGGTTCCAGCGGTCGTCGATTGTTGTTGAAGACCACCCCGCTTACCATCACGAGCACGCCCATCGCGTCCGCCTGATCGATGAAGCGACGAAGAGCTTCCGTCCAGGTTGGGCAATCGCGACGCCTATCCAGATCGAATCCGAGAGCTCGACTGATCACGGCGGCCGCGTCGGCGGGCGGCGTTTGCATTGTTACCGAGGCGACGAAGGCCCGCGGACCCTGGTTCGAGACAGTGGCAAATTCTCGATACCAAGACTGCCGATTCTGGCACGCGTAGATGGTATCGAGAAGATTGGGACTTGGACGGGCGATCGCTCGGCCGGCTACGGTACGGAAATCGGGGATTGGCACCGATTCCTGCGGCGGCGCAGGTAGAAAGAAAAACCCGATGGGAGCGTGCGTCGCCCGGGCGTAGTTTTCCAGTTGCTTAAGCGTGGGCTGCGCCTCGGCGTTTTCCCACGCCGGCAGCTGAGGAAACCGCGCCGCTAAGACCAGAGGCTCTATCCGAGAGCGCTCCCGCGCCCAGCGAAATAGATCCGGATTGACGGTGACACGGCTCATAGCGGGTATTAAACCATGCCGCCGACTTGCGGTTCCCCGGCATTCACACCAGACGGGCCAGCAGACATCAGCCGGCCGGTAAAATTCATGTAAAAACCGGCCACAACGCTAGTTCCCCTCTTTGGAGACCGATTCGTTGCGCCCTGTGGCGGCCGCCGCCCTTGCCATTCCACACTGCTCACCCATCAGGACGCCGCGCCGGCGGAAGGAGAGGCAGAGACGACGTTTCGACGACCCGAACGGGTCCAGGACTAGAACCGTACCGTCGCGTAAAGTAATCTGTGGCGGCCCAGTTATGCTCAGTTATCGTCTCTGCTCCGGTCAGCGATCTCGCGACTCATCGACTCACGATGTCTGTCGACGCAGATCTTCAATGTGGTGGGCTTTGCCGCCCATACAGCGACGAACAGAGGCATGACGGGCGGGTATCTTCGTTTGACGATAACGCCAACGAGACGGTGACGTGATGCAACCGCGGGTCTTCAAGAGGGAATCGTTGATGTCACGACTGCAGACTCACGAGGGTGTAGCAGAGGCACGCGTTCGGCTCCGCCAGCGCAATGCCGATGTACTGGCCGACTTCATTGTGTCTCTGGCTCAGCAAGTAGGACCCGTGGGGGATCAGGTCCGTACTTTCATCGTCGGGGATGATGTCGCGGAGACGGTGGATGCCGTCCGTGAGCGGATTACTTGCCTGGAACCACCGAGTGACTACGAGCGGAGGCACGGTCAAGGCCAACAAATCGGAACGACTCTTGAATTGATCTTAGATTCCATCGAGCACCTGCTCTTGCCCGTGGATTCCACCGCCGCGTTTGACATGCTCGTCGCGGTGTTTGAGGCTGACGCGATCGCCATGGAGAACTGTGGCGACCATGACTGGGAGGTCTCGTGTGCCTATGAGCGGGCGGCGCGGTTGATGGACACTACGGCAAAGTCTCTCCCCCGTGGGATAGTGGCCGGGCGGCTGCGAGAATTGATCGTGAATGATGGATATGGAATGCGTGCTGTCTTAGAGTCCGTGCTCACGACGGAGGAAAACCGTTGAAACATTCGCGTACAGCGGTTAATACTGAGCGAAAGCGTCTGTTTCGCGAAACCGCTCGAGAGATTCTGCTGACCGCCAAAGTGAAACGGCAATTCGGGGAAGCGGTCGATGCCGCCGGTGCGGTCGCTCGCGCCATGGAACAGGCCTACCAATTGGGCTTCGACGATGCGCTAAATCAAGCAACCGGCTCCCCCCCTTCAACCGCCGACCCGAGTGAAGGCGTTCCAATCGAACCTCCCGATGACGCGATGGAATGGACCCGGATTCCGCCGCGGACGCGCGGCACCTTTTGGAGTATTTGTCTCGCGGCTCTGGGGCGGGAGCGGCGGACGGCAACCCCGAGCTATCTGCAATTGATCTTGAAACCCGGCGGCACGGTGGCGTGGCAACTGGTGGTTCCTGACCGTTCCACGTACGACAAAACGGTCGGGGATGGCACGATCGTGACGTTGCTGCGCCTCGGCTTGCTACAGCATGCACCCACAGAGGATCCACAGGTCACGCTCACGGACTACGGAATTCGCACGTGGAATCGTTTCCTCGAACGCGGCGGCCAGTATCCGGAGGATCTGGTGGAGAAGCTGTAGTCGGCCTGGTACCGGAGGCCGGCTGGTCCCCGGTATACTGACCCGATGGAAAATTCTATCAATGCCGGCCTATCCGAGAACGAGCTCGAGCGACTTGCGGACCGGCTCGAGGCCACTGCCGATCCTGAAGCGTTGACCCTCGAGGGTGTCGACGGACTTTTCTGCGCACTGATTGCCAGTCCCCGAACCGTGATGCCGAACGAGTACCTCCCGGTCATCTTCGGTCCTGAGGAAAGCGCGTTCGCGGATATCGACGACGCCCAGGCGACGATGTCGCTGCTCATGCGGTATTGGAATTCGATCATCGCGGATCTGGAGCGGGAGTCGATTCATCTCCCCTTCGTGTTCGACGCCGCCGCCGGCGAACTCCCCGGCCGTGAATGGGCGGAAGGCTTCCTGGCGGGAACCCGCCTGGCACGGGATGGATGGAAGGAACTCTTTGACAGCGAGCGGGAAGGTCATCTCTTCATGATTCCGTTGATGGCGGGAGAAGTGGATCCGAATTGGCCGACGGAGCCAGTCACGCCAGAGTTGGAAGAGGACGTGCTCCATTCAATGTCCGTCGGTTTTCTGCGCAGTTACCAGCATTTTGCCCCGGCGCGCCGTCAAGGAGCCATGGCCAACCACGATCGCGGGGCACCCCCGGCGACTCGATTCTCGGCGGATCCCTATATTCGACCAGAGCCGAAGGTCGGGCGTAATGATCCGTGCCCTTGCGGGAGCGGGAGGAAATTCAAGAAATGCTGTGGATCCGCCGACGACACGCCACTCCATTGAGTACGAGTAGGTCGTATTGACTCTACGTGGAACCGGTGTGCGCGCGCAGCGTTCGCACGCTCCTTTTTAACACTGCACACGTGGGTAGTATTCTCCCTGCAGCGGATCTTTGAGCGGGATTACCCCGATAAAATGGGCCAGCTCAATTGTCGTCTCAGTGATACGACAATGTGCTCGTTCGGAACGTCATGGGGAACTGGACCATTCGGCCGAGATTTTTCTCCGCGAAACTACCGCGGTAGTCTCTCGCCAGCTGACCGGCCAGGGTAGCCAAGATCGCCTCACCATACTCCGCGCGCTCGCCGTCGAGCACCCGCGCGGCACCGATCAGTGCCCGGACTTAAGTAAACGATTCTGACGACGCGAGCACCGGCGCCGGCGGCTTTTTTTGGTAGGGGTAACCGTACCTATGAAGGAAAAACACCCGATAGAGATGTTTCCTTGATGTCTCTGTAACGCCGCTTGCCGGTTTTCGAGCGCAAATACGCTTGGAAGTGCCCCAGGTCATCCAAAAGGCTCACCGTCCAATCACCAAGCGGGTGTAATTCGGTGATTTGCAAGGCCCCTCTATCGGGTGTTTTCCTCCGAAAGTCCGCGGACCCCAATAAGGGCGAGCAACAAAATGCGCTGCGCCGTGCCGTCTTCTTCAATCGACTCGGGGAAATCCGCGACCGATCCTATGAGAAGCAGCGCCATCGCGCGAGCGGCCTGAACTTGCTCGTGGCCGCCATCATTCTATGGAATACGACTTACCTGCAGCGGGTGATCGATCACCTTCGAAAGCAGGGGCATCATCCGGAACCCGGCGATCTCGCCCATCTGTCACCGCTCGGCTGGGAGCACGTCAAGTAAAAGTGTCAATCGCCCGACATTCGCGCCGATGTACCATACCTATTCGCTGCGGGGGCGACGAATGACGTTTTTATTGCTTCTTGGTTGCAAATGACAACATTATTGTCTTTTACAAAGACAATAAAACCGTCACTCTGGGAGACTCAAACCTGCCTAAACAGCTTTTTTCTAGGGTTTTTATCTATTCGCCGCGGTGACGCTTTTGCTTCACATCACGAGTCCCTCAGGGTCCACCAGGTTTGCTGTTTGAGCGCCGCGCGCTTGGTCGCGGATGGTAGAGCTTGAGGCGCGCGCGACGTGCTTGCGAGAGAAGCGCGCCGTCAGCTCAACTGGACAGAGCGCTAGCCGTTCTCTTGCCGCTAAAACTCATGGTAATGAGCTGCGGCCTTCGCGTAGTCAAATAGCTTTCGATGTAAGTTTGTAGCAGAACATTCTGAAAGCTTTTCCAATACAGTGCTGCACACGTTAGAACGAATACCAGGCGCCCCATTGGCTCCTTCAATTGGAACGCTAAGATAGGAGCACACTGCTGCAATCGAGGGCTTTTGTTTAGGTTTAATGACCTTCGAGGTCGCCCACTCGTCATAGTGTCTGAAATTGGCCGCCGCAGCATGGATTACCGCGTCGAACGGTTGCTGTGCCGAATATGCGGCAATTGTCGTTTCTCCAAGGTCTTGTCTGAAGCGTTGAACCAGGTTGTCCAGAACAACAAATATAGTTCCAGCGAGGATGCCGGAGTTTTCCCCCAGTTCTGCGATTGATTCCGCGTCGGTCCAATACTGCTGCGGATTCAGGACGAGACTGGTGTGATTGCTTTGAGACTGCATGGCGTTACGCTCATCCGCCGCACCTCGCCATGCATTGAACAACTCATCTATCGTGAATTGGCTAACCCGCCAGCGTTCAACAAGCCGAAACAATGCATTGACTCGTTGTGGACCCATTTGCCAATCACCGTCGCGAGCTTGCGCGATATTGCCATCTGCATCTAGTTGTAAATCAACAAGCCCTTTGCTTTTGAGCTTCGATAGATCGAACAAGGAGAGCGCTTGGTCGTAATCCGTGATTCTCATAGGAACAGCTCCGGGGGCATTAGCTCTGCGAGCTTATCACTGGCCTGTCGCATAAAGGGTCCTCTGTGCACTCGCGGACGGCGGCGCCGAGTGACCGGGTTCGCAAACCGGACAATCGAGAGAGCGTTTTGGGTCGCGCGCCGCTGCGGGTAGGAGAGTAACCGATGGTCCGAAAATCGTCATAATCAAAAGATACGTTGAGAAAATGAGCCGCCCGATCAATCTACAAGCACGTCGATTCCAGCGATTGGTCGCGAGTTATCTCGAATTAGCGCCAGACAGCAGTGACCTTACGGTAAGAAAGGCGTTACGCAGCAAAGGCTTGGACTTTATCGAATGGTATGACACCCGGCTTAGGGCGATCGCGGAGGCACCACAGACGTCGCCTAAACGCACCCGCTCCCGCAGTCGACTCATCGAGATGGCTAGTAAATAGATTAGCTAGCTGATCGTTTGCGATACAGGTTCTCTGCAAGGTCACCGGATTGACATCCGCGACAGCTATCTTACCCACTTGCGCCACTGGGCGTCATCGGCGAATGGTCGTTGGCACTCCCTCTTCCCAGCGCCCCAATGGCGCCCAGTCGGACGCCCTAAGCAGGCATCTTAAGAAAACGTAACCCTATGCGCTTGGGATAAGTCTGCACATGCCCGCTCAGCCACGTCGTTACATCCTGGCGGTCGATATCGGCGGTACGCACGTCAAGCTGCGTTTATCCAACCGTCGAGTTGTGGTGCAATTTGATTCCTTCCCGATGATGACGCCGAGAGAAATGCTCCGGCACATCCACCCTATCGTCAAACAGTGGAATTTTCATCTTGTCACGGTGGGATATCCCGGCTTGGTGATCGATGGTCGCATCGTCAGCGAACCAGCCAATCTCGGTCATGGCTGGGTAGGATTTGATTTCGCAAAGGCTTTCAAACGGCCTACGCGCATCATAAATGATGCGGTCATGCAGGCACTCGGCAGCTACGCGGGCGGACGGATGCTTTTTTTAGGCTTTGGCACCGCCCTAGGCGCGGTGGCTATCCTGGATTCAAAGGTTTACCCCATGGAGCTGGCGCATTTGCCTTTTACCAAGCGCGGCCTGATCCAGACTTATGTGGGAGATGACGCCTTGCGACGGCTAGGTCATAAACGCTGCTCCACGAACGCCAAGAAGGTCCTGCGCCATCTCGGCAATATACTGGACGTCGATTATTCGGTGGTCGGGGGCGGTAATGCTTGTAGGATCGGCAAGCTTCCGAAACGGGTACGTCTTGGCGATAATAAGTTGGCCTTTATCGGTGGCTTTCGGGCATGGCGCCGGTCGGCGTGGGCACAGATTTAACGCAACCAACCTCGCAGCGTCGCGCATTCATCGACGGCCTTTTCGATCATATCCGCGCCTCTCGCCTGAATCGCGTTAGCGGTTTCGGCTATGCAGCATCACATCAGCTAGACCGATGGCAACGATGCGTATTACGATAACACGGCACTGCCAAATCTCATCCCCCGGGGGTCCGCTATCAGCGCTCCGCGGCTTCATCCATGACGAATGATTGCATGCCACTCAGCATTGCCATAGCCCAGTTTCTGCGCCAGTTCGAAATTCTGGAGACCCAGTACGTTGGCCTGGTATTACGTGCGTTGACCGGCGATGTGTCGTTGATCGAACAAGCCCAGTCGCGGCTGCAGCTCCAAGCACTGTTGACCCCTTTGAAGCGAATGGCAATGGGGCGCGCGGCCGACGTGGAGAGTAACCGGATCCTGGGGGTGTGCAGTGCGGCGAAAGTTGCTTACTCAATACTGATACAGCGCCGATTTGCTATTGCCGCGTCCGATCGCGGCGATTTTAATTGCGCTCGGAGATCGAACTAACCCCATTGTGCGGTGCCCACCCCCAGGATCCGGTTACTCTCCTTCAATGACCTTTGTCCGACGCATGGTGTAGTGTTCGCGTAATACGCTAACACTCGCAACCTCCGGGGCCAGTCATTATCAACGAAATGAGTCCGATGCCCACGACCTCTGCGTTACGGTAAGTTATCAAGACCATCGTGCATCGGGAGTGTTATGGCAGCGTTCCCAAAAGCGAGCGGCTCGCATTCCAGGGAGCGTCACCGCCAGAATTGAGGCGCTGGCGATTGGCGAAAGTCTTGCGGAGGCGATCCGTCTTGTAGTGGACAAGGGCACACCGGCCGCTGCGCAGAAATAGCTGGAAGAGACCGGCCGCCAATGGACCGTGAACGTCAACCGCGTGAAGAAAAGTCACCCCGACAGTAACTTCACTGTCGAACGCATGACCGACTTCTCCCGTGAGGGAGCCCTCTTGTGTGCGGTGGTCATTACGCGTATCGCGTGATGGTCGGTGTGTCTTGACCGAAAGTCACCCGGTTGCTAGTCGTCGTTCCACGAATTGGCATTCCGCGGCAACCGCCGGTCCGGATCATACACCGGCGCCGTGAACGTGTCGGCAAGCTCTGGATACAGTACGAGACAGCGTTGCGCGGAATCGCGCGCGGATCGATAGAGTATTCCGGCAATATGGGCGGCGCGCACCAGGTCGCCGATCGCCCAGCTCGGCGGCTCGATGTTCTCGAGAAATGCGAGTCCCTTCCAGTTGCAGTACGCCTCCGCCCACAGCGGCGACCAGTGCTCGGCGTTGTATCCGCCGGAAAAATCAACGACCTGCTCTGCGGTCACGAGGAAAGTCGCCAGCGTTGTTGGCAGCAGCAGCGAGGATTCCTGGCTGTATTCATTGAGCGCGCCCTCCGCCGTTTCTGCGAGATAGCGCGCTTCCACGCCCGGCCGATTGAATCGGCCACCCACCACGGCTGCCCCGGCGCCGCTTTCCGGGAGGTGTGCCCAGCGTGGCGTGAGCGCGCGGTAGAACGGCGCCTCCGGCCCCAGCCGGGCCAGGATCATCCAGAGGAGCCTGCGGCGATCGACATCAGGTAGGCGATGACCGCGTCGGTTTTTCCCTCTGCGACAAGGGTCTCAGCGGTCCGGTGCCCGAACTCAGGGATAGGCGTATTGCGGAACCAGAAGATCGAGCGGTCTCGGTCCTGAGTGACCTCGTAGACGGCCGACAGGGCGCGCAGTGCCTCGCGTAGGAAGCCCTGCAATCGCGCATTGCCGGGGGTCTCCGTCACGGTGGTCCGGTGTACGCCGGCGAGCTTCGCCAGCTCTTGAACGTGCAGGTGCAAGGCTTCGGCAAACCGCTCCGGCTGAATGACCGGCTGGCCCGGCGTTCGGAATTCTTCAGCGAATCCCATGAACTGTTTTGGAACCGCGGACATAGCGACCTCCGAGCAAGACCTCAGGATAATTCTATGTCGGTTTCGAGTCGTTTTCAAGCCTGTTATGCGATGACTCACGGTTGGCCCAAACTCACCTGCCTGGGATTCGCAGACGCCGCCTGAATCACCGGGTGGGTTCATCCCGCTCCGGCCGGCGCACCGCCGGTTTCCGAAGCAAGTCAACGATCACGACTTTCGTACCGACGCGATTGGCGTTGCGCTACCCTACAGCATCTATGGTCGAGTAGAGCAGAGGAGAGGAGTCGCACCCCTCCTAGGTAGGGTCGAGGACTGGCGCGCCGGTGTAGGTTGAAGTTTGTGTTCGCTGTTGCTCGCCCTTTCGTCTGCGAGTACCACCGTATCTCAACCATGCCACGTTTCCAATCCCCGCCGCGTCAAACGTAGCGGGCGGTTTTCCCGCATGAAATGTGCCCGAGCACATTTCATGCGTTAGTTGCGCACGTGCGGGTCTGTGAGGGATGAGGGCCGCGAGGCCCTCACCTACTCGGAATGAGGCAATGCGGGGGACTAGATATCAGGGCGGTACTGGTCCTTTCGCATGGATTCCGTATTGGGTATACTGCATCAGTCACCTAGTAGGGCCTTTTACTGTCGTTAGGGCTCATGGCCGGGTGTTTAGCCAGGCCGAATTGATTTGAACGGCATCGTCGCGGCGAATTTTTACAAATTTCGTCTTAGCGACGAAATCTGCAAAAACTCGCCACGAGTTCAGTAGGTGACAACATAAGAATCAGGGATCAGCCGGGATTCGACACTCCCCGTGACGAGCTAGGAAAATACTTCTCTCACGGGGACGGTTCTTTACACTTCGATAGGCACTTGTCGTTTGTATGCGGTGCCAGCGGCCCTCTGGCGTATGATGGTCAGCCGAGTCTGCGCGCCGCCTTCCTTGAGTTCCTAAAAAACAATTCGTCGATTGCAATTCAACCAATTGTTGCTGAAATTGCGCTCGAAGAAATTGCAAAAGAACCCGATGAGCCGAACGAGAATTTGAGCGATTTCGAGCGACTCATTGCCAAATCGGTTGATAGCGTCCTCATTTTCCCTGAAAGCCCTGGCTCTTTCGCTGAGCTCGGCCTTTTTTCCGCCGTCGACGAACTCGCAATAAAAACATTGGTTGCGAGCCGGAATGAACATCAGGGTAGTTCATTTATTACGGGTCATCGTGGAAACGAGTGGGT
>PLUE01000071.1 GCA_003164785.1 Gammaproteobacteria bacterium | reverse complement strand
TGCACGCTCACCGGAAGGACACGAATCACCTTCGTTCTTGCGAACAACCATCTCCCATAGATGTCGCTTTTCGCGCGCGCCGTTGATGGTTCATCAGGCCAGGCGCGCCTAAGCCTTTCACGAGCAAGGGGCGACCGTGGAATTGCGCCGACCCCCTCCGCTAGACAAGGCGACAGCATCTCTCACTATTCCTCGCGGCTGAGCAGCTAGTTCTGTATTGAGACAAAGGTCGAGCTGCCCTTTGCTCGTTGAAAACATTTCGCCTACATCCTCCATCAACTGCCAGGCATGAAGGACTCGACGCGACGAGATGGCGAACCTCGCCAGATCGAACGACGTCGTTGAGCGCGTTGAGTGTCTCTTCTATCGGGGTCTCGTAATGGAACAGATGTTCTTGGCAGATACCAATGTGGTTGGTGGCGAGTCGCGCAAAACAGTCGAGTTCTTTATAACGATTTACATTTATTTACTTGTCCCTGGAACCTGAGTCGCGCAATCTGCCGACCCGCGAAGAAGCATACGCGCCGCCAAAGGAGCCGCCGTGCGTCGACATGCATCGGCTTTGTCTATCCTATTCTCAAATCGGAGAATCATCATGAACGCAAGCATTCCTATGAAGATAAAAAGTGATGTTTCGGTGCTGATATCCGCAGCAATCCTACTACAGACGAATTGCGTGCGCGGCGCAGAGTTGGTGGTCGACGCTCAAACTCAGGCGAGAGATCTTCTCTCCGGTACTGTCGGTGGGACAGTCAAAACCGTTGATACATCCCCCGCCAATCCAGCGGACGGACATCAGACGCCGAGCCTTGATCCTCAAGAACAAGCGCGCCAGCTTATCTTGGTTAAGCCGAACTTCGGCGGCATAGCAGGTCTATCGGTCGCATTTGACTCGAGGACAAAGGTTGCGCCGGCAGTGCCTGCGGGAGGCAAGCGTCGCGGATACTCCGATGCTCAGGAATTAGCGCAGCGGATGATTCTGGGTAAAAGGGACTGACGGCGGCATCACGTGAAGTGCTGGTGCGGCAAGCCTGGAAGCTACAGCCAATATAACGCGCCGTGCGACTCATATCCGGGCGCCCTCGGACTGAGCGGACGGCTAACGCTTGTTTTGCAGCGAGACGCGGTGTCGCTTACTCGGGAATCGGGCCCCGCGGGGCGCGTGCCCAAGGGACCCCGGAACAGCCATCGGGCTTTAATCAGATGCCGGACTGATTGCGCAAAATTATGAGTTGAACGATTCTGTTGTCGTAGGATGAAAAGTAGAATGCGAGCACAAGTGGGTCTGGCAGCCCGCGCTTGTCGAACAGTCCGTCCACATGGGCGGTTACAATGGAATGCCCGTAGTGCCGGACAGTCTTAACAACCTTGAGGGTCAATCGCTCGCCGATGATGTCGCGAGCGGCCCAGGCCGCGATCGCCTCTTTGCCCCAGTAGTCCGTAAGCTGATCGTTGACGAGTGCGTCATCGACGAACGTCGCTAACAGCGCGTCGATATCGTGAAGGTTGGTCGCTCGGATATAGGCGGCCACCGACGGCGGCAGCTCGGCGGTTACCTCGCCAGTAGGGGGCGTCTGTGCGCCAGGATCGTGCTGCTTCTCCGGATGAGACATGTCAACCAACGCCCTGTCCTCGTTCAACTCTGTCGGATATTGCCGGAGGAGGCCAAAGAGGGCACGTTATCTGGTGTTAAACGCCGTCATCGTGGCGCTGGGTCAGGTCGGTCCGCTCGCCGTATCCAGGGGAGTGACGCGCCGCCCGAGCTGCGCCAGGAGTTGACCCGCAAGTTTCAGGTCCTTCGTTTGAAATCCCTCCTCAAACCGCCGGTAGACTGTCTCGAGCAGGTCAGCGGCGTCCGTGGATTTGCCTTGGTCGGACCACAATCTCGCAAGCCCCATGGCCGACCGCAATTCGAGGCTGAGGGCCGATTGGGCCTTGGCGTACTGCAAGGAGAGTTGGAATGCCCGCTCAGCGGCGGCAGGATCCGCAGGCGTAGTTCGGAGCCAAACCTCGCCGCGAACCCGCAACAGCTCAGGTACGACCAGGGGCTCAGCGAGGGTTTCGCTCCGGGCCAAGGCGGCGTCGAGCACCGCCGCAGCTTCATCAATCTCTGCAGACTGCATGAGGCCCTCAGCAAGCGCCCGATGAAAGGCGGGCGTCAGCGTGTGATAACGCTCCGCTTGCAACAGCCCGAGCGCGCGTCGCAGAATCCGCACGCCCTCCGCGGGATTGCCGCGCGCAATGGCGAGTTCTCCGGTCAAGGCCAAACCGGCAGCATGATAGGGGCCAAGCGCATGTCGCGCGGCGTGCGCGACCAGGCGTCGGATAAGCTGCTCGGCCTCATCCAGGTCGCTGCGCCAGAGGAACACGGTGGCAGGGTAGATCATGGCGATACACAGATTGACCGGGTGATCGCGCTTCACCGCCGCATCGATCGCCTGCCGCGCCGTCTTGGCTGCCTGGTCTGGGAATCCACTGAGCCAAAGCACGCGCGCAAGCAGTATCAATGCGCGGATCCGATGATAATAACCAAAGAAGTCTACCTCGTCGGCTTCCGCCATCGCGGCCTCCGTCATGCCTCGCTGCAAGTGGCGAAGAGAAGCCGCCTGATCTCCGGTTAGATGGAACGCGCAGCCCAGCATCCACTCTCCGATTGAGATGGCCGCAGGGGAGCCGATCTCTCGAGCAATTGCGACGCTGCGTTGGGCGGTCGTCATCGTACCTTGGGCATCGCCGATACGGATTTGAAAGATGTGCAGACTGGCAAGGAGATGTAGCTGATGCGGCTGGTCGCCTAACGTTTCGGCCAATCTCAGCGCGTCCTCAATGGTTTTCCGTACTTCATCGCCGTTGCCGCGGGTGAACATCGCCGAGGCGGCCAAGGCTTCCTGCAGCGCAAGTCGCGTATTGCCGTCCTGGCAACTGTCAGGCAGCGCAGCCAGAGCTTGCTCACACCAGCGATGGCATTCGACGAGCAACGAGAGCCCGAGGAAAGACGGTGCTGACGCGGCGGCGAGCCGCACACCGATCAAGGCGTCGCCAACGCTGGAAAAGCTCCACTCCAGCGCCGCGCGGATATTGCCCATGTGGGGCGCAGCGGCCGCCACGTCCGCACCGGAGGTCGCAACGCCATTCTCCGGACCGCTTGGACGCCAATGCGCGTAGTAGAGGGCATGTCGTCTCGCGACGGCGTTCGCGTCGGCGCTTTGCGCAAGCTTCTCGGCGGCGAACGCTAGCGTTGAGTCGAGCAGCTGATGGTGCGCGCTTCCGTCGTTCGGGGCGACCCTAATGAGCGATTTGTCGATCAAGCTGGCGATCGCTTCCGCGACCTGCATCGCATCGACTTGCTCGTCGGCCGCCACGGCCTGGGCTGCCTCGAGCGTAAACATGCCCACGAAGATCGAGAGACGGCTGAGCACGCGCCGGTTCCGATCGGCCAAAAGATTGAAGCTCCAGTCCAGCATCGCGTGCAGGGTTTGATGGCGGGGCGGGGCGCTGCGGCGACCCTGCCAAAGGAGCTTGAATCGATTGCTCAACAGGGCGGCCGTACCCTGGAGCCCATATGCGCCCACCCGGCTTGCGGCCAGTTCGATCGCGAGCGCGACGCCATCCAGCCGGCTGCAGATCGCCGCCACGGCCGGCGCGTCGGCATCGGTCAGGCTGGACGAGTGGCCGCTTGCGAACGCGCGATCCATGAACAGCTGCACGGCGGGCGAGGTGAGGGCTTCCGCCGCGGTCAAATCTTCCCTGACGACCGGATAGTCGAGCGGCACCAAAAGGTGAACGTGCTCACCTTCCGCACGCAACGCCTCGCGGCTGGTCGTGAGGATATGCACCTGCGGCGCATCGCTGTAGAGGCGTTCCGTCAGCGAGGCTGCCGCATCGATGACATGCTCGCAGTTGTCGAGGATGAGCAGAATTCGGCGACCCGCCAGAAACGCCAGGAGACTGGGAAGAGGATCTTGTGCCTGTACGAAGACGCCCAGCACGGCGGCCACGGCGCTCGCGACAAGCGGCGCGTCGCTGACAGCGCCGAGGTCTACGAAGTACACTGCCCCGCTGAATTCGCCAAGCAGGGAGTGGGCGACGGAGACGGCCACGGTCGTCTTACCCAGGCCACCCGGACCGACCACGCTGATAAAGCGACGGGAGGCGAGCAGCACCGATAACGCTTCGACGGTGTCCTCACGGCCGATCATGCGGGCCAGTCGCGCCGGAAGCTTGTGTTTCGGAACAGGCGGAGGGTCCGAGGAAAGGAGAGGCGACCTCGATGCCAGTGATTGTGCGGCCGACCGATCAACAGGCGCGACGAAACAATAGCCTCGTCCCGTGACGTTCGCTATGTACCTGACCCCGTCCTGGCCACCATCGCCCAGAGCTTTGCGCAGATCCGCGATCGTTACCCTGAGGCTGCCGTCGCCTACCACGACGTTCGGCCAGGCTCGGGCCGCCAATTCGCGCCGTCCAACGACGTCGCCAGCCGCCTCCGCAAGCGCGATGAGCACATCAAGCGCTCGGCTGCCGACGTCGACGGTCTCTGCGCCCCTCAGCAGGAGGCGCTCCGCCGGGATCAGCCGATAGGGTCCAAATGAGATGACGTCGCCAGCAGCCATGGAGCCTTGACACGAGACCATTTAAAAAGTGTGAGACAACCGTCCGCGCAGAATCTCCGTTCGAACTATCCTTGCGTTCGCGACCCGTGCGGCGTTGCTGCTGCCGTCGATATCAGGCGTCCACCCCGGTTGCGAGCACTGCCAAGGCGCGGAGCTTGGCATCCAGCTTGATGGCCGCAGCGGACACCTCATCGTTGTTGAGCCGGCTCATCAGAGACGAGGGCAGGTCATAGCCCAAACGAGCCTCGCCAGATGCCGTTTGGTAGATCACGACCCGTATCGGAACGTTGAGGCCGACGGCAGGGTCGTGGGTGATCATGGTCTGAGCGATCAGCGGGTTGCCTATGATGTATGACCGGATCTTGGCTTCCACGCCCACCCTGGACATCCAGGCGCCATGGTCGTTCGTCAGAAAGCGCATGAAGCCGCTTTGGCCCTCGTAGGCTCTGATGCGAGCCTCGAAATCGGCTTGGCTGGTAGCCGCGGCGACCTCACGCGGGATGATGGCGGGGTCCTCGACGCTGCCAACTTCGGCCTCAAAGGCAGCGACGACGTCCTCGAAGGAACGCTGGCTGACATGCTCACAGTGCTGAACGGTAAAGCTATCGATCATGGCTGCCTGCTCTTTAAGTATCACGGTGAATTCGCCCGGCCCGCCCGACATCTCAATCGACATTGGACAGGATCAGTTTGACATAGCCGTATATGCGGCTATATATATGCTCTCTCTAACCCAAGGCTGTCAAGGCCGCGATGATGCCCATCACCCCACCTGAGTTCTGCACCTGCCTGGCGATTCGCCAAGCAGCGCGGCACGTGAGCCAGTTCTACGACCAGCATCTGGCCCCCTCGGGGCTGCGGATAACGCAGTTCTCGATCCTCGCTAAGCTGAAGGTGGGGGGGCCGTCGACCATCAATAGCCTCGCCGAGGTGTTGGTGATGGACCCGACGACCCTTGGCCGGAACATTCTTCCTCTACAGCGAGATGGCCTCATCGCCGTTGCTCGAGGGGTAGGCGACCGCCGGAGCAAGGAACTGTACCTGACGGACGTTGGGCTGGAACGACTCCACGAGGCCTGGAGATATTGGGCCGAGGCCCAGGCCGGGTTCGATGCCGCCTTCGGCAGCCGCCAGGATTCGCAGCTGCGGACGCTGATGCGAGCCGTGACATCAACCGAACTTGTGGTTGCGGCTACCGAACCTTGAGCAAAATCATGCTGTGCGATCTCAGGCATCTCCCGGTTGGCCGGTCCGGCGGTTGAGTCTATTAATGCCAATGGCGGAACACGACGGTCGCATTCACGCCGCCGAATCCAAAACCATTGGAGATTGCATGCTCCATGGGCATCCTCAATGCCGCGCCTCGGACCAAGTTCACGCCAAGCCTCGCGGCGTCCGTATTCTCCAGATTCAATGTCGCTGGAGCTATTTGATCTCGCAGCGCAAGGATCGTAAAGATAGCCTCAGTCGCGCCAGCGGCTCCTAAAAGATGACCGGTGGCCGATTTGGTTGCACTCACGGCAATCCTATCGTCTCGGCCAAATACCGATTAGATGGCTTCGAGTTCCCCTTGGTCGCCCACCGTAGTCGAGGTTGCGTGGGCGTTTAAATGCTGTACGTCCGTCGGATCCAAGCCTGCTTGGGCAAGCGCTAGTTGCATCGCGCGCGTGGCTCCATCGCCATCTTTCGGCCCTGAGGTAATGTGGTAGGCATCCGCCGTTGTGCCATAACCTACCAATTCTGCAATCGGCACGGCTCCGCGAGCGAGGGCGTGATCGAGCGACTCGATGACCACCATGCCGGCACCTTCCCCAATGACGAATCCGTCCCGGTCAACATCGAAGGCCGAGACGCCCGCAGCGGCGTGTCGTTGTATTTTGTCGCTAACGCACGAGCGGCAGCGAAACAGGCGATGGTCACGGTCTCGACACACGCCTCCGCACCGCCGCAGACGGCCACATCGGCTTCGCCGGATCGAATGAGTCGCGCAGTATCGCCAATCGCCTGAACACCGGCGGCGCATGCCGTTACCGGCGCGCCCAAAGGTCCTTTGAAGCCGTATTTGATACTGACCTGGCCGGCCGCGAGATTAGCGAGGAAAACAAGACCACCCCAATTGCCATCTTCACGGATGGTCGCAACGATGGCGTTTTCAGAATGAAATAGCAGGCCATCATCGAGTGCGCATCGCACAAATTCTCGATCGCCGTAGACTCAATACGCGCATAGCGAATCAGTGTTAACGAGCGCTCAGCTTTTCGCTCTATTTTCCCTGCAGCAAATCCATAAACGGCGGGAAAGTCAGCAGTATGCCGAGCGTCAGTAGAATAAATGTGGCCCAGTTAATTTTGGCGATGCCGACGGTCTTTCCACCCCATCGGCTTGTGAGCACTATCCAAGTCAGCAGCCATATGACGATCGCGCTGGTCGTTACGCCCGAGAGCGGTCCTGTCGGGCGATAGAAGGTGAATAGTCTCGCGATGGTCCGTGACGCATCGCCAACCAAGGCGAAAACACCGAGCGCGAAACAGCCAATGCCGGCCGCCAGTATCGCGGCAGCCGCATGGCCATTTGGGAGCACACCCACAATCTCGGGTCGTCGATCGTCGGTCGCAGCCGAATCGGTGACAGCCATGGTTAGTTGTCTCCCATGAGAGTAATCACAGTACCACCCCGAACCGGCGCATACTTATTCAGGAATGCGCCGAATGCTCCGGCAATGCCGGCAGCAACAAACGCGACGATCGCAAATGCCAGCACAGCGGTACGAATCTGCCGTTGCTTGTAGAGCGATGATCCGTATTTCACGAACACATAGGTCACCATGGTGATTGCAATCGGTGCAAACCAGGCAACGTGCTCCTTCCATTCCATTCCCAGATCGTGCCACCCGGTGGTCTTCGGACTGGACATGAGCAGCCGCTGAGGATAGCCCGCCAGATCCGTCGTTCCGATGGGTGGCACAGCTCGATACCAGGGATAGATCACATAGGCGCCCAGAAGGACCGCACCCCAACCCAGGATGATCAGGGTAAATAGACAAACCCTGGCGACGTACTGCTCTCTGAGGCTGGGCGCAGAAGCCCAATGGGACGACGAGAGTCGGTAGAGTTCGACCAAAGCCACCGGAAACGCCAGGATGAAGAGCGCACCGAACCCCATGCCGTGAATGATGGTTAAAAAATCGTGTGTTGTGATTTCCATGCCGATCCTCGCGCTATATAAGGTTTCAAGGAGCGGCGCCCATGCGAGCCCATTCGTCGATCTTCACGCGCGCGACCATTGAAGCCGCGCCGCGCCCGTCCGGGTGGAAGACCAGTGCCTCACCGTCTGTGAGCCCGGCGGCACGCTGGGCGAACGCCTCCATCATATTGGGGAAATGAGTCACGATGACCGTGTTCGTCCTTGCCGGAGGTGGTGCGGCGGCTTGTGCCCTCAGCCACGCGCCGCGCGCTCCACTCGGATCGGTCTGCATGCTCTGGCCCAAATCCCCCAGTTGGGGAAATATTCTCGGCAGGCCGAGTTGCGCGAGCCGCACCGTCTCGAGCGCGCGATACGTCGGACTGGATAGCACTTGACCGACGGGTATCTGCAGTTGATGCAGCGCTTCACCCGTGGCGCGAGCGGCAGCCCGGCCCACGTCATCGAGCTGACGCTCATGCTGAATATTGTCCGCATTGGTGTGCGCGGGATCGGGCGCAGTGCGCGGAGAACTCGCATGGCGCATGACAATCACGTCACCGCCCATGCGCAGCTGCGCCAACAGAGCTGTCCCGGAAAGAGTTTGGGCCTGTGCTAGGGCAACAGCGGTCAGCGCCGGCAAGAGAAGCAGGTATCGCCGGAATACCCGGCGGGACGACGTGTTATTCCCCATAAACCACCCCGCGTTCTTCGCTCACCTTGGACGAGCCACATGATGTCGCGGCACACGCAACCAGCTTTATTGCTGATTGCTAAAAAGATCTAACTGGTCCACTGAAAGCCAAAATAATAGGCAAACGGCTTATCGGAGCCCGTGATTGAACTGGCGTCTACCGCGTACAGTAAACCACCACGCCCGGCCGAGAACAAAAGATGGTAGTGCTCGGTGAAATCATAGATACCACCCAGATTGAATCCGTCTGTGCCCTCGCGGCCGGTCCCACTGGAAGTCTGGTGGAATATCTCGCCGCCGAGCGCAAGGCTCTTGGAGATTTGGCGCTGCAGCAGCCAACCGGTGTACCAGAAGTTTCGGTTGCCGGGTCCCGGATTGATCCAGTAACCGCCACCCCCATACGTCCTCCAATCGCCAAAATCCTTCTGTAGCCACACGGGCAGGAAGCCCTGTGTATAGCCGGCACCGAGTCCACGGGGTGCATTGCCGGTGTGCAGTTCCAACAGCGGGAACACCCCGATTTGAGGCCACCAATCGTCTTTGCCCGGATCGACCAATCGATATTTGGCACCCAGTTCCGTGTCACCCACGCCGCTACGCCGGGAGGCACCAGCCGGTGCGTCAAAGGCGTAACTCACAATGGCGTGCAACTGCAGCTCAGGGGCTGCGCCGTAATTGACCTCTACACCGGGAAGCCAGCCGCTCGAATTGCCATGCTCATTCACGCCGGCCGTGAAGCCATAGACCTCCCAATGCTGGTAATCCACCGGCTCGGGATCGTCCGTGATGAAGGGGGGGCCGGCTTGCGCAACTCCGGCCCACAGCAGTAGTGCAGCGACTGGGCCCAATGCAGAGGTCTTAAAAGGCAGGCAATACATGATTACGGTGTGGGGTACTTGGGTGATGAGGCAGTAACCTACCATACCGCTTCTGACCTGAAGATGACCTCGAGATGACCGATTGGTCATCTTGCGTGCAGCTTGACGAAATCCCTGGAACTTCCGGGCGTGACCCGGCGGAGAGTCAGAAGTGACTTTGCTTCCTGTCGGTGAACTCAGTCGGGCAACTTCGCTATCGTGGCGCCGCACTCGGGCACGGTTGACAGTCACCATTGCCCTCGAGCTCCGAACAACTTCCCTTGGAAACCACCAAGCAGTAACCCGGCGATCCCTGCAAGTGGGCACAACCTGTCGTCGCACCCGCCACTAACAGACACGCGACCATAACGCGAAACATGGCGCCCCTCCATCGAGAAGGTCCGCTCATCCGAGCTGACTGCGCACCATCAGGGATGATCGTAAGAAGTCGCTGGTGACCTGTGTCCGTGGCAATCGGCTTAGGTCGATCCGATCTCCAGCGACGCAGTCGCTGAGAAAACCAAGGAGACCGTCGTGCCTTCGCCCACCTTGCTCTCAATCAGCAGATTGCCGTCATGCAGTGTCATGATGGATTTCACGATGGCCAGACCGAGCCCCGCTCCGCCCGGGCTGTCGCTGCGAGAAGGATCCACGCGATAAAAACGGTCTCCTAGTTTGGGCAAATGCTGAGCGGCAATCCCAGCTCCCGAATCGATAACGCTCAAGATCTGAGCCCTTCCCTGCCCTTGTTTAGCGCGCAGCGTCACGTGTCCGCCGCGAGGCGTGTACTTCAGCGCGTTGGACAGTAGATTGCTCAGTGCACGGCGCAGCAGCACCGGATCGGCGGCAAGCGTGCCATGACCTTCGCAAACCAGTTCCACACCTTGCTCCTCAGCCAGAGCTTGGTAGAACTCCGCGACCGCTTGAAGTTCGCCTCGCGCATCAAGCAGAACCGGCGTCAGCGCTGCGCGCGCCTGAGCAGCTTGGGCCAAGAACAGCATGCTATCGATCATGCGCGCCAGGCGCCCGTATTCTTCAAGCGCGGACTGTAATACTCGAGCGTATTCGGGCACTGTGCGCTCGCGCGACAACGCAACTTGGGCTTCGCCCATGAGGTTATTGATCGGATTGCGCAGTTCATGGGCCAGGTCGGCTGAGAATTGTGACAGCCGTTCGAAGGCCTCCTGTAAGCGATCGAGCATTCGATCAAAGGCTGCCGCCAGCGATAGCAGCTCCCGGGGCCACGGGCCCGTTTGAATGCGTTCCTGCAGCTGCTGCACTCCGATGCGCTCAGTGGCGCGGGTAATGTCGGCCACGGGCCGTAATCCGTGTCGCGTGATGGCGGTGCCGATCGCACTTGCGATAACCAGGCCACTGATCAGCACGATGGCAATGTCACGCCGATAGCGACTGAGGACGTCCTGTTCGGTACTCACGTTCAGCGCAGCTTGAACGCGCCAGTGCGCCGACGTGGGCGCAGATGCGGATGCCAGAACCGAACCGAGAAGAAAATCCAACCCGCCGTGAGAACTCCATGAGCGCTGCCATGGCTCAGTCATATTGGCCGCGGGGAAGACAGCCACCGGCAGGATAGAGGCCATGCCGGGAGTCTCGACGATCAACCGGTCGTCAGCATCCAGGATACGCAAGAAAAACGGAGACCGTGAATGCCCGGAGATTTCCGCTTCTTCTCGCACCTCTTGCTCAATGCCTGCCCGGTTGAACGGCTGTTCCTGCAGGAGCTGCACCAGGACCTGCATTTTCTGACGCACGTAGTCCCGATTCTCTTGGTCCATGCTGCGTTCGAGACCCCAGTAGAGAAACGCTGATGCGGCGGCGAGTAGCACAAAGACAGAAACCGAGTAGTAGAGCGTCAGCCATGTGCTCATGGCCCATCGATTCGACCTCGGCGCATTATTATTAGTATCAGCGGGCCTCAAGAACATAACCCATGCCGCGTACCGTATGGATCAGTTTCACTGCAAATGGATCGTCGACCTTACGGCGCAGCCGGCGCACCGCCACATCCACGACATTGCTGTCGCTGTCGAAATTCATATCCCAGACTTGCTCAGCGATCACGAGCCGGGAGAGCACTTCACCCTGACGTCGGGACAGCAGTGATAGCAGCGCAAATTCCTTAGGGGCCAGCTCCAACCTGGCGTCGCCTCGATTCGCCCTATGACCGACCAGATCCAGCCGTAGATCGGCTATCTGCAACACTTCCGGTTGCCGCTCGCCGCGCCTACGCAGGAGGGCGCGCACGCGCGCCAATAACTCAGTAAACGCATAGGGTTTCACGAGATAGTCATCGGCACCCAGCTCGAGGCCTTTGACCCGATCTGATACCGCATCACGCGCGGTGAGAAACAATACCGGCATTGAGCGGTGCTGTTGCCGCATTTGCGCAAGCACTGTCCAGCCGTCCTTGCGGGGCAGCATCGCATCGAGAATCACCAGATCATAGTCAAGGCTGAGAACCTTGAAGAGCCCATCCTCGCCGTTCTCGGCCACGTCAGCTATGAATCCGGACTCCGTGAGTCCTTTATGCAGGAACGCCGCCGCCTTTCCCTCGTCCTCAATGATCAGGATACGCATGGAGTTATTTTAGCTTTAGATCACGATTATGGAGCGTCGCTGTTCGCCCGTCATCCGCTACCAAAGGACCAAAGGGGCCGAATTCAGCGCCGATGGCCAGGAATGGAGGATTTCGCGCAATGGTGGGTCGCTTCAAGAATGGGGTCGTTACGTACGATAGCGGCAGTGCACCATCAAATAAATCAGGCGGTTGCCACGCCGCTCACCCTGCACATGCAATGCAAAAATGTCGTTGCCTGCGGTAGTAGCGAAATCAATTTCTTACCGGTCCTTGGCGTACGTGGTGCTCCGAATCTTGATGCCATCCCAGATTCATCGCGACTCTCTTTTTTTGCGTCGGTGTTCCGGACGGCGGGGTCGTAGGCGGCCCTTCGGTAAGATTGGTGTAAAAATAAGCGGCATCCACGAGACGCTGCATTTGCTACTTTCTGGTCGATAGGTATTTTATTAGCGCTAACGTACCTAGGGCCAGAACGATCATCGCCAGGATGGATATCAGTCCGATTCCGAGCATCCTCCACCCACCTATTACCCCGTCCATATTGATGCACCTATCGTCTCGCTGTGCGGAGTGTCAGGCGTCAGGCGCGCGTACCGCAACCAAGCAGCGCTCGAAGACACCGTCAATCGATTGCACAACGCAACCACACTTCAGACTTCTGCCGCAAACTGCCATCGCTAATATGGCTTTTATTCTACCAAAGTTTCGGATCCGGAGGCACCTCTGTGCGATCGCGGCGTCACCAATTCGGGTTGCTATCGGCTCTGTTACTTTGGATCCGCTCTTTTACGCGGGCAAGGTTGGGATTGTTACCTTCAAAAGATCTCGCCCGAAGCGTGTAACCCCGTGACGGATGCAGACTCATGCATTGCCAAGATTAACGATGGATGAAAAACGCATTAAAATCACGGCCGGGCTGCAACACCTTGGTTAGTCATCCGCGGCTAATGACAAGACAACATCGATGACTGATGTGGTCACGAATGCGGCGTTTTCTCTGCCGACACTTAAAACAAACTAGTCGACATCCGTAGGCGGAGCGAACCCTGCGGCCCGTTTTAATGATCCGCCGGGCGCTCAATGCTAGTCTGGAAATCCGAATGTGACCGTGCGCGCTGCGGGACTAATAGTGACACCTGCTGGTATATGCGGCAACCACTGATCGTTAATGGGTTACGCGAGCAGAAGAGTCCGCTGTGGAGGAATGGCGCTGATCGCTTACGTGTATCCCCCAATGGTGGAGCTGGGCGGACATCTTAAGATTGTTTGTGGCAATTGGGTTGGAGGGAGCGGCCAGATTGGGACTGCTCCAACAAATGCGCGGAGGACTTAACATGGCTAATTTATACTCGTACCCCGATGTCGGTCCCGGCGCGGCGCAATCGGCAACTGAGAACGATTTGCGCACGTATCTGCTTCAAGTCTACAACTACATGGCGGGGGGGCTCACGCTCACGGGACTCGTGGCTTATTTCGGTGCGGCGAGCGGATTCTACGCATCGGTGGCCGGCACGCCCTGGTTCTGGCTGGTGCTACTTGCCCCACTCGCGCTGGTTTTCCTGTTGAGCTTTCGGATCGAACGTATGAGCTTGGGGGCGGCGCAGCTCGCCTTCTGGGCGTATGCAGCGCTCGTCGGGCTGTCCCTGTCCGGTATCTTTCTCGTCTACACAGGGGAAAGCATTGCGCGGGTATTCTTCGTGAGCGGCGGCGCATTTGCGGCCACGAGTTTCTACGGCTATATGACGCGAACGGATCTCTCGCGCTTCGGCTCGTTTCTCTTCATGGGTCTGATCGGCATCGTGCTCGCGATGCTCGTGAACATGTTCCTGAAATCTTCCGCTTTGCAGCTGACGGTATCGGTGATAGGCGTATTCGTGTTCGTCGGCCTCACGGCCTACGATACTCAACGCATCAAGAGGATCTACATTGAGGGCGAGGAGGCCGTCGCAGCGAGCAAAAAATCGATCCTCGGAGCGCTCGCGCTGTACCTCGACTTCCTGAATCTGTTCTTGATGTTGATGCGGCTCATGGGCAATCGGCGGCAATGAGCCCCTTGCGGGTCCGACGCTCGCCGCAGTCAGGGCAGATCTTGAATTGCGTGAGATAGGCGGCAACTTGCTCGCTGACCACGGACTGCTGCATGCCATGCAGAATGGCCTTGGCTTCCGTGAGCGTCAGGCCCAGTTCTTCCGGCCGCAGCGCACCGCGTTCGAGTTGCACGATGTCCTCGACTTTTTCTCCATCGCCGTCTTCAGCATCGATCGCCGCCTGTATGCGTATCTTCATCGCCTGCTCCTTTCAGCCGTGTCATCTGGCCTCCTCGACATTGCGTACTGCTCAAGCTGGTGATTGACGGCACGTCGGTCAAAGCGGTCCAAGTTCAGCCATTCGTGCAATTCCTCCATATACCGAGTCCGATCACGAATGGCCTGCAAATCGTCCGCTTCCAGATCGGCTTGGATTTCCTCAAGTAATTCCTCAACGTCCATCGGTACTTCGTCCCTGCGCGCGATGAAGTCCAGGGGACCGCCGCAGTCTTCCCGGGGCGGCCGCCGATGCAGCGTGGGTACCTGCCCTTATCCTCCAAGGCCAAGCGCCCTTCGACGTGCACTTGGTGCTCCCAGCCGGCGACGAAGTCGTACTCGTAGCGAAAGCTCTCCTTGAGGCGGAACTTGAAATCGCTTAGGCGGACTTTGGCGGGATCGGCAGAGAAAATGATGCCGCCGACGCGAGAAACACCATAGTCCTGGCCATGGATATGAAACCGATGTAAATGCTCGTCGCTCCAGCCGAACGCGGTCTGCAGCGTGTAATGCAGGTCGGCGATGCTGCTGTCGCTGCGCACCAGCAGCCGGCGCCAGATCATCGGGCTGATCCGGCAAATCCATACGTGGATCCGGTAAACCGCGGTACAGGTCTCGTCTGCCATGGTCGTCTCAGCTTAGCAAACGATTGGTTCAGACCCCAGCCCCCGGTTTGTTCCGCTCTCGGTCACGACTGCTCTAAATCTGCTCTACTTGGGCCCTTCGGCCTGCCATCGCACAGACGCAGCCGCGATCATCGCGTAGTGTTCCATCAATGCTCCTGATTGGGCTATGTGCCCACAAATTAGCAGCGTTATCATTCCCTGGAGATGCACACCGGTTCGGGACCGAGCGATGCAATCATCAAGATTGAGGAGTTTTTCTATGACTGAAGCCACGTCAATTACATCCGGGTCTCTCATTGCAGCCGAAAAGGTTAAGGGAACGAATGTCTACAATCAGGCGGGAGAAAATCTCGGCACGGTTGATGACATCATGATCGATAAGGTTAGTGGTCGAGCGATCTACGCAGTCATGTCCTTCGGTGGTTTTCTCGGCATGGGCAAGAAACACAATCCACTGCCATGGGCGACATTGAAGTACGATGAAAACAAG
>PLUE01000015.1 GCA_003164785.1 Gammaproteobacteria bacterium | reverse complement strand
ACGGGAACACCACGCGCTTCTTGTACTTCACGCAATGCCGGATGATCGGCAGATTGGCCTCGAAGTCCAGCTCGAACACGCGCAGCGGTTCGCGCACGTACGTCGCGGGCGTCGCGATGGCCACCAACGGCAGGATCACGTCGCACTTGCGCACGTGATATTCGACCCATTCCTTGTTGATGGTGATGTCGCCTTCGACGAAGTGGAATCGCGGATTGCCGAGCATCGTGCCGACGCGCTCGGATTGCAGATCCATGCCGTAGATGTGCCAATCGGTGTTGGCAAGAATGTACTTGCTCAGGTGATGGCCGATGAAGCCGTTGACGCCGAGTATGAGAACGTTTTTCAAGTTGAACCCCTAAGCTCTTAAATTCAATGCAGCGCGACCGGTTGATTCGCCAACAGCGGCGGCGGCGCATCCGGCGGGACCGGCTGCGCGTCGATCGTCATCCGTAAAATCTTCAGGCGCCGCCCATCGACGCAATCGACGAACCAGTGGCCGTCCGCCACGTACAAACAGGGCGCGGCCGCCGCATGCCGGGCCGGTTGATCGTCGACCCGGGTTTCCAGGATCGCAAGCCTACACCCGTTCACGTCGGTAAAGGCGCCCGGAAACGGCGGCGCCACCGCGCGCACCAGATCGTGCACCGCCCGCGCGCCCTGGCGCCAATCGATGCGGCCATCCTCGGGTCGGCGCCGGCCGAAATACGAGCCACGCGCCAGATCCAAGGGCTTCGCCTGCGCGGTGCCCGCGATCAATCGCGGCAGGCTGCGGTGCAGGACGCGCTCCGCCGCCTCGGCCAGCGCGAGCGACACGTCGAGGGCGGTGTCGTTCTCGCGGATCGGGATCGACTCCTGGTCGACCAAGGCGCCCGCATCCGGCTTGTCGAGCATGTAGTGCAGGCTCGCGCCGGTGACCGTCTCGCCCTTCAAGATCGCCCAATGCACGGGGGCCCGACCGCGGTACTTCGGCAACAACGAGCCGTGCATGTTGAGCGCGCCGCGGCGCGGCACCGCGAGCCAGGCGGCGTTCAGCATGTAGCGGTAGTAGAACGAGAACAGGAAATCCGGATCCGCCCGCCGGCCCTCGGCCACCCAGTCGGGGGTATTGGGATCCTCCGGCGTCTCGACGCGCAGGCCATGCGCGTCGGCGAAGGACTTGACGCTGCCGAACCACTGACTCTCGCCGGGGTCATCGGCGTGGGTGAACAGCAGCGGGATCTCGACGCCCTGGCTCACCAATTCACGAACACAGCGCAGGCCGACCTCGCTGTAGGCGAAGACCACCGCCCGGGTCACTGGGCAGTCACGAGGCCGATCGCAGCCGCCGCGGGCGCCTCCGGTGCCACCTCGTCGCCATCCGCTTCCAAGACCGCTTCGATGATGTAGCGCGGGCGCTCGCGAACCTGCGCATAGATACGCCCCACGTACTCGCCCAGCAGACCGATGCCGAACAGCGCCAGTCCGATGAAGAAGAACATCACGGCGAACAGGGTGAACAAGCCCTCGGCTTCCGGGCCCACCAGGAAACGCCGTATCAACAGCGTGATCATCATGAGGGCGGCAATGGTCGAGACCGCCATGCCGATCATCGAGAACAATTGCAGCGGCACCACCGAGAAGCCGGTGATCAAATCGAAGTTCAGGCGAATCAGGCTGTACAGCGAATATTTCGACTGGCCGGCGTAGCGCTCTTCATGGCCGATCGGCACCTCGACGGGATTCATGGCGTAGAGCGAGGCCAGCGCCGGGATGAAGGTGTTGATCTCACGGGTCTGGTTGAGCGCCGTGACCACGGAACGCGCGTAGCCGCGCATCATGCAGCCCTGGTCGGTGATCCGCACCGGCGTGATGCGCTCGCGCAGCCGGTTCATGCCTGCCGACAAGAACCGCCGCCACCAGTAGTCCTGGCGCTGCTGCCGGATCGTGCCGACATAGTCGTAGCCCTGATCCAGCATGCTCACGATCTTGCCGATCTCCTCCGGCGGATTCTGCAGATCGGCATCCAAGGTGACCACGTACTCGCCGCGCGCGTACGACAGCCCGGCCATCACCGCGGAATGCTGGCCGAAGTTCGCATGGAACAACACCACGCGCGTGTGCTGCGGCCGCCTCTGGAACTGCTGGCGCAGCAAGGCCACCGAGCGGTCCTTGCTGCCGTCGTTCACGAACACGCACTCGTACGAGATGCCGAGCGCGTCGAGCGCCGGATACAGCCGCGCAAACAACGTCGGCAGCACCTGCTCCTCGTTGTAGACCGGGATGACGACGCTGAGCTTGGGGACGGGGCGGGGCATGTTCATGCCATCCAATCAATGGTCCGCGGCGACCGCGCCGTGCGACTTCAGCAGCGCGAACAACTCGGCCGTTTTGTCCTGCATCAGCTCTTTCGAGCCGCGCGCCTCGACGTTGAGCCGGATCAAGGGTTCGGTGTTCGACGTGCGCAGATTGAAGCGCCAGTCCGCGAACTCATAGGAGATGCCGTCGGTGCGGTCGACCGTCAGTGCCTTGGGGCCGTACTTGGTCTCGAAGGCCGCGATGGTCGTCTTCGAATCGGGCACCCGGTAATTGAGTTCGCCGCTCACGGGGAACAGCCCGATGCGCTCGCCCACCAGCGTGGACAGGGGCTGACCGGAGACGCTCAGGATCTCGCTCACCAACAACCAGGGAATCATGCCGCTGTCGCAGTAGGCGAAGCGCCGGAAATAGTGGTGGGCGCTCATCTCGCCGCCGTACACGCCATCGACCTGGCGCATGCGATCCTTGATGAAGGCGTGGCCCGACTTGGAGAGCACCGCCTCACCGCCCGCCGCTTCGACGATCTCGATGGTGTTCCAGGTCAGGCGTGGGTCATGGACGACCTTGCCGCCCTTTTCACCCTTCAATAATGCGGCAGCCAGGAGACCCACGATATAATACCCCTCGATGAAACCGCCGGTCTCATCGAACAGGAAGCAGCGGTCGAAGTCGCCGTCCCAGGCAATGCCGAAATCGGCCTTGTGCTCGCGGATGGCGGCGATCGTCGACGCCCGATTCTCCTCGAGCATGGGATTGGGGATGCCGTTCGGAAAATGCCCGTCCGGCTCATGGTGAACCTTGATGAAGTGGAACGGCAGGTGCGGTTCCAATTCGTCGACGATGAGTCCCGCACCGCCGTTGCCGGCGTTCACGACGATTTTCAACGGTTTCAGCTTGGCCACGTCCACGTACGACAAGAGGTGCGCGATATACGCCTTCATGGTGTCGACGCTGTGCCGCACGCCGACCCGGGCGGGGGTCGGGAACTCGGCACGCTCCGCAAACCCACGAATGTCTTTCAGGCCATTGTCCCCGCTGATGGGCTTCGACTGCTCGCGGACGAACTTCATGCCGTTGTAGTCCGCCGGGTTGTGGCTGGCCGTCACCATGATGCCGCCATCGTACCCGCCGTCGAAGGTCGCGAAATAGACGCCTTCCGTGCCGCAGACGCCGATGTCGTAGACATCCACACCGCTCTCGGTCAAGCCGCGGCACAGCGCATCCGCGAGCTCCGCACTGGAGAGGCGAATGTCGCGGCCGACCACGACACGTTTCGGGTTCAAGAACTGGGCATAGCCCCGGCCGACGCGGTAGGCGACGTCGTCGTTCAGCTCCGTGGGGATCCGGCCGCGCAGATCATAGGCTTTGAAACAGGTGATCGAATTCAATTGCTGGTCCCTTCCCGGCCGTAATTATCCTCGTGACGCACGATATCGTCCTCGCCCAGGTACGTGCCCGAGCGCACTTCGATGATATGCAGCGGGACCTTGCCCGGATTCTCGATCCGATGATTGGCGCCGATGGGCACGTAGGTCGACTCGTTTTCCGACAGCAGGAAGATCTTCTCACCGCAGGTGACCCGGGCCGTGCCCTGCACCACGATCCAATGCTCCGCGCGGTGATGATGCATCTGCAGCGACAGGCTCCCGCCCGGCTTCAGGGTCAGGCGCTTGACCTGGAAGCGCTCGCCGTCATCGACGCTGTCATAGCTGCCCCACGGCCGGTAGACCTCCCGGTGCCAGGCCGACTCGCTGCG
>PLUE01000059.1 GCA_003164785.1 Gammaproteobacteria bacterium | reverse complement strand
GGAAACTCTGATTTACCGACGGTGTCTGATCTAGCAACAACAACGCGTGCAGGGACGGGATGATGAAGCAGCAGACACTGACTGGATTCGAGCGGTACGGCAAGACCACGCGACGCGCGCAGTTTCTCGCCGATATGCAGTTGATCGTGCCCTGGGCGCAGCTGACGGCGGTGGTGGAGCCGTTTTACCCAAAGATTAGCGAGGCGGGAGGCCGGCCGCCGCTGCCGCTGGAGCGGATGTTGCGGGTCTATTTTCTGCAGCTCTGGTTCAACCTGTCGGATCCGGCGGTCGAGGAAGCGCTGTATGACTCGGTCTCTATGCGCAACTTTGTCGGCATCGATCTGGGACTGGAAGGTGCGCCGGACGAGACCACGGTATGCAAGTTTCGCCATCTGCTGGAGAAGCACAAGCTGGGAAAGAAGCTGCTGGTAAGCGTAAACGAGCACCTGAGGCGCAGCGGCATCAAGATTTCGACCGGGACGATTGTCGATGCGACCATCATTGGCGCCCCAAGCTCGACGAAGAACAAAGAGGGCAAGCGCGACCCGGAGATGCACCAGACGGCGAAGGGCAAGCAATATTACTTCGGTATGAAAGCGCACATCGGAGTCGATAGCCGAACGAAGCTCGTGCATACAGTGCTGGCCTCGGCGGCGAATGTCGCCGATTGTCACGCGTTGCAGTACTTGCTGCATGGGAAGGAAAGACGCGTCTGGGGTGACCAAGCCTACAGAGGACAGCGGGCGGCGATCCGTGCCGGCGCGCCCCATGCGAAGGACTTCACCAACCAACGCTACCGGTGGGGAAAGCGCATCGACGAGTCGGTCAAGGCGACCAACCGTCGCAAGTCCAGCGTACGGGCCAAGGTGGAGCACGTGTTCGGGGTGATCAAGCGGGTCTTCGGCTTTCAGAAAGTGTGCTACCGGGGCTTGGCGAAGAATCTGCACCGGCTTGAGGCCACCGCGGCGCTCGCGAATCTGTTCTTGATGAGACGGAGATTGCTCAATGCGTAGGGAATGTGTCGGCGAAAGCCGCCGAACCCGGGTTTTACAGGCGACAGGTAAACACATTCCCGCGGAAACTCGCGCCAGCGCTCGATTGGAACGAAATCCCGATGACTTCTTCGCCTTCATACCCAGTTCTTCAGACCTTCCTTAACCAAGGAGAGTCCTCGTGGCAATGGAAGTCTCTGCGACCAATTTAGTCGACCCGGTCAGCAATGTCCTCAAATGGGTCCTATTGGCGGTCGCCGTCGTGACGTTCTCTGTTCTTGCCTGGACGATCGGTGTGACCTACAAAGAAGCACCCCCGTTTCCTGATCGCTTTGTGACCACCGACGGCGCGATGCTGATGACGGCGGCGGACATTCAAGCAGGTAAGGCTGGGTTTCAGAAAGCCGACTTGATGGATTACGGCAGTCTCTATGGCATGGGTTCCTATTTCGGTCCGGACTATACCGCCGAGTATTTGGTGCGCCTCGGACAACTGACCGAAGACAACATCAATAAAATGCCGGCATTGACCACCGATCGCCAAACCACGGTGCGGTCAATCATGCAAGGGCAACTGCAAGGGGTAGATCTCACGAAGCGCGTGGCCGTCATACCCAATGCGCTCGCCGCCTCCATGAAGACATTGCAAGGCGAGATCGCAGAGAAACTTCAGCATGACGATTTCGCCAAGGGGTGGACGCAAGCCTACAGTCTCGACAAAGAGAGCGCGAGGCAGACTGCCGACTTCCTCATTTACTCATCGCTTACGACGGTCGCGCGCAGGCCGGGAACTACCACGTCCTGGACGCAGAACTGGCCCTTTGAACCCTCTGTTGGAAACACACCAACCACCAGCACCTTTCATTGGACGTGGATCAGCTTCTGCTTCACGTTCTTTGCATTCGGATTGATCATTTGGATCTACGAGCTTTACCTCAATGATCCTGACGACGCGCCGATGGATCCTGTCTTCGCGAATTTTCGACCGCTCACGCCGAGCCAGCGGAAGATCGGCAAATATTTCTTGGTGGTTGCCGGCGTGTTTCTGTTGCAGATTCTCGTCGGATCGATCATGGCTCATTACTATTCTGAGCGAACCGACTTCTATGGCATCAAGATTGATTCGATTTTGCCATTTAACTTCCTGCGCGACGTTCACATTCAAACGCCTTTGGTCTGGATCGGACTCTCCTGGATCGGGGCTGCATTGTTCCTTGCGCCAGCGATCAGCGGTCGAGAAGCAGTCGGCCAAGGCTTCCTCGTCGATCTCCTGTTTTGGGTCACGCTTTTCGTCGTGCTCGGCGCTCTGGCGGGTAACTATTTGGGCATCATGGGCTATATTCGAGAGGGCTGGTTCTGGTTCGGCAATCAGGGGATGTCCTACATTCAGCTCGGCCGCTTCTGGCAAATCGGCTTTTTCGTGGGGCTTGCGCTATGGAGCGCGCTCGTGCTCCGAGCCCTATGGCCGACCTTTGCCGGCTTGAAGTCAGCAACCCGGCAGTTCTGGACGGGCGCCATTAAGTTGGAGCACTTGTTATGGGCATCCACGGTCAATATCGCGGTGTTGTATGTATTCGGAATGGTTCCACTGACCGGCATCGAGAAATCTTTTACGATCTCTGATTTTTGGCGATGGTGGGTCGTGCATCTCTGGGTCGAGCAGTCATTCGAATTCTTTGCGGCAGCCATTACCGCCTATTTATTGATGGCCGTGGGCCTCGTGTCCCGCAAGCTGGCCGAGCGGTCCGTGTACCTTGAAATCATCTTGATCTTCCTCGGTGGCGTCCTCGGTACGGGGCATCATTTGTACTGGGCCGGCGAACCAGGTATGTGGGTACCGCTCGGCTCGATGTTCTCGTTCATCGAAGTGTTGCCGTTGGTCCTACTGGTCATCGAAGCGATCAAACATCATCGCCTGATTAGAAACGATCCGAAGTTCAAGTATGGGCTTGCCTATCTCTACGTAGTCGGAGCGGCATTTTGGAATTTCCTTGGCGCCGGTGTGTTTGGAGGCGGAACATTAAATGCACCGCTGGTGAATTACTACGAGCACGGGACCTTCCTCACGCTGAATCATGCACATACCGCATTGTTCGGTGCGTTTGGTTTGTTGGGACTCGGTCTTGTGTATTTCTGCCTTCGGTATGTAGCCGGAGACCGATATGCATTTGGCGAAAAACTCGGGCGATCCGCGTTCTGGCTCTACAACGGCGGCCTCGTGCTATGGATCCTGTTTAACTTCTTCCCGATCGGTTGGCCCCAGTTGGACGCAGTATTCGAACACGGGCTTGCTTATGCTCGTAGTCAAGAGTTCTACGACACGACCCGATTCTGGCAATGGATGAGGTTTCCAGGAGACGTCGTCTTCGCCCTCGGAGCCCTGCTGATGGCCTGGGACTTCCTGCTAAAATTAAGACCGCTCCTTCCCTCGGTTCTAGAGCGAACGTTCCCGGCGAAGCTTGTTCCGGAACAGAGTGCAATCTAGGGTTGGCCCACCTTATGGTGAGTCAGTAGGCGGGGGATTCAAGGCCTTGACATCGCTTGCACCTGAATGCGCACTGCTGCGATGAAGGTGCCGTCCGAGTCATTGAGATCGCTCGTGCGAGCTCGTATAGTTCCCCCGCGATCAGCCACGGAGATCACGGCCGAATGGTTGAAGCTGTGGTCAGGGAGTTGACGATATTGAATACCGAGCGCGGCCGCCAAAGAGCGTACGTCCCTCGCGGAGGCTTTTGCAATCAGCCAATTGTCCTCGACAATATGATGCTCCGCTTCGAACGCGGTGAGAGTCGCCGGCGAATCCCCGGCTGAATCAAACGACACCATAAGGATTTGGACCCGTGCACGCTCAACAGTCGATAATCGGCTCATGAGTTGCTGCAACTCACCGGTGAGCATCGGACAGACACTGATGCAGCGGCTGTAGAACATGGTCACGATCAGGGGCTTCCCACGAAGCGAGGAGAGCTTGAGGCTTGCACCATTCGCGGCCGTGAGCTCTACGGGCAATTGGTACAAAGAATCCCCAGAAATCGGCTCAACCGCAGGCAAGTACATGCCTGGCATAGCCGCGTTCGTATCCGCGTGCGAAGTGACTCCGCTCAATAGCCAAAGCGCTGTCATCGACAGAGCGCATACCAATGTGGTCGTCGTCATGGGGCCCCGCCAGCGGCGCAGCGAAAGCCTAAACTGCGCGCAGTCGAACGGGCCTCGAGAGCGCTCAAGAAGGCAATTCGCATGAGCACCGCGTAGTTGTCGCGGTCCTTGAGGCTAACCGCCCCCGCCCCGCAGAATTTGAGCTTGTCCGGATCGTTTTGATCTCGGCTGTCGGCACTGACAAGAAGCGCATTGAAATCTTCGACCCATTCCCATACGAGCCCGTGCAGGTCCTCGATTCCGTAGAAATTGGCAGGTCCCGACCCAACGCGTGCGAGGGTGCGACTCGCGGGCTGCCCATACCAGTTCAAGATTCGTTCTCGCCAGGCCGGATCGTGCCGAGCGTCGGCCTGTGTTTCGCTGGCAGCAGCGACGAGTTCCCATTCGTTCCAGTCCGGCAATCGGCCGCCGGTCGCCTCGCAGTAAGCGCGAGCCGCAAACCAACTCACCCGGGTGATGGGCTGCTCGGGTTCAGCGGCCGCCCCAAGAGCTTCCGGGGAGGCCCAGTGCGAGAGGTAGTCCTTATCGGCGAACAAGGCAGGAATGCGACCGCGGCGCCACTGGGGGTGCTTGATGACGAAGGCCAGATAATCTGCATTGGTGACCGGCCGGCGGTCGAGGCGGAACGCATCAACATGCGTCAACGCTTGCGCGTCCCCGGCAGGAAGCACGGAAGCGAATTCGCTTCCGCCGATGGAGACTCGCTCCTGGGCGTGCCCGCTGGTGGCCGTCAAGCACACCAGGGCCAGCAACGCGAGGGCCTTCATGCTGCTCTACTCGGCGGCGCCCGGTGGCCGGGGGGTGGCTGCGCGAGCGGCCTTGATCTCAGCGGCCGAGAAGGCCTCGGGCCCTTTGTTATTCCAGGAATGAGTCACGAAGGTCAAGATGTTGGCGAGTTCATCGTCGTTCAATTGACTCATCGGCGGCATCACGGAGTTGTATGTCTTGCCGTTGACCGTGAGCGGGCCAGAGAGGCCGTTCAGCACGATTTGCACCGCCCGTCTCGGTGTCGCGGCGAGGAGATCAGACCCCGCCAACGGCGGGAACACTCCCTCGAGTCCTTGGCCGTTCGATTGATGGCATACGGAACAGGTACCATTGAATAGCGCACCTCCCGCTTTGACTTGTTGATCGAGAGTCAACGTACCGTGCTCGGTCGAGGCTTCCACCTGGCTGACCACTGCCAGACTCTGGGCCTTGTCGCCGAGGTACGCCGAATCGACCTCTTTGCCGGAGTACACGGTCTTATCTTCAGGGCCCGAGACCTTGAGTATGGCGAGTGCGCCTTTATTGAACGCCCGGAAAATGGAGTGATCCACCATCACGAAACTACCCGGCACGACGGTATGAAATTCTGCGATTACAGCGCCGCCGGATGGAATCAGCGTCGTCTGGACATTTTCCTGCTGGTGGGTTCCACCTTCGTACCAAACCTTGTCAAAGATCTCCCCGATCACGTGAAAGGATGAGACGAGATTGGGGCCGCCATTGCCGATGAAGAGGCGTACCTTCTCGCCAATCTTGGCTGTCAGCGCGTTGTCCCCAACGAGAGCGCCTTCGCTGCCATTGAAGAGCACATAGGTGGGCTTCTCATCAATAGCTTTTTGCATGTCGAAGGGCTGGAGTCCCTTCTCCCGATACTTGCCCACCGTGTAGAAGTCCCCTTGCATCACGTAGTACTCATGATCGACGGGCTTCAATCCGGCGGGCGGCTCGACCAACATCAACCCATACATGCCGTTTCCGATGTGCATGCCAACGGGAGAGGTCGCGCAGTGATAGACGTAGATCCCTTGGTGCAGCGCCTTGAACGTGAACTGGGACTCATGCCCAGGGGCGGTGAAGCTCGACGCGGCGCCGCCGCCCGGTCCGATGACACCATGCAAATCAATGTTATGAGGCATCTTGTTGTCGGGATGATTTCTCAGATGAAATTCGACGGTGTCCCCCTGGCGCACTCGAATGAAACTTCCGGGAACCGTGCCCCCGAAGGTCCAGAAGGTGTAACGCACGCCTTCCGAAATCTCTTTTTCAACTTCTTTAACTTCGAGATCGACGATGACCTTGGCGGGGTGATTGCGATGGGTAGGCGGCGGAACGTTCGGTGGTGAAGTGAGTACCGCGTGGATGGGAGGACCCATCGGTGGTCCTTGGTCTCCGTCCGGTTTAGTTGCGGCCGCCGCGTGGGCTAGACTCATCATGCACGCGTTCGCGAGTGCGGCCAGCAGCATTCTCGACATCATTGAAGTTCTCATTGTTATCCTATCCAGGTTCAACCGGGTTTACCGTCTGCGCGCGGTCCCCACAAAATTGGCAAATAGACGCCCACGAATAGAGCAAACGCAGTGGTCCAAAACAGCGCGGACCAAACAACCACCAAGGGAAAGCTCAATCCGAATCCCGATAAACCAAAGACGCGCACTACCGCGGCGGCTGTGAGCAGCACGTATGCCACGGTGATCAAGGGATGCACAATCAGTGGGCGTCCGGTATGACCTAAGGATGCGCGAGTCATTACGGCGGTGACCATGGTCGTCAGAGCGCCGATCGTCAATGCGTGCAGCCAGAAAGCCGCGATGGCATATCCGCCAAGCATGGCCGCGGCTTTCAACCCCAGGCCGATCGGAAGCCACGCATACGCGAGGTGCAAAATCCAGACAATGGGTTGACGCAACGTGCGCAAAGTTCTCCACTGCACCAGACGCACGCCCTGGACTATCGCGGCGATTCCCGCGACGGCGCCAGCAACATGGGTGTCCGGCCAAAAAATGTCGCCGATCGTGACAAACACCATGGCGGCGATCGCGAGCGCCGTTAGCACCAATCGAGATTGCACCGCCCCCTGGACGCCCTGTTGGCGCAAAGCAGCCGCCGTGAACGCGGGGACGATCCGACCGCCGATTACGGTCACCAATGTCAATAAAACGTCGATCCCGATGTTCAGAGCGTGGTCCGCCAAGACCGGGTTCTTGCGAATAAGTGCCAGATGAAAAATCAGATCGGTGAGCCACAGCACCCCAAGGACAACGAGCAGTACCGCATTGCGATTGCGCGGGCGAAGCAAGGGGCCCGCAACAAGAAATGCGAGCACTGGTAAGAAGGAAAGATCGACCGCGGCTATGAGTGGCGCCGGCCACCAGCCAGAGGTCGCAATCAAGAGCCGAGCCGCTAACCACACACTGGCCAGAACAACGAGCGGGCGACCCGAGACACCCTTCTTGCCGGTCCAGCTCGGTACCGCTGTCAGCAAGAATCCGGCAACCGCGCTGCCCAGAAAGCCGAATAGCATTTCATGGCCGTGCCAGAGGGTTGGCGGCCAACTGGAACCGAGTGGCGTTCCGGAGACGAAACTCATAGCCCAGAGGGGCACTAATAAAACGGCGGCGATGCCTGCAAAGAGAAAGCCGGGCCTGAATCCGTAGGAAAAGAGATTGAACTTCACAATTGGCAACCGCCAACTACCCATCGCGAAGTCATCTCGATGCATTCAAGATGTCTCTGATGCGGATAAACAAAGCCGATCATTTTATTGTGGCCGCAGTGATCGGCTGCCTCGCGTTCAGGCTTTAGCATTCGGAAAGCATCCGCACGGCTTCCGCCTGCATGGCCCTATAAGATCGCTCCCACGAATTCGGGTGCGGTCGGACGAGAGCCATGCGTCGGACAATGGATTCGAGCAGCTTGTTACGCGCTTCCAAGCGATTGAAATCGCCGGCCAAGACCAACGCGACCCGCTTATCCTGGCAGATGCCAATGCAAGGGCGATCGACATCGATCTTTCCACAGCCGATACATTGCCAGCCTTCATAAATTTCCGCCATAACCTTGATTTCAGCGTCCTGATTACCGATTGTTCTATAAGATCTATTTTACATGAATGTTATGGGCCGACGATGTGACTTATACGTAGGTCCTGGGTGACCGAATGGTATCAAGGCATAATCGCTGGTGTGACTTCTCCGACTAGCAACCGTTTATGCAACTAACGCGATTCGCCGACTACTCATTGCGAGCGTTGATTTACCTAGCGCAACGAGAAGGCTTGAACACCACGATTTCGGAAATCGCGAGCGCCCATAGAATCTCTAAAAGTCACTTGATGAAAGTCATACACAATCTTGCCAAGCAAGGCTATGTCAAGACGACTCGCGGGAAAGGTGGCGGAATCTCCTTGGCCTACGCAGCCGAGGAAATCCTTATCGGAAAGGTCATTCGGGATGTGGAGCCGTTCGCACCAGTTGAATGCTTCGTTCCAAACTATCCGGGTGATTGTCGGTTGTATCCTAGCTGCGGTCTTCGCGGGCCACTTCGGTCGGCGCAACTGCGATTCTTGGAGACGCTCGACGGGTACAGCATCGGTGACGTGATGGGCCGCACGCCCCACCTCGGGAAAAGAGGTCAATTGTCAACGGGACGCGGAAAGCCTCCGCGGAGTTGATGAGTGAATTCTATTCGCAGCTAAAGATGCTGCACATCGCGTGTGTCGTGTGCTCGGGGGTGCTTTTTACTGTCAGGGGTGTGCTCATGTGGGCGGAATCTCGGTGGACAAACGCCCTTGCATTGCGGCGGCTGTCCTACGCGATTGACACGCTGCTACTCGGCTCCGCCATCTCTTTGGCTGGAATCCTTCATCAGTTTCCGTTTGTATCATCGTGGTTAACGGCCAAGCTATTGCTCTTGGTCGTTTACATTCTACTGGGTATCTTTGCCCTACGCAGGGGCAGAACGCCTCTGGCGCGACAAGTGTGTTTCGTGGCGGCGTTGTCGGTTTACGCCTTCATCATTAGCATTGCGACGAGCCATAACCCTCGCGGATTATTCGCGTTTCTGTAGTCAGGTCATACGCGGCCCTGCCTGGCGGCGACTGGCGATACAATAAGGCGATTCTTGAGCGCAGCCCAAGTGGACCCTGCCGAGGTAGTGGAGCGACGGTCCCATCGACGTGGTCTGAAAGCCTTCCTCTTCACGGTTCGTGGAAAGCGGGATGATGATGCGCGGGTCCTCCTACACAAATTACCCCGCGTTGCGATACTGCTCCTATATCATCGGTTCGACGCGGCTCGGGTCCGCCGCAGTATTGGCGACCATGGTTCATCAGTATCCGTTCGTCCACGGCTGGTTAACCGTGAAAAGCGTGTTGCACGTCGTCTACATCATCCTGGGAATGCGCGCTGCGGGCGACGGTGCCGAACTCCGCGCACACGCGCGGTAGTATGGGTCTATCATATCGGTGACGAGGACTCATAACCCACTCGGCATCGTGAGAGATGTCCTGGGCTGACCGGGTCTGGAGCCGATTCAATTCAACTGGGATTTACGGGAAAATGGAAACCGATCATGGCCATCACTTCCGAAGCAGAATCCGCCGACTCCACCCTGGCATCCTCACCGTGCATGTTGCACGAACTTGGCCCCGATGGCGCTCCGCGCGTGGATCCTCAGCAAGCCACTGACGTTGCGCGTTGGCGGAAAGCCGAGCGGGAGCGTCTGATGAGCGGGCGCATGGCGCTCGCGAGTGACATGCGCGCTGCGCAGACCCTCGCGATGGTCCGAGATTTGGACTCACTCGTGGCGTCCGCCCATTCATCGCTAGTCAGTGTCTATTGGCCTATTCGAGGCGAGCCGGATTTGCGCGCTTGGATGCACGCGCTTGCAGGCCGTGGCGTTCGCGTGGCATTACCCGTAGCGGTGGCGCTGGGACAGCCGCTGATATTTCGCGAGTGGCGCCCCCACGTCCGCCTCACGCGCGGCCTTTGGAATATTCCCTATCCTGCCGACGGTGCCGAGGTAGTACCCAGCATTGTCGTAGCGCCCATGGTCGGCTTTGACCGCGAATGCTATCGACTGGGATATGGTGGAGGCTTCTTTGATCGCACCCTTGGAGTGATTAGCCCAAAACCGGTGGCCATCGGTGTCGGCTATCCCGGCGCCTTGCTGCGAACCATATTTCCCCAGCCTTATGACATTCCGATGGACTGGATTGTGACTGGAATGTCCGCACCGCTTCGGCGGGCGCAACTCGCGGCGAGCCGGTAGGTGTACCTGGTATTGACCATCAACTGTTCCCCGTTTCCCCTCTGGCAGAACGGACCGTGCAGGATTCCGACACCCGAGAGATTGTGCCGCCAAAGCGAGGTTGCTCAGAATCGCTAGCGTTGCGGCGTGCGTCGGAGGTTTAAGTACCTTGGGCGCTTACGCGCCGATTGCTCAACTTGATTTGCGTGCAAAGAGTGCCGGTTAGAAATACCGAGAATGTTAGAGTTTACTGTTCGCCGGCCGCGGATTGTTCGGAAGTTCCTGTTCGCCAGGAAAGAGCGTGTTTTCGCCCTTGCCGTCGAATGTCAGAATGCTGAGGGCGCTCCAGACCAAGTGCGTCGGCTGACGCTGCAGACACTCGACGAGAAGGTGAGCGATGCGCACCCGCGCCCCGGCGGAACTGGGAATGGGGTGGCTGGCTGGGTCGTGCAGCATTTGCTCGAATGTCGAGGCAGCTAAGCGATGCAAAACGTCAGACTGATCGAGCAAGAATAGGGCGGTTCGAGAGTCCCATCACGTGTCGATCCGTATCGTAGGCACTGCACTCGCGGCGCGTGCTGCCGCGGGATCACGCCCGCCACCGTTGGGGGGGGGGGGTGCCCCGTCTATCGAAGCTCCCTTGAGATGGGCGGCAACGGATCGTCGGCTTCGAGCCCGACTGTGGCGATGACGCCGTCGGCATTCTGCAGCACTTCGCGCGCGTAGTGGGTACATTATCCCTAGACAGCTTACATCCTGCGCCCGCAACGTATCGACGGGACGATTCAGGTTGCGCGCGGCTTGAAGGATCGCGGTGACGGCCCCTGCGGATAGCGCTGCAATTGTTCCCGCAACGAATACAGATCACGCTCTTCGGTCACGCGAATGCCGCCGGGCTGACGTAGGCCGGTCTCCAGTTGCGCCTGGCGACGGGGTCCCCTTGATTTTGGTGGAATAACATGCGGTAGGAAACATCGAGAATTCTAGGGTCCAGGTTCTGTAAGATATTGATTGGAGACAGGTTCCTGCTATCGGGGTCCGGGGCGCAATCGAAGTAATATGGGAAGATTCCCATATCTGTTCCACTGCGCCTCAGACCCCAAGTTCCCGACCGGTGCAAGGCAGCCAGCTTGACGAGGAGCCGCTCCCCGCTCGGGGTCAGGTGGACTTCCACTTCCCGACCATCGTGTTCACTCGGTTGCCGCTTGACGAATCCCCGGGCCTCGCAGCGCGTGATGAGCGCGACCACGCCGTGCGGTTGAGCCTGCAGACGCTCGGCCAACTCGCCCACTTTGGCGTGCTCGCGCCCCGGAAATCCCTTGATGTGCAAAAGCAGCAAATATTACAGCGCCGTAATGCCATGCGAACGGACGGCCCGCTCGGAGAATCGCTCGAAGCGTCGCATTTGGTAACGAAACTCCGAGAGCCGTTCGAAGGCGGCCTTGGGCAAGGCGCTGTCGGCGGGTCGAGGCATACGCGTTTCCCGCAGTGGATATATTTTTAATATATCATATTGTGATAGAAAGCGCGGCCGAGTGACGCGCCTCGTCTGATACGTGTGCCATGCGACGGGCAACCACCGTGCGTCAGTGATGTCTGTCGATCATCGAAGGAGGCCGAAAAGCGTGAGAACCATGAATCAAGCCGGCAACGTCTCCGTTTCTCCCACGGCCGGCGAGGGCGCGCCGTTTGATCCTGGAATCAACGAAGCCATGATCGAAGGCCTCGTCCGCGCTTTTTACGGACGCGCCCGACTGGACCCGCTGTTAGGGCCAGTGTTCGAGGCTGCCGTCACCGACTGGGAAGCCCATATCGGGCGTCTCTGTGCGTTTTGGTCGTCCATTACGCTGAAGAGCGGCCGTTATCGCGGTGAACCGATGGCCGCTCATGTGCCCTTGCCCATCGACTCCCCCCATTTTGAGCGCTGGCTCGAATTGTTCGCCGATACAGTGGAAAAAATGTGTCTGCCCGCCGCGGCCGCGGTGTTCATGGGCCGCGCCAATCAAATTGCCGACAGCCTCGAACTCGGCATGGCCGCGAAGCGCGGCGAAATCAAGTCCGCGGTCGATCGCCCGATCCGGGCAGAGCGTGCCCGCGCGTGAGCAGGTAGCGACTGTGATGGCAACTCTCCGAACACCGGTGTGCGATCTCCTGGGGTGCGATGTCCCCGTGGTATTGGCCGGCATGGGCGGCGTCGCCCGGGCCGATCTGGTGGCCGCGGTCAGCGCGGCCGGCGGCTTCGGCTTCCTCGGCATGGTTCGGGAGTCCGCGGAGCGCATTCACGGAGAAATCGCCGCGGTCCGCGAGGCCACGACCCGTGAGTTCGGGGTCAACCTCATTCCCGCCGCAACCGATCCCGATCTGCTCATGTCCGAGCTTGCGGCGGTGATCGTCGAGCGGGTTGCAGCCGTGACGCTTTTTTGGGACCTGCGCCCCGAGGTCGTGCGCCGGTTGCGGGAGGCGGGTTGCCTGGTCTTGTGTCAGGTGGGCTCGGTCCGTGAAGGGCAGGAGGCGCAGGCGGCGGGCGCGCATATCGCGATCGCCCAAGGTATCGAAGCCGGCGGCCATGTACGCGGCTTGACCCCTCTTGCCGAGCTCGTACCCGCTATGGTGGCTCGTCTTGGCATTCCGATACTGGCGGCCGGCGGCATCGTCAATGGCGCAGGTTTGGCCGCCGCGCTCGGCTGGGGTGCTCAAGGGGTCGTCATCGGCACCGGGTTTTTGGCCACTCGGGAGTCCTTCGCACACGATTACCACAAGCGACGCATTCTCGAGGCCAAACCGGGGGAGACCGTCCACACCGAGGTGTTTCACGTCAACTGGCCACGGGGCGCCGCGGTGCGGGTGTTGCCCAACAGTGTCACGCAAGGTGAACGGGGCGATGCGTTTGCCGATGAGCGGGTGGTCATCGGCGAGGAGGCGGGTAGACCGATTCATCTGTTCAGCACCGACTCGCCGCTTCGCAACATGACGGGGGATTTCGAGGCAATGGCGCTGTATGCCGGCGAAGGCGCCGGGCTGATCAAGACGCTGCCGTCGGCCGCCGAGCGACTCGACATCATCGTCGGTGAGGCCACGAAAATCCTCGGCATTCCTTCCGTCGCGAGAGCCCAGGACGAGGATGAGAAAAGAGTGCCCGAATTCCGGTCCCCGGCCTGTGCCCTGCCATACGCCGGCGATGTCTACATGGGTTTTGCCAGCCAGGACGAGTTGCTCGCAGGTTTGAACGAACTGCTCGAGGCAGAACGGGCCGGTGCCCGGATCACGCTCCAGTCCGCCCGCGACGCAGGTGATGGGCCGTTCGCGGATCTCTTCAGGGCTATCCAGCGCGACGAAGCGCGGTGGTGCGCACTCTTGCACGGGCACGTCAAAGCGCTGGGTGGAAATCCCTCCCCGATGATGGGCGCCTTCTACGGGAAAGCCATGGCCATCGGCGATCTGCGCGAACGCGTGGCCTATGTCAACCGCGGTCAGGGTTGGGTAGTCCGCAAGTTGCGTGACCTCCTGCCGCGAGTCCGGGACGACCGGCTTCACGGCGATCTCGGCGAGATGTTGCGCTCGCATGAAGCCAACATCTCCCTCGCCAACATGGTGGAAACCCCAAAACATGAAAATTGAAGACAGCCGTCCCGCGACGCAGCGTGCGGTCCGCCTCCATGCGGGTGTGGAACACGTCGGCCCACCGTCCGGAAGACGACCCCATGCCCAATACTGAGACCTACAACGACCACGTGGTTCGGTTGTTCCTGCTCGCCGCCGCGGTGTGGGGCGTCGTCGGCATGTCGGTGGGCGTCTACATCGCCGCAGAACTCGCCTGGCCCGGCCTGAATTTCGACGTTCCCTGGCTCACCTTCAGCCGGTTGAGACCGGATCACACCTTCGGGGTGATCTTCGCGTTCGGCGGCTCGGCATTGATGGGGTCGTGCTACTACATCGTGCAGCGCACCGGCCACGTCCGGTTGGCATTCCCGCGGCTGGCCAACTTTACCTTCTGGGGGTGGCAGGCGGTGATTTTGATGGCCATGATTTCGATGCCACTCGGCATCACGCAAAGCAAGGAGTATGCGGAACCGGAGTGGTTCGTCGATATTTTGCTCGCCGTCGTCTGGGTCTCGTTCGGCGTGGTCTTCTTCGCCACGCTGGCGCGGCGCCGGATTCGGCATATTTATGTCGCCAATTGGTATTTCGGCGCGTTCATCATCGCCGTCGGCCTGCTCCATATCGTCAACAACCTCGCCATTCCGGTATCCCTCTGGAAGTCCTATCCGATCTATTCGGGGTCGGTGGATGCCATGGTGCAATGGTGGTATGGGCACAACGCCGTGGCCTTTTTCCTGACCGCCGGGTTTCTCGGCATGATGTATTACTTCGTGCCCCGCCAGGCGCAGCAACCCTTGTGGAGCTACCGCTTTTCGATCGTCAATTTCTGGGCATTGATTTCCATCTACATGTGGGCCGGTTCACACCATCTCATGTACACGGCGCTGCCCGATTGGGTCCAGTCCGTCGGCATGGCGTTCTCGCTGGTGCTGCTCATGCCCAGCTGGGGCTCGGCGGCCAACGGACTGCTGACGTTCAATGGGTCCTGGCACAAGCTCAAGACCGACCCGGCCGCGAAGTTCATGGTCCTGGCGCTAGTCTTCTACGCAGCCTCCACGTTGGAGGGATCGATGATGGCCATCAAGACCGTGAATTCCCTCACGCACTACACGGACTGGACCATCGCGCACGTGCATGCCGGCTCCATCGGTTGGGTCGCCATGATCACTATCGGGTCGTTGTATGCCATGGCACCGCGTGCCCTCGGACGTCCCGCCATGCACTCGACGCCCGCGATGGAGCTGCACTTCTGGATGCATACGGTGGGACTCCTGCTGTATGTAATTGCCATGTGGTCGGCCGGCGCGACCGAGGGTCTGATGTGGCGCGCTACCGATGCTCACGGGGCGCTCAAGTATCCCTTCATCGACAGCCTGAATGCGATCAAGCCGTTCTATGCGGTGCGATGGTTCGGTGGCGTGCTCGTACTCGGCGGCATGATCGTCATGGCCTGGAATTTGTGGCACACCGCGGCGGACGCACGGGCCCACCTCATCAAGCCCATTCCGGTGCCGATCCCCGAACCGTTTCCGATCCAAGTTCCGGCGCCGCTGCCGGCGGCCCCCTAAGGAGATCCCCGTGGCAGGCGGCTACAAATACTTCGAGGCGATCGAAAAACGTGCAGGGTTGCTCGGCGTCCTGATCGGCATCATGGTGTCGCTCGGCGGATTGGCGGAAATCACACCCCTGTATTTCACCGCGCACGCGGTCAAGGCCCCGGCAGGGGTCAAGCCTTACGACGCGCTGCGGCTTGCCGGGAAAGACGTGTATGTGCGCGAGGGATGCTATCTCTGTCATTCCCAGATGATCCGCAGTCTTCGGGCCGAGACTCAGCGCTACGGCGCCTATTCAATCGCCAGCGAATCGATGTACGACCGGCCCTTTCAGTGGGGATCGAAGCGCACGGGGCCGGATCTCGCCCGGATTGGCGGCAAATACAGTGACGAGTGGCAGGAATTACACTTGAAGGCGCCCCGTTCCGTCTCGCCGGATTCGAACATGCCCGGCTATCCCTGGCTGTCTCAAGGCGGGATCGACCCGGTTGAAATCACACAGAAATTGCGCGTATTGCGATTTCTGGGAGATCCCTACAGCGACGCCGACATCGCCGGCGCGGCCGCGGCCGTCAAGGGACACACCGAAATGCAGGCCCTCATCGCGTATCTGCAAGGCCTTGGGATCCTGAACGAAGCGACGTTGCCATCGGCGATCGACGCACCTGCCGAAGGGCCCGCTCCATGAACCCGGTGTGGGGCGTGATCGCCGGCTTTTTCATCGTCACCATGTTGTTGAGCTTCCTCGCGACCTGGGTGTGGCTCTGGAACTCCCGACACCAGCCAAAATTCGACGCGTTGGCGCGATTGCCGATGGCTGACGCAGAGGATCCATCATGAGTGCGTTTTGGTCCCGATGGGTCATTATTCTCATTTGCTTCAACCTGGGCATTACGCTGTTCCTGTTCGTGTGGGGGCTCCAAGTGAAAATCCCAACCCAAGCCGACGGCACCAGCGGTCATGTTTGGGCGCATGGCGTGCTCCGGGAAGGCGTCAAGAACCTGCCCAAATGGTGGATCATCCTCTCCGCGAGCATGTTTGCCTGCGGCATCACTTACTTGGTTCTATATCCTGGCTTCGGCCGCTCCCAAGGGACCTTCCTTTGGACTTCGCACGGCGAGGAGGCCCGGGACACCGCGACCAACGAGTTGACCCTCGGCCCGCTGATGCAGGCTTATTCGCAGCAGAACGTGGAAGACTTGTCTCGTGACCCTACAGCGATCGGAATCGGCCAGCGTTTGTTCATCGACAATTGCGCCGCCTGTCATGGTCGGGAGGGCCACGGAAACCCCCTGCTGGGCGCTCCCAACCTCACGGATGACGACTGGTTGTACGGGGGAGACGGGCTCTCCATCATGACCAGCATCCAGGATGGCCGACACGGCCTCATGCCGCCGTTCGGCGATGCATTCGGTGAATCAGGAGTGGAGAATGTCGCCAACTACGTCCTGAGTCTCTCGAGGTCGCCCCACGACGCAACAAAAGCGGCGGCCGGCAAGCCCCTATTCACCGTCTGTTCGGCTTGCCATGGCCCCGATGGTAAAGGCAATGCCCTCATTGGCGCCCCAAACCTGACTGACCAGATTTGGCTCTACGGGGGCGATATCGCGACGGTCGAGGAGACGATTCGGAAGGGCCACGGCGGGGTGATGCCGGCTTGGCGGTCACGCCTGCCTCCCCGAGATGTACGCGTCATCGCGGCTTGGGTATATGCACAGTCGCACACTCAGACCCTCGCCCCTCGATAGTCGTTCCGTACGACGGGAGTGGTACCGGCAACCGGTGCTCTGGTTGGGGGCACTCATTTTTTTGGCCTCGATGGCCGGTTGTGTGCTCATGATAGTGCTCGGCGTTCGATTTGACGATGCATCGATGCCCACTGCCGGTGGCGTCATTCTGACGATGCCGGTTAAGAGGCCTTGATGCGCCTGAGAGGCACTTGGACTTCTGTCATGGGGGTGAGCCTACTCTGCTGGACCGGGCCGGGGATGGCGCGTGATTCGGAGCAGCCTGATAACAAGGTTCATGCATTCAGATCCAGCGCACCTCTGGCCCACCGGTGGACAGCCGACGATAACCTCCGCCGATATATGATGCCTCTCCACGTTTTGGCACAGGATCATCTGGCGGTGGCAGGCCATCCACCGGTTACCCACGCTGACTACAGGCGTTGGGGTTCTGCCGCCGAGCGGCAAGTGGCCACGGTCATCGCGCATTGCGACCTCCGCCCCGCGCCGGATGAGGTGTTGCACGGCATTCTCGCGGAAGTGTTGCAGGGTGCCGCTGCGATGGAAGGGCGAACAGCCGAGACCCCGCGCCAAGGGGCCAAACGGCTGGTTGAGGCCCTGAACCGGTACGGAGTTCTCTTCGATCACCCGGGCTGGGGCACGATCGAGATTCCCTAACTGTAGCGGCCCACAAACAATAAATCGCAGGACCCGACAACATCGCGAATTTGGGCCCAGATTCGGTGAGAATATCGGGCCGCTCAGGACCGGATTAATTGAGAATGAGACCAGAATAACTGAGAACAAGCCCGACAACATCCGCTAGGACCCAGATTAAACGCGAATAGTGGAGCGGTGGCGGTGAAGTTCGCTTTACTCATCGAACTGATGGATTCGCTGGCCCGGTCGTGCATCGGCGCGTTGGTAGGACCCCCGACGGGCCGATGAGGCTATCCTTGACTTAGAGTGGACTCTAACTCGTAGGATATTCCCATGACGAAGAACACGATGTCGGTTAAATTCCAACAGAGGTATGTAATGTCCCACAGGAATGTCGCCAATTGCCTGTGGGGCAAGCCTTCTGTCAATTCTGCAGCTCCCACGGCGACCCCGGTTAGTCGGTCAGTTTTGGGGGCTTGATTCCGACCGAGTCTTTGAATTTCTCCTCCGACAGATCGTATTCTCCCAAAGCTCGTTTGGCCGTGGCCATCGGCGCCGTGGCTGGTCGCGCAAAGCCGAATGGGCGATGGCGCTCGCATAGAAGAGAGGCTCGAAGCACAAAAGGCGCCCGCAGTACTCGAATATCCCCCGATGTACCAGAGCCGACTAACTCCCCCGGATCTGGTTACTCTCCGGCTCGCAGTAAGATTACGTTCGCCGTTTCACGAGGCTTTTCCAAGGCGAGAATGTGCGAAGCCGACGGGATGATGTCGAGGGAGGATCCCACTATCGCAGTGGATAGCTTTCGCATCACTTCGAGCGGCGTGGAAGGATCAGATTCGCCCGCAACCAAGAATGCCGGAGCCCTGATCTCGGGCAGTCGAGCGGAGAAATCCATCCGTTCCAGAGCGCGCCAAGCCGCGGCCCAGTGGACGGGACTCACGCGTTCAATCCGCTCCCGAGCGTAACGAACTCCCCAGGGGTCGCGCGATAGCGTCTCTGACGTGAACCAACGATCAAGTGTAGGTTGGGGGTGTTTACCCAAACGTGCCAAAAGTAACGGTTTCCTGTGGATAACTCATTTCGCTCCGGCGGCCAGCATTTGAGGCACTGAGGGTAGGAGGCGGTCCAGATAGCGCTCCAGAGGAAAACGATAGATCCTCTGAAAATTGATGTGTCGGAAGGCAATGGGGGCGATGTGCGCCAGGATTTCGGCGCTCGGAACCGGTCGGCCGGATTCCCGGCTTCGTTCCAGCACCTGATGTAGTTTCCAGGTGTTGTAGGCGATGACGGCATTGGTAAGCAGGGTCAGAGCGCCGCTGATCATGACTTTCTCGTCTCGTCGTCGCCCGCGATCGACCCGGATGGGACCGTCGTGAATGACGCGCTCGAGTTGGTGGACGGATTCCCCGCGGACCAATATCCGGTTCACGCTGCGACGAAATGGCGGCTGTGCAGCGTAGTCACACAGGTAAACCGAATCCCACCATTGACCCCACTGCGTACCCGCGCGATGGAGCTTGGAGTTCCGCGCAGCCGAACCAAACCGCTTGAGGAGGAATGTCGCCGAACCGTAGCCGTCATTGATCGAGGCCGCCATCCGCAAGAGTTCGCCAAGTTCACTTTGGATGAATTCGGAGTCGAGATTGTCGGCATCCTTCAAGCCTGTCATTTGGACGTGGAACGATGTTGGGGGTGGAATTCACACTTGGGGTAGATCCGGCGCATTATAGGTATTCGAAGTCACGGAGACGCGGCCATGGAATTCATCGTTCGTGTCGAAGCGCGGTTGGCTGGACGAGTAGTAAAAACCTGCGACGTAGCAACGATTGCACGGCCCGGGGTCGTGATGGGCGGGGAGGAATTGGGCTTATCTCTGGAGGATGGTAAGGAAATCGTCCGGGAACTTCAGTCCCGTATGATTGCCGTCCAAGTCGAGATGCTGGAGGCGGCGAACACCCTCTGTGTTCATTGCGGACGCCGCAAACACATCAAAGATCGGCGCCCTCGTCAATTCAGGACGGTCTTTGGAGCAGTTCGCGTACGGTGCCGCCGATTTATCTTTTGCACCTGCCGCGGCGGCAATGCCAGAAACGAATGGCCACTGCGGCACCTCAGCAGGTCGAGTACCACTCCCGAACTACGGTATATCCTCGCAAAGTTTGGAAACGACATGCCATACAGAAGGGCGGCACAATTGCTGACCGAGTTGCTGCCTTTGCCGAATGGCAGCGTCTCGCACACGACGGTTCGGCGCCATACGCTGCTGGTGGGCGAGCGATTTGACCAGCGGGCCTTGGACCCTGATGAATATGATTGGCCGGAGTGCCAGCGGGAGCCGGCCTTACCCGCGCGCCGAGTCACTGTTGCCATTGACGGGACATACATTCGGGCGGGTTTAGACAGCTGGAATCGACAACTTCACGTCATCGCGGGCCGCATCGACAGAGATGGGCAGTTAGGCTCCCATTTCGCCTGGATAGCGGGCGATTCGGTCGCTTCTTCCCATATGAAAGCCCTTCTTGAGGGTCAAGGCTGCAACTCCAACTCGATGGTAGCCGTGCTCGCAGACGGCGCTGATGGGCTGGGCGGCATCGTACGGCGTGTGATACCGCAGACTCCCCGCACGATCTTGGATTGGTTCCACGTAAGCATGCGGCTTCGTCATATCGAACAGATGGGACCCTCGATGATCGAGCTGTTTCCCGACGTGGAGGCGCTCGGTAAGTTGTCCAGGCTCCGGCACAAAATGTGGAACGGACAATGGCGCGGGGCTTTGCTTCGGATGCGCGACTGTTACCATGGAACCGGCCTGGTACCGACGACGGTTACTTCGTTCCATGCGGAACGGGTGAAGCGATTTCGCCGACATCTTATCGATTTGTTCGATTATCTCATAAGCAATCAGCAGAATTTGACGAACTACGGCAAAGCGCGGCGCGACGGGCTTCGGATATCGAGCGCTCCGGCCGAATCGGGAATGAATCACCTGGTCAACCAACGAATGGGAAAACGTCAGCCGATGCGTTGGTCGGCCGAAGGCGCGCACTTGCTGCTACAGGTTCGATGCGCGGTCCTCGATCATCGACTGGAGGTACTCTTTCGGGAATGGTTCCCTCGCTTCCGGGCAACTCCGCCGATCACGTCCGCCCTCGCGGCGTAAGGTGCTTCACCCCCAACATCGTTCCACGTCCCGACAGTTGGCGAGTCCGGCTACTGACAGTGACCTCGCCGAATTTACGCGGGCCGAAGCAGCAATAAGGGACGCGTATGATGCTTTCTTTGACGGGATAGAAACGTTTGCGAGTTACATTCGCACGGGGATGGTAGCGCCTCGAGATTTGCGGCCTTACCTCGGTTATTGGATTGACGACATCGCGAGTCGAACCGATGACCCGCAGGATGACCTGTGGACTTGCTGCATCCTGTCGTACATCGCGTTTTACGGGTACAAGGGCATTCAGGAATTATTTGAAGTGTATGGTCACAATATCCGGCCGGGCGGCGATGTTTTTAGTCACTTCTTGGGTCGAGTCGCCAATGACGACATAGGAAAGGTGCTGAATACGCTTTGGAGTCGCAGTTAATCCCCTTGACCGGCTTAGTTGGCGCGACGTCTTGGTCGCTTAGGAAAACTGACAGAGCGGTAGAAGCGCGAGATCGTCAAGCTGAAGGCCGAAAAGGACATCTTAAAAAACCGCGGCCTACTTCGCGAAAGAGTCGGGTTGAGATTCTCTTTCATGGCGAAGCATCGACGGATTTGGCCGATCGGTTGGATTTACGAGGCGCTCCATGTCTTGCGGGGTGGGTACTACCCGATCTGCGGGGATCACGCCACCTGGAGTGATGGCGGCTCCGCATATGAGCCGCTCCACGCCCTCTGCCGTTCCTTAGATTTTCAGCCAACGAGAGTACAATCCCTGCACTGCCAGTGCGCCACCAAAGTAACGGGAGTTGCGCTTGATTTACCCCATATTTGTGATGGTTGTGCTCACCGCAGTAGTGCTGGTGCCTTTATTTCGTTCCCGAGTTGCTGTGGTTCGCCCGGCATTGGTATCAGCGGCCTATTTCCGGATCTACCAGGATGAAATCCAATCGGAGTCCACCGCCAATCGCGCGCGGCAGTTGGCATGAAAAGCTTATTTCTCGTCCGGCACGCGAAGTCGAGTCGGGATGACACTACGTTACCCGACAAAGACCGGCCATTGAATGATCGCGGCAAGCGCGACGCGCCGAGGATGGGTGAGCGATTAGCGAAGCGCGATGTGAAGGTCGACCTGATCCTGTCGAGTCCGGCGAGCCGAGCGCTCGCGACCGCGGAGATCATCGCCAAAGAACTCGATTACAACCCCAAGGATATCGTGGTGGACGATCGGCTGTATCCAGGCGCGGTGGATGACCTGCTCAACATGATTCACAAGCTCGATCACATGCTGGATCGCGTAATGCTTGTTGGCCATAACCCCACGTTGACGGAGGTCGCGCAGCGCCTCTCAAGCGAGATCACCGCCATGCCGACCTGTGCCGTCGCCGAGTTCACATTCAATACGAAATCATGGCCAGACGTGGGTAAGGATACGCTCGCAATGGTGGCGCTCGACTATCCAAAGAAATCGTAGGGCGAATTCTCCGTCTGGCCGGGCTGTTCGTGCCGCGGCGCTCCGCTATCCTGCTTCGCTGCGGTCCAGCCGCCACTTCCCTGTGGCGTCGTTTGCCGCATGCGGCTCACCCCGGCAAGCGGCATCTCGGCCCCTGCAGCCGAGGCTGAAACGCAAGGCGCCACTTTATTATTGATCTCACCAGCCAGCCTTCGAAAACTGTGCGAACCGATACGCCGACAATGATCGCGCAAGCCGATATCGCTTTGCGTGCTCCGCCAGCGTCCGTGGCGAAGACGCTCGCAGAAATCTCGCGGGCGGTGAGAGGTGGTCGCGGTTTTTCGGACAGGGGTGTAAGTGGATTTCTGCCGGTGCAATATAGCAACCGGAGGGCAGAGATTCATGAGGAAACCAGGACGTAATCACTCGGCGGCGTTCAAGGCGCGAGTGGCCCTGGAGGCGATCCGGGGTGAGAAGACGGTGGCGCAGATCGCGGCCCACCACGAGGTGCATGCGACCCAGGTGACGGCCTGGAAGACGGAGCTGCTGGAGAACGCCGCGGGGATCTTCGGCGGGGATGTGCTGTCGACGGACGGCAAGGAGCGGATCCGGGAGCTGCAGGCGAAGATCGGCGAGCTGACGATGGAGAACTCTTTTTTAGAAGGCGCGCTCGGGAAATTCCCCGGCCCGAGCGGAAAGCGATGATTGAGCGGGATGGTGAGGTGTCGGTGAAGCGCCAGGCGCAGCTGCTGGATCTGAGCCGCTCGAGCGTGTACTACGTCGCGCGGGGCTTGCCGGAGCGAGATCTGAAGCTGATGAGGACTTTGGACGAGTTGCATCTGAAGTGGCCATTCTACGGGGCTCGTAAGCTGACCCGGGAGCTGCAGAACCAGGGGCACGAGGTCGGTCGCCGGCATGTGACGACGCTGATGCGGCGGATGGGCATGGAGACCATCTATCGTAAACCGCGCACGAGCATCCCGGCGCCATTATCTGCGGTCTATCCCTACCTGCTCACGGGCCTGAAGATCGAACGGCCCAATCACGTCTGGGCGGCCGATCTGACGTACTTGCCAATGGCACATGGGTTCCAGTATCTGGTGGCCATCATCGATGTGGGCAGTCGCAAGACTCTGTCCTGGCGGGTGTCGAACACGATGACGCCGGACTTCTGCGTCGAGGCGCTGCAGGAGGCACTGGGAAAATACGGGAAGCCGGAGATCTTCAATACGGACCAGGGATCCCAGTTTACCTGTAGCGAATGGATCGATACGCTCAAGGCCGCCGGAGTCCAGATCAGCATGGACGGCAAGGGTCGATGGATCGACAACGTGTTCATCGAGCGGCTGTGGCGCAGCGTCAAGTACGAGAATATTTACCTGCATGCCTACGAGACCGGAACGCAGCTGCGACGAGGACTGACCGAGTACTTTGACTTTTACAACGCCAGGCGTACCCACCAGGCGCTGGACTACCAGACCCCGGACGATGTTTACTACGGCGGCGAAGAGTGCAGGCTCGCGGCATGATCAGTGTCGCGGCATCACAATCCACGGAGCTTCTGCCTCTACGCGTCAGACTGCGTGGCGTAGGAACGATGAACGAAGAGACAGACTGAAGAGATCATCAACAACGCCGGCAGATCCACTTATACCGCCAAGAAATCTGTCCTAAGAACCGAAGCCACCCGTGTGCGAGCCGGCCGTGAAATGCGCGCGGCGAGCGCGTAGACTTGTGTTGTCGCCGCTGTTGGAGATGAGCGAAACGGCGTCAGGCACGGTTGAGTTCAAAGCGAGAACGAATGTGGGTCTCTTCGACGAATCTATGGTGTTTGACGATCGAGTAGACGCCGGCCGCAAGCTGGCGAAACGTTTGGAGGCGTATGCCAAGCGCAAGGACGTAATCGTGCTGGGGATTCCGCGCGGGGGCGTTCCGGTTGCCTTTGAGGTGGCGAAGGCGCTGGAGGCTCCACTCGACGTGTTCCTGTCGCGGAAGCTCGGCGTGCCAGGCCAAGAAGAACTTGCATTTGGCGCGGTCGCCAGCGGCGATGTATGCGTGCTGGATCGGCAAGTCATCGAGGCGGCCGGCGTTTCCGAGCGGCAAATTGAGCAGACGACTCAGGCTGTGAAAAAGGAACTGGAGCGGCGCGAGCGCCTCTTTCGCGGGAGCCGGCCGCCGCTCAATGTGGAAGGATGCACCGTTCTTCTTGTCGACGACGGCATTGCCACAGGTTCCAGCATGCGCGCAGCTATAAGTTCGTTGCGCCAGATGAAGCCCGCGCGCATTGTGGTGGCGGTTCCGGTGGCGCCTGTTTCGACGTGTAATCGCCTCAGACCCGAGGTCGATGAGCTGGTCTGCTTGCACATGCCGGAGTCATTCTTTGCCGTCGGCCAATTCTATGCTGACTTCTCGCAAGTACCGGATGAGGACGTGGCGGGCATCCTCCAGCACGGCGCAGAGCCGGCTGTTCAGAAGGCGAGACAGACAAGGGCTGCAGAGAAATGAGTTTCACCATGATTCCCGGGCGGAAAGCCAAGCACGACGGCATCGAGAGCGAAGTAACCGTCGAAGCCGACAAGGTAACGTTGGGAGGCACTCTTGCACTCCCGGACAAGGCTGCCGGGATCGTTCTTTTTGCGCACGGAAGCGGCAGCAGCCGCCATAGTCCGCGGAACCGCTACGTCGCACAAGTGCTCCAGTCAAAGGGCGTCGGGACTCTGCTCTTCGACCTTTTGACCAGCGAGGAAGAATCGATCGATCAGTATAACGCGGTGCTCCGTTTCGACATACCCTTTCTCGCGAAGCGGTTGGTCGGCGCGACGGAATGGATACTGCGCAGGCCGGACACGAAGACTCTCAAGGTGGGCTATTTCGGGGCCAGCACCGGAGCTGCCGCGGCGCTCGTCGCAGCCGCCGAGCTTCCGGATACGATCGCCGTAGTCGTATCCCGCGGCGGCAGGCCCGATCTCGCGGAAGACGCACTCGCTTCCGTTCGAGCTCCCACACTGCTGATTGTGGGGGGAGACGATGTGCCGGTGATCGCCATGAACCAAGGCGCCCTCGCAAAACTCCGCTGCTCGGAAAAGAAACTAGTCATCGTTCCGGGAGCCACTCACCTGTTCGAGGAACCAGGAACTCTCGAGGAAGTCGCTCGACTCGCGGCGGAGTGGTTCGCCCAGCACCTTACGCCCGCTGTCCAAGCCAGGATCCAGGCATCGACGCGTGACTGAGCGGTCTATACGAGGACGCTGATGACCTGCCCGAGCTGCGCCAAGATGCACCGGCTGTCGTGAGCTGCTACGTGGCCAGCGATGCCACAGGCCAATGCGATTAGCAGTTCCATGGCACACCCCGTCGAACCTCACTTGTGCGCGGTTTCATGAAACTGCAGTTTACTCGCCGAGTTCCGTGTTCGGCCGGGCCCTGCGGTAACCAATCGGTGATCGCCGAAAGACGCATGCCGACCCCAACCCGCCATCCGCGAGCGTCCGGTTTCAGGGCGGGTTACCCAAACGTGCCAAATGGTACGGTATGAATCCCCAACTCGTTGATATTGAGCGATTTAATTTGCCATTGAAACAGTCGAAATCGAGCTGTTTTTTCGATAAGCCAAGTCGTTGATTGAGCGTTACCTTTGAAAGATTATCCCCAGGAAACCGTTACTCTTGGCAGCTTTTGGTAAACACCCTTAATAAGTCGAGATGTTGGCCCTATCGAGGATGTTGTCTTAGCAGCCCAGATGTTGTATCGCATTAGCGCCATTGAGCTGCCAATTCTGATCGGTCAAGGCTTGCGCATCTGGGGTGGCATTGGCTGATCGCGAGGCCATGGATTTCATGCAATTCACACCGACGATACTGACTTTGCAGCCACCCTATTGCAGGCGGGGAAGGGCTGGAAGAAGTATGCCTGCATTAACCTACTTGCTAAATGTAACCTACTTGGTTATTATGACTCGTGGAGAAGTTCACCCCGCACTGCAAGCTCACAGTCGTTAAAGCCCTGGTCGCGGCGGGCTAGGTGCGGACCACCCGGACGGCGCGTGAAGGGGCGGTGGCTTTGGGGTTTGACCTCGATGGCATGTTGGCCGTGATTCAGGCGCTGACGATGGCGGATTTTCACAAGAGCATGACCACGCATGCGGATCATCGGGTGTGGCAAGACGTGTACCGGCCGATGACGGCGGCTGGCGGGGTCTATCTGAAACTGACCGTCATTGATGACGTCTTGATCGTGTCGTTCAAGGAGCTGTGACTATGCGATGCCCAATTTGCGATGCGGCGGAGCTGGTGCATGACACCCGCGATATGCCTTACACCTACAAGGGTGAATCGACGGTTATTCCGGCGGTGACCGGGGACTTTTGCACGGCCTGCGATGAGTCGATTCTGAGCCTGGCCGAGACCGGGCGCACGATGGGTCTGATGCTTGAGTTCAACAAACAGGTCAACGCCGCCATCGTGGATCCGGCGTTCATTTTGAGCGTGCGCAAGAAGCTGAATTTGGACCAACGGGAAGCGGGCGAGATTTTCGGCGGGGGCGTGAATGCCTTCTCACGGTACGAGAATGGCAAGACGAAGCCGCCGTTGGCGCTGGTGAAATTGCTGCGGCTGCTCGATCGGCACCCGGATTTATTGCAGGAGTTGACCGAGTCCGCACCGCCTGAGGCGCATGCCGCATGAGCAACCTGCCCGATAATCCCCGCGTACCGCCCCACCGAGGCCCCCGGTCGGATTCGTGGTTTCAGTAACCGTCAGCGGGTTCTAGCACCCTAGGTTTTGCATCGCATTGGCGCCGTATAGCTGCCAATTCTGATCGGCTAAGGCTTGCGCTTCCGGGGTGGCATTGGCTGATCGCGAGGCCATGGATTTCATCCAATTCACACCGACGGTACTGACTTTACAGCCGCGCTGTTGCAGTGCGACGTCGAACAACGTCCACGCCTGAGCTTCAGTGGGCGAAATCAAGCTGGGAGGAGCGGTCGCCGCTAGACTGACCAGGGAATCCGGAGCGCCTTGTTGAGCGGCTGTTCGCGCGTCGAGAATGGCTTTTTGAGGATCCGGGGTCTCCCCGCTACAGCCGCGATACTCGCAGATTGCGAGCGATGCACGGGCGGTGGCTAGGGTATCTGCTGCACTGCGCAGAAAATCCACCGCACTCGGATCCCCGGGCTGGGGATGCCAGAACTTGTGCTCGCTATCGGCGAGTAGGTCTAAAGCCCATTCATATTGTCCTTCAGGAAATCCTTGAAGCGCTGCCTGGCGCGCGAGGCGATTTTCGTCCGACATATTTCCGGACTGCTCGGCCAGCATGAAGGTGCTCGCGCCATCGCCTTGCTGGGAGAGGCCTGTCAGCAATGCTTCGACATGGTCCTGATCGATGACGGTGCATTCGGTGATTCGTTGCTTCTCGGTGTCGATGTCTTGGTTCAGGAAGGAGGTGAACCAGGCCGCATCGGCGGGAGGGAGCAATCGGGCGTCCTGCAGCTGGCTTTGTTGGTAGCCATTCAGCTGGTCCTCGCTTCGCGATGAGACGCAGCGGCGAGCGAACCAGCCCAGGGAAAGAATTGCGCTGCGATCGCCTTGATCGGCTTTGATGGCGAGGTCTTTGACGAGCGCTGCGAATCCGCCGGACGCCAAACGATCCAGATCCGATTCACTCATGCCCAGCTGGCGCAAGATCCAGGCATATCCCGATCGCTCTGAGTGGCGGTAGGCATTGACGGGGCTCGGGCGCCAGGTGCGGGGGTGGGGTTGCGGCGTGGAATTGCGCTCAGTCGTCAGCGTGGAACGGGATGCCGGCCCAGGGGACAACATTGGCGGCGTTTCCGCTCGGGCAGGGGGAGACGAGACTACATGCCGGTGAACCGCTCGCGGCAGGAATGTCACTACGCCGGCAACGAGGAGACCGAGGGTCGCCACTGGCCACGCCCAGCGCTTGGCATTCATTTCGGCGGCAACGCAAAGAGCGCCCGGTCGTCGTCGCGAGTGAGGTGGAGGTTCAACCAGGCCTCGAGCTCGGTGTGGTCTATCTGGTTGGTATCGATGCGGGCGAGAATGGTGGCTCCGATCAAGATTTTGCGACGGGTGTCGTCCTTGCGCTGGCGGCGTGAGGCGAGGGCGCGCGCGCGGGCGTCGACGCGTTGCTGTTTGATTTTGAGTTGTTTGAGTCGCGCTTCCAGGGTGTTGATCTGGTCATCGAGTTTGGGCATGTCGCGGCTCCGTTGATGGGCGTCCAGTGCTTGGTGCAGGATTTCGGGTGATTGGACCCACCTGATTTCGTCTGAATGGGACCACCCGATTTCGGGGTAATGGACCCACCCGATATCGTCCCAATGGGACCACCGTCCGGAGCCGCCTTTCGACCCTGAGCGGCATGCATTTCGCGTCTCGCCAGGTTCCAGGAGCGGAACGGCAATGGCGGCGCAGATAAGTGTTTTTCCAGCGATTTCGATCCGGGTGTTTCCCGGGTTCGAGACATCTGCCGCAGCCCTCTTTCCGTCTTCGCACCCAACAAGCGGGCTCCGGCCCGATCACACCGCAATCCAGTACCGTCGTGTCACAACACGCACGGGAGAGCTGGATGGCGCGAAGGACGTTAACGGTGGATAGACATGAGGAAATCAAGCGTCGCCTGGCCGACGGACGAGGCCTACGCGAGATCGCCAGCGCGTTGGGCTGCTCACGGCGCCTGGTGCGTCAGATCCGCGACGGTGAGCGCCTGACGCACGAGACGGCGGCGAGCCCGGACCCGCTGTGGATGTCACAGCTCGAATGGCCGGTGATCATCCACGAACTCGGGTTGGGCCACCCGATGAAATTTATCTGGGAGGAGCGAGCGAAAACGCTCATCACCTACCCGAACTTCTGGAAGCAGTTTTATCGCAAGTTCCCGCAATACCGGGAAGCGACGATCACCGCTCGCGAGTTCGAACCCGCGGAACGAGTGGAAGTCGATTACGCCGGCGATACGATCGAATGGTACGAGATCAAAACCGGCGAGATACACAAAGCGTATATCTTCGTCGCCGGCCTCGGTTTTAGCCAATTACTCTTCGCCTGGGCGGCGGAGGATATGAAAAGTCGCAACTGGCTCGGCTGCCACCGCCGGATGTTTGAGTACTACGGTGGCGTCAGTCACGTCACTGTTCCGGACTGCCTGAAGACCGGCGTGGTCAAGTGTCATCTGTACGATCCCGATCTGAACGAAGACTACGCGTACATGGCCGCGCACTTCTCGACGGCAATCGTTCCCGCCCGGGTGAGAAAGCCGAAAGACAAAGCGATCGTCGAGGGACTCGTGAAAATCCTGTGTCGATACTTTCGCTTCCGGTTCCGCCGTGCTCGATTTACATCCATCGCCGAAATCAATCGGGCGCTGATGGTCTGTGTCGAGCGCATCAACGACCAAACGCACCGTCGCTTTGGCGTCTCCCGCCGCGAGCGGTTCGAGAAAGTAGAGAAGGCGGCCTTGAAGCCGCTGCCCAGTACCGAATATGACGGCGGGGAATGGAAATCCGCGAAGCTACATGCCGACTGCTACGTCTCCGTCGACGGCGATTATTATAGCGCACCGCATATCCATCGCCACAAAAGCCTACGAATCAAGCTCACGGAGCACAACATCGAGATCTTCCTCAATCTCGAGCGCTTGGCGATCCATCCGCGGTGCCGTCAGAAAATGGGCATGCGGATAAAGATCCGCGCGCACTTCCCCGCGAACTCGGTCGCGTTCTACGAGGCCACACCGCAGAAGCTGCTCTCGCAATCGCGCTTCATCCATCCCGACCTCAACACGTTGTTCCTCGAGCTGTTCAACGCCGATGTCTATGCGCATATCCGCCGCGCCATGGGCTTGGTCTCTGCGTGTACCAAGGAAATCAGCCGCTCCGGCCAGGCCTTAGCCCACGACCACATCGGCACGGCGATCGCGACCATGCGCCGCTACAACCGCATCCGCACGCCGTACTTCCAGGAGCTGCTGACTCAAGCACGCAAACAATCGATGAACCCGCAGCCGAGCCGCGAGATCGTGCGCCGGACCGGCAACCCCTTCCTTCGGTACGTTGGCGGCGCCGCGCTGCAGGCCACTGACGAACTTTCCGTCCCATCCACTGCAGCGCAGGAGAATTTACCGTTATGAGTATCGCTATCGCTAAAAATCACATGGCCGAGATGAACATGCTCGGCATGCTCGCCGTGTTGGATAAAACCCTGACCGAGGCCACCCGCGACAAAATCAGCTACTCCGAGTTCGTCGATATCCTGCTGCAAGCCGAGGCTGATTATCGAAAGGAGCGCAAGACCGTCAATCGCATCAAGGCCGCCAAGTTTACCGTGCGTCCCGCGTTCGAGGACTTTGACTTCACCGCAAAACGCTCGATCACGAAAGCGGAAATCAAGGAGATCTACACTCTCGGTTGGCTCGACGATGCCCGTCCGCTGCTACTGATCGGCGAAACCGGGGTCGGCAAAACCTTCATCGCCCAGGCGGTTGGCCTGCATGCCTGCGCCAACGGTAAATCGGTGCTATACATGAGCATCACCGCGTTGCAGGAGAATCTGGCGATCGCCCGCTCGAGCGGGACCTACCTTCGATATCGAGACAAGCTCGCCAAGTTCGATCTAATCATCTTTGACGAAATGGGCATGCGGAAATTTACTGCGACTGAAGCGCAAGATCTCTGCGAAATCATCGAAGAGCGCTCCATCAATAAGTCCATTGCCTTCACGTCCCAACTCCCCGTCGATCACTGGAATGAGGTCATCCCGGACGCCGTGATCTTCGACGCTATCCGCGATCGCCTCGAGCACTCCGCGCTCACCATTACCATTACCGGCGACACCTATCGGGGCGTCAAAGCCAGAAAACTTGCTTCAAAGAAAAAGGGCGCGTAAAACTCCCAATCCGCGGCTCCGCCGGTAACCCATGCAAGGTGGGTCCATAACCCCGAAACCGGGCGGGTCCATTACGCGAAATCATGCACTTGGGGCAGCGCACCGATCACTGGCGCGCGCTGTGGTTGTAATACGCGGCAGCGCAGCGATCAAGGGTTGGGGTGTGTTCTGGTGGCGCTGGGAGTGGTGGGCGGAGCTTCCGAGTGCTTTCGCTGTTTTGGTATTCGGTGGCGGGCGAACGAAGACGGGGTGTTGAGGTCTTGTGCGCGCGTGGGTGGCGGCGTAATGGGGGTGTTTACCCAAACGTGCCAAAAGTAACGGTTTCCTGTGGATAACTCATTTCGCTCCGGCGGCCAGCTTTTGAGGCACTGAGGGTAGGAGGCGGTCCAGGTAACGCTCCAGCGGAAAGCGATAGATCCCCTGAAAGTTGATGTGTCGGAACGCAATGGGGGCGATGTGCGCCAGGATTTCGGCGCTCGGAACCGGTCGGCCGGCTTCCCGGCTTCGTTCCAGCACCTGATGTAGTTTCCAGGTGTTGTAGGCGATGACGGCATTGGTAAGCAGGGTCAGAGCGCCGCTGATCATGACTTTCTCGTCTTGTCGTCGCCCGCGATCGACCCGGATGGGACCGGCGTGAATGACGCGCTCGAGTTGGTGGACGGATTCCCCGCGGACCAAGATCCGGTTCACGCTGCGCCGAAATGGCGGCTGTGCAGCGTAGTCGCACAGGTATACCGAATCCCACCATTGCCCCCACTGCGTACCCGCACGATGGAGCTTGGAGTTCCGCGCAGCCGAACCGAAGCGTTCGAGCAAGAAGGTCGCAGATCCATAGCCATCGTTGATCGAGGCGGCCATCCGCAAGAGCTCGCCGAGTTCACTTTGGATGAACTCGGGGTCGAGATCTCTCATGAGCACCGGCTCCAAGCCGGGTTCCGGTGGCCAGCCGCGAGGCACGTGCACCCATTGACCGCGCATGTCGTGCCAGCGAGTGTATAAATCAAAGCCGAGCAGCTTGGCGAGCCCGGATCCGAAATGGGTATGACCGTGGGTGTCTACCGCCAGTGAGCGGATCGGGGTGACCCGCTGCCGGACGACCCCTTCCAGTGCGGCGCCGACTTGGCGCCGCAGCAGCGGTAGGGGCTGGTCGTATGGAATCCCCCATTGATCAAGGACGGTTTGGTATACGCCGACGCCATGGACCCGGCGTTTCGGATCGACGCGAGCATCATAGAGATGCTTGCTGGCGTCCAGGCTCATCAAATCGGAGGACGCCTCGAAACCGGTGCCCCAATGGTTGACGATACTGTGACCGCGGGCGAAATGCAGCAGGGCATCGTTGGCCTCGCGCAACGCCGGCGCGGTCTCGAATAGCCGCATGTAACGCCGAATCGTGCTTTCGTGAACACCGCGGATCATCGTCGCGACCCCGCGTGACTGAAGGTCGGTGCCGGCGGCGAGTAGCGCGCCATAGACGCCGAGCAGTTCCTCGGCGCTCTTCGGCTCCCGACTCAACAGCTTCCAGCTGAAGTGCACCTGCGAGTCCAACTCGAGTAACAGAGTCGGCAGCTGGATCCGCCCGATTTTTCGATACAGCTCGTTTTGGGCTTGCTCGACGCCCTCGGGTTGGACCTCTGCCTCGTCTCGTCGAAAATACAGATCCTTTCGACCGACCCAAACGTCACCGGCGGCGACGGCTTCCCGGAGGCCCGCGAGGGACGCGCGCAACGCCGCCTCGGCTCTGTCGGTGTAGAGATGCTCGGCATTGGGCAGGTCCTTTTCCAGCTGGTATCCGCTGCGGCGGACTTTCCAAATATCAGGTGGCATCCAGTGACTGGCAGGATCGGCATATTCGAAGCCGTACTTCGAATAGAGCGAGCCATTGCGCAGGCCCTGGCGAACCGCCCAGGCGGTCGCGGCTTCGTAGGCGCGAGCGCTCGTCTGCGTATCGGACTCCTTGATGAGGCTCTTCCAGCGCCGCGCCCAGACCGGCGCTTTGTCCAGGAAGAACGTGTCGACGCCGTCATCATAGATTCCATCGAGCCAACTGAGCCCATTCCCACCGTCGCCGTCCCCGTGGAGGTTGAGTTTTGTGAGCAGTTGGAGAATTGGGCGGATGCGCCGCGCATTACGGGATAGGACCTCTCGCACGTCGGCGGCACGACTGGGAAGGGTGTTCGGCGGGTCGGCTAGTAACAAGGTGCTCGCCTTGGCTCGAAAGACCTCATCGGTGAGTGTCTGGTCCGTGACGAGGCGTCGCAACTCGGCCAGGATCTCCGATTTCTTGCGGACCCGAGCCGGAATCAGTCGTTCGGCCACAACCTTGTGGCCCCAGTTCCAGATCGACGTGATACGGATCTCCACGAGGCGCAACATGTCATCGACCAGCGTTCCGAGGCAAACGGCGGCGAAACACATGGCCTCGAGCTCTTGTCGATACGGTGGCAGCTTGGCGATGTGTGCAGAGCGACGACGACGGAGTCGCCGGGCATAGACTTGTTGGCGCTCCTTGGAAATCGGGATCGGAAGTCCGCGCCCAATGCGCTCTTCCAGCCATTGGTACTTCGCGAACAACTCGAGCAGCGTCTTCATCGACCGTCGACGGGGTGGCCGTCGCAGCCATTCGAGGTGAGTCATGGTGCCGCCGGGTCGGTGAGTTACGAGTTCCTCGATGAAACCTTGCACGGTATATTCGGTCATGTACCGCCGCAGATCGCGATGATCCTGGAGAGCGACGGATTGGACGACGCCACGACCCAGCACTGTGATCGTGCGCGGGCGCGGAATCGCCACGTAGGCTCGATACAACCATTCCCGGGCGGCCTGCTCCAGCCGGCCCCGAGATAGAGTTGCGTGGGTGCGCGTATGCAGGTGTTCTGTGAGCTGCTGTTCGATGGCTGGATCAAATTCGCGTAATCCCCATTGTTGAATGGCCCACCGTTGATGGGCAAACCGGGTGGGTCGCCGGCGATACAGCGATCGCAACGTCGCTATCTCTGGCACTGGCTGTTTGAATTGATACCCGAGATGGCGCAGAACCGCCGCCGGCACGTAGTCCAACGATCTTAATGTCGTGCCTGTCATGCCCACGAAGCCAAGCTGCAAGGCGGCTCCGATCCAGTGCCGCGATCGGAATGCTCTGCGGATGGCGCGCCTGTCGCGATCATTGAGCGTGAACCATCGTTGCAACAGGAAATCGGGTAGAGACTTCGGGAAATCATGTCGGCCGACATACGTCGATTGGAATACGTGCACAGGGAGCCCCCACTGGGAGAGCTGCGGAGAATATCGACCCCGGCTGCCCTCTGCCATGCTCCGGCAGGAAAGTTATCCACAGGAAAACGTTACTTTTGGCACGTTTGGGTAAACACCCCCCGATGGCGCCGCAACCGGTGCTGAACGGCCCGCTGGCGGCGTTACTCGAATGGCAGGCGATGGCCGAGGGGGCGTATTCGAAGAACACGCTGAGAGCCCAAAAAGCCGATGGGGCGATTTTTCAGGCATTCTGCGAAGCCCGGGGGGAGTCGTATCTGCCCGCGGATCCCAAAACGATCCGAGCGTTCATTGAGGATCGGGTGAAGGCCGGAAAGAAGCCGGCGACGATCAGGCGGTATGTGGCCACCATTTCGCGGGTTCACATTGCTGCGGGGCTGCTCAGCCCGTGTTCGAGTGAGGCCGTGCGACTGGGGCTCAAAAAGATGGGGCGAGAGACTTCGGCACGGCAGGACCAGGCGCATCCGTTGGGGTGGAAGGAGATCAAGGAATTCATCGAGGCGGCCGGGGAGGGGCTCCGCGCGGATCGAGAGCGGGCGATGCTGTGCGTGGCTTATGAGACCCTCGCCCGACGGGGTGAGCTCGTGGCCCTCGAACTCCGGGATCTGGACTTCCATCCGGATGGCACGGGGCAGGCGCTCATTCGGCGCGGGAAAACAGACGTGGAGGGGCAGGGACGTCTGGCTTATCTATCTAGGGAGACGGTGCGGTGGTTGAAGATCTGGCTGGAGCATGCCGGAATCGACGATGGGGCGGTATTTTGCCGGCTGGTCGGCGCCGGCAAAATCGGCGGTCCGCTGAATCCGGGGAGCATTGCGCCAATCTTTAAGCGGGTGGCGCAGTGGATTGGGATGTCGGAGCGGATAGTTGAGCGCGTCAGTGGGCACTCGACTAGGGTGGGTGCCACCCAAGATCTCACGGAGCTCGACATTGATCTGGCCGCCATCACGCAAGCTGGAGGCTGGAAGTCGACGCGTATGCCACTTCAATATGCAGAGAAAATAAATGCGGCCAAGTCCGGGATGTCGAAGGCGGCGGAGAAGGCGGGACGGGATTCAATTGCTGACTTTGCTGGACGGTTCGACTCACTGGATCGAGGCTGAGTAGTCACCCTCTCGAGGCTGTACCAGGAGTTCGAATCCCGTAGGAAGCACCATTGATGCGTAATCCGCACCTAACGGCCCGTTTCAGTCATTGCAATACGACCCGCCGCGTTCATGTTACTTGGTTGGCGGAACGCCCCGTAGAATGTGCGTGTTATAATCGTAAAGTTATGCAGGAGAAATTAGAGTGGATGGAACGGCTCCGTGCGCGCCCACATGGAAAAACACCATGAAGCGACTGGAGTTGGTCTCGCGGGTTCAAATCCCGCTATTGGAAGTAAATTGTCGAGAAAACCGCAACAAACGAGGAAAAAGGAGGTAGGTATGAATATAAATGTCACACTGAAACTAAAGTCCAAGTGGGTGGCCGCGGTAGCCGTTCTTTCAATGCTAGGTGGAAAGGGTGTTCAACCCGTCCAGCCTAATTTCTCTTCAGGGAGCATCCGCTAGAGTTCCTCAAGCGCGAGCCACCAGCGCAGAGTAGTCATTCTTGGGGTATTTAGCTGCCTAGTCATAGGCCTCGTGCGCGAGTCGCTGCCCTAAGCGTTTGCTCGGATCGCGGGGCGAGATAAGTCGCTTGCCAACGTATTGGAGATTATTGTGCGGGGCGTCTCGAACCATTGCCACAGCTCGCTGGCAGAAGAAGCGCCGCGGCTGGCGATCCCAAATCCAACGTATCATTGCCTCTCGTGATTACCCTTAAAACCGAACGAGGATTCGTCCAGGTGGATAGCTGGGAGGATGTTACAGGCCTCCCCGGATTCGTCTCCAATCTCGATCGCAAGCAGCATCAACTAAAGGACATCATCGGCCGGTACCACTTTTCGTACACCATAAAATGTTGTCTATCGGACTGCCACGCCGCCCACAAAAAGGGCTACGTGGTTTCCACTGAATCGGGCGTTACCAACATCGGTTGGATGTGCGGCAGAGAAATCTTTGGCGATGATTTCGAAATCCTATCCCGGCAGTTCGAACTTGATGTTGAAGATCAGGCAAATCGCGAAACCTTGGCTAGTTTCAGCTTCCGCGTCGATTTGCTGCAATCCGCCTTAGATACCTTGCGGAAGGCGGACTATGGCGCCGATTGGGTTTACAACCGGACGCGCCCATTGCTCGCGATTCATCGCGGCTGTCCCGAACCGATCGTGCGGAAAATTACGGCGATGATTAAGGCGGGCCAAAATCAATTGACGGCAGATCGAAGAGCCACCCTACAAGAAACGGAGATCGCTGAAGCCGCCGCGGGTCGCGCGATCCCGAAGCCGCACGTTATTTCAGAAGTTATTGGTCAAATCAACGGTATTGCTGCGCTGTATCCCCAGAATGATTTAAGGCAATTGTTAGTAATTGACATCCATGAAGAGTTGAAGACCTTTCGAGATCTTGATCTCGATTCGCTTACTCATAACGAGCTTATCCGGTGGGCAAGGTGGGTACGCGAAAACGATGCAAGGCTTGAGCGAGCGGGTGCGGCGATAGCAGCCGGCCGGGAATTGCTCACGGCCGACAATCTGGCACCGTTCTTTCAACTACTTTATACGGGCGTGGAGACAAGCGAATACCAGCGCTACCTCACATCGCTGTCCAAGAAATAGCCCCGGAAGCCCCTTATGCTCCAATACGGCGCGCGCGGACAACAGCGATAATGAGTCCTAATTTGTATCCGTGGACGGTCATTCGGCTC
>PLUE01000057.1 GCA_003164785.1 Gammaproteobacteria bacterium | reverse complement strand
AGCCGCCACCGGAGCCGTTATTCGTGAGTCGCATCGAAAGAACTCCTGGCCGCAGCACTGGTTGGAATCAACTCGATTGCCTGGATAAGCAGAATTTCCGGAACGTTAGTCGACAGGCGGCTTTCGCTCGGCTTGATCCCTGTTTCTGCGATTTCAGAAAGCGTAAATGCGCCGCTCCACGCCCAGAGCCGGCGGGCATTGGTGAGCACAACAGCCTGCCCTTCCACCTCGGCGAGCACGCCAATGTGCACGCCGGCCGAGAAGGTGCGGACGACGACGTGCCTTCCAATCCATTTCGTGTAGATAGACATCTATTTCTTCTTCTGGTTGTTCACAGAAACTATATACCGACTTTTCCGGCTGCGGCGAGCGGCGCGATGCGGTGCAGCAGCCGCGCGTTGATGTAGCCGGGATAGCAAGAGTTGACCGCGTGCTCCAACCGACTGAGATTCTGTATCATCGTCGTTGGCGTTGGCGGGACGTCAATCGCGCGAAGGTATTTAGCCAGACAAGTCAGCATGCGTCGGCGCACCGATGCCTTGACAGGCCGGCGCACCATCTCAGGAAGCGCGCGAGATAGGAGCGACTCAACTGCCTCGACGTGCTCAATGTAGCGCGCTTTGCCACGCGCCTGAATGTAGTTTTTCAGGGGCGGACGCTCGCGAGCGGGCAAGTCCAGCGCGTCGGCGATCGCGTCCCACAGCTCGCCCTCATCCGCAGAGATCGTCTGCGGCTGCTTGCTGAACCGGTATGCGAGCTGGTCGTAGAGAGCGCGCTGTTCAGCCTGATCAAGTTCGTCGAGGGCAAGCATGATAACCTCCTATGGGCCTCCTGTGAATGGATTAGCAGAATCATTGTTCGGGGTGCAAGCATTTTCGCAAAAACTTGCGTGCGAAGGAAACACGTCGAAATACCGGTGTAAGTAGTAACCGCGTTTGTCCTCGCGCACGATCGTTCCTGGCCAGCCGAGCGTGGCAAGTGCTTGCCGAACTTTGTAGACTTGCCGGTGGATAAGATCACGAGGTCGGCATGCTGAGATAATCCCATCGGGATATATTGCCCGCAACAAAAGCAGGCGATGCACGGGATACTCAGGCTGCAAGAGAAGTCGAGAAATTAACAATGCCTCGCGAGGGAACAGGTGACAAGCGCGGTCGCCCCAGCGGAGATGCCACTTTCTACCGATCCGTTCAACAACTAATTCCGGCATGCCGACCTCCTCTAACCAGGCGCCATATTGGATATATACCGCGGCTGATTTAACACCGATCCCTCGCGCGCGCGAGCGCGCGCGCGCGTTTATCAATATAAACAATCTAAGAAAGATATAATATATAAAAAAGATCAAAAGCTTCGACGAGCATCGCCCTCTATCCGGGCGATGCTCGTCACTCGAGCGAAGCGAGAGTAGTATTACTATTACTACATTCTAATTAAAAAAACGCGCGCGCGAGGCAACTAGTTAAAAGCAGCTGAGAGGCTTGAACTTCGCAGTGCGCAAGCGCGCACTGCTCGTTGATGGGGGCATCAGCAGCGCAGCCGCTTCGCGTCCGCTCGCATGCCCCCATCACCAGTTTCACGCTGACAACAAGGAAATCAGCTATATGCTTGATTTCTTTGTAAAAAGAAATAATTTGCATTCCTGCAAAACAGATATTATATTCGCGTTATCTTGATTTTTTTCTGTTGTGCGATCTCGCGCATGGCAGTGCGGCAGCTATTGAGCTTGCTTAGGAACAACTAACAAATGGTTCGCCGACCATTCGTTGATCACTCCGCCTGGTTCTGTATTCACACCCATCCTGGCAGGGAACAGTTTGCTGCCGATCGCTTACAGGCGCAGGGATACGAGGTATTCTATCCTGTTGTTGAAATCAAGCGGCCTAGGCACTCCCTCGTGATCCGACCCTTGTTTCCCCGCTACTTGTTTGCCAATGTAAACCAATTCCAGCTCTGGTCGCCGATACAATCAACCCCCGGAGTCTCATACATCCTTTCGTGGCGCGTAGTCGAGAATGAGGGCACCGAGGATGAGGTCGAGTATAACTCCCCCTCCCCAATTGCTGCAAGCATCATTAACAAGTTAAGACAAACGGTCTGGCAGGATACCAATGGGACCTTCGCCAGAATACATGAGCAGACTAGAGTCAAGGTTGTTGCCGGCGCCTGGTGGGGACATCAGGCATTGTGCACTTGGACTGATGGCGAAAGAGCCAAGCTGCTGTTCGAGTTGTTCGGTCGAGCGGTCGAGTTAGAGTTTTCAGTGGATCATCTGGAGCCGGTCAGTGGTTGAACGTGTCCTTCTCAGCAGCAAGGCGAAAGAGGCAATTGCACGCTCGGTCAAGCATGGCGCCCTTGGCCGGCAGCGTGGCGCACAAAATCGTCCCCGTGCCGAGAAAACAAAAGCGGTCCAGATACTAGTTGACAGTAAGGTAGCTGGGCGGCCGACCGAATACCGGGAAGCTTATTGTGATCTAGTATACAAGTACCGGCTGTTGGGCTTGAGTGAGGACCACATCGCAGAGCTACTGGCTATATCGTTAACTGCCCTCCGATCCTGGAGAAAAAGCCATGTTTCATTTCAGAGTGCGTGGGATAACGGAGGGGAGCTTGCGGACGCGGAACTGGCTCGTTCGATGTTTCACAGAGCCCAGGGTTACAGTCATAAAGCCGAGAAGATACAATTCTTAAAGGTCGGCGACGGCGTCGAAGTTATGCGGGCGGAATACGTAGAGCATTATCCGCCCGATACAGCGGCGGGCGTATTCCTACTTACCAACAGACAGCCACAATTGTGGCGGCGTCGCGATCTGGCCCTGGGAGAAGAGGGCGATGTTGCTGGCCAGGTTGTGGTGCGCGTGATCGGCGGCTTGCCGGATGCAGTGGAGGCTAAGAAGTAAATGCATATCCCGGTTGTCACGCTGCCCATGCTTCATCCTGGGCAGGCCGAAGCATTCTACAAGACCGTGGAGCATGACTACGTGGCGATCCGCTGCGGTCGGCGCTGGGGCAAGACGCAGTTAATCGAGACCATCGCTTGCGATGCGGTATGCAAGGGCTGGCCGGTCGGCATCTTTGCACCAGACTACAAGATCCTGTCAGAGACCTATTACGAGATGCTGACGATGCTTCAGCCGATTACGGTATCGGCCTCGCGTATCGATGGCGTTATCCGGTGCACGACAGGCGGCAGAGTTGACTTCTGGACGCTGGAGAACGAGCGCGCCGGCCGGTCTCGGAAATACAAGAAGGTCCTGATCGACGAGGCCGCGTTCGGCAAAGCCAATGTGATGCAGATATGGGAAACGGCAATCAAGCCGACTCTTATTGATCTGTCAGGCACATGCCTGGTTGCCTCGAATACCAACGGCTCCGACCCTGCTAATTTCCTCTACCAGATTTGCAACAATCCCAAATATGGCTTCGTTGAATACCAAGCGCCGACGCATAGTAATCCCTACCTGCCGCTGCGCCAGGCGCACGAGACCGACGACGAATACCAAGCAAGGCGTAAATTCGAGATGGATAAGCTACAAGCTAGCAACCACCCGCTAGTCTATCAGCAGGAGTATCTGGCCGAGTTCGTTGATTGGAGCGGTTTCGCCTTCTTCGAAAAGGAGAAACTGCTCGTTAACGGAGATCCGGTTGAGCTTCCCACTTCCTGCGATCAAGTCTTCGCTGTCATCGACTCAGCCATCAAGACCGGCAGTGAGAATGACGGCACTGGCGTCAGCTATTGGGCGTATACCGAGCGTCATCCGATCCCGCTGATCTGCCTCGATTGGGATCTCGTGCAGATTGAGGGCGCATCGTTGGAGGTCTGGATACCATCCGTTTTCGAGCGCTTAGAGAGCTATGCTAAGCAGTGCGGTGCGCGCATGGGCTCACAGGGCGCATGGATCGAGGACGCCGCTAGCGGTAGCATACTATTGCAGCAATGCGCCAATCGCGGCCTGCCCGCGCAAGCACTGCCCGCCGCGATGACCGCCGCCGGCAAGGACGCCAGGGCCATCAACGCCTCGGGGCCGGTTTACCGGGGTTTGGTTAAATTCGTGCGAACCGCCTGGGACAAAGTCACGACGTTCAAAGGCGTTACGCGTAACCACATGGCGTCGCAGGTATTCGGGTTCCGAGTCGGCGACAAGGATGCAACTAAGCGTGCCGATGACCTCTTGGATACTTTTACATATGCTGTGTCAATCAGCCTTTGTGATAGTGAGGGGATTAGCTAGGGGGCATCGTCGAGCAGGTGTAAACGACGAAGCACAGCGCGGCGAATAGTATCCAGCCGACAATCAAGCGGATCGGTTTGAACATGCACAGGAAGATCAGCAGCAGGAAGCCGGGGCCGATGATGATCATGGTAACCTCCGCTGCTATTATACCAGGGATGCCTGAATGAGTGGGTTTGGCGCAGATATGAGTGAGGGAGGCGTCGGCTTTACCCAGGCTGGCTTGACAGCGTCGATTGGTAGCAAGCTCATCGACTTGCTATCGGCGGAACAGATCATCCCTGGTTCGCCCGCATCATATCAATTATGCAAGGAGCTATTGGCATACCACCCGCTTGGCGCCAAGATGGCGGAGAACCCTATCGCTCTGGCGCAGAGTCAGGAGCGTGAGATCACCGTCTCCGGCGGACCGGAAAGTCGTTTAGTGCCCGCGTTTAAGAAGGAGTGGAAGGAGACCGGCGGCGTTGCGGATGTGACCGGCGGCCCGGCTGGTGCCGACGCAATCATTCTCAATCTTTACCGCACAGCTCGGGCATATGGCATCGCCTCGCTGATTGTGGGCGACCGGAAGAACCCGAAAGCATCGGAGGCCCCGCTCGACCTCGCGAAGATGCACGAGACCGATCCCTACTACAATGTGCTCGACCCGCTGAATACCGCCGGCTCATTGGTGCTGGATCAAGATCCCAACAGCCCCAACTTCCAGAAGCCGCGCTCGCTGCGTGTTGGCAACCGAGCCTACCATCCCAGTCGCTCGATTGTCGTAATGAACGAGGCGCCGATCTACATCGAGTTTACCAATTCGGCATTTGGCTTTGTCGGCCGGTCGGTCTACCAGCGCGCCTTGTTCCCGATGAAGACCTTCTTGCAGACGATGATCACCGATCAGTATGTTGCGGTCAAGGTCGGGCTGCTAATCAACAAGATGAAGGCGCCTGGCCCGATCGTCAACAACCGCATCCTGAACTTTTTCGGCATTAAGCGCCAACAGCTCAAGGCGGGCGTGACCGGAAACGTGTTGACGATCGGCCACGAAGACGACATTTTCTCGCTCAACTTCCAGAACCTTGAAGGCCCGGCCAAGTTCGCCCGTGACAACTCGCTGCTGAATACGGCAATGGCCGCTGGTATGCCCGCTAAGCTGCTCAACCAGGAGGAGATGGTCGGCGGCATGGCGGAGGGCAGCGAGGACGCCAAGCAGATCGCGCGTTACATCGATCGCGTGCGGATTGAGATGACGCCGGCCTACAATTTCTTCGATCGGATTGTGCAGCGCCGCGCCTGGTCTCCCGATTTCTACAAGACGATCCAACGCGATTTTGAGGAATATCGCAAGGTGCCCTATGAGACCGCGTTCTACACTTGGGTGAATGGCTTCAGCGCGAATTGGCCAAACCTGCTCGCCGAGCCTGACAGCGAGCGTATGAAGAGCGAGGAAATCCGCTTCAAGTCTGTGGTCGCACTGGTCGAGTCGTTGTCGCCGTTGCTTGATCCCGCCAATAAGGCATCGGTCGTGGCCTGGGCAGCGGATGAGATCAACAGCCGGCGTGAGCTGTTCTCTGCGCCGCTGATCATCGACGAGGATGCTTTGGCCAACTATCAGCCGCCACAGTCGATGGCTGAGAAGCCCGAACAGGAAGAAGAGCCTAAGCCGTTTGGGAACACGACATAACCAATGCCTCCCCAGCCCCACACCTTCGGCCGTCTGCTCGCTGAAGCCATCGCTGAGCTGTCGAGCACCGGCTACGTCAGCCCCGAGCGGGTTAACGAGTGGGTGGTCAAACTGCGCAACGCTGCCGAGTACGAGTTCGGGCCGATGGAGCGGATCGACGATGAGGTGCGGTTGCGCCTGGAAGCGATCTTCAAGAACCTGACCGATGCGGGCAAGATCGCCGACTACGTGCCCGGCATATCGCGGCTCACGATTGGCATGGTCAAGCCGGGTCTGCGCGCTGAACTCGACCGCCGCATCCTGGCTGCTGCCGATCTGATCAAGTTGAGCCGAAAACAGGCTATCGAGACAACTCTACAACGCTTCTCAGGCTGGTCTACATCCATCCCGCCTGGTGGTTCCGGCGTCATCGACAAGCGCGCGGTGCGGGCGGAGATCGGCAAGAGCGTTGCGCAGGTCAAGTATGAAGCTCGACGGGTTAACATTGACCAGGGGGCCAAGCTGATCTCGAACATCGCCGAGATCGTCGCACTGGATAACGGCGCTATCGCTGGTATCTGGCATGATCATGGCGAGCATGACAAAAGTTATAACTATCGGCCCGATCATCTAGCGCGGTCGGGCAAGCTCTATCTGGTGCGCGACTCCTGGGCGATCACGCAAGGCTTGATCAAGCGGGGCAGCGCTCCCTACACCGACGAGATTGATAAACCAGGGGAACGGGTTTATTGCTTCCCTGGTGACTCACGGATTCCATTCGCTGACGGTGTGGAAGTAGCGTATCGGCGTTGGTACAGCGGAGAATTGTCCGAGATCGTTATGGCCTCTGGTAAAACGCTCCGCGCAACACCGAATCATCCAGTGATGACGCCGAATGGTTGGGTCGCGATAGGCCTTCTCCAGGAAGGCGATGACGTTATCGAGATTGCCGAGCAAGACATCAAGTCGCGGAAACATAACCAGAACGATGCAATACCCACTATTGCTCAGATATTCGACACGGTTCGCAGTCTTGGGGTTGCGCAAGTGGTGGGTGGGCGTCGTGAGCAATTCCACGGCGATGGGGCCGAAGGCGATATCGATGTTGTATCGGCCACAGGGCCATTGCGCTTCGGGGTCGTACCCGAGAGCGGCAAGGGCGGCTTCCAGTTCGGCTTCGCCAGTGCCGCGCGTCGTTTTGCGTCGAGAAGCGCGTTTTATGCACTCATCAAGAGTTGCCGTGGAGTTGCGGCGCGCGGAGTGGGCCGCTTCCGTACCGGCCTTGTGCTGCTCGGGCGTCTTGTTCTTGGCGATGAGTTCGTTTGCCGCTTGTTGGTTGCGGAGGGTCCCGCCAGCTTCGATGATGCGGCTTCCCGCGGTGCCGGTCGAAACTCCATACCGGAGTGCGATCTGGAGAACGCTGTGCCCCGCCTCGTGTTCGGCTCGCATGACAGTAGCGTCCAAAGAGATTCGGGTAGGGCCGCCCTTGGCGATGCGGCCGGGGCTGATCCCGTCGGCGCGCAGTCTGTGGGTAAGGGCGGACGACTCAGAGTAACAAAATATCTCGGCGATTTCCCGAACACTTTTCCCTTCCGCACGCAGGCGGTGAAAGTGGTTAACGTCAAACGCCTTGTTTTTTCCGGGCATGTTTTCAATCTCCAAACAGAAGCTGGCTACTATATAGCCGATGGAATCCTAACTAGCAACTGCCGGTGTTACTACGTCTGGATCACCTCGCCTCGCCGGATACCCGCTGAGTTGCTGACCATACGTGGTAAGGAATGGGTTGAGCGCGGTCGGCAGGCCGCTGAGCTGCGGGTTGTTGCATGACCAGCCGGCTGGATGATATGCTTGCGCAAGTCGATCGGATGGCGGACCGGGTAGACGCTTTATGTGCTGCTCGGCAGGACGCTGAATGGAACGAGGCTGATCATCCGCGCGGCCAGCCGGAGAACGCGGGGCAATTCGGACCGGGTGGCGGCGGATCGACAGAATCTCCTAGCGCCCCACGCGCCCCACGCGCCCCACGCGTGGCATTCAAGGAAACCAAGAAGGTCGATGGCAAGCGTGTCCAGGCAAACGGCGCGCCGCTACCTGCGCATATCGAAAAGTTAAACCTGCCGCCGGCATGGACGGATGTGCGCTACAGCGCCGATCCCGACGCCCATCTGCTGGCGGTCGGGAAGGACAGCAAGGGGCGGCGGCAGCCGATCTATTCGGATAAGTTCAACACCGGCCAGGCAGAGGCCAAATTCGGCCGTGTCGAGGAATTGCGCGGAAAGTTTGGTTACGTATCGAAGCAAAATGAGGACGCACAACAATCGACCAATCCGAAGATCAAGGACTCGGCGGATTGTCTGTCGCTGATTATGAAGATGGGCGTTAGGCCCGGCAGCGACGATGACACTGGCGCGGAAGTCAAAGCTTATGGTGCCACCACGCTTGAGGGTCGTCATGTCGTTAAAACGGCTGCCGGTGTGTCGCTCCGCTTCATTGGGAAAAAAGGTGTGTCGCTCGACCTTCCGGTTGAAGATGCCGGGCTGGCGGCGATGTTGATGCAACGCGCGAAAGTAGCCGGAGAAGGCGGAAAACTTTTCCCCGCCACGAACGACAAGGCGTTACTAAGACACACACATTCACTCGACGGCGGTGGCTTCAAGACCAAGGATTTTCGCACACACGTCGGCACGGCAACCGCATATGCTTTAGTCCAGAGCGCGCCGAAACCAACGACGATGGCAGAATACAAAAAGCGCGTCATGGATGTTGCGCGGAAGGTTTCAAAGAAGCTCGGAAATACGCCCGCGGTTGCCCTGCAGAGCTACATCAGCCCGGTGGTTTTTGCGGAATGGAGGATTGCCGTATGAGCGACTTTCCAGACGCCCATTTCGGCTCGGCAGACAGAAAGCCAGCCGACTGGCGCGAAACCGACGATCCCGATCCCGACGATGAGCAGATCGTGACGCCACCGGACGTGGTGGCGATGCTGGGGTTTGACCCGGCAAAGGAGCCGGACGCGGGACATGCCGAGGAACCGGACAATGCCACTTGAGAAGGGGCCGGTCGGCAGCGATGCCTTCGGCCGTAATATTGCTGCCGAAGAAAAAGCGGGCAAGCCGCCGAAGCAAGCCGAGGCCATCGCATACAGCGAGGCGGGCGAGAAGAAGGACGGCGGCATGGGCCGGCTCGACAGCATCCTGGCGGATTGCGACAAGATGGAGAAGCGCGTCGATGCGTTGTGCGCGTCGAGGAAGGATTCTGTGTATGATCTGGTGTCCGCGCGGGAAGCAGGGAAGAAAGCGGAGAAGGCTGGAAAGCCAATCACCGCCAATCCTTTCCCCAAAAGAATGTCGGACACTGACCCGGACCAGATTCTTAAACATGAGTCGTGGGAAAGCGGATGGGAATATTCTCGTGATGCCGCAAGCGGCTGGGAGCCGCACGCCGGGCAAATGTAGAGATCGGGCGGGAGACTCCTCAACGCCGCGCTACGGGCAGGCGGTGTCAATGCCCACCCTCGCTAGGCAGCAGGTCCCGATAATCGAAGTTCCCGCCGGCTGCGATGCGTAAACCCGGTCTCCCTCAAGTTTCAAGGGAAAGGGTGGGAACTGCCCACAAGGAGATGCGATGATTCACGCGGCCGGCATCTTGTTTCTGACCGAAGCCGGCGAAGCCCTGTTCGTGAAGCGTGCGGACGAGGGCGATCACGTCGGCGAGTGGGCGTTGCCAGGCGGCAAGATCGAGGATGGCGAGACCCCTGAGTTGGCTGCCCAGCGCGAATGCGTCGAAGAGCTTGGCGAGTGCCCGGAGGGCGAGCGCGCGGTCCTGACGCGGCGCATTGCTGATGGTGTCGATTATACCACATTCCTTCAGAAGCTACCCAAGCCTTTTGATCCGAAGCTGAATGACGAGCACAGCGACTTCGTCTGGGCCGATCCGAGTGGCCCCCCGGAACCGGCGCACTCTGGCGTGCGTATTGCTCTCACACGCCTGTCTGCCAACGAGCTTGACATCGCTCGCATGATGGCGGCGGGCGATCTGGTCAGCCCGCAGCGTTACGGCAAGTTCTGGTTATTCGACATTCGCCTGACCGGCACCGGCGCTGCTTACCGCAACGCGGTCAAGGACGACAAGGGCAAGGTGCTGCGGGAGGCGGAATACTGCTGGCGCGATCCGGCCATCTACCTCGATCCTGAGTTCCTGGCGCGCGCTAACGGCCTGCCAGTCATCTACGACCACCCGGAAAAGAAGCCCGCACTCGACAGTGAAGAGTTCCACAATCGGATCGTCGGCACGACCTTCCTGCCCTACATCAAGGGCGACGAGGTTTGGGCGATCGTAAAGATCTGGGATGACTCTGCGCTTGATTGGATGCACTCCGGGCGGGCCAGCACATCGCCAGCGGTCGTTTTCAGCAGCGTCTCGAATAACGAAAAGGTTAGGCTCAGTGATGGCACAGTTCTATTGGTCGAGGGCGAACCAGCCCTCCTCGACCACATTGCCTTGTGTGGGGCTGGTGTGTGGGATAAGGGCGGGGAACCGTCCGGAGTTGTCAATCAGTCACTACAGGAAGGACCTATCGGCATGACCGAAGAGGAAAGGATCGCCGCGGCCGATAAGGCCCGGAAAGATTCCGAGGACAAGCTCGACCGTATCGCCGACGCGTTGAAGCGCATGGACAGCCGTCTCGACAGTTTCGAGGCCGTTGACAAGGCGCGCAAGGACGCTGAGGAGGCATCGGCGAAGGAGCGCGAAGAGGCGGAGAAGAAGAACAAGACCCGCTTCGACGCCGCTCGCAAGGACAAGTTCGGCGCTCGCAAGGACGGCGAGAAGCACGATGCCTGGAAGGCTCGCCATGACGCCGACGAGATGGCGATGACCGATGCCATGCGCAGGGACGGGGCCGAGAAGGGTGAGGCTGCTGATCAGGCCAAAGCCGCTCGCGACGCCGCCGAGAAATCCGAGCGCAAGGACGGCGGCGAGTCCTTCGAGAAGTGGGCGAAGGAGGAGGCCACCGAGCCTGAACACGAGGCTCAGGACAAAGCCCGTAGGGACGCGGAGGAATTCAAGGAGAAAGCGCGCATGGACGCGGTGCGGCACGACAGCGCCACTAACGACCGCATTTCGGTGCTTGAAGCCCGGCTGAAGAGCCTGACCACTGAGGTGCCGGCGGACGAGCGCAATGCCCTGGCGCTGGCGCAGAGCCGGGCTGATACCGTCGCGGCCATGTTCGGCGACCGCGCCTCGGCGCCGATCCCCGGCGAGCGCCCCGTCGATTACCGCAAGCGTCTGCTAGGACGGTTTCAGAAGCACAGCGATCGGTTCAAAGGCAGTCGTCTTGACAGCCTCGACGAGGCCATGCTCGGCCCTATCGAGGATATCGTCTATGCTGACGCGGTCCAGGCGGCTAAATCGCCGGATGTCGGTAGCGCTCCGGGGCTGCTCATTCCCATCACGACGCGAGAAGGTGGTCGTGATGTCACGCGGTTCAACGGCGACATTCTGGGATTCATGGCGCCGTTTATGACCGGCGCGACTGTCGGGCGCATCAACCGAAACCCGAATGGGGGCAACTGAGATGGCCAGCACTCTCGCCTTCAATCCCTACGGCACCAGTCAGCCGCAGGATTCCTTCCTGCTCCATACTCAGGGTCTTATGCAGGGCCTTGTTTATGACGACCCGGCGTCGCGCCTGTGGCTGATGGGAGGCCTGCTCGGCACCGCTGACTCGATCCCGATGTGGGGCGGTGTGCCGATCAACGAGATGATCAACGTGGCCAACGCCAACGCCGACGGCCTCGGCCCGGTGGTCAATCGCTCGACGTCGCAGGGCACTGTCACTGGCTTCAGTGTCTTTAACCAAGCCATGTCGATGGTCATTCAGTCGGGCAATACCGTGCCCCTGGCGGCGTCGGGTAACTATGTGTCTTTTTTCCGCCTGGGCACCAACGTTCGGCTGGCGGTTGCTTGCGACCCAGCCATCGTCACTGCGCTGAACAGCTCCGACGGTTCGATTACTTCCCAGGCGCTCTACTGGGACGTAACGAACTACCGGATCACGCTGGCCACGACCGGCGGCAACTGGGCGCTGCCGACATCGGTCCGCTTGCTGTCGGTCAACACAAACAGCAAGATTGTATCCTGGTCCTCGCCGAACGCCTCGTGGGCGGCCGGTGACGCCGCGATCATCCTCATCTGAAGAAGGGAAACCTCTGTGGGAAACATCTTCCCGACGCAGGCGAAGGTGACGCCGAGCTTCACTGAACCTGAACTTATCCTCACCTACTCCCAGGCGTCCGGCGCCTTCGCCGCTTTGGCCGGCGGCAAACCGCGAGTCAAAATCGGCAGCGAAGACATGGCGGTTTACGTCAACCGCCTCGACCTACGCACCGAGGTTGCCGCTGGACAGTCGCCGTCCAACTTGCTGCCCTCCGCCAGTCTGGAGGTCAACTACTACAGCACGCCCACTTACCTGATTCGCACGCGCGCAATATGGGATCACCACGATATCGCCCGCGCCAGCGAGTGGAACGTGGCGCTCCCGGCGGCGCAGGATTTGGCGATGCGGCAGGGCATCTTCTTGCAGATGCGCACAGGGCTGCTTGTTGGTTTCAACCCGAACAACGGCGAAGGGCTTCTCAACACCTCCGGCGCGACGCCTGTGGCACTGCCGCCCGATAGTTTCGGCAACACTTCGGCAAGCTCCTACGACAACGGCCAGATGGCGCTGTTCTTCCTCAACCAGATCGTCGCCCTCAAGGCGAGGATGTGGCAGAGCGGGGGGAACATTAAGAACAATATCGTGGTCATCTCGCCGCAGCGCATCTTCCTGCAGTTCGCCTACGCCAACATTGTCCAGGTAACCAGCTACCAGCGCCCTGGTGCTGGCACCTCGACGACCGGCGACGTGATCAAGGCGACTGCTGCGGCGGGCGGCGACACCTTCGACTGGTACTTCGACGACACGCTGATCGGAGCCGCGCCTGGTCTGGTCAACGATGCCGTGCTGCTGACCATGCCTGAGATCGAGCAGCCGACCATTCCCGGCATCAACACCAACGACTTCGCTGGGCTTCAGCCGAACATCAAGGCCGCCAACCTGATGTATGCTGACATGGCAGCGCCGATGAAAATCCCGACGCCGACCGAAGATGGCGCGACCACAGAGTTGCAGGAGCTTCGCATCACGTCCGGCTGGTGCATCCGACCGCAAGCGCTGTCGATCATCAGCATGCCTTACTGATTCTCCCGCCGGTGTTTTCGCCCCCAACGCCGGCCAACTGAGGGCTGTTGCTGCCTTCTCGGGAAATAGCAGTAGCCCTCCTTTCTCGCATCAATCAATAACCGGAGCGTGACATGACGATCTTCGTGACCAATCCCACTACGCAGAACTGGCAGTTTCATTACAGAACTCCCGACAACAACTTGCTGGCGGCGGTCGAGATTCGCAGTGGGCAGCAGGTTGCCCTTGGCAAGGACTGGACCCCCGAACAGACCGAAAAGGTCATTGTGCAGCTTCAGCGCCATGGTGCGCGCGAGGCCGTTGATTTCAATAGTCTTGTCAGGAAGTTTTCTGGTCTGATGTATCGCGTCGGCGAGCGCGTCGAAACGGACGAAATCCTCGACGCCAACACTATCGTGAAGGAATCCTTGCAGCAGCGGTCGGTAGACGAAGCGGTCAAGGCGGCAGCGGGCTTCGACCGTGCGGCGCAGTCCGCGACCCCTGGTGTGCGCCGTCGGCCCGCGCGTGTCACAGGGGTTGCGGTCACGCAGCAGCTCCAACCGCATGAGCGGGCGACCGGCGATGAGGTGCGCTTCTCGCTGACGGTCGACCCTGAGGCCGGCACGAGCAGCATCCAGCTCCCGCAGTAATTGCCATGGAAGCGTTGTACACATTCAAAATCCGGCTTGATAAGAAGCCGGTTGCTCCCCCATTCGTTGGGACAGCACCACTTGTTATGGTTTTTGTTGGCCGCACATCCAGCTCTGTTGTGCGCGTTGATGCGGAGGACTGCGCAGATGGCGGAGTGGTTTATTCTGCTCAGAGCTATGCCGATTCCGAAAACATGCCTTCGCCACAGCTTGGGTGGGTTGTGGACTCTGCATTTATTATCAGCGTAGGCGTATAATCTGATGGCCTGGGTAAATCCCAACGCGCCAAACCTGCCCGACTACATCTTGTTTGTTCAGCAGGCGATGGCGATTGATCCGTTGTATTTGCCCAGCAACTCGCCGTTATTTCAGTGGACGCTTGATAAGGCTCTGGCGCTGGTTATCCAGGTTCCATGCGCAGCCAGCGCTGACTACACGCTCGCGGTTTATAATTGTGCTGGCCATCTATTATTGGAGACGGCGCAAGATCAGCCGGGGCGGGACTACTTCAACAAGACGCGCGCTGACCTGGGTTTGAACCATTTTTCGGCCGGTGTTGTCGCTTCGACCAGCGATCAGTCAACCTCGACGTCGCTGGCCACGTCGGATGCGCTGCACCAGCTCACCATCGGCGACCTGGGCTTCCTGCGGACGTTGTATGGTCGCGCTTACCTGTCTTACAATCAGGACTTCGGCGGTCTGTGGGGCTTGTCGTGATCCCAGTCCAGCGAGAACTCGATCATATCATCTGCTGGAGCTGGCAGCGCGCATGGGTCGTGAATGGTTATTTCGACGATATTCTCGTCAAAGTACAGGCATGGCTTACACCACAAAACCTGGCTGGGCGCTCCTTCCGCAGTAGGAACTGCATGCATGGCTTTCCCGCATTTTGGGCACACTTTGTTCTCTGACATGACAAAAACCTTTCCTTTTTGCTCTATCTTATTATACCACGTCCCGGTCCGTAAACCTACTGAAACCTGAAATCAGGCGGATTCCAGCAGGGTCGAGGGGCGTAGATTGAGGGTAGAGCCGTGAAGTTAAACCTCGGCGTCATCGATGTGCCATATGCCGCGCTCCTTCCGGTAAGGGGCACGAAGTTGCGTTCATCCGCTGCCGTTATCAAAAAGTTTAAGAAGGTGGTCAAGCCGCCCAGCCCAGCAGCGGGCACGACCACAGGTGACGTGGCGGAGATTCTCGAAGCAAAATACCACGTGATGCAGAACTTCTGGAATAGGCATGGTCAGGAGGCGTGTGATAAGTTGGCCGAGGACCTGCTCGACTCGTTCGCTGACCGGGCATCTGGCCGGAACATCGACGCGCCGGATTTCACAGCAGCGACGAGCAAGATGCACCAGATGTTCAACGAGTTCATCGACAAGCGTGAGATGGACGGGATGCCGGGCGTGCCGACGATGGCCGCGCGTCTGGGCATCAACCACCGCTTCAAGCATCCATTCGCCAAGGCCAATCCGGAGCGTCCGTCGTTCAAGGACACAGGCACTTACATGCAATCGTTCACAGCGTGGGTTGAGGTATGACAATGAAGATTTACAATTCGCCTAAGGCGGTGCTTGCTCTGTGGCAGGCAATGGACCTTGATATTTCGCGGGTCACTTCGATTACCCTGATCTTGAAAGCCGGCGCAGTTCCAGAGGTAACTGTTGGATATGCTGTGGATACAGCCCGGATTGGAGCAGTGGCCGATGAACTGAAGAGTTACCTGCTGATGGCGAAAGACCCCGCATGACCTCCGTCGCTGAACTCGTCAATAACGCCTCGGACAGGGACCCGCTGCTTCAGGGCCTATCGGTGCTGTCGCAGTATCAGGCGATCTCGTTCTCGCAATACATTCGCTACGTGCTGCCACTCGACGGCTATATCTTCTGGCTCCGCACCAAGACTGCTGTTATTCAGGGATCGCTGCACGTATCCGTCGACAAGCAGCAGCGCGAGGACGAAACGATCGCGATCAACCGGGTGGTTTTCACAACCGGCGAGCTGGTGCAAGAATTCAACGAGATTGGCCCGAACACGATCTGGATTGGCGAGTCGAATGGAGTCAAGTTCGCTTTCTCTCAGCAAGCACCCTTCTACCACGCTGCCGGGCTCTATCACTATTCGGGCAATGCCGTATATCCTGCCCTCCTAAGCCAGCTCGTCGATGTCGGCGACCAGCTCGACCCGACGACGCTGGTGGTTTCCAATAGTCTGCCCGCGTGGCTGACGCTGCAAAGCTATACGCCGATCTGGCTTGTTGGGCCCAACCCCGATATTCCGCTGTTTCCCAGCTACGCGGTGCCCGATAATCTACCCCCGGTCTACGGGGCAGTGCACATCGAGCCTGGTGCCACGCAACCGATTGGTGCGTTCCCGGTCATCGGTAATCCCGGCGTCAACGGCTATCACGGCCAGCTCGCCTCGGATCAGGTCCACGTCACGCTCTACGGCGCGACTAACGATCGGGCGCTCGCCTGGTTTGATCTGGTCAACCAGTTCAGCCGCGATACCAATACACTCGGTATGATGGAGCCTGCCATCATGCGGGATCAGAAGCGGGAGCAGGCGGAACTCGGCATTCTGGCCATGAAGAAGACGATCAACTTCAAGGTCAGTTATCTTCAACAAAGTATGCCCGATGTCGCGCGGGTGCTGATCGAGAAAGCGACTGCGACGATGCTTCCTCAACCAGACCTAGTCTGAAAGGATACCCGATGTCTCAGAACATCGCCTTTTCCGCCTTTGGACAATCCCCGACCAAGAAGCAGGTCCTCATTCAGGTCAATGCTCAAGGCAACGTGCTTACGGCGTCGTCTGGCGGCGTGGGCAACTCCTGGTTCGTCAATGAGATGACCGGCAGCGACAACAACCCCGGCACCGCCGCGTTGCCTTTTGCCACGCTGACCAAGGCCCAGTCGTCGGCAGTCGCCAACAACGGCGACGTCGTTTATCTGTATGGCACTAGCCACCAGACCGTGACGCTGACGTGGGCGAAGAACGGCGTGTCGCTCGTCGGCATTCAGAACCCCAGCAACAACGATCGCTCGCGCATTTCAACGGCCTATGCGCTTACCCAGAGCCAGACGACGGCGCTTACGCCGCTCGTCAACGTCACCGCACAGGGCTGCTCGTTCACCAATATCGGCGCATTCTCTGGCTTCAGCTTGACGCCGCCGATCGCCCCGGTGTGCTGGGCCGAAGCTGGCGGTCGCAACACATACACCAACTGCGATTTCTTCGGCGGCGGCGACGCAGCATCGGCCGTGGAGGCTGGTATGCGCTCGCTGACCATCGGTGGTGCCGTTGGCGAGAACAGATTCGTTGGTTGCACGATCGGCCTCGACACGATCACTCGTGCTACCAACGCCAACGCCTCGCTTGAGTTCTTGGCCAACGCGGAAAGCCCGCGTAACATTTTCCGCCAGTGCATCTTCCAGGCGCTTTCGACGCTCGCCGGTAATGTGCATGTGCTGGTCAGCGTGGCTGGCATCGACCGCTATGCTCTGTTTTCCGACTGCGCATTCATCAACGCCATCCAGACGGGCGGTTCGGCAATGGGCGCTGCTTTCGCTGTGACCGGCACTGCTGGCCTTGTGCTGCTTCAGGAGTGCGCCTCTGTCGGCGCGACGGTCTACGCGACGGGCGGGCCGATTTACGTGCAGGGCAGCGTGCCCACTGGCGTATCCAGCGGTCTGGCCGTGACGGCGACTTGAGATGATGGGGCTGGGTAGACAAGGAGATAAATGACATGCCCGCCATTGTTCGCGTAAATGTTACCGAGACGCAGGCGCCTAGCCCCGACACTCTCCAAGCCACGGGTGCGATGCTGAGCCAGGGGGGCACCAACACCTCCCCTGGCACTAAGACGCTGCTAACGCAGTTGGCCGATCTGGCGCCGTACCGGGCTACGTCCAAGGCTGTCACCTCGCTGGCACAGACCTCCGGGTTAGCAACTTGCACAGCCGCCGCAGCGCACGGATTCCCGATTGGCAGCACGCTCTGGCTGGAAATCTTCGGGGCGACCTACGCCGCCTACAACGGCACATTCCTGTGCCACGTCACCACGACCAATGCCTTCACCTACACGGTGCCGAGTGGCACGACCTCGCCCGACAGCAGCGTCACGATTACCTACGTGACGCGGAGTGCGGTCGAGCTGTCGAAGATGAATACAACCTTCTTCGCACAGGGTTCCAATACGGCGTGTTACGTGCTGGAACTCGGCCCTGGCAATACCGCTGACGGCTGCGCCTTTCTCAACGACTGGATCGCTCAGAATCCGCCTGGCATCAACCAGGGCAACAACTTCTGGGGCTTTTACAGCTACTTGGTGCCGCGTTACTGGGATGCCGATCCGGCGTATCTCGACTTGCTGGCCAGTTTCGAGAACACTACCGCGCTTACCTACTTCTGGACTACGACCACTCTTTCTACATACAGCGCTTATACAGCGCAGATGAAGTGTGTGAAGGCATTGATCGATGCGCCAGCCTATGCGGCGTGGCCAGCGAACGTCCTGACCGCGATCTCCTATGCGGGGACCTGGGGCGCGAATGCCTTGACCGCGATCTCCTGGGCAGCGACAAACGGCGGCACCGTCACCGCCGCTACTACGTCGGCGCATGGCGTCCTCCCCGGCAACACATTCTCGATTTCGGGATGCACGCCGGCTGGTTACAACGGGACCTTCGTGGCTCTTGCGGGCACGACAGCCGAGACGCTGATCTACGCGCTCGCCACTAATCCTGGGGCCGAATCGGTTCTCGGCACGTTGGCCGCGAGCACTGGCGGCACTGTCACTGCTACGACCACGACCAATCACGGCGTGTCGTCGGGGCAATGGTTCCAGATCGCGGGCTGTCTGCCGGCCGCATACAATGGCTGGTGGAAAGCGGGCACGGCGACCGCGACCAACTCGCTTGTCTTCGCGGCGCCGGCTGCAATCGGAACCGAAACGCTGCTCGGCACGCTGGTGATGAGCCAATATGCTTCGGCGGGCGTTGCAGCGACCGAGTTTAGTCGCGCCGCTGGGTGGTGGGTGACGCTTAACTACGCGCCGTCTTCGAGCAATCGCGTGACGCCCTATAACTACTCGTTCATCTACGGCGTGACGCCATTCCCTGTGCAGGGCAACAACTCGCTGCTGACGACCTTGCTCAACGCCAACATCGAGGTCGTGGGCACAGGCGCTGAGGGCGGGCTAAGCAACACCATCGCCTATGGCGGCAATTTCCTTGACGGCAATGCTGTGAACTGGTGGTGGGGCATTGATTGGCTTAATATCAACGCCAACCTGAACCTGTCGAACTTCGTGATCAACGGCTCTAACAACCCGCAGAATCCACTTTACCTGGACCAGGATGGCATCAATAGTGGTCAGGGCGTCGTGGCTTCTACGATCAATTCCGGCATCACCTTCGGCATCATCTACGGAACGCTCGCGCAGACCGAACTCAGCGGTCCGGTGTTCGCAACCAACAGCGGCAACGGCGTCTACAACGGCCAGGCAGTCGTCAATGCGGTGCCTGCCGCGACCTACTTCACAGCGAGCCCGAGTGACTACAAGATCGGGCAGTACGGCGGTTATTCGGTCAGCTTTACACCGCTGCGAGGGTTCGATAACATCACGATCAACCTCAACGCAACGCAGTTTGTGGGGTAATCGACATGGCAATCATTCCTACCCCCCAGGGCACGCTGAACCGGATTCGGGCCAGCGTGATCTTCTCCGGCTTCCCGAGCCTCTCGGTCACCTCCTCGTTCCTTAGCAAGCGCGGCATCACAGCGACGTTCTCGGGCAAGACCACCGTTTTCATTGACACCATGACGGGCCGGGTAACGTCGCCGGAGCCGTACTTGTCGGTAATGCTGACAGTTCACCTTATCAAGTCGCAATATCTGGCGAACCTCTACAAGAACCAGTGGGAATTTTTATCCCTGCTTGGTGATTGCGTAGTGCGGCCTGATGCGGCAACGTTGCAGCCCTACTCCTTTACCAACTGTGCTATTGAGGGGCCGGGCAACTTGGACTTTAGCGGCGCCGATGCCGACTTCCCGGTCGAGATCGGCGGCACCTACCAGGTCAACAGCGCGTTGTTTATCTAAAACACCCATAGGCTGACCGGCTTACTAGGCGCCGCACGGCGCTGCGGCCTTCCCGGGCAATAGGGATAGCGGCGAGCGCCGCGACCGGCTTCTACGGCGCAGTAAACCGGCTGTAATCGTCTATTCATCATCAAGAGCTGGAAATGAAAATCTCGCCGGATATGAACTTCGTCGTGCCGCTCTATCATGGCGACGACATCTACGCTTACGTCCACGCCCGCCCGATTTCCGCCGCCGCTTTCGAGCTGAATTACCGGCTGCTCATCCGGACATACAACACGATGTTGAACGAGGGGCCGGTCGCGGCGCGAATGGGACATCTGTTCTTGAAGGACGCTGCCGCCGCGCTCGCACCTGATGGCGATGGCTCAGCGATCTCGACTCTTCTGCTCAACGAGATCGGGCGGATGTCGAGCGTGATCCTGGCTACCAAGACCGGGTGGCAGGCGATCCCGCTACAGCAGGCACTTGATAGTAAACTTCTTGACCCGGAGGACGCGATAGAGGCGGCGAACGCTTCGCTGTTTTTTATTGTCGTTTGGCATGTGAGTCCGAAGCAGACGCGCGACGGACTTCTGAAGACCGCCACCGAACTCTGGGGTGCGGCGAGGTCGCCGTTGCAGCCTACGGAGTGGATCGCTTCATTGCCGACATTGACCGCGACCGCTCCTTCTGGCGAGACGGTTGCGAAGCCGGGGGCGACTATCCTGGTGCAGGGAACGGCGCTCACCTGATTGCCTCGATATTCGATTGGCTTGCAGGACCAGGCTTCCGAGAGTTTGCCGAAGACTGTGAGTGGGACTGGGCCAGTGCTGCCGAATTCCGGCACCGCCATCTAGTTGCTGGGCTGGCAAGAGCACTAACACCGAGGTGACGTGTCATTGCTATTCGGTCAGTAGTTTCCATTGACATGGACACGGAAGCGTTTGACAAGTTCCGCGAATCCTTCACGGCATTCGAGGAGCAGGTCAAGACCGCCCGCACGGGCACGAAAGAGATCAGCAAGAGCTTTGTGGGTGTGTCAGCTAGTACAGAGCGGATATGGGCTAGTGTTTCTAAGCACACCCAGACGATAGCAGGGAACATCGCCAGCGCCACACGCTCGCTGCTGCGCTGGGCCGAGATTGACGGTATTATCGCTGGACTGCTCGGAATCGGCAGCCTGTGGGGCCTCGACCGGTTCGCGATTGCTGCCGGCAACATGCGTCGTAACGCGCTCGGCCAAAACATCACACCAGGGGAGCAACGCGGATTCGCAGCAACTTTTGGCAGATTGTTCGATCCTGGTCATTTCCTGGGCGCGGTCAATGCCGCGATGCACGACGTTACGCAACGTGTCGGCCTGTATGGCGCTGGACTGACCGAGAAAGACATACGCGGCAAGGACACCGGTCAAGTCGCCGAATTGCTGGTAACTGCGATCGGGAAGATCGCCGACGCCACGCCGGATAACATGATGGCGCAGGTTCTGAAGGCCACGCACCTTGACCAGTTCATGACGCTCGAGGACTTCGAGCGGGTCAAGGCGACGCCCCCCGCCGAGCGTGCTGAGTATCTGCAACAAGACCAGGCGCGGCGCCGCGAGCTGGAGTTGACGAAGGAACAGCAAAAGACGTGGCAAAACCTACAGGTGCAGCTGCACTTCGCCGGTATGGCGATCGAGACCTCGTTGATTCGCGCCTTAACGCGGCTCGCGCCGCAGATTGACCGGCTCTCTAAGGCATTTGTCGGCGTGTTTGAAGCGTTCTTGAAGAACAAGGAAGTCGTTCACTGGATTGACGCGGTATCACAGGCACTTGAAACATTTGCTAACTATGTGGGGAAGCCCGAGTTCGTAAAAAAAATTGATGCTTTTGTTACTCATGTTGGCAAGACGGCCGAGTCGTTTGCTAGCATGCTTCCAGACCTAGAGGCATTCGGCCGCGTCATCGCTGGCTTCGTTCATGTTATTGGTGCATTAGTTGGGCCACTCGTTATTGGTAGGCCCCTTTCTCATGATGAGGCGCTGCGATGGAACAAAGAGCACCCTGATCAGCCCACTCCAGTTCCGCCGGAGCCGTCGCTCCCGCCCTTCTCCTGGTGGAACCCAGGGTCATGGCTTTACCACTCGGATAGCCGGCCTCCTGGCACGGGACGACCCATGTCTCAGAGTGAG
>PLUE01000029.1 GCA_003164785.1 Gammaproteobacteria bacterium | reverse complement strand
CCGGCTTCCTGGGCGAGGTCGGCGCCGCTACCCATGGCGATGCCGGCGTCGGCCTGGGCCAGAGAGGCGGCGTCGTTGATGCCGTCGCCCACCATGGCGACGACACGTCCCGCGGCGCGCAATTTCCTCACATAGTCGGCCTTTTCTTCCGGCAGGAGCCCGCCCACGGCGGTGTCGATTCCCACCGCGAGTGCGAGACTCTTCACCACCTCGGGGCCGTCGCCCGATAGGAGCACGACCTGTCGCCGGCCGTTGTCGCGTAGCCTGCCTACGATGGCCGCGCTCTCCGGACGGGTGCCGTCGGAGTAAGCGACCAATCCGACCACCGCATCGTCGACCGCAACGCAAAGGCTCGAACTCTTATCCTCATTGAAACGGGCAAGGTGCCTCTTGAACGAGGGCGGGATCTTGAGCTTTTGGCTCTCCATCCACATTGCCCGGCCGACTCTCACGCGACGCCCTTCAACTCGTGCGGACAATCCCAGTCCCACCGTATACTCCTCGCTTCCCGGCTCCGGCTCGACCAGGCGAATGCCGTGTCCTTTGGCGTAAGACTTCAACGCCCTCGCAACGGGATGGTCGTGCCTAGCTTCCGCCGACGCGCACAACTTCATGAGGGTCGATTCCTTCATCCCTCGGGCGGTAACCACCTTGACCACTTCCGGCACGCCGCTCGTGAGCGTGCCCGTCTTGTCGAAAATGATGACGTCGGTCTTCGCGAGTCGCTCGAAGTACTGAGCGCCTTTGACCAATATCCCTTCGCGCGCCGCCAGCGTCATGGCGGTCAGCGCGGCCGTCGGAACCGCGATGCGAAAACCGGTTCCGAAATCGGTGATGAGCACGCACACCGCGCGGGTCACATCGGAAGACAGCGCGGCAGCGAGCCCAGCGACCCCGAAGGTCGGAAGAACGAGCTTGCTGGCAAAGTCGAGGGCGTCGCGCTGCAGCGTGAGCGGCTTCGATCCGACGGTGTTCAAGATTCTTTCGATCTTCGCGGCCTCGGTATTCATTCCGGAACGCGTCACCTCGACGACGAGGTGGCCCTCGGCCACGACCGTCGACGCGAACACCGCATCGCCCTCCTTCTTCGAGAGCAGGTGCGACTCCCCGGTGAGCGCCTTCTCATCGACCTCGGCCAAGCCCGATACCACGCTCCCATCGGCCAGGATGCCGTGCCCTGTATGGACCATGAAACGGTCGCCGACCTTTAGATCTCCAACCGGCACCGCTTCGAGTTTGCCATCCGGAAGAACCCGCAACGCTTCTTGGTCTTTGCGCCGCATCAGCATCGACAGTGCGGAACGCGCGTTGTTGGCGGAGAGGTCGAGCAATAGATCGCCGACCCCCACCATCCAGATGACGAAGGAGGCGGTGATGGGACGACGCGTGGCGAGCGCCGCGAATGTTGCCGCCACATCGAGAAGATCGACGCTGACCTGGCCCTTGCGCAGCGCCGCGATGCTGCGACCCAGTGGTCGCAGCGAGTTCTGCACAACTCCCAAAGCCAGCCACGGAAAGGACACCGCCCCCGTGAGGCACATGAAGAGAACTCCGGTGGACGCCAATGCGCCGCCCCAGCGGATCGGAGTCGGCTCGTGCCAGTCGCGCGCCCATTCGGCCGGATCGCTCTTCAACAGCAATGCCACAATGAGCCTCTCGGTTATCTTTTCGGGGTCGTAGAGCACGAGCATTGTGCGCCCGCCGGGCACGTGCTTAGTACGCTTGACCCCGGGCAGCCCACGGGCAAGCATCGTCAGGGTGGCGAGATCCCGTTCCTTGATGCCGGTCACCCGCAGACGGACACGCCCGTTGATCGAGTGCACCGGTGTGATGTCGAATGGTTCGGGGTTTGCGCGGTTGAGCGTATGGATCTTCTCTCGCAGACTGCGGACGAATCGACCGGGGAGAGCGGCTCCATCATCATAGTCGACGTAGAACGCGTCAATACTTATCCGCTGCTCGAAATGTACTACATCGATGCGCTCCGCCAGCCACGCTGCGAGCACACCCGCCTCGGCCGAATCCCTGCGCGCGCCGATCACGCAAGCGCGACCGCAACCCTTGTCAAAGACCTGTAACCCCGCATTCATAGGGAATACATCTTAGCAGCACTTTCGTGCGTCAGCGGATACGCAAATACCGGACTTGGGGGGGTGTATAAGTCCGCTATCGCAGCAACCGATCCTCCATCCGAGACATCTAAGCCTTATATGCACTTGAAATCGACTCCGCTTCGAGGATGGTAGCTATTTTCTCTCGCCATTTTCCGGGGAACATCGCAAACGGCTCGAGGGCTCGCCGTAGTACCGCTTCTGGCGTAATTGCTCGATCGGGTAGTTCTCCGAATCGCGCGCTCGCCGCGCGCTCAATGATCTCAATCATCTTGACCACGATAATGTCAGCACGGGTGAGTGCGAAAGTACGCACGTGCGCAGGGTTGCTGATATCCCATACAAGCGCAATGAGGAGACCTGACGCTCTCGCCGCGTCAAGATTGCTCGATGACGCATCGGAACGAAAGGACACTATTTTGATGGGAACAGACACAACGGTGCACGCCGCAATTCGAGAATCGACATAGGCCAGTAAATCAATTTCGCCTGCACACGTCGGGAATGCGACGTTCACCCCATCTTCCCGCAACTCGTCTATCAATCGAGCGCGCCCCATCAATTCTCGGGTCTCTAAATTCATACGCCATGCCGCCAGACAGATTCCGACATCCCGTAGTGATGTGTATTAACGAGGAAATCTACCGTTGGTCCGACTCCGGACTCGAGACGGCGTGCGCAAACGCCGCTAGTTCATCGACATTTAATCTTCCGTCATGATCTTTATCAGCGCGAGCAAATTGCATTTCGAGATAACGAAATACTTGATCCTTTGAGACCATCTGGGTTGCCGCAATGGATCGTACGTAATCTTGAATAGCCATAAAAAACACCTCCGAAGGCAACGAAACCGCGCCGCGGTATCGAGGATTTCAAAAGATAAGATAGCGGCACGCCAATAAAAAAGTCGTAAATATTGCGAGAGAACGCCATAACGAATAGCAAAGGTACTCGCCCGCACTTCCACATTGTCGCTTTACGAGATTACCGCCTTACGAGCGAGCGACCGCATCCTGCTTTGGACCACCGCATCATGGTCATCCAAACAAAGGTATCTTTGGTAGCTGGCAGTCTCGTAAACGGGATTGTGCCGATATTTTCAACGATTCGTCGCCCACGGCAGTTAGTTTTACGACATCTTTATGCGCTGTCTGCCACCCTAAGGGATCGTGAAATACTAAATTAGACAATATGTAATATTTTCAGTATCTTAAGGGGGAATGGAAGAAAGAGCCAGAGCATTACGCATTCGCCAATGGTAGGAGCACATGGGCAAGGCGAATAAAGTGGTTTCTCTGGCATCGCGATGTCTTCAAGGCAGATGAAGCGCTAACCGACCTGACGGACGAAATCTATGGCGCACTTGAGGAGACACGGGCCGCATAGCACCCCCGCCCGCAACAATTAGATGCTCTCCTTGGAGAGCCACGGCAAAGGAAAAGAAACCGCCCAATGCACCGCAAATACTAAATGGACAACTTACTTACGACTTGCCGGGACTAGGGCATTGAAAACGCGCATGTGGCATTCCCCATATGGGGTTGTCCACTCGCATGTAATCGTTCCCGCGCGGAGTTCCAGCCGGCGCCACGTTCCATCGGGGCGCCAAAGCTCCCGAAACACCGCTCCGCAAGGAGTGAGCCCCATCCGACGAAAATTGAACCCGGCCCAATTCATAAAGTGTCCGCAAAACGCGAAGGACATCTCTTTTACAATATTGCCTACAGCAATTGCGAGGAGAAAGACAAAGCCAAATAACGCAATAGCGCTCGAATGACTTGGAGGGGGAGGTCCAGTTAAACAAATTCGTACGACACTGGCGATTGTTGCACATCCACAGATCCGGCAAACTTTAATGAGTGTGGCTGAATGGCGGGACGATAACGACAATGGAAGAAACTCATAGGAGAGCCATAACAACAATGCGCCAGAGCACCTTGCCGCACGCGCCAGTCCCCGCCTCGCAATTTGAGTTAGGATCACCATACAGACTCTACTAGCTCGCGCTATCCAGAACTACAAGACCAAGACGCTTCTCGAACGCGGTAGCCCAAATCCAATCGTTCGCGCAGCTGGGCTCCGAATGCCCCCCCTCAGATGGCGACGTGCCACGCAACGGCATCGCACCGCACCTCCGGAAATTCCACTGAAGCGGCTACACGCCCTCCTCTATCAATCCGCTCCTGCCAGCCGCCAATGGGTGGCACAGCGTGATGCGCTTTGGGCGCCGGCATACCGTCGCGCGCGCGGTGGACAGCGATGCTGGAAATGACGTAAATCGCGGTGCACAAGGGAAATTGGACATCAATTGCTGACGTCGACCCACTCGATGAATGTCAGCAGAGGGTTGCACAGTGGCGCTGATTGCAGAGCTGCTAATTAGATACCGATAGTTTGCTAGTGTGACATCACGCACACCGGCCGGTGCATCGTGCGTGGAGAATTATTTTTATGGTTATCTCGTCGCGTGCGGTGCAGAAAATTATGACCGGATCCTCGCCAGCCGAGACCATCCAGGATTTACAAGGAACCGTCCATCTTCCGGAGGCGTCGACCACGACGGAGAGCTTGCGTGCGGCGTTTGCGACGCCCCATGACCCTCGTCGTCAGAGGGTCGGTGAGTTGTCGGTCGCGGCTGGTTGTGTGACTGACACCGGGGTGCATCGCGCTCTGGCCATGCAGGCGAACCACCTGGACGTGCGACTCACTGCCCAGGCGCTTAGCTTGACGCGCGCCTGGAGTGAGGCCGGCTGCTAGCCCGCCCATCTCGGGAATGTAATGAATACCATCGACCTTAAGAAATTTTCGCAAGACGAACCTGACGCACGCGAAGCGTCTCCGGACATCGTCGCGGAACACCTTCCATGTGTCGTCTTTCGGCTGCACAGCGTCGACGCCCACTGGCCACCCGTGTTCTCTTACGTGAGCGCACAGTCGACCGAATTGCTTGGCGTCGAGCCAAACGACATCGTGCTCGATGCCAGCATTCTGTTAGAGCGAATCCCGGAGGAAGACATAGTACAGCTGCGAGCCGGAATCACGCACGCATTCGCCACGCTGGGACAATGCCATCACGAATTCCGCCTGCGATTCGCCGATACTGTCCGCTGGTTCGAATGCCGTGTACAAATGCACCGGCCGAATGCCGACACGCTCTGCGCAGACGGCTACCTGGCCGATAGCACCGAGCGCAAAATCGCGGAACTGAAGAACGCGAGACTCGCCAAGCGCTTCATGCACGCGTTCGATATCGCGCCTCAACCCATGGCAATCGTGGATGCTCAGGGCAACATCACGGCCGTGAACGAGATCTGCGTTCGCACATTCGGTTACACGCGGCAGGAGATTCCGACGCTGGACATATACCTGCAAAAAATCTTTCCGGACGTGGACTACCGCGTGCGCCTGTTCAAGGAATGGACCGACGCCGGGGAGCGCTTCATGCAAACGGGTCTGCCACAAGCACCCCTCGTGGCGCAGCACCTGCGCAAGGACGGCTCGAAATGCACGTTGGAAGTCCGCACGACTTGGGATTCCGGCGAATCCATCGTGCTTCTGGCCGACATCACAGCGCGGTTGGCCGCCGAAGAGCGGACGCGGCTGTGGACGTCTGTTCTGGAGCAGAGTATAGAAGGAATCCTGATCTGCGATCCTAAGTGCCGCATCCTTGCCGTAAACCCCGCATTCGAACGGGTGACAGGATTCACCGCGCAGGAAGCTGTCGGAAAAACGCCGCGCATCCTGCACTCCGGCCGTCAGGACGCGAGTTTCTACGCCGACATGTGGCGAGCGGTCGGAGCGACTGGGCAATGGAGCGGGGAAATTTGGAATCGGCGCAAGAGCGGTGAATTGTACGTTGAGTGGATGGCGCTGAATGCCGTCTATGACCTGAGCGGGAGCATCTCACATTACATCGGTATCTTCTCGGATATTACGGAGCGCAAATCGGCGGAGGACCGACTGCGGTATCTCGCCCAGTACGATGCACTGACGGATTTGCCGAACCGCACACTCCTTCTACATCGACTGGAGCAGGTGATCGAACTCGCGGCTCGCGGCGGCCTCCGGTTGGCGGTGCTATTCTTGGACCTCGACCGCTTCAAGTTCATCAACGATTCCATGGGTCATGAGGCGGGTGACCGGCTGTTGCAGGTGATCTCCCGGCGCATCAAAAGCGCTGTGCGGCAGTCCGATACGGTCGCGAGAATGGGCGGTGACGAGTTCGTCATTGTATTGTCTGAGTTGCAACACCCCGGCGATGCCGCACGCTTGGCCGAGCAACTGCTCGCAACGGTTTGCAGCCCCCTGATGCTTGGGGACCAGGAGGTGAGCGTGTCGGCAAGCATCGGGATCAGTGTGTTCCCGGACGATGGCGCGCAGGCGGGCGACCTATTGCGCAACGCAGACACGGCCATGTATCGCGCCAAGAACGGCGGGCGCAATCGATACGAGCTCTACGCGCGCGAGATGAACGAACATGCCATCGATCGACTACAGACCGAGAACGCGCTGCGAATCGCGATCGACAGGCAGGAACTCGTGCTGCATTACCAGCCGCAGATCGATCTCGCTTCCGGCGCGATCGTCGGCGCAGAGGCGCTCGTAAGGTGGCGCCGGCCAGGTGTCGGCCTTGTGCTACCGGGCGAATTCATTCCTCTTGCGGAAGAATGCAGCCTGATTGTCAATATCGGCAACTGGGTCATCAGAGAGGCGCTGCGGCAGATCAAGGCGTGGGATGCGGCAGGTGTGCCGGCTGTTACTATTGCGGTGAATGTCAGTGCCCAGGAATTCCACCAGCGGGGATTCGTCGAGAGTCTCGCGCTGGCCATCCACGACAATGCCGTCCAACCGGGGCGGCTCGAGCTCGAGTTAACCGAGAGCGTCCTCGTCCAGGATATCGAGGCCACGGCCGCGAGCCTCGATCGCCTCCACGCGCTGGGGATCCGGCTATCGCTCGATGATTTCGGCACCGGCTACTCCTCTCTGAACTACCTGAGGCGCTTCCCGATAGATAAGATCAAGATAGATCAGTCATTCATCGAGGAAATCACCAGCGAGGCGAAGTCCGTGCGACTAGTCCAGGCGATCATCGCGCTCGCCAGAAGCTTCTCGATGAAAGTGATCGCCGAAGGCGTGGAGAACCGCGAACAACTGGCGGCCCTGCGTGCGGAACGGTGTGATGAGATTCAGGGATATTTGGCGAGCCCGGCGATCGAGCCTGCGCAGTTCGAGCAATTGCTCCGCGGCTGGAAGGCCTGGACCTGATTTGGCCGGCCGCCTCTGCATCCTGCCTGACAAGAAGAAGCGCCCGCACCGACACCCGGCCCGCGCGAGAACTTGATGGCATCGGGGGTAGTCGAGTAGAGCGGAGGAGTCGCACCCCCAACCCCCTCCTAGAACCGGACGTGAATGTCGCCATTCATCCGCCGTTAGAGGATTCTTGGCAGCAACACGCCGATGATGCGCGCGCGGCCGCCGCGCGCCTCTCCTTGCTGCCTCGTGGCCGCGTGCGCTGGGTTGCCCACGCCATCAAGCCGCCGGCGCTGTCGTTCCCGGCTTTTGCAGCGTCGCTTCGATGCGCGCGAGGCGTTCGCCGAGTTCGTCGGCCTTCGACTTGTCGAGGTTCGCCGTGGAACTCAGATAGGAATTTGTCGTCCACCAATCGATGCCCATTTCCCGCGCCTTGTCGACGGAACACACCACGAGGCGGATCTGGATGGTCAACAATTCGATGTCGACGAGTTTGATCTTGATATCGCCGGCGATGACCAATCCTTTGTCCAAGATGCGCTCGAGAACATCCGCCAAGGTCGCTGAATTCACCGAGTGGGTCATGCCGCTGTGAGCGCGCGTCTGCACCGTCATCATGAGTCTCCTAAATCAATTTGCCAAGCGGTCCGAGATCGAGATTCAGCTCATGGTCGGTGAGACCGAACTCGCCCTTCAGCCAATCGACCTGTTCTTGCAGTCCGAGCAGTGTGCGTCCCAGACGTTCGATCTCCTCATCGGTCAACGATCCGGACTCGATGCGGCGCAGCGCCTGCTTCTCCAGCAGCTTGCGGATCAATTCGATCACCGTCAGCACGAGCTGGCCGAGACCCTTGCGGACATTGTCCGGATCGAGCTCGATTCGCGGCGACGGCGCCCGCGCGGGCGCGTCCTGCGCCGCCGGGGCAAACGGAAAAGCCCGGGCCGCGTTCACGCGGCCTCCAGCACCGCGGCCGCAGACACCGCGGCCGCGTCCGGCATCACGCGCGGGCTCGCCGCGCGCGCGGTCTCCACCGACATCAGCGTCAGATTCAACCCCAGATAAATGAGGTCGATGCCGGCCAACGAGATGACCACCTCACCGACGACGACCACGCCGGTATTGAGGACCCGGTCGAGGACTTCACAAAGCGACATCCGATCGTCGTCGTCGCCGACGCAGGGAGCCACGGTCATTCCTCGACGTCGACCAAGATGCGCTCATAGATGGCACGCGCCATATGCACGGCGCCCTCGCGCTCATGCTTGGCCGCCAGATCGAGCAGCGCCACCCGCGCCGCCTTGCCTTCGACGGCGTCGATATGGTCCTCGGCGAGTTCCCAATACATTTCCATGGCCGCGTTCACATTGCCGCTTTTCTGATAACGGCGCGCCATAGTCAGCAAGCGCTCGAGCACCGTATTTTCCATGACCGGATTGAGCGCCTCGTCGGCGACCACCGTGGTCACCTTGACTGAAAACGAGCCGACCGCCTTCGCGGCCGGCTTCGCGGCCGGCTTCGCCACTGATCGCACCTTGGGCGGCATGATGCCGTCTGTTTCGGTTACCGTGGTTTTCAACATGCTTGCACCTCTAATGCGTTTGCTACTCTATGGTTGCGTGAGCGTCGTCTTCATCATCTTCCTCTGGATCTTCCTCTGGATCTTCCTCTGGATCTTCATCATCGCCCTCCTCGTCTTCCTCCGGACCATCGCGGGTCTCTATGGCGTCCAGCCGATCCAGCAGCCGCGACTCTTCGGCGGTGAACTCATCCTCGGAGATCGCGCCGCTGTCGAGCCGCAGGTAGAGTTCGCTCAATTCGCGCGTCACCTCGGCGCCCTCGCCGGCTAGTTCCTTCTCCGCAATGTCATCGATCTCGCGGAACACCCACATGAGGCCATGCAGGGGGGCGAGCAGAAGGTCGTCGATGAACAGCATGAAATCCTCAGACGTCCACGACGACGTCGCAAAAATGGTGGGGCGCCCACGGGCCGTTGAAATCGAACTTGAAGTTGTTGTCGAAGCGCTTCGCGGCCTCGAACACGGCGTTCTCGAAACGTACCTTGGAATCGCGTGCGACCAGGCAGGCCAGATGCATTACCTCGCGCTCATTGCGCGGCGGGTTGCTGGTGATCTCCTCGCAACTGGACCGCAGCACCTTCATGACGGCCTCGACATGCTGCTCGCGGTCCTCCGCGAGCAGATGATTGAACAGCCGGCCGAGTTCGATCTTGTCCTTGCGCGCGCCCCCCCGCGGCTGCTCATGGACACTGTCCCGCATGTCGGCGAGATCCACGTGATGGGTCACGAAGTACTCGAAGATATTCGGCACATCCCAGCTCACGCGCAGACCCATTTCGACGCGGCCGCGGACATGGTCGAGTTGCGCGACGAACGAGCCACCATGGTCCTTGAGAATCTTCAGCACCGCCTTCTGACCGCCGGCGATGGTGCCGAACGCGACCGGCAGCATCGTGACCGCCTCCATCACCCGCTTGACGACGGCATGATGGGCCACGAGGTTGCGTCGCTCCGGCCGTATTCGCCGCTCGGCGATGTCGCTCACCACGGCGGCGATGGGTCCCTGCGGCACCAGATACACGGGGCGCCCGTTGACACCCGTTGCGTTCCACGTCTTCTGCGCCTCCGCATCGATGATCGCGTAGACATACCGGCCCGACTCATGGCGCACCGTGGTGTTCATAGGTTCGACACCGGCTCAGTATGTCAGCACTCGCCGCCGCACCGTGGCGCTGGGCGCCACGTGTATGGGCAGCGACGAGAGTGCGTGTTTGGCCACGACCCCGGTCACCGGATCCGGGTACCTGTCCACAAACCGTTGCAGCCGCTCGCCCTTGGCGGCAATCACGTCCAAACGCTGCGCGATCTGCCGGATGCGCCGCTCCGCGCGCCGCATCTCCAAGCCGAGCCGCTGGCGCTCCATGGAGAACATCGACAACTCGAGCAGCGCGCCGGTCGAGGTCCGATCGCGGCGGCCGCTCAAAACGCCCATGCCGGTCTTCAGATTCTCCATTCCCCGCCGTTCAATCGACATGGCGCACTCCCCGACCATTGAGTTTGTGGGCACGCTGCCGGTGCAGCGGCGTGGCAATCGGATTCGCCTCGGGCGTGCCAGCCAGGGTAGCCGTCGCGCACGGACAGCAACGCTCGAGGATTTCGTCGAGCCGTTCCAGACTGGCCGGGTGTCCGTCGTGGGTCACCTTCGAGCAGTCATCATTGAACACGTCCTGGCACAGTTCGCGGAACGCTCGATCGCCGGCCGCTACCACGCCGTTGCGGGCCGCGACGATGCGCCCGAGCCGGATGCAGGCGCGGATGGTCGGGCGCGCGTTGCGCGCCCCCAAGGCGCGAAATTCACGCACGATGTCGACGATGGCACGCGAATCCGCCCACGACAGGCCGGACTTCGCCTGGGTGATCGCCACTTCGGTGGCAAGATCGTGGTGGCCCACCTTGAGGGTGATCATGCGATCCATCAAGGCATCCTGGGTCTTGTGGACGCCGGCATATTCCTCGGGATTGCTGGTGAAAATCGCACTGAAATCCGGATGCACCTGCAGGTAACCGTCACCACTGCTGACGTTCGGCAACTCCAGCACGCGCTCCTCGAGAATCGACAGCAGCACATTGTTCGCCTCGGGGCGCGACCGTGTGAATTCGTCGTAGATCAGCGTGTAGCCATATTTGCAGGCCGTCGTCAGCCGGTTGTCGCCCCACTGCCGCGAGACGTTTTCCTCCTGCTTGAGCACGGAGTGGATGTAGTTGTCGATGAGCTTGGTCGATCGATACCCGGTCTGCGCGCCGATCAGATCCGACGTCCCGAATTCATCGTCGCCGTGAATCAGGATCACCTGGCGGCCGAGTTTGGCGGCGACATGCATCGCCATCGCCGTCTTGCCGGTACCGGCCGGGCCGCTGAAATGCACGGCGTAACCGGCCTTGATGTAGTCCATCGCCCGCTCGGTGAGGCCTTGCACGTATGGCGTCTCGACGAAATCGGGGCTTCTTTCCAGGGTCAATACCGCCGTCTCGTCGGCCGCGTCCGCGGTGTCAGGGTAGTTCATCATAATCAGTCCTCCTAGTCAGAAACCACCGGCCGGGATGTCGCGGCGAACCGCCGCCGCACCCCGGTGAGGGATCACGCCTTGCGCTTGGTCTTATGGCGGTCATTGTGCTCATCGTGGCCGCGGTTGTGGACGACCACGGCCGGCGAGTGCGTTGACCCCGCCTCTACATGGGCGTTTACCGCCAAGGCCGGCTGAAACGCTGCCGGTGCCATGAAACTGCCATGTAATGCCGCCCCTTGAACCCGCGCCCCATGCATATACGCATGCAGGCTGTCGGCGAGATCGTGCGCCATCTGGCGATGGCTGGCCGCCATTTGCGTGATCAAGGCGGTGACGTCGTGCGTCAGTTTGTGCCGCGACTTCACGAGGCTGATGTTCTGCGCCTTCGTAGCTGCGGCCCGCTGCTTCCTGAACGACGTCAACAGGGATGCGACCGACGTCGAGATGTTCTTCGTCCAGCGGCGCCGGCTCAATGCCGCGCGGTGCAGATCATGACGCATCGCAACGGCTTCGCTCTGCCGCTTGGACCGTACCTCTGCCAGGGTGGTGGTGATCGCTGCCGTGGCGACCGCACGTTGCTTGCCAAAGGTCTTGAGCAGCCTGTGGGCCGCGACCTTGCAGCTGGCGACGCCGGCCTTGCGCTCGCGGGTGGAACTCTCGATGCCGCGTGTCAGCGACTCCATCTGCTCTTTGAGTGTGCTCATGTGACTCCTCATCCGGCACCGGGCCGGCTCATGACTTTCTGAAAACGTCGCGAGGGAGCCACCAGCACTCCGCCGCGACCCCGCCACCCACGTCCGCCTTCCCAGTGAGCCGGGGCAACTCCCCCGGGGTCAGAACGCGGGCGTGGATCCTTCAGGCCGGAGCTGCTGCGCTCGCGGTGAGGCCAATCGCCTCGGCGTACTTCAGATAGGTCTCGACCGATGCGATCACAACTCGCGCTTCGATCGACAGCAGTTCGATGCCGACCAGCGACACCTTCACCCACGCATCGATCACGATGCCTTTGTCGAGGATGCGATCCACGACTTCCGCCAAACTGGACGAGTCCGTCGATTTCTGTACTTTCGCCATGATGCTTCTCCAAACAGATCTGCCCCGTGGATTGAACCTGAGCCTACGAAGTACGGGACCGAGCCTTCGTGCCACTAATGAACAGAGCATGTGCCGTGCCATCATCCACGTTCTGCGCCAAGTGTCTGTAATGTCGGCGCATTTAGTTTTCGAGCTTGCTGCGGCGAATGCAGGCCGCGGCTATGGGACCTGGCCCGCGCCTCAGCGCCCGGGAGCCGGCTCCCTAGGTGTGGCGCCGCCTCCCCGCGACAACAGTGCATTCACGGTCTTGAGCATCTCGACGTGCTTGAACGGCTTGGTGAGAAACGCTGCGATCAAGCCGCTGTGCAGCGCATCCTGCACCAGGCGGTCATCGTCATAGAAATAGCCAGACACCATGATCAGCGGCGCGGTGCATCGGGTCTCGCCGCGGATGCGCGCCGCCAGATCGAAGCCTTCAATATCGGGAAGCTTCGCGTCGATGAGCACCAGCCCGCATTTAGCGCCATGGACCCGCAGCCAGCCCAGCGCGGCCTCACCATTCAGCATGGTCACGACGTCGAAGCCGTGCGCGCCCAGCAACATTGATAGCGACCAGCACACGCCCGGTTCGTCATCCACAACGAGTACCAGGCGGCTGTCATGTTTCAACGGCATGCAACGGCAGCCGGACGGCAAACGTGCTGCCGACGCCCTCCACACTGTCGACGCCGATGGAGCCGCCATGCTGCAGGACGATGGTGTGACAGATCGACAGACCGAGTCCGGTGCCCTTGCCCACCGGTTGCGTGGTGAAGAACGGATCGAAAATCTTGCCGAGGTGCGACGGCGGTATCCCACGGCCGGTGTCCTTGAGAATCGCCACGGCGCAATCCGCGTCGGGCTTCACGCTGGCAGTGACCTCGCCGCCGTCCGGCATGGCCTGGATGGCGTTCAGAATCAAATTCATGATCACCTGCTGCAACAGATGCGGGTTGCCCGACGTCGGTACGACGCTCTCGGGATAGTCCTCGACGATGCGGATCTTCTGCAGCTTTGCCTGGGGCGCGACCATGTTGGCGGTCTCGCGCACCAGGGAAACAAGATTGATCGGTTCGTGGACGTCGGTGGGCGAGGGCCGCGCGAAGCGCAGTAGATTCTCGATGATGGTCGAGGCCTGTTCGATGCCGCCAATGATTTTTTCCACACACTCGCGCTGAAACGCCCGCTCGTGCGTATCATCGAGCAGAAACTGCGCCGCGGAAAAGCTCACCGACAGCGGATTGCGCACTTCGTGCGCGATCCCGCCCGCCATGACGCCAAGCGCCGACAGCTTTTCGCTCTCGTAGATATGCTTTTCGAAGGCGCGACGCTCGGAAAGGTCCCGTCCCACGGCCACGACACCGGTGACCTTGCCGGCATCGTCGCGGATCGGCGAGCACGACCAATCCACCGGCACGGGATTGCCGGAGCGGCCGACGAGGTTGAATTCCTGCGACTTGACCACCTCGCCCGCGGCGAGCCGATGAATAATGTGCGCCATGTCCGTGCGTTGCGCCGGCTCGCACAGGTCGGGCAACAGCCAGCCACGCACCTCGGCAAAGCGATATCCCGAAATGCTTTCCGCCGCCGCATTCCAGCTGACCACCCGCCCGACGGCATCGGTCGACACGACCAGGTCATTGGCGCTCTCCACGACACTCGCCAGATGACGCTCTGCCATGCGCACTTTTTCGCTCAGCTGAACCTTCTCGGTGATGTCGTCCATCAGCAGCATCGCGTGCAGGACCGCACCGCCTGACTTCACCGGCACGACCTTGTAGTAGTAGATATGCGTCGGGATGCCGGGGGCACGGTACGTCATCTGCGCACCCTGCAGCGGCTGGCCGGTGTCGAAGACGCCGCGCACCTTGGCCTCCAGGTCGGTGAATTCGAGGATGGCGCCGGGGAAGACATCGCGCAACGGCGCACCGATGGTGTCGCCTTCGATACGCCGCGCCTTTTCATAGAAGTTGCGGCTGGCCGACACCACCCGCAGCCCGCGGTCGATCAGCAGGGAGGAGAATGGCAGGCTGCCCAGCAGCAAGTGGTAAAGATGTGCGTACCAGTCCTCCGAGCCCATGGCCGCCTCGGTGGTGAGACTCGTGGGCGCGGCAGAGCGGGGCGCCGCCGTCATGGTGAGCCGTCAGCCAGTGCCGGACAGAAATTATACGGCGGCCACGGCCCCTTCAATTCGTAGGCAAGCCCGCTGCCGGCGCAGCGGCTGACCTGAGCATCGAATGCGGCGCGAAAGCCATCGAGGGCTGCGGGATCGAGCAGAAAGCTGCAATTGAAAACCATCCGATCGGGGCGGCCGGTCATGCTGTTGGGATGGCAGCGCAATGCGGCAGAACCGACGGCGCGCTCCACCAGGCTCTGGTACATGGCATCGTTCCCCTGCCGCAGCCAGCCGGCGAGCGCGCGCTCGATGTGCGGCTCCAATTGCCTCTGTTGCAAGTACCGCAAACCCGGCGCCGGCGAGAGCGCGGCGAGCCGCGCCAGGATCTGCGCGTCCTGACTGACCACCAACTCGCGGGCTTGCGCCTCATCGACGTATCCCTTGACGCTCCACTCCGCCCGGTCGGTCAGGTCGTCGAGCACCGAATCGATTCGCTGCCGGTGACGAACCAGAAACACCGTCAGCGCGTCGCGACTGCTGAAGATGGTGCCAAACTTCACCGGCAGCACCGCCGCGGCCGCCATCACCCGCTCGATCACCGCCTCGTGACGCATGGCGCGGGGCGCCAACCAAGCAAGTGCCTGCAGGTTCTCGTCGGTGAATTCCGTCACGTCGATGTCGCCGATCACCGCCGCGACGCCGGTATCCTCCAGCACCGTGACCGGAAACCGCTCATCGACGCCCGGCGGCACGTCGCCGCCCGCCCGGCCGAACGCCGGGATGCCCGGCGAGCGCGCGAGGCAGTACAGGTACACCCCCGGGGTTGCCGCCCGCGTGGCCGTGGCGTTCATACCGATAGCCCGGCGATGGCCTCGCTGAAGTGCCGCGCGTTGATGCTCAAGGGACGGCTGGCGCCGCCGAGTTCGGCGGTGCGCAGTTCCGCGACCAGCTCGCGGATCGCGTTGAGCGCCGCCTGCTGGCAGATTCCGCCAAGCTCGGCGCCGCTGCGGCCGGTGGTCGTGGCGGCTATCGACTCGAGTCGGACATCGGCGGCCAGCGGCTTGCCGCGGGTCTGAATGCGAAGAATCGCGAGGCGCTCGCGCTCGTCCGGCGGTGGAATATCGACCCGTACGTCAAACCGGCCCGGCCGCAACAAGGCCGGATCGATGATGTCCGGCCGGTTGGTCGCCGCCAGCACCAGCACGCCGGTGAGCTTCTCGATGCCATCCATTTCGGCCAGGAATTGGCCGACGACGCGCTCGCTGACATTCGAATCGGCGGCGCCATTGCCGCGTCGCGGCACCAAGGCATCCACTTCATCGAAGAACACCAGACAGGGCGCCGCCTGTTTGGCCTTGCGGAACACCTCGCGCACCGCACGCTCGGACTCCCCGACGTATTTCGACAGCAGCGACGGGCCCTTGACGGATATGAAGTTCACCTGGATGGAGCTGGCGGCCGCCTGCGCGAGCAGAGTCTTGCCGCAGCCCGGCGGCCCGGAGAGCAGAATTCCCTTGATCGGCTTGACCCCGGCCTCGACGAACAGCGGGCCGTACAGCATCGGCCACTCGAGCGCCTCGCGCAGCATGGCCTTCGCCCGCTCCAGACCGCCGACGTCATCCCAGGTGGTGGTGGGCACCTCGACGAACACCTCGCGCAGCGCCGACGGCTCGACGTCACGCAGGGCAACCTCGAAATCGTGGTTGCACAACTCGAGCTTCATCAGCGACTCGTACGGGAGCGACGCCTTTTGGAAGTCGATCTCGGGCAGGATGCGCCGCACGCAGATCATGGCGGCCTCGCGGCACAGCGCCTCGAGATCCGCGCCCACGAAGCCATGCGTGATGGCGGCCAGCCGCTCCAGATCAACGTCGCCCGCCAACGGCATGCCGCGGCTGTGAATCTCCAGAATCTCGCGCCGTCCGTTGCGGTCCGGGATCGGGATGACGATTTCGCGATCGAAGCGTCCCGGGCGGCGCAGCGCCGGATCGATCGCATTCGGCAGATTGGTGGCGGCGATGACGATGACGTTCTCGCGCGCCTTCAGACCGTCCATCAGGCTCAACAACTGCGCGACGACGCGGCGTTCCACCTGTTTCTCGCCGCCCAGATCCTCGCGCTTCGGCGCGATCGCGTCGATCTCATCGATGAAGATGATGCTCGGTGCCTGTTTCGCCGCCTGCTCGAAGATGGCGCGCAGCTGGCTCTCGCTCTCACCATAGAACTTGCCGATGATCTCCGGACCGTTGACCGAGAAGAATCGCACGTCGGTCTCATGCGCGACGGCGCGCGCGATCAGCGTCTTGCCACACCCTGGGGGGCCGTACAACAGCACACCCTTCGGTGCGTCGATGCCGAGCCGCGCGAACACCTCCGGGAAACGCAACGGCAGTTCGACGATTTCGCGAACCCGCTGCACCTCGCGGCGCAGGCCGCCGATGTCCTCGTACGACAGGGTGGGTCTGGAGGTCGCCTGGCCTTCGGCTTCGGCGCGCACCGGACCGATTTTCAGCAGCGTCTGCGGCGCGATGACGACGGGCCCCTTGGGCGTGGTTTCCCGCACGATGAAATCGAGAAAGCGGCTGCCGAACAGCGTGCCGCGGATCCGGTCACCCTCGACGATGGGCAGACCATCCAAGCGGGTGCCGATGTATTGCAGATCCTTGTCCGACGGCAGCGCCACGGTCGGCGACAAGACGATGCGCGTCGCGATCGGCGCCGCGATCTTGCGGACCACGACCGCATCGTCGAGGCTCACGCCGGCGTTGCCACGCGACAGACCGTCGAGTTGGATGCGCGCCCCAGTGCGCGCATCCTTGTACGCCGGCATCGCCCTGCACACGGTGCGCCGTTTGCCGACCACTTCGACCATATCGCCGATCTCGGCGCCCAACGCCTTGATGTCCGCGGGATCCATGCGCGCGAGCGCCCGACCCACGTCCTTGCCAAGACCCTCGCTCACCTTGAGGCTCAACGTTACGTCAGGCTTGGTTTCCATGATCAGCCTCCCGGCTTCCCTTTGCGCAGCCGGATTTCGAGGACGCCGTTGTGGCACGAGAAGGTCATCTGCTCGCGCGAGAAGCTCTCCGGCAGCAGCAATTCCTTGCGGTATTGGTTCTCGCCGCGCTCCGCGGCAAGCACCAGGACGTCATCGTGGATCTCGAGATTCACATCTTCGCTGCGGATGCCGGGCACCTCGACGACCACGAGCACGCGGTCCGGCTCGTCGAAAATATCGACCATGGGTTCCCGGATTTCCTGCACCTCGACCCCCTTGCCGTCGCTGTCGCGGTGCACGTTGCCAAAGGGCTCCACCGTCGGCTTGTCCGCGCCCATGCCGGACTTGACCGAAAAGCCGTACACGGCCTTGAACGGCTTCTTCGAACCCCCTTCCGACTCACCGTTGCCGCTGAACCCGCCGGATTGCTCGGCTTGTTCCGCCAGCCGTCCGAGTTGCGAGATCAAATTGCCGAGACCGCCGAGAAGGCCGCCGGTGTCCACACCCGCGCCCTTGGTCGTCCCGAAGGCACTGCCCAAGCGGCGTCCGATCTCGTCGAGACGCTCCTTGCCCTGGGTGAACTCCTCCGATCGTTTCTTGTCAGCCATGTCCATTCTCCTGCGTGATATACGTGTGGGATTTGCTGGCGCCTGTCATGCCGTACTTGCGCAGCTTGGTCTGCATCGTCTTGTAGTCGATGCGCAGTCGCCGCGCGGCCTGCGCCTTGTTGCCATGGGTCTGATCGAGCACCTGAGCCAGGATGGCGCGCTCGAAGTCGGCCGTCAGGTCGCCGATCATGTCGGCCAGCGGCCGGCCGCTGGCCAGCAGCCCCGCCGGCAAGGGAACCGATGCCGGGCCCGCGCGAGGCCCGCAGTCCACGCCGGGCTGTGCGCCCTCCGCGCCGGGTGGCGGCGCGTCGACGCCGCGCTGCACATCGTCGGCAAACCCGCCCAAACCGGCCAAGCTGATGGTGTCGTGCGCGGCATCGCACATCAGCACCGCCCGCCGGATGCGGTTACGCAGTTCGCGAACGTTGCCCGGCCAATCGTACCGTTCAATTCTCTGCCAGGCCGCGTCGGACAATCCGCGGACCTCGCGGTGCAGTTCGCGGTTGGCCTCGGCCAGGAAGCGCGTCACCAAACACGGCAGGTCCTGACGGCGTTCGCGCAGGGTGGGCAGTCGGACCGTGAATCCCGCCAAGCGGTGGTACAGGTCCGCGCGGAAATTCTGCTGATTGCCGGCGGCGGAAAGATCGACGTTGGTTGCCGCGATGACGCGAAAGTCGATCTCCTGATCATGGACGCCGCCGACGCGATGCACACTGTGCGTCTCGAGAACGCGCAGCAGGGTGGTCTGTGCCGACAGCGGCAGATTGCCGATCTCGTCGAGAAAGATCGTACCGCCGGCCGCCAGCTCGAAGGCGCCCAGCTTGGCGTTGCGCGCCCCGGTAAACGATCCCTTCTCGTGGCCGAACAGTTCGCTCTCCAGCAGTGACGCGGCAATCGCTCCGCAATCGACGACCACGAACGGCTTGGTGGCGCGCGGACTGGCGTCATGCACGGCGCGAGCGACGAGTTCCTTGCCGGTGCCGGTCTCGCCGGTCAGCAGAACGGGAAAATTCGTCGGCCCGACCTGTTTGGTTTCGGCCACCATGCGCAGCACCGCGGCGCTGCCACCCATCAGATCGGTGAGCGAATGGGTCGGCGCCGTGTCGACAATCACCGCGCGCGGCTGCACGCGACGCGCCTTGTCCTGCAGCGCTCGCTTCACGGTCGCCAGGAGCTCCTCGTTATTGAACGGCCGCGTCACGTAGTCGAAGGCGCCTACGTGGATCGCACGCACTGCATCATCGATCTTGCCGTAGGCGGTCAGCATGATCACCGACGCGCTGCGGTCGTGGGCCATGACCCGGGTCAGCATGTCGAAGCCATCCATGTCCGGCATACGCACGTCGAGCAGCACGATGTCCGGGGCTTCTCGGCGGAACTTCTCCAGACCCTCCTCAGCCGAAGCGGCGATCAGCGGCACATAGCCCGCGAGCCGAACGAGGTTGGCGAGCACCCAGCGCGCGTCCGCCAGATCATCGACGATGAGCAACCTGGGCGACCTGGTGATTCCGGGGTCCTCGCGCAGGCGCGCCGGTGCGCTCCGCATGGCGGCTGGTGCGCTCACGGCACGGCGGCGCGTTGCGGGTCGGTCGCTGCCGGCAGCTCACGGCGTACCCGCACATCAGAGGCCAGAAATCCCTCGACCGCATGTGCCATTCCCAGGAATAACAGGCCCGTTTCACCCGGCTGCAGTGTCTCGTTGATGCGCGTGGCGATATAGCGGTCGCGCTCGGTGAGCAGCCCCGCGCTCTCCGCTTCGAGTTGCGATCGCGGCTCATGCGGTTGCGCCGCAGTCGCCAGTCCGCGCTTGACCAGATGATATTCTTGCAGCAGCAACTTTGGATCTTCAGTGCCCATCAGTTGGGCTCCCTTGGCCATGAGCTCGAGGATCAACTGGTGATTGGGGCTCCCGGAATTCGCCACCTGGCGTACGATCTCAGCTTCCTTGCTGCATACCGGCAGTCCATCCTGGTACACACGCACCATCGGATACGGCAATTCCAGCGCGGCGACCTTCGCCCGGATATCCACCCACACCCGATCGATGCTCTGCAGGTGCTCGACCCACTTCTCCTGGCCATAGCGCATCACATAGGCATTCTTGACCTGTTCGAGCAGCGATCCCATATCGCGCTCCGTATGGATGATGGGAACAATGATCAGGCTGCGCATGGGCCCCGTGCGCTCACGCCCACCGCGATTGCCTGGGGTTGCTCGATGGTCTTTGGACTCGGCGCAGTTTGCATATCACCATCCGTCCGGTTGTGAATTCTTCCTTACAATTGGATGACAATATGTCAACATCACAGAATCCGAATGGTTCCGGGCGTTCCAAGACGCTGCGCGCAAACGGCGTTCCCTACTGTGCGTTAGTTCACATAATGGTCCTCGGCCCAATCTAGAGAGATTGCCCAGCGCCCCGAGCCTACGGCACTCGTACTCCAACGGCGACACGGCGTTCAAAGGGCGCATTTCTGCCACGTGTCGTCGGCCAACTGAACCCACACGCTGTATTGTTGCAGCTTGCCTTGCTCGTTGTAGTAGTGCACTTGGAGCATGGGGCATCCGCGCTCTCTGGATAAGGCCAGCGACATTTCGGCAACAAAGAGCCGAAGACCATCATGGTTGAACCACCCTCTCCAGGCGCCGTCGCCCTTTTCTGACTTGATCGCAAGCTTCTGCAGCACCGACGGGAGTTCGCTGCGGTCGTAGACACGCTGCGCACCGGGCGCTATCCAATCACGGTTCGCCACTAACGAGTCCAGCATCGCCTCGAGACGAGACGGCTGCTGCTGGAGACGGCGAAGCTTCAACGTGTCCATGAGTTCAAGACTCCTTCCCAGGGCGGATCACGAGGTTCTGAGACACGGAACGACCGAGGTCGTTTCTCAATGCAGGCGACTCTGCTGTCGGGATCCCCTTGTAGTTCTCCCTTGATCGCCTGGTGATTCCTGAAACCCAGCGCCACCATGTCGCAGGTATTGCAACTCTGCATCGAACGTTGCACCAGCGTGCGTAGATGTGCTTGAGAATGAGTGCCGGCGGGACTCGCGCCGCAGATTTCCCGACAGCACGGTTGTCGATTTCGAGGGCGAGCGCTCCTATCCTCATATGCGTGAACGCCTGCATCGATCCGCGTTCGCAAGCCGCTCGACAAAGAACTCGAGGTGGCCGCCCAGCCTGTCAGGCCGCCTCCATGCGTCGACCTTGGCGGCGAGATCGCGAAATGCCCGTGCGCCAAGGGAGGAAGCGTACGCCTGCACGACGGTGCGATGGTCCCGGCAGGCGCTGCGTATGCAGTCGTCATCTGGCACCTCACCCGCATAATGAAGCGTCGCGCCCCTCAGCGACTCACATCTCTGCCGCAACTGCTCGTACAGTGCGCGGCCGTGTGAGAACGAGCGAGTCTTGCTCCCCAGTATATGGAAATGCGGTACCGCCGGCTCACGGGCCAAGCTCTGGATCAGCAGGGACGCCCGTCTGAGCGAGCCTGGCTCGTCGCACACGGCTACAAGAACATGCTGAGCGGCACGCGCAAAGGTGAGCGCTTCTGCATGGGCGCCGGCGGCCATATCGATCAGCAGCACGTCGACCCGTTGTGGCACTGAGTCGACTGCCCAGATGATGGCAGCCAGTTCGATGACCCCCAGGCGATCGGGACCGCGAGCCCCGAAGTTCCCCGCTATGATGTGAATTCCCGGCGGGCCCGCAAGAACGATCTCCTCCACGGTGCGTTCGCCAGCGAGCACACCTCGAATATCCCCGTGGGGTTCGAGCCCGAACTGCGCGGCAACATCCGCGTGCATCAGGTCCGCATCGAGCACCAGCACCTTGCGGCCGCGATTCGCGAGGGCAACCGCGAGATTGGCGACGACAGTTGTTCGACCGACGCCGGCGTCGCCGCTCGCAATCGCGATGACCATCGCAAATTCCCCTTCTTCACGCCCGAGGGGGCGCGGGTGTTGCCGCGCCAAGATCGCAGCGCCGATATTGGCTGCCTCATCGTGCGGCCGAGCATTGGCGTCCATAAGCAAGCATCTCCGTTCTGTGGGGCCAGATGCGGACTCGCCGCGCTATTCGAAATGACCCGGATTGCCGCAATACAAAAACTGTATAAAGGCACTTTATCCCGTTGACCGTGACTGAGGGCTCGTGAATGTGATACGCGTCCACACATCCGCGTAATTCAGGGAATGCCGCCACGCCCCCGCCTCGCTCAGACAGCGGCACAACCGTCCGATGGTTTCGACGGGCTGCCCAATCTCAAAGCCGCCTCATCATTTACGACACACTGCGCCGAGAAGTGCACAAGGGCACGACCAATCTCGCGCACTTAAGCCCGTACCCAACGGGTCGAGTGAAGCGCTTCGGCGAATCTTACCTTGGGGCCGAGATGCCCAAGACCGTGAATGCGGTGTTGTCTCGGGGACTCGGGACCGCAACTAGGGAGCCGGCTCCCGGGCGATGAGGCGCGCGCCAAGCCGGGCACGCGATTCCTGCGCGCACCGCACAACCGTTAAAAAAATAAATGCGCATACATTGCAGACACTTGGCGGAAAGTACGGATGATGGCACGGCACATGCTTCATTCACCCGTAGCACGAAGGCTCGGTCCCGTACTTCGTAGGCTCAGGTTCAATCCACGGGGCAGATCTGTTTGGAGAAGCATCATGGCGAAAGTACAGAAATCGACGGACTCGTCCAGTTTGGCGGAGGTCGTGGATCGCATCCTCGACAAGGGCATCGTGATCGATGCGTGGGTGAAGGTGTCGCTGGTCGGCATCGAACTGCTGTCGATCGAAGCGCGAGTTGTGATCGCATCGGTCGAGACCTATCTGAAGTACGCCGAGGCGATTGGCCTCACCGCGAGCGCAGCGGCTCCGGCCTGAAGGATTCGCGCCCGCCTTTCTCACCCGGGGGGGAATACCCTGGGGTTACTGGGAAGGCGGGTGTGGGTCGCGGTGTCGCGGAGGGGCGCTGGTGCTCCCTCGCGACGTTTTCAGAAAGTAAAGAGCCGGCCCAGTGCCGGATGAGGAGTCACATGAGCACACTCAAAGAGCAAATGGAGTCGCTGACACGCGGCATTGAGAGTTCCACCCGCGGCGGCCCCAATTTCGCGGGCAACTACACGGAGAAGAAGGCGAAGTAACGCCAGTCCTAGGTCCGCATCACCGCCATGTCCCGCCGATACGGACCGAACGTCAGGAACGCCGCCGCGAGTCCGACGAGCGATGCCATGCCGGCGGTGATGGCGATGGACGGCCCCAGCATCTGCTCATCGTGGAACACTCGATCGTCGAGCAATCCCGGCAGCAGCGTGCCGAGCGTGAGCCCCAGCAGATTGAGCACCAGCAACATGATGGCCGACACCGTGCCGCGCACCTCGTTCGGGAAGATCATCTGGATCGACGCGTAGGAGCAGCCGATGGGCAGCGCCAGGAAGAATACCGCCGGAACCAGCAGACCCACGGTTAGATCGACCGAGGGCGACAACATCGCCGGCACCAGCGTGCACAGCACGCCCAGCAGGCTCACCGCGCCCACTCGCAGCGGCGCCTCGAGGACTCCCTGGCGCAGCCATCGATCCGACAAGCGGCCGCCGCACATCAATCCGACGCAGCCGCAGCCCATGGTCAGCAGTCCCAAGGTGAGCCCGATCCGCCCCTTCGGCCAGTGATGCACGCGCTCGAAGAAGGCGGGGCACCAGCTGCCGAAGGCATAATTGCTCATGGCCTGACAGGCCATGATGATCGACAGACCGAGGCTCGACCGCCAGCGCTGCAACAAGTGCGCCGCGGCGCTCGCAAGGCCGGCCCGCGATGTCGCGGCACCGTCCGCCGCCGGCGATGAGCGGCGCAGCGGCTCGCGCACCGTGGCGAGCAGCGCCACGATGAAGATGCCCGGCGCACCGACGATGAGAAACGTGAGGCGCCATGGCGCCAGGGTTCCGACCCACGGCAGCGTGACGGGCGGCAGGTGGCTGACGGCTTGCACGATGAACCCGCCCAGGATCAAGGCGAGGCCCGCGCCGATTTGCACACCCATCGAGTACACGCTCATGGCCGAACTCAACCGCTCGCGCGGAAAAGTGTCCGCGATCATCGAGAATGCCGCGGGTGCGAGCGCGACCTCGCCGACGCCCACTCCCGTGCGCGCCAGCGCCAGCATGACGAAGCTTTTGGCGATGCTGCCGCAACTCGTCATCAGGCTCCACGCGATCACTCCGGCGCCGATCAAATTGCGCCGGTTCAAGCGGTCGGCCGCAAGACCGAAGGGAATGCCGAGGACGGAATAGAACATCGCGAACGCGAAACCCTGCAGCAGGCCGATCTGGGTATCGCTCAGGTTGAGGTCATGTTTCAGCGGCGTCACCAGGAACGCGAGAATCAGCCGATCCACGAACGAGAACGTATAACAGACCATCAGCACGATGACCGCATACCAGGCGGCACCGCGGCTCGGATAGGCCAACCCCGCGTCCCGTGCGTTCACGGAATCTTCGGCACGAGCAGGTACGATTCGTACTGCGCGCCGGCGTGGAGGATGTGCAGCCCGCGATTGACCGTATCCTCGTGGCGAAAGTAAACATGCGCCGACGTCTTGGGATATTTGTTGATCTCGCTGCCCTGAACGACCAGGCGCAGGCCTTCGCCCGCGTCGAAGCGCGTGCTGGACGGCCAGATCTCGATGTCCAGCCGGACCACCGCGCCGGGTTCGATTTTTTGCGACCGCTGATGCGCGAGAACGGGTTGGAACTCGGTGGACTTGCGGAGGTCCAGTTCGCGATGCGAGGCGCGGATCCACCCGAGCGCCACGGGGCCATCCTCGAACTGGGCGTAAAAGGGAAACGGCACCAGGGCACCCTGCGCGTCGAGTTTCTGAACGGCCACGAAGACATCCAAGTCGTCGGCGCCTTCCGCCGACATGAACAGCCGCAACTTCATGTGGCCGGTGAGTTCGGTGCGTTCGTCGAACCGGATATCGAAGGTGGCGTGATCCGCCTCCGGCAGACCACACACCGCTTCGTAGCGGAGCTGCCCCGCCGCGGCCACGGGTTGGGTCTGCAACGAGCCCGTATCGGCGTTCAAATACAGCTTGAGGTATTCCGTACGCGCGAGCGGCCACTCCCGTTCGCCGCGCATCGAGCCGACGAAACCGCGATCGCGGATTTCCAGCCGGACGGCCGGCCATTCGTCGAGCGTGGTATGCACCCCCTTCAGAAAATGATCGAAAAACACCTCGAGCCGCGCGACGCTATCGGGTTCGTAGTAGTACGCCCACTTCTTGCGGCCATGCACTTCCAGCCATTTTTGCTGCGACGCGATGTGCTTGAATCCCTCCAAGGTGCCGCGGGTATGCAGCCCCTGATCGGACCAGCTCGCCACGATGAACGCCGGCACCTGGATCTTGGAGAAATCCGCGGCCTTCGACGCCCAGAAGGCATCGAAGAACGGATGCTCCTGCATCTCCGTCCGCCAATCCTCGATCCTTGTGGTGCTCGCCCCCCAGCGCTGCCATAGATAGGGCCAGAACCACGTGTCGGGAATGCCGCCGTGATAGGCCACTTCGCGGTACGTATCGGCCCAGCCCTCCCAGGGATTGATGGCCGCAAGATGCGGCGGATTGAGCTCGGCCACGCGCCACTGCGAAGAGGCCAGGTAGGACACGCCAGTCAGTCCGACTCTGCCGCTGCTCCAGGGCTGCACGGCGGCCCATTCGATCACATCGTAGAAATCCTCGGCTTCTTGCGGCGACAGATAGGTCGCCTGGCCGCCCGAATACCAGGTGCCTCGCTTGTTCACCGTCACCACGGCGTAGCCGCGCGGCACCCAGAACACGGGATCGGGTCCTTCGAACGGCGTGATCGGCGACATGTGCGCCGGATTCCATCCCGCGTTCGGAAATCGCAGCGGTTCGTTCGGCGTATGTTTGCCGTACGGCCCCCAGGCGATGAGCGGCGGTCCGGGCGTCTCGTCGAGCGGCCGGTACAGATCGACGAAAATCTGCACGCCGTCGCGCAGCGCCACCGCGACGTCGCGCTCGATGATCATGCCGCGTTCGACCGTGCGGCGATACTGGGGCGGCAGCGCCCCGCGCGACGCCGGGGTGTTGAGCGGCTCGCGAAAGCGATATTGAAAATCCGGCGCGTTCATGTCGAGGCTCACACGCGGTCGCTCAAAAGTTCTTGCGGACTGACACGAACGCGGTGCGCGGCATGCCTGGCTGGCCGTCGACCACGTTGAAACTCGCCAGATCGTCGTATTTGTTGATGTAGTACACCTTGTTCAAGGCATTCTGGATCTCGAGCGCCGCCTGCCAGCCCTTGTGCGGCGTATCCCAGGTAAGTCGGGCGCTGACCAAACCATAGCCGGGCTGTTCGGCCAGCGGAGCGTTCGAGGGATCATTGAACACCTTGGTCTGATAGTTCCAATCGAGCCGCGGCGTCAGATCGCCGAATCCGGGAACCGCGACGCTATATTGCACGCCGATATTCCATTTCCAGGTCGGAATGTACGGCGGCGCCGTATCGAGCGTCGGCCCGCCGGGCACGCCGGCGGCCGAGCCCAACTCGATGGTGTGATAGTACAGATAGCCGAACGAGGCGTTGAAGACCAATTTCGGCACCGGCTCGGCCTGGGCCTCCCCTTCCGCGCCCATGATGCGAACCTTGCCCGCATTCTGAATGATGTCCGCGCCCGCCGCGCCGATGACCGTGATCTGCAAATCGCGGTAGTTGCTGTCGAACACGGCGCCATTCAGGCGCACGCGATTCCCATACCACTGGGTTTTGATGCCGAGCTCGAACGACGCGAGGGTTTCCGCCTTGAAGGGCAGGACCTGCGATGCGTAGACCGGATGCGGATTGATGCCGCCGCCCTTGAAGCCCCTCGCGTACTGCCCATAGGTCATGATGTCGGGAGTCCATTGATATTGCAATGCAACCTTGGGATCGACGCGTTTGGTCGTCGACGTCGCCGAGGGATTGTTCTGGAACCCTTCGAGGGAGGGGTAGTTCGGATCGAAAGCCGGTGAGAACAAAATGTCTTGCGGATTGGTGGGCAGCAGCAGACGCGAAAACGTATAGGTCTTGGTCTCGTCCGTGTAGCGCGCACCCACCTCCGAGGAGAGCTGATCGGTGATGTGATAATTCGTGTGAATGAAAAACGATTTGTCGATCATCGTGACCGGATCGTTGGTGAGGAAATTCAAGCCGTAACAGCCCGTCGTGCAGAAGGGGCTCGGGTTCGGCGCCACGATCTCGTCGGCCGTCAACAGCACGGGGCCGTTGCCCTGTTTGCTGTAGCCATCGTAGTAGTAGACGCCCGTCACCCAATCGAGCTTGTCGTTGAATGCCGTGTCGCCGATGTTGGCTTCTTCGCTGAATTGATGGTGAATGAAATCCGGGTTGCTGTACATGACGTCGGAGAGCGGCGCACCGCCGCCGTCGAACGCGAAATTGCCCGAATAGCCTCGGTAGGCCAGCACGTTCTTGATGTGCACCCCGATCGGCGTCTTCCACTCGACCGTGTTGCTCACGCCCCAGGAGTCGATGTTGTCGGCGGGATCGAGCGTGATGCCGGTGCTCGGATCCTTGAAGGTCGAGTACGTCGAATACGGACTGTTGGTGATGAAACGACTGTCGATCGGCACCCCGGTATAAAAACCCGACGCCGGGTTCAACAGGACATTCTTGTTGTAGTCGGCAAGTCCGCCGCCCGGCACGATGGCGAGCGGTACCACCGTGCCCGGTTCGAGCTTCAGTTCGCGCCGGTGCGCGAGAACCGGCTGATGGTCGGTGGATGCGGCGGCGTCGAGTTCGCGATGCGAGGCGCGCAGCCATCCGAGCGCCACCGGGCCATCGTTGAAATAGGTGTAATACGCCATGGGCACGAACTCACCGTGCGCATCGAACTTGTAGATGCCGACGAAGATGTCCATGTCGTCTGCGCTCTCGGCCGCCATGTGCACGCGCAGTTTCATGTGGCCGGTGAGTTCCGTGGTCTCGTCGAACAGGTAATCGAACTGCGCCCGATGCGCGCCCGGACCGCTGCCGAGAGCGTCATATCGGCACGACGCGGGACTCGGGACGGGTTCGCAGTACATCGTTCCCGACGATGCGTCCAGATGAAGCCGGGTGTATCGGGTGCGGGCCAACGGCCATTCCTGCTCCCCGCGCTGTTCGCCGACATAGTATTTCTCGCGCACTTCGAGCAATACCTTCGGCCAGGCATCGATGGGCGACTCGACGTCCTTCAGGAACTTGTCGAAAAATGCCTGCAGCCGCGCGACGCTGTGCGGCTCGTAGTAATAGGACCATTTCTTGCGTCCATGGACTTCCAGCCATTTCTGCCGGGACGCGATCTTCTTGAATCCCTCGAGCGTGCCGCGCTCGTGCAATCCCTGATCGGTCCACGAAGCGACGATGAAGGCAGGCACGACGATCTTGGAAAAATCCGCCACCTTGGAAGCCCAGAATGGGTCGAACAGGGGATGTTCCATCGTTTCTGCGACGATATCCTCGATGGGGTGAGTACTGACTCCCCAGGCGTTCGCCACCACCTTCGTCCAAAACGAGGTATCGGGGATGCCGCCATGGCGCGCCACCTCGCGATACGTGTCGCTCCACCCCTCCCAGATGTTCATGGCCGCCAGATGCGGCGGCTGCAGCGCCGCCGTCTTCCATTGGCTCTGCGACAGGTAGGACACGCCCGTGAGGCCGACCTTTCCCGTGCTCCACGGCTGAACTCCGGCCCACTCGATGACATCGTAGAATGCCTCGGCCTCCTCCGGCGACAAGAAGGTGGACGTGCCCTCCGAATACCAGGTACCGCGCGCATCCACGTTGACGACCACATAGCCCAAGGGCACCCAATGGAGCGGATCGGCGCCCTCGAAGGTGGCGTAGCGCGACACCATACCCGCACGCACCGCGGTATTCGGATCCAATTCCAGCGCGCCGTACCAATGCTTGCCGTACGGTGTCCAGATCACGATCGGGGGCGCCGGGCGTTCGTCCACCGGGCGGAATACGTCGGCAAACACGCGCACGCCGTCGCGCAGGGGAACGGCGATGTTGCGCTCGATGATCATCCCGTGTTCCACGGTTCGACCGTAGACCGGCGCCCCTCGCGCTTGGGGATCCGCGTAGGGCTCGCGCAGCCGGTACTGATACGGAATCGATGTCATCGTTCGAATCCCCCAAACGCTAATGCCAGTCAGGTCACGCTAGCGCAACCTCATGGAGGAAACTGCGTGGAAACGGCAATCAAACCCCGCGAAATCGGCAACCGGCGCGCGCGCAGACCGTAGCGGGCGGCGCAAGCATTATCTGGTCGCCGCCACCGTGGCTTTTTCCCTGTGTTCATTTCTCACCGGACTCGCAAGCTCGTTTCTGCTGTTGATCGCCTCACGGCTGTTGATGGGCGTGGCCGACGGCGGCATTGTGCCGATCTCCCAATCCATCACGGCCCTGGCGGTATCGCCCGCACGCCGCGGACTCGCTATGGGCATCATGCAGAATTTCGGATCGAACTTGCTCGGATCGTTCGTGGCGCCGGTGCTGCTGGTGGGCTTTGCCGCCGCTTATGGCTGGCACAAGGCCTTCTACCTGGCGGGCGTACCGGGGCTGCTGTCGGCGTTGCTGCTCTGGCGCTTCATTCGCGAACCGGCGGCCGGCGAGCGGCCGGTCGCCGTTTCGCCACGCCATGATTTAGCGCTAAACTCCCCTTGAGTCAGAGCCGTTACCTACCTCGGGGTCTGAGTAGCAATTGGACGGAAAACCGGGGTAAGGAGCGGCGGTCACGGTTTCTGTCCATGCAGATTTCGAGTCCTGCCGGCCTCAACGACCTTCAACCCGTCCTTACGTAGCGTGCCATCCGGCGCGACATGTCGGTATAGCGTCTGCCGGGTAATACCCAGTTCGCTGCACAGATCGGCCACCTTCGTTTCCTTTTGCCCCATGGCGGCCATGGGGCGCACAACAAAAAGCCCCGGACGATGCCGGGGCTTCGTAACCGTGTGGCCGCGAGTTGAAGACCATGGGAATTGTTCAGCTTCGGGATCCGCCTGGTACACGTTGGTGGCATCAAAGATGGTAGCTGAACCGGATACCATACGTTACGGGCATGCCCGGCGATCCCTGGCCGAAGCCGATGGAACCCGTGACGATGGAGTTGTTCAGATATTCCTTGTTCAGCACATTCTCACCGTGGAGCTTGAAGCTCCAGTGGCCGTCCGGGGTGGTGTACTCGGCGCGCAGGTTGAGCAGACCGTACCCTCCCTGGCGTGAAGCCGGGTCGTTCAGCAGCGAGTAATAGAGTAGGCTGCGGTAGCTGTAGTCCGCGCCCACCTGCATCCTTCCTCTGCCCCAAACCTTGAAGTTGTAGTTGACGGCGCTGGTGATGTTGGTCCGCGGAGCCTGCGACGGACGGACGTCGGCGATCGTGCCATCGGGCAGAGAGATGTTCTCGATCCAGGCGTCGAGGAGCGCGACACCGAGGTGAAGGGTGAGTCCCGTCATGGGCACGACGGTCAACTCTGCTTCGCCACCCCGCATCTTGCCGGGGTTGTTGGTGATGAAGTTGTTGACGCCGATGGTATTGAAGGCCTGATAGCCGACGTATGAATACTTGAAGGCGTCGGCATTGAAGCGCAGACGATGGTCGAAGCCCTCGGTCTTGATGCCGACCTCCCAGGCGTAGAGTTTTTCCTCGTCGAACTTGAACAGGTTGATGGGAAGGCTCGGGTTGCCGGCCGCGCTGAATCCGCCCGCCTTCAGGCCCTTGTTCCAGCTCACGTAGGGCATGATGCTGTCCGAGACGTGATAGTCGAGCGCCATCTTGCCCGACCAGTCACCCTTGTGTATCCGGGCCGCATCCCCGTCAATGGCCGGGTTGATCTGAAAGTACGGAACCGGTTCGATGTCCGGGCCGCCCTTGAAGCCGGTCGACTGGGCGACGTAGTCGTAATTGAATGTCTTCTCTTCAGTGCTCCAGCGGCCTCCGGCAGTCAGGGTCAGATCCTTTACCACGTCGAACTCGGCCTGCGCGAATTCCGACCAGGACTTGGTATCGATCGTGTAGCGCTGCTCATCGCCGGGGGCGGGGCCGAAAGGAATGAGCGCGTAATAGGCATCGCCCTGTCCACCGCCTTCCACGTAGTTGCCGTTCATGTCCAGGAAATACAGTCCCGTGACCCAGCGTATCCGTCCGTCGCCGCCGTTATCGAGATGCAGCTCCTGCGAGTACTGCTTCGTGTCCACCGAGGTCCAGAACTCGATCTGGTCCTGCGGCGTGCTGTCGCTGTCCTCGTTGTAGTCCTTGTAGTAGAGGCTGAAATCCGAGATCGATGTCAGGGTCAAGTTGTCGAAGTGCCCATGCATGGTGAGCGTGCTGCCCAGCATGTGTTCCTTGTTGTAGCCCACGATGTCGGCCGCGCTGGTGTAGTAGTTGTAGTAGGCGGGCTGCTTGTACCCAATGATGTCGCAACCGGGGCAGGTGCCCCAGAAATTGAGGCTGGGGGGAAGGTAGGTCGCGAGCCCGTGGTTGTTCGGATCGGGGTAGACGTTCAGGAATTTGTACAGGCCGTCGCGATCGTTCAGGATCACGCCATGCAGGTTGAGGTTCGCGTCGAACGAGTCATCGGGCTTCCACTCCAACTGCAGGCGAGCCGCCCGGCTGTTGCTGTTGCCCCCGCCTTTGTCGGGGTAAAGTTCGTTCGTCATGTAGGGATCCATGTAGTCACTGGCCAGCGAGACACGGAACGAGAGACCGGGAAGTATCCCGGTGCCGAAGGCCAGTTCGGTGTGATTGGCGTTGTAGTTGCCGTACGAGGTCTCGAAGTAGCCGTCCGGATGATCGGTGGGCGCCTTGGAAATGTACTGCACCAGCCCGGCCGTGGCGTTCCGGCCGAACAGCGTACCCTGCGGCCCGCGAAGCACTTCGACACGCTCGGTGTCGAACAGCAGCGCCGACGTGCCGGCTGCCTGACTGAGATAGACGCCGTCCATGTAGACCGCCACCGGGCTCTCTTCGTGCTCCGCGTAGTCGTTCTGGGTCGCACCGCGGATCGAGAAGAAGTTGTCGGTGTTGCTATTCACGCTCATCAGCTGCACGCCGGGAACGTATTGCGCGATCCCGGTGGTCGAGGTGATGCCGAGATCCTTGATTTGATCGGCAGTGATCGCGGACACCGACGTTGGAACTATTTGCAGATCTTCGGCGCGCCGGTTGGCCGTGACGATGATTTGTTCGATGCCACTATTATCGTTGTCAGTCTCCACCCCAGCCGCCCATACCGGCTGCCCCGAGAAGAGAACCACGACCAGCATGATCATCGGTAACGTGAGGAGCGGCTCGGAGACCCGCGGCAGACGGTCGATTATCTTCATGGCTTCTCTATCCTAATGATTACTGTGAGCTTCCGTAGTTGCCTTCGCCGTAGAGGCGCAGGCCCGTAGTCGCGTGGTATTGATCGATGAGAATCCGGACCATCGCCTGACGCGTCTGCACCAGGCTTACCTCGGTCAGCGGGCTTCGGCGAAGTTCCGACACCTCGCGCACGGTGTACGGCCTGGCGCCTTTGGGTACCTCGGCGCCGCCGAGAGTGAACACCACGTAGTTCAGCAGACCTGTCAGTGCCTCATCCGTCGTCATGGAGAAGGCCACGTTGGGCAGACGGACCACGTAACGTCGACCTTCCGCTAGATTCAAAAAAAAACCTACCTGGTCCTTCAGGTCGGGCACGAGCCTCGAATTGGAGACTCCATTCAGGCCGTGGCACCCGCCGCAATTCAGCAGGTAATTCGCGCGGGGCGACAGCTCTCCGGGCGTCGCCGCGCGGAGCAACGCCGGTAGCCCCGCAAGCGCCAGAACGAAGACGCGGAACATCACTTGATGACGCCGAACGATTTACTTTGCCTCGCCGACGAGTGCCGCAGTCGAACAGTGATACGTGGCCGACGCATTGCCGAAGCACCAGATGATGTCGTTGTTGAGCGAGGACCGATAGGTCGGCAGCTCGCGGTCGGAGTTGTCGCACCAACAGGATTTACCAGCGCCGCACAGGGGTTTACCGCAGCAATCCCGATACGCGATGACGAAGGCCTTACCATCCTCCGGATTGACGCAGGTGCCGATCCATGAGATCGGCGACGCCTCCGCTCCTGGAGGGCAGGTATGATGTCCGCCACCGCAGCAACTACACAAAACCCCATCGGAGCCGCAGTACTTCCAGTAATTGCACTTCGTGTCGTCGGTCGCTTGGGAGTGAAGTTCGAAGTCGGTTTTCGGCCCGGCGGATTTCGCTTCCGCCGCCCTGGCAGTCCGCGCCACCGGCAGCAAGGGGAACGCGGGCGCCGCCAGCAGGGCGACGCCAAGCTTCGAAAGAAAGCTGCGGCGCGAAGAGAAGCGGGCTAGATTGCGGGTGAACCGCTCACTCATTTTGTCGAAAGGTGATGTCATCGCGCGGCCTCCGGTTGAGCCATCAGATAGGACTGCAGGGTCGCAAAGCCGGTCTCCTTGGCGATAATCAGGCTCTCGAGGTGCTCGCGGCTATTGACGAGTCCCTTGGCCGAAATCAAGCCCTCATCATCCAACAGGACCGCATACGGCAGCTTGTCCACCCGGTACGCGAGACCGATTTCTGGTCCGTTGACGAAGCGTTTGCTGTCGATGCCGAACTTCGCGATCAGCTTGTTCTGTTCAGCGGCGTCACCGTCGCCGACGAAGAGCACCTCCAGCCGCTCGGTTTTCGTGAAGTCCTGCGCCACGGGAATGAGCTTTTTGCAGATCGGGCAGGTATGCGAGACAAACAGCAGCAGCAGCGCCCGGCCCGCGGCGAGACTGCCGCCCACCGTGACCGCATTGCCGGCCAGCGCATGGACTTCCAGCTTCGGCGAGGCTTCACCGACGCCGGGACCCGACCCGTTGAGCAGCGCGCCGGCCGGCGCGACGCGCTCATGCAACACGCCGATCTGACGCGCCAGCGCCAGCACCGTGAAGGCGAGGATGATCACCACGCCCCAAAGCAGCCAAATCGAAAAAGTCATCGTCGTCATCTTCCATCTCCAGTGGCAAGCGAACCGCGCAGCCGCCAGGCCGGCACCACGCTCCACAAAATATTCATGGTCTGTAAAAGAACGAACAGCACGGTGCCGATCAACAGGGCCTCGGCCGCACCCGACTCCGGCAGCAACCCCTCCGGTGCGGCGGCTGGTATGGCGAGCAGCAGTGCCAGTCCCACATTGCGCGCCACCAAGGTCCAGCTCAGGGTTTGTTTGAGCGCGCTCTGGAAGCAGCCGCAATCGATGCTGCGACGTCCGCGCCAGATGTTGATGGCCATGGCAGCAGCAAACAGAACCAGCAACGTCGCCGCACTCACTTCGGGCACCGGGGGCGGAGCGAATAGCAATGCCGCGGCAACTGCGGCCTCGACCAGAGGTAAGAGCAGCGCGAACACGGGCACCGCGCTCTCCGGCATCAGTCGATAATTGGCCACCACGCCTTGGAACGCTAAGCGGCGGCGGATCTTGCCGAGCGCGGCGGTCAGAAAGACGAGCGCCATCAGGACGCGGATAGCAAGGGCGATCTCATTCATGGGGAGCTCCTAGTTGCCGGTGACCAGGATGGATTCCCCGCCCGCAGACTCTACCTTGCGCAGGATCTCGCCGGTGCCGGCGTCCATTACCACGTCGCCGCCCCCCTCATCGCTGACGAGATAGATCAGCGGTTTTTCCGAGTCCTGGGAAACTCCGATGGTGCCGTAGAGTGGCGGACGGTCGTTGGCGAGTCCGCTGGTGGGAATCGGCTGCAGAGGAATGCGCTTGAGAAGTTTCCTGGTGTTGGTGTCGAGCACCCACACCTCCGTCCCGCCCTGCTTGTGGGTCCAGTAGGTACCCATATGCATCAGCACGAACAACCGGCCACTCGCCTTGTGATAGGCCGCAGGCTGTCCACCGCCAGGTCGCCAGGCAAGCTCCTGGACACCCGTGCCGGCCGGTGCTAAGCCCGCGGCCTGTTGAATGGACCACGGCTTCTCGACCACCGCGTCGGTGCCGAGCTTCGCCGGATAGACCAAGCCCGTGTAAGAGAGGAACAGCGCCTTACCCGTTGGTGGGTCGATGAAACTGTTCTCATAGATCGGGTCATTGGCGCTATCAAAGAACGGTTTGCTGTGGGTGACTACGGCTTGCCCCGAGCTGGCGACCTTGACCATTGCCAGCGAGCCATCGGCACAAAGCGACGCAAAATTCGAGCCTCCCCACGGGAATATCAGAGCACAGCCTGGGATCTCGACGGTGCCACCGACCACCTGCTTCTTAAGATCGAGCCATACCACGGAGGAGGCGGGGAGCATGATGTAGACGTAGGCTTTCGAACCGTCGGCGCTGACCTGGAAATTGTGGATCTTGCCTCCGACCAACGCACGCCCCGGCAACGGGATCTCCTTGACCAGGGTCAGCGTCTTCGCATCCCAGATCGACACCAAGTCCTGGCGCTGGCCGCGAGAACCGTGCGTCCAGTAGGTTTCCGAGACGAGGAAGTTGCTGTTATCCGGAGCGATCGCCAGGTTGGAGACGTAGCCGGCCGGAATGCTGCCCTCCATTTTGCCCGAATCCGCATCGAAGATGCCGAAGTATGGATCGCGAAATCCGCTGGTGAAGAAGCGGTGCGGCCCGTTGGGTTTGAGCGTGGCGACGTCGCTCACGTCGGATTCCATCGCACCTTTCGCGAGAGCTGGAGAGGCAGCAACCACCATGCAGGCCATCGATCCAGCCGCGACCAGTCCTTTGCAGACATGTTTTATCATGAACTCTCCCGGAGTCTCGTTGTCTAAAAAATGCCCCCCTTCATCCCGCCAGCAGCCCGAGAGTGGCAGAGTAAGCGCCGCTCGCGCTCGCCCATTCGCGCCATTAACATTGCAATTAGCGCCAGCGCGCGTCGCGCAAACGGCGCATGCTTGGCATCGGAGGCGGTTGTTTGCGGCTCTATCTACGTACTCGCGCGACACGGTGATCGCGCGGCGTGTCTCCACTCCAGCTCTTGAAGGCCCGCGAAAAAGTCGTCGCGTCGGAATAACCCACGTCATGGGCGATCACGGTCATTTTGGTCTTGGGATCCTTCAATAATCTGTCGACGATATGCGAGCGATGTCGACGGACCAGATCGCGCAACGACGTGCCTTCCTCGGCAAGGCGGCGTTGCAGCGTGCGTGCCGATAATCCCATTTCTGCCGCGATGCTGTGGACTTCCAGATCCGCGTGTCCCAACCGCTTGGAGATGATGTGCGAGACCTGGGATGCGCAACTGTCGAAGGCTGTCTCTTTGGTGCGCATCAAGTCCTTGAGATGCCGCTCCAGGTGGGGCACCATCCCCCCGCCGCGCGATGCCACCGGCCTCACCAGGTCTCGCGGATCGAGAATCAGCCGATTCGCGGGCTGGTTGAACAGGACCGGCGCGCGAAAAATCCCGAAGAGCGTGTCCCCGAGTTCTCGCGTGGCATGGCGCGCGCGATCATGCTCAAAGTGAACCTCGACGGGACTCCAGCAATCCCCCAGCAGGGAGCGGATGGCGGAGCAGGTCGCGGACAGGCTGAACTCCGCGTCCTGACGTCGGGGCCAGATGGTGGGACCAAGGATCTGGTAGATGAACTCCGGCATCGCGCAGCCGGCATCGAGTTCCACGCGAGTCGAGCCTTGCAGCACAGGAAAGAACTTTCTCAGCTGGCCCAAGGCGATTTGCAGGTTCGTGGAGGCCAGAAACATCAGGCCAATGAGGCCGAGATCCTCCATGCGCGAGCGAGCGCCGAGTTTGGCGCCAAGGAAGGGATCGCCCAGAGCATGCGCTGCGCCTTCGAGGAAGCCCACGAATCGTGCCAATGGGATCTGCTCGTAGGGATCGGTGAAGCCGCCCGCATAACCCACGTGTTTGCGGAGCAAGCGATCGACCGCGGCGCCTTGGCTGCGCAATTCCAGCACTATGTTGGCCAGGACGCTCGCGCTGATGGTCGGCGGACAGATCTGCTTGGTCATCATTTCACTGTGGAGTACCGGCTGTAAGACAACGAACCCAGTTTTACCGTGTGATGCGGGTACTGACAAGGTCTGCGTTCTACAAATGCGGCGGATGCTCGCATCGTGATTGATACGTGCTTCATCGTGATGCAGATTGAAAATCGAACGATCCAATTCAGTGCAGCAACAGACGAATCACGCCGCCCGACACCTGTTGCTGTCGGCATCCTTTAATTCTGTCATTTCCGACTTTTGAGCCGTGCCGGCTTTCTGTCCACCGATCGCTCGTAACGTCCTCAGTTTATTGAGATAACCATCGCCGGGTTGGCCGCGTTAAATATGACGTTGTCATCGGCGTCGCGCGCCAGTTGTACTCTCATTGGTGTCACTGATCCAAAGAACACGGTATTTTCGGCTGAAAATGGCTGCGGGCAATCCGCCGTCGCTCCAACGAGCCATGGCGAATTCGTGACAACGTGTTACGACAATGGCAGCATTGGACGCATGTCGGCCGACGGCGCCGTGCTCCCGGCTTACACGCACGATAAGGACGGCAACAAATTCATGGGGCCGAACGACCTTGCACCCGATGCTCACGGCGGTATTTATTTCACGGCGTCCGGTCACCTGGGACCGGTGATCGACGGCAAGGTTTTCTATATCGCCGCTGACGGAACGATCACGCAGGTCGCAATCGATTTGCACAATGCGGACGGCTTTGCCATCTCGGCGGATGGCGCAATTTTGTACGTGGTCGAGACCGAGAAGCATCCTTCGAGAAAGTTAATGTCGCGCGCTGCGACGAGGTGGACACGCTGATCGCCAAGACCGTTTCGCATCCGATAGTAGCGGGCGATGTCATCGATGCTATAGGTGAATTGCTGCCCCGAGGCGAACAGTTGCTTGAAATTGCTGAAGCAGCACGCCATGGAATCCCTTCGGGCATCGATAATCTTGGCGTTTGGCAGCATCAGGTGGATGAGACCTAGATGGCGGCTCAGGTCCAGCAGCGGCGACGCGCTGTCACGAGAAATCCCCTCGCGCCAGTGGGCACGAGGGGGCAGTATCAGAACCTATAACCGAACTTGATGCCCGCTATCCTCGGACGGATCACGGTCTCCGTCTGAACAAACTGTCCGGCGTTCGTGCCCGCGCTGGCATTCACGGAGGTGAGGTTTTGGCCAAAGAACTGCACATTCCATGCGTCTTTCGCAACGCCCAGCGCCGCATCGTAGGTCGTGTATCCCGGCTGGTCATACGCTATGACATTCCCCGTCGCGGACACCGAGTCACCGATGTGCTGCGCGCCAACCTGCCAAAAGCCTTTGTAGTCTCCAAACGGGATTTCATCCCGAACCCGCAGATTCCACTGCAAAAGCGGCGAGTTAGCGAGCGGGCTGCCCACCGCGCCATATGGATTGGATACCGCCGTAATCGCTTGGCCAAACTTCGGGCTGAGCGGATTATTGTTGATGAGGAACGGCGAGTTGGTCTGCTTACTGTTGTTGTAAGACGAGGACCCCTGAACCGTCAGGCCCTCGGTGATTCGAGCGATGATTTGCAGCTCACCGCCTCGCACCTGGTAGTTCGGTCCGTTGGTTCCGAACTGTATGTTACCCAAGCCGCCCTGCGGGTCGAAGAACTGGATCTGCGTGTTTTTCCAATCCTCTTGATAGATGGCACCATCGATTTGCAGGTGATGGTTGAGCCACAACGTCTTGAAGCCTACCTCGTTATTGGTCAAGGAATCAGGGGCATAAGTGGCCGGTGTATAGTACTGATCGACGCCGGCCGCATCCGGTAACTTGCCCGACACGCCGCGATTGAAGCCGCCAGGGCGGAATCCCTGTGACCATGTGTAGTAGATCAGCACATCGTCCGTGACTTTCCAGCTCAGATTGGCGCGACTTCGAAAACCCGAATACTTCGAGGTGTTCGGCACCTGCGTGTTCAAGTTCGTTCCGTACGGCGCCTGGCAGGGTCCGAAGTATGTCGTCGGAGTAAAGGCCTTGCAGTAGAAGCTGCCGACGTCGCCACCGACCTCTTTCTCGTTGAATTGATAATAGCGTGTGCCCAGCGCCAATGTCAGGCTCTTGGGAATCAAGTCGACGTCGACAGAACCGAACGCTGCCTTCTGGTCGATGGTGCGTTGAACGTTGTCGAAGAACGCGACGTTGTCATTTTTTACGCCTCCCGAACCAATCGTGTAAGCGCCGGCCCACTGCTGCACATTGTTGAAGCAGTTAACATCGATTGTGGTTGAACACGTCGGAACCGTCTTGTAGAGAAACTCGGTGTCGTCTTCGATGACGAATTGCTCGTAATAGAGGCCGCCGATAGCCCGTATGCGCCAGTCATCCGGCGTGCTCAGACGGATCTCATGGCTCTGGTGGGTGTTTTTCTCTTTTTCCTCCCAAGTCGTGCTCGGCGAGTAGCACTTCCCCGCAGCCGCCGATGTCTTCGAATAGCCGGCGCATTGGTAGTAGTACCCGTACACGCCGCGTGCGTAATTCGTGTAATCGCCGACCTGATCGACGTTGCGCACCAGGTAGCCGCCGCTGTAGACGAGCTTCAGGTCGCCCACCTTGCCATTGATCGTCAGCGCCGTGTTTTCGAATTTGTCCTTATCGTACGACGGATTGAATACGTTCACCGACAGGTGCGGCAGCGGTTCGCTACCGATCGGTTGGCCCGTAGGACCGAACGTGGTGCCCTCTGATCCATAGGGCATCTGATAGAACACGCCCTGCGAATTCATGTCCTGGTAACTCTGAGAGAACAGTGCATTCCACTCATCAGTGAACTTGTAAAGAGCGGATAGGCGGAAGCCCTGATAGGTGACCGGGTTGATGGCGTTGCCGACGATGCTGTTGTTGTTGATGACCACGCTGTCGGTCGGTACGACGCCGCCATTACCGTTCGCAATACCTATGTCAGTACTCGAGCGCGTGAAGTTACTGGGGATGTTGTTGATATATCCGCCGCGGCTATCGTTGTAGATCACCGCCCGCACCGCTAGCGTGTCGGGAATCAACGGCAGGTTGATCATCGCATCGACGTTACTGTTCGGATCTCCGTGGGCCGTGTAGCTGTAGCCGGCGTTGACGTTGCCTTCCGTGACATCGAGCTTAGGCTTGTTGGTGATGTAGCGCAGCACGCCGGCTTCCGCGCCGGAGCCGAACAGCGTGCCCTGCGGCCCCTCCAGCACTTCGATGCGCTCGAGGTCCGCGGCATAGACATCAAGGTTGCGGGCGGGCATCGATGCCGATTGGTCGTCGAGATATACGGCGACATTCGGGATCTGGCCGTTCGTCCCGGTATTCTGGGTGCCCGCCGACCCGACTGAAAGGCCGCGCATATAGATGTAACTCTGGCCCGGACCATTGCTGGCCTGCGTCACGTTGGGCAGATACTTAATGAAGTCGTCGAGAGTCGTCACGCTTAGCTGTTTCAGCGTATCTGCGGTCAGCGCTTGGAGCGTGATTGGCACGTCTTGCAAGTTTTCCGTGCGTCGTTGCGCAGTTACCGTGATTTCCTGAATTCCTTCGGAGCTTGTATCAGCATCGGTTGCAGGTGCCGCATGCACCAAATCCACGGAAGAACTGCTCAGGATCACGGCAATCGCGTACGCCAACTTCGAATTTGAGTGCATACTTCCATCCCTTAATTTTATAAAAGCACAAGAACACACGTAATCGCTTTATTTATTTCTTATCGAAATCATGCAGCACGTGCAGACAAAAACGCTCGCGAAGCGGGTTACACATTAACGCCCACGTGGTTTCGCGTGGCCCGCATGTGAATCATTCCGCTCGCGTCTGTGTACGATCCCTTTGTGATCGGTAGACTTTATTCTAAACATATGGTTTACTCGCACGCAAGTTTATTACGCGATACGCACAAAAAAATAAGTTGCGCTGTTGCTGGAAGTTGGTCGTCGCGTACGCGTATTGGGGATAAACGATGTTTGCTTTGTGCCGCGGGGCGAATGTGAATGCTGCGACTCAATGGCGCAGCAAATCTGCACGATTACGGGGCATCCGCACTTTTTCGTGCTCCGAAACTGAGCAGTGTTGCTCACGTTGCGACACAACCCTCTTTCCGGCTCTGCGTCGCGCAACGCTCGGGGACCCTGCAAGGTTGCCCGGAAATCAGATGTGAGGTTGCATCGCTTGAATACAACTGTCGTGGACACCCGCCAATCCAGCGCTTCCTCTTCCATCGAGCGCTGGTACGTTGTGGTTGTGATGTGCTTGATCTACGCGATCAACATTGCGGATCGATATGTGGTTTCTACTGTCTTGGAGCCGGTCCGCCTCGAACTGCGATTGACCGATGCCGGCGTGGGATTTCTCACCGGCGTGCCATTGGCGCTGTTTTACGTCTCGTTTGGAATTCCGATGTCGTGGCTGGCTGATCGAGCGAACCGGCGAAATATCCTGGCGATCTCGTTGATCGTCTGGTCGGGATTCACCGCGTTGTGCGGAATTTCGCGAACCTATTGGCAATTCTTGGCAGGGCGCGTCGGTGTCGGCGTCGGCGAGGCGGGCGGTACGCCACCTTCGAACTCCATAATCGCGGATTATTTCCCGGCAGATCGGCGGCCCATGGCGTTAGGCGTGTTTGCTCTCGGTGCGCCGATCGGCGCGTGGCTGGGTGCCGATATTGCTGGCGCGGTCGCTCACCTCTACGGTTGGCGCGCGGCGTTTCTGGCGTTAGGCATTCCGGGCGTGGTGATGGGAACAATCGTTTATCTGACCATTCGGGAACCAGCGCGCGGGCGGATGGACGCCTGCAATGAAGACAGCAAACCGTCTCTCTTGGAGTCCGCCGCATTCTTGTGGCGCCAGAAAGCCGCATTTCACATGATCATGGCAACCGGCGTCTGCTCTCTTTGGGGATGGGGCCTCATTTGGTGGACGCCTACGTTTCTCATGCGCACGTATTCCCTCAATGTCGGCGAAGCCGGCGCAGTGACCGGGCATATTCATTTGGCGGGCGGCCTGCTGGCGACGGCCGGTACCGCTTGGATCTTGTCCCGCCCGTGGATGGTCGACCCGAGGCGTGTGGTCGCGTTGCTGGCAGCGGGCGTCGGTTTGGCGACGATTCCGTCATTCATTGCCTACTGGACCCAAAGCTTGTGGGTTGCGAAATCCATGTTCTGGGTTTTCATTCCGGCTATTTATTTCTACATTGGCCCATGTATGGGCTTGATGCAAAACCTTGCGCCACCCCGTATGCGTGCCATGTTCACGGCCTGGTCCTTGCTCGTAGGCAATGTGTTCAACCTCATCGTCGCTCCGCAGGCCGTGGGAATCCTGAGCGATATATTTGCTGCGAAGCGTGGCGCCGTTGCAGATGCGGCATCTCTGCGCCTCGCGTTGTTGATTCTTGCACCCACCGGCTTGTGGGCCGTGTATCATTTTTATATGGCCGGCAGAACCATCGTGGCTGATCAAGAAAACGCCGCCGGCTATTCGCCTGTTTAGACTTACATTGGCCCCCAACATGCTGATCGAACAAATCCGACCCGACATGACGCTGGCCGCAGCGCTATTTGATCGTCTCAGCCTTGCGACTCGCCGTGGACGGGGCATCTTGCGTGACAGCTATGGCTCCGGGGAGCAGGCTGCGCACGACATCATGCGAGCTGCCGCCGAGACCATCGGTCTCGAAACCTCGATCGATGCCATTGGTAATCTCATGATGACCCTCCCCGGACGAGACCGGGCCGCACGACGCATCATGATCGGATCGCATCTCGACAGCGTGCCGCAGGGCGGCAACTACGACGGTGCCGCAGGCGTAGTGGCGGGCTTGAGCGCTGTATCGGCACTGAGGCAAGCGAGGATCGAACCCGACTGCGATATCACCGTGATGGGTATTCGCGCGGAAGAGTCGGCTTGGTTCGACATTGCGTATCTCGGGAGCTGCGGCGCATTCGGATTGCTCGATCCGGCCTGTCTTTCGATACCGCGATCGGACAATGGCCGAAGTCTCGAAGCCACCCTGACCGAGCGCGGATTCGATCCGCAGGCGATTCGAGAGCGCCGGCCGCTCCTCGATCCTTCGCGGATCCGCGCCTTCTTGGAGCTGCATATCGAGCAGGGTCCGACACTGGTCGCCGAACGACTGCCCGCCGCCGTGGTGACTGGCATCAGAGGATGCAAACGATTTCGCAACGCCCGTTGCATCGGCCAGTACGGCCATTCCGGTGCCGTCAATCGTCCGCATCGTCACGATGCAGTCGCGGCCACCGTGGCGCTGTTGCACCATCTGGAGACAGTTTGGCTGCAACAGGAGCAAGCCGGCGCAGATCTTGTGATCACTTCAGGAGAGCTATATACCGACCCCGTGATGCATGGGCCCAGTAAAATTTCCGGCGAAACTCATTTTGTCATCGACGTGCGCAGCGTGTCCGATGCCACGATGAATGCCGTCGCCGCCGAAGCGCGTGAGGCTGCGGCGCGTATAGGCGAGGCGTATCGCGTCACCTTCGACCTCGGCGCCACCAGCGACTCGCCTCCGGCCGTGATGGATAGTCGCCTGCGCGCCTCGCTCCGGGACCAGCTCGAGCGCCCGTTCGAAATGGCTAGCGGCGCCGGCCACGACGCGGCGGTATTTGCGAAAATGGGCATTCCTACGGGTATGATCTTCGTCCGCAACGAACACGGCAGCCACAATCCGGATGAAGCAATGACACTGGACGACTTCGGCATCGCGACAGGAGCCTTGCTTGGGCTGCTGCTGAACTTTCCCCTGTCATGACATTGCTGGTCACGGGCGCGACGGGCTTCGTCATGAGTGTGCTCGGGCGGCATTGGCTCGACGCCGATCCAAGTGAGCGCGTGGTGGTACTCGATGCCGCGGCACCGGATGCGGCGGCTGTGCGCTACTTTGCTTCCGTGGCGGATCGGCTCGACGTCGTGGTCGCGGACGTGACGAAGCCCGATACGTGGCGAGCTGCGCTCGGCGGCAGCGACATTACGCATATCGTTCACGGCGCCACGGTAACGCCGCTGTCGCGGGGCACTGAGGCCAAGGCGAAGCGCGAGCCGGAAGCGGAAAATCCGGCTCGGATCATCGACGTCAATGTCATGGGAACGGTGGCCGTGCTCGATTGGGCGCGTACGTTGCCCAAGCTGCAGAGATTTATCTATGTGAGTTCCGGTGCGGTCTACAAGCATCACGGTCCGGATCGTCCCGGTGAGCCTTTGCCGGAGGACGGTTATGTGATGCCGCGGCGGCTGTACGGCATCTCAAAACTGGCCTCGGAGCTGATCACCGAGCGTTACGGCGACCTGTTCGGCCTGTCGACCGCATCGGTGCGCCCCTCATCGGTGTACGGCACCATGGACCGCGTGACGGCGAGCCGAAATTTCCGGCACGTTCCGAATCGCATCGCCCATATGGCCGTGGACGGTGTGCAGCGCGTGCGCGTCAATACGCTCACCGCAGTGGGAGACTATATTCACGTGGAGGACGTGGCGCGCGCCATTGTCTCGTTGCTGCGTGCCCCGGCGTTGCGCTACAGCGCCTACAATATCGCCATGGGTGCGACCGCGACGGTGGGCGACCTGATGGGCTGGGCGGCGGAAAAGAGACCGGGCTTCCACGCAGAGATCACCGCGGCCAGCGAAGCGGATATTCTGCAGGATGCGACTCAGTGGGACGGCATGTGGGGTGCCTACGATATTTCGCGCATCACCGCCGAAACCGGTTGGAAGCCTCGCCCCGTGCGTGAGGCGCTGCACGCCTACATGGACTGGATCGCGGCGGAACGCCGCTCCGGCATTTGACCGTTGTGGAGACCGGCGGCTTTCTGTACGACAGCGACGCATACAACGATGACCTCCCCTACTGGACTCGCGTCGGCGGCTGCCCGCATCTCCCGGCGCCCCGAAGCCATCCTGTGCGATCGAGATCCTAGACGCTGCGGATCATGCCGCCGTCCACCCGGATGACCCCACCCGTCATATAAGACGCACGAGGGCTCGCTAAAAAAGCGGCGACCGAAGCGAATTCGGCGGCGTCGCCGTAACGCCCGGCAGGAATGACCGCCCGCGACTCTTTTTCCACCTGCCCGATGTCGATTCCTTCGCGCTTCGCACGGCCCTGATCCAATTCGGCGACTCGGTCCGTGGCGATGCGACCGGGGGCGACGCAGTTGACGGTGATGCCTTCGCTCGCCACTTCGCCCGCGAGGGTCTTGGCCCATCCGACCAGTGCCGACCGCAGAGCGTTCGAAACGCCCAGATTGGGAATCGGCTGAATCACACCGGACGAAACGACTGCCAGGATTCGGCCGAATCCACGCTTGCGCATGCCCGGCAATGCTAGACGGGTCAACCGGATGGCGCTTAGGAACATCGCCTCGAATTGCTTGCTCCACACCGCGTCCGACGTCTCGGCGGCCGGCCCCGGCGGCGGACCGCCGGTATTGAGCACCAGAATATCCACTTGTTGCAGCAGACTGTCGAGACTGTCGATTGCAGAGCCATCGGCCAGATCGCACGCATGCGCAGTGATCGTCCCGCGCCCCGCCGGGGTTGCTGCCACGAGATCGTTCAAGCGTTCGAGGTTGCGCGCCACTGCAATCACCTCCGCGCCCTCCGCCGCGAGTGTCGAAGCGATCGCTCGACCGAGCCCGCGTGAGGCACCGGTCACCAGCGCGTGACGATTCTCAAGTCCTAAGTCCATCTCTTACTCCAATGACAATTCTAAGTGGGTTACCGACACCATGCGATCTCGCAGCGCCTGATCGAGCTCGAGAGGGTCGATGTGAACATCGCCCTGGACACAGGCCGCCACCGCACGCAATACCGCGGCAGCGCTCGACAGCAGGTCGCTCGCCGCAGTCTGTTTCGCCCAGGCTTGCACCACCGGTGAGATCAGGTCGTTCTGCGGGGCACCGCCGCCTTCGGTGCCCGGCAACGGCGTGCGGCTCGCCGTGGAAGCTGCATCTTCCGCGTAGCCGGCCAGCGCCGATACGAGTCCCCGCAACCGTGCTTGCGCTGGGCGCGGCAGCGTCGCCAGGTCCGCGGTTTCAGCGAGTCGGGCCGCGAGCTTCTCCAGAAGTCGGATAAGGTCGGCGCACACTCCGGCGAAATCGTCGAAAATTGCCGGCGCATCCGCATCGAAGAAACCGCCGTTGACGAGGATCCGCATCGATTCGCCCTCGCCCACTACAACCGGATTGTCGGTCACTGCGCCGATCGCACGTTCCGCCGTCACGCGTAGCGCCTCATAGGAGCGCAGTGCCCGCGCAAGCAGCCGCGGTGCCGCCCGGAAGGAGACCGGCGCCTGTGGGAGACGTGGTGGGCCCACAGGGGCCGCCGTCGCCCGCGCCAGAAGAGCGAGGGCTCGCTCCGCATAAGGATTTTGCCAAAGCTCGCCGAGCACGGAGTCACACGCGTCCAGCGGCGCGCGATAGACATCGATCGCCAGCGCCACGGCATCGACCACTTCGCGCAGCAGCGGCCCCGCCCGCAGCAGCGAATCTGCGGTGAGCGCCGCCGCGACCGGGGCGCCGTTGACCAGCGCCGACGCCTCCTTCTCCTCGAGATTCATCCCCTCGACCAGAGCGCCGAACAGGTGAGAAAGGAGCAGCATCTCGCCCGCCGCGCCATGTCCCCGCCGCGGCAGCTGCGGCAGCGGCCGTTCGAGCATCGCCGCCACTGCAAGCGCCACGTCGGCGCGCACAGCCGCATGCCCTTCGATGAAATTGCTGAGCCGACAAAACAGCATGCCCCGCACGATACGTTCAGGCATCGGCTCGCCGAACAGCACGGCGCCGGCGGCAATGGGACGGCGCACCTGCGCGCGACGCTCCAGCGGCGTCAGGATCACCGCACGCCCGGACATGATGGTTCCGGTTACGCCGTAGACCCAAGGCATGGGTTCCGTGTCCAGGAAACGGATAAAGGCCGCATGCCTCGCGTTCATGCGCGCACAAGCGTCGGCGGTGAGGCGTATGGACGCACCGTCCCTCGAGACGGCGGCGAAGTTCGCGAGGGTGAAGTCGCCCCGGCTGTGCAAAGTAATCACCATGCGTGCAAGTGTACCGCACGCCGCACGACCAATCATGTGAAAACGCCCTCGTCCATTGAAGTAAAGGGACTGCATCAAAGGTGGGAGTGACACGGACTGCGTGTAATAATCCAAGCGGCGTGTCGTGGCCGTATGACCTATTCCGCGACCAGAATTAGTGATTTCGCCTAACACCCCGGCGCGAAAATGGCCTGGTATGTGACAGCAACCCCCACCCTAGATACGGTCCCCGACATTGGCTTACTTCCCGCGCAATGGCCGGCGGATTTCCACGAACTGCCAACTGAGCAGCATGGGCAAACCGATGATGCTGTCACGGGCACGCTTGATGAGGGAAAGCGCGAGCGCCGCCTCTGCCGGCAGGCCGAACAGGGGCCCCAGCAGCACATAGGCCCCTTCCTGAACGCCCAGCCCGATGGGCACCATGAAGGCGGCATTGCGGAAGGCGAACTGTAGGCTCTCGATCGCCAACACGGACATCATGGGCAGGGGCCGACCGATGAATGCTAGAATCAACCAGGTCCCAGCCGCCGTAGCAAACCATGCTCCCACGTGCACGCCGAGGCAGGCCCAGAGCCGCGCCGGATTGGCATAAACGGACTTGATGAAGAGGCTCACGGCAGTGGCTTCCTCGCCGGCGGCCGGGACTATTCGGCGGACCAGGGCCTCAGTGATCCGCAAGCTGCTCTTTTGGGTTGCGATGAAACCACCGACTAGGCACGCGGTGATGGCGAGGCCGACCAGCAGGGAATGCAGGAGCGGTGTGAAGTGCAGCCGTTGCTCCAACAGCACGACGCCGACGAGGGTGTAGATCACCTGGGCGGCCACCTCCATGGTGATATCCACCACGTTCGAGCCAAACGACGTAGCCAATGGCACTCCGCCCAGCACCACCGCACGCGTGGCGATCACGACTCCGCCAACCTGCGAGAATGGCAGGAGGTTCGAAGCCGCCTCGGCCATCAGGCTGCCCCAGACAAACACGCCCACTCGCGCGAGCGGCAGGCCGGGCGCGACCATCCACCAAGCCAGGCCCAGGGGCAAGTAGAGCGCGACCTGGGCCGCGATCACAGCCAGGGATCCTCCGAATCCGATCGGACTCATCGCCGCCAGCACCGCGTCGAATTTGGAATGGCCGATCAGCGCCGCGGCGACGAAGAGGCCGAGCACCGCCGCCAGGATTACCGTGGCCCGCTGTCTTGCTTTGGGATTGATCGTAATCACGAAGGACCTTGTGCTCGCACGGTCGTCATTAAGCGAGGCTCCTGTTTGCAGTCTTGACAGCGGTGCTGTGAAAGTCTCCTCGAAGGTCAGCCATGAGTCATCGTAATGCCGAGAGTCGTTTGCAGCAACATGCGAAGCAGATCAGGCGGCGCGTGCGCGACGCCGAGGCAGTGGATTTTTTCAATCTGCTCGACAGCCCGCAGCTGTTGGTGATGACCGATTCGCTGCTGCCCGAGCACCGCGAGGACCGCCGCGGGCGTCATCGGGAGCGACCGAATGCGCACACCGATCGCGTTGTACACCGCGTTGCCGATCGCGGGGGCGGTTGCGATGTTCGAAGGCTCCGCGATGCCATAGGCATCGGTAGCGCTCGTTGCGCGATAGTCCTCGAGAACGACGACATCGATCTGTGGCATGTCGCAGCTTCCCGAGATCTTGTATTCCTCCAGATTCGCGTTGAGCATGCGACCGGAACGCTGATCCAAAATCCGCTCCTCGCACAGTGCAGCTGCGCACCGATGCGCCGTTCTTCGCGGCGCACCGGACTTGGATCAATTCGTACGGGGACGCGTGCTTGCTGCGACAACCTGACAGCCATCCGACCGTAGCTGCCGAGCATGGATTTCGATCCGAAGCCCCCGCCCATCGCTTCGACCACCACCCGAATTTTATTCAGCGGCAAGCCGAAGGCATCCGCCAGCTCATGCCTCACGCCGGCGGTGCTGCCCCTGCATGGCAATGTGCGCGGCCCCGCGATTGAGTGTGGTGCTCGCGGTTGTCAATACCGACTGCTGGAGAAAACCCCGACGCGACATTCTGCCGTCCATCTCTCCCCCTAGCTCGCCGCGTAGCCCACGGTCTGCGCGAAAGTCACAAACTGATGATCGGGCAGGTTCAGGGTCTTGGCGAGCTTCGCGTAGTCGACCGCGCCTCGAAACACCGTGCCGAGTCCCTCCGATGCGCAAAATAGATACACATTCTGGCCGATGAAGCCCGTATCCACCGAGCAGTACAGTCTTTGCTCCTCGGGCTTGAGCTCCGGCATACGCTCGCCGTGAGCGACGTAAATGAGATTGAGCGGAGCCACGCCGACAAAATCCTGCGATCCCGTTTGCGCGCGAATATCTGCCGGCAGGTAGCCGAGGAGCTGGTGCTCCTTCGGCTCATAGAGCCAAACCCCGTCGGCCATTGCCACATAAATATCAATCACCATCACGTGCCGCCAATAAGGCGCGGTCCGATCGCCGCTCGGTCGATTGATGCCGAAAGAGGCCCACAGCAGATCCGACAGCGTCTGCAGCGGAAGCGATCGAGTCGAATAGGCGCGCGTCGAGCGGCGCAGGTTGAGCGCCGACAGCACGGGTTGGCCGCCTTCGCGACGGGGTGCGGGAAGCGACATGTTCTTTGCCTGAGCGCCGAACGCCCGACCGGTCACCGCCGCGGCGCCCCCGAGTATTCCAGCCACTGTCTCTCGTCGGTTCACGATCATTCCTCCACTGCAGGTCACGAGTCAAAGTTTCGGTGTCAGGCTCCCACGCTTCGTGGCCCGCCGCTATCCGGGCTTTCCACCGCGCGTTGCGTCCATCCACCGCTCGCGGACTCATCGGATCCTGAAGGCACCGCTGATACGGCAAGAATCCCCACACAAGGACCGCGTGTCAATATCGATCCCACACGACTCTTCATCGAATGCGAATGCTGGAGAATCCCGCATCGGCATAACTCAAATCAGAAGTGAAGGCTGGCGCCAGCAATGCGCGGCTGTTGCGGTCGAAGAGATTTTCCGGGGACAACATCCAGCACCGAGACCCAGCCCCCGATGCACAATCGCAGAAGTCGGCGTATTCAATGATGCCTGTTTCATGCATCGGACACATCCACCATCGACGCGTACTGCAACCTGCCGACGTCGGCCAAGACTCGGTCCGCGACGACTCGCGCTGCGGTGGCGACCGCAGGCGTCAAGGCGGTGCCGTTGTCGAACGAGGCGCCCTCGATGGCATAGACAATGATCTCGCGCGGCTCGAGATGCAGCGCGCTGGCGAGCTCGATCACCTCAACCAGACCCAAGCCATGGCTCGAGGTCAGTGAAATCTGCTTGGTCAATGTGCTCGCGCGCAGATCGATTCGGTGGATGCGCCCAGGGTCCCCCAGCGGCGCCGCGGCATCGACACACACGAGCGCATCGAAGCCAGCCCAGTCTTCGATCAGAGACAGCATGTCGCCGCGACGCGCGAAAACCGGGACATCGGCCGGCAGTCTGCCGCCGAGATCTTGTGCGACGATCGCGCCAACGGCGTCGTCACCACGATCCGGATTGCCGAGACCGATCACGAGCACCTTGCGGGGCGCCGCAGCCTGACCGCCTGTCCCCGTCATGTTCGATGCACTGATAGCTTTAGGAAATGCGCTGAACACGAAATGCAGGGATCATAGTTGCGAATAGTCTGCTCGCAGCGATGGCGGATGAACTCATCAGGCTGGTCGAGTAGAGATGTGGCGACCGCTGCCAGATCCGCCTCGATACTGGGTTGATTCTGCGACGTCGGTGGCACGATGCGCGCCGTGCGGATCGTGCCCTCGGCATCGAACTCGTAGCGATGCCAGCAGATGCCACGCGGGGCCTCGGTGCAGCCGAAGCCGATACCCGCTCGCGGCGCGACGGGCAGCGCCGCGAGATCCGGCGGCTCGTACGCCGCGATCAGCCTCAGCGCCTCCTCGCAGGCGTAGACGATCTCGAGCGCTCGCACGATGATGCTCTGGAAAGGGTTGCGGCACACCGCACCCAGCCCGGATTCGCGCGCAAGGGCCTGAACCGATGCCGGCAGGCGATCGAAATTGAGCGCATAGCGAGCGAGCGGCCCGACCAAATAAGCGCCGCGTCGCTTCACCACCGAATGCAGTGCGGTTGAATGCTCGACATGCCGTTCCTCGAACTGCGTCTCGTAGTCGGCGATATCGATATCGATATCGCGATTCGAAACGAGCCGTCCCTCGTTGAACGGATATTCGTGCGGATGTCGCAGCGCGACAAACTCATAGTCCCGCTCGAATTGCGGAAACGGAAAAGCTGCGACCCAACGCACGAGACCTACGGCTAGCTCGTGTGCGCGCGCGAGGTTTTCGGCTACGGGAGCCAGTTCTGCGCGGCTCGGCGCCCGATAGAAGCCGCCGGGCTTGACGTTGACGGGGTGAATTTCGCGCCCGCCGAGCACACGCATCAACTCGTTGCCGGCCTTCTTCAAGGCCAGTCCGCTGCGTACGATGTCGCCGTGCTCACCCGCCATCCGGATTGCATCGGGGAAGCCAAGGAAATCCGGCGCGTGCAGCATGACCACATGCAGCGCGTGGCTCTCGATCCATTCACCGCAATAAATCAGCCGCCGCAGCGAGCGCAGTTGTCCATCGACCGTGACGCCGAACGCGTTCTCGATCGCATGTACCGCGCTCATTTGATAGGCGATCGGACAGATGCCGCAGATGCGCGCCACGATGTCCGGCGTTTCAGCATAGCCGCGTCCGCGCAGAAGCGCTTCAAAAAAACGCGGCGGCTCGAAAATATTGAGCTGCACCGAGGTGACTCGGCCGTCGCTGATCTGAAGATCGAGCGCTCCTTCACCCTCGACGCGCGTGAGGAGGTCGACGCGGATCGTCTTAGTCGCCATGGGCCTCGCTCTCGGTCAGAAACGGCTTGGCGGTAGCATTGAAGCTGCGAAAGGCGCGTCGCAGGTCGCGCGGTGTAGCTCCCAACGTCTGCCATTCGCGCGCCAGCGCTGCGGTATTCGGGCTCTCCATCGGACCGTAACAGCCGTAGCAGCCACGCCGGAACGAGGGGCAAATCGCGCCGCAACCCGCATGCGTGACGGGACCCAGGCACGGCGTGCCCTGCACCATCACGCAGATCATGCCGCTGCGCTTGCACTCGATACAAACGCTGTGGGTAGCAATCGCCGGCTTGCGACCGGCCAGGAATGCGGAAATCACCTCGATGAGCTGCGCCTTGTTGATCGGGCAGCCGTGCAATTCGAAATCCACCGGCACGTGCGCCGAAATCGGGCTCGAGGTCGCCAGCGTCTTGATATATTGAGGTGAAGCATAAACAGCGGCGATGTAGTCGTTCACGTCGGCGAAATTGCGCAGTGCCTGAATGCCGCCGGCGGTGGCGCAGGCGCCGATCGTGACCAGATGCTTCGATTGCCGCCGCACCTCGAGGATTCGCTCTGCATCATGCGCCGTGGTGATCGATCCTTCCACCAGCGACAGGTCATACGGGCCGTCCTCGATTGCACTCGAGGCCTCGGGGAAGTTGGCGATCTGCACCGCAGCCGCGAGCGTCAGGAGTTCATCCTCGCAATCGAGCAACGACAACTGACAGCCGTCGCATGAGGCAAATTTCCAGACTGCGAGCCTTGGGCGCTTCTTGTCACTCATGTCATATCTCGCGCACGGCGAGGATCTCGGCGATCCTGTCGAAGCGCATCACCGGTCCGTCCTTGCAGACGAAGGCGGGTCCGAATTGGCAGTGACCGCACAGACCGATGGCGCATTTCATGTTGCGCTCCATCGACAGATAGATCCGGTCCGGCAGAACGCCGGCCTCGCGCAGCGCGTTCACGGTGAATCGCATCATCACTTCCGGTCCGCAAATCAGCGCGATCGTCTCGTGAGGGTCGAAAGCCACCCGGCGGATCAGTGACGGGACGACGCCGACGTTTCCATGCCAGTCGGCATCGGCGTGGTCGACAGTCATTTCGATGTCCACATCGAGACGCCGACGCCACTCCTCCAACTCTCGGCGATACAGCATGCCTAGAGGGTTGCGGCTGCCGACCAGAATGACCACGCGGCCATAGCGAGGGCGGTTGGCCAGCACATGGTAGATCGCGGGACGTAGTGGCGCGAGGCCCAGGCCGCCCGCCACCAGCAGCAGGTCTGCGCCTTGCGCTGACACGACCGGCCAGCCGGTGCCGAACGGCCCGCGCAGACCGATCGTGGCCCCCGCTTCGAGTGCCGCGATCGCTCCACTGACGGCACCGACGTCGCGAACGGTATGGATGAAACTGCTCGCGTCTGCTGCGCCACTGATGCTGACCGCCACCTCGCCGACACCGAAGGCATACAGCATATTGAACTGTCCGGGCTCGAAACTCGGTCGCGGACCGGCGAAGGGCGCGAGTTCCAGCGTCATTGTATCGGCGAGCTCGCGCCGCACTCGACCGACCCGATAGAGCTGCGGGACGAAGGGGTCGGTCTGCGGTGCGGCGCCCATATCAACGCTTGCCGTAGACGTCGAGAATCTGCAGCCGGGTTGCGTGAAGCCGCTGCACCAGGATCGGCAGAAAGCGCTTCATCAACTCGTAGCCGAGATCATGGTCCGCCTCGCATTTGCCGCGCAGGCATGCAGCGTCGATACCGATCGCCCGCGTCAGCGCCACGCAGCGCGCGTCGAACATCCAACGATAGGGGGGGACCAGCCAGGAGGCGCCGACGATTTCTCCCTCGCCGAGCGTCGCAAACACGATCGGTGCCTGTCCCGGCGATACGATCTCCAGCGCCACCTGGCCGTGGCGGATCAGGAAGAACTCGTCGGCCGGGCTGCCCTCGCGAAACAGGTACTCGCCGGCATCGTAGCGATGATTGCGGGCGCAACCGGCGACGAGCCGGCTGTGTTCGTCGGAGAAACCCGCAAAGAATGGATGCTGCGTCAGGATATGCTCAAGACCCTCCATTCTGGTCTCCCTTCGCCGCAGTCGAGGTTGAGCGGATGGCAGCAGCTTCCTGCGTGATGTCGATACCCACCGGGCACCAGGTGATGCAGCGGCCACAGCCGACACAGCCTGAGGTGCCGAATTGATCGAACCAAGATGCGAGCTTGTGGGTCATCCATTGCCGGTAGCGTGAGCGGGCCGTCGATCGCACACTGCCTCCATGGAGGTACGAGAAGTCCATGGTGAAGCAGGAGTCCCACATGCGCACCCGCTCCGCGGAATTCCCGATCAGATCGGTGTGATCCTCCACCGTCGTGCAAAAGCAGGTCGGGCAAACCATGGTGCAATTGCCGCAGGCCAGGCAGCGCTGGGCGACGTCATCCCAACGCGGATGATCCGGATTGCTCTGCAGGAGTTCCTTGATGCCGTCGGTTTCCAGGCTCCGCCCCATCTGGCTTGCCGTGCGTGCGATGACCGCTTCGGCGGCCGCCCGGTGTGCGTCCGTTGCCGGATGATGCGGCACCCGCTCGAGCAGTTCGGCGCCGGCTTCGCTGCCAACCTCGACCAGGAAATGGTGGCTGTCGCCATCCACAAGCTCGGTCAGGGCCAGATCGAAACCCGAGTTCGCCTTCGGTCCCGTCTGCATCGAGACGCAGAAGCACGTTCCTCCTGCCTGCCCGCAGTTGACGGCAACGATGAACGCATCCTGACGACGCATCGCATAAGCAGTATCCGGATACGGTCCGTCGCGCAATACCCGATCCTGGACCGCGATGGCGTGGATCTCGCAGGCGCGTACGCCCAGGAACGCCAGTTTGGGAGTGGTCGTGGCAGCGCTTGAAATCGCGACAGCAGCACCATCACGGCGCATCGTCCACAGGGTCTCGACCGGCGGATGCAGGAATCGCTTCCACGATTGCGGGCCGACCGCAAACCCGAATAATGCACCATCGTTGCGCCGCTCGAGCCGATAGCGTCCCGCCTCCTGATGATCCGTCCATCCGGCCGGCAAATCGGCAACGCGCGCAATGGTGTCATAGACAATGGCGCCATCCCGCACGGCCGGACCGAGCACCTGGTAGCCACGGCCCGCGAGCGCATCAATGAGCGCCTGAAGACCCTCGGATGTGATGAGCAGTCTTGCCTGGTTGTCTGAGACATGTTGAATGATCTGACACTCCACCGCTTTGAAGGCCGACGCCAGCGTAGCTGGATAAATTACCAAAACCAGCGTGCTCCGCCGACTATTTCACAATCCTATAAACACCAATAATCGATCCCAGTCAATGCAAACGATTCGATTCGAGCGTAGCCGAATCCGGCACAACAGCGGGAAGCAATATTTCGCAACAAATTGTTCCGCAATACTATCCGTGCTTTCCGATCGCGATTGGGTTTTTCTCGCCGATCGGCTTCATGATTTAGGAGCTTCTGACAGGCGCTTTTCCACCGCTAGCACCTGCCGGGTTGTGGCGAGTACGGCGTCCGGATTGAGACTCATGGCATCGATGCCGATTTCCACCAGATACTCGGCCATTTCGGGATAATCCGACGGCGCCTGCCCGCACAGTCCGGAATGCCGGCCGTTGCGACGCGCACCCTCCACTGCGAGGCGGATCATCTCTTTCACGCCGGGATCGCGCTCGTCAAAATCGAAGGCCACGATTTGCGAATCCCGGTCCACGCCGAGCGTCAACTGGGTCAAATCATTGGAGCCGATCGAGAATCCATCGAACAGTTTGGCAAAGGCGTCGATCTGGATGACGTTGTTGGGGATCTCGCACATGACGTAGACCTCAAGTCCATTGTCCCCGCGCTTGAGGCCATTGGCCGCCATGGCCTCAAGCACCTTTTCGCCCTCCTGGACTCGGCGACAAAAGGGAATCATCAACTTCACGTTCGTCAGTCCCATCTCATCGCGCACCCGTTTCATCGCCGCGCACTCGAGCGCAAAGCCCTCGGCATAGGCGGGATGGGCGTAACGGGATGCACCTCGGAATCCGAGCATTGGATTGTCTTCGTCCGGCTCGTAAAACGTCCCGCCCAACAAGGTGGCGTATTCATTGCTCTTGAAGTCGCTCATACGCACCACGCAGGGCTTTGGATAAACCGCTGCGGCGATCGTGGCCACACCCTCGGAAAGCGTCTTGACGAAAAACTCCGCAGGGTTATCGTAGGCAATGCTCAGGGCGGCGATCTTCTCGCGTGTGGCGGCGTCCACCTTTTCGGGATGTTTGATCGCCATCGGGTGTACCTTGATGTATTCACTGATGATGA